>JAHDLB010000042.1 GCA_018432315.1 Anaerolineae bacterium
CACCATGGATGTGACCGGCACCATCGAACTGCCCGAAGGCGTGGAAATGGTCATGCCCGGCGACAGCGTCAACCTGAAGGTCGAATTGATCACGCCCGTGGCGCTCGAGCGCGGCTCCAACTTCGCCATCCGCGAAGGCGGCCTCACCGTCGGCGCCGGCGTCATCACCGAAATCCTTGAGTAACGTGACTGTTGGGGGCCGCGCAGTGATGCCGGCCCCCTTAGCCGACTTCTAAACGCATTTTGAAGTCTGAGGAAACTATATGGCCAAGCAAAAAATCCGCATCCGGCTCAAGGCGTATGATCATCGTGTGTTGGACCAGTCGGCCCAGCGCATCGTCGAAACGGCTGAGCGTACGGGCGCCCGCGTGGTCGGCCCGGTGCCACTGCCAACGCGCATTGAACGGTTCACGGTGCGGCGTTCGCCGTTCATTGACAAGGACTCGCAAGAGCACTTCGAGATCCGAACACACAAGCGCCTGATCGACGTGTTGGATCCCGACAGCAAAACGATTGACACGCTGATGCGGTTGAACCTGCCGGCGGGCGTGGACATCGAGATCAAGATCTAGTCGGCGCCAGGCAAGCTTCCGGCAGGATTGCGCGGCCAGCGTCCGGCGCTGACGGGTGTCTGCTGGAGAGGCGACGGGGCTTACGTACCTAACGCAATCGGAAATTCAAGCGAAGCAGGGATGATGCGTGAGGCGCGACGTGGTTGAACACGCACCTGCCACACAGTCCCTTGGAGGCAGTATGAAGGGCATTATTGGCAAAAAAGTGGGCATGACCCAAATCTTCGATGAAGACGGACAGGTAATTCCCGTTACCGTCATTCAGGCTGGGCCGTGCTATGTGACTCAGGTTCGGACTGAGGAAAATGACGGGTATTCCGCTGTTCAGCTTGGCTTCGAGGAACTGCCGCCCAAGCGCAATGGTTCGTCACGGCTGAACAAGCCGCGCCAGGGGCACCTGAAACGCGGCGCTCTCGACCTGCCCGATCTCCGGTACCTGCGCGAGTTCCGCGTGCGGGATCTCGACGTGGAAGAAGGGCAGCTCTTGAAGGCTGACGTCTTCGAGCGGGGCGACCGCGTCGACGTCGTGGGGACGTCGAAAGGGCGTGGTTTCGCCGGTACGGTGAAGCGTCATGGTTTTAACCGCGGGCCCAAGACGCACGGCCAGTCGGACCGCGAGCGCGCGCCAGGGTCGATCGGGGCGACGTCGACGCCCGGTCGCGTATTCAAGGGCACGCGCATGGGCGGTCGTATGGGTGGACAGCGTGTCACCGTTCAGAATCTCGAAGTCATCGTGGTGGATGCGGATAAGAATCTGCTCGCCGTTCGCGGATCGGTTCCCGGCGCCAGGGGGGGCATTCTGTTGGTCAAGCCCTCGCGCAAGAACACGTAGCAGCGGCGCCATCCGCACCAGAGGAGTCAGGAATCATGCAAGTACCAGTTCGTAATATGGCCGGTGACCAGGTTGGCACGATCGAGCTTTCGCCCGCGATTTTCGAGGTTGAGGTCAACACGGGCCTGATCCACCAGGCCTATGTTCGCCAGATGGCTAACGCGCGGTTGGGCACTCACAAGACGAAGTCGCGTGGGGAAGTCGACCTGACCAAAGCCAAGTGGTATCGCCAGAAGGGCACGGGCCGCGCCCGTCACGGCGCGCGTTCGGCCCCGATCTTCGTGGGTGGCGGTGTGGCTCACGGTCCCAGGCCCCGCGATTACAGCAAGAAGATGCCGCGCAAGATGCGCCGCCAGGCCCTGCGCAGCGTGTTGTCGGCGCTGGCCCAGGACGACCAGATCGTGGTGGTGGACGAGCTGAAGCTCGACACCCCCAAGACATCCGCCATGCGCGCCATTCTGAGCAACCTGACGGGCGACCAGAAGACGCTGGTCCTGATGGCCGAGCGCGACGACGCCGTCGAGCGGAGCATTCGCAACCTGGGGAATGCGCGCGTGCTGCGGGCTTCGTACCTGAATGTGCGCGACCTGCTGTCGGCGGACCGGGTGGTCATTCCGCAGGCTGCGCTCGACGTGATCGAGAGCTTCCTGGGCACGGCGGCACAGAGCTAACAAGGAGCTGAGACGTGACCAAGGGACTGCACCTGTACGATATTATCCGGCGCCCGGTGATCACCGAGAAGTCGAACATTATGTCCAGCGAGGCGAATCAATACGTCTTCGAGGTCGACATGCGCGCCAACAAGATCCAGATCAAAGACGCCGTCGAGCGCATCTTCGATGTGGACGTGGTCAAAGTCAACACGATGGTGATGCCCCTCAAGCGCGGGCGTCGCGGTCGCACGTTTTACGTTCGCCAGCGGGCCTGGAAGAAAGCCGTGGTTACGGTTCCCCAGGGCCAGAGTATCAGCCTGTTCAACGCCTAGTGGTTGAGTGCCGGCGCTCAGATATCCGCACCTCACGGGGCTAATGATCGCCGGGCACACAAGAGTTTGAGGTCAGACAATGCCAGTCAAGAAGTACAAGCCAACATCGCCCGGTCGCCGGGACATGACGGGCAGCACCTTCGAGGAAATCACACGCTCGAAGCCGACCCGTTCGCTCCTGACGCAGAAGCGCCGGCGCGGTGGTCGCAACAACACGGGCCGCATCACGGTCCGCCATCGTGGCGGCGGTCACAAGCGCCGTTATCGCCTGATCGACTTCCGGCGGGACAAGCTCAACATCCCGGCCAAGGTCGAATCGATTGAGTACGATCCCAACCGCTCGGCGCGCATCGCCCTGCTGTTGTATGCCGACGGCGAGCGCCGGTACATCATCGCGCCGCTGGGCCTGCGCGTGGGCGACCGCGTGATGAGCGGCGTCGATGCCGATGTCCGCGTCGGCAACACGCTCCCGATCCGGTCGATCCCGGTCGGCTCGCTGGTGCACAACGTCGAGCTGCAGCCGGGGCGGGGTGGGCAGTTGGCGCGCGCCGCCGGGACATCGGCGCAGTTGCTCGCCAAAGAGGGGACCTATGCCCAGCTTCGCCTGCCGAGTGGCGAGGTGCGCCGCGTGCACGAGAACTGCATGGCGACCATCGGCCAGGTCGGCAACACCGATCACGGCAACATCAAGCTCGGTAAGGCGGGCCGCAGGCGCTGGCTGGGCTGGCGCCCGACCGTGCGCGGTTCGGCGATGGACCCCAAGAGCCACCCGCATGGCGGTGGTGAAGGGCGTTCGCCCATCGGTATGCCTGGTCCCAAGACCCCTTGGGGCAAGCCTGCGATGGGTCTGAAGACCCGGCGCAACAAGCGCACCGACCAGTATATCGTGCGGCGTCGTGGTAAGCGTCGGTAGTGTTAATCGGAGGCTAAGATGTCGCGTTCGCTGAAAAAAGGGCCGTTTATCGAGCCGAAGCTGCTCCGCAAAGTCGAGACGATGCGTGAGCGCGGGGACAAGAAGGTGATCCGGACGTGGAGCCGGGCGTCGACCATCTTCCCGCAAATGGTGGGCTTCACGATTGCCGTACACGATGGCCGTCGCCATGTGCCGATCTACATCACGGAGAACATGGTGGGGCACAAGCTCGGTGAATTCGCGCCGACGCGTACCTATCGGGGCCACCTTGCCGAGAAGAAAAAGAAGAAATAGGCCAGGACGGGGATAAGGAATCAACGCTATGGATGTACGTGCTACTGCCCGCCACCTGCCGATCTCGGCGCAGAAGATGCGTCTGGTGTGCGACCAGGTTCGTGGTATGGATGCGGACCAGGCGCTGGTGATGCTGCAGTTCATGCCTCACAAAGGGGCTGGGCTGCTGCGCAAGTTGATCGAGTCGGCCATCGCCAATGGCGAGATGAACTTTGAGATGAACCGCCGGGATTTGTATATCACCGAGCTGTATGCCAACGAAGGCCCGAGCATGAAGCGGGTCAAGGCTGGGGCGCGCGGGCGCTACAAACCGCGCGTGAAGCGGTCGACCCATCTCACTGTCGTGTTGGCTGAGCGTGAAGAGGAGTACATTTAATGGGTCGCAAGATTCACCCAGTCGGTTTCCGGCTCAAGATCAATCGCGATTGGTCCGCGCGGTGGTTCGCTGAGGGAGACCGCTATCGCGAGTTGCTGCAAGAGGACTTCCGGATTCGCCAGTACGTCGAGAAAGAGGCCGAACGGGCCGGGATCGCCGGCGTTGAGATCGAGCGCTATCCCAACCAGGTGCAGGTGTCGCTGTACACTGCCAAGCCCGGCATCGTGATCGGGCGCAAGGGCGAGAGCGTCAAGAAACTGCGCCAGGGCCTGGAGAAGATCACCGGCAAGAAGGTGAAGGTCGAAGTCGAGGAAATCGAGAAGCCCGATCTGAACGCCCGGCTGGTGGCCCTGAACATCGCCGGCCAGCTCGAACGCCGCATCGGCCACAGCCGCGCCATGAAGCGCGCCATCGGCCAGGCCATGCGCCAGGGCGCCGAAGGGATCAAGATTCAGGTGAGCGGGCGTCTGGCCGGGGCCGAAATGGCCCGCCGCGAATGGCAGATGGAAGGCCAGGTGCCGCGCAACACCTTGCGGTCGTTCATCGACTACGGGACCGCCGAGGCGCTGACGACGTTCGGGCGGATTGGCGTGAAGGTCTGGATTTATAAGGGCGAGGTCCTGAGCGAAGAAATTCGCCAGCCCGAGCCCACCGATGTCTATGTGAGTCAATAAGCAGAGCCTTCTCGCGCAGGCGGTCGCCGTGGGCGGCAGTGTGCGCAGGGCTGCCCGGCTGGCTGCCAGTGGGCGGCGGGGTTCTGACTTACCAGGAGTGAACGACCATGTTGATGCCAAAGCGGGTGAAATACCGCAAGCAGTTCCGAGGCCGGATGCGAGGCAAGGCCAGCCGCGGCAACACCGTTCAGTTTGGCGAGTTCGGGTTGCAGGCCACGGAACCGGCCTGGATCACCAGCCGCCAGATTGAGGCGTCGCGCCGCGCTATCATGCGCTATATCAAGCGTCGTGGCCGCGTGTGGATCCGCGTCTTCCCTGACAAGCCCGTGACCAAGCGTTCGGCGGAAAGCCGTATGGGTAAGGGTAAGGGGTCGGTCGACCACTACGTGGCGGTTGTCCGGCCAGGTCTGGTGTTGTTCGAAATGGCCGGAGTCGATGAGGAAACCGCGCGCGAAGCGCTGCGCCTGGCCGCGTTCAAGCTCCCGATCTCGGCGAAGTTCATCAAGCGCACCGATCCCATCTCGGGTGAGGAGGTCGTCTAAATGGCTATCAAGAAAGCGGCGGAGATTCGCCGGATGACCGATGCCGAAATCGTCGGGGCGATCAATGACGCCAAAGAAGAGATGTTCAATCTCCGCTTCCAATGGGAGTCCGGCCAGTTAGAAGATTATACGCGCATTCGCCAGCTCAAGAAGCACATTGCCCGGTTGTTGACGGTGCAGCGCGAGCGTGAACTGGCTACGGAGCTTGTCCAGGAGGAAGCAGATGCCGAATAATCGCCGGCGGCTTGTGGGCCGCGTGTTGCGTAATTCGATGGACAAGACGGTGGTGGTGGGGGTCGAGAGCACCAAGCGCCATCGTCTGTACAAGAAGGTGATCAGGACGACCAAGAAGTACATGGCGCACGATGAAACGAACGCCATCCCGGTGGGTGCCCTGGTCAAGATCGTCGAGAGCCGCCCGATCAGCAAAACGAAGCGTTGGGTGGTCGAAGAAGTGTTGGAGACGCCGGAGCACGAAGAGGCATAGCCGGCTGAGGCCATGAATGAGGCGAACGTAAGATGATCCAGAATGAATCGCGACTGAAAGTGGCCGACAACACGGGCGCCCGTGAAGTGCTGGTGATCCGGATTATGGGTGGCTCCAAGCGGAAAACGGCAACCGTGGGCGACGTCGTCATTGCGACGGTCAAGTCCGCTGCACCGCAAGGTTCGGTGAAAAAGAGCGAGATCGTGCGCGCGGTGGTGGTTCGCACGGCCAAAGAATATCGCCGCAGCGATGGTTCGTATATCAAGTTCGACGACAATGCTGCGGTGATTTTGCAGGGTGAGACGAGGGATCCACGCGGGACCCGTATCTTTGGGCCGGTCGCCCGTGAACTGCGTGAAAAAGGGTTCATGAAAATCGTCTCGCTGGCTCCCGAAACGCTGTAGCGCTTGACGAGTCGGCTTGAGATTGGAGTGAGGCAAGAATGCAACGGATCAAACGGGGCGACACGGTCGAAGTGATCGCCGGTAAGGATAGGGGCGTGCGCGGTGATGTTCTGCGGGTGATGCCCAAAGTCAACCGCGTGGTGGTCGAACGGGTGAACATCGCCCGCAAGCACCAGCGCCCGGTGCAGGCAGGCCGCCAGCAGGTCCAGCCCGGCATCATCGAGTTCGAGGCGCCGATTCATGCGTCGAACGTGATGCTGGTCTGCCCGCAGTGCGATAAGCCCACCCGGGTCGGTTTCCGGTATGAGGAAGATGGCACGAAGCTGCGCGTGTGCCGTAAGTGCGGCAAAGACATCGACTGAGCCGTCTTCACGAGCGAGGTAAAGATCAATGGCACAAAATCGTGTGCTGGAGCGTTACCGCCAGGAAGTCGTTCCGGCGTTGATGGAAGAGTTCAACTACAAAAGCCCGATGCAGGTTCCGCGCATCACGAAAGTCACGCTGAATATCGGCGTGGGCGAGGCGCTGGACAACGCCAAGGCGCTCGACGCCGCGGTCGAAGACCTGCGTCAGATCACCGGCCAGCAGCCCGTGATCACCAAGGCGCGCCACAGCATCGCCAGCTTCAAGCTGCGCGAGGGCCGCGCGATTGGCGTGAAGGTCGACCTGCGCGGCGAGCGGATGTGGGCCTTGCTCGACCGCCTGATGAACGTGGCGCTGCCGCGCACGCGTGACTTCAGCGGCCTGAGCCCGGACTCATTCGACGGGCGCGGCAACTATACGTTGGGCCTGCGCGAGCAACTGCTCTTCCCTGAAATCGAGTACGACAAAATCGACAAGGTGCGCGGGCTGGAGATCACCATCGTGACCACCGCCAGCACCGACGAAGAGGGACGCCGCCTGCTCCGCCTGTTGGGCATGCCGTTCCGCCAGCAGTGATGTGTACGTTGGGCTGAATGAGTATCAAGGGAAGGTAGTACCCTATGGCCAAGAAGTCAATGGTGGCACGCGAGCACAAGCGCAAATATAAGGTTCGCGTGCGGAATCGCTGCCAGTATGTTGACCCCAATTCGGGTAAGGTCTGTGGACGCCCGCGGGGGTATATCCGTCGGTTCGGGTTATGCCGTATTCACTTCCGGGAACTGGCCCTCGAAGGGCAGATCCCCGGCGTAGTGAAATCGAGCTGGTAGTCCGCTAGGGGCAAAAACCATGCAAAGTGATCCTATTGCTGATATGTTGACTCGCATTCGCAATGCGCTCATGGCCGGTCACACGACCGTCGCCATCCCGCATTCGAAGATCAAACTGGCGATCGCGCAAATCCTCAAGCAGGAAGGGTACGTCGAGGATGTCTCGCTGACGGATGACGTCCCGGTGCGCATGATCGTTGTCAAGCTGAAGTACTGGGGCAAGCGCCGCGAGCGCCGCCCGGTCATCAGCAAAATCGAGCGTGTGAGCAAGCCCGGGCGCCGGGTGTATGTTGGCCGCAGTGAAATCCCGTGGGTGATGAGTGGGATGGGCATCTCCATCCTGACCACGCCGGACGGCATCATGACGGGCCAGCAGGCGCGCCGCCAGGGCGTGGGTGGCGAGGTACTCTGCACCGTCTATTAGGCCGGGGCGGGGTGCCGAGGTTACGCCGGAGAGGTCGGACGGGTGCCAGTAGAGGATCTGGGCGAGGAATTCCAAGCAACGCGATCTTCGCCCAGAGTGTCTACGATGCGCCCCAGGCCCATCCGCGTCCCTGGTAACCGTATGGGAATACAGACAAAGGGAGGATGGAACCGTGTCGAGAATTGGTAAACAACCGATTCCTATCCCGGACAAGGTTCAGGTCACAATCGACGGCACTGCGGTGACCGTCAAGGGCCCTAAAGGCGAGCTGTTCCACAAGTTTCCGGTCGATATGATGATCAAGCAGGAAGACGGCCAGATCGTCGTGACCCGCCCGACCGACCAGCGCCATCACCGCGCTCTGCACGGGATGACGCGCGCCCTGATCGCCAACATGGTGACGGGCGTCAGCGACGGGTTCGAGCGCGTGTTGACCATCGAAGGCGTGGGCTACCGTGCCGAGATGGAAGGCCAGACGCTGGTCATGCACGTCGGGTATTCGCACCCCGTGCCTGTCGAGCCGCCGGACAATGTGGAGTTCGTCGTCGAGGACCGTGGTCACCTGATCCGGATCCGCGGGATCGATAAACAGGTGGTTGGCGAGCTGGCGGCCAACATTCGTAAGCTGCGGCCACCGGAACCTTACAAGGGGAAGGGTGTGCGGTATGAAGGCGAGCACGTCCGTCGTAAGGCTGGTAAGGCTGGTAAGGTCGGTTAGGCTGTAGGGGCTAGAGAGCGAAGTCAATGAGCGAAAAAGGACGTAAAGCACGCATTCGCCGGCATCGCCGGGTGCGTGCCACAATCTCGGGCACGCCGGAACGGCCTCGTCTGAACGTGTTTCGCAGCCTGGGGCAGATCTACGCCCAGGTGATCGATGATGTGGCGGGCCACACGCTGGCGTCGGCTTCGACCATCGACCGTGAGCTGCGCGGGCAGGTCGAAGGCAAACCCAAGACCGAAGCCGCCAAGTTGGTGGGCGAGCTGGTCGCCAAGCGCGCGCAGGCTGCCGGGGTGAAGCAGGTCGTCTTCGACCGCGGCGGCTACAAGTATCATGGCCGCGTCAAGGCGCTAGCCGATGGCGCGCGTGAAGCCGGACTGGAATTTTAGGTCAATTTCCCAAACAGAGTGGGCCGGGCGGGCGCAGGTGCGCCGCCTGGCCGCGATGGCTGGACATTGGAGAGGAAAATGGGAAGACGAGAACCGCGGCGCGATGAAGACCGCGAAGAACTTGATGAGCGTGTAATTGATATCACCCGCGTCGCCAAAGTGGTCAAGGGTGGACGTCGCTTCGCCTTCCGCGCCGTCGTCGTCGTGGGTGACAACAAGGGGCAGGTCGGCATCGGCGTGGGCAAGGCGCGCGGCGTGCCGGACTCGATCCGCAAGGCTTCCGAGCGCGCTCGCCGCAACATGACGCGCGTCTCGCTGTCCGATACGACGATCCCGCACATGATCACCGCCAAGCATGGCGGCGCGGTCGTGATGCTCAAGCCGGCGTCGCCCGGCACCGGCGTGATCGCCGGTGGTGGCGTGCGCGCCGTGCTCGAAGCGGCGGGCGTGCGCGACATTCTGAGCAAGAGCCAGGGCAGCGCCAACATCCTGAACGTGGCCCATGCCACCATCGACGCGCTGGCCGAGCTGGTCGATCCCGCCGAGCTGGCAGCCATGCGCGGCAAGGATCCGCAGCAGCTCCAGCCGTTCTGGAAGCGCGGGAGGAAGAGCGATGAGTAAGCAGGTGCGCGTGACCCTGGTCAAAAGTCCGATCGGCTACGAAAAGAGCCAGAAGGCGACCGTCCGGGCGCTGGGCCTGCGGCGCATGCATGCCAGCGTGATTCACGACGATACCCCGCCGGTACGTGGTATGATTAACAAGATCAGCCACCTGGTGAAGGTGGAGGAAATCGAAGCATGAAGTTACACGACTTGCGTCCCGATCCAGGGGCAAAGAAGAATCGCAAGCGCGTTGGTCGCGGTATCAGCGCCGGCCAGGGTAAAACTGCCGGTCGCGGCACCAAGGGCCAGGGCGCGCGCAGCGGCGGCGGGAAGGGCGCCTACTTCGAAGGCGGCCAGCTTCCCCTGGTGCGCCGTCTGCCGTTCAAGCGCGGTTTCACCAACATCTTCCGGATCGAATACCAGGAAGTCAACGTGGAAGCGCTGGCCGACGCGTTCGGCGCGGGCGACACGGTGACCCCGGCGGAGATGGCCGAGAAGGGCCTGATCAAGAAAGCCAGCGAGCCGGTCGTGGTGTTGGGGCGTGGCGAGCTGTCGGTGGCGCTGAACGTCGAGGCGCACCGCTTCTCGAAGAGCGCCCAGCAGAAGATCGAAGGGGCGGGCGGCTCGGTCAAGACGATCGAGCTCGAATTCTCGCGCCCGCTGCTCACGGTCAAGAAGCTGCGCAAAGAGCAGTACGCCGCCCTTCGCGAAAAACGCGCGGCGGAGTAAACTATCAGGTGGCCGGGCCGGGTGGCTGCGGCATGACGCGCCCCCGGCTGGTTTCGGTCCTGTCGGCAAGAGTACAATAGCGAAGAAGGATAGACCATTATGATCGAGGCGCTGCGCAACGCATTTCGACTGCCGGATCTCCGGCGGAAAATGCTGTATACCGCGCTGATCCTGATAATTTACCAGTTCGCTGCGCATGTGACGGTGCCCGGTGTCGATCGCCAGGCGCTCGACGCGTTGTTCAGCGGCGACGAATCAGGCTTTCTGAGTGTGCTCAACCTGCTATCCGGTGGTGCGGTATCCAATTTCAGCGTGATCGCGAACGGCGTGTATCCTTACATCACGGCCTCGATTATCCTGCAATTGCTGGTACCGATCATTCCGCGCCTCGAAGCAATCGCCAAGGAGCCGGGCGGGCAGGAAAAGATCAACCAGTACACCTACTACCTGGCTATCCCGATGGCGGCGTTGCAGGCCATCGGCCAGGTGAACATCTTCCAGAGCCAGGTGAGCCAGGTGTCGAACACGACGCTGATCCCCGGCTTCGGGTTTGGCAGCAACAGCGATTTGCTGACCACGCTGTCGGTCGTCGTCACGATGACCGCCGGCACGATGTTCGCCATCTGGCTGGGCGAGCTGATCACCGAGCAGGGCATCGGCAACGGTATTTCGATCATCATCTTCGCCGGCATCGTCGCTGGCGTGCCGTCGGGGCTGTACCAACTGCTCCAGACGCACTTCGTGTTCAACCTGGTGGCATTCGTCTCGCTGACCATCGTGACGGTCATCGTCATCGTGATCATCCAGGAGGGCACGCGGCGCATCCCGGTGCAGTACGGTAAGCGCGTGCGCGGTCGCAAGATGTACGGCGGCGGCGCGACGCACATCCCGCTGAAGGTCAACACGGCAGGCATGATCCCGCTGATCTTCGCTCAGTCGATCGTCACCTTCCCGGCGATCATCGCGGGCTTTTTCAGCGGCAATACCGCGACCCGGATTCAGAACACGTTCGGCAACCAGCAGGGCTTTTGGTACTGGTTCGTGTACTTCTGGCTGGTGGTCTTCTTCACGTACTTCTACACCAGCGTCATGGTCCAGAACCAGAACCTGGGCGAAAACCTGCAAAAGAACGGCGGGTTCATCCCCGGCATCCGGCCAGGGCGGCGCACGCAGGACTACATCAACCGCATCGTCAACCGGATCACGCTGGTGGGCGCGGTGTTCCTGGGCGCGGTCGCCATCCTGCCGGGCATCATGCAGGTGATCCAGCGCCTCGCGCTGGGCGAGGCGGCGGTGAGCGGCAACCCGGCGCTGGTCATCTCCAGCGCGGGCCTGATCATCGTCGTGGGCGTGGTGATCGACACCATGCGCCAGCTCGAAGCCCAGCTCACCATGCGTAACTACGACGGGTTCATGCGCTAGACCGGCGCAGCAGCACGACCCGGACCTTGTGAGGTGCACGCGCGCGTCATCCAGCCGGTGCACCTCACGCAGACTTGTGCCAGGTGAAACATGGCGGTAATCATCAAGACGCCAGAAGAACTGGCGATCATGCGCGAGGCCGGTCGCATCAACGCCATGGCGCTGCAAGCCATGCGCGAGGCGGTGCGGCCCGGCATCAGCACGAAGGAACTGGACCGCATCGCGGCGGACGTGCTGCACAAGCACAATGCCAAGGCGGCCTTTCTCGGCTATCCGCCGGGCAGTCCCTTCCCGTTTCCGGCCACCGTCACCGCCTCGATCAATGACGAGCTGGTGCACGGCATTCCGAGCGAGGACCGCATCCTGCAGGAGGGCGACATCATCAGCCTGGACTGCGGGGCGATCTTCAAGGGTTTCGTCGGGGATTCGGCCTTCACGATGGGCGTCGGCACGATCTCGGATGAGGCGCAGCGGCTGCTGGAGGTCACCGAGGCGGCGCTGTACCACGGGATCGACCTGGCGCGCGCCGGGGCCGAAACGAGCGACATCTCGCGCGCGGTCCAGGCGTATGTCGAGGAGCGGGGCTACAGCGTGGTGCGCGAATACACCGGGCACGGAGTCGGGCGGAGCATGCACGAAGATCCGCAGGTGCCCAACTGGTGGCCCTCACCGCGCCACCGGGCGCGCGGGTGGCGCAGCGTGCGGCTGGAGCCGGGAATCACGTTTGCGCTGGAGCCGATGGTGAACGCGGGCAGGCCAACGACCAGAGTGCTCGACGATCACTGGACGGTGGTGACGGTGGATGGCTCGTTGTGCGCGCACTTCGAGCACACGATCGCCATCACGCCCGAAGGCCCGCCGCTGATCCTGACCGCGCTCTAGCAGCGTATCGTCCGCAACGGCGAGGGCAGCGACCGAATTGGGGCGCGAGCGAAGTTAACCCTAGTCAAGCGCGCTGCTTTTCGCTAAAATACCTATTCCGTCCGGCAGAGCAAGCCTGCCGCAGTACGAGGAGATTACGGTTTTATGGCACGTATCGAAGGTGTGGATCTCCCGCGTAACAAACGCGTCGAAGTCGCACTGACCTACATCTACGGGATCGGCTCCACCCGCAGCCGCGAGATCCTGGGCACGTCGGGCGTCAACCCCGACACGCGCGTCAAGGACCTGACGGAAGCGGAAGTACAGGCCTTGCGCGAGCAGGTGGGCAGTCTCCGGGTGGAAGGTGAGTTGCGCCGCGAGGTTCAACTAAACATCAAACGCCTGATCGAAATCGGTAGCTATCGTGGTTTGCGTCATCGCCGCAACCTGCCTGTCCGCGGGCAGCGCACCAAGACGAACGCGCGCACCAAGCGTGGTCCGAAGAAGACGGTTGCTGGACGTGGTCGCCGTCGCGGGGCCAAGAAGAAATAACCTTCACGCTGCGCGCCGGAATGCAGCGCCACAGAACGATACGGCAGTCGCGACCGCCGCCGCTGTTGGGGTGGCGGGATTGGGCGGTGCCGTGCCCTGGTGCTCGACAAGGCGAATGAGGAGAAATAGGGACAATGGGACGTACTCGCAAGGGGCCACGTCGTGGGCCAAAGAAAGTCAGAAAGAATATCCCGTACGGCCAGGCGCACGTTCAGGCGACGTTCAACAACACGATCGTCTCGATGAGCGATCAGCAGGGGAACGTGGTCGCCTGGGCCAGCGCGGGGACGGCGGGCTTCAAAGGCAGCCGCAAGAGCACGCCCTACGCGGCGCGGATGGTTGCCCAGCAGGCGTCGGACAATGCCAAAGAACACGGCATGCAGGAAGTGGATGTGTTCGTCAAGGGGCCGGGCCCTGGCCGCGAAGCCGCCATTCGCGCCATCCAGGCCAGCGGGCTGAAGGTGCGCTCGATCACCGATGTGACCCCGATCCCGCACAATGGGGTGCGCCCCCCCAAGAAGCGGCGCGTATAACAGTCTTCGGACTGGCATGGTAATTGCAGACGAGTGGTGTAAACACACTTGTCCTAGTGTGGAGGAAGCCATATTCAATGGCACGGTATACTGGACCCGTATGTAAGTTGTGCCGCCGCGAAGGGGAAAAATTGTTCCTCAAGGGCGCGCGGTGTCTTTCCCCCAAGTGCTCCGTCGAGCGTCGGGCGTATCCGCCCGGACAGCATGGCAAAGATGCCCAGTTCCGGCGTGGTCGCGGTTCGGACTACGCGCTGCAGCTGCGTGAAAAGCAGAAAGCGCGCCGCGTGTATGGCGTGCTGGAACGCCAGTTCCGCCGCTATTTCGGCGAGGCGCTGCGCCGTCCTGGCCTGACCGGCTCGAACCTGTTGACGATCCTGGAGACGCGCCTGGATAACGTGGTTTACCGGCTCGGGTGGGCGGATTCGCGCAACCATGCGCGGCAGATTGTCCAGCACGGGCACATCGCGGTCAATGGCCGCCGGACCAACGTCCCGTCGTACCTGGTGCGTCCCGGCGACGTCATCACGATCCGCGAAGGCAGCCGCAAGCGGCCCTATTTCAAAGAACTGCGATCCTATATGGAAGATCGTCCGCCGGCGCCTGAATGGTTGGGGATCGATCTTGACGCAATGACCGGCACCGTGACGCGCGAACCCGAACGCCGCGATGTCGATCTCCCATTGAACGAACAACTGATTGTGGAATACTACTCGCGGTAAATGGTGAGTATAGCTTCCAACAACCGGGTGTCAGTCCCATCTGGAGGAGGGGGCGTGGTCACAAATAACATGGTGTTGCCCAAAATCGAAGGTGACGCGACGTCTCAGAAGTACGGGCGCTTCATCATCAGCCCCCTGGAGCAGGGCTTCGGGATCACAGTGGGCAATGCGCTGCGACGGGTGCTGTTGTCTTCACTGGTCGGGGCGGCAGTGACCTCGATCCGCGTGTCGGGCGTCCATCACGAGTTTTCGGCGATCCCGCACGTCAAAGAGGACATGACCCAGCTCATCCTGCAAGTCAAACAGCTCCGGCTCAAGTTGTATGATGCCGAGTCGGCGCGTTTGCGGCTGGATGTGCACGGCGAAGGAACGGTCACCGCAGCGGATATCGTGTGCCCGGCTGAGGTCGAGATCATCAACCCGGACCTGTACCTGTTCACGGCGGACTCGGACGAAGCCCAGCTTGAAATCGAGTTCACCGTGCAGATGGGCCGGGGGTTCTCGCCGGCGGAAGACCGGGGCCGGCTGCCGATCGGCGAGCTGCCGGTCGACGCGATCTACAGCCCGATCAAGCGCGTGAACTACGACGTCGAGCGCGCGCGCGTCGGCCAGCGGACCAACTACGACAAGCTGATCCTGGAGATCTGGACCGACGGCACGATCCGCCCCGAAGAGGCGATGAGCCAGGCGGCGGAAATCCTGATGAAGCACCTGATCATCATCGCCGGTGTGAGCGAAGAATCGCTGATGCCGCCGGTGGAAGAGGTCGTCGAGCCGGACCCGAACGCGCTGCCGCCGGAAACTTACGAGACGCCGATCGAAACCCTGGACCTGAGCGTGCGCGTGTTCAACTCGCTGAAGCGCACAGGCATCACGAACGTCGGTGAAGTGCTCGAAATGCTCGATCGGGGGCCGGATGCCATGCTGGCGATCCGCAACTTCGGCGAGAAGTCGCTCGATGAGCTGGTTTCGCGGCTCAAAGAGAAGAATTATCTGCCCGAAGAGCACGACATCTTCACCGGCAGCTAGCCTGACTGAGAACTACGAGGAATCAAGCCGTTATGCGACACAAAGTAGCTGGGAAGCGGCTCGGGCGGAGCACCGATCACCGGAAGTTGCTGCGCCGGAACCTGATCAATCAGTTGTTCCAACACGAGCGCATCAAGACGACGGACGCCAAGGCGCGCGCCGTGCGGGCCGAGGCGGAGAAGATGATCACTATGGCGAAGCGGGCGCTGGCCCACGAAGACAAGCAGCGCGCGGTCCATGCGCGGCGCCTGATCTTTGCGCGGCTGCGCAACAAGGACTCCGTGACGAAGGTGTTCGACGAGCTGGCCCCGCGGTACGAACAGCGGCCCGGCGGCTATACGCGCGTCTACAAAGTGGGCTTTCGCCAGGGCGACGCGGCCAAGATGGTGCTGCTCGAGCTGGTAGATCGCGAGGAAGCGTAGTGAGTGCCGGCCCGTGCCGCGGATGGCTCCCTGGCTGAGCGCTACCGGGCGGTGATTGCCTACGACGGAACGCCGTACTATGGCTTCCAGCGCCAGGCGGGCGACACGCCCACCGTCCAGGGAACCATCGAAGCCGCGCTCGCGCGGGTGACCCAACAGGCGATAACCGTGTTGGGCGCGGGCCGCACCGATACCGGCGTCCATGCCGCCGGGCAGGTCATCGCCTTCGACGCCGAATGGCGTCACTCGCCACACGATCTGTGGCGCGCGCTGAACGCCAACCTGCCCGAAACGATTGCGGCGCGGTCGCTGGAAGTGGCGCCGAGGGGATTTCATCCCCGCTACGATGCGCGCAGCCGGACGTATGAGTACACGCTGTACGTCGCGCCGGCCCGCCACCCGCTGCTCGACCGGTATGCCTGGCACGTGCCCGCGGGCGCGCCGCTCGACATCGAGGCGATGGGGCAGGCCGCCGGAAGCCTGATTGGGGTGCACGATTTCGCCGCGTTCGGTCGTCCGACGCAGGGCGAAAGCACCATCCGCGAGGTGATGCGGTCCGAGTTTGCGATAGTGACCGGCACCACGTCGCGCGAGCAAGTGATACGCTACACGATTGAAGGCAACGCCTTTTTGTACCGGATGGTCAGGCGGGTTGTGGGCGCGCTGGTCCGGGTGGGTCGAGGGGATGTATCGCTTGAGGAGTTCGACGCCGTGTTTCGGGCGGCAGACGGCGACTGGCCGAACCAGACAGCGCCGCCGCACGGCCTCTGTTTGATCGAAGTGAGCTATTGAGATGAGCGGGGAGACGCCCGCTGGAGCAAGTGCCATTATGAGGATCAAAACCTACACACCCAAGCCGGAAGATATCCAGCGCGAATGGTTTGTGATCGATGCGAAAGACCAGACGCTGGGGCGTCTCGCCACCCAGATCGCGCAAATTCTCCGCGGCAAGCACAAACCGATCTTTTCGCCGCACATGGACGTGGGCGATTTCGTGATCGTGATCAACTGCGAGAAAATCCGGGTGACCGGCAACAAGCTCGACGACAAGCGGTACTACCGCCACTCGGGCTATCCGGGCGGGATTCGCTCGGTCACGTTGCGCCAGCAGTTGGACAAATTCCCGGACCGCGTGATTCGCACGGCGGTGCGCGGGATGCTGCCCAAGAACAAGCTGGGCCGCCAGATGATCAAAAAGCTGAAGGTCTATGCCGGCGAAAATCACCCGCACCAGGCCCAAAAGCCGAAGGTGTTCGAACTGTAGGCACGAAGAGGATAAAACATGGCTACTCAGTATTATGAAGGTATTGGGCGACGCAAGACATCGACGGCACGCGTTCGGCTGTGGACGGGCGGCAACGGCAGCATCATCATCAACGACAAGCCGGGCGAGGAATTCCTGACCCGCGAGGGCGACCTGGCGCTGGCGCTGGGCCCGCTGCACGCCGTCGGGCAGGAATCGGCCTACAACATCACCGTGAAGGTCCAGGGCGGCGGCCCGACCGGCCAGCGCGACGCGATCCAGTTGGGGCTGGCCCGCGCGCTGCTCAAGGTCGAGCCGGAGTGGCGCAACACCCTGCGCCACGGCGATTACCTGTCGCGCGATCCGCGCATCAAGGAACGCAAGAAGCCCGGCCTCAAGCGCGCGCGCAAGGCACCGACCTACACCAAGCGCTAGACCGTTCGGCGCGCACCAGTTGGACATGCACAGGCAAAACCCCGCGATGGGGGCTTTGCCTGTTTTCGTTGAGAGGACCGGTGTCATGATGCTTCTGTCAGCTTTGAAATGGCTTCCCGCGGCGGTGGCCCTGCTCGGTCTGGAAGACGCCGCCCAGCTCCAGGTGGGCAGCGCGAGCCGGATCGCGGCCCTGCACCATCCTCCGCTCAACCCGGATGCCCCGGCTTTGCTGGCCGTCGATGGCGCGGTCGATGCGGATGCGCTGCGGCGGGTCCTGCTCAACCAGTACCCCGCCGATCACCCGCTGCGGCTGGTGCGCCCTGTCGAGTCGCAGGTGGCCGGCCTAGCGCTCGGCGCGCTCGACGGGGCGGCGCTGGCCGGGCCGGATGCGCTGCTGTACGTGCCGCCGCTCGCCCAGCCGAGCAGTTTCGAGCGCTTCCAGGAGACGATCGCGCACCTGCGCGCGCCGGAGGGCTGCCCGTGGGATCGCAAGCAGACTCACGCCTCGCTGCGCCCGTACCTGCTCGAAGAGACGTACGAGGTGCTCGACGCGCTCGATACGGGGGACGTTGCCGCGCTGCGCGAGGAGCTGGGCGATCTGCTGCTCCAGATCGTGCTGCACAGCCAGATCGCGGTTGACGAGGGCGAGTTCCGCATGGCCGACGTCATCGCGACGATCAACGAGAAGATCGTCCGGCGACATCCTCACGTGTGGGGCTCAACCGAGGTCAGCGACGAGCAAGACGTCAAGGTCAACTGGGACCGGCTCAAGCAGGCCGAGAAGAATCACCGGGGCAAATCGCGGCTGGACGGCGTGCCCAAATCGCTGCCGGCGCTGGTGCAGTCGCACAGCTACCAGGACCGCGCCGCGCGGGTGGGGTTCGACTGGGACTCGATGGAGCCGGTGATCGCCAAAGTGCGCGAGGAGCTCGACGAAGCGCTGGCCGCCGAAGACGCGGAGTCCCGCGCGGGCGAGATCGGCGACCTGCTGTTCGCCGTGGTGAACCTGGCGCGCTGGCTGGACGTCGAGCCGGAGTCGGCGCTGCGCGGCGCGAACGCGCGGTTCTACCGCCGGTTCGAGTACATCGAGCAGCAGGCCGCCGCCCAGGGCCGCGACCTGGACGAGATGACGCTGGCCGACATGGACGCGCTGTGGGACGACGCCAAGGCCAACGGGCTGTAATCCCTCAGACGAGGCTGGCGACCAGGGCCAGCGCGCCAATCCCCAAACCAATCGCCAGCCCATAGGGCAGCGTGACGCGCAGTACCTCCCCGTCGCGCCCGTGCAGCCCCACCGTGCTGCACCCGACGATGATCTTGGCGGGGGCGATCATGCTGCCGAGCGCGCCGCCGGTGGTCTGGCTCGCCACCAGCAGGCCCGGCGCGATGCCGGTCAGCAGGGCGACTTCTTCCTGAAGCGACGCAAACAGCACGTTCGAGTTATTGTTGCTGCCGGTGGCGAACGCGCCGAGCATCCCCACCAGCGCCGACACGGTCGGGAAGGCTGTGTCGAGCAGATCGGCCAGCGCGTCCGCCAGCCGCTGGGTCATGCCGGTATGGTCCATCAGCGTCGAGAGGCCGACCATGCTCACGATGCCGATGGTGGCCGGCATGGCCGAGCGCCACGTCGCCCCGGCGGCGGTACGCCAGCTCCCCGGCGCGCTGATCCCGCGGCGGCGGTAGATCGCGTAGCTGAGGATCGCCACCAGCAGGATCGCCGTGCCGGGATGCACCAGGGGCCGGATGACCTGCCCGCTGCCCGCCTCGGTCACGAAGCCGTCCGCGGTGGCGACGCGGGGGAAGCTCGCCTGCCAGATCAACCCGCGCAGCGCCTCGTTGAGCGCGGGGATCAGGATGATGGCCGACAGCAGCGCGGCCAGCCCGCCATACGCCCCGGTGGCAGCGGCGAGCGATGGCGTGATCCGGAGCGCGACGGGTGCGTGCCCCTCGCGGCGGTTCCTGGCGAGGCTGATCGCCGCGCCGCAGAGAATCCCCGCCAGCCCGGCGCCGAACGCGGCCAGCGGCGTGAGGCCGACCACCGCTAGCCCGTACTGGGCCGCGCTCATGACCACCGCCACGATCAGCACCGCTGGCCAGCGGCGTTCCTGGCCCAGAATGCGCGCCGCCGCCAGCCCGGTCGCCAGGCACGCCACGCCCAACAGCGCGGCAGCCGTCGCGGCCAGCCGCCCCTCGTCCACGTCGACCAGGCCGGTCAGTGTCTGGAAGATCACGCCCATGTCGCCAAACGTGACCGACCACGCGTGCCCGACCGCCACGGCGGCAACCGCCCCCACCGGCGGGACGCCCAGGCCGACGAGCATCGGCGCGACGATGGCGACCGGCAGGCCGAACCCCGCCAGCCCTTCGAGCATGCCGCTGAAGGCCCACGCCACGACGATCAGCAGCAGGCCCCGGTCGCGGATCAGGGCTTCGAGCGCGGTCGCCAGGGCGCGGATGCCGTCCGCCCCCTCGACGACGTGATACAGGTACAGCGCGGGCCACAGCACCGCCAGCACGAATCCCGACAGCAGCAGCCCCTTGAGCTGGGATACCCACCACACCTCGAACGTCAGGCCGAACGCCGCCCCGCCCACCGCCAGCCCGATCAGCCAGCCCGCCGGGCCGGCCCGCTGCCCGCCCCAGCCAAAGCCGACCATCAGCGTCAGCACGGCCAGGATGGGCAGCGCGGCGGCGAGATGGCGCGCCCCGTCCGGCGCGCGCAGCACGAAAACGAGCGCGGCCAGGGCCGCCGCGCCGAGACTCCCCACCATCCACCGGGGCATAGCTCGCTCCTTGTCGGTGTCGCCGATCTGCTGTCCACGCGTCCCGATTATAGCCGGGCCGGGGCAAGCGGGCATTTCAGGCGCGGGGGAATGGTGATACCATTGGGAGAAATCCGCGCTCACCGGTAGGAAAACCGCATGGAACCCCAACGAACCCCATCAATTCACGTGATAGGCGACAGCCTGCCCAACATTCCCTGGGAGGACCGCCCTCCCGGCAGCGAGGCCGTGGTGTGGCGCTACAGCCGCAACCCGATCATCCCGCGCGACCTGCTGCCGCGCTCGAACAGCATCTTCAACAGCGCCGCCGTCGCACACGATGGCGCGTTTGCGGGCGTGTTCCGCGTCGACGACACGCGGCGGCTGATGAATCTGCACGCCGGGCGCAGTCGCGACGGCATCACCTGGGAGATCGAGCCAGAGCCGATCGCCTGGCAGTTCCCCGACGAGGCGCTGGCGGGCTTCGTCCACCGCTACGATCCGCGCGTGGTGTGGCTGGAAGACCGGTACTACGTGACGTGGTGCAACGGCTATCACGGCCCGACGATCGGGATCGGCTACACGCTCGATTTCCGGTCGTTCCACTTTCTCGAAAACGCTTACCTGCCCTACAACCGCAACGGCGTGCTGTTCCCGCGCCGGATTCACGGCAAATACGCGATGCTCAGCCGCCCCAGCGACACGGGTCACACACCGTTCGGCGACATTTTCTACAGCGAAAGCCCGGACATGGTGCACTGGGGCCGCCACCGGTTCGTGATGGCGCCCAGGGCGTGGACGTGGCAGAGCACGAAGGTTGGCGCGGGGCCGATCCCGATCGAGACGGCGGAGGGCTGGCTGCTGATCTATCACGGCGTGCTGACGTCGTGCAACGGGTTCGTGTACAGCATGGGCGCGGCCCTGCTCGATCTCGACCAGCCGTGGAAGGTGATCTACCGCTCGGCGCCCTACCTGCTGTCGCCGCAGATGCCCTACGAGAACGTGGGCGACGTGCCGAACGTGGTGTTCCCGTGCGCCGCGCTGGTGGACGCCCCCACCGGGCGCGTCGCGATCTATTACGGCGCCGCGGATACGGTCACGGGGCTGGCGTTCGGCTACGTCGACGAGATCATCGACTGGCTCAAACACAACTCGGAGCTGTGATCCGGGCCGGAACAAACGGCGGCTCCCGCACGCATCGCAGAAGCCGCCGTGATCGCCGGGTGACGGCCAGCGCCCGTCACTCGACGGTGTAGCGCAGCAGCACGAAAACGGGCGCGGTGTCGCCGCGCACCAGCACGTCGCCGTCCTCGGCCAGCGTCAGGATCGCTTCGCTGTCGTCGGCCAGCCCGGTCGCCAGCGCGCCGGGGTCCAGCCCGGCGGGCACGGTGGGCACGGTTTCGCGCTCGCGCAAGGCGATCATCTCCGCGGCGGTGATCGTGATCTCGCGGCCCTGCACGAAATACGGAAAGTGCGCCATGCCGATCGTCGCCTGGAAATCCTGGTCGCCGGCGTGGAAGCGGTGCCACTCGGTCGGGAAGTCGTGCGGCAGGCTGATCATGTGGACCAGCCCGGACGACTCCGCCGCTTCGAACAGCGTTTGCAGGTGAGCCACAGCGCCTTCGCGCAGCGGGCCGCCGCCCTGGCGCGCCGTGTAGCGCACGTGCAGCACCACGTCCGAGATCGAGTTGTAGTCGAACTGGCGGAACTCGGCGGGCAGCTCCAACTGCCAGTGGCTGACGGCTCCCGCGCCCTCGAAGGGCAGGCGGCGCTCGTCGCGCAGGTTGGTTTCGAACAGGCCGCTGTCGTTGGTGGCGCCGCTGGTCACGATCGACTGGATCGTGCCGAAGTTGTCCGCGAAGCGCGGATCTTCGCTCCCCTGGCGCGCGTATTCGCCATCGGCCAGCAGCGGCGACCGGCGCAGCGTGCTTTTCAGCAGCGAGAGGGTGCAGTTGACGCTGGTGTACGGGCCGGTCACCGCGGGGATCGACACGCTGACGCTCTTGATGCGCCGCAAGTAGTGGCCCGGCGTGTCCAGGTCGTACAGCCATTCGGGCACCATGAACTCGCACGAGCCGGTCGCCTTGAGCGCCAGCAGGGCCAGCGGGTCGAGCTGGCGCAGCGAGATGTGCCGGGTCAGCTCGTACTCGCGCTTGTTGTGATCGTGATAGGCCATCTCCAGGCGTTTGAGGTCGAGGTGCAGCGCCTCGCCGGAGAGCAGGCCCTTGCGCCCACCGTCCCAGTAGTTGAACTTGACGAAGCTCAGCTCGTCCAGCTCGGGGCGCATGATCTCGTGCTTCATCGTCTGCTCGGCTTTGCGCGCGATGTCGAAGGCGAACTTGTAGTATTCGTAATACAGGCGCGACAGCTCGCCCTGCATCCACCCGTACAGCTCCTGGTTGGTGAACTTGTCCTGCAGGAACGCGTCGATCTCCTGGGCGTGCTCGATCTGCTGCTGCTGGACCTCGTACTCGTGACGTGTGATCTGCTCGCGGATCAGCGAGCCGATGATCTGCCGCCCGACGTGCACCAGCTCCAGCGCGGCCACGTTCGCCTGCAGCACCCAGTCCTCGACGCGCCGCTCGTAGCCCGCCGTTCGCCCGGCGCTGGCCCCCAGGCTCTCCTGGATGGCGGCGGCGGTGTTAATCGAGCCGGAGATGATGCGGCCCGCGCCGGAGAAAATCTGGCCGCCGGTCAGGTCCATCGTGCCGCCGATGCCCCAGTAGTGCAGGTCGAGCTTGAAGAGGGGCAGCAGCGCCAGCACGCCGAAGATGCCATCGGTGACCGTGGCCGCGATGCGCAGATCGCGGGCCAGCGGCGCGTGCTCGTTCAACTCCGCGTTTTCGCTCAGGTTCAGGTACAGCGCCCCGTCACCGCCGCCCCCGGCCAGCCGCAGCGGCGGGTAGTCTTCCGTCTCCAACAGGCTGGCGTACTGCCCAACCAGCCTATCGTATATCTCGTCGAACGTGTTCTCGTTCAGGCTGCTCAGCCCGGCGCGATCCAGCGTCAGCGAGTCGCGGCCCGGCAGGTCCTGCTCGCTGGCGCCCAGCAGGCGCTTGTAGTGCCGGTAGCGTTCCAGCGCGGTGACGTGGCTGCGCAGCAGGGCCTCGGTCGATTCTTCGGCCTCTTTCCACTGCAGGAAGCGCACGTCCTGCACCAACTGCTGGATCGCGATTTCGTGCTGCTGGCGCAGCCGCGAGAGCGTCTCGCCGTCCTGTTTTTCCAGCGCGGCGAGCAGGTTGGCGCCCAGGTTGCGCACTTCGCCGCAAAGTTCGAGCGCCTTCTGGATCAACAGGGGCGCGCGCACCGGCACGACCGGCTGGTTCAGGCCGCTGACCAGGCTGCTGATGTCGATCCCGGCGGCGGCGGCTTTGACCAGCATGCCCGGATCGATCGGTGGCTCGAACAGCGGGAGCTGGCGCACGATGCCCTCGATGTTCATGCAGTGGCGGATCTTGAACAGGCGGTCGGCCACCACGTCCCAGTAACCGAGCAACTTGTCGTTGCGCGGCACGCAGAAATAGAGCGTGCGGCCCATGCCGAACAGCGGGTGCGCCTGCTCGGTGTCTACGCCTTCGGCCTGGGGCAGGAACAGGTTGAACGGGAACTGCCCCTCCATCTCGACCAGGGCGTTGCTCAGCGGGTCCAACCCGGCGGCGCGAAGCTGCGCGTACGTCCTGGGGCGGACCGTCCCGCGCGGGGGGATGCGCTGGGGGCGCGGTCCGAGGATGTTGGCCGCCAGCACATAAATCTGCGTCGCTTCGTTGATCGTCTCGATCGTGTCCTGGCGGAAGAGGCTGTCGCCCCAGGCGATCAGGTTGTCGAGGTACTTCATCACGACGCTGTACTGGTAGGCCAGGAAGCGCATCCGGGCAACCACGTGGGGCTGGAAGGGGTTGTTGCGGATGGCCTCGTACGAGCTGAGGATCAGCTCTTTGAGGGCGCGCTCGGCGTCGGTGCTCTCGCTGTCCGGCTGGCTGAGGATGTGCAGCATCTCGTCGATTTGCAGCACGTCGGTCGCCTGGCGAAAGCGCAGGAACTTCCAGAACCGTTTGGGCGCGGGGACGTCCTTGTCGTTGCTGGTCGGGTCGAAGATGTAGTGAAACCAGCGCTGCGCCTCGGCGAACCGCTGATTCTTGCTCAGGTGCACGGCGATGGTCAGCGGGACGTGAAACAGCAGCTCCCAGTTGTAGATCGCATACGGTCCCTGCTCGCTGACGTCGATCTCTTTGGGGAAATGCTTGACGCCCACGGTGAACGAGGTGGACGGGTCGTATACGGCGGCGAAGAAGTCCTCGACCAGGCTGGCGTGAAAGTTGACGTCCAGCAGGCCGTCGATGCTCTTTTTGTTGAGCTGCTCGACCAGCTCGCCCACGTAGGGGTGAAAGTGGTTGTAAAACGTGTAGTCGAACCGTTTTTGAGGCGTCAGGTAGGCATTCACGACGATGTTGGTGTCCTGGGCGGTCTGGTATTCGTGAAAGCCGATGGATAGCTGGTTGTTCATGGCGCGTCTCCCGTTGAGGTGCTCAGCGAATCAGGCCATCCGCCGCGTCGAACAGCATCGAGCCGCCCGGCCCGATGATCCGATCGCCGTAGCGGACGGTGCCGGTGGTGGCGATAGCCTGGTTGATGGTGACGTTCTGGTTCAGGAAATGCTCGACCGGGCTGGGATCGACGACGCCGGGCACCAGGCGCATCGGCGGGAAGTCGAGTTCTTCCGGCAGGACGAGATCCCACGGACCGGGTTTGGTCACCAGCGGCGGCACGTCGGGGATCGCCACCACCGGCGGCGTCACCTGCACGCCGACATCCGTGTGATCCCAGACGAAGATCGCGCTCATCGCCGAGCGGACGTAGAACACGTGGCGCCGGTCCTGGAAGAAGAATGGGGCCTGGAACACGTCCGCGAGCGGGTGGCGCGGCTCGATCACCTTGTAGGCGAGGGCGTGCCCCAGCACCTCGCGGCTGAACTCCCAATCGCCCACGATCGCGAGCGGGTTGAAATACTCGATCGAGAATGGGCCGTTGCCGGTGCTGAAACTGCGCGCCTGGGTGAACCACGGAATTCCGCCGCCGATGATCCCGCCGCCCAGGGATTCGTCGCCCGGCAGGACGGGCAGGCTGTGGGTGTTGTACAGCTTGAACTGCTTGGCCTTGTGCGACTGGGGGATGTAGGTCACGTTCACCAGCAGCGCGCCGTCGCTGTTCGTCGAGGTGTACAGGGTGAGCTTGCGGCGGTCGAAGATCGTCGTGGCGGGGTTGTATTCGGCGATCTCCTGCGCGCGGTTGATGTCGGACGTTTTCGGCGGCTGCCACTTGCCGTTGTAGTACTCGCTCCAGTACAGCGTGGCGGTCGCCCGCACTTTGGTGCTGCCGCTGAGGTCGGCCCCGGTGAGCTCGGTCAGCGATTTGTCCGCGCTGCCGACCGGGGACGACTGGCCGGGCGGCACTTCCTGGCGAAGGCTCACCCAGAACAGGAACAACCGGCCTTTCCACACCACCGGCACCACGGGGTTATCCTCGATGTCGACGCCCACCTTCTCCCACGGCAGCCACGCGCCACCGTCCAGCCGCCGGTAGTAGTACGCGCGCCGGGCACCGGCTGTGCGCGCGATGACGTGGACGATGTCGTCCGCCTGCGTGCCGGCCTCGTTCTCTTCGAGGTACATGCCGCAGATTTCTAGCCTGGCGACTTCGTCCAGCTTTTCGAGGTAATGCAGCAGGGCAACCGCCGCCGCGTCGTCGGTGATGTCGGACTGGAGCAGCTCGCCTTCCAGGTCTTTGAAGAAGGGCGATTTGTTGTCGCGCAGCTCCGGCTCCAGCCAGTTTTCGGGGAAGAGGAACACCTTGCGGTTGGCTTCCCAGACGCGATAGCGTTTCATCCACTCCCACTGTTTGGCCTTGATCGAGCTGGAGGCGACTTCCGGCTCCAGGTTGAGCAGGCAGCGCTGGATGAACAACTGCACGGTCGAGATCGCCTGCTTGATGCGCGAGGTCCGCATGCACGGGTCCATCTCCACGTCGATGAGGAAGAACTCGAACAGCTTGTTCGGCGTGTCGATGTGCTGCGTCGCCGGCGAGCTTTTGAGCCGGTGCAGGACGAACGCGACCAGGGCATCGCGCTGGATGGCGCGCAGGTCATCGTTGATTGGCTGGACGACGTCGAGCCACACGCTGGCGTCGTAACGCGCGCGCAGCGCTCCCTGGAGCGTGCGCACCGTGGCGGCGGTGGCTGCGTTGGTCGCGCTGGCGAGCAGGTCCGCCGCCCGGATGCCGACCGGCTTCACGACGTCGAACGCCCGCTTGAGGCGCAGCAGGTGCTCCAGGTGCCCCAGGTCGTCCAGCGCCAGCCCGAAGCGAGCCAGCAGCGCCGTGACGTCGTCCCCGGCCCAGCCGGTCGCCCAGGTGAGCAGGCTCGTGCCGTCCCCGGTCACGGCGGCGGGGTCGGCCAGCACGTCGGCCAGGCGGGCGTCGCGGATCTTCAGGTCCGTTTTCAGGCGGTGATAGTCCAGGGCGGCCATGAACCCGGCCAGCAGCGCCGGGCCATCCGCGGCCCCGTCCGGCGGCGCGACGGGCAGCGCGTTGAGCCAGCCCGCGCCCGCGATGTGGGTGTCCGGGTGCGCGCCGAGAGCGGTGATCTCCGCCGCGGAGAGGTCGAATTCCTCGACGATCGACAGCGCCTTCAACAGCCGGATGTAGGCCGCGGCGAAGCGGTCCACGTACAGCGCCGGGGCGAGATGGCGCGCCGGGATGCTCTCTCGCGCCAGCCCTTTGCTCTCCCATTTGAGCGCCAGCCGCCCGGTGACCTGCTGCGCGGTGAGTTCCAGCCGGACGAGGCGGCCCGCCTCCAGCGCGACCGGCTCCTGGTTCTGCCAGACGCCGTCCGCCTCGGCCAGCGCCACGGGGGCTCCGTCCAGTGCGAGCGTGACGTCCGCCCCGGCCTCGGACTCTACGATCAGGTTGTAGGGCCCGGTATCCGGCACGTCGAGGTAGGCGCGCCACACGCCGCTGATCGCCGCGCCGCCGCCCGCCGGGTTGGCGGGCAGGGTGTTCTGGCCCGGCCCGTAGTCGATGCCGGGCACGGCCTCCGACGACAGGTCCGGCGCGCCGGCGGCAGTATCCGCGAAGAAGTAATCGACCGATGCCCCGCTGGTTTCCACGTTCAGGAAGTCGGCGATCAGCGGGTCGGCGGGATCCGCCGCCGCGTGCAGCAGGTCCGGCTGTTCGAGCAGCGCGTCGGTCAGCGCCAGCTCCGCGCCGATCTGGCCGCTGGCGATCTGCCGGACGGCCTGCCGCTTCAGTTTGCGCCGCAGCGCGGGCAGGAAGTCGGCCAGCAGCGCGGACATCCGCGCCTCCAGCGGGTCGGGCGACGTGGCGAACGCGGTGTACAGCGCTTCCAGGTCCGGGAAGCGGTCGAAGAACAGCCGGAACTGAGCTCGCGCCTCGTCGTACAGCGCCTGGACCGCCGCGCGGAACGGATCGGTGGCGCTGGCCGCGTCTTGCAGATCGTCGCGCGCCTGATCGGTCATCACGCCGCGAAACGTGAGCTGCCGCTGGAAGTGGTCGTAGGCGATCCGGTCGGTGACGGCCAGGATGTCGGCCTGCAGCTCCGGTTGGTCGTGGGTGTACGATCCGACGCTGTACACCGACGTATCGTTGACCAGGCCGAAGAACGTGTCGGCCACGTCGTTGCCGTAAACCAGCGCCATCTTGCCGCGCGCGATCTCGCCGGTCGGGTCGTCCTCGACGACGTGCTCGCCCTCGATTCGCGCCAGATCGTCACGGATCGTCCGGGCGAAGGCGCGCACGCTCGCCGCGTCCGGCGACGCGTTGCCGGTCAGGTCGTCGTGGCGCAGCAGGTAGAGCAGGCGGCTGATCTTGAACGGCGATTCCTTGATGGCCTGGGCCAGTTGGACGAAACGCAGCGCCGCCGGGTGGGGTGGGTCCGGCGCGGCGAAGGGGTCCAGGCCGGACAGCGCCACCAGCGCCAGCAGCTCGCGCACGCTCAGCCGCAGCTTGCGCGCCAGGTGCCCGCGCCGGAACACCCGGCTGATCGCATCCAGGGTGAGGGGCGTCGTGTCGTCGAAACCGAGGTCGTCCACGATCAGCGCGTATTCGTCCTGGGTCAGGTTGAACGCGGCCCGCAGCGCCCCGGCGTGGGCGGCCAGCGTTTCCGCCGGGTCGGTCAGGACGTTCCCGAAGCCGTCCTCGCGGAAGACGTCATCCTGCTTCAGGATGGCCGGGTTGAGGAACATCTGGCGGTAGAGCGAGCCGGTCGCGTGCGCGTCGATGGGCGCCCACAGCGCGAGCAGCGCGGGCAGGTCGCGCCCGGCCCGCAGGTTGAGCGCGTCCATGACGTTCAGCGCCGCCGCCAACCGGGGCAGCAGGACGGCGAAACCGGCATCCAGCTTGGCGATGCGCGCGGCCTCGTCATCGCCAGGATCGGGCGCCTGGGCGGCGGGCCACAGCGCGGCGATAGCCCGGTCGGTGAGGTCGATGGACCAGCCCAGTTTGCGCCACAGCCGGATGAAGCGGAGCAGCTTCAAAAACTCGCTGGGGCGCAGGCGGTTGGCGTCGAAGTCGGGCAGCGCGTAACGGAATTCGAACTGGTCGAAGCTGCAAATGTCCTCGCTGCCGGACGGGTCCGCCAGGACGATCAGGCCCATGATGGCGTCGAAGCCGTCGGTAATCCACTGCGCCACATCCCCGCCGTAGGGGGATTCGTCCAAATCGGCGGGCAGCAGATTGCGAAAATCCGCCTCGCTGAGCGCGCCGCTATGAAAGGCGTGAATCGCCGCGAAGTCGACGCCCAGCCGCTCCAACCTGGGGATCAGGTGGCTGTGCGGGTTGATAAAGCGGGTGCGCGTGATCTCGATGGCTTCTTCGTAGGTGATGCCGACCGCCCGCGTGAAGGCTTTGACGTTGGACAGATCGGCCACCAGCGCGGCCTCGGAGACGGTCGCCGGGTCCTCGCCGTACAGCGCCTGGAGGGGCGGCGTGCTGTCGGTCAGGATCGCGGCTTCCTGCCGCGAGAATCCCAGCCGCTCGATCAGGATGTCCTCCCAGCCGTAGGCCGGGTCGTCGGGGCCGGCGGCGCGGGTGAGGGCGTCGTCCTGGCGCAGGGCTTCCATCGCGGCGTGGAGCGGAATGTCGAAATGGGCGAAGTAGCGGCGCAGCGCCTCCAGCGGCTGGTGGAACGGCAGCGGCAGCGGGAACAGCTCGCTTTGCAGGTGCGCGTAGGCGGCATCGTTCACGAACTGGGGATTCGCCAGCAGGTCCGCAGTGGTGACGCCGTCCTCGACGTTGAACCCGGTGAAGTTCTCCAGCGAGAACGTCCCGTTGGCGATGCCGTTGGCAACGAAGTATTCGAGAATCTCGTTCACCAGATCGATGTAGGGCAGGACGGTGTTGGTGTTTTCACAGCTAAGCTGGATGTGGGCGATGTCGGGACGGCGCCCCAGCAGGACGTCGATCGGGTTCTCCTTCTCGTAGCTGGGAGGCAGTTCTACACCCGCGCTGTTGAAGCGCCGCAGGTCGATGAATTGCAGCAGGTCGACCAGGTACGCCGCCGGGCTGAGCATCGACCGGCAGTGCTCGCACGCGCAATAATCCATCTCGCCGAACAGGCCCTCGAGCGTCGGGTAGGCGAGCACGCCCGTATCGTCGGGATCGGCGAACGCGTCGGATGCGAGGACGTACATCTGGGGCGCGCTCTGCTGGACGAGATAGGTGCTCATCAGGTTCAATACCGTGTGGTGGACCTGGTGCGCCTTGGCATAGGTGACGTGCGCGATCGTCTCGCCGCCCAGGTCGCCCGCGAACAACTGCACGAATTCGCCCTCGGTGTACTGGATGGCGGCATAGGCCGAGTCGATGTTGTGCTGGAGCAGGGTCGCCATGGCGTCGTCGGACGGGCTGAACTGGTACACGCGCTGCAACTGCTTGACCGCGCCCAGCGTCGCGTCGTCCAGCGCCAGATCGTGCTGCTGCAGGTACAGCTCCACCGGCTGCACGCCCAGCTCGAACTGTCCCTGGTGCTCGCCGAGAAACTGCACAACCGCGCTCTTGACCTGCTGGCCGGCGTGCAGGGGGATCGCGTCGTGGTCCACCATGTCGGCCACGACGGCGGTCGGATAGCTCAGCCGGAGCTGGTTCGCCATGACGTCCGCGTAATTGGCGCGTTTGGCTTCCGGGGTGTCGCCGGGGATCTCGTCCGGGATCGCCACGTTGCCATCCAGCAGTTCTTGCCAGCGGTCGGGCCGGTAGAGGCCCTGGCTCACCAGGTCGAGCGGGGTGCTGAGGTCGGCGGCCTGGTGCAGCCGTCCCACGAGCGCCGCGTTGTTGACCGTCAGCAGGCTGAGCTGCCCGTCGAGCTGGAGCCGCTGGGCCGCCGCCTCGCCGAGCTCGTCGCCCACGCGCTGCCAGAAACGGCCCAGGTCGTCGCGGTGCTCGTAATACAGCCGCGAAAAGCGCTCTTTCTGCCCGGCGTCGTCTCCCAGCGACACGCTGAGCAGGTCGTTCAGCGACGACACGCCGACCGCGGCGGGCGCCTCCAACAGGCGGCGGGCGCTCTCGGCGGCGAAGCGCTCGACCGTTTCGGGGATCCGGTCGGCCAGATCAGGCGGGATGATGTCCTGCTCGACGGCGCGCTGCCACAGCGTCCCCACCGTTTCGGGCGCCACGCGGCCCAACACGTCCGCGTTGGCGGGCAGCCCGGCGCGGAACAGCGCGTAATAGAATTCCGGCGCGATGTCGGTCTGCGCGCTGAACTGCTCCGACAGGGCGGCCATCGCCACCATGCGTGCATCCCAGCCGGTTTTGTTCGCCAGATAGGTGATATCCTGGCGCTGGTCGTCTTCCTGAAGGGCGGCCAGCGAGTCGGGGACGTGGGCGCGCACGGCGCCGGTCAGCCGCGCGAACTCCGCCGCGCGGGGCAGTTGGCCGGAGGGCACCTGCACATCGATGATCGCCGGGCTGCCCGCGTCATAGCGCACGTCCGAGAGGGCCAGCGGCCCGTCGCCGCCCTCGGGCGCGAAGACCTGCACCTGCAGATCGGCGCGATCCTTGCCGCGCTCGCGCAGGGCGGCGGGCTCGTACGCGATCTCGTACGCGCCTCCCGCGCCGCTGGTCGCCTCGCCCAGGATCGCGTCCTGGCCGATGTTCTTGTCCACCGCGACGACCCGCAGATCGGGCAGGCCGGACTGCGCCTCGCTGACCACGCGCCCGCGCACGATCAGCCGGTCATCCTGGCCCTCGCCCAGCCGGGCCTCCAGCTCGCGGATGCGGGCCGCGGCCTGGGCCAGCGCGCGCTCCAGTTCGGCCACGCGTCCCGCCGAAGCCGTCGCCTCGGCCTTGAGCTGTTCGTGGGCAGCGGACAGCGCGTCGAGCGTCTCTTTCAGGCGGCGGGCCTCGCGGCGCAGCGTCACGTTGTCGCGCGCCAGGGTGGCGAGCTGTTTGTGAAGCGCCGCCACCAGATCGGCCAGTTGGTCGAGCGCCTTCTCGACCGGCACCCGCTCGCCGATCATCCCGTTGATCTGCCGCGCGGTCCGTTCATCAACGAGGCCCGTCGGGTCGAGATTGAACTGCTGCTGGAAGCGCATCACGGCGCGCTGGGTGCCTTCGCCGAAAAAGTTCTTCAACTGCTCGTCGTTGGGCACGTCCAGCCCCAGCAGGCCCAGCTCAAATTGCAGCAGGCGGACGTCTGCTCCTTGCATTTCGAGTTTGAGTTCGCGTCCTTGCAGGCGCATGGTCAGTCTCCTTGTGGTGTGTCACGCCCGGCCTGCCCGGCTGGGCGCTCAGAACGTGGGCCGGTCATAGGTCAGAACGATCACGCGGTCGTGGTATTTCTCCAGTTTGCCGGCGGCCTGCCCAGGCGTCGTCAGGTCGATGATGTTGCCTTGCAGTGGGCCGCTGCTGAACCCGAAATCGGGCCGCAGCGAGCGCCCGCCGCCGGGCCGCGTCGGGAAGACGGTGCCGGATTGGTTGCGCGTGTCGACAATCATGCCGCTGAGCTGCGCGTCCGAGCGGATGGCCCGCCCCACGGCGCGCTCAATGGCGTTGCCGTACTGCGCGGCGAAGGCCCTGTGCTGCGGGTTGAGCAGGATGTTGATCTGCGCGTCCGACAGGCCGAGATTTTCCAGGTACTGGCGGTTGCCGTTGCGGATCGCGTTCGCCAGCCGCTGGTTCTGGGTCCGGACGTGGCCCTCCAGCCGCTGGACGATCTGCGCGGGCGACGACAGGGGCGCGGGCCGGGGCGTGGCGGTGCGCGGCGTGGTCTGCTGCCGCTGGCGCGGTTGGCGGCGCTGGCCCGTGCTCGATCCGCCCTCGCGGCGCGATGCGGGCCGGTCGGTGCGGGTGCTGCGCACGGTGGTCGTGGGGCGAGACGGCGGCGGCGCAACGGCCCGGTTCTGGGCGCGGGCCTGCGCTGCACCACCGGCGGCGGTGGCGAGACCGTCGAACGCCGCGCCGACGTCCGATCCTTCGTCGCCGCCCAGCCCGTAGCCGATGGCGCCGAATATGCCGCCGCGAATGTTGTCCAGCGTGCGCAACGCGCGCCGCGCCCGCTGCGCCTGCGACACGCGCTCGAAGTCGCGCCGCCGGCCCACGTAGCCCGTCCCGTCGGGCAGGGCCGCCAGAATGACCTCGTTGGGATCGGGCTCCTGCCACTGCGCGACCGGGAACGGGATGGGAATGCGCGTCTGCTGCGACCACGTCGCCGCGGCGGCGTCGAACGCCTGCAAATAACGCTGGGGATCTTCGTAACAATAGCCCCGGTACCCGTATGGGCTGAGGAACCGGGTCACCAGGACGCCGTTCTCGGCGAGGAACTGCGCGAACTGTTCGGGGTCCCGTTGGCGCGCGACGATCATCTGGAGCATGAGCTCATTGGTGGTCGTGTCCAGCCCGTCGTCGTCCACGAACAACACCGGGTTGTTGTTCACGTAGCGGTAGAGGTTGGTGCCGTCGGCCAGCCCGGATGGATCGCAGGCGGTCCAGCGGCCCAGCCAGGGCGCGTAATAGCGCGCGCCGTAGTAATACAGGCCGGTTTCCTCGTCGCGCTCTTTGCCGGTGTAGCGGTAGCGGGCGGGGGTGTCGGTCTGGCTGCGGACGGCCTGGTAGGCGGTGCCGCCGTAAGGATAGTATTCCTCGTAGCGGATGATGCGCGCGTCGCCGTCGAGTTCCACGCTGGCCGATCCCAGGTGGTTGCCCATCTGGTAGCGGACCAGTTGGGCCGGGGCGTCGTCGGCGCCGGCGGTGCGCGTTTCCACCAGCGCCACGCGCTGCGCGCTGTCCATGATGTGCAGCGTTTCGCGCTCCAGCGTCACGGTGCTCCCGTCGCCGCCATATTCCCGGTAAATCTCGAACCCGTTCAGGTAGATGCGCTCGGCCCGGCGGGTAGGCGTCTGGCCGGGCGCGGCCTGCCGCTCGGTCACTTTGCGGACGCGCTCCCCGCCGGAGTCGTAGACGTAATACGTCGTTTCGGGCGTGCCGCCGTTGGTGACGACCTGCTGGGCGGTCGCGCTCAGGCGGTCGTGCGCATCCCAGCGCATCACGGGCAGGTGCGGCATGGCGGTCATGTTGCCCTGGGCGTCGTACTCGTAGCGCGCGCTGAAAGGCCCCAGCGGATCGTCGCCCGGCAGGCTGGTGGCGCTCAGCCGGTTGTTGACCTGCCCCGGCTCGATCAGGCTCGGCTCGGCGTAGGCATAGCGGCGCGTCCAGCTTCCGCTCTCCGCCTGGTGGACCAGCCGCAGGATGTTGCCGACCGCGTCGTACTCGAACTGCTCGGTGTAGGTCCCGACCGCGTTTCCGTCGCCGGGATGGGGCAGGCCGCGCCGGGGCGCGTCGTGGTGGCCCGGCTGGCCGGGCGGCGCGAGGGCGTTCCCCGCCAGGCCGAGATGCTCGCGGCCCGTGGCCTGCACCAGCCGGTACAGCGGGTCGTAGGTGTAGCTCGCGCTCGGCTCCACGCGCCGGTTGCGGAAGAACACGGCGTTCTGGGTGTCGGCGTCGTCCTGGATGTGCGTGATGTTGCCGACCGGGTCGTAGGTGTAGCGCAGGTCCTGCACAGTGCGCTCGTCCGCCGCGAACGAGTCGGGCCGGGCGGTGACCAGCCGGGTGAGGCGGTACGTTTCGGGATCGAAGCTGTGGGTGGTGACCGTTCCGTTGCCGTAGGCGATGCGCTCGCGCTGGCCTTTGGCGTTGTAGTCGATGTTGGTCACGGCGTGCAGATCGGCGGTGGCCGGATCCAGCGGCGCGGCGGGCGCGGCACCCTGCCGCAGCCACACGTCGACCTGTTTCAGCAGGTTGGACTCGTTGTAGACCGGCTGCACCACCGAGGGGCGGGTCGCCCCGCCATGAGGCGTGACCAGCATCACGGGCCGGTTGAGCGCATCGTAGCGCGCGCGGTTCACGAAAACGGCGTCCGGGTCCAGGGCCGGCGCGGCGGCGGCAGCGATGGCGTCCGGATCGGCCAGCTCGGCCAGTGCGGACCAGTCCGGCGCGTGCTGCACGGCCCGCGCAAGCTGGCGGCTGCTCTCGACCAGGTTGCCCTTGCCGTCGTAGCGCTCGTTGGTGAGGACGCCCGCGCTGTCGTAGTGGCGGAAAAGCTGCCCGCGCAGGTTGCGCCCCGCGTCGGGATGCGCCTCGCCGTAGATCAACCGCTCGGCCACGGTCGCCGCCCCGCCGCCGCGCTGCACGATCTGGTGCGTGGGGCGTTGGAGCGCGTCGTAGCGCGTGCTGAACACCCCCCCGTGCGCGTCCCACAGGCGCACTGGCTTCCCGACGATGTTGAGCAGCACCCGGCGCTCGCCCGCGTCCATGCTCACCTGCACGATCTGGTTGCCGAGCAGGTCGTAGCCGCCGGTGAACTGCGTCCCGCCCGCCGGACCCGGCACGCGCAGCATGTACTCCATTACGCGCCTGCCGTGCGCGTCCACGACGGCCAGCGGCTTGCCTTCCACGTCCAGGATCAGGCGCGCCGCGTTGCGCGTGCCGCCGCCCGCGTCGGCGATGGTCAGCACGGCGCGTCCCAGCGCGTCGAAGCAGACGACGTTCGGCGTGTCCGCGTGGGCTGCCGTCTGGGCGGCGGCGGCCTGCTCGGCAGCGCCCAACGCGCCCCCGATGCGCTGGTCGTGCCAGGACGGCAGATACGCGTCGTCGGGCAGGCGGCGGAAGAAATCACCCACGTCCGGGTCGACGGATGGATCGGCCACCAGCGCCATGTCGTTGGCGTCCCAGGTCGTCTGGCGCCACGCGTCGAAGAGGACCTTCTCGACGGTGTGATTGGGGTGCAGCGTGGCGACCACGCGCCCCAACGGGTCGTAGAACAGGATCGGGCTGACGCCCTCGGCGCGTGCGAATTCGAAGCGGTGCGTGGCGGTGAAAAACGGCTCGTACTCGCGGACCGGCAGGCCCTTGTTGTTGTAGATCGTCCAGCCGGTGCCCAGCCAGCGCGGCGCGACGTCCGGGCCACCGGGGGCCAGCGGCCCCGGCTCGGCCTGGAGCTTCTGCTGAATCTCGCGCCCGAAGCCGTCCGAGTACGAAAACGCGTGCTGGAAGCGGGGCGGCTGGCCGGGCGGGGAGTCGGCGACGTGCGTCTCGCGCGCCAGCGTATACGCCACGGCGGGGCGCGGCTGGGGATCGTCGCGGGTGCGGAAGTACGCTCGCACGTCGTAGAGCGTGCGCGTGCTGGCATCCTGCACGATCGCGCCCGGATCGGCCAGCGGGTCGTCGAGGTGCGCCCGCCGGACCGCTTCGGGCAGATCGGCGGTGAAGCCCGCCAGGCTGTCGCCCGTGCTGGCGCCCGCCTTGCCCATCAGCGCCGTGCCGGTCACCAGCCCCAGCGCGTTGAACGCGGCGGCGGAGCGGTTGCCGTTGGCGTCGGTGATCAGCGCCGCCTGGAGGGTGCGGTAATCGTTGCCATTGGTGATCGCGCCCGTCGCCGGGTCGCGCTCGCCCGCCGTGACCCGGTTGCCGACCGGGTCGATTGTCTCCAGCGGCAGCAGGTCGTAATCGTCGTAACGCGCCGTCGCCATCGCGCCGAACGGGTCGCGGAACCGGTGGGGCAGGAAGAAATGCTGCCGCGCGAATGCCAGCTCCTCGGCGGGGGAATCGGCGGCGCCCGGCGACAGGAACACGCGCCCCGCCGGGATCCACCAGTGGGCGTCCCCTTCGCTGTGGACGTAACCGGCCTCGGTTTGCAGCAGGTCGTCGGTCACGCGGTCGGCGTACACCTGCGCGACGAGATCGTCTGTCAGCGCGAGCTGGTAGCCTTCGCCGGGCAGCGCCCGCGCCTCGAGCGTTCCGAGCGGCAGCAGCCCGGTCAGGTCGTCGCGCCGGTACAGCATTCGGGTGTGTTCCACCAGCCGCCGGTACGGGTGCGCCTCCGTGGCGCTGGCGGCCAGCACGTCGCTGTAGGGGACGTCGTGGCTCCCGTCACCTGCTGCGGCCACCGCCGCGATCAGCTCGTCGAACCGGAACAGGTTCGTCACGCCCGGCAGCGCGGCGGCGGGCGCGGTGTTGAGCAGCTCGTAGGTCCGCGTTTCGCACTTGGCGGGTGCCCGGTAGGCGTCGCCGGTCGAGATGGCGTTAGTGTAGCCGTGCTCAGTCAGCGTGATCAGCGGCTGGCTCTGCTTGGCGTGATCGTCGCTGGTCAGCAGCGGATCGGGATCGGCATAGCGCCGCCCGTAGCTGATGGCAACGGCCTGCCGCACGTTGCCGAAGTCGTCCACGTCCAGTGTGACGGCGTGCGTGACGCGCGGATCGGCCACCGCCTCGCCCTCGACGTCGAACAGCGTCCGCTCATAGTGAAAATCCACCACCTCGCGCGGGTGAACCAGGTACACGCCCGGCTGATCGCCACGCCGCGGCTGCAAGCGGCGCACGGCGTAGGTCCGCTCGGAGACGGTATACGGGCGCCCGGCGCGCTCGGTGCCGTCCAGGGCGTAGACCTCCTGGCGCAGCACGGATCCCTTGAGCGCGCGGCAGGCGTCGCGCACGTCGCCGGCGTCCAGGTCGGGCGGCAGGAGGGTGTCCGGCAACAGCATGGCGGCGCGCTGGCCCTCGGTCAGCCCTGGCTCGCGGTAATACTCCGTCTCGAACTGGCGGCTGATCGCCGCGCCGCGCCGGAATGCGCCGGTGTGAATCCACGTCCGCGTGAGCACGGGCGGGATGTGCGACGCGGCCTCGACGTTATCCCCCGCCGGGAAGGCGTCGCTGTCCGACAGCGCGGCGAATTCCTCGGTATCCCACTGCTCGACCATGCCGAACCCGCGAAACTCGCGCTCGACGCCGTCGAAAAACCCGTGATGGTAGGCGAAGCGCGACACGAAACGGTTGCGGCTGATGCGGTCGTAGGTTTCCATCCGCTCGACGACGTGGACCGGGAAGGGCAGCGGCGTGACCCACGGGCGGCCTGCCGCCGCGTCGGCCAGGTAAAACTGCGTGGACGGCGCGTAGGTGATGCGCGTCTCGGAGCCCAGGTTGTTCCTGACGCCGACCAGCAGGTGCGGTTTGGTGCCGTCCATCAGGTCGACGTAGCGCAGCGGGCGGCGCGCATCGCCGGGCAGGGGCGACGACCACACCAGGCACCCGGTCCCGCGCCCCAGCAGGTCCACGACCTGGACGGATGCCAGATGGTCTACCGCCGGGAACTGGTCCAGCAGCGCGCCAGGGCTCCAACTGTTCCCCGCGCGGTTGAAATACACGTGAACGCCGTCCACGTCCAGGTAGATCAGGTCGGCGGTGCCGGAGCCGTCCACGTCGGCCAGCCGGACGCGCCGCTGGTCGAGCAGTTCCGGCGAATCGAGGCGCGGCGCGCCGTCCATCGTCACTTTGGCGCCGAAGCGGCCATAGCCCAGGTTCGGCCAGTAGCACACCTCGCCGTCGCGGATGCGCACCAGATCGACCAGCCCATCGCCGGACAGGTCCGCCAGGTGAATCGACTGCGCCCCATCCGCGAAGACGAGCCGCGGGCCGCGCTCCTCGTCGAGCGCGTGAGCCACCCGGCGGCGCGCATCGAAGCCTGCCTCGCCCAGCGACGGGTGCCAGGCCAGCGCGTGATCCTCGGTGATCAGCGCGTCGGCGTGCCCATCCCCGGTCAGGTCCACCAGCCGCAGGTTCGGATCGCTCCAGTTCAGGTTGGGCAGCGCTTCGAACGGGGCGAAGGGCGTCCATCCGCGCTCGTGCGTGCGCTCGTAGAAGCCCGGCATCGGGCCGCCCAGCTCGACCAGATCGAGCTGCCCATCGCCCGCCAGATCGAGCAACTGCTGGCTCCCGCTCAGCGCGGCGGACGCGGGCCGCTCGGCCACGGCGCGCAGCGGGCCGAAATGCCCGTCTCCCAGGTTGGGCTTGAAGTACCACGCCGCGCCCTGCTCGGTGAGGATGCCGGACAGCCCCTCGCCGTCGAGATCGACGAAGCGATACTGCGCGCCGTCCAGCCCAACCGGCAGGTTCTCCAGGTCGCGCGCCTCGATCTCGCGGACGCGCAGCGCCTCGGCATCCCCCGGCTGGAGCCCGTCTTGCAGCGGGATCCGGCTGTATTCGAACTCGACCGGGGGCAGCGATTCGCGCAGGAAGGTGTCGTCCTGCCGGTGGGCGTATCCCGACTGGGTGATGGCGGTGAGGTAGGTCGCCACCGGGCCTTCGTCGTAGGTGAACGCGATCGAGCGGGTCAGGGCGTCGGCGACCGGCAGCTCGCCGGGGAAGTGGTGGAAGATCAGGACGCGGCGGCACAGGCGGTAGGTGCGCACCTCGAAGGTGGGCCGGTAGGTCGAGAACGCGTCCGGGCGGGCGGGCCACGGCTGCGTTTCGCTGGTCGCTGCGCGGACGAGCTGGCGATCCTCGGCGTCGGGCGGCAGTTCAGTATAGTGCCCCTCGCCGTAATCGAACACGACCTCGAACAGCCAATCGTCGCGCAGCGCCAGGTCTTCGCCGGGTTGGCATGGCGTCCGATTGCCGTAGGTGATGCGCTTCAGGTAGCGATTCGTCGCGCGGCTCGCGTCGTCCCGGTTGCGCTCGTGAGCCAGCGCGGGATCGACCCCGGCGGAGTCCTCGGCCTTGTACGCGTAGCGGATCGCGTTGCCTTTGTCGTCGGTCGTCTCGCACAACAGCCAGCGGAAAATGCGCCGCGCCGGGTCGGCAGGATCGGCGACGCGGCTCTCAGGGGTGCGCCCGTAGAGGCTCGTCACGTTGTCGCGCGTGATGGCCCGCCAGTGGATCTCACCGCTGGCGGCGTGCGTCCAGCGCTCGATGCGCGTGAATAGCCCCTCGATCCGCGGGCGGTAGCGCCGGACCCGGTGACTCTCGCCATCGATGGTGCGCGTCTGGTCCGGGTCCGGCGTGGGGACCAGGTCCTCGGCGCCGGACAGCACGAACGTATCGGCGTCGTCCTCGTCCTGGTAAATCGGCAGGCCGCGATCGGTCTTGCGCGCGATGGCGGGCAGCGACAGGCTCCACCCCAGGCCGAAGGGCCCATTCCCACTCCCGGAGTCGTATCCCAGCACCAGTTGCGGGCCGAAATTCTGGCGGCCCGGCGGCATGTTGAGAGCCACAGTCATGCCGGCGGAGCCGGTCGCCGGGTTGACCTTGAACTTCTCGTCGATGCCGCGAATCGCCCCACCACCAGCCGGCAGACTCACGGCGGGGGCTTGCTCGAAAACGGATGGGATCGTGCGGTCGTCAGGGGGGCGCGGGGCGTTTGGGTCGGGCCGTTGGGTGCGGTTGGGAGGGGGAGCGCTAGCGCCATGCATCACGAAAATCCTTCTCGATGTCTTGCGGATATTGGGTTCAGCGTCTGGGTGCAGAATCCGCCGGTGCGTCTCTCTTCCGGCAGGCGACGCTGGCAGACAAGACTGGGTGTGCGCGTCGGTTGGGGCAGGCCAGGGATGAGCCCCGGCCAGGATGCAGAGCCCGGTAGTGGGCGGGACGAAAGCCCGGCCCGCAGCGATAACGTTAATTTTAGTGATTGTTTTGAGAAATATTATTAAATGTCAACTTAGGGGATTTGAGGCCGGATTGTGACAGGGCGACATCACGCGGCGGAAGGGGGCAGAATTAGGAACAACGTACCACGCACCGGGCCGGTGACTCGGGCGGCTCCCGGCCCGGCACGTGGTCAAAGGCAGGCGGGTGGGGATACTAGCCGCGCGGGACGGCAGCCATCTCGTGCGCGACGGCCTCGAAGGCGGGCAGCGCGCGCTCGATCATGTCCTCGGTCGCGGTCAGCGACAGGCGTACCTGCCCCGGCAGATCGACGTACTTGCCCGGCAGGCAGTACACGTCGCGCGCGGCCAGCTGTTCGATCAGGCCGCTTTCGTCGCCGCCCGGCGCCTCGACCATCACGTAGAACGTCCCCTCAGGCCGCGTCGTCGCGTAGCCCATCTCGCGCAGGGCATCGACCACGCGATCGCGCTTGTGCTGGTACTGCTCGACGTCGATCGACAGCGCCTCGATGTCCGGCAGGGCGTACTGCATCAGGGCATTGGGGAACGCGTAGCCGGTCACCACCTGGGCCATGAACAGCGCTTGGCGCCAGGCGGCGCGGTCCGGCATGGACGGCGCCAGCGCGATGTAACCGATTCGCTGCCCTGGGATGAGCAGGATTTTGGTGTAGGTGTAGATCACGAACGTGTGCGGATAGACCGCCGACGGGCTGACGAAGGGGTGACCGTCGAAGACGATCCGGCTGTACGCCTCGTCCGACAGGATCGCGATCGGACGTTCGCGGCCCTCGTAGGCGCGGGCCAGCACGTCGGTCAGCGCGCGCAGCGTCTCGACCGGGTAGATCCGGCCCATGGGGTTGTTGGGGCTGTTGACGATGATCGCGCGGGTCCGGTCGGTGATGGCCGCGGCGATGGCGTCGATGTCCAGGTCGGACGTCTCCGGATGGCAGCGCACCTGCACCGGGGCGCCTCCGGCGGCGTAGATCAGCGTTTCGTAGAAGAACCAGGGCGGGCTGATGTAGATGACCTCGTCCCCCGGATTGAGCAGCGTCGTGAGCACCACCGAGATGGCCGCGAACGCGCCGTTGGTCATGAAGATGTCGTCCGCTTCGAACGGCAGCCCGCGCCATGCGCGCAGCGTCCGCGCGACGTGCTCGCGGGTGGGCTGTTCGTTGTCTTTGTACGCGAACCAGTCGGCGGAGTGGGGGGTGCTGTGGCGGACGAGCGCGCTCACGAAATCGGGGTGGACGCGTTCCTGCGGGTTGCCGAGCATGAAATCACAGATGCCGGGCTGCCCCTGGCGCTCGGCCCAGGTCGAGCCGGTGACGAAACGGACCAGGTCCTCGTTCATTGCCATCAGGTGGCCGGTGCGGTCGGAAAAGTGGGATGGGGTCATGAGTGCGTGTCTCCTGGTGTGGAACGTAAGCCATCGAACAGATCGGTTTCCAGCCCGCCCGTGGTGGGCACCCGGCTGAACACGCGGTAGTAGGTGTTCGTGTGCCACAGGCGGAGCTGGTCTTCGTCGGGCAGGTCGAGCAGTTTCCCGTATTCGCGGATTTGCGTCTGGTGGCATTTCACCGCGTTCCAGATCTGCGCGCGATAGCGCCCGGTGTCGATCGCAGTCGTGATCGACCACGCGGGCCAGGGCATGCCGCGCCGTTCCTCGCCGTCGATCACCATCACCAGGTCGCCGAAGACGCGGGTATAGATGTCGAACATGGCCTGGCTTTCGGCGATGTAATACAGCTTGGCGACGCTGTGCGGCTGCGCGCCCGACGGGTCCGGATAGTCGCAGTTGGCCGCGCACTGGACTGCCGCCGTGGCGAGCTGGCAGATCGCGATGTGGTCGGGGTGGCCGTAGACGCCGAACGGGTCGAAGGTGATGACGACGTGCGGGCGGACGCGGCGCAGGTGCGTCACGAGCTGGCGGATCACCTCGGACTCATCGGCGCGGTCCAGCTCGCCATCCACGTAATCGAGCAGTACCAGCTCCTGGATGCCCAGCGCCTGGGCCGCGGCGCGCAGCTCGGCTTCGCGGATCTGGCCGAGCGCGTCGAGGCCGGGGTTGTCTTCCGGCGGGCCGAACCAGCCGCGCTGGCCGCGCGTGGCGGTGATCAGGTACGTCTCGATCCCTTCGGCAGCGTAGCGCGCCAGCGCGCCGCCCGTGCCCAGCGATTCGTCGTCCGGATGTGCCAGGATGCACATCAAGCGGAGCGTGCCATTGTCGGTGTGCATGGGAGTTCCCTTTTCTTGCTGTGTGGTGCGGGCGCCAGAACGGGCGTCCCCGCGAGCGACAGGGGGCACAAGCCCCTGGTATCCGCCTCCAATTATAATCACAGATTTATAATTTATTCAACGTGAGATTATGGAATCCATTGACGCGGGGACCGCCGCGCTATTGGCGGCGCGCCGCTCGTGCTAGAATGAGGCCAGGGTTTTGCCGGACGGTGGCCGGGGGGAGCGTGCCTGTGAACACCAGACTGATCACCTCGCTGGAAAAACTGCGCGGCAGTTACTGGTTCTTGCCAGCGCTGATGGTGATACTCGCTATCGGCCTGTCGCTGGTCACGGTCACGATCGATCGGGAATATCTCGACACGTGGCCGGAGGCGTTGGACTGGATCGACATCGGGGACCCGGACGGGGCGCGCACGTTCCTGTCGACCATCGCCGGGTCCATGATCACGGTTGCCGGGGTCGTATTCTCGATCACGATCGCGGCGCTCGTTCAGGCATCGGGGCAGTTTGGGCCGCGCCTGCTGGGGAATTTCATGCGCGATCAGGGCAACCAGATCGTGCTCGGGACGTTCATCGCGACGTTCATGTACTGCCTGCTCGTCTTGCGGAGCGTGACCGACACCGAGCGCGAGGTGTTCGTCCCTCATCTGGCGCTGCTGGTCGGCCTTTTCTTGATCGTCGCTAGCGCGGGCGTGCTGGTCTATTTCTTCCACCACATTTCGGCATCGCTGCAGGCGGAAACGGTGATCGCCTCGGTCGGCAGGGAGCTGGAGATGGCGGTCGCGCGGCTCTTTCCCCAGGAGATGAACGTATCGGCATTCGAGCGCCCCGGCACGCAGGGCTATGATGTGCTGGCCGAGCTGGACCAGGACGAGGCCGGCATGGTTCCCGCGATTCGCAGCGGCTACCTGCAAGCGATCGATATGGAGGGGTTGGTCGCCCTGGCGGAGGAGCACGACCTGGTTTTGCGACTGGCGCACCGTCCCGGTGACTTTGTGGCGAAGGAAAGTGACCTGGTGGCCGTCTGGCCGGAGGACCGGCTGGATGATGAGCTGGAGTCCCGGATCGAGCGGGCGTTCGTGCTCGGCAACCAGCGCCTTCGCCTGCACGACGTCGAGTTCATGGTCAACCAACTGGTCGAGATCGCGGTGCGGGCGCTGTCGCCGGGCATCAACGATCCGTTCACGGCGATGGGCTGCGTCGATCAGCTCAGCGCGGGCCTGACGCAGCTCGTCAAGCGCAGCGTGCCCGCCGGGTATCACCTGGACAGCAGCGACCAGTTGCGGGTGGTGACCGATGCGCTGACGTTCACAGGGATCATCGATGCCGCCTTCGACCAGATCCGCCAGCACGCGCGCGGAGACGTGGCGGTTACCATCCGGCTGTTGGAGGCCATCGCGGCGATCGCGCCGCACACGCGCACCTCCGAACAGCGCGCCACGCTGGCCCGCCAGGCGGAGATGATCTATCGCGCCAGCCAGGAGGCGATCCCCGAAGAGTGGGATCGCGACGACATCGAAAAACGCTACCGGCAGGCGATGCGCGCCATCGACGAGGCGTGAGGGCCGGCGCGGGGCGCTCAGCGCACCGTGAGCGCGTCGTGCTGCTCCAAAATCTGCACCAGCCGCTCCAGCGGGATGGCGTGGGCGGTGCGGCCCTTGTGGCCGGTCATGGTTTCGGCCATCGTCAGCGCGTTGAGGATCGCCTCTTCCACCGCTTCGGCGACGGCCTCGAAGAAGAAGTTGAGCTGTTGGTGGCGCAGCATGCGCAGAGTCACCATCTCGTCGGGCGGGCTGGGCAGGTCGTTGCCGGTGGCGAAGACGAGGAAGATGTCGCCGCTGGAGTTGTAGCCGACGCCGCCCACCCGCGCCAGCCCGACCGTCGCCCGTTGGGCGAGGCGCTTGCACTGGATGGGCAGCAGCGGCGCATCCGTGCCGATGACGGCGATGATCGATCCGGCCTGGAGCGACGGCTCGGCGCCCCACGGCGTGGGCACCTCGTCGGGGCCGATCTCCGCGCCGACCGGCACCCCGTTCACCCGCAGAAAGCTGCGATCCCCGTAGTTGGTCTGGACCAGCACCCCAACCGTGTACGTTTGCTCCCCCAGCTCGACCAGCCGGGACGACGTGCCGATCCCGCCTTTGAAGTCGTGGCAGATCATGCCAGTGCCGCCGCCGACGTTGCCCTCTTTCACCGGGCCGGATGTTGCGCGGTTCATGGCGATGAACAGGTCGGACTTGGTGATGTGGAAGGCGTCGATGTCGTTGAGCCACCCGTCGAACGTCTCGGCCACGACCGGCAGCAGCATCCCCTCGCGGGCGTAATGCTCGCGCTCCCACGCGATCAGCATGTCGCGCACGATGCCGACCTGGTGCGTGTTCGTCAGCCCGATCGGGGAGGTGAGCATCCCCGCTTCGTCGATCCAGTGCGCGCCGGTCAGTTCGCCGTTGCCGTTGAACGCGTAATACGCGGCGAACGCGTGATTCTTCCAGATCGCGCCGTGGCGCGGGATGATGGCCGTCACGCCGGTCCGCGCCACGCGCGGCATGTCGTAGATCGCGGTGCTGTGGCCGACCAGCACGCCCGGCACATCCGTGATCGCGTTGTATCGCCCGGTCGGGTAGCGTCCAATCGTAATTCCCAGGTCTCGCAGGCGCGCCCGTTCCACTACTGACTCCTCTGTTGGTGCAGCTCGGTATTCCCCTCGTGCCGGGCCATCATAGCCCGATTCCGGCGCTCTTTCCACTGCCGGGATGTGTCATGCCGGCGCCAGTACGCCCGCCCCGGCGGACGCGCTCACCGGGTAAACGTGCGGCTCGCGCCCGGTCGATTGCCGGTAGGCGTCGCGCACCGCCGGGACGAACTGGCCCACGCGGTCGCGCTCGACGAACGCGACCATGCAGCCGCCGAACCCTGCCCCCGCCTGCCGCGCCCCGATGGCGCCCGGCGCGCCTAACATGGCCGCCATCATCGACTCCATGGCCGGGACGCTGATCTCGTAGAGATCGCGCGCGCCCGCGAACGATGCCGCCGCCAGCGCCCCGATCGCCGCCCGGTCACCGGCGGACAGCGCGCCGGCGAGGTCCAGCACACGCCGGTTTTCCTCGATGATGAAGCGCGCCCGGCGCCGCACCACGTCCGGCAGATCGCCCGCGTGGGCGTCGAGCTGGTCGAGGCTGGCGTCCCGAAGCGTCCGAATCTCCGGGTGATGCCCGGCCAGGATGGCCGCGCCCTGCTCGCATTGGGCGCGCCGTTCGGCGTACTCGGAGCCGCTCAGCTCGCGCTTGAACCGCGTATCGCAGATCACGACCTGGATGCCGGGTTCGATCGCGGTGGCCTGCCCGGTCAGGTGGCGGCAGTCGAGCAGCACGGCGCACCCGTCCCGCCCGTGAACTGACGTGTACTGGTCGAGAATCCCGCAGTTGACGCCGACGAAGCTGTTCTCGGCCCGCTGGCACAGCAGCGCGACCTGCAGCGGCTCGATCGCCCAGCCGCCCAGATCGCGGAACAACACGGCGGTCGCCACTTCGAGCGCGGCGGACGAGCTCAACCCGCTGCTCAACGGGACGGTGCTGTGAATCACCCCGTCGAAGCCGTGCAGCGCGTAGCCTTCTGCCTGGAACACGTGCGCCACGCCCTTGACGTAGTCGCCCCAGCGCGCCGCCGGGTCCCGCTGGATGTCGTCCAGGCTGAACGTGACGCGCTCACCCAGGTTGATCGAGTCGATGGCTACCACCCGGTCGGGCCGCGGGCGCGCCACGATCCAGATGTCCCGGTCGATGCTCATGGTCAGCACGAATCCCTGGTTGTAATCGGTATGGCTGCCCATCAGGTCGACGCGCCCCGGCGCGCGGACCCAGTGCGACGGCTCGCCGCCGAAGACCTGCGCGAAACGAGCCAGTACCTGCGATCGCCGGTCCGGTCCGGTCATGAGTCTGTCTCCACGGGTGCAAAAGCCGCTAACAGGGCGTCCACGTTCGCCATCGGGATGTCAGCCATCATGCGATGCGACGGCGCCAGCATGATCCCCGTGCCGTCCGGCGCCAGGGCCCGCGCCGCTGCCACGACCGCCGCCCGGACGTCGTCCGGGGACCCGTTGGGCAGCACAGTCTGGGTCGAGATTCCGCCGTAGTATGACAGCCGCTCGCCGAACGTGTCGCGCAGCCAGCCGTGGTCGATCACCTCGGGCTGCACGGGGTTGAGCGTCGTCAGGCCGATCTCGACCAGGTCCGGCAGGACCGGCGCGATCTGCCCGTCGGAGTGCATGATCACCGGCAGGCTGGCCTCGCGGAACGGCTCGAACAGGCGCGCCAGCCGGGGCTTGATCAGCGTCCGCCACGCGGCAGGCGAGAACAGCATGTTCTTCTGCGCGCCGTAGTCGTCGCCGAAGTACCCGCCGTCCACGCCCAGCGCGATAAAGCGCCGGATCAGGGCGAGCTGGATCGCGGTGATGCGGTCTAGCAGCTCGCCGGCGAAGCCGGGATCGAGCGCCGTGTCGGCCAGGAACGCCTCGAATCCGCGCAGCAGCCACGCCCGCTCGAACAGGGCAAACCCGAAGTTGGGCGCGACGAAATGCTGGCCCGCGTCGGCAGCGACGGCCTGCGCCGCGTCGTCGAGCAGCCCAGGGGCGGATGGGTCCGGCCAGGGGAACGCGTCCAGGTCTTTCGAGTCCGCCAGCGGGCAGAAGCTGGGGAAGTAACCCTCCTCCTCGGTGTCGAAGCCGACGCCCCACCAGTCGTAGCGGGTTTTGCCGTCCGCGCTGAGCCGCCTGGGGAACGTCAGGTCGAGCCGGAGCAGGTGATTGCCCAGTCGTTGGGGCAGGTCCGCGGGCGCGACGCCGAAATGGGCGGCCAGCCTCTCGCCCATGGCGGCGGTGTAATTCACCTGGGTGGGGAGGCGGTCGACAGGCTCATAGGCCAGCGCCCGGCGCACGCGCTCCTTCGGCGTCAGGTTCATGCAGTTCGCTCCCTTTCCGTCGTGCTGTAGATGCTCAGCGCCCATTGTGGCGCGTTCGCCGCGTTTGCGCCACCCTACGCGCCCCGGTCAGGATCGCGTTCGCCAGCCGGAACGCCTCCCCTGGCCGCAGCGTCCGCCCGCGCCTGCTGAATGGCGCGGCAGGTCGAAGCGGCGTCGTTGAGGAACGTGAACGCGAACGGAACGCCCCGCACCGAAAATCGGACGGCGGGCACGGCGAACCACACGCGGGCGGTCGCCAGGTTTTCGATCAACTCCAGTGGCAGGCTCAAGAAGTCGGTGGTCGTGGCAATCGTGTCGAGCTTGGTCAGGAAGACGACGCGGTGATCCGTGACCACCAGTAAGCCATCAGGACGATCCCACAGGCTGCACGGGTTCCAGTACTTCGCGATGCGCTGCTGCCGGATGTGCTCGTGCTCCGGGCCCCCCAGCGAGCGGATGAGTTGGGCCGATTCGCTTTTGGAGCGATTCATCTTCAGCAGCACCGTGCCGTATTCGAAGATGACCTTTCCCACCTCGTCCATGGCTGAACCTCCAGGATGTGTACAGGCGCGCCGGCGCCGGGGAGCGTTATCCGGGCATGGTGGTGAAGCGGCTCAACTGGGCGCCCCGTTTCCAGCGAGTCCCGTCGGGCAGCGTGGTGTCTTCGTCAAAGAGGGCGCCTTCCAGCCGCGTGTTTTGCAGAAGAGCGTCGCGCAGGTTGGCCCCGCGCAAATTGGCCTCGCGCAGGTCGGCGCCGGACAGGTGCGCGAGCTCGAGCCGGGCGCGTTCCAGGTTGGCCCCGGCCAGGTTGGCCCGCTGGAACTGGGCGGAGGTGAGATCCGCGCGCGCCAAGGTGGCCGCCTCCAGATTCGCGCCCCACAGCCGCGCGCGTTGCAGCGTGCCATCGTCCAGGGTGGCCGCCTCCAGGTTGGCCCGGTTCAGGGTGGCGTGGTCCAGACACGCGCTCTGAAGGTACGCGCCGCGCAAATGAGCGCCCTGCAGGTTGGCGTTCTGCAGGTTGGCGCCTTGCAGATAAGCGCCGTCGAGTTGGGCGCCCTGCAACTGCGCGCCTTGCAGGTTCGCCTTGCCCAGCTTGGCATCGTTCAGGCAGGCGTCGCGCAGGTTGGCGTCGCTCAGATTCGCGCCCCACAGCCGCGCGCCTTCGAGGTGCGCGTGCTCCAGGTTCGAGCCGCGCAAATCGGACTCTTCCAGATTGGCCCCGCGCAGGTCCTTGCCGGAAAGCTGCTGGCCCTCGATCAGGCGCTGCGCCAATTGACCCATTATGGCCTGAAAGGACTCGGCGAGGTGGCGGTCCTGCGGCGAATCGCCGAGCAGATCGCTGACCACGGCACCCAGATCGTCGATCACGTCTCCCAGAAAACACTCCGCGACCGCGCCCGTCCAGAAGGGCAGCAAGCCGTGCCGGGTCAGGAACACGATCAGGTCGTCGCGCTCTGCCTGGGGGATGGCGTGCCACGGGCATAATTCCGAATCAGGGGATGCCCGGTTCCGGCACCGGACTCCCTGCCGCGTGAAAGCGGTGCATTGTTGGCGCTTGCCGGTCATCTCTCCACCCCACAAACCTGCGATCGACAGGCGGATAGTGCGAACGCCGCCCAACAGGCTCACCTATAGCATACCGTTTTTTCGCACATTCAGAAATGGGTGAATTCGGAGGATCGGCATGGAGACGCACAAAATCAGCCGGCGCCCGGTGGGCGGCGCCGCCGTCACAGCAGGAGATGAGGAACGGTTGCCGGCCCTCCTCGCGGAGCAGAGCCAGCCGTCACGGTGTTATCCGGACGGGGGAGACAGGCCGGGGCCGGTGTGAGCCGGCCCCACAACAGCAGCCGAATGTCAGTCCAGGCCGCACTCGTCGTCGGTGCCCTGGCGGATGGCTACCGGCGCCGTGATCGTGCTGTGATACGTTTCCGTACCGGCCTTGATGGTGACCTCGGTGATCGACCAGTCGTAGTGCCCGGCGAGCGTCAGCAGGACGACCCGCGAGTCGCTGGCCGACGCCGTCAGGCTGCGGCTGGCGAGCATCAGGCCGTTCAGGCTCTGTGTCTGCTTGGATGGCTTGCCGGTCCCATACGGCGTGTCGAACTTCAGGCCGGTCGCGCCGGTCTTGGGATCGGTGCCATATTCATACTTTTCGCTGGCTGCGACGATCTTGTCGACCAGCCCTGCCGGGAACCCCAGGACCCAGTGGCTGATATCAGTATCGCAGCCGTTGGTCACCTTGTAGCCCACCGTCGTCTGGTCGTTGACTTCGTCGTAATTGTTGGTGACCAGCTCGATGGTGTAGCAGTCCAGGTACGCCGTATCCGGCCCTTCTTCTTCCTCGACCGGCTCTTCACAGCGCAGGTCGGTCGGGTTCAGGTAGTCCACCGTCCGCAGGATGGACTTGTTGAACCAGGTCGCAATCCCGCTCGCCATCAACATGATGATGATTGAGGCGGGAATGGTCGGCCAGTATTCCATCAGAGCCTGGCCCCGCTGCCATTTAATCCACCGCGATTGTCTCGGTTTCATCGTCGTGCCCTCCTGAACAAATGATGATGGCTTGTTGTGCGTTTCGATAACTGTGTGTTCGATCGCCTTTACCGCTAAAACGTCAGGCAGCCGCCAATATTCCCTGAATTCCGTAAATTCCGTCGACGTATTCACGAATTCTTAACAAATCGTTCACGTCCGGCGGGGAAGGCGGTTCCGGGAGGTGCGTCGCGGGGAAATATTGTATGCCGCGCTTCTAAGAACTATACTGAATACAATAATAGATTCATTCATGGTGCGTGGTGAGCCTCCGAAGCAAGCTGGGTCTGCTGTTCGTGTCGTTTCTGAGCCTGGTGACGATCTCCGTCGCGGTGACGGCGTGGGTGATCGACGACCAGCAGGCCGACGCGCTGGTGATCAACCTGGCCGGGCGCCAGCGGATGCTCATCCAGCAGATCACGCGCGAGGCGCTGCTGGCCGAGCGCCAGCCCGACGGCGCCGCGCACCTGCCGGTCATGCGCGAAGCGGCTGACCGGTTCGACCGGACGCTGCACGCCCTGCTCGATGGCGGGCCGGCGCCCTACCTGCCCGGCGAGCAGGTGACGCTCCCGGCGGCGGATGAGGCCACCATTCGCCGCGAGCTGGGCGCTATTGCAGATGCGTGGGCGGTGTTCGCGGGGCACCTCGCCACGATCGAATCGGCGAGCGCGGGCAGTCCGGCCCGGCAAACGGCGCTGGATGCGGTCGAGCGGCTGGCCCCGGAGCTGGCCGAACGGACCGATCGCGTCGTGCGGCTGTACGAAGACGAGTCGACGCGCAAGATCGCCCGGCTGCGCTGGATTCAGGCCGGGTTTTTCGCGGGCGCGGTGGCGCTGTTGGCCGCCGGACTGGTGACCGTGCGCCGGTCGGTGATCCTGCCGCTGGGCGCGCTGGCGCGGGCCGCCCGGCGCATCGGGCAGGGCAACCTGGACGATCCTGTCGCCGTGCGGGGCCCGCGCGAGCTGGCGGCGCTGGCGCAGAGCTTCGAGGCGATGCGCGGCCAGCTCAAGGCCGGGCACGACGACCTGGAGCTGCGCGTCCGGCAGCGCACGCGCGAGCTGACTGCGCTCTACGACGTGATCCGCGAGATCTCGGCGCGCCTGGAGATCGACCACGTGCTGCACTCGGTGACGGCCAAAGCCCGCGACCTGATCGACAGCGACGTCGCGTTTCTGTGCCTGCTCGACGACGAGGGCCGGTCGCTCAGCCTGAAGTCCCACGAGGGACCGCCCGACGCGGTGTGTGGGACGTGCGTGCTGGCCCGGCGGTCGGTGGCCGGGCGGGTGCTCGATCACGGTGGCGCGCTGATCTGCGACGTGCCGGGCTGCCGGAACATCGCGCCGCACTACCGGGCCAGCCACATGGCCGCGCCGCTGCACGCGGGCGACCGGGTGATCGGCGCGCTGTGTGTGGGCAGCGCCCGGCGCGCGCAGTATTCGGCGGACCAGGCGCGGCTGTTGACCGAGCTGGCGAACTCGACGGCGATCGCGCTGGACAACGCGCGCCTGTACGAGCAGGCCGAGCGCCTCGCCGCGCTGGAGGAGCGCCAGCGGATCGCGGCGGAGATGCACGACGGGCTGGCGCAGACGCTGAGCTATTTGCAGATCAAGACCGGGCAGGTGGCCGACCTGCTGGCGCAGGACGCGCTGGCCGAGGTCGCGCCGCACCTGGACCAGATCGCGGCGGCGCTGGACCGGGCCGGGCTGGACGTGCGCCGGTCCATCGCCAGCCTGCAAGCCGAGATCGAGCCGCCGCAGCCGCTGCAGGGGCGGCTGGGCGATCTCGTCGCGGAACTCGCGGCGGTGGGCGGCCCGCCCGCCGATTTGATCGCCCCGGATCAACCGGTCGTGGTGCCGCCCGACGAGGCGAGCCAGGTGCTGCGCATCACGCAGGAGGCGCTGCACAACGCGCGCCGCCACGCGGGCGCGGCGCGTATCACGGTCCGGCTGGACCGGGACGGGACTCGGCACCGGATCACCGTTCGGGATGACGGCTGCGGGTTCGACCCGGCGGAGGCTGCGCTCAACGGCAAGGGCCATTTCGGCCTCAGCATCATGCGGGCGCGCGCGTCCCGGCTGGGCGGCGATCTGGCGATTCGGACGGCGCCGGGCGCCGGCACCGAAGTGATCCTCACGTGGCCCGCCGGGCCGGAATGAGAGGGAGAAGGCAAGATGGACCCCATACGCGTGTTGTTGGCCGACGATCACGCGCTGTTCCGCGAGGGGCTGGCGAGCATCATCGCGGCCCAGCCCGATATGACGATCGTCGGTGAGGCGGGTGATGGCCTGGAAGCGCTGGTGAAAGCCAGAGAACTGAAGCCCGACCTGATCCTGATGGACGTGACCATGCCCGGCTGTGATGGCCTGGAGGCCACCCGCCAGATCAAAGAGGCGCTGCCGGACGTGGTGATCGTGGTGCTGACCGTGCACAGCGACGAGGAAAAGCTGTTCCAGGCGATCAAGAACGGGGCGCAGGGCTACCTGCTCAAGAGCATTCGCTCGCAGGCCATGCTCGACCTGATTCGCGGCGCGCTGCGCGGCGAGGCGGCCATCACGCCGGTGCTGGCCGGGTACATGCTCGAGGAGTTCCGCCGCCTGAGCCACGCCGCGCCCGACGGCGAGGCGTTCCCGGTCGAAACGCTGACCTTCCGCGAGCAGGACGTGCTGGCCCAGGTGGCCGCCGGCGCGACCGACAAAGAGATCGCCGAGGCGCTGAGCATCAGCCTGCACACCGTCAAGAGCCACATGCGGAACATCCTCTCCAAGCTGCACGTCAACAACCGCTACGACGCGGCGAAGATCGCCCGCTACAAAGGGCTGGTGTGATCGTCCTCGCCGCCTGCTCGATCCTCAAGAACTAGTTCTTCCCCTTCAACGAGCGATGACCAGATCGCTCGTTTTTCATGCCACGCGTCGGGCCGCGAACGTTACCCCGCGCGCCGCGTTCCGGTACGCTGGAACAAACGTGAGGGCCGGACGGTATGGCAGCGCATCGAATCTTGCTGGTGAGCACACACCCCTTGTTGAGCGAGGGCTTGCAGCGCGTGCTGGGCGCGATGGACGACCTGGCGCTGGTCGGCCCGCTGGCGTTGGAGCGGTTCGACCTGGACAGCCTGGCGGGATACGCGCCGGACGTGGTCTTGTTCGCCGGCGAGGATGACGACGATCCGGCGATTGGCGCGCGCGTGCTGTCGATCTTGCAGCACGCCCCGGACCTGCCGGTAATCCAGGTGGGGCTGTCGGGCCACAACGTGGTGCGCGTGTACACGTCCCATACGCTGCCCGCCCGCAGCGTGGACCTGATCGACACGATTCGCGCGCTGCGGGCGCGGGTGGCGCGGGGCAGCGAATTCGAACAGGGTGCTATGCGAGGCGAGGATGATGCTGATTAGGTGGTTGACCGCGACGCTTCTGGTGACGGGGCTCTTGCTGCTGGGCACGGCCTACTGGGTACAGGCCGCGCCGCCCGGCCAGTCCGCCGAGGAAGGGGAGGCGCTCTTCCAGCAGTACTGCGCGGGCTGCCACACGGTAGGCGGGGGCGACCTGTCCGGGCCGGACCTGCTGGGCGTGGCCGACCGGCGCGACCGGGATTGGCTGGAGCACTGGCTGGCCGAGCCGGACACGATGATCGCCGAGGGCGACCCGATCGCGCTGCAACTGCTGGCCCAGTACAACAACGTCCCCATGCCCAACCAGCACCTGTCGCTGTCCGAGATCGACGCGCTGCTGGCGTACCTCGGCGCGCCGGAATCCGCGCACCCGGCGGAGCCGGCCCAGGGAGCCGCCCTGGCCGGTAACGCGGAGGCGGGCAAGGACCTGTTCACCGGCGCGCAGGCGTTCGCCAACGGCGGGACGGCCTGCATCGCCTGCCATGACACGGCGGCCTTGGGCGCGCCCGGCGGCGGCCTGCTGGGGCCGGACCTCACCCAGGCGGCGCAGCGCTACGGCGGCGAGGCCGGGCTGACCGGCGTGCTGGGGACGATCGCGTTCCCGTCGATGGTCCCCATCTACCAGAACCGCCCGCTCGCGCCGCAGGAGCAGGTCGATCTGGCGGCGTTCCTGGCGAGTTCCGCCGGGGAGGCCGCGCCGAGCCGTGGCGTGCGCCACGCGACGCTGTACCTGCTGGCGTTCGGCGCGATGGACGTGTTCCTGGTTGGATTGTTTATCTGGCACCGGCGGCTTCCGCGGGCGGGACGTCGCCTGTCCGCCCGGCGCTGAGGCTGTGTGACGACGGAGGAGAAGATTATGGGTTGGGTTCGTGAGCTGGTGAGTCCCCAGTCGCGCCAATGGGAGGAGCTGTACCGCAACCGCTGGCAGCACGACAAGGTGGTGCGCAGTACACACGGCGTCAACTGCACCGGGGGCTGCTCGTGGAACGTTTACGTCAAAGACGGGATCGTGACCTGGGAGATGCAGGCGACCGACTATCCCCTGCTGGACGCCGAGCTGCCGCCCTACGAGCCGCGCGGCTGCCAGCGCGGGATCAGTTTCTCGTGGTATCTCTACAGCCCGATCCGCGTGAAGTACCCCTATGCGCGGGGCGCGCTGCTGGACCTGTGGCGGGCGGCCAAAGCCGAGCACGGCGACCCGGTCGCGGCCTGGGCCAGCATCGTGGGCGACCCGGACCGGCGCCGCCGGTACCAACAGGCGCGCGGCAAGGGGGGCTTCCGGCGGTTTAGCTGGGACGAGGCGCTGGAGATCATCGCCGCCTCGACGCTGCACACCATCAAGCAGCACGGTCCCGACCGCGTGATCGGATTCTCGCCCATCCCGGCGATGTCGATGCTCAGCTACGCGGGAGGCAGCCGCTTTCTGCAACTGCTGGGCGGCGTGGTGATGAGCTTCTACGACTGGTACTGCGACCTGCCGCCTGCCTCGCCGGAGGTCTGGGGCGAGCAGACCGATGTGGCCGAGAGCGCGGATTGGTACAACAGCAAATACATCGTGGCGATGGGCTCCAACGTCGCCATGACGCGCACGCCGGACGCGCACTTCCTCAGCGAGGCGCGCTGCGATGGCTCGAAGCTGGTGGTCTTCTCGCCGGACTTCAGCCAGGTGGCGAAGCACGCCGATTGGTGGGTGCCGGTCAACGCGGGGCAGGACGGCGCGTTCTGGATGGCGGCGAATCACGTCATCCTCAAGGAGTTCCACGCCGACCGCCCGACGCCGTATTTCATCGACTACGTGAAACGCTACACCGACAGCCCGTTTCTGGTGGTGCTGGACCAAGACGGCGAGGCGTACACGCCGGGGCGAATGCTGCGCGCCAGCCAGATCGCGGCCTTCGCGGACGCCGAGCACGCGGACGCGAAGTTCCTGGTGTGGGACGAAACCGCCCGCGCGCTCAAGATGCCACAGGGCACGCTCGGCTTTCGCTGGCAGAAGGTCAAGGGCCAGTGGAATCTCGACCTGAAGGATGGCGCGGATGGCGCCTCGATCGATCCGGCGCTGACACTGCTCGACGATCACGACGAGGTCGCGCCGGTCACGTTCCGCGAATTCGCGTTCGACCGCGACGTGACGCGCGGCGTTCCGGCGCGCCGCGTCGAAACGCAGGACGGGCCAGCGCTGGTGGTCACCATCTACGACCTGCTGATGGCGCAGTTCGGCGTGGGGCGCGGGCTGGCGGGCGACTATCCGCAGAGCTACGACGACGAGGACGCTCCCTATACGCCCGCGTGGCAGGAGCGTTTCACCGACATCGACCGGGCGACGGTGATCCAGTTCGCGCGCGAGTGGGCGACCACCGCCGAGCAAACCGAAGGCCAGTGCTCGATCATCATCGGGGCGGGCATCAACCACTGGTATCACAACAACCTGCTCTACCGCGCCGCCATCGCCGGGCTGATGCTGACCGGGTGCGTGGGGCGCAACGGCGGCGGCCTGAATCACTACGTCGGGCAGGAGAAGCTCGCGCCGATGGCGGCCTGGCTGCCGGTGGCGATGGCGCTCGACTGGGCCAAGCCGCCGCGCCTGCAAAACTCGCCGTCGTTCCATTACGTGCACTCCGACCAGTGGCGCTACGAGGGCGACTTTACCGATCTCCAGCCCGGCAGCGCGCCCGGTCACCCGCTGGCGCAGGGCCACACGATGGACATGCAGCGGCGCGCCGTGCGGTTGGGCTGGCTGCCGTTCTTCCCACAGTTCGACCGCAGCTCGCTGGACGTGGTCCGCGACGCCGAGGCCGCCGGGGCGCGCACGCCGGACGCGGTCAAGGCGTGGATCGTCGAGCAGTTGCAGAGCGGCGATCTGCGGTTCGCGGTGGACGATCCCGACGCGCCGCAGAATTGGCCGCGCGTGTGGTTCATCTGGCGCGGCAACGCGTTGATGTCCAGCGCCAAGGGGCACGAGTACTTCCTCAAGCACTACCTGGGCACGCACACCAACACCATCGCCGACGACGTGAGCGGCGGCGAGCCGGGGCCGGAAGGCAAGCTCGATCTGGTGGTCGATATCAACTTCCGCATGGACACGTCCGCGCTGTACTCGGACATCGTGCTGCCGACCGCCACCTGGTACGAGAAGAACGACCTCAACTCGACCGACCTGCACTCGTACATTCACCCGCTGGCCGAAGTGGTGCCGCCGTGCTGGGAGTCGCGCAGCGATTGGGACATCTTCAAAGCGTTCGCGCGGGCGATCAGCGACATGGCGCCGGGCGTGTTCGCCGGGCCGGTGCGCGACGTGGTGGCCGTGCCCTTGCAGCACGATACGCCCGCCGAGCTGGCTCAGCCGGCGATCAAAGACTGGGCGGCGGGCGAATGCGACCCGGTCCCCGGCAAGACCATGCCCAACTTCGTCGTGGTGGAGCGCGATTACGCGGCACTGTACGACCGCTTCGTCGCGCTGGGGCCGGGCATCCGGCAGGACGGCCTGAGCGTGCACGGCATCAACTGGGGGGTGGCCGACCTGTACGACGATCTGGCGCAGCGCCGCCCGGCTTCCACGCGGAACGGGACGCGCTACCCGTCGCTGGCCGACGCCAAAGACGCCGCCGACGCGATTCTCTACCTGGCGCCGGAGACCAACGGCGAGAGCGCCTACCGCGCGTTCAAGGTCGAGGAGGAGAAAGTCGGGCTGCCGCTGGCCGACCTGGCCGAAGGCACGCGCGGCGTCCGCATCGCGTTCGACGACCTGACGCGCCAGCCGCGCCGCGTGCTGACCAGCCCGGCCTGGACGGGCATCGTCAACGATGGGCGCGCCTATTCGGCCTACTGCCTGAACGTCGAGCGGCTGGTGCCCTGGCGCACGCTGACCGGGCGGCAGCATTTCTACCTGGATCACGAGGGCTACATCGCGTTCGGCGAGCACCTGCCGACCTACAAGCCGAAGATCGACCCGGCGGCGCACGGCGACCTGATCAAGACGCAGGCCGACGAAGGCGCGATCATGCTCAATTACCTGACGCCGCACGGCAAATGGCAGATCCACACCACCTATTCGGACAACCTGCGGATGCGCACGCTCTCGCGCGGGATCGAGCCGTTCTGGATGAACCCCGACGACGCGGCGCAGGTCGGCATCGCGGACAACGACTGGGTGGAAGTCTACAACGATCACGGCGTGGTGGTGACGCGCGCCATCGTGACGGCGCGCATCCCGCGCGGGCTGTGCCTGATCTACCACGGCACGGAGCGCACGCTGTCGGTGCCCAAGTCGCCCAGGCGGGGAAATCGCCGCGCCGGGGGGCACAACAGCCTGACCCGCACGCGCCTGAAGCCGAGCCTGATGCTGGGCGGCTACGGGCAGTTCACCTATGCCTTCAACTACTGGGGGCCGACGGGCGTCAACCGCGACACGTTCGTGCTGGTCCGCAAGCTGGACGGCGAGCCGCGCTGGTAACCGGAGAGGACGACGATCATGAAAATTCAAGCGCAGGTATCGATGGTGTTTCACCTGGACAAGTGCATCGGCTGCCACACGTGCAGCGTCGCGTGCAAAAACATCTGGACCGACCGCGAGGGCGCGGAATATATGTGGTGGAACAACGTCGAGACCAAGCCGGGCACGGGCTACCCCACCCAGTGGGAAGACCAGGAGCAGTACAAAGGCGGCTGGGAGAAGAAGAGCGGCAAGCTCAACCTGAAGATGAACGGTCGCCTGGGCGCGCTGGGCAACATCTTCTTCAACCCGCGCCTGCCGTCGATGGACGACTATTACGAGCCGTGGACCTACGAATACAACACGCTGACCAACGCGCCCGAAGGTGACGACCAGCCCACCGCCCGCCCGATCTCGATGGTCACCGGTGAGCCGATCGACATCCAGGCCGGGCCGAACTGGGACGACGACCTGAGCGGCTCTGAGGTGTACGCGGCCAACGACCCGAACCTGGAGGGCATGAGCGACGAAGACCGCCGCATGATGTTCGAGATCGAGCGGCTGGTGTTTTTCTACCTGCCGCGCATCTGCAACCACTGCCTCAACGCGGGCTGCGCGGCGGCCTGCCCGTCCGGCGCGATCTACAAGCGCGGCGAGGACGGGATCGTACTGGTGAATCAGGACAAGTGCCGGGGCTGGCGGATGTGCGTCACCGGCTGCCCGTACAAGAAGGTGTACTACAACTGGTCGACCGGCAAATCGGAGAAGTGCATCCTGTGCTACCCACGCCTGGAGACCGGGCAGGCGCCGGCGTGCTTCCATTCGTGTGTGGGGCGCATCCGCTACCTGGGCGTGCTGCTCTACGACGCCGACCGGATCGACGAGGCGGTCGCGGTCGAAGACGCCGATCTGGTCGAGGCCCAGCGCGCGATCATTCAGGATCCGTTCGACCCGGCGGTGATCGCGGCGGCCAAAGCCAACGGCGTGCCGGACGCCATGATCGACGCGGCGCAGAAGTCGCCCGTGTACAAATTCGTCAAGGAGTGGGGGCTGGCGCTGCCGCTGCACCCGGAATTCCGCACGCTGCCCATGCTGTTCTACGTCCCGCCGATGCTGCCGATCCAGGCGCTGGTGACCGAGCACGGCGTGGGACAGGCCCACGACGAGTCCGGCGCGGCGCCGTTCTTCGCGGCGCTGGAACAGGCCCGGCTGCCGCTGCGCTATATGGCGCGGCTGTTCTCCGCCGGGAACGAGGACGAGGTCGCGGCGGTGTATCGCAAGCTGATCGCGGTGCGCGTCTACCGGCGCGCGCAGAACACGACCGGCGCGCTCGATGACGAGGCGCGGGCCGCGCTCGACGGCGCCGGGCTGACCGCCGAGGTGGCGCAGGCGATCTTCGAGCTGACGGCCAAACCCACCTTCGACAAGCGTTTCGTCGTCCCGCCGCTGGCGCGCGAAGTCAACATCGAGTCGATGGTGGACCCGTTCACGCACAAGACGGAAGCCGGGTTTGGCTTCCGCCGTGACGCCAAACGAGGAGGGTAGCACGGTGAGCACGCAGTCCGCCCAAACGACCGTGTGCGACCTGCTGGCCGGGGTGGTCGGCTATCCCACGCCGCGGCTGGCCGGGCAGGTCGAGGCGTGCGCGGCCCAGCTCGCCGCGCTCGGATCGCGCGGGGCGCGCGCGATGGCGCGTTTTCACAGCTTCGTGGCACGCACGCCGGTCCCGGCGCTGGAAGAGTTGTACACCGCCACGTTCGACCTCAAGCCGGTGTGCTATCCCTACGTGGGCTACCAGTTGTTCGGCGACACGTACAAGCGCGGCGAGTTCCTGGCGCACCTCAACGCGCGCTATCGCGAGGCCGGGTACACCGTCAGCGGCGAACTGCCCGATCACCTGGGCGTGATTCTGGGTTACCTGGCGCGCACGCCGGATGGCGACCTGGTGGCGGAGGGGCTGGTGCCCACGCTCAAGCGCATGATCGACCAGCTTGACGGCAACCCGTACCGCGACGCGCTGCGCGCCGTGCTGCACGTGGTCCAGGACCAGTAGAAACGATCGGAGTGTGCTATGGCCGATATCGTGTTGTTCGTCGTCTTTCCCTACGCCGCCGTGATCGTAGCGGTGGTGATGAGCGTATACCGCTACCTCGATCAGCGCTTCACCTATTCGAGCCTGTCGTCCCAACTGCTGGAGAACGGGATGCTGTCATGGGCGTCGGTCGCGTGGCACTACAGCATCGTCGTGATCCTGCTGGCGCACCTGCTGGCGGCCCTGTTTCCGGGGGTGTGGGCGGCGCTGTTGGGCGGGGGGGCGCGGCTGGCCCTGATCGAGGCGACCGGGATGGGCCTGGGCCTGATCGCGGTCCTGAGCATGGCGCTGTTCATCTGGCGGCGGCTGGCGAACCGGCGCGTGCGCGCCGTCACGTCCTGGGGCGACTGGGTCCTGCTGGTCGCGCTGCTCGCGCAGGTGGTGATGGGCTTCATCGTCGCGTTCGCGTACCGCTGGGGCGGGATGTGGTATCTGCACACCGCCGCGCCGTGGCTGGAGTCACTCGTCCGGCTCGACCCGCAGATCGCGGCGGTCACGCCGCTGCCGTGGCTCGTCAAGCTGCACTTCCTGGGCGGGTTCGTCCTCGTCGCGCTGATCCCGTTCACGCGGCTGGTCCACATCGTCACGATCCCCATCGCGTACCTGTGGCGCCCGTACCGCATCGTGATCTGGAACCGGCGGCGGGCCTAGCGCCGGGCCGGTGAGAGAGAGGCGGCTGAGCCATGTTCACCCCAATCCGCGAGAGCGCGAAAACCCTGTTTCCCGGCTACTTCGCGCTGGTGATGGCGACCGGCATCGTGTCGATTGCGGCGTTTCTGCTGGATATGGAGCTGATCGCGTGGTGGCTGTTCCGGCTGAACGTCGCCGCTTACGCCATCCTCTGGCTGCTGACGCTGATCCGGCTGGGCGGGTTCTTCCGCCTGTTCGTGGCCGACCTGACCGACCACGCCAAAGGCCCTGGCTATTTCACCGTCGTGGCGGGGACGTGCGTGCTGGGCAGCCAGTTCGTCATTCTGGCCGGGGATCGCTCGACCGCGACGGCGCTGTGGGGGCTGGGCATCGCGCTGTGGGTCGGGCTGATTTACGTGTTCTTCGCGGCGGCGACTGTGCGCGACGACAAGCCCGATCTCGCCCACGGGATCAACGGCGCGTGGCTGATCGCCGTGGTGGCGACGCAGTCCGTGGCGATCCTGGGGACGCTGGTCGCGCCGCGCTTCGGCGCGCAGCCCGAAAAAACGCTGTTCTTCACGCTGGGCATGTACCTGCTCGGCTGCATGTTATACATCCTGATCATCTCGCTGATCTTCTACCGCTTCATGTTCTTCAGGCTAGACCCGCAGGACCTGACGCCGCCGTACTGGATCAACATGGGGGCGGTGGCGATCACCACGCTGGCCGGGGCAACGCTGATGCTCAACGCGGACCGGTCGGCCTTCCTGCCGGAGATCATGCCGTTCCTCAAGGGCTTCACGCTGTTCTTCTGGGCCACGGGCACGTGGTGGATCCCGCTGCTGCTGCTGTTGGGCTTCTGGCGGCACGTGGTCAAGCGCTTCCCGCTGACGTATCACCCGCTGTACTGGGGCATGGTCTTCCCGCTGGGCATGTACACCACCTGCACCTGGCAGTTGGCGCGCGCCACCGGGCTGGAGTTTCTGAAGACGATTCCGGAAGCCTTCATCTATGCGGCGTTGTTGGCGTGGCTGCTGACGTTCGCCGGGCTGCTCCACCGGCTGGCCGCCGGGTTGAGTCCCCGGCGCTGGCGCGTGCCGTCCAGCGTGCCCGACCCCCGTGTTCGCGCCAAGGAGTGAGCGTGAGGATATAACCCGATGCGCGCCTTGATCCGGCTGTTACCCCTTCTGATGATCGTGCTGGTGGCGTGCTCGCCCGAGAAACTCGACTTTGCATACGACGATCTGCCGCCCGGCGACCCGGCTCGCGGGGCGGAGTTGTATGTCCGGTCGAGCGGGGGGAGCGCGTCCTGCCAGAGCTGCCATTCGCTCGACGGCGTGAAAGGCGCCGGCCCGCCGCTGGATGGATATGCCGGGGTTGCGGGCGAGCGCGTGGATGGCAAATCCGCCGAGGTCTACACCTTCGAAAGCCTGCTGCGGCCATCCAAGCACCTGGTGCGCGGCTATTCGAACGTGATGCCCAGCGATTACACCGACAAACTCTCGCGGCAAGAAATTGCCGATCTGATCGCCTATATGCTCACACTGCAATAACGCACGAGGTAACAACAAGGAGGAAAGATGGACGTCTACATGGTCATTCTACGCTTGATTCACTTCTTCGGCGGCACGTTCTGGGTCGGCGCGGGCATTCTCATGATCTGGTTCATCAGCCCCACCGTCCGCGCGCTGGGCAAGGATGGTCAGACCTTCATGAAGGGCTTCGTGACCCAGTCGAAGTTCACGCAGGCCATGCCGGTCGCCTCGCTGTCGACGACGATTTCGGGGCTGCTGCTCTATTACAGCGTCTCGGATCACTTCAACAGCGACTGGATTACCTCGGCGGGCGGCGTCGTGCTGACGGTCGGCAGCGTGGCGGGCGTCCTGGCGACGGTCCACGGGATCACGGACACCGGCCCGACGACCTCGCGGCTGGCTGCTCTCGGCAAACAGATCGACGCGCAGGGCGGGCCGCCGTCGGAGTCCCAGTTGGCGGAGCTGCGCACCTTGCAGGCGAAAAACGCCCGCGCGGGCCAGATCAGCCTCGCGTTGATGATTGTCGCCGTGATCGGCATGGCAGCGGCCCGCTATATGTGATGGCCCCCTGCTGAAAACTGCATACTTCCCCGGACCAACGAGGGCACGCCAGCCCTCGTTGGCGTTGCGCGGGCGGGACGATCTGACCGGTCGAGTCATTGACAACGGCGCCGGTTGAGTCTATAAAGGATGTGATCCTCTCATTACAAGTTGTCGACACCCAGGCGGCGCATCCTTATTCGAACGGAGCATTGTCCATGTTAGCAGCAGTGTATTACGGACCGCACGACCTGCGCCTGGAAGAACGCCAGGTTCCCACCATCGGGCCGGACGAGGCTCTGCTCAGGGTGATGAGCGCGGGCATCTGCGGCACCGATCTGCGCATTCTGCACGGCGCGCACCGCAAATACCCGGAGGGCACGGTGCGCGTTCCGGGGCACGAGGTGGTTGGCGAGATCGTCGAGGTGGGCGCGCAGGTGGCCGGGCTCGACGTGGGCGAGCGGGTGATGGTCGCGCCCAACTACGGCTGCGGTCACTGCCTGCAGTGCGTGACCGGGAACAACAACCGCTGCGCCAACTACGGCGCCATTGGCATCACCATCGATGGCGCGTTCGCCGAATACATGCGCATCCCGGCGCCGTTGATCCTGCAGGGCGATCTCATCCCCATCGGCCCGGACGTCGATGCGGCGGCTGCCGCGCTGATCGAGCCGTTCGCGTGCGTGCTGCGCGGGCAGGACCCGCTGCGCGTGGGGCCGGATGACGTCGTGCTGGTCACCGGGGCGGGGCCCATCGGCGTGATGCACGTGATGCTCGCCCGCCTGCAGGGCGCGCGGCGCATCATCGTCAGCGAAATGAGCGCGTCACGCCTGCCGCAGGCGCTGGCCCTGGGCGCAGATCGCGGCGTGGATGTCACGCGCGAGAACCTGCAGGACGTGATCCTGGCGGAGAGCGGGGGGCGCGGCGCGGACGTGATCATCACGGCGGCCCCGGCGCACCAGGCACAGGAAGAGGCGCTGCGCCTGGCAGCCATCGGCGGGCGCATCAACTTCTTCGGCGGGCTGCCCAAGGATCGCCCGACCATCACCTTCGACTCGAACCTGGTGCATTACAAGGAACTGGTCGTGACGGGCACGACGGCATGCAGCACCAGCGACTGCTGGCGCGCGGCGGAAATCGTCAACGGGGGGCGGCTGGACCTGGGCCAACTCGTCAGCGGGCGTTACGCGTTGGACGACGTCCACGCGGCGTTTGCCGCGGCTGAGAATCGCGACGCGCTGAAAATCGTGGTCGAGCCCTAAGCGGCGGCGCGATCCCGCGCACATCGTTACATGCCGGTTGATTCAAGTTGACACGCGGGCCGGTCTCTCCTATAATGATCTGTAAGCCTGTAATTACAACATTACATGATCACTGGATCAATCCGTGAGCGGGGGTATTGTCGTCAATAATAGCTTGGCGGTTATGCGGCGAAGTTCCGATGATTGGTTCTTTTCTCCTCCATTACGCCCCCTTGGCCGACACACAACCGCCACCTGTTCCCTGTGGCGTTTTCGCGCGTTGTTTTTCGCCCGCATGCTGGATCATCGAGCTGGATGAAAGGAGGCGAACTCGAAACCGGCTGCTATCTGCGCACCACCTACCGTTTGATCGTGTGAACTGGACAGGTACGAATATAGCTTTCGGAGGTTTACCATGTTTCGCAAGAGAACCCATCTGCTTGTCTTTCTGGTCATTGTCATGGGCATCGTGGCGGGCGCATCCGCCAGCGCGGCGCCCAACGCCCAGCGCTGGGAAGAAGAGATCGTCATTGGCTGGACGCCGCCGGACATCACCGGCGTGTTCAAGACGGCCACCGATTTCTTCGAGGCAGCCGCAGCCGACGCCAATGAGAATGGCTTCAACGTCACGGTGATCACCCAGTCACCCGCTTCGCACACCGACTTCGGCGACCAGGTCGCGATCATCGAGGACTACATCCAGCGTGAAGTCGATGTGATCGCCATCTCCCCGATCGAGGTCGAAGTCGTCAAGCCCGCGCTGGCGAAAGCCAACGAGGTCGGGATCCCGGTGATTATCGTCAACCTGCTGGAGCCGATCGAAGGTGTCGAGATCGCGTCCTACATCGGCTTCGACAACACCATGGCTGCGAAGGTGACGGCGTATGCCGTCGCGGACTACTTCGGCGGCCCCGGCGTGCTCGGTGAAGGCGAAATGGTCGAGATCGAGCCGGACACCTACCTGGATATCGAGTTCTGGGAGGAACTGTACGGTGATCTGACCGAGGAAGAAATGGCCGAGATCGTCGCCAGCGGCGCGATCATCGAGGGTGTGGCGGGCGGCTTCTTCTCGGTGGCGCGCCTCAACGGCTTCAACGAAGTCATGGACATGTTCCCTGGCCTCGAGATCGTGGGCGAGCCGTGCGCGGCGGACTGGAACCGCGAGAAGGGGATCGACTGCGCGGAGGACATCCTGCAGGCGAATCCTGAAGGGCTGGACTTCATCTGGGCGGCCTCCAACGAGATGGGCATGGGCGCCATGCTGGCGGCTGAGGCTGCGACACGCCTCGAAAGCGCCGAAGATGGCGTTTCTACCGGCGACGAGACCGTGGCGATCTTCACCAACGACGTGACGCCGGAGTCGGTCGAGCGCCTGTCGGAAGGCCGGATGATCGCCGAGACGACTCACGGCTTCGCCGACTGGGGTTGGTTCGGTGGCGAGTTCGCGGTGCGGATCGTCTGCGGCCTGGACGTGCCGGAGACCTTCGACATTCGCCCGCGTATCGCCTACCAGGAGAACGCGAACCTGTTCTACCCCGAGCCGGCGCTGCCTGAGATCGATTGGGCGGGCATCCAGGAAGCCTGCGAGTAATCCCGGCAACGTCCCGGTGTGGGTGAGGAGGCTCTCGGCGGGCCTCCTCGTCCCATTCCTGAGTGTGTGAGGAGACAGCGATGCGTTTCCAATCAGCAGTTGTAGTCGTCACCGGCGCGGCAGTGGGGATCGGGCAGGCCGCGCTGATGGCCTTTGCCCGCGAGGGCGCCCGCGTGGTGTTAGTGGACCGCGATCGCGAGCGGGGGCAGGCCCTGGTGAACGATCTTCAGCGCGACGGATACGAAGCTCTGGCGGTGGGGGCGGATGTATCGGACGAGAACGACGTGCGGGCCACGATCCGGCAGGTCGTCGACCGGTGGAATCGCCTGGATGTGCTGGTCAACAACGCGGGCGTGTATATGCAGGGGGACGTGACCCAGACCTCGCTCGACGACTGGGAACGCATCCTGCGGATCAACGTCACCGGCGCGTTCCTGTGCTCGAAGTACGCCGCGCCGGTCATGATCGCGCAGAAACGCGGCGCCATCGTGAATGTCGCGTCGGAGGCCGGGCTGGTCGGTATCAAGGGGCAGGTCGCGTACAACGTCTCGAAAGGGGCGATGATCGCGCTCACGCGGAGCTGCGCGGTCGACCTGGCCGGGCACGGCATCCGGGTCAACAGCGTGTGCCCCGGCACGACGGCGACTCCGCTGGTGGAAGCGGCGGTGAATCGCGCGGACGACCCGGCGGCGGCCCGGCGTCACCTGGAGCAGATCCGCCCGGCGAACCGCCTGGGCACGCCCGAGGAGATCGCTTCGGCCATCCTGTACCTGGCGAGCGACGAGGCGGCCTACGCGACGGGCGCCATTCTGAGCATCGACGGCGGTTACACGGCCCAATAACGCCCGAACCAGGAGAGTCCTATGGCGACTGGCTCACCGCTCCTGCAAATGGAGCGTATCGACAAGACGTTTCCCGGCGTTCACGCGCTGGATCACGTCGATTTCGACCTGTACCCCGGCGAGGTTCACATCCTGTTGGGCGAAAACGGGGCGGGCAAATCGACCTTGATGAAAATTCTCAGCGGCTCGCTGGAAGCCGACAGCGGGCGCATTCTGATCGAAGGGGCGGAGGTCCGGCACAACAACCCGGATCGCGCCGCGAAACTGGGCGTTGGCATGGTGTACCAGGAATTCAGCCTCGTGCCGACGCTGACCGTGGCCGAGAACATTTGCCTGGGCGACATGCCGCGCAACCGCGCCGGCCTGATCCGCTGGGGCGAGGTCTATCGCCGGGCGCAGGACATCCTGGCGACGCTCGGCGTGGATATCAACGTGCGCGCGCAGACCAGCAGCCTGAGCGTGGCCGAGCAGCAGCTCACCGAGATTGCGCGCATCCTGGCGCAGGAGCCGCGCATCCTGCTGCTGGACGAGCCCACGTCGGCGCTGTCCGACACGGAGGTCGACCGGTTGTTCGACATCATCCGCCGCCTTCAGGAGCGGGGCGTGGGCATCATCTACATCTCGCACCGGCTGGATGAGGTACCGCGCATCGGCACGCGCGTCACGGTGATGCGCGATGGCCGCGTGGTGGGCACGCTGCCCGTCGCCGAGGCGGACAAAAACACGCTGATCAGCATGATGGTCGGGCGCCGCCTGGCGGAGCAGTATCCCAAGACGGTGAGCCAGCCCGGCCCGCCGGTCCTCCGCGTGGAGAACCTGACCGCCGAGCCGGTGCTGCACGACCTGTCGTTCGAGGTGCGCGCCGGGGAGATCCTGGGGATCTTCGGGCTGATGGGCGCCGGGCAGACCCACCTGGCTCACGTCCTGTTCGGCCTGGAGCCGATGACGTCCGGGCAGGTGTACATCGACGATGAGCCGGTGACGATCCGGCACCCTACCGGGGCGATCCGGCGCCGGATGGGCCTGCTGCTGCGCGACCGGCAGGCCAGCCTGGTGCCGGTGCAGGGGCTGGGCCCCAACATCACCCTGCCGAAAGTGAGCCAGCGCGCGCTGTTGGGCCTGCTGAATCTGCGCAGCGAAACACAGATCGCCTCGCAATACATCGCCGACCTGTCGATTCGTCCGCCGCAGGTCCGGCGCCCGGTGAAGTTCTTGAGCGGCGGCAACCAGCAGAAGGTGTGCCTGGCCCGCTGGCTGGCGACCGGGGCGCGCATTTTGATCGTGGACGAGCCCACGCGGGGGATCGACGTGGGCGCCAAGGCGGAGGTTTTTGGCCTGCTGGATCGCCTCGCCTCCAGCCAGAATGTCGGAATTATCCTGATCTCATCGGAGATGCCGGAAATACTGGCGATGGCCGATCGAATCCTGGTGATGCGGCAGGGGCGGTTCACTGCCGAATACGCCTACGGCGAAGCCACACAAGAGTTGTTGTTGAAGAGCGCCAGTTGAGCCCAGCCTACCTTGCCGGAGGATTTCGTGTCAGAAAAGAACCTTACCGAAACGCGTGAGACGCGTAATGAGTTGGTTGCGACCCTGGCTTCATCCCGCATCGTACGCCTGCTTCGTCATTTGCTCATCCACGGCGGGCCGGTGATCGCGCTGCTCTTGCTGGGGCTGTACCTGCAAAGCGCCACCCCCTATTTCTGGACCGAGAGCAACCTGGTCAACGTGGCGCGCCGCACGTCGGTGCTGGTGATTTTCGCCGTCGGCCAGACGTTCGTGATCCTGACGGGCGGCATCGACCTGTCGGTTGGGGCCACGGCAGCGCTGGCCGCATCGGTGTCCGCCGTGACGATGACGCAGCAGGTCAACGTCTTCGGGATCAAGTTCGGGCCGGTTGGGTTCGTCGAGGGGCTGGTGATCGCGCTGCTGGTCGGCACGGGCGCCGGGCTGGTCAACGGGCTGCTGATCACGCGCGGGCGCATCCCCGATTTCATCGCCACACTGGGCACGCTCGAGGCGTTTCGCGGCGTGGCGCTGCTGACGACAAACGGGCTGCCGGTGCCCTCGTATTACACGGACGCGCCCAAAGCCCGGAACTATCTTCCGTCCGAGGTGATCGCGCTGGGCAGCAACGACTGGCTGGGGATTCCGATCGCTGCCTGGATTGGGCTGGCGGTGGCCCTGGCGAGCTGGATCATCCTCAAGTATACGGCGTTTGGACGCAGCACTTTCGCCGTCGGCGGCAACCGCGAGGCGGCGCGCGTGTCGGGCATCAAGATCGAGCGCACCAAAATCGGTGTGTACGTCGTATCGGCCATCACGGCTGCGCTGGCCGGTTTCGTGCTGATGGGTCGCCTCAACTCGGCCAACGCGCTGATGGCGAGCCAGGAGAATCTGAACTCCATCGCGTCGGTCGTGATCGGCGGCACCAACCTGTTCGGCGGCGAGGGCGGCGTGTTCGGCTCGATCATCGGCGCGCTGACGATCGGCGTGATCGGCAACGGGCTGAACCTGCTCAACGTCACCGATTTTTACCAGCGCATCATCCAGGGGTCGATCATCGTGGGGGTCGTCATCTTCGATCAATGGCGCCGCCGTCGCTTCGGAGCATAGCAAAGGGACAACCAATGGTGGATGGACGTTTCGAGGGCAAAACGGTAATCGTCACCGGCGGGAGCCGCGGGATCGGCCTCGCCACCGCCGGGGCATTCGCGCGCGAGCGCGCCCAGGTCGTGATCACGTCCCAGGACGAGGCGCGCGGCCAGGCTGCCCTGCGCGGGCTGCGCGAGGCGGGCGGCGCCGTCGAGTTCGTGCGCGCCGACCTGACCCGGCAGGCGGACGTCGAGCGGATGGTCGGGCGCGTGCTGGAGCAGTTCGGCCAGATCGACGTGCTGGTCAACAACGCGGGCGCGCACGAAAAAGCGCCCTTCACCGAGGAGAGCGAGGCCCTGTGGGACCGCATGTACCGCGTGAACGTGTTGGGGACGGTGTTCCCTTCGCAGGCGGTCGTGCGCCACATGCTGGCCCGCGGGCAGGGCGCCATCGTGCACGTCGCGTCGAAGGCGGGCGTCGTCGGCGAGCCGGGACACGCGGCCTACAGCGCGGCGAAGGGCGCGGTGATCGCGCTCACGCGGGCGATGGCGGTCGAGCTGGGGCCAGCCGGCATCCGTGTGAATGCGGTGTGCCCCGGCCCGGTCGTGACGGACATGCTGCTGGAGGCCGTCCCGTCGGCAGACGAGCGCGAGAAGCTGGGAGGGTTGGCCCCTTTGGGGCGGTTGGGCCAGCCGGTCGATATTGCGGGCGCGGTGTTGTTTCTGGCCTCGCCCGACAGCGACATGATGACCGGGCAGGCGCTGAGCATCGACGGCGGCATGTCGATCCTGCTGTGAGCCGTTGGCGCGCGGGCTTTCGAACTGGATAGAACGAGCACCATACATAGGAGCAAAAAATGTCGCAATCCATAGGCGTGTGTCTGGTCGGTGCAGGGCGGGTGGCCCGCGTCCACGCGAAATCGCTGGTGCATCACGTGCCGGCGGCCAGGCTGGTCGCCATCGTCGATCCGGACCGGGCAACGCGCGACGAAACCGGCGAGATATTCGGCGTCGATACGCGCTTTGCATCGCTGGAAGAGGCGCTCGAAAAGGCGCAGTTCGACGCGGTCGTCATCACGACGCCGACCTTCACGCATGCCGATCTGGCCGTGATGGCCGCCAACGCGGGCAAGCACATCCTGCTCGAAAAGCCGATGGCGCTGAACCTGGAAGAATGCGATACCATTATCGCGGCAGTCGAGGCCAACGGGGTGCTGCTGCAGCTTGGCTTCATGCGCCGGTTCGACCCGGAATTCGTCGCGGCGGCAGAGCGCATCGAGGCGGGCGAGATCGGGCGCCCCATGCTGATCAAGTCGCTGACCCACGGGCCGGGGCTGCCGCCCGCCTGGGCGCGGGACCTCAAGACGTCGAACGGGATGCTGGCCGAGGTCAACAGCCACGACTGGGACTGCGTGCGCTGGCTGATGGGATCCGACTACGAGCGAGTATACGTCGAAGTGGCGAACTTCAAGGGCGCGGCGCGCGGCGTGGATACCGAGCATTTCTACGATAACGTACTGGTCAACATCCGCTTCGAGAGCGGCGGCCTGGGGAGCATCTCCGGCGTGTGCCCGTGCGATTACGGGTACGATGCCCGCGTCGAGATCGTCGGCGAGAAGGGCATCATGCAGATCGGCGACATGCGCGGGCAGGCGGTCGTCGTCTGCACGAACCGCGACCAGGGCCTGCTCACGCCGATCTACCGCACGTGGCCGCAGCGCTTCGAGTGGGGCTACATCCGCGAGATGGAGCATTTCGTACAGTGTATTCAGGACGGCATCCAGCCGAAGGTAGGGGGGCCGGAAGGGCGCTGGGCAGTGGCCGGGGTGCTGGCGGGAACGACATCGTTCCTCGAGGAGCGCCCCGTCTTCTTGAACGAGATTCTGTAGTAGGGCACCGGCTGCGCCAGCCGCCGCGAGCGGCCCGGTGCGCTGGCTGGTAACGACGATGCATGCATAGACTGACAGGAGTGACGCGCTCATGAAGACCGTACCTTTCACCTTCGACGTATCCATCGCGGATGCGATCCTCAGCGAGTACGACAACCACATCGAACGCCGGCTGTCGGCCATGAAGGGCCAGTTTCTGGACGCCGGCGCCTTCCAGGCGCTGCTGGCCCAAGACGACGCCCTGCTCTACGAGGTATACGAGATCAAGCGCCCGGAGATCGCGGGCGAATTGTTGAACGGCCTCTCGATCGTGCATCCGGGCAAGGTGGGCGACGAGTATTACATGACCAAGGGGCATTTCCACACCGTGCTGGAAACCGCCGAGGTCTATTACTGCCTCAAAGGCGAGGGTGTGATGGTCATGGAGACGCCGGAGGGCGAGTGGTCGGTCGAGCCGCTGCGCCCCAACGCCGTGCTGTACGTCCCGCCGCGCTGGGCTCATCGCTCGGTGAATACCAGCCCGTTCGAAGACCTCGTCACGTTCTTCGTGTATCCGGGCAACGCGGGCCACGACTACGGCACGATCGAGACGCAGGGCTTCCGCAAGCTGGTCGTGGAGCGCGAGGGCGCGCCCGCGATCGTCGACAATCCGCGCTGGATGTCGCCGGAACAGCGAGCCTGACCGCGACCGGCATGGCGCCGCTCGGCCTGGGCGCGATCACAGTGACCTGAGAGCTGACTCCGACAACCAAACGGGAGCAAACGATGTCCGAAACGCAGTACCCGATCGAAACCAAGACCGTCCCCACCTTCTATTTCGTGGGCGTGACGACCGCCAAATCGTCGATCATGCGCGTGTTTCCGCGCTGGATGGAAGCCATTGACCGCCCTGACGTCGTGATCGAGGGCATCGACCACCCGATCCACGACACCGCGGAAGCGTATCGCCGCACGGTGGCCCAGATGAAATATGACCCGCTGTCGCTGGGCGGGCTGGTGACAACCCACAAGATCGACCTGCTCGAAGCGGCGCGCGACATGTTCGACGAGCTGCATTCGTCCGCCCGGCTCACCGGCGAGGTGTCGAGCATTTCCAAGCGCGACGGCAAGCTGTGGGGCCACGCCAAAGACCCGCTCACCGGTGGCCTGAGCCTGGACGCGATCACTGGACCGGGCTATTTCGGGCGCACCGGCGGGCACGTGCTGTGCTTCGGGGCGGGCGGCTCGGGCAAGGCGATGTCCCTGCACCTGATCAACAAGCAGGACCGCGCCGACCGGCCCCGGAAGATGATCGTCACCAATCGCTCTGCCGGGCGGCTGGCGACGCTGCGCGCCATGGTCGAGAGCCTGGAGACCGACATCGAATTCGAGTTCGTCCAGAACGCCGACCCGGCGCGGAACGACGCGATCATGGCCGGCCTGCCGGCGGGCAGCATCGTGATCAACGCGACCGGCATGGGCAAGGATACGCCCGGCTCACCGGTGACGGACCGGGGCATGTTCCCGCAGAATGGCATCGCCTGGGAGATCAACTATCGCGGCGAACTGGATTTCTGGCACCAGGCCATGGCCCAGCAAGAGGCGCGCAACCTGACGGTCGAGGACGGATGGCTGTATTTCCTGCACGGCTGGACGCAGGTCATCGCCGAGGTGCTGCACATCGACATGAGCGAACCGGTGTTCAACCGTTTGGCGGAGATCGCCGCCGAACTGCGCCCGCCGCTCGTCTACAAGCCGCGCACGTGATAGCGCTCCCCCCGGCGGACCGGTGGGGACGCGTCGAGGATTCTGATATGTCCAACCAGTACCTGATTGGCATTGACCTGGGCACGAGCAGCACCAAATCGGCGCTCTACCGCAGCGATGGCTTCCTGGTGGCGGAGTGCGCCGAGGAAGTGCCAATCTACTATCCCAGGCCGGGCGTCGTCGAGCAAGAGAACAACGATTTTTACACCACGGCGGCCAGCACGGTGCGCAAGTGCATCGAGTCCAGCGGCATCGACCCGCGCGAGGTGGCGGCGATTGCCTGCGACAGCCAGATGGCCGGCATCGGCACGGTCGACGAGGATTTCAATCCGGCGACCCGCTTCGACTCCTGGCTGGATATGCGCTGCCAGCCGTACATCGAATACATGGATCGCGAGTACGGGGACCTCATCACGCGGCTGACCGGGTGCCCGCCCACCTGCGATCACGGCCCCAAGATCCTGTGGTGGAAGGAAGAGGAGCCGGACGCCTACCGGCGCATCGCCAAGTTCGTCACGCCTGCCGGGTACGTGGCGGGCAAAATGGCGGGCCTGAAGGGCGAAGACGCCTTCATGGATTACACGTTCATCCACTTTTCGGGCCTCAGCGACGCGCGGCATGGCCGGTGGTCGGATGAGCTGTGCGACAGGCTGGGCGTGGATCAGGACAAGCTGCCACGCATCGTCGAGCCGTGGCACATCGCGGGCGAAGTGACGGAAGCCGTCGCCAGGGACTTTGGGCTGGCACCCGGCACGATCGTCGCTGCCGGGTGTGGCGACACCGCCGCCAGCGCGTTGGGCGGGGGCATCGTGCGGCCCGGCATGTTCCTGGACGTGGCCGGGACGGCGTCGATCCTGATGGGGTGCACCGGCTCGTTCGTGGCCGACGTCGAGCACCGGACACTGCTCACCATGCGCTCCGTCATCCCGGGGCTGTGGAATCCGCTGGCGTACATCGCGGGGGGCGGCATCGCGCTGCGCTGGTTCCGCGACCAGTTCTACAACACGCACCTCGGCCAGCAGCAGCCGGCGGACAGCGACCTGTTCGCCGAGATGATCGCCTTTGCCGAGACGGCGCCGCCGGGCGTGGATGGCCTGTTCTTCTCGCCGCACCTGGGCGGGCGCATCTGCCCCGCCACGCCGGAGATGCGCGGCGCGTGGCTGGGCTTTTCGTGGGGCCACACGCAAGCGCACTTTGCGCGGGCCGTGCTGGAAGGGGTCGCCTATGAATACGCGTACTACCTGGGCATCCTGCGCGAGCTGATCGGCGAGCTGGAAGTGATCGAGGCGCGCGCGGTGGGCGGCGGCGCCCGCAGCGCGACGTGGAACCAGATCAAGGCCAACGTGCTGGGCGTGCCGTACCAGTCGCTGCGGGGCAGCGAGTTCAGCTCGTGGGCGTCGGCCATGATCGCCGGGAAAGCCGCGGGTATCTTCGACGACCTGGCCGCGGTGGCCGAGGCGCGGGCGGTGCCCGCCGGGGCGCGCCGCGAGCCGGACCCGGACCTTCAGGCTCTTTACCAACCGCTGGTTGCCCAGTATATTAAATGGCAGGATCTCTTAAGCAGCGCTTTTGTGCAGATGTCGCGCGACGACGCATAATACAGGGCGCAACGGCGAATGTGTGCAGGACCCTGACCCTATGAAAATCAACCACGAAAGTCCTATACCCTACTATATCCAGCTCAAAGAGGCGCTCGAAGCGCGCATCGCGGACGGCGAATGGAAGCCGGGCGACCGGCTTCCGTCCGAACAAGACCTGTGTGCCGAGTACGAGGTGAGCCGGACCGTCGTGCGGCAGACCTTGCTCGAGATGGAAAACAAGGGGCTGATTGTCAAGCGGAAGGGCAAAGGCTCGTTCGTGGCCCGGCCCAAAATCCACGAGAGCCTGATCCACAAGCTGACCGGCTTTCACCAGGACATGGTCGAGCGCGGCTTCACGCCGGTGACCCAGGTGCTCCACCACGCGGTGGAACCGGCCAAGCCCAAAGTCGCCCGGCACCTGGGCCTGGAGCCGGGCACGCCCGTGTTCAACATCGAGCGCCTGCGCTTCGTCAACGACGAGCCGATCAACCTGGTGCGGACCTTCCTGCCCTATGCGCTGTGTCCGGGGCTGGCGGACGTCGATCTGAGCGAACACTCGCTGTACGCTGTGCTGGAGGACCGGTTTGGGTTGGTGCTGTCGCACGGCCAGCGCGCGATCGAAGCTGTCGTCGCGGACGAGCGCGAAGCGGCGCTGCTGGGCATCGACCGCGGCGCGCCGTTGATCTACCTCGAAAGCGTGACGTACCTGCAGGATGGGACGCCCATCGAGTATTATCAGGCCCTGCATCGCGGCGACCGGTCGCGCTTCGAGGTGAGCCTGCTGCGGCTGCGCCAGGCGGACGAGGCCAGGATCCTCGTCGGCAAGGACGAGATCGTGATGCCGGGCAGCAACGGCGTGCGCGATCCGTTCACGTAGGGGCCAGTCTTTCTCCTGGTGCAGGCTTTCACGTCCCCCGCCGGTGTGGTACGCTTGGTGGCCTGTGTGCCGGATGAGGTCGAGCCCGAAAACCCGCCATGAAATCTCCCGCGTCTGCCGCGCTCTTGAAGGAATACATGGTGAGGATCCCGTACCTCGGCGTGCTGGATCCCCAACAGCTTGACGCGCTGGCCCGCGACGCCGTGCACCTGATCTTCTCGCCGGACGAGGTGATCTTCCTCGAAGGGGATGCGTCGCGCGGGCTGTGGATCATCGAGGACGGAAACGTCAAGATCACCAAGCTGAGCCTCGAAGGCAACGAATACATTCTGCACCTGCTTGGTCCCGGTGACTCCTTCAACGACATCGCCGCGCTGGACGGCGGCCCCACGCCCGGCAACGCCATCGCGATGAGCCTGGTGTCGGCGTGGCTGCTGCCGGCAGAGGCGATGGAGCACGCGCTGGAGTCCTACCCGGCGATGGCGCGCGCGGCGCTGAAAATGATGGGCGAGCGCATTCGCGCGCTCGGCCACCAGATCGAAGACCTGACGCTGTACCCGGTGATCGTCCGGTTGGCGCGTTTCTTGCTGGCGCAGGCCGAAAACCCCTCGCTGAGCGGCCCCGGCGTGACCCGCGCCGCCATCGCCGCGCACCTCGCCACGACGCCCGAGACGATCAGCCGGGCGTTAGCCAAGCTCCAGGAGGCGGGCGCCATCCGGTTCGACCGCCACCGCATCATCATCACCAACGGGGACCTGCTGCGGTCGATGGCCGTGCTGTAAGCCCTCGCGCCCGTTTTTCCCCTCGTTCGACCCTCATTCTTGATCTGGATCAACTCGGTTGACACCTGTCAATGTGGCCGCGCTGCGCGTGGTCTATGCTGGGATCAGTTGTGGATGAAAGAGTCGATCCATGAAGACCGATTTACGTTGGAAACCGCAGGTCGATCGCGCCCGGTGTAACGGGTGTAGCGACTGTATCACCGTCTGCCCGACCGAAGCGCTGGGGCTGGTTCGGGGACGGGCCGCCGTGGTGCGGCCCCAGGCGTGCACGTACTGTTCCGCCTGCGAGGACGTCTGCCCCACCGGCGCGATCGCGCTGCCGTACCAGGTCTGTTTTTCGCCCGATTGTTCTGAATTGGAGTAACGATGCTGCCCAAATCCATTCTAGCCTTCACCCTGTCTCTGATCGTCGCTTCCGGGATGATCCTCACGGCGGCGACCGGTTTGTCCCTGGCCGAAACGCCCGACACCGCGCGGGATGCCGGTGCGCGCTCGGCGAACGTGACCGTCGAGTATACGCTGACGACCGGCGGCGGCACCGGCCAGCTCGTGTTCGTTGGGGTGGGCGGAGAGATCGACGGCGAGATCAACCCGACGCTGCGCGCCAATCCCGGCGACGTGGTCAAGATCACGCTGCTGAACGACGACGGGATGCTGCACGACCTCGTCATCGACGAATTCAACGTCGCCACCGACCAGTTCGCCGACCGTGACGCGCAGGACTCGATCACGTTCACGGTGGATAAGATCGGCGAATACGTGTATTACTGCTCGGTTCCGGGCCACCGCCAGGCTGGCATGTGGGGCAAGCTCGTCGTGGGCGAGTCGGCGGCCCAGGGCGCGACCGGCGCGGACATCGTCCGCGATCCGGCTGACGTGCCGTCCGCCATCGGCGAGCGCGAGCCGGAAACCGTGCGCGTCGAGCTGGTCGCGGAAGAGGTCGTCGGCCAGTTGGCGGACGGCACGGTGATGACCTATTTCACCTTCAACGGGACGGTCCCCGGCCCCATGCTGCGCGTGCGGGTGGGCGACACGGTCGAGGTTGCGTTCCGAAACGAGACGTCGAGCCAGTTCCCGCACTCGGTCGATTTCCACGCGGCGACCGGCCCCGGCGGCGGCGCGGTCTACAGCAACCTGCACCCCGGCGAGGAGACGGTGTTCACGTTCAAGGCGCTGAACTCCGGCCTGTACGTCTATCACTGCGCGACGCCGAGCGTGGCGCACCACATCGCCAACGGCATGTACGGGATGATCCTGGTCGAGCCGGAAGAGGGTCTGGCGCCGGTGGACCGCGAGTTTTACGTGATGCAGGGCGAGATCTATACCGAGGAACCTTACGGCACGCCGGGTTACGTCCGCTTCGACCACGACAAGATGCTCGCCGAAGCGCCGGAGTACTTCGTCTTCAACGGCGCGGCGGGCGCGCTGACCTCTGAGGAGCACGCGCTGCGCGCCAATGTGGGCGAGACGGTCCGCATCTACTTCGGCGTCGGCGGCCCGAACTTCGTCTCGTCGTTCCACGTCATCGGCGAGATCATGGACCGCGTCTACGACCAGGCGTCGCTCACCAGCCCGCCGCTGACGGACGTGCAGACGACGCTGGTGCCGCCCGGCGGCGCGACGGTGGTCGAGTTCGCGCTGGACGTGCCGGGGCGCTTCATCCTGGTGGATCACGCCCTCAGCCGGGCTGAGCGCGGGCTGGTCGGCCATCTGGTCGTCGAGGGCGAGGGCGACCCGGCGATTTTCGACGGCGAGCTGACCGCCGGGTCCGGCCATTAGACCGAGTCGACAGGCAGGTGTGCGGCGCGGGCGCGCATGTGGCCGCGCCGCCATGAAAGGTGAGGGAGATGGCGGTAACCGTTGACGATGCGATCGCCGCGCTCAAGCAGGTGATCGATCCGGAACTGGGGATCAACATCGTGGACCTGGGGCTGGTGTACGACGTGCAGATTGCCGGCGACGATGTGCTGGTCACGATGACGATGACCACGCCGGCCTGCCCGCTGGGCGCGCACCTGGTCGATGAGACGACCTTCGCCGTCGAGCAGTTGACCGGCGCGGCCAGCGTCGATGTCCAGCTCGTCTGGGAGCCCGCCTGGAGCCCGATGATGATGTCCGTTGAAGCCAAGCAGCAGTTAGGATGGTTATAAGGAGCGAGTACCATGTCTCAAATCGACGTGCAAACCCTCGACGTGCGCGACATCATTCCGATGATGCGGCACAAAATGATCTTCCAGATCTTCGATGAGCTGGAGCCCGGCGCGGCGTTCGTCCTCGTCAACGATCACGATCCCAAGCCGCTGTACTACCAGTTCCTGCACGAGCGCCCCGACGAGTTCTCCTGGGATTACCAGGAAGAAGGCCCGGTCGAATGGCGCGTGCGCATCGGCAAAGTCGCGGCCAGCTAGCCCGGAGGGGTTCCATGCAGCAGAACGCGAGTCCGCTTCGCCTGCTTCCGGTGCTGCTGGTCCTGGCGCTGCTCGGCGGCGCCCTGTACGGAGGTCTCGTCCGGCTCGGATGGGACCTCCCGGTGATCGAGGCCCGGCTCGCTGGCTGGCACGGGGCGCTGATGGTCGCCGGTGTGTTCGGCACCGTGATCGCGGCGGAGCGGGCGGTCGCGCTGCGCGCCAACAGCCGTTCGCGGCTGGCGTGGGGCGGGTTCGCGCCCCCGCTGCTCAGCGCGGTCGGCGCGGCGCTGCTCTTCACTGAGGCGGTCGAGGTGGGCAAAATGCTCATCGTGCTGAGCAGCCTGGGGCTGGTGATCGTGTACGCCGTGGTGATCTACCGCCAGCCGACCGTGTTCACGGTGGTCATGGGCGCGGGCGCGTACATGCTGCTGGTGGGCAACGCCCTGTGGGCCACCGGCGAGCCGATCTACCGCCTCGTTTACTGGTGGATGGGCTTCCTCGTGCTGACGATCGTCGGCGAGCGGCTGGAGCTGGCCCGCATGATGCGCCCTTCCGCGTGGCGCCAGCCCCTGTTTTACGCGGCTGCCGCGCTATATGCGGCGGGCGTCGTGGTGACCTACGTCGATGGCGACAGCGGCGCGCGGCTGGCCGGGCTGGGGGCGCTGGCGCTGGCGGGGTGGCTGCTGCATTACGACGTCGCGCGGTTCACGATTCGCCAGGCCGGGCTGCCCCGGTTCATCGCGGCGTGCTTGCTGCTGGGCTATGGCTGGCTGGGGGCCGGCGGCGGCTTGAGTTTCGCGTATGGCGAGGTGGTGGCCGGTTTCCACTACGACGCCGTGCTGCACGCCGTTCTGCTGGGGTTTGTGTTCTCGATGATCTTCGGCCACGCCCCGATCATCATCCCCGCCGTGGTGAAGATCGCGGTGCCGTTCACCCGGCGGTTCTACCTGCACCTGGCGCTGCTGCACGCCGGGCTGGCCCTGCGCGTGGGCAGCGACGTACTCGGCAGTGGAGCCGGGCGCGAGTGGGGCGGGCTGATCAACGTGCTGGCGGTGGTGCTGTTTCTGGCGAACACGCTGGTCGCGATCCGGCTGCGGCCATCGGCGGCGGCATCCGCCCGCGCAACCGTCACCGCGCCATCGACGAACCGGGCGCGCTGATCGTCCCGCGCCGCGCGCCCACATTCCCCTGATTCAGCGCCCTCCCCGATCGCACTGCCGGTTTGCGGCGCAAAAAACCCCATGCAAAAGGCTGCCCGCTGGCATATAATGACTATGGCGATCCTGCTGGGGATCGCTACGCTGTCGATAGGAAATGATGCAGAGAGCGCCGTCGCGATGAGCAGACCGCCGTCCAGGTTCGAGCAGATCGTGGGAGATACCGAAGCGTTCCGGCTGATGCTGAAGGGCGCCTTGCGGGACGCCAGCAGCCCGTGCCTGGTGTGGCTGCCCGACGCCGGGCAGTTTCTGTCCGGCAGGGAGTATCACGCGGCTCTCGGCGCGTTCTTCGGGCTGGTGTTCGGCCACCCGGAAGGCGAGCGCCGCTACCGCGCCCAGGCTGCGGCCATCACCGGGCGCCTGGAGGAAAGCGGCGCAGATTCCCTGGTGTTCGCCTGCGAGGTGACCGGCCTCAAGGTGGTCGCCGTGCCCGTCCGCGTCGCGGAAACGCTGGCGGCGGTGCTGTTCTGCTGCGCCATGCGCCCCACCGACCCCGACGACGATCGCCGATTCAGGGACGCGGTCCGGGGGTTGGAGGAGGCGTTTGGGCTGGCGGCGGGCCAGCTTCACCAATACGCGGCGCACCTGCCCGACGACGCCGATCCGGGCGTGGAACGGGCGGTGGCGCGCGCCCGGCGGGTGATCGCGGCGCTGACCCGGCTGTGCGCCGACCGGCTGGCGCTGCAACAGGCCCAGCAGCAGGATCGCTGGCGGCTGAAGGCGATCGGCGCGCTGCAGGTGGCGAACCAGCACCTCAACGACCTGTCGATCAGTTGGGACGCGTTCTGGCGCGCGACCGCCCGGCTGTTGGAGGACCTCTCGCCCATTATCGGCGCGGTGTGCGGGCTGGTGCTGGTGCCCGGACGGGGCACGCGCCGCGATATGCACATCGCGACGGCGGTGTGCGGCCTGCCGTCCGAGCAGTTCGCGGGGCGGCTGTACCGGCTGGACGACGCGCTGCTGGGCGTCATCGCGCGCGCCGAGCACTTCCACATCCTGCACACGCCTAACGACGACCTGGCGCAGGGGCCGGTCCGCCGGAGCATCATCGAACAGGTGCCGGAGGTCGGCGCGCGGCTGGGGCGCGAGGTGCTGATCCCCATGTTCTTCGAGGACCAGCGCAACGGCCTGGTGGTGTTCTTCCTCAGCAACGATCCGGCGCCGGATTCGGACGTCCTCGTGATCGACTCGAGCACCGGCGACAGCATCCTGGCGCAGTCCGGCTCGCTGATCGGCGCGGCGTTCAACAACCGCCAGTTCGTGCAGCGGCGGCACCAGCAGCACAAGTTCAAGCGGGCGTGGCTGGAGACGGTCACGCACCAGTTCGTCGCGCCGCTGAGCGCGGTGCAGGGCCACGCCGAGCTGTTGACCAACCGGCTGGCACGCTGGGAGAACAAGAACCCCAAGCTGTTCGCCAACTGGCCGGAGCGCCACATCGAGCAGTTCTGGAACTCGCTGACCGCGATCGAGCGCACGGCGCAGTATGCGTCCCGGCTGGCGTATAATTTCTCGCGGGTGGTCTACCAGGACAAAGAGCTGGGCGGGGATCTCGAGCTGACCGTGGCCGACGACCTGACCGGCGAGCTGATCCAGATCGCGCGCGACTTTCAGGGCAGCGCCCGCGAAAACCGGATCCTGAAGGTCGAGGTGGACACCCCCAGCGTGGCGCCGCTCAATGGCCGGGTAGCGATCATCACGAGCGACGACCTGTTCCGGCAGGCGATCGGGAACCTGGTCGACAACGCGGTCAAGTATTCGTTCGAGAACACCGCGATCATCCTGCGCGGCAGGCTGGAAAAAGACTGGGGCGTCATCGAGGTGATCAACGAGGGGATCCGGCTTGCCCCCGGCGAAGAAACGCGGATCTTCGAGTACGAGTACCGCACGCCCGAAGCGCGTGCGACCTACGCACCCGGCACCGGCATCGGGCTGTCGGTGGCGCGGGACATCATCGTGCAGCACGGCGGAACGCTCACCGCCCGGCCCTCGGTGCCGGTGCGGAAACTGGGCGACCGGCAGAGCTGGCTGACCACCTTTACGATCCGGCTTCCCTTGATAGACAGTGACGGGAGTTGAGCACATGACTCAGCCAACGGCGCGCAAACGTATTTTGATGGTCGACGACCAACTAGACTACATCCAGCCCTACGCCGAGGCGCTGGAAGACGAAGATTTCGACGTGACGCTGATCTCGCAGGTCGATAGCGCGCTGGAAATGCTGCGCGAAGGCGGGTTCGATGTCATCATCCTGGACATGCTCATGCCGCCCAGCGAGGGCGTCCACGAGGATTTCGAAGATTTGGACCTGCGCAAATCCGGCGGCTGGGTGCTCAGCCAGATCCGCGAAGACGAACGGCTGCGCGACGTGCCGATCATCTTCATCACCGCCGTGCGCGACACGCGCGTGCGGGAGTGGGTCGAGCAGACGGAGCGCGCCTACACCGGGCGCGACCCGGTGATCCTCACCAAGCCGGTGACGCTCACCCAGTTGATCAAGATCGTGAGGAGGGTGTCGGAATGAGCGACCAACCGTTACCCCCTCCCGGCACCGGCGACCACGACATCACCGGCCACCCGATGCCCGCTGGCTCGCCCCAGGACAACCCCGCCCCGGCGGGTGAGGCGCCAAGCGTCGAGGACCGGCTGGCCGCGCTCGCGCAGCAGATGCGGACGTTGCAGGATGAGCTGGACAAGACCCGGGCCCAGTTGGACAACGTCGAGCATCGCCTGCTGCTGTCGCAGAAGCTGTCCGAGATTCAACGGAACGCGCTCCGTCTGTCCAGCCCCTACAGCGTCCACTGCCGGATCGCGCTGCTGACCCTGTTCGAGTACAGCCTGGACGAGGACGAGATGGTGCGCTACGAATGCGTCAACGCGCTGGCCCGCATCCCGGAACTGCCCAGCTTCGAGCTTTCGCTGCGCCCGATCATCCTGCACCTGAGGGGCATGGCGCGCCACGACCAAAGCCCGGAGGTCAGCCTGGCGGCCAGGCGGCTCCTGCTGAAATTCGGGGTTGATCTCGATGCCCGCAAGTCCGGCGACCTGGGGGCCGATGACGACGTCGACGCGCGCGGCTTCGGCACGAACCGGAACCGGATGCGCTAGGGCTGGAGCCTGGCCGCCAGCGCCTCCGCCCAGGCGCGAATGGCGTCCCAGTCCCGGTGATCGCCCTCGTCCCACGCGCCGAGCGCGATGCTCAGGCGGAACATCAGCCGCTTGCGCAGCGACGGCACTTTGCTGAGATCGAGCGCCCCGGCGAACAGGCCCTCGCTCACCGGCCTGACGAGCGCGCGCACCGGCTGCATCCACTGGGCGACCTCGGCGCGGTACTTACCGTTTTGAATCGTCAGGGTCATGCACACCAGAAAAGCGGCGAAAGGCTTTTGGGCCAGCCCCGCCTGATGGGTCCGCACGAACTGCATGGCTTCGGGCAGCCACCGCTTGTCCTGAATGGCGCTGCCGGCGACAACGGCCCGGTAGGGGGCCAGGTCCACCACGTCGCTCATCGGGCGGACATCGACTTGAAGGCCGTGTTCGGCGAGCGTCTTGCCGATGGCCTCGGCCACGCCCGCGGTAGAACCGGCCCGGCTGGCATAGGTCACAAGGATTGTGTTCGACACGGTGATGTTCCTCTTTTATCCAGGCATCCGTATCTATCCTAACGGTGACCGGGGAGCGCGGGGCAGTGAAAAAACGCGCCGATCTGCGCCCCATCCGGCACTTCCGGCCCTGCGCGGTGCAAGAAAAAACCCCCGGCTGGCCGGGGGCTGGGGCTGGTTACAGGTGCTTCTTGAAGAAGACCACCGTGCGCTCCATCGCGTCTTCGAAGTAGGGTGAGTCGATGTCGTGCCCGCCGCCCGCGTACTCGTAAAACTCGTAGACCTTGTTGTGCTCGACCAGCACCTGGGCCAGGTCGCGCGAATAGCCGACGTTGACTACCGAATCGTTGACCGCGTGGTGAAGCTGCAAGGGACTCTGGAGGAGGTCGATATGCTCGGTGAGCGACACCGCCTTCCAATACGGCTCGGCGGTGTCCGGCTGTCCGTAGGCTTCCCGTATTTCGCGGCCCCGGCGGCGGCTGGGCGACTCTTCGCCGTCATTGGTCGACGGCGCGCGAGATGGGTCCGAGATGCGGTATTTCACGAAGTCGTCATAGCTGTAGACCGCGCCGGCCCAGATCACCCCGGCCTTGATGTCCGGCTCGATCAGCATCGCGCGCAGGACCAGGTTCCCGGCCATGCTGTGCCCCCACATGCCGATCCCCTGCGGGTCGACGAAATCCAGCGTTTGCAGGCTTTTGAGCGCGGCGATCGCGTCGATCGTGTAGGCGGGGGAATAGTACGACCCGGTCGGCTCGCCCTCGGAGTTGCCATGCCCGCGCAGGTCGATCTTGAAGACCACGAACCCATGACTCGCCAGCGTGCCGACGTAGGCCACGTAGCGTTCCGTGGTCCGGTAATACTGCGGCGGGATGTAGCCATGATTGAACACGATGGCCTTGAAGCCGCCTTCGGGCACCTCGCCGGACGGCACCGTGAGCAGGCCGTAGATCTTGTTTCCCTCGGAGATGTAACTGGCGATGTACTGCGCGTAGCCGGGGCCGTTGGCCAGCGTCTGCTCGAACGTGATCTCGCTCCCGGTGATCTCCCGCTCCAGCAGCGCCGCGATGGTCAAATCGTTGCCGACTTCGAACCCGCCATCCTGCGCCGCCGCCGGCACGGCGATCACAAGCGCGCCCAGCAATACGGCGATCAGGACGAGGCGCGCCGCCAATGATCGTTTGTGTTGTCTGCTTCCATCCATCATCCCGTTTCCTCTTCGATGCTCTAGCAATAAACCGCTGTTCCAACTGGCTGTCTGCTCAAGCCGGTACATTTCCATCGCGACCCAACGTCCACAGACAAAAACATGAAAAAGATAATGAATATTATATCCTCGTGGCGCGAGACTGAAAAATCGAATGCGCGGGAGTATCCCGCTGGCGATGCCGTTCCGCTTCGTGATGCGCCGCCCCGAACGATCGTTTTAGACTATTTTTCACAGATAAAACTTCTTATTGATTCGAATAGTAAATTTCACTACAATCATATAATCGGTCTGTAACAATAATAAAAACGAAGCGAGGAATGATATGCGTCGCATTCTGTCACGATCTATCTGGCCGGTGATTCTGATAGTGTTTTGCTTTGTTGTGGCCGGTGTTCCGACGGCGTATTCCCAGGGCGAAGACACGACCCTGATCAACATTGGCGAGAACAAAATCGGCGAGGTGACCGCCGAACAGCCAACGCCCGCTTACTTGCTCACCATCTTCGATCCCCAGCTCATCGATGTTCAGGTCCTGGCGGTGACTCAAGGATTCGCGCCCGCGCTGCGCGTGTTCGATCCATCCGGCGCGGTGGTTCAGGACGTGACGAATGCCGGCTTGGCTTCGGTCGCGCAGGTGCGATCGCTGGAGGTAATCGCCGGAGTGTACCGGATCGAGGTGGCGAGCGCCAACGGGCAGCCGGGGCAGTACGTGCTCGGCATCCAAGCGGGCGAGCCGCTTCCCCCGCCGGCGCCGCTGGTCCTGGGCCGGTCGCTGGATGGCAGCGCGGCCAGCGATGCACCGCGCCAGCGCTACACGTTCGCCGGGCTGGAGACGGACGCGTTGCTGCTGTACGTGACGAGCGAGTCGGACTCTGCGCCGCTGGTCAGCCTGAAGGATGCCGCCACCGAGGACACGCTGGCGAGCACCAGCGCCCGCGTGACGAGCGTGCGCTATCGCATCCCGGCGGGCGAGGGCGATTACCTGGTGGAAGTGTCGAACGGCGGGGGGGCGGCCAGCGAGCCGTACACGATCTGCCTGGAAGATGAGAGCGGCGCCGGTCCGCGCTGCCCCGGTGGCGCGGTGGCGACCCCCTTGCCCACCGCCACGGCTGCCGTATTCGTGCCGACGCCGACGCCCGTCCAGCAGGACCAGCCGCTGCCGCCGCTGCCTTCGACGGGCGCGTGCGTCGTCGCCTCGCTGACCGGCGGGAGGGTCAACGTGCGGAGCGGCCCGAGCACGGATTACCCGGTGCTGTTCCAGTTGTCGGGCACCGCGCTCGCGGCGGTCACCGGGCGGCTGCCGGATGGCTCGTGGTTCCAGGTGAACGTCAACGGCGTGACCGGCTGGATCTCCACCAGCGTCGTCCGGATCGGGGGACAGTGCGGGAGCGTGCCCTCGGTGACGCTCACCCCGACCAGCCCGGCCACGTCGACGACTCCCACCAGCAGCCCGACGACGGATACGACGACGACCGCCACCTGGACGCCCACCGCCACCGAGCCCTGGACCGCCACGCCCACGCCGACAGAGACACCCGCTATGGTCGCCACGCTGAATTTCTCGCTGCCGCCGGTTTACGGATCGAGCGCCCTGACGTCGGGCTTCGTGCCGGACCCGTTCACCGTTGGCGTGACGGGCGGCGGCCCGGCGAACGTATCGTATCTGGGCGGTGGGTGCACGGGCTATACGACCTCGGCGCCCAGCTTTTCGCTGAACTACACCGCCGGCGCCTTTCCACTGCTCCGTTTCTACTTCATCGGGGCCAGCGATTCCACGATGATCATCAACACGCCGGGCGGCAGTTACATCTGCGTCGACGACTCGTTCGGGACGACCAATCCCACCATCGATTTCAACAGCCCGGCGAGCGGGCGTTACGATATCTGGGTGGGCAGCTTCAACAGCGGCGGGGCGGTCGCCGGCACGCTCTACGTGACCGAAAACACGGCCAACCATCCCTAGCGCCACCAGGCGGCGGCGAGTGAATGGCCCGCCGCCGCCTTTTTGAGGGATCGCCTATCGCCCGGCCAAGTGGAGACTGTTCGAAAAATCTACTCCTCAATAGGTTAGCGGCGTTACGATTCAACGACACATGTGAAATACATGTATAATAGAAGTGTGTCGTATTCGATGTATACGAGGAGGATCTTGTGGACGAGCTTGTGAAACTGATTACGGCGAAGACCGGTCTGGACGAAAAGATGGCGCATCAGGTGGCGGATGTTGTGGTTGGGCACCTGCGCAAGACTCTGCCCCCGCCGCTGAACCAGCAGGTCGATAAGCTGCTCTCCGGCGAGGTGACCGATCTCTCCCAGATCGCGGGAGTGACTCAGTCCGGTGGAGGGCTGGGCGGGTTCCTCAGCAAGCTGACCGGGGGCAAGAAATAAGCGCGCGTCTCTCCAGCCGCCGCGCGACCATGCAAGGTAAGCCATAAACGCCAGGCGCCGTCCCGGCGGCGCTGACTCGCGCAGCGGCTCGAACAGTATCCAGCGGGGCCACCTCTCAGGTGGCCTCGTGTCGTGCCTGGGGCCGGGGGCGCAGCCCGGCGGGCGAAAGTCAGGTATAGTAGGGGAGCCAACGAGTTTTCGCCTGACAGGAGGACACACCATGCCGACAGTGCGCTGGGGAATTCTGAGCACGGGGTACATTGCCAACCTGTTCGCCGAGGGGCTGACGGCGGTTGGCGATGCCGAGATCAAAGCGGTCGGATCGCGAAGCCGGTCCTCGGCGGAGGCGTTCGGCGAGCGGTGGGGCGTGCCCAACCGGCACGCGAGTTACGAGGCGCTCGCCCACGATCCCGACGTCGACGTGATCTACATCGGCACGCCGCACCCCTACCATTTCGAGCACACGCTGCTGTGTTTGGAGGCGGGCAAGCACGTGCTCATCGAAAAGCCGTTCGCCATGAACGCCCGCCAGGCCCGCCAGATGATCGAGCTGGCGCGGTCGAAGGATTTGTTCCTGATGGAGGCGATGTGGACGCGCTTTCTGCCCGCGATGGTCCAGGTGCGCGAGTGGCTGGCCGCGGGCGCGATCGGCGAGGTGGAGCTGGCGCGGGCCAACCTGTCGTTCATGGCCGAGTTCGACCCCGCGAGCCGGTTGTTCGCGCCGGAGCTGGGCGGCGGGGCGCTGCTCGACGTGGGCATCTACCCGATCTCGTTTGCGAGCATGATCTTCGGCGCGCCCAAGACGATCGCCAGCACGGCCTGTCTGGGCCAGACCGGGACCGACGACCGCTCGGCGTACCTGCTCGGGTATGAGGGCGGCAAAACCGCGCTGCTCTCGTCGGCGGTGCGGCTGGGCGTGCCGGTCGAGGCCGAGATCATCGGCACGCAGGGCTACATCCGACTCCACGAGCCGTGGATCAATCCACGCGTCGTCACGCTGGCGACACCGGCGGCGCCCGGCGTGGAGTCGCGGCTGATCTTCGAGGGGAACGTGTTCGATACCCGGACCGTGCACCTGCCGACGCGGGGCAACGGCTACAACTACGAAGCGATCGAAGTGGGCGAGTGCCTGCGCGCAGGGCGGCGCGAGAGCCGCGTGATGCCGCTCGACGAGTCGCTGGCGATCATGGAAACGCTGGACGCGATCCGCGCGCAGTGGGGACTCACCTATCCCAACGAGTGATCGCCGTCTGCGTGGCATGGCCGTGCCCCAGCCGCACGAACGAACCAGCCCGGTCACCGCGATCGGGCTGTGCGCTGTGCGGGCGGATTGATTTTGAGCGGTCCGGCGTGTATCCTGAAACATATCGCCACAGTGAGTGAAGGACAGGTGACAACGATGAACAGCATAGATGTCTTGCGCTACGGACACCAAACCGTCCTCCAAAGCGTCGAGGGCTTGCCCGATCCGGACTGGCTCACGCCGGGCGCGTGCGGCGTCTGGTCGGTCAAGGACATTATCGCTCATCTGGCATCATTCGAGGTCGTGCTGGCCGAATTGCTCGAGTCGCTGTCGCTGGTCGACGAGGTGCCCACCCCGGCGCTCGACCGGTTCATATCCGACAACGTTGGCTTCAACGACCTCGAGGTGAACGCGCGGCAGGCGCTTTCGCGCGAGGCGGTGTGGGCCGAATACGAGCGCGCGTGCCACAAGACGATCGACCTGATCGCCGAGGTTCCGGTGGCCCAACAGCGCCAGAATGGGGCGCTGCCGTGGTACGGCATGGAGTACGACCTGGAGGATTTCATCGTCTACACGTTCTACGGCCACAAGCGCGAGCATGCGGCGCAGATCGCGTTTTACCGGGACGTGCTGCGCTCGCCGGAGCTGTCCGCGGCGATGCGCGCGGCCTACCAGGGATGATCGCGCGGGGAGGTATCCTGCCCCGCGGTGGATTGGACGAAGGGTGATGAACAGTCGAGAACGCATCCGCGCGTTGATCGCGAAAGAACCCGCCGACCGGCACGGGTTTTGGCTGGGCAACCCGTACCCCGACACGTGGCCGATCCTGCACGACTACTTCGGGACGGCCACCGAGGAGGAACTGCGCGTCCGGCTGGGGGACGATTTCCGCTGGATCTGCCCCCAGTACGACGACCGGACCTTCCCGGCGGCGGGCCGCGGCGACCCGTTCGAGATCATCACGCGCCGGACGGTGGGCGGCGGGGCGATGCCGTTCAAGGACTGTGAAGACCCGCGCGCAATCGAGGACTTTCCCTGGCCGTCCCCCGGTGGGCTGAACCTGGAGCCCACGCTGGACAGGCTGCGCCATGCCGGGCCGTATTACCGCGCCAGCGGCTTCTGGTGCCCATTCTATCACGACCTGATGGACCTGTTCGGCATGGAAGCGTACCTGATGAAGATGTACACCCATCCCGACGTGGTCCAGGCGGCGACAGACCGCGTCTGCCAGTTCTACTACGACGCGAACGAGCGCTTTTTTCAACTGGCGGGGGATCTGGTGGACGGGTTCTTCTTCGGCAACGACTTCGGCACCCAGCAGGATCTGATCATCAGCCCCCGGTTGTTCGACCGCTTCATCATGCCGTGGTTCGCCACGTTCATCGACCAGGGCCACCGCCACGGCTACCAGGTGATCCTGCATTCGTGCGGCTCGATCTACCGGATGCTGCCCACGCTGATCGCGGCGGGCGTGGAGTGTCTGCACCCGCTGCAGGCCAGGGCGGCGCACATGGACGCCGAAACGCTCGCGCGCGAGTTCAACGGGCAGGTGACCTTCCTGGGCGGCATCGACACGCAATACCTGCTGCCCTATGGCAGTCCGGAGGATGTCGAGGCGGATGTGCGCCGCGTGCGCGACCTGCTGGGGCCGCACGTGATCATCAGCCCCAGCCACGAAGCGATCCTGCCGGACGTGCCGCCCCGCAACATCGAGGCAATGGCCGCCGCCGCGCATTGATGGCGGTTTTGGGGGTGTGGCGGCACAATTGGGGTAGGACCCCGTTCGGAAAAGGAAGCATGCCATGACCACCCCAGGTAAATACCGCCACCTCACGCGCACCAGCACGGAGAGCGGGCATTTCGCGATCCTGGCAATCGATCACCGCGACAACCTCAAGGACAGCCTGCAAAAGCACGCATCTGGGCCGGTCACCGAGGACGACCTCAGCGCGTTCAAGCTGGACGTAATTCGCCACCTGGCGCCGCACATCTCCGCTGTGCTGGTCGATCCCGCCTACGGAATCGGCCCCGGCATCGGGCGGGCGGCGCTCGCGCGCGACGTGGGCCTGCTGGCCCCGCTCGAAGTGACCAACTACGCCGTCCACCCCAGCCAGCGCGAGAACGCATTGATCCCCGATTGGTCGGTGGCGAAGTTCAAGCGCGTTGGGGGCGACGGCATCAAGCTGCTGCTGTATTACCACCCCGACGCGCCATCCGCGGCGGACAAGCGCGATTTCGTCGCGCGCATCATCGACGACTGCGCCCGTTACGACATTCCCTTCTTCCTGGAGCCGATCGCGTTTTCGCCCGATCCGGCGCGGCCCCTGCCCAACGACGAGCTGCGCCGGGTCGTCGTCGAGAGCGCGCGCACGTTCAGCCGGATGGGAATCGACGTGCTCAAGACGCCCTTCCCGCTGGACGTGAAGCGCGAGCCGGACGAGGCGGCGTGGCGCGCCGCGCTGGACGAACTCAACGAGGCGTGCAGCGTGCCCTGGGCGCTGCTGAGCGCGGGCGTGGATTATCCCACCTTTCGGCGGCAGGCGGCGCTGGCCTGCGAAGCGGGCGCCAGCGGCGTGATCGTCGGGCGCGCGGTGTGGGCGGAGGCGGTCGAGCTGCACGGCGAGGCGCGCGAGGCGTTCCTGGCGGATACCGCCCGCCGCCGCATGACCGAGCTGGCGGACGTCGTCCGGGCGGCGGGGGCGAGCTGGCGCGACCGCGTGCCGGGTCCTGACGGCGCGTTCGACTGGTACGCGCGCTACGACGCGATGTGATCGCGGGCGCTCAGGCGTCCGCGCCCAGATACACGCGCGGGACGCGCGGCAGCAGCCCGGTCGTCACTTCATAGTTGATCGTCTCGGCCCAGGCGGCGACCTCGTCGGCGGTGATGCGCGCCTCGCCCTGGGAGCCGATCAACACGACCTCGTCCCCCAGGGCGACCGGTCCCGCCGCGGAGACGTCGACCACGAACTGATCCATGCACACCCGGCCCAGGATCGGCGCGCGCTGGCCGTTGATCAGGACGGCGCCCCGGTTGGACAGCAGCCGGTGATATCCGTCGCCATAGCCCACCGGGATCAGCGCGACGGGCATCGCGCGCGGGGTGATGTAGGTGCGCCCGTAGCTGATGCTCGCCCCGGCGGGCAGCGTGCGCACACGCGCCACGTGGCTCTTCAGCGCCAGGGCGGGGCGCAACGGCACCGCCGCGTCCACCTCGGTCGATGGTCGCAGCCCGTAGATGGCGATCCCGGCGCGCACGGCGTCCAGGTGCATCTCCGGCAGGTCGAGCGCCGCGGCGCTGTTCGCCACGTGGCAGACCGGGATGGGGTGGTTGGCCGCCGCCAGTTGGGCGCGCACGGCCTCGAAGACCCGGAACTGGTGCCGCGTGTAGTCCTTGTCGGCCAGGTCCGCGACGGCGAAATGCGTGTACAGCCCCTCGATCCACACCCCCGGCAGCGCCGCCGCGTGCTCGACGAACGGGAGCGCTTCGTCCGGCAGCAGCCCGAAGCGCCCCATGCCGGTATCGATCTTGACGTGCACCGGCAGCCGGCGGCCCAGGCGCCCGGCCAGCGCCGACACTGTTTCGACGGAGGCCCGATCCGTCACGGTGAGCGTCAGATCATGGGCGCACGCGGCTTCGATCTCGCCGGGCAGCGTGTAGTTCATCACCAGGATCGGGGCGGTGATCCCAGCCTGCCGCAGGTGGATGCCCTCGGCGGCGCGGGCGACCGCCAGCCGGCTGGCACCATGCCGGAGCGCGGTCCGCGCCACCTCGACCGCGCCGTGCCCGTAGGCGTTCGCCTTCACGACCGCGAACAGCAGCACGTCCGGGCCGACGTGCGTTTTGAGCGCCCGGATGTTGTGCGCGATGGCGTCCAAATCGACTTCGATATAGGTTATCGGGCGCATTTGCCGGCTGCCTTTCGGTGGCTGGATTGCTGCGCACAAGAGAAACCCGCGTATTTTCGGGCACTATTCACACGGCCAGTTCCCTTCAACCAGCATACAATAGGCTCGTTCTGCCCGGCTCGCAACCCCGGTTCTACATACCGGGCGGGCGAGAAATGTGCTTTGGGAGGTGCTTGTGGTGTAAGACAATTCTACCTATAATGAATTATACTATGTCACCAAAATATATCGTTTGCCAAAGTGTGTCATGAATTCCACGGCGCCTATGTCACTCTAGAACCGTCTCACGCCCTCGCGCGACCGGAAATGCGACGAAGAGTCCACGGGGGCGTGAATCGTGTTCAACTCCCTGATGCACGTCACGGGCGCTAGTCATACGAGGAGGTGATACCGGCACCCTATCCGCAGTCATCGTCCGGAAACGAGAGAGCAAACAATCGGATAAATATATTGGAGGCAGAGATCGACAATGTCCAAACGGCTGTTTACTTTAGTTTTGACTCTGGCGGTCGTGGTGGCCGCCTTCGGCTCTTTTCCCGTTGTTGCGCAGGACGACTGTGATTTTGTGGGCGAAGTGGTGGTTGGCGTGATTGCGCCGCTCACCGGCGATATCCCGAAAGTCGGCCAGAGCACGGTCGAGGCGGCGAACATGGCCGTCGACGAGATCAACGCGGCGTGTGGCCTCACCGTCGATGACGAAAGCTACGAAGTGGTGATTGCCGTCGAAGACAACGAGTCGAAAGCCGAGTCCTCGGTGTCGGTCGCCACCCGCCTGATCGTCGAAGAAGAGGTGATCGCGATCATCGGGCCCCAGGCCAGCAAGCAGGCCGTCCCCACGGGCCAGGTCGCCAACGACCGCGAGACCCCGATGATCAGCCCGTGGTCCACCAATCCGGACACCACCTTCGACCGTCCGTGGGTTTTCCGGGCCGCGTTCCTCGACCCGTTCCAGGGGCCGGTTCTGGCTAACTTTGTCGCCGCCGAATTCGGGGCCACCAGTGCCGCCGTGCTGTACGACGTGGCGAGCGATTATCCGAAGGGCCTGGCCGAGAACTTCCGCGATGCTGCCGAAGCGATAGGCATCGAGATTGTCGGGTTCGAGAGCTTTACCCTGGGCGACACGGACTTCAGCTCGCAGCTCACCAGCATCATCGCCCAGGAACCGGATGTGTTGTTCACGCCCCAGTATTACAACGAGGTCCCGCTGATCGTCCAGCAGGCGCGTGAATTGGGGTTCGAAGGCCCGATCGTCGGCAGCGACAGTTGGGGCACGCCGGACCTGATCGACCTGTGCGGCGAGGCGTGTGAAGGGCTGTTCTTCAGCACCCACTACGCCCCGGATATCGCGACCGAAGTCGGCCAGACGTTCATCTCGGCCTACGAGGAAGAGTACGGGGCCAAGCCGGACGACGTGGCCGCCCTGACCTATGACGCGTTCCAACTGCTGTTCACCGCAATCACGAACGCGAACTCGCTGGACAAAGAAGACGTGCGCGAGGCGCTGGCCGGTGTCGAGCTGTTCGAGGGCGTGACCGGCGTCATGAGCTTCGACGAGCAAGGCGACCCGATCAAGTGCGCGGTGATCATCGAGATCAAGGATGGCGCGTTCACCTACTACGACTCGGCCTGCCCGGCTGGGTTTCCCCCCGAATAGTCCATAGTGCGTATCGACCGTGTGCCCCATGTTCGCATGGGGCACTTTTACGCTTGATAGGTTGAATGACCTGGGTGGCGAGGCCCGTGGTCGTCGCCATCCCCGGAACAAACCGGAGAACCTCCTATGGAATTTTTCGTGCAACAATTCGTCAACGCACTCCAGCTTGGCAGCCTGTACGCCTTGATCGCGCTGGGGTATACGATGGTCTATGGCGTGCTGCTGCTGATCAACTTTGCGCACGGGGATATCTTCATGGTGGGCGCGTTTTTGGGCGTGTTTGGGTCGATCACCCTGGATCTCCCCTTCGTGCCGACTCTGGTCCTGTCGATGGTCCTGACAGGGTTGCTGGGCGTCGGGATCGAGCGCGTGGCCTACAAGCCGCTGCGGCAGGCGTCGCGTCTTTCGGTCGTGATCACGGCGCTGGGGGTCGGCCTGCTGCTCGAAAACGGCATGCTGGCGCTCACCGGGGCCAACCCGCGCAGCTATCCACAGACGTTCATCACGACCCGGGTTTATGATATTGGCGGGGTCGCCATCAGCAACGTCAAAATCATCATCATCGTGCTGGCGGCGCTGCTTTTTGCAGGGCTTTATACCATTGTGCAGCGCACGAAATGGGGCATGGCGATGCGCGCCATTTCGTATGACAAGTTTGCGGTCCCGTTGATGGGCGTTTCGCAAGATCAGATCATCTCGCTGACGTTCTTGCTGGGCACGGGCCTGGCAGCAGCGGGCGGCATTCTGTGGGGCGTGGCTTTCCCGGTGCTCAATCCCTATATGGGGTTGCGGGTGGGCTGGAAAGCCTTTGTCGCGGCGGTGGTGGGTGGCATCGGCGATATTCGCGGGGCGGCAGCCGGTGGGCTGCTGCTGGGTTTCATCGAGATATTCGTCCCGGCCTACGGAGACAGCATCGGGATATCCTCGACGTGGCGCGATCCGATTGCCTTCGGCCTGCTGCTGATCATTCTTGTCGTGCGCCCCACGGGCTTGTTCGGCGTGGCCCGCCGCCAGAAAGTGTAGGGTGAGAAACCGATGAGCACTACCGCGAATCGCACCTTCTCGCTCGGTGGCCTGGTCGTGCTGGTCTGCGCCCTGGTCATCGCGATCGCCGTTGTGGGCCTGCCCTGGCTGGCCCTGGAAGATGACTCGACCGTCACCGCCACCGATCTGATCGCGGATACGGAAGGCGAGCTGGACGTCCCGGCCCGCATCACCAACACGTTTCTGGTGGTCGTCCCGGTGGGGGCGCTGGCGGCGGGGATATTGGCGCTGTGGGGCATGCTGGCGCCGCGCCACAATCGCGCCGTTTCGACGCTGGTGCTGTTGGTCGGGCTGGTCCTGGTCGGCTACTACTACGGCACCTTTTTCTACGAGGATCACGTCAACGACTCGACGAGCGCGACGGAGTTCGTGCGCAGCGGCTTTTTCGTCGCGCTGGTGGCCGGCCTGGGACTGATCGCACAGGCGGCGCTCCCACGCGCCAATCCGGGTGTGGCTGGCAATCCGCTTGTGCGGCCCGTACCGGTCGAGGCGGCTGGCCCGGTCGCGCTGCCGCAGAACTGGCGCTGGCCGTTCGCGTGGCTGCGCGCCCGGCTGTCGCCCCTCACGCGGCGGATCGCGGGCTATCTCGCGCTCAGCCGCATCCCGGTCCTCGCCTACCTGGTCGGCATGCTGGCAGCGACCGAGCTGGAACGCCGCGAAGGACAGGCGTTTTCGCGCCTGTTGGGGTTCCGCAGAGTGCCAAGCCTGTTCGGCAGCACGGAACTGCTGGAGCCGTTTTCGAAGCTGGACTTTTCGGGCATCCTGGCCCCGTTTTTCCCATCGCCAACCGATACCTACGATGCGCCGCTGCGCGCCTCGTGGGAGGCGCTGCGCCAGTTGGGCGAGGATTTCGTCTACGCGCTCACCTCGCACGGCGCGCGCGAGCCGGGGTTCTTGAAGGTGCTGCTGCACGTGGTCGAATACGACCTGATCATCTTCATCATCCCGGTGCTGATCGTGGCGCTGCTGCTGCGCAAACCGAGCAACGCGCTGCTGCTGCGGCTGCCAAGCTGGGCCGGGCTCACCTTGCAGATCGTTGTGTTGTACGGCGTCGTGTCGCACTGGGGCGCGCTGAACGACTACCGCGGGCTGGTGCTGATCTACATGGGCGTCAACATCATGCTCGCTATCAGCCTGAACCTGGTCAACGGGTACATGGGCGAATTCTCGGTCGGCCATGCCGGGTTCATGGCGGTCGGCGCGTACGTCGCGTCGATCCTGACCATGTGGCTGTTCATCGACGAGCGCGTGTTCGGCGATGCCGTGCTGTCCGTGCCGGACTGGGCGCTGCCCATCGGCTTTCTGATCGCGCTGATCGCCGGGGGCGTCGCGGCGGCGCTGGCGGGGCTGCTGGTGGCGTTCCCGTCGTTCCGCACGCGCGGCGACTATCTGGCGATCGTCACGCTGGCGGTCAATTTCATCGTGACGGGCGTGCTCAACAACATCTCGGCCATCGGCGGGGCGCGCGGCCTGAACGGGGTGCCGCTGTGGACCAACGTGCGCTGGATTTTCGTGCTCACGATCCTGTCTGTGCTCGCCATCCACCACCTGGTAAGCTCGACGTTCGGCAAGGGCATCGTGGCGATCCGCGAGGACGAGATCGCCGCCGAGCAGATGGGCGTCCACACGCGGCGGGTGAAGCTGGTGGCGTTTCTGGTGTCGTCGTTCATCGCGGGGATGTCGGGCGGGCTGTTCGCGCACGTGCTGGCGTACGTCAATCCCGGCGTGTTCGGCATCCTGAAATCGACCGAAGCCCTAGTGATGGTCTACCTGGGCGGCATGGGCAGTATCTCCGGCTCGGTGATCGCCGCCGTGCTGTTCACGATCCTGATCGAAGCGTTCCGCCCGCTGGCCGTTTTGAAGTGGGTGGTCATTCCCCTGATCCTGATTCTGCTGATGATCTACCGTCCACAGGGCCTGTTCGGGTTCCGCGAGATGACGCTCAACCTGAAGGGACTCAAGGAAGATGGGCCGGACGTTCTGAAGGAGGCGAGCGATGACGCTGCTGCAGATTAACAGGCTGTCGCACTATTTCGGTGGGCTGCTCGCCGTCGATAACCTGAACCTGACGATCGAGGAAGGCGAGCTGATCGGCTTGATCGGGCCGAACGGCGCGGGCAAGACCACGGTCTTCAACCTGGTCACCGGTGCCTACCGGGCCAGCGAAGGCGAGATTCTGTTCCGGGGTGAGGACCTCGTCGGCAAGCCGCCGCACGCGATCAACGCCAGGGGGATCAGCCGCACCTTCCAGACGATCCGCCTGTGGAACATGATGTCGGTGCTCGACAACGTGCGGATCGCGCATCACGGCCAGATCAACTACACGCTGGCCGAGGCGTTCCTGCGGCTGCCGCGCTACCGGCGGGAGGAGCGCGAGATCGAGGAGCGCTCGATGGACCTGCTGCGGCTGTTCAAGCTGGAGCGTTACGCGCAGGAGCCGGTCAAAAACCTGCCCTACGGCCAGCAGCGCCGCGTCGAGATCGTGCGCGCGATGGCGGCTCGCCCCCAACTGCTGCTGTTGGACGAGCCGGCAGCCGGCATGAACCCGCAGGAGATCAGCGCGCTGATGGACTTCATCCACTGGATCCGCGACGAGTTCCACCTGACGATCTGGCTGATCGAGCACCAGATGCGCCTGGTGATGAACATCTGCGAGCGGATCAAGGTTCTGGATTTCGGCGCGACCATCGCCGATGGCACGCCCGAGGAAATCCGGAATAATCCCCAGGTCATCGAGGCTTACCTGGGCGAGCAGGCGGAGGTGCACTAATGCTGTTCAGCGTTCAGGATTTACACGTGTCCTATGGCAGCATCAGAGCGGTGCACGGCGTTTCGTTCGAGGTAGACGAGGGCGAGATCGTGACGTTGATCGGCGCGAACGGCGCGGGCAAATCCACGATCCTCAACACGATCGCCGGCTTGCAGCGCCCCGACCAGGGCGAGATCATCTACCGGGGCGCCAACCTCGCCCGGATGGACGCGCACAACGTCGTCAAGCAGGGTGTGGCGCTGGTCCCCGAAGGACGGCGCATCTTTGGCAACCTGACGGTCTACGAAAACCTGCGCCTGGCGGGGTTCCAGGTGAGCCGCGACGACCTGGAGGCGCGCATCAAGCTGGTGTACAGCTACTTCCCGCGCCTGGAGGAGCGCCGCGATCAGCTCGGCGATACCCTCTCCGGCGGCGAGCAGCAGATGCTGGCCGTTGGCCGGGCGCTGGTGACGGGCGGCAGGCTGATGCTGCTGGACGAGCCTTCGATGGGCCTGGCCCCGATCCTCGTCCAGCACATTTTCGAGATTCTGGCCGAGATCAACCGGCAGGGCACGACGATCCTGCTGGTCGAGCAAAACGCGCACATGGCGCTGAAGCTGGCGAATCGCGGCTACGTGCTGGAAACGGGCAGCGTCATGCTGTCCGGTCCCAGCAAGGAACTGGCCGAAAGCCCGGAGGTCCAGCGCGCGTACCTGGGCGGCTGAGCCGGACAGGCGCGCGCCGGGATGGTGGGGTAGAGGAGCATATTTTTCGTGTCGGCCCGGCCCGAGGCGCGTTGGCAGGCAGCGCGCCGCGCCGGGCAGGGGGAGAATGGGTCATGAAAATTCTCACAGCGGACGATGTGCGCGCCGCCGTCGATATGCGCGCGGCTATCGACGCGGTGCGCGCGGGTTTCGTCGCCCTGTCGCAGGGCCGGGCCCGCGTGCCGCTGCGCAGCGCCCTGGAGACGCCGGGCGGCGTCCTGCTGACGATGCCCGCCCAGCTCGCCGATGCGCCCATCAGCGCGGTGAAGGTCGTCTCGGTGTGCGCGGGGAACCCGTCGCTGGGCCTGCCGACCATTCACGCGGTCGTGCTGGCGACGGATGCCCGGACCGGCCAGCCGCTGGCCTTGATGGACGGCCAGACGGTGACGGCGCTGCGCACGGGGGCGGCCTCCGGGCTGGCGACTGACCTGCTGGCCCTGCCGGAAGCGTCCATCCTGGCGGTGATCGGGGCCGGGGTCCAGGCGCGCACCCAGGTGGCGGCGGTGTGCGCCGTGCGCCCGATCGCGGAGATTCGCGTCTTCAGCCTGAGCGGGGCGGAAGCGCTGGCGGATGAACTGCGCGAGCGCTACGCGGCTCGCGTCGTCGTGGCGGGCTCCGCGCCGGAAGCGCTGCAAGGCGCGCACGTGGTCGTCGCGGCGACGAACAGCAAGACCCCGGTCGTGCATCGCGCCGACCTGTCGCCGGGCGTGCACGTCAACGGCATCGGCTCGTTTGCGCCGGATATGCAGGAGATCGCCGCCGACGTGGTCGCGGAGGCCACCATCGTCGTCGATCACCGGGCGAGCGCCTGGGCCGAGGCCGGGGACCTGATCATCCCGCGCGACCAGGGGCTGATCGCGGAGGACAGTGTCCACGCCGAGATCGGGGAGATCGCCGCCGGGCTGAAGGCAGGTCGCACCAGCCCGCAGGAGATCACCTTTTTCAAGTCGGTTGGCAACGCCGTGCAGGATGCCGCCCTGGCGCAGCGCATCATCGCCGCGGCGGAGGAGCGCGGCCTGGGGACGGACGTCGCCCTGTGAGCGGGCCGGTCAGCCCATGATGCTGTACGAGTAGCGCCCTTCGACCAGCTCGCCCTCGGCGAAGCGTTCCAGGCGGAACGGGTGCGGGTCGATCGGGCACTGCCGGTCGCCGGTCGCCAGGTCGGCGATCATCTCGCCGGTGACCGGCGCCATCTTGAAGCCGCTGCCGCTGAAGCCGAAGGCGCAGACGAGCCCCTCGATGCCCGGCATGCGCCCGATGATCGGGTGCCAGTCCGGCGTGACGTCGTATAGCCCGGCCCAGCCCTTCCGGATCTGGGCTTCGCCCATCGCCGGGACGCGGTGCTCGGTGCGCTCCGCCATGTCGATGTTGAAGTCCATGTCCACCGTCTCGGAGAAGTGGTCCGGGTCGACTTTGTTGGCGGCTTCCGAGGCTTCGAGCGAGCCGGAAAGGGTCAGCAGGCCGGTTTCCGAGCGCAGGTAGAACCCCTGGATGAAATCGCCGATGAACGGGTGCTGCTCGGCGAGGCTCTCCGGTCGCTGGAACACGGCGACCTGGTGGCGGCTGTTTTCGACGGGGATGTCGCGGATGCCGGCGGTTTCCGCCAGGCGAGCGCCCCAGGGGCCCGCCGCGTTGATGACGACCGGCGCGCTGAAGTCGCCCTTCGTCGTCGCCACGCCGGTGACGCGCCCGGCCTCGGCACAGATCGCGGTCACTTCCACGTCCTGGAGGATGGTCGCGCCGAGGGCTTTGGCGCGCTCGGCATAGGCGGTCGTCGCCATCGCGCCGTCGGCCACCCCGGAGTCCGGCTCGTATGCGCCGCCGCCCACGTCCTCGACGTTCAGGTATGGCGCCACCGCCAGGAGCGCCTGGGGGTCCAGGAGCTCGACGTTGATGCCGACCGCTCGCTGCATGTCGATGTTGGCCTGTAGCCCGTCCAGGTCGTGCGGGGCGACGATGAACAGCGCCCCGGTCTGAACCCAGCCCACGTCCCCGCCGACCGTCTGCTCGAAGTCGCGCCAGACGCCCAGCGCGCGCTGGGCCATCTGCGCGGTGACCTCGTTCGAGTAGTGCGTGCGCACCAGCCCGACCGTTCGCCCCGTGCCGCCCGCCGCCAGGTAACGCCGTTCCAGCAGCGTGACGCGGTGCCCGCGCAGGGCCAACTGGTACGCCGCGCTCGTGCCGGTGATCCCGCCGCCAATGACAATGAAATCGGCAGTCTGTTGAGCCATCGTGTGTTGCTCCCCGTCCTCTGAAAAAACACTCTTCTAAGAAGAAGCGCCCCGCGACCGGACCAACCGGAACAGGCGTGCAGCGCGTCCTGCCAGACAATTGTGGATCAACTGGTGCGCCTTGACAACCGGGGGCAGCGGTGGCGTTTGGCGCTCCCGGCCCGTTCCGGCGGCAGAATCCGACTTTTGGCCGATTCCGGATCGCGCCGCTTCGTGTACAATAGCCATGCCCGATCGGCAACGAGCGGGCCTTTTTCCGACCAGCACACCACCAGGACACCGACCCATGTTGACGATTCGCCCCTTCACCTTCACCGACGACGATTACTACCTGGCGATTGCCATCGTTGCAGCGATCTTCGACGATCCGCCCGAACCGTTGGACGAATGGAAGCACGACGACGAGACGCGCAACCCGGATTTCCCGCATCACAGCGAGATCGTCGAGCGCGACGGGACCCCGATCGCCTACGTCGAGACGTTCCAGAGCCCGTTTTTCTACCACCCGCAGAAATACGAATGCCGGATCTTCGTCCATCCCGATCACGACGCGCCGGACATCCGCCCGATGGTGCTGGCGCACGCGCTCGACCGGCTGCGCGACCAGGACCTGATCGCGATCACGTCGGGGATGCTGGACGACAAGCCGGAGGCCATGCGCTTCTTCGACGACTACGGCTTCAAACCCGTTGCGGTGGAGAAGGTGTCCAAGCTGGACGTGACTCGCTTCGACGAGGCGCGCTACGAGCCGCACCTGGAGCGCGTGCGCGCCGCGGGGTTCGAGATCGTGACACTGCGGACGCTGCAAGGGCGCGATGCCGACTGGCAGCGCAAGCTGTACGACCTGGACGTGACCGTCAACCGGGAGATTCCCTCGACGGGCGAGAAGCATTACCCGGCGTTCGACGATTGGCTCATCCGGCGGCTGACGACGCCCAAGTTCGACCCGGATGGCTGGTTCATCGCGCTGGATGGCGATCGCTACGCCGGTCACAGCCAGGGCAGCATCAACGCCGAGGCGGAGCCGGTGCAGTTCGTCACCGGCGTGACGGGCACGCGCCGCGAATACCGCCGCCGGGGCATCGCCACCGCGCTCAAGGTGCACGCCATCCGCTACGCGAAGGCGCACGGCGTGCAGGAGATCTTCACGACCAACGACTCGAAAAACCCGATGTACCAGTTGAACCTGGCGCTCGGTTTCGAGCCGCAGCCCTCATGGGTGCGCGTCGAAAAGTCGCTGGTCGATTCGCAGTGAGCCGCGCGCGGTGGTCGGTCAGCCGGGCATGACCAGCGGCACGGGCAGCCGGCCCGCCGGCTCGAACCGCCCCAGGATGGCGTCGACCGCCGCCTGGAGCGACGGCGCGCTGTCGCCGCAGGTGAACAGCGTCGCGTCCATGCCGCTCAGCACACCCGCGTCATACGGGTTACGCAGGCACAGCAGGATCGGGCGGCGGCCCGCGCGGATCAGGGCCTGCGTCGCGTCGCGCTGGTCCGGGTACAGGTGGGCGTTGCGGGTCGCGACGATCAGCACGTCGACGCGGGCGGCGATCTGCCGCGCCTGCGCGAGCGCGTCCGTTGCCGCGCCGCCCGGATCGAGCGCGACGCTCTGCAGGGCGGGGAGGCTCGCGGCGAGCAAGGCCGCCAGCCCGGTATGCCCGCCGGATTCGAGCGCTTCGGAGTCCAGGGCAGAGGCGAACTCGACCAGGCCGACCGATTGGTCGCCCGCTGCGTCGACCGGCGTCCAGCCCGCCTCACCGGCCATCACTACCATCCCGGCGCGCGCGGCGCGGGCCATGATCGCCAGGTGGTCGGGGTGGCGAATGCGGTCGAACGCGGGCGGCGCCATACCGGCGGCGAACTGTTCTTTCATCGCCGCCACCTTGCTGACGGCGCGGTCGATCGTCGCTTCCGGCAGTCTGCCGGACCGGGCGGCCTCGATCAGCGCGTCGTGGGCCGCTTCCTGGTAGGCGCGCGTGTGCGAAAACAGGATGGTGCTCGCCCCGGCCAGCGCCGCCAGCACCGCCGACTCGCCGGGGCCGTAGGCGTTGGTGACCGCCTTCATCTCCATGCAGTCGGTCGAGATCACGCCCTCGAAACCGATGTCGCGGCGCAGCAGGCCGTCGATGATGCGCGGCGAGAGCGTGGACGGGTAGCGCGGCTCGAGCGCGGTGAACTGGACGTGCGTGATCATCATGGCGGCGATCCCGGCTTCGCTGGCCGCGCGGAAGGGGACGAGATCGGTATCCCACAGGTCATCCAGCGGGCCATCGATGACCGGCAGGCTGACGTGCGGATCGACCGGCGTGTTGGCCTTGCCGGGGAAGTGCTTGGCGGTCGCGGCGACCCCGGCCTTTTGAAAGCCCCGCACCTGGGCCACGCCCAGCCCCGCGACGCGCTCCGGATCGATGCCCAGCGAGCGCACCCCGACCGACGGATTGTGAATGTTGTGGGTGAGGTCCAGCGCGGGAGCCAGATTCCAGTTGATGCCCAGGGCGCGCATCTCGGCCCCCAGGACCGCCGACACGTCCTCGGCCAGCGCCTCGGAATCGGCGGCGCCGAGCGCCATCGCCCCCGGACTCTCGGCGAACTGATCGCGCAGGCGGGCCACCACGCCGCCTTCCTGGTCGATGGCGATCAGCAGCGGGCACGGCGCGGCGGCATGGCACGCCTCGGTCAGCGCGGCGACCTGGGCCGGGCTGGCGACGTTGCGCGCGAACAGGATCACGCCGCCGACGCGCCCCTCGGCGATCCAGTCCAGCATGTACTGCGGCGGCTCCAGCCCCTCGAACCCTACGACGAGCATCTGGCCGATTTTTTCTTCCAAAGAGAGCGTCATCTCACCACCTCACACGTTGCCTGATCGAAAAACCTGCTGGCCGGGGCGGGCGACCGGGCCGGTGCTCAGCGTGCCAACCGCGCCAGCAGCGCCGCGCCGACCGCCGGTGAATGGCGCGGCACAGGCGGGGACGCCAGTCCCAGGGCCGCGCAGAGATGGCGGCTCAGCGGCGTATCGCCGGTCAGCAGGCCGCCCGCAAACGCCAGCGGCGGCGCGTCCATCTCCAGGCGGCGCATGACCGCCCGGGCGGCCAGCGCCAGCTCGTCGACCGCCCGCGCTAGGATCCCCTGGGCGACCGGGTCGCCGGCCTCCGCCCCTTCGAGCACCAGCGGGGCCAGCCGCGCGACCTCGCTCGTGCGCGGCGCGTCCGCGCGGTAGAGCCACGGGATCAGGTCGAGCGCGTCGTGCAGGCCCAGCGCGCCCAGTAGGGCAGGCGCGAGCGCGGTCGTTGGCCCGCGGCCATCCGCGGCGCGCGCCACGGCTTGCAGCGCGCGAATCCCGATCCAGTAGCCGCCCCCGGCGTCGTCGAGCAGGTAGCCCCACCCGCCGGCCAGCGCCGACTGCCCGGCGGCGTTGACGCCATACGCCAGGCTGCCGGTCCCGGCCAGGATCAACACGCCCTCGCGTTTGCCCAGCGCGCCCACCAGCGCGATCTCGTAATCGGCGCTGGGGACGATCCGCGCCTGCGGCGCGATCGCTGCGACGACCTCGCGCAGCCAGCCGGCGGAATGGTGCGCCGCCGCGCCCGCCACGCCGATCCCGACCGCCGCGATCTGGTCCGCGGCCAGCCCGGCGGCGTCGAGCGCGGCGCGCATGGCCGCCCGGATCGTGGCGGCGGCGGTGCCCGTCCCGACGATGCTCGGGTTGGCGGTGGGGCCCTCGCTCTGCCCGCAGATCGCCAGCTCCGGCGTCACGATCACGACCCGCACGCCGCTGCCGCCGCCGTCGATGCCCATCACGTAATCGGTCATGTCGGTTCAGCCGTTGGATGGAACCGGGTCGATTGCCTGCACGGCGCGCCTCCCCGTCACTCGTAGCGCAAAAACGGGCGGCGCGCTTCGGCGAAGGCGCGGCAGTCGTCGGCCCACGGTTCGGCCAGCCGGGCCAGGATCGCGCCCACCGGCTCGTTCGCCGCCACGCCCGCCTCGATCTGGCGGCGCACGTCCGGCGAGCCGATCAGCCGGTCGAAGTGCTGCACACCGGTGTCGGGATGGTCCGGCAGCCACGCGAAATGCTCCGGGTACGCCGCGCGCAGGGTGACGATCACGCCCAGCCACACGTGAATCGGGCGCCAGCGCGCCGGGTCGGTGATGTGCACCTGCACGCCGTGGCAGACCTGCCCGGCCCACTTGCTGTGAAACGGTTGAAACGTGTGGGGCCGGAAGCGCGCGCCCATCGCGGCTGCCCACGCCTCGCCGTTGAGACGGTCGGCCAGCGCCAGCGGATCGATCCACGGCGCGCCGACGATCTCGAACGGCAGCGCGGTCCCGCGCCCCTCGGACAGTTCCGTGCCTTCGACCAGGCACGCGCCGGGATAGTGCCGGAGCGTGTTCAGCGTGGGCACGTTCGGCGATGGCGCGACCCAGGGCAGGTCGGTGTCGTCCCAGGCCATGGCCCGCCGCCAGCCTGCGCACGGGACGACGGTCAGGTCGGCGGGCGTCGCGTTCCACGTCGCGTTGACCATACCGGCCATCTCGCCCAGCGTCAGGCCGTGCCGCACCGGGACGGGGAAGCGCCCGACGAACGAGGCCATCTCCGGCTCCAGCACCGGCCCCTCGATGGCCGCGCCGCCGAGCGGGTTCGGGCGATCCAGGATCACCACGCGGACGCCATGCTCGCCCGCCGCCTCGAGGATGTGCGACACGGTCCAGGGATACGTGTAGTAGCGCACGCCGATATCCTGAATGTCGCACACCAGCACGTCAATCGCTTGCAGCATGGCGGCGGTAGGGCGGTAGGTGTCGCCGTACAGGCTGAAGACCGGCAGGCCGGTGCGCGGATCGGTCGCCGTGGCGATCTGCTCCGCGTCGGGCGCCGCCCCCGCGAAACCGTGCTCCGGCGCGAAGAACGCCGCCAGGTTCACGTTCGGCGCGCTGGCAAAAAGCCGGTAGGCGCTGGTGAGCTGGCGGTCGATGGCGCTCGGATTCGTCATCAGCCCCACGCGCTGCCCGGACAGCAGCGCGAAATCGTCGTCGATCAGGACTTCCAAACCGGTCAGTACGGCCACCTGTTCCCCCTCAATCGATCTGGCGCAGCACGGTGTAGAACTTGTAGCGGTCGCCCCGGTAGGACGAGCGCACGTACTCGATCGGCTGCTCGTTGTCGTTGTAGGTCACGCGCGTGATGCGGAGGATCGGCGTGCACGGCCCGGCATCGAGCACCTCGCGCTCGTCTTCCCCGGCGGTGTGGGCTTCGATGGCCTGGTGCGCGTGGGTCAGCCGCAGGTGATATTCCTTGCGGAGCACGTTGTACAGCGATTCGCGGCTGAAGTCGTGATTCTCCAGAATGCCTGGACACAGCGCGTAGAGGATGTGCGATTTTTCCAGCGCGATCGGCATCGAATCGGCCATGCGAACTCGGTGCAAAACGACCACCTCGACGCCCGGCAAGATCGACAGGGCTTTGGCGACTTCCTCGTTGGCCGGCTCGACGCCGCTGTAGAGCACGCTGCTGGACGCTTTCTTGCCCCGGCTGGTCATCTCCTCGGTGAAGCTGGTGAGCGATTGCAGCGCCTGATCGATCTTCGCCGGGCTGACGTAGGTACCCTTGCCCACGCTGGAGTAGATCAGCCCTTCCTGGGTGAGCTCGCTCAACGCCTTGCTGACGGTCAGCCGGTTGACGCCGAACTGCTCGGCCAACTGGCGCTCGGATGGAATGCGCTCGTTGACGGCGTAGATCCCGTTTTGAATGTTCAGCCGGATGTAGTCCTTGATCTGAACGTACAGCGGGACGGGAGAATCGTGTTTTTTCATGGTCGAAGAACCCCTCTATTCACCTGGGGAAGCAAGTCCATAGCCCGTGCAGCCTCAGCGCGACAGGCGCGTGATGAGCGCCACGCCCAGCATGAGCGCCCCGCCGATCGCCGCGCTGCATACGCTGAGCACGAATTCGGGGCTGTCGCGCGGTTGAACGAAGATCATCAGGAATCCACAGACGGCGATGAACATCCCGATGCGGAAGAAGCCGCGCAGCGCCTCGATCTTGGGATCGTTCATTCACGCCTCAACTCTGCTCCTCGCGGAACGCGTCCCCATATTCGCGCAGCGCGTCGCCCTGCGTCAGCGGCAGGCAGGCGACCTGGTGCCGGAAGCCCTCCGCATCTGCCAGCGGGGGCACGCGCGAATCGCACAGCCCCGGCACGAAGAACGGGCAGCGCGGATGGAAGGCGCACCCCGCCGGGATCTCCGTCAGGCTGGGGATGTCCTCGCTGCGCAGGATCATGCGCTCTTTGCGGCGCGTCAGCTCCGGGTCGGCTTCGGGAATGGCCGAGATCAGGGCGCGGGTGTACGGGTGCGCCGGGTTGACGATCACGTCCGGCGTGGGACCCAGCTCGACCATGCGCCCCAGGTACATCACGCCGATCCGCCCCTCCCAGGCGAAGTACTTCGCCAGCGCGAGGTCGTGCGTGATGAACACGATCGCGAGATTGAGCTGATCGCGCAGGCGGTGCATCATCTTGAGCAGGCTCACGCGGATGCTGACGTCGACCATGCTCACCGCCTCGTCGGCGACGATCAGCTTCGGCTCGACCGTCAGGGCGCGCGCAATGCTCACCCGCTGGCGCTGGCCGCCGCTGAGCTGGTGCGGGAACTTGTTCACCACGTCGCCGGGGGGCGTCAGGTCCACCAGGGTCAGCAGCTCCCAGATGCGGCGGCGCAGTTCCGCCCGGCTGTGGACCATCTTGTGCCGCTTGAGCGGATAGCTCAGGATCTGGCCGATGGTGTGCGCCGAGTTCAGCGAGGCGAAGGGGTCCTGGTGGACGATTTGCAGCGCGCGCCGGTAGGCCGAGCGCTCCTTCCCTCGGAATTCGCCGACCGGGCGCCCCTGGTAGAGCACGTCCCCGGCGGACTGGCTCAGCAGGCCGACGATGATCTTGCCGGTGGTCGTTTTGCCACAGCCGCTTTCGCCCACCAGGCACAGGATTTCGTTCGGCGCGACGGTCAGGTTGATGTCCTGCAGGACCGGGATCATGACGCGGCCCTGCTTGAACGAGCGGTCGACGTGGCGCAGTTCGACGAGTGGCTGGCTCATGATTCGGCCCCTGTGAATTGGAGCGCCCTGGCATAGACCTGGTCGGCGTGCCAGCACGCGGCGCTGTGCCCGTCGCCAACGACTTCCATCGGCGGCGTTTCCTTGGCGCAGATGTCGGTCGCAAACGGGCACCGGATATGAAACTTGCAGCCCGAAGGCGGCTCGACGAGGTCCGGCGGGCTGCCGGGGATGCTGGTCAGCTCTTCGGCCCCGGCGCTCAGGCGTGGGATGGCCTCCAGCAGCCCCAGGGTGTACGCGTGGCGGGGCCGGTAGAACATGTCGTTCACCGGGCCCAGCTCGACGATCTCACCGGCGTACATCGTGCCCACCGTGTCGGCCATCTCGGCGGCCACCGACAGGTCGTGGCTGATGAAGATGATGCTGAAGTTCAGCTCGTCCTTGATGGACAGCAGCACGTCGATGATCGTGCGCTGCGTGAGGATATCGACGGCGGTCGTCGGCTCGTCCAGGATCACGATCTGCGGATCGAGCAGCAGCCCCAGCGCGATCAGCACGCGCTGGCGCATCCCGCCGCTGAGCTCGTGCGGGTAGGCGTTGAAGACGCGCTCCGGGTCCAGCCGTACTTTGCGGAACAGCTCCAGCGCCCGGCGGCGAACCTTGTGGTGGTTGGTTTCGCCGTGCGCGCGGGCCGTGTCGTAGAACATGTCGCGCACGCGCAGCACCGGGTTCAGCGAGTTCAGCGCGGCCTGGAACACCATCGCGCACTCGGACCAGCGGAAGCGTCGCAGGCGGTCCTGGTTCATCTTGAGCACGTCGATCGTCGAGCCATCGCGCCGGGTGTAGACGATCGCGCCGTTGGGAACGCGCGCGTTGCCCGGCAGCAGGCGCATCAGCGCCAGGTTCAACGTCGATTTGCCGCAGCCGCTTTCGCCCATCAGCGCCAGCGTTTCGCCCTTGTGCAGGTCGAACGACGCGTGGCTGACGGCCTTGAGCGCGCCGCGCTGGGTCAGGTAGTGGACCGAAAGGTCTCGAACACTGAGAACGACTTTGTTTTCGCTCATACCGTCCCCTTACAGACCCTGGCGCAGGCGCGGGTTGAAGATCTCTTCGAGCGAGCGCGTGAACAACACCAGGAACAACTGGAACAGCGCGATGGCGATGATCGGCGAGATCAACATGCTGGCGGCGTTGGGATTGAAGATCGCCCCTTTGGCGCGCCCGAAGTAGATCATCACGCCCCAGTCCGGTTCCTGGATGGGGACCATGCCCAGGAAGACCAGGCCCACCAGGTTGTACATGGCGCTGCGGATGGTGAAGATCATGTTGACCACGATGTAGCTGATCATGTTGGGCAGTACCTCGCGGAAGATGATGTGGAACATCCCCAGATCCAGCGCGATCGCTGCCTGGACGTAGTCGCGCTCGCGCAGGCTGAACACCTGGGCGCGCACCGCCCGCATGAGCGTCGGCCAGTAGAGCGCGGCGAACAACAGGGCCAGGTAGGTCATGTTGTCGAACGTGATGACGCTGGCTAATACCAACAACAGCGGGAACGACGGCACCGTCAGGATGAAGTTCGAGAGCGCGGAGAAAACCTGATCCACCACGCCGCCCAACAGCCCGGCCAGCGAACCGAGGGCCACGGCGACGATCGTCGTGAGCAGCCCGGCTTCAGCCGATACCAGGATGAGATTCTTGCCGCCATAGACGACGTGCGAGAGCACGTCACGCCCGGCCCAGTCCAGCCCCAGCGGGAACTCGCGCGTGGGGCCCTGGTACAGCGAGGACGCGCCCGGCCTGCGCCGCTCCATGTGGGATTCGCCGTCGTACTCGATGAACAGGGGGCCGAACACGATCATGAGGAAGAAAAACAGCAGGCCCAAGAAGCCGATGAAGCCCGCCTTGTTGCGGACCAGCGCCCGCGTCGCGGCCCGCGTGCTGCGTCCCAGCGCGGCCATCTGGCGGATGAAGAAATCGAACCGGGTTTCCTCGAAACTGACCTGATCGATCGAGGCGCGCGAGGTGAACGGGTCCTGGCGATCGACGTACGCGTACGAGATCACCACGGCTGTCGTCAGCACGATCATCAGCGCGCCGCCCCAGATGCCCGCCGCAGCCCCGCCGAAGACACACGCGGCAAAGCCGAGCAGCGCGGGGCGCACGAAGCGTTTGCGCAAGCCCAGCACCAGCGGGATCAGGCCGCACAGGATGCCAATGATCAGCCCGGTCGGGGATGCGGCGGCGCCGAACCCAATTGCATGATCGATACCCATGACTATTTCTGACCTCCAACTCGCACGCGAGGATCCAGCAGGCCGAACACCAGATCCGCCAGGATGTTGGAGACGACCACTGCCGCGGAAATGACCAGGAAGACCCCCTGCATGGTGGTGTAGTCGCGCCCGTTGATGGCGGTGTACAGCAGGCGGCCCAGGCCCGGATACTGGAAGATGAACTCGATAATGACGCTGCCGCCGACGACGAACCCGATGCTGATCGCCAGCCGGGTGATCAGGGGCAGCATGGCGTTGCGCCCGACGTAGGCCAGCACGATGCGCCGTTCGGGCAGGCCGCGCGCCTTGGCGACCGTGATGTAATCTTCGCCCAGCGTCGAGATGGTGCTGCTTTTCATCGTCAGAATCCAGCCGCCGACCGTCGTCCAGACGTAGGTCAGGACGGGCAGGCCGGCATGTTGGACCAGGCTGGTGATGTAGGGCACGTTGAAGCCGGCCTCGACGTCCTGGCTGATGCCCCCCAGCACGTCACCGACCTTGAACAGCTCAAGCTGCACCCCTGCTACCAAAAGCAGCAGCAGCGCGATCACGAAATCCGGCACGCCGTACATGATCGACGCCACGACCGTCATCGTGTTGTCGAGAAGCCCGCCGCGCCAGTAGGCCATCGACATGCCCAGCAGCACCCCCAGCGTGAAACTGATCAGCAGCCCGGACCCGACGCTGAACAGGGTCCAGGGCAGGTAGCGCCGGATCTGGTCGGCGACCGGCGTCCCGGCGGATAGGATCGACTTGCCGAGGTCGCCGCGGGCCAGCTTGCCGATGTATTTGACGTACTGCTGGATCAGCGGCTCGTCGGGATCGAAGTCGTACAGCCCGGCGGCGCTCTTGAGCGCGTCGTCATACGATAGCTGGCGCTGGTCCATGAGTTGGTCGATCTTGATCTGGATCGGGTTGCCCGGCATCTGGCGGATCAGCACGAAGGTGAACGTGGTGACCGCCCACAGGGTCAGAATCCCCTGAACCACGACGCGAAAAGCGTAGCTCCCCACGACGCGCTTGATCGCGTCATAGAGGCGGTGCGCTGGTGTACCTTCCATACCACTGTCCTGTTGGCATAAGGAGCGGACGTTGTGACGAACGAGCAGCCTTGAATGGAACCAAATTGGGCGGGAGAGTCCCCCCGCCCAACAGGTACGGCATCGTCTGGCTTATTTCGGGCTGAACGCACCCGTCAGCAGCGAGTAGATGATGAAGTGATCGGTGCTGGACGGGTTCTGGAGAATCGGGTCGTCCGGGTCCGGCAGGCCGTCGATCAGATCGGTGTTGAACGGCTCGACGCTGATCAACTCGTTGAGCGGCACGAACGGCATCAACTGGTTGATGATCAGGGCCACCTCGCTGGTGATCTCGACCTGTTTCTCGATGTCGAGCCCGGCGCTGGAGTCGTTGATCATCTGGTCGAGGTCGATCATCTCGCCGTTCCACTCGAACTCCATCGGGAAGTTCATGCCTTTTTGGCCCTGAGTGAGCCCGACGTAGTTGAAGCGCTGGATGGGGCCGTAGAACTGGCGGGCCGGGAACGGGCTCTGGCTCGACCACGACCACACCGACAGCTCGAAGTCACCATTGCGGATGTCGTCGGCGCACTGCTGCCAGGGGATGGCGCGGGCCGTGATGTCGAAGCCGAATTCGTTCAACTGCTCGGTGGCGTTCAGCGCCATGCCGGAGAAGTCGGTGAACTCGGCGGGGAACTTGAACTCGGCGGTGATGACATTCCCATCCGCGTCGGCCCATTTGCCGTCCGCGTTGCGCTCGAAGCCGGCGCTCTGCAGCAGTTCCGCCGCGCGGTCGGGATCGAACTCGTAGCGGTCGAGCTGGTCGATCGCTTCCTGGGTCATCCACAGCGGCACCATGGAGTCGGCGAGGCCGGCCATGTATTGGGTCGCCGTCGCGCCGAGGCCGTTGGTCAGGAACGCGTTTTCTTCACGGTCGATCACCAGGGCGGACGCCTGGCGAACTTCGGTGATGTTCCAGGGCCAGGTATCGTGCTGGAACAGCAGCGCCGGGCCGTAGCCGCGCGGGATCGCCACGGTGTTGATCCCCGCTGCGGCGAAGGCTTCCAGGGTCGAGGGCGGGTAAACGTTGGTCGCGTGCGCGATCTCGCCGCTCAGCACCAGGGGCGTGGTGGCCTCGGTCTCGCCGGCCCAGATGCGGATTTCGCCGAAGTTGACGCTGTCGGAGAAGATGCTGTTGGGGTGCCAGTGGAGCGTCATGTAGGTGTCGCCCACGTCATCCAGGGTGTAGGTGTAGGGGCCGGACGCGAGCAGCTCGTCCGGGCGAAACGCGTTGATCTCGTCGACCAGCTCGGTCCACTCCGGATCCTCGCTGGTCTTGCCGCTGTCGTAGAGTTCCTGGGCCTTGGTCGCCAGCTCGCCATAGGTATAGGCATCGCGGATGTAGTTCTTCAGGATGAACCGTTCCGCCAGCAGCGAGCCCTGGCCTTCGAGGAAGATGTAGTTGACGGTCTTCTCGTCAACTTTTTCGAGCCGGTCGATGTAGGCGAAATCCGACCAGTTCATGAGCCGGCCAATGGCGTAGGTCGCCAACACGTCGTCAGCCGTCACCGGGTCGCCGTTGCTCCAGGTGGCATCCTCGCGAATCTTGGTCCAGTAGTAGCTGTTGTCATCCGAAAAGCCCCAGGATTCGGCCAGCAGGGGGAGATATTCGCCCGTGGACCACATGTAGAACGCCATGGGCAGCTCGACATAGCTGCGGAACCCTACGCCGAGGTTGGTCTCCAGCCCGCCGTTCGTGACGTACGCGTTGAAGCTGTGCTCGGGGGGGAGCACATACGGCCACGTGCCGAACCAGACGCCGGAGGGAGCTTCTTGAGCTTGGGCGGGTTTGTTCAGGCCAGCGGCCCCCACCAGGCTCAGAACCAGCGCGGCAATCAGCAGACATTGCAAATAACGCTTCATTTTAATCTCCATGGAGTTATTCTAACTGGTCTTGAGGATCGGGTTATGGTTCGAATCGGGGATGGTTCAGAGGCAACTCCTTTAAATCTAATTGGCGGCGAGCTAAGTTCAGTAATTGACTCGTCTAATCTGGAATAGAGTGGTATATGCCACTTGGCCTAAGTATAACGTGGAAGAAGGCGCAAAGTCAACCAGGACGCGGGGCGGTTTTGCAGGACCGGCCCGCTTGACATGCCGCGAGAGGTCGCACTAAGATCGGTCAAGCGGTTGCGCAAGCGCCTGGCCGGGCTCCACGCCGCCGGCACAATAGCCCGCACCCACGGCAGCGCCAAAACCATCCTCCATCCCCGCTGCTCTGCCCGCCGCCGGTGCCAACCATGACGCGCCTGCTTGTATTCGACACATTCGGAGAGGAACGCATGAACAGAATCGGGATTTATTACGCCTACTGGACTCACGACTGGGACGCCGATTTTCACCCGTTCGTGGACAAGGTGGCCGACCTCGGCTTCGACGTGCTGGAGGTGAACGCCGGCACGATTGGCAACATGACGTCCGAGCAGCGCCGGTCGCTGAAGGCGCACGCCGACGACCGGAACATCGGGCTGTCGTACTGCGTGGGGCTGACGAAGCAGTACGACCTCGCCGCCGAGGACAAATCCGTCCGCGACAACGGCATCGCCTTCCTGCGCACGATTGCCGGGGCGATGGGCGAGATGGGCGGTGGCAATCTCGGCGGGATCATCTACAGCTCGTGGCCCGCCACGCTGCCCGCGGGCGTCACCGACAAGCGCCCCTATTGGGACCGCAGCCTCGCCAGCATGAAGGAGGCGATCAAAGCCGCCGAGGACAACAACGTCTTCTTCAACATGGAGGTCGTCAACCGTTTCGAGCAGTACCTGCTCAACACGTGCGCGGAGGCCGTCGCCTACGTGAAAGCGGTGGGCAGCCCCCACGCCAAGGTGATGCTCGACACGTTCCACATCAACATCGAGGAGGACTTCTTCAGCGAAGCGATCCAGACCGCCGGCGAGCACCTGGGCCACTTCCACATCGGCGAGAACAACCGGATGCCCCCCGGCTATGGGCACATCCCCTGGACGGAGATCGGCGCCGCGCTCCGCCAGATCGGCTACAAGGGCGACGTCGTGATGGAGCCGTTCCTCATGCCCGGCGGCGAGGTGGGACGCGACATCAAGGTATTCCGCGACATGAGTGTCGGGCTGGACCTGGACGCGGAAGCGGCCAAGGCGCTGCAATTTACCCGCGGTTTCATGAAATAGCGCGAAGAGCGAGCGCTAGACTTCGTCACAGCAAACCGCGCCGTTACCGGGCGGGCGCGTCAGCGCGACGGGGCGCCGGCGGCGGGCAGTGTGTACGCCAGGTCGTAGTGGTGCGTCCCGTCCACGATGTCGATCGTCATCGTCCCTTCGAGGCCCGCCAGATCGCCGGTCCCTGAATCGGGCACGACGGTGATCGTCAGCCGCTGCTCGCCGCGCGCCATGAGGCCGTTGTGCTGCAGGACGAACGTCCCGCTGCGCCCGTGAAGCTGGCCGCTGACGCGCTCGGCTGCCACGTACCCGGCTGAGCCTTCCGTCGCGGTTTGGACGGTGAGCATGACGCCCTGGCTAGCGGCTTCGAGATCGCCGTGGAACTGCTTGGTCAGCGACCACTGGCCCAGATTGGCCGCCTGGGCGTGGTCGCTGGGCGTCTGCGGGTCGAGCGTGACGTCGAACGTGCCGTGTGCGCGTGTGGTCATGACATGCTCCTTGTGATGTCTACGTCCAGGATAGTGTCTTGTCCGAGGGGAAACCCGCGCGGGCGGCCCATTCGTCGAACTCGCGCAGCAAGCGCGCCTTGATGGGGGGCTCCGCATAGCAGGCGGTGAAGGCGTTCCGGGCGAGGCGGATCACCTCGGCTGCCGGGTAGCCGAAGACGTCGACCAGCAGCCGGTATTCCCTGGAGAGCGTGGTGCCGATCAGCTTCGGATCGTCGGTGTTGATGGTGACCGGCACGCCCGCCCGGTCGAGCGCGGGCAGCGGGTGATCCTCGATGCGCCGGTAGAAGTTCAGGTAGACGTTGCTGGTCATGTTGATTTCCAGCGGGACCCCCCGCTCGGCCAGCGCGTGCAGCAGGCGTTCGTCTTCGACGGCGCGGACGCCATGCCCCACGCGATCGGCCCCCAGCGCGTCGATGGCGCCCCACACACTGGCCGGGCCCACGCTCTCGCCCGCGTGGGGCAGGCTTTTCAGGCCGCGGCGTTTGGCTTCGGCGAATACGGGAGCGAAAGGCTCCGGCGGCGCGTTGACCTCGTTACCCCCCAGGCCCAGCCCGATCACGCCGCGCTCGCTGCCGAGCAGCGCGTATTCGAGGGTGCGCTCGGCTACGCCCGGCACGTAGGTGCCCCCGGTGCGATAGTCGGCAAAGGCGCGGTTGCGCGGAATGTCGAACACCCAGCGCAGCTCGATCCCGAAGTCCGCCAGCACGCGCGCCCGACCCGCGTCCAGCCCGTCGAGCAGCAGGTCGATGGTCAGGCCCTGGTCCAGCGCATCGATGAGGCTGAAGGGCGTCACGGTGATCTCGGCATAGCGGACGCGCTGCGCGTCCAGTTCCTGCCCGGCAGCATAGACCGCCAGCGCGACGTCGTCCGCCGTGCGCAGCAGCTTCTTGATCGCGCGTATCACTTCGACGAAGTGATAGAAGTCGCGGAAGACGAACCAGTTGACGAGGGCCTCTTCCGTGTCGCCGGGCAGCAGGTCGAGCGCGCCGTGCCGCTCGGCCAGCTCCAGGACGGTCCGCGGGGGCAGGGCGCCATCGAGGTGCAGGTGCAGCTCCACTTTGGGCATGTCGTCGAACATCGTTCCTCCACCCGGCAGGTCGCTCGCGTTCATCTGGCCGTACGGTTTGGATTCCATGTTCAGTTGTCCGGATTCACGATGGTGGCCGACAGGGGCAGCCCGACGAAGTCGGCGTAAGCCTGGGCCGCGGCCAGGACCTGGTCCTCTGCCGTGCCGAGCGGCGCGAAAGGCAGCAGCGTGACCTCGACCGACTTCTTCTTGAGGCGACGTTTCCAGGTGCCCACGACCTGCCCGCTGACGACGATCATCGCCAGGAAAATGCCGTTGTTCCCTGGGACGACCTTTTGCGCGTGTTCGGCGGCGAGCACCGCGCGCCGGTCCTTGTACCCTAGCAGGAATTCGTCGAAGCCCGGCAGCAGGACGGCATCGCCCACGCCATTGGGCAGGGACGGCGCGCTCTCGCTATACCAGTATTCGGCGCCCTCGATCGTTTCCGACAGCAGCGCCGGTTTGGCCCCTTCGAGCCCCTGCCGGGCGTCGGCCACGGTGAGCCCTGCCCACCACGCGAAATCGTGCACGGTGGCCGGACCGTGGCTGACGAAATAGCGCCGGGCGAGTTCGACGAGCGCTTCCTCACGCGGCAGATCGCGCGCGTCCGGCGCCCATTCGTCCAGCAGCGCGAATGTCTGCTGTTTGCCCTCCATGGGGCCCACGCAGATCATGCCGCTTTGCGAGAGGTTCCACAGGATGTGATAGCCGCGCTGGCCCTGCGTGCTGATGCCCGCGTCCTTCAATAGGGCCATCATCTCCGGGCGGGACAGGCGCTTGCCGCCGCTCAGCGCCTCGCGGAACAGGTCCCCGCAGCGCGCGATGATTTCCACGGTGAGATCGAGATGGGCCATGCGGCGCTTGTTCTCCGCCTGCATCCGCACCGCGGACAGGTTGAGCATCCAGCGGGCGTTTTCTGGCGGGACGAAATGGATGGTGCCGCGCATCGGCCAGGTCCGGATGATCTTGGCGTCCTCGATGGCTTGCTCGACGTCCGCCAGCGTGGCGGACCGGGTCCGCACGCCGATGGCCCATACGGCCTGTCCGTAGTCCTGCGCCTGGAGCGCGCCCATCCAGCGCACCGCGTCTTCGGGGTGGTCGAATGGGTCCCCGGCGATGTGCTGGGTGGCGAGCCGGCGCAAGCCGATGTCTTGCTGGAGCATGGTTTCACCCCCGTGGGTTGGTTCGGGCAGCACTCGGCGCTGCCCGCAGCGACAGCGCCGAGTGCGTTCCAGTGAACGATTGTCCGCGCCCTACGACGCAGAACCGTCGTTCGCCGGCGGGATGTTCTGGTTGAGCCGGAACAGGTTGGCCGGGTCGTACCGGCGCTTGATCGCAGTCAGCCGGTCCCAGGTGGGTCCAGGATAGGCTTCGCGCACGCGCGCCTCGCCTTCGTCCCCGATGAAGTTGACGTAGGCGCCGGTGCTGTCCTGGCGCAGCGCCGCCGCGAATTCCTCGGCCCAGGCTTCCTGTTGCGGGGCGTCCTCCGGATTCATGTATATCGCGGCCACTTGCGCCATGATCCGCCGGTCGCGATGCGCGAACGCGGTCGCGTCGGCGGGCACGCGGGCCATTGCCCCGCCCAACACCCGGAGCTGCGTGACGGCCATCTGCGCGGTGGAATTGTTCAGGTAATCGAAGATCACGTCCGCCCCGCGCTGGTCGAGCGCGTCGAGGAACATCGTGCGGCCCGCCGCGATCGGGTGGTATTCGCCCTCTTCCGGCGGGTAAAGCTCCGGGTAGCGCATGGGCCGGACCATGTCGACGATGGGCGTTGCCAGCGCGCGGAACGGCGCGAGAGCGCGCTCGCCGGCATCGGCGTCGCCCGCGTAGGCCATCAGCGCCATGGCGATGAGCTTGCCGTGATATTCGGCGGGCACGAACGGCATGGGCGGCGCGACCATCACGTTGAGGATGGTCGATAGCTCTTCCGGCGCGGCCTCGGCTTCGGCCAGGAACGAGCGCACGACGTCGGGCGTCGCTGGGAGGATGAGCATCCCGCCCACGACCGTTTCGACCTCGTGCAGCCGGAACTGGAACCGCGTCACGACGCCGAAGTTGCCGCCGCCGCCCCGGATCGCCCAGAAGAGGTCCGGGTGCGACTCGGCATCCACGCGCAGGAGCTGGCCGTCGGCGGTGACGAGTTCCGCGGCCAGCAGGTCGTCGATCGTCAGGCCGTGCTTGCGGACGAGGTAACCGATCCCGCCGCCCAGCGTGATGCCCCCGATCCCGACCGAGCCGGTGTCGCCGAACCCGGTCGCGAGGCCGTGCTCCGCCGCCGCGGTGGTGTACTCGCCCGCGGTCAACCCCGCTTCGGCCCACGCGGTCCGCCCTTCGACGTCGATATCGAGCGCCTTCATGGCCGAGAGATCGAGCGTGATTCCCCCGTGCGAGACGCTGTGACCGGCAGCGCTGTGGCCGCCGCTGCGGATGGCAAGCTCCATCCCGGTGTCGCGCGCGAGCGTGACGACACGCGCCACGTCGGTCGCGTCGGCGGCGCGAATGATGACCGCGGGCCGGCGATCGAACCCGCCGTGGAAGACGGTGCGCGCCTTGTCGTACCCATCATCGCCGGGCGCGATCACCTGGCCGTTGAAGGTGGCGCGAAGCTGCGGGATCGAGAGTCCCTCCCCGACGAGGGCCGGGTTGTTTGCGCCGTTGTCTGAGGCACGTTCCTGAGTGGTCAGGGCGTTCTTGTGTTCGAGTGACATGTCGCTTCTCCCTACTGTTGATTCGATGCTTGCTGCGTTGCTGGCGCGCGTCCGGTGCCGGGCGCGTGCCGGGTTTGGGGATCGTCACTATCTGTCGGAAGACGTCCTCATTCGTAACAGAACAAATGTTCTATGCCCTTGAATAAAGTACATCTTTTTCTTGCTAATGTCAAACAGACAGTATTACGTAGAGAGCATGCGAAGGTTTCATCACTCGGCCAAAGCGAAGGGTGGCCCGCAGCCGGGCGGGCCACCGGCGGTTGTCAGCGGGTTATGACTGCGAATCGGGCGCCTGAAAGAGCGTGATCTGCATCCCATCCGGAGCCTGCAGGCGCGCGTTTCGGTCGCCCCAGGGCGTGACCAGCGGCCCGCGAATCAGGCTGGCGCCGTGCTCGACCAGGCGCTCGACCGCCGCATCGACGTCCGGCACCTGGAACGCGAAGCGAATCTGGCCGCTGAGGCGCTCGCCCGCTTCGATCTCGTCCACGTTGGCCGCGTGCTTCTCGTCGAAGATCTCCAGCGTGGCGCGGCCCATCTCGAGCAGCATGGCGCGACCATCGTTGTCTGTCCACAGCGCGGCAGGCTCGAGGCCCAGCCCGCGGCAGTAGAGATCGACCAGCCGCTCATAGTCGGCGACGGTGAGGGCAACTCGCATTTCCAAAACCGGCGATGTCGTCATGGTGTGCTCCTGGTGTGGTCTGCGATGACATGCGATGGTCCGATTCTAGCACAATGCCCATTGTTTATACGCAGCGAAAACGGCGTTGTGTCACTCGCGTTCGAGCGAAGGTTCCTGCTGCTGGATGAGCGATTCGTACAGCCCGATCTTGTAGCGGATGAGCTTGAGATGCTCGCGCACCTCGGCGATGCGCGCCTCGGCTTCCTGCTGGAGCATCCGCAGCATGTCCACCCGTTCGGGCAGCGTGTCGTCGCCCTGGCGCTGAAGCTCGGCGTAGCGTTGCATCTGCTGGATCGACATGCCGGTCGCGCGCAGTTTGTTGAGGAACTCGATCCAGCCGACGTCGTCCATCGTGTAGCGGCGGTGAGTGTTCTGCGCACGGTCGATGGTGTGGATGAGGCCGATGCGCTCGTAGTAGCGCAGCGTATGGGTGCTCAGCCCGGTGGCCTCCGCGACCTGTTGAATGGTGAGTTCGTCGACCTGGGTATCCATGTCTCGCTCGCTCTTTCACTCGCAGAGAATCGTATTGTATCGAAGATGGGGCGGGAGTGCCCACTCGTTCGCTCTCCCGGCGAGCGCGTGTACCGCTCACGCGCTCGCCACCAGGGGAGGCACTCCCCCCGCGCCGGACGTCCCGCGATTTACCGGGCGACTCAGTCGGTCGGGACAGGACGGCCCAACAGCTCGTCGATCTGGCGCATCTGGTCCGCGCTCAGCGGCCCGTACTGCATGGCGCCGGCGTTTTCGGCAGCCTGCGCCACGGTGCGAATCCCCGGAATCGGGATGGTGATCGCGCTGCGCGCCCAGATCCAGGCCAGCGCGCCCTGCGCCAGCGTGCGCCCGCCGCTGGTCAGGATGTCGCGCAGCGCGTCGAGGTTTTCGAGGGTGGGCGTGAAGAACGTGTCGAGCGACCAGGGATCGCGGCGCACGTCATCCTTAGCGAAGACTGTGTCTTTGGTGTATTTGCCGGTGAGCGCGCCGCGCGCCAGCGGGCTGCGGTTCACGCTGGCGAGATTCGCCTGCGCGCACAGCGCCAGCATGTCCGCCGCATCCATGACCACGTTCAGGTCGTGCTGGATGCCCGCGCAGTGCTCGCCGTCGGCAAACACGCGCGCCGCCTCGACGGAGTCCGTGCTCCAGCCGTAATACCGGATTTTGCCGTCACGGACCAGCGCTTCCAGCTCGTCGCGCACGGCGACGGCGGGCTCCAGCGGGTAGTCCCACACGTGCAGCCAGTACAGGTCGATGACATCCGTGTTCAGGCGGCGCAGGCTGGCTTCACATTCGGCCCGCACGTTCCTGATCACGTCGCTATCCTGGGGGTGGCGGGCGACGACTTTGGCGGCCTCATCGACGTGAAAGCCGAACTTGGTCGCGATGATCGCCTGGTCGCGCCGGTCTGCCAGCGCCTTGCCCAGAATGTGCTCGCTGTGCCCGGCGCCATAGTTGGCCGCGGTGTCGAAGAAGGTGATCCCGTGGTCCAGCGCGTGCTGGATGGCACGAATCGACTCGGCATCGTCGACTTCGCCCCAGCCGGCCTGTAGATCGCCGAGCCGCCACGTTCCTCCAATGGCCCAACAGCCCATGCCCAGCGGGGAAACCTCGATATTCGAACGTCCCAAAGATCGTGAATTCACTTTCGGCACTCCTTGTCTAACACGCGAACGGTGCGCGGACGAGGCACCGCGCTGCCGTGCGGCAGGCTGTGCCGCGCCCTCGCAATTCACAGTGTACAAGTTAGAGTGCGCTCTAAGTCAAGACCCCAATTTTCCCGGCTGGACGGGGCAGGGTGCGCGGGGAAAAAGCGGGAATGGAGGCGCGTTCCGGCTGGTGGCACCCATTCCCGCTGCGGGCGAGGACCTACGCTGTTTCGGTGGGCTCGACCAGGTGGCAGGCGACATGATGCCCTGGGCTGACCTCGACCAGGGGCGGCTCCGCCTCGAAACAATGGGGCTGGGCCAGCGGGCAGCGCGTGTTGAAGTTGCAGCCTTTGGGCGGGTTCGACGGGCTGGGCACGTCGCCTTCCAACTCGATGATTTCGCGCTGCTCCTCGATGACCGGGTCCGGGATCGGCACGGCGGACAGCAGCGCCTTGGTGTACGGGTGCAGCGGGTTGTCGTACAGCTCGTTGCGATCGGTCAGCTCGACGATCTTGCCCAGGTACATCACCGCGATCCGGTCGCTGATGTGCCGCACCATGCTGAGATCGTGGGCGATGAACAGGTAGGTGAGGCCGAGCGTGTCTTGCAGCTCTTCGAGCAGGTTCACGATCTGCGCCTGGATCGACACGTCGAGCGCGGAGATCGGCTCGTCGCACACGATGAAGCTGGGCTCCAGGGCCAGCGAGCGGGCGATGCCGATGCGCTGGCGCTGGCCGCCGGAGAACTCGTGAGGGTAGCGCTTGGCGAAATAGGCGCGCAGGCCGACCATCTCCAAAAGCTCGCGCACGCGCTCGTCGCGGTCGGCCCGGCTGACGATGCGGTGGTAGAGCATCGGCTCGCTGATGATGTTTCCGACCGTCATGCGCGGGTTGAGCGAGGCGTAGGGGTCCTGGAAGATCATCTGCATCTTGCGCCGCGCCGCGCGCATCTCGGACGGACTGAGCCGGGTGATGTCCTGCCCGTCGAAGAACACTTTGCCGCCCGTTGGCTCGTATAGCCGGAGCAGCGTCCGCCCGACGGTGGTCTTTCCGCAGCCGCTTTCGCCCACCAGCCCCAACGTCTCGCCCTCGTAAATGTCGAAGCTGACGTCATCAACCGCTTTCACGTCGCCCACGTGCCTCCGGATGACCATCCCCTGGCGAATCGGGAAATACTTCTTCAGATTCTGCACGCTGAGCAGGACTTTGGGCTTATGATTGCCGGACACGTGGGCCTCCGTTTCCTACGTCGTCTTTGCGCCAGCAGGCGACGTGGTGATGCTCGCTCACCGGTTCCTCGGGCGGCATCTCGTGCAGGCAGCGCTCGATCACCATGTGGCAGCGCGGCGCGAAGGGGCAGCCCTCCGGCAGCGCCACCTGGTCCGGCGGCTGGCCGGGGATCGAAAACAGCCTGGTGTTGGGCGGCGCGTCGAGCCGGGGGAGGGAGCCGAGCAGGCCGAGCGTGTACGGGTGGCGCGGATTGCCGTACAACTCCTTGACCGGGGCGGCCTCGATCACGTAGCCGGCGTACATCACCATCACGCGCTGCGCGAGCCGGGCCACCACGCCGAGATCGTGCGTGATCCAGATGATCGCCATGTTGGTTTGCTGCTGCAGGCGCCGGACGAGGTTCACGATCTGCGACTGGATTGTGACGTCGAGCGCGGTGGTCGGCTCGTCGGCAATCAGCAGGTCGGGCTCGCACGCCAGCGCCATCGCGACCATGGCCCGCTGGCGCATCCCGCCCGAGAACTGGTACGGGTAATCTTTGAGCCGCGCGCGCGCGTTGGGAATGCTGACCATCTCCAGCAGCTCGGCGGCGCGCTGGGTGGCGGCAGCGCCGCTCATCTTCCAGTGTTGTTCGAGCGCCTCGGTGATCTGCCGCTCGATGGTCAGCACGGGGTTGAGCGACGTCATCGGATCCTGAAAGATCATGGCGATCTCGTTGCCGCGCACCTTGCGGATCTGTTCGTCGTTCAGACCAAGCAGATCGCGCCCCTTGAACATCACGCGCCCGGACTCGATCTTGCCGGGCGGCTGCGGGATCAGGCGCATGATCGAGCGCACGCTGACGCTCTTGCCGCACCCACTCTCGCCGACAATCGCCAGGGTTTCGCCGTGGTCGATGTTGTACGACACGCCGTTGACGGCATGCACGACGCCCTCGCTGGTGTAAAAGCGTGTAACGAGATTCTCGACTTCCAGCAGCAAGTCTCTTGGCTCCTCACTATTCAGCATGATCGGTATCGGCTCGCACGCGGCCTTGAAGATTCTTGAAGCTAGCCAGCAGCCTTTCGCGCGCCAGGGCCGGATCGCGGCTTTGGATCGCGTCGAAAACGGCCCGGTGCGACCGGTACTCGACCCGGATATCGGCTTCGCCGTGCAGGTCGCTGTCCACCGTCTCGAAGGCGCGCCAGAAGACGTGCAGCAGGCTGGCGAAGGTGTCGTTTTCCAGCGAGCGGTACAGCACGTCGTGGAAGCGCTCGTCCAGGTCGGCGAAGCTCTCGTCCGAGTCGAAGCGCGCTTCCCACTCCTGCAGGATGGCCTCCAGCTCGGCGATGTCCCCGGTCGTCATCCGCGCGACGACCTCACCGATCGTCGCCGCCTCCAGCCAGACGCGAATCTGCATCAACTCCCTGAACGCCGCCGGGTTGAAGCAGATCCCGTAGCTGAGCGTTTCCAGCACGGGGTCCAGGTTCCATTTGCGGACGAAAAACCCCTCGCCGCGCTGCACCCGGACGATGCCCAACGATTGCAGCGATTTCATGGCTTCGCGGATCGAGCTGCGGCCCACGCCCAGGTCGGCGGCAAGCTGCGCTTCGGGTGGCAGCGAGTCGCCGGGCTTGAGTTTCTTTTCGAGGATGTAACGTTTGATGTGCTTGCGGACCGTCTCGCTCAAGACGGGCCGGCGAAAGTTGGCGTTCATCTGGCTGCTCGAATAACTCAAAGAATACAGCAGTTCTATTTCCAGGGTTTGGACCCGTGCCGTGTTGACAAGTCGATGGATTCTTCTTATACTATAATTCAGATGTCTGATATCTGAACTAAGTATAACATCAGCTAAATTTGAATGTCAACCATGCCGAGCCTTCGTTTTTTCTCATCCTGACATACCGGCCAGACGGATTCTAAGGAGGCCCCTATCGCACGTTTTCCTCGCACTTTTCCCAAACTGGTTCGTAGCTTTAGACAGACTGGAGAGAATCTCGTTATGATCAAAAGACTGGTTGTGCTGCTCATCGTCCTCGCCATGCTGGTCCCGGCGCTGCCCGTGGCGCTGGCGCAGGATGGCGAACAGGTGCTTTACGTGGGGCTCGATGTTGGCCCCGGCGGCTACAACAACAGTATGCCGTACAACTATGGCGCCGGCCACACCATGCACATCAAAATGTATACCCCGCTGTTCGTGTGGAACGCCGACTCGACTGACATGGAGCCCTTCATCGTAGAGAGTTACGAATCCAACGACGACTTCACCGTGTGGACGTTCAAGCTGCGCGAAGACGTGTACTTCTCGGACGGCGAGCAGCTCACAGCCCACGATGTCAAGTTTACGGCTGACTTCATGACCGCGCCCGACATCAACGTCGAGAACTTCAACCACGTCAACGAAGCGTATGCCCAGATCGAGGGCTTCGACGCGCGCCGTAATGGCGAGGCGGACGAGCTGGTCGGCGTTCAGGTGATCGACGACTTCACCTTCCAGTATACGCTGAGCACGCCCAACCCCCGCGTCTATGGCCGCATGTACGGCACGTACGTCTTCCCCGAGCACGCGATCGACTTCGAGCCCGCGGATTACCAGACAACCGACTGGTGGTACAACCCGGACAAGCAAGTTGGCTCGGGCCCGTTCGTGGTGGGCGACTATCGCCGCGACGAGTACATCGAGCTGGTGCCCAACGAGTATTACTTCAAGGGCAAGCCCAAGCTCGACCGCCTGGTCAGCCGCTACTTCCCGGATGAAACCGCCGCCGTGCTGGCGCTGGCTGCCGGTGAGATCGACTTCTCCTACGTCAGCCCCGACGTCATCCCGACGCTCGATCAGGATAAGTTCACCATCTTTAGCGGCAACTCGTACGTGTCGATCTTCTTCCACGTCGACTACTCCAATTCGCCCGAAGCATGGCAGGATCTCCGCGTGCGGCAGGCGTTCATGTACGCCGTCGATCGCCAGGCCATCGCGGACATCGTGCTCGAAGGTACTCACTCGGTGCTGCCGTGCCTGGTCCCGATCGAGAGTGTCTACACCGACGACCTGAACGACTACGCCTACGACCCGGACATGGCCCGCGAGCTGCTGGCCGAAGCCGGTGTCGATCCGAGCGACCTGGGCACCATCGACTGGATAACCCACCCCGGCTACGCCAATCCCCTGATGCGGGATGCCGTCCAGGCGACGCAGGCGTACCTGGCTGACGTCGGCATCCAGGCGGAAATGCGCTACCTGGACCTGCCCACGTGGCGGACGACCTATCTGGCCGAAGGCTATCACATGGGCTTCCGCGGCCAGGCCTACCCGATCTTCAGCCCGCCGTTGACCAACCTGTACACGAATGCAGGCGGCCAGGGCGGCGACATCATCGGCTGGGACTGGGCGGCCACCGGGTTCGAGGCGAAAGTCTCCGAGATTCAGCTTGCGCCGACGTTCGAAGAATACACGGCCAAGTTGGGCGAGCTGTGCCAGATGGAAAACGAACAGCTCCCGTGGCTGCCGATGTGGGTCGGCCAGCGCTATGGCGCGGCCAACAACCGCATCCAGGACTTCTACTGGTATCCCGCCGGCGGTGGTGGCCCCTATGACGACCACGCTGAGTTGTGGTATGTTGAAGACTAACCTCGCCGGTTAGTCAGGTTCCGGTGAGGGGGCGGGGCGTCCGTCCCCTCACCCTGTATTGTCAAAAAACGTCAGGTTCCCAATATTCACCTGAAAGGGTGTATGGATGGGCGGGTATATTTTACGGCGCCTTTTGATCAATATTCCCGTGTTGTTTTTGGTCACGTTTTTGGTCTTCTCGTTGATCGAAATCGCGCCGGGCGATGTCGTCGACTACTTCATTTCGCCCGACATGATGCAATACACGACCGAAGAGGACATCCAGCGGCTGCGCGAGCGCACCGGCCTGGATCAGCCGTTCCTCGTGCGCTATGGCAAGTGGTTGGGGCGCCTGGCCCAGGGCGACCTGGGGTACAGCTTCGTCGAAAGCCAGCGAGTCGACGAGCTGATTGTCGCCCACATGAAGAACACGCTGCCCCTGATGGGCGCGGCGTGGCTGATGGGCGTCGTCTTCGGAATCTCGCTGGGCGTGTTCGTGGGGCTGCGGCAGTATTCCGTCTGGGACTTCTCGCTGACGGGGTTATCCTTCCTGGGCCTGTCCGTCCCCGCCTTCATTTCAGGCATCCTGGGCCTCTATATCTTCTCCGTCCGGCTTGGCTGGTTCCCGGCGGGCGGCATGCGCACGGCGGGCGGCGATTCGTCGCTGGGCGATGCGCTGTACCATCTGGTGCTCCCCGCGGCCACGCTGGCCGTGATGGACATCGCGCGCAATATGCGTTACATGCGCTTCGCCATGCTCGAAGTGTTGAACCAGGACTACATCACGACCGCGCGCGCCAAGGGGCTCCGGCCCCGGCTGGTGCACTACCGGCACGCCATGCGGAACGCGCTGCTGCCCGTGATCACGATCGTGGGGCTGAGCCTGCCCCAGTTGGTGGCCGGCGCCGTGTTCATCGAGACGATCTACAGTTGGCGCGGCATGGGCTCGCTCTATCTCAACGCGGTCTCCGGGCGCGACTACCCGGTGATTATGGGCGTCAATCTCGTTTTCGCGGTGATGGTGTTGGGCGCCAATCTGCTCACCGACATCGCCTATTCGGCAGTTGACCCACGCGTACGTTTTGAGGACTAAATCACCGTGTCCGAGCAAATGAAACCCTTAACGAACAACGCTGCTCAGGTCGTCCAGATCGAAGCCAAAGCGCGGATCGAGACTCCCACCCAGATCGCCTGGCGGCGTTTCAAGCGCCACCGCCTCGCGCTGATCAGCCTGATCGTGCTGGTGATCATCATGGTGATGGCCGCTGCCGCGCCGTTGTTCACGCGATACGATCCCAACGAGATGAGCCTGCGCGACCGGGCTTTGTCGCCGAACGGCGAGCACTGGTTCGGCACCGATAATCTCGGGCGCGATATGTGGACGCGGACGATCTACGGCGGGCGAATCTCGCTCCAGGTGGGGCTGGCCGCCGCCCTGATCTCGACGGTCATCGGCGTCATCCTGGGGGCGGTGTCGGGCTATTATGGCCGGCTGATCGACATGGTGATCATGCGCATCACAGACGTGGTGATGACGTTTCCGCCGATCATTATCATGCTGACAGTGGCCGCCATCGCCGGGACGGGCCTGACCAACGTGATCCTCATCATCGGCGGGCTGCGCTGGCCGGCCACGACGCGGCTGGTGCGCGGCCAGTATCTGTCGCTCAAAAACCAGGAGTTCGTGCTGGCGGCGCGCACGATGGGCCTGCCGGACTGGATCATCATCATGCGCCATATCCTGCCGAACGTGATGGCGCCGTTGATGGCGAACGTCACGTTCGCGGTGAGCGCGGCCATTCTGGCCGAGGCCGGGTTGAGCTTCCTGGGGATGGGGATCCCGCTGCCCACGCCCACCTGGGGGAACATCATGGAGAACGCCCGCAGCCTGACGATTCTGCAAGACAAACCCTGGATGTGGATGCCCGCCGCCATCGCCACCCTGACCACCGTGTTATGCATCAACTTCGTGGGCGACGGCCTGCGCGACGCGCTCGACCCGCAGCAGATCATGTAGCGCGGGGAGCGTTGAGCCTTGAATCCCCTGCGCAGTGACCAGATCCGCGGCAACTGGGCCGCGCCGGTGCTGCCGATCAACGCCGACGACAGCATCGACTACGCGCGCCTGTCCGGCGAAATCGACACCTTGATCGCGATGGGCGTGGACGGCATTTACTCGAACGGCACGACGGCGGAGTTCTACAACCAGACGGAAGACGAGTTCGACGCCATTCACCGGCTGTTCGCGGAGAAATGCGCCGCCGCCGGGATGCCCTTCCAGATCGGCGCCAGCCACATGAGCCCGGCCATCTCGCTGGCACGGCTGCGCCGCGCGGTGGCGCTGCAGCCGGGCGCGATCCAGGTGATCCTGCCGGACTGGTTCCCGCCCAGCGATTCGGAAGCCATCGCGTTCTTGCAGCGCATGGCCCGCGCCGCCGCGCCGGTGGGGCTGGTGCTCTACAACCCGCCCCACGCCAAACGGGTCCTGTCGCCGGAGGACATAGGCCGGCTCAAGGACGCCGTGCCGGAACTGGTGGGCGTCAAAGTGGCGGGCGGTGACGCGGACTGGTACGCGCGGATGAAACGGGCCGCGCCGGACCTCTCGCTGTTCGTGGCGGGGCACACGCTCGCCACCGGCACCCGTCACGGGGCGCACGGCGCGTACTCCAACGTCGCCTGCCTGCACCCGCGCGCCGCGCAGCGCTGGACCGGCCAGATGAGGGCCGATCTCGCCGCCGCGCTGGAGCTTGAGACGCGCATCCAGGCGTTCATGCGGGCGCACATTCACCCGTTCATCAGCGAGCAGGGCTATTCGAACCAGGCGGTGGACAAGCTGCTGATCGCTATCGGCGGATGGAGCGACGTCGGCACGCGCCTGCGGTGGCCCTACCGCTGGATTCCGCCCGAGGAGGCCGACCGGCTGCGCCCGGTGGCCCGCGACATGCTGCCCGAATTTTTCGACTGACTCGAGAAGAGAGAATGCCCCCCAACATTTTGCTGATATTGACCGACCAGCAGCGCGCGGATACGCCCGGCTATCGCGGGCAGACCCCCTGCCGCACGCTGCACATCGACCGCATCGCCACCGAGGGAATCGCGTTCGACCGGGCGATCTGCACGGCGCCGCTGTGCTCGCCGTCGCGGGCGTCGATCTTTTCGGCGCAGTACCCGCACCAGGTCGACATGATGACGAATCACAACACGCTCCACGCGCCGCCCCATTTGACCGATGCGCTGAAGGCGATGGGCTACCACACGGCCTACGCCGGGAAAGTGCACCTCCAACCGGACGACAAGCCCGCTGACATTTTCGACTCGAAAGAGGAGCAGGAAGCGCGGTACCGGCTGGAGGGCTTCCGGTTCGAGGCGGGCGCGGGCCGGATCATCGAAAACTGGTTCGACCGCGTCGCCGGGGAGAGCGTGGCCGAATACAGCGAGTGGTGCGCGCAGAACGGCCTGCCGAACGGCTTCCCCTACGCCGATCCCCGGCTGCGCACGCACCGCCAGCCCGCGATGTCCATCCCGAAGACCGCGGTCATGGAGATGGACGTGCAGGACACGATCGACGGCTGGATCACGAATCACGCGCTGCGCTTTTTCCGCGAAAGGCCGCGCGAACAGCCGTTTTTCCTGGCGTGCAGCTACGTAGGGCCGCACCCGCCGTTCAAGGTGCCGGAGCCGTACTACAGCATGTACGACCCGGCGTCGATCCCCGAGCCGCCAAACTTCCGGCCCACGCCCAACAAGCCGCGCGCCAACACGGCCAGCTTCTACCACCGGCTCTGGCTGGATCACGGTGACGACTGGCGCGCGTGGCAGCAGTCGATGGCGGTCTACTGGGGCTACTGCACGCTGATCGACGACCAGATCGGGCTGCTGCTCGGCGCTCTGGAGGCCGAGGGCGTGCTCGACGAGACGCTGGTCGTCTTCGCGTCCGATCACGGCGAGATGCTGGGCAGCCACGGCCTGTGGCACAAGATGATGCCCTACGAGGAAGCCGTGCGCGTCCCGCTGGCGATGCGCCTGCCGGGGACGATCCGCGCGGGAGTTCGCAGCGAGGCGGTCACCTCGCTGATCGACATCGCGCCGACGATCCTGGCGGTCTGTGGGGTGGAGGCGCCGCCGGACTACGTGGGCCGCGACCTCTCGCCGGCGTTCGCGGATGGCCGCGAATTTCAGGACGATCCGTACCGTTTTTCCGAGCACAAGCCGCTGGGCGACTGGCACGGCACGGTCGAGTTCCGGCTGGTGGTGGACGACCGTTACAAATACGTGTGGAACGTGGGCGACCTGGACGAGCTGTACGATCTCCGGGCCGACCCGCACGAGCTGAACAACCTGATCGACCAGCCGGATCACGCCGCGACCCAGGCGCGCCTGCAGGGCCGGTTGGCGCGCTGGATGCACGAAACCGCCGACCCGCTGCGGGCGGCGTTCCCCGGCGCGGGCATGAATGACGAGGAGGGACGATGAATCACACCATCGCGTTTCCGCCCGGCTTGAGCCGTTTCCAGCCGCTGGGCACGATCCTGTGTTATGACGATTTCGACACAGGCGCCAACGGCTGGCTCGATCTCAAGCCGAATTACCGCTTCGAGGGCTTCGAGCCGCGCAAGGGGGCGGTCGACATGACGCGCTGGGGGCCGACCATGCTCAGCAGCGCGACCTTCGCCTTCCCCGGCACGCACGGCTCGATGACCGGCACGTATTCGCTCAAGCTCACCACGCGGCCCGTCGCCAACCCGTATCAGGCGATTCCCGCGCCGGGCAGCCTGGGCCACGCGCTCAAGCGTCTGTCGGTGCACCGGCCCGCCGGGCTGCTCCAGTTCGAGATGTGGTACGCCTATACGCCGGAGCAGGATCGCATCGGCCTGGGCGAGAAGGACATCCGGGCGTTCGGGTTCCTGTTCGACCTGCAGGATGCCGAGTACCGCTACATGCCCGGCGTGCGCTATCTCAACGCCGTCGATGGCGAGCTGGTCCAGCGCTGGCAGTACTGCAACGCGGACGGCGTGACCGATGCCGAGTGGGAATACGGCACCGAAGGCTGGTGCAAGCGCGGCATCGATCCGCAGTGGTTCGGGCGCCGCTACGCCGACGGGCACACCGACGGGTTCAAGTACGTGCCGGACGGCGCGCAGCGGCTGTGTTACAACGAGAGCGACGACAAGATCAACTGGCTGTACCTGCGCTTCCAGGTGGACCTGGCGACGCGGTCCTACGTCGAGTTGCAATCCGGCGACCGCGTCTTCGATCTGCGCGGGCTGAGCCCCACGCTCGTCCCGGCCTATGCCAACATCGAGGGCCTGCTGAACCCGCTGCTGTGGGTCGAAACCGACACCGACCGACGCGTGTTCCTCTACGTCGATTCGATCGTGATCTCAGTAGCGTGAAGGAGTGAGGGCGATGCGAGCATTTCAGACGACCGTCCTGGAGCGCAAGGAAACGGTCGAGCGCACGCTGGCGACCGAGCCGTTCGAGGCGGGCTGGGCGGGCGAGGCGATCTTTTTCGTGGAGGCGCACGAGCTGGCCGGGGGATCGCTGCTCGCCCGCGTGCAGATCTCGCCGGACGGCATCCGGTGGATCGACGAGGGGGCGGCGCGCGCCACGCTGGACGGGCCGGGGCATGCGGTCATCCGGGTCGCCCATTTCGGCGGCTGGCTGCGGCTGGTGATCGATGCGCCGCCCGGCGAGGGCGGGACGACCCAGGTCACCGTTCACCTGGCCCTGAAGGAGTGAGCGATGCACCCGATCATCGATACGCTGCGCGGCGGGATCATCGTCTCGTGCCAGGCAGTGCCGGAAGACCCGACGTTTGGCCCGGCGTTCATGGCGGCCTTTGCCAGGGCAGCGAAACGGGGCGGGGCACTGGGCATCCGCGCCAATGGGCCGGAGGACGTCGCCGCGATCAAGGCGGCGACCGGGCTGCCGGTGATCGGCATCTGGAAGCGGCCCGGCCTGGACGGCAAGGGGATCATCATCACGCCGAGCGTCGAGGACGCGCTCGCGCTGCGCGAGGCGGGCGCGGACATCATCGCGGCTGACGTCGACGACCGGCCCCGCCCCGGCGGCCTGGATGCCCCCGCGCTCATCCGCCGGATCGTGGACGAGGTGGGGCTGCCCTTCATGGCGGACTGCGGCACGCTGGAACAGGCCCGGCGGGCGCAAGACGCCGGGGCGGCGATCGCGGCCACGACGCGCGCGCTCCCGGCCCACCTGGGGCCCTACCAGCCGGACCTGGACCTGCTGGCCGCGATGGTCGAGCACCTGTCGATCCCCGTGATCGCCGAGGGGCGCTTCTGGGACCCGGCGGACGTCCGGCGGGCGTTCGAGCTGGGCGTGCTGGCGGTCGTCATCGGCTCGGCGGTGACGCGCCCCTGGGAGATCACGGCGCGTTTCGTCGGCGCCAGCCCGTCGGGAGGGACCTCATGAGCGGGGCGGGGCGCGGGGCCATCGGCGTCGATCTCGGCGGGACGAACGTGCGCGCGGCGCTGGTGCGCGACGACGGCGCGATCATCGGGTCGCTGCACCGCCCCGCCGCGTGGGACCCGGCCACTTACGCCAATCTCGAGGACAGCCTGGGCGTGCTGGTCAGCATGGTCGAGGAGCTGGCCCGTGCGCCGGAAGCCGCGGCCCTGGCGCTGGCCGGAATCGGCGTAGGCGTCACCGGGCAGATCAACCGGCGCGGCGAGTTCGTCGGCGGGAAGGGGCCGCGTGCCGCGTATCACGGCGCGGTGACCGTGCGCGACCTGCTCGGCGCGGCGTTCGAACTGCCGGTGTGGGTCGATAACGACTCCAAGGCGGCGACGTGGGGCGAATATCTTTATGGCGCGGGGCGCGGCGCGAACAGCGTGATCGGCCTCACGATCGGGACCGGCATCGGCGGCGGGATCGTGCTCGATGGGCGGTTGTTCCACGGCGCGATGGGGCTGGCCGGGCATCTCGGCTTCATGACCATCGACATGCACGGCCCGCGCGACGTCTGCGGCGTGGTGGGCCACCTCGAACGGTACGCGTCGGGGACGGGCATGGCCCGCGCCGCCCAGGACGCGCTGCGCGGCGGCGCCCAGAGCGCGATCCGCGATCTGGTTTCGGGGCAGGTCGAGCGGGTCACGGGCGAGACGGTGTTCACCGCGCTGCACCAGGGCGACTCTCTCGCGCAGTCCATCGTCGAGGAGGCGGCGCGCGCGCTGGGGTTGGGGATCGCCAGCCTGATTCACCTGTTCAACCCGGACCGGGTGATCGTCGGGGGCGGCGTGGCCGAACAGGGCGCCGTGTTCCTCGACCCGGTGAGACGAATCGTGCGCGAACACACGCTGATCAACTTCGACCAGACGCCTGTTCACGCGGCTGAGCTGGGGGATGCTGCGGGCGTTATTGGGGCTGCGGCGCTTTGCTGGCAGCCGTCCGCGCCTTGATGATCCGCCGCAGTCCCTCGTAGGTGCCGACCAGTTCCTGCTTGGCGACCTCGGCATCACCACGCTTGACGGCCTCGACCACCGCGCGGTGGCGGTTGACGTTGTCGAGCTTCTTCTCGACGGTGGGGGGATCCTGCTCGAAGGTTTCGAACGCGATCCAGAACACCTCGAACAGCTTCAGCATGGTTTCGTTGCCCAGCGACCCGTAGAGCGTGCAGTGGAAATCCTCGTCGATCGCGGCGTCGTCGAAATCGCCCGCCCGCACCTGCGCTTCCCAGGTAGCGAGCAGGTCCTCGAGCCGGGCGATTGTTGCGGGGTCGATGATCTGCACGACGTCATCCATCACGGCAGATTCGAGCCACATCCGGATGTCGAGAAGTTCCCCTAACGACTTGGTATTGAACTCCAGGCCGTACTCGAGCGTCTCGAGCACCGGATCCAGATTCCACTCGCGCACGAACAGGCCGTTGCCGTGCCGGGCCTCGATGATGCCCAGCGATTGCAGGGCTTTGACGGCTTCGCGGACAGAGCTGCGCCCGACGCCGAGATCGTCGGCGAGCTGGTTTTCCGACGGCAGCGGGTCGCCCGCGCGCAGCTTGTGCTTGATGATGTAGCTTTTGATGTAGTTACGGATAGTGTGGCTTAGCGCTGGGCCACGCAGTTTTTGCACCATCTGTCGATCCTCAGATGTCTGATCATAAGCTGTATCTTAACCCCCCACCGTCGCGGTGTCAACCTCGCTTGACAAGCGGGACGGTGGCGCATACAATCATATCAGATGTCTGACATCTCATAAAATACAGGTTACACCAAGAGCAAACCTTATGACACCACCCAATATCCTCGTCATCCTCACCGACCAGCAGCGCATCGACACGGTCGGCGCCTACGGCAGCCCGATCTGCCGGACGCCGCACCTCGACCGGTTCGCCCAAACCGCCGCTGTGTTCGACCAGGCGTACACCGTCTGCGCGCTGTGCAGCCCGGCCCGCGCCACGATCTACACCGGCCTGTACCCGCACCATCACGGCATGGAGCGCAACGAGATCGAGTTCCGCGACGACGCGCGCCTGATCTCGCAGGATTTCCGCGACGCCGGGTACCAATGCGGCTTCGTGGGGAAGTGGCACTGCGGCGTCGAGAAGCTCCCGCGCGATTTCGGCTTCGACGGCATGAGCGTGCCCGGCTATGGCAACGCCCGCAAGACGCCGGAATACCAGGCGTACCTGGCCCGCGCCGGGCTGGAACCCGCCAGCGTGGAGCCGGAAGGCGCGGGGTGGTCCAACAACACCGTGCTGATGGGCAAGATGGGCGGGCCGGTGGAAGCGTCGGTCCCTTACTTCCTGGCCGAAGAAACGATCGCCATGCTGCGGCGCTACCGGGATGCCGGGCAGCCGTTCCTGATCTTCCTGAATTTCTGGGGGCCGCACGCGCCCTATCTGCCATCCGAGCCGTACGCGTCGATGTACGACCCGGCGGCGATCCCGCCGTGGCCCAATTTCGGTGACACGTTCGAGGGCAAGCCGGTCGCCCAGCGCCGCTACCGGGACGCGTTCTACGGCGAGGGGAACCCGGTACGCTCATGGGAGGAGTGGGCGGCCTGGGTGGCGCGCTACTTCGGCTTCGTGACGCAGATCGACGCGCAGATCGGGCGCGTGGTGGCGGCGCTCGACGCGCTGGAACTGGCCGCGAGCACCGCCGTGCTGTTCAGCACGGATCACGGCGAGCACGCCGGGGCGCATGGCGGCGTGCACGACAAAGAAATGCTGATGTACCAGGAGACGTATCACATTCCCTTTATGCTGCGACTGCCGGGGCAGGACGCGCCGCACCGCGTCGCCGGCCCGATCAGCAACCTGGACATCGCGCCCACGCTGCTGGACCTGGCCGGGATCCCGCCCGCCCGCCCGCTGGACGGGCTGAGCCTGCTGCCGCTGCTGCGCGGCGAGCCGCAGCAGGAGCGTGACGGCGAGGTGCTGTGCATGTTCAACGGGCATCACGTCCTCTACCAGTCGCGGATGATCACCGACGGCGCGATCAAGTACGTATTCAACCCGACCGATCACGACGAGCTGTACGACCTGCGCGCCGACCCCTGGGAGCTGCACAACCAGGTCGACAACCCGGCCTACGCGGGCCGGCTGCGCGCCCTGCGCGCGCGGATGGAGGCGCGGCTCGCGGCGGCGGGGGATACGCAGGTGCACAAATACTTCCGCGATCTCTTCGCGCCGCGCCCCCCGGCCCGCCCGGAAAACTTCACCCCCTACCGGGACTGAGCGCCGGAGAAAGGACGATCCATCATGCCAACCCAACATGCGACGCCGGAATGGTACGCGAGCGCGGTCAGGCCGCTGTGGTCTTCGGATGTGCTGGTGGTCGGTGGTGGCCCGGCGGGCGTGGTCGCCGCGCTGGCCGCCGCGCGGGCGGGCGCCTCGGTGACGCTGGTCGAGCGCTACGGCTTCCTGGGCGGCAACAGCACGCAGGTGCTCGACCGGTTTTGCGGGTTCTTCACGCCGGGCAGCGATCCGCAGAAGGTCGTGGGCGGCATCCCGGACGACGTGATCGGCGAGTTGTTCCGCCTCCGCGCGGCGGATTACCACATGTGCCCCTACAGCGACGCGCAGCTCATCACGTATAATCCTGAGGTGCTCAAGATCGTTTGGGAGCGCATGGCGCAGGACGCCGGCGTGAGCCTGCTGGCCCACACCCAGGTGATCGACGTGCTGCGCGACGGCGACCGCGTGACGGGTGTCGTGGCGGCGAGCCGGGGCGGTCTGGTCAACCTGCGCGCGGCGGCGATCATCGATGCGTCGGGCGATGCCGAGGTCGCGGCGCGCGCCGGGGTGCCCTACGAGGGCATCGAAGCGGGCGCCGTCCAGGCGCTGACCACGACCTTCAAGCTGATCAACGTGGACACGGAGCGGGCGCGGCAGGTTGCGCCGGGGGAGCTGCACGCCATGATGGCCGCCGCCCACCAGCGGGGCGACTACGACCTGCCGCGCCACGGCGGCAGCGCCAGCCTGACCAGCACGCCCGGCGTCATCGCGACCAATCTCACGCGGATCACCGGGGTAGACGTCACCGACTCCGCCCAGCTCACCGCCGCGGAGATCGAGGGGCGGCGGCAGGCGCTGGAGTACGTCCGCTTCCTCAAGGAACAGGTGCCCGGTTACGAACGGGCCGTGCTGGGCAGCCTGAACACCCAAATCGGCATCCGCGAGAGCCGGCGCATCGTGGGCGAGTACCGGCTGACGCGCGACGACATCGTGCGCCGCAGGGCGTTCGACGACGTGATCGCCCGGTGTGCGTGGCCGATCGAGGATCACCACGCCAGCCCTGACACGCGATGGGAGCGCGTCGCGGACGGCGAGCCGTTCGACATCCCGTACCGCTGCTTGCTGCCGCAGCGGGTGACCGGGCTGCTGGTGGCCGGGCGCTGCCTGTCGGCGGATCACGACGCGCACGCCTCGGTGCGTGTGATGGCCCAGTGCATGGCGATGGGCCAGGCTGCCGGGGCGGCGGCGGCGCTGGCCGCGGGGCGGGGCATCCTCCCGCGCGAGGTGCCGGTCAGCGAGCTTCAGGACCGGATTCGCGCGTGGGGCGCGCTGATCTAGCCGCGTTTTCCCGCGCCGATTGACTTCCGCCGGCGGTTGATCTACAATTTGTATTAAGATATCAGACATCTGAACACAACGGAGAGCGGCCCGTATGTCCGAACGCCTCACCTTCGACGCCCCCCTCATCGCGGATGTAGAAGTCCTGGTCTGCGGCGGCGGGCCCGCCGGGATCGGCGCGGCGCTGGCCGCGGCACGCCAGGGCGCCCGCACGATGATCATCGAGCAGCAGGGCTGCCTGGGGGGCGTGGCCACCAGCAGCCTGATCGGCACGTGGTTCGGCAGCTATTCGCGCGACGGTCGCTTTCCGGTGATCGAGGGCATCTTCAAAGAGATCGTCGACCGGCTGGTGGCCGAGGGCGCGGCCATGCCGCCGACCAACGATCTGGCCGGCGGCTCGGCCTACAGCGGGTACGCGCCCTGGCACCGGGGCACCGTGCCGTTCGAGTTCGAGGCGGCCAAACGCCTGTTCGACTCGCTGGTGCTGGACGCGGGAATCGCGCTGCGCTATTTCACGACGGCGCTGTATCCCAAGATCGAGGATGGGCGCATCGCGGGCATGTTCGTCGCGTCCAAGAGCGGGATCGAGTACATTCGCGCGCAGACGGTCGTGGACGCGACCGGCGACGCCGACGTTGCGTATCGCGCCGAGTGCCCGATGCTGATCGGCCTGGAAGAGGAAGGCCACCGTGGCTGGATGTCGCCCGGCGCGATGTCGTTCGTGCTGGAAGATGTGGACGCGCAGGCCTACGGTGATTACTGCCGGGCCGGGGACTACCGCTTCCGCGAGCTGATCGGCAGGCTGCGCGAGCAGGGCGAATGGCCGTTCACCGACAACATCTTCATCGCGTTCGAGCTGCCCAACCCCAAGCAGTATTACGTCAAGGTCAGCCCGACGACTCACGAGCAGGGCTTCGATGGCACCGACCCGGACGTGCTGACGCTGGGCATGACGAAGGGACGGGAGGCCGTCCAGACCATGCTCGACGTGCTGCGCAAGCACTTCCCCGGCTTTGCCAACGCCCGCCTGACGCAGACCGCGCCGGTGATCGGCGTGCGCAACACCCGGCGCATCGTCGGCGAGTACCAGGTGTCGGTGGGCGACGTGCGCGATGGCCGCCATTTCGAGGACACCATCGCGCTGACCGGCTATCACTGGGACATGGCGACGCCAGGGACCGAACAGCGGCTGCTGCACAAGGTCGAGATCGCCTTGCCTTACGCCGAGATCCCCTACCGGTGCATCGTCCCGCGCGGGATCGACAACCTGCTGGCGCCGGGCCGCGCGATCTCGGCGGAATGGGACGTGCTGGGGCCGTTCCGCATCATGCCCGCTGCCTTCGCGATGGGCCAGGGCGCGGGCACTGCCGCCGCCATGGCAGCGCACAGCGGCGCGGCGATGCGCGAGGTCGATGTCGCGGCGCTGCGCGACCGGCTGCGCGGCCAGGGCGCGATCGTTGATGGGCCGGAGGCATAGGCACCGCCATGATATGCTATAGCATTCGGTTGGGGACGCGATGAACTCACGTGAGCGGATCAAGACGCTGCTGGCCTTCCGCGAGCCGGACCGCATCGGCAAGACGGACGCCTATTGGGAAGACACACTCGCGCGCTGGCACGAGGAAGGGCTGCCGCGCGAAGTCGATGTCAGGGATTATTTCGCGCTCGACATCGAGCCGATCTTCCTCGACGCGTCGCTGCGGATGCCCGAAAAGCTGCTCGAGGACACCGCCGAGTACACCGTCCGCGAGGACAAGCTCGGCTACACGGCCAAGCAGTGGAAGGGCAAGTCGGGCGCGCTGGGCTACCTGGTGCACGCCGTCACGTGCCGCGAGGACTGGGACCGGCTGAAAGGCCGGCTGGCGGTGGACTTCGGCGGCACCAGCCGGATTCACACGGTTTCGTACTTCGAGCCGTTCGTGCGCTACCCGACCTGGGCCGAGATGGGCGCGGCGTTCCGCGCGCTGCTCGCCAAAGAGCGCTACCTGCTGCTGCACGTTTACGGTCCCTGGGAGGCGACGTGGCGCAAGCACGGCTTCGACCGCGCGCTGATGAACCTGGTGTTGGAGCCGGAGTTGATCGCGGAGATGTGCGAGGCGCACGTCGATCTCGTGATCGGGACGCTGGAGCGGGCGCGCGAGGAGGGGATCGTGCCAGATGGCCTGTTCCTGGTAGAGGACCTGGGCATGAGCACCGGCCCGATGTTCTCGCCACGCGCCTACGACCGGATCGTGTTTCCGGCTCACCAGCGCCTGGGCGACTACCTGCACCGGCGCGGCATCACGTACTTCGTGCACAGCGACGGCGACATCCGGGCGTTGATCCCCCGCCTGATCGACGCCGGGGTGCAGGTGTTGCAGCCGCTGGAGGCCAGGAGCCGGCTCGACGTGCGCGAGCTGAAAGCCCAATACGGGCGCGATCTGGTGTTCTTCGGCAACATCGACGTCGGCAAGATGGCGGTATCCCGGGCCGAGCTGGAAGAAGAAGTGCGCAGCAAACTGGAAGTGGCGATGCGCGGTGGCGGCTATATTTATCATTCCGATCACTCGGTGCCGCCCACCGTCAGCTTCGAAAATTACCTGTTTTTGATGGACCTACTGAATCGATACGGTTCCTACGGACCGTAGGAGGACATAAACCTGATGACCGATTTTCACGGTACCTGGCCCGCTCTGGTGACGCCGTTCACGGCTGACAACACGATCAACACCGACACGGTAGTCAAGCTCGTCGCGCACCACCTGGACAAAGGCGTCACCGGATTTTACGTGTGCGGCAGCACGGGGAGCGGCGTGTACCTCTCCACGAAGGAACGCAAGCAGATGGTCGAGACGGTGACGGGCGTCGTCGCCGGGCTGGTGCCGGTCGTCGTGCACGTGGGCGCCGTCGCGCTGATCGACGCGATCGACCTGGCGCGGCACGCGCAGGCCCACGGCGCCGCCGGGTTCAGCAGCATCATCCCGCCGCTCTACCCGACGCTGGAGAGCGTCATCGCCTATTACGAAACGCTGGCGCGGGCCGTCCCCGATCTGCCGTTCTTCCCGTACCTCGCCCGCCCGGAATTCAACGCGGTCGATCTGGTCAGCGGGCTGATCCACCTGCCGAACGTGGTGGGGAGCAAGTATACCGGCCCGAACATGTACGAATTCAACCAGATCGTCCGGCTGCGTGACGACCGCTGGTGGGTGTTCTCCGGCATGGACGAGCAGAGCGTTTTCGCGGCGATGTCGGGCTCGTGCGGGCACATCGGCTCCACCCTGAACTTCATGCCGGGCATCTATGCCAAAATCCGCGCGGCGCTGGCCGAAGGCGATCACGCCTGCGCGCTGAGCTTGCAGCAGCGGGCGAACGCCGTGACCCAGGCGCTGCTGACCGTCAACTTTGGCGGCGCGCTGTACGAAACGATGAACCTGCTCGGCTTCGACTGCGGCCAGCCTCGCCTGCCCGGCATGGTGCTCTCGGCGGACGAAAAGCAAGGGCTTCGCGCCAAGCTCGAGGCGGCTGGCTTCTGGGACGTGGTCGAGATGTCATGATCCGCGGCACCGTTTTCGACATCCAACGCTTCTCCGTGCACGATGGGCCGGGCATCCGCAGCACGGTCTTTCTGAAGGGCTGTTCGCTGCGGTGTTTCTGGTGCCACAACCCGGAGGGCATCCGCCCCCAGCCGGAGATCCAGTTCGAGCCAGATAAGTGCATCGGCTGCGGCGAGTGCGTCCTGGTCTGCCCGCAGGGCGCGCAGCTTCTGGACGGCGACCAGCGCGTTTTCGTGCGCGATCGCTGCGACGCCTGCGGCCAATGCGTGGAAACGTGCTACGCGGGCGCGCTGTCGCTGGTGGGGCGGGCGATGGCGGTCGAAGACGTGCTGGCCGAGGTTATGCAGGACCGCCCCTTTTACGATAGCTCCGGCGGCGGTGTGACGCTCTCCGGCGGCGAGCCGGTGCTGCAAACCGAGTTTGCGCGGGCGCTGCTGGCGCGCCTCCAGGCCGGGGACGTGCACACCGCGATTGAGACGGCGGGATATTACCCGTGGGAGCGCCTCGAAACGCTGCTGCCGCACATCGACCTGGTGATGATGGACCTCAAGCAGATGGACTCCGCGCGGCACCGGGCCGCCACCGGCGCGCCGAACGAGCGGATCCTCCAGACGGCCCGGCGGCTGGCGCAAACCGCGATCCCGGTGATCTTCCGCGTGCCGGTGATCCCAACGGTGAACGACACGCCGGGCGCGATCCGCGCCATCGCCGCTTTCGTGGGCGAACTGTCGGCGCTGCGCGGGGCGGCCCTGCCGCTGGAGCTGCTGCCCTTTCACCGGCTGGCGGAGAGCAAATACACGAGCCTGGGCCGGGAGTATGCCGCCCGGTCGCTGCCCGCGTCCGTCGAACACTTTGCCGAATTACAGACTGTGGTGCAGGAATACGGTTTTTAGCAGGTGGTAGGAGTATCTTATGGCAGTCACGACGCTCACATACGGGCAGCGCCTGGACGCCCTGCGCGCTGCCAAGCTGGAACAAACCCGCGAAAAACAGGAGGTGCTGGGCGCGATGGACCACGATGACTGGGCCGTTGTGCTGCCACCGCCCGAACTGCGCGAGGTGATCGACGCGATCAGCGGCTCGGGCGAGCCGATCACCGACTGCATTTATAAAGGCTGGCATCCCCAGTCCAATCACCCCTCCGGCGGTTTCTTCGGCCCGCGCGCGGTGGGCGACAACTACCGCGACTTTCTGGAGCACCATCCGGTGTACATCGACCCGAACAGCTCGCTGGCCGGGGCGTATATGTTCAACTTCATGTCGTACCGCAAGCCGTACTGGAATCCCGATTTCGACTACAGCCATTTGCAGCCCGACCAGGAGAAATACCAGCTCATTCACGGCATCGGCGGCAGCCAGCATTTCTGTCAGGACCTGCAGATCGGCCTGGACCTGGGCTGGCAGGGACTGCTGGAGAAGATCCGCCGCTATCGCAAGCTCAACTACCCGCACGGGCACGACTTCTACCACGGGATCGGCTCGGTCGTGCACGGCGTGCAGGATTGGATCCGGCGCCACGCCGACGCGGCGCGCGCCATGGCCGAGAGGGAAACCGATCCGGTTCTGCGCCGGAACCTGGAAGAGATCGCCGCCATGAACGCGCACCTGGTCACCGAGCCGCCGCGCACCTTCCGCGACGCCTGCCAGTGGATCCTGTGGTACCAGATGGTGGCGCGCATGTTCAACGGCAGCGGGTCGTTGGGACAGCTCGACGTGCTGCTGGCGCCGTACTACGAGCGCGATACGGCGGCGGGCCTGCTCACCGACGAGGAGGCGATTTTCCACATCGCGTGCCTGCTGCTGCGCGACACGGCGTACATCCAGCTTGGCGGGCCGGACGCGGATGGCCGCGACGTCACCAATCACCTCTCGTACCTGGTGCTCGAAGCCGGGCACCGGCTGGGCATCCCGGCCAATATCGGCGTGAGCGTGGGCGAGGGGATCGATCCGGGGTTGTTGCAGCGCGGGGTCGAGATCATCGTGGGGGACCGGCACGGTTACCCGAAATTCCTGGGGAGCGATCATGTCGTCGCGGGCACAGTCAGGAACGGGGTCCCGCTGGAGGCGGCGCGCCAGCGCACCTATTCCGGCTGTCACTGGTCGGCCATCCCGGGGCGCGAATACGGCCTGATGGACATCGTCAAGATCAATTTCGGCGCGGTGTTCGACGTGGCGCTGCGTGACATGCTGGCCGGCGAGAGGGCGCCCCACACGCTCGACGCGTTGTGGGAGCGTTTCGTGCATCACCTGGCGCGCGCGGTGGCCGTCGTCGCCGAAGGGCTGGACGTCCATATGGCGCACATGCACGACGTCTTCCCGGAGCTGGTGCTGGACCTGTGCTGTCACGGCCCGATCGAGAAGGGGCTGGACGCCTCGCACGGCGGCGTGGAGTTCTACCTGCTCGGCGTCGATGGGGCGGCGCTCGCCACCGTCGCGGACTCCTTCGCGGCCATCGAGCAGCGCGTGGTGCGCGAGGGGCGGCTCACCTGGGAGGACCTGCTGCGCCACCTGGACGCGGACTGGGCTGGTCCGGATGGCGAACGGGCGCGGCTGATGATGAGCAGCGTGCCGCGCTTCGGGCACGGCAACACGCCCGCCGACGACTATGCCTGGCGCATCAGCGAGGCGTTCAGCGCCCTGGTGACGGCCAAACCCACCCCGGCGGGCTTCCGCATGGTGCCGGGGCTGTTCTCGTGGGCGCTGACGATCGCGATGGGGGCCCGGCTCGGCGCGACACCGAATGGCCGCCGGGCGGGCGAGCCGATCTCGCAAGGCGCGAACCCGCACCCCGGCTTCCGCAAGGATGGCGCGCCGACGGCGCTGGCGGTGGCGGTGGCGGCGGTGCAGCCGGGTTACGGCAACACGGCCCCGCTGCAGATCGACCTGGAGCCGTCGATCGCGAGTGACGAGGCGGCGCGTTCGCAGATCGCCAGCTTGATCCGCACCCATTTCGACCTGGGCGGCACGCAGATCAACATGAACGTGCTCGACACGCAAAAGCTGCTGGAAGCCTACGAGGACCCGTCGAAATATCCCGATCTCGTGGTGCGCGTGACGGGCTTCAGCGCGTATTTCTCCAGCCTGTCGCCGGAGTTCCGCAAGATGGTGGTGGACCGCGTGCTCGCCGCCGAGTCGGCGTGAGCGGAGGAGGGCAACGAATGACCCCGATCGACGCCGCTGTGCTGGACAAACTGCGCGAGGACGCGCCAACCCTGGACACGGTGCGCGAAGCCACTGCCGAAGCCGACCGGCGAATCGATGCCCTGTGGCAGCAGGTGCGCCGCCGGTAAGGCGTGGGGTGAGCGTTGTCATTCAGTTCGGAAAGAAGGCAGTCCCCGCTGTAGGATCTGGGTAGTCTACGTTTCGAAGCTGACAAGGATACCCAACCATGAACACAGCAATCAACCGGGTGATGAGGCCGTTCGTGATCGGACTGGTGGCGCTCGCGCTCCTCTTCGGGAGCAGCGCCCCGTCACCTGCCGCCGCGCAGGCGCCGGGGGCCTTCGACGTGCGCGACCACCCGATCTACCTGATCGCATCCTATTACAACGCCATCGCGCTGCAGGACTATGGGCGCGCGTACAGCTATTGGAACGGGAACGCGCCCGGCGGGATCACCTACCAGCAGTTCGTGCAGGGATTCGCCGACGTGCAGGCCGTGCGCGCGCTGGCCCGCCTGCCCGTGGTGATGAGCGCGGCGGCGGGGACCGCTCATGCCGAGGTGCCGGTCGTGGTGCTGACCACGCTGAAAAGCGGCGGGTCGCAGATCTTCGCCGGGTGCTTTCACGCCGTTAAGACCAACGTGCCGGTCGGGGATCCGGGCGTCGTCGATCCGAACTGGTACCTGAACAGCGCCGTGCTGAATCCGGCGACGTCGGTCGACTTCCTGCAGGCGACGAGCGCCTGTTCGCAGGCCGACGTGTTCCCCACGTCCACGGGCGTGCACGACCAGCAATCGCCCCTGGACCTGATCACGTCGTACTACGACGCCATCGCCGCCACCGATTACTACCGCGCCTACCACTACTGGCCGAACGGCGCGCCGGGGCAAACCCTGGACCAGTTCGCGCAGGGCTTTGCAGGCACGGCCAATATCGGGGTCGTGGTGGGGCTGTCGTTCCACATTGGCGCGGCTGCCGGCAGCACGTACGCGAACACGCCGCTGTTGATCACGGCGACGAGCTGGGGCCAGTCGCAGTTGTTCGTGGGGTGCATCGTCGCCCGGAAATCGAACGTCCCGGTCGGCAATTCACCGGCGCCCGATCCGAACTGGTACCTCTACAGCGCCAACATCAACCCGGTGAGCACGCTGGATGCCGGCGTGCAGCAGGTCTGGAATGCCTGCTCCGGCTGATGGGGCTTCCCGCCCGCGCCGGAGTTGAGGGGAGGCGAACCACGCGGCGAGGAGTTGGGCCAGAGCGCCCGGCTCCTCGCCGTGTGTTTGCGCAGACGTCCGGTTATTCGCTCTGGGCCGGATAGCCTTGCAGGCAGGGCCAGGCGCGCCCGCGCTCCACGTTGACCCACAGCGGCAGGCTGAAATAGTCGTAGGTGTCGGTGCGCCAGGCGGGGCCGTGGGCCGTCTCGCCGGATAGCAGGTGGCGCCACTCGCCCGCGGGCAGGTAGTAGGTGATCTCGGACCGGTCGTTGAACACGGGCGCGACGAGCAGGGCCGGGCCGAGCATGTATTGCAGGTCCAGGTGGCGGCAGGCCGGATCGTCGGGGAACTCCAGCACCATCGCGCGCATCATGGGCCAGCCATGCTGTTGCGCTTCGCGCGCGGCGTCGAGCAGGTAGGGCATGAGGTGTGCCTTCACGTTGTTGAAGTGGCGCAGCACGTCGACCGATTCGTCACCGAACAGCCACGGCATTCGCACGCTCCAATGGCCGTGCAGCCGGCTGTGCGACGAGAGCAGGCCGAACGCGACCCAACGCTTGTACAGGTCCGGCGTGGCAGTGCCGATGAACCCGCTGATGTCGTGGCTCCAGAAGCCGAAGCCGCCCAGGCCCAGCGACAGCCCGGCGCGCAGCGTCTCCGCCATGGAGGGGTAGGTCGACGAGTTGTCGCCGCCCCAGTGCACGGGGAACTGCTGGTTGCCGCAGGTGGCCGACCGCGCGAACAGCACCGCCTCGTCGCCTTTGAGCTCGCGCATCAGCTCGAACACAGCCCGGTTGTACAGGTAGGTGTAGTAGTTGTGCATCCGCTCCGGGTTGCTTCCGTCGTGGTAGCGGACGCCGGTCGGGATGCGCTCGCCGAAGTCGGTCTTGAAGGCGTCCACGCCCATATCGACCAGCGCGCGGAGCTTGCCGGTGTACCATTCGCGCGCGGCGGGGTTGGTGAAGTCCACCAGGCCCATGCCGGGCTGCCAGTCGTCGACCTGGTAGACGTCGCCTTCGGGCGTCTGGAGCAGGTAGCCGGCGGCCATGCCCTCGGCGAACAGCGGCGACGCTTCGGCGATGTAGGGGTTGATCCACACGCAGATCTTGATCCCCTTGTCCTTGATGCGCCGCAGCATGCCTTCCGGGTCGGGGAAGTTCTGGCGATCCCACAGGAAGCTGCACCACGTCAGCTCTTTCATCCAGAAGCAGTCGAAGTGAAACACGCTGATCGGGATGCCGAGCGATTCCATGCGGTCGATGTTCACCAGCACGTCGGCCTCGTTGTAGTTCGTCGTGAACGAGGTGGAGAGCCACAGCCCGAACGACCATTCGGGGGGCAGCGCCGGGCGCCCGCTCAGGGCGGTGTACTGCTCCAGGACCGCTTTCGGCGTGGGGCCGCCGAACAGGTAATAGTCGAGGCTGTGCCCTTCGACGCTGAACTGGGTGCGCGTGACGTGGTGCGACGCGATCTCGAACGAGACGCGGCCCGGATGGTTGACCAGCACGCCGTAGCCCTGGCTGCTGAGATACAGCGGGATGTTCTTGTACGCGATCTCCGAATTGGTCCCGCCGTCTTCGTTCCACATATCAACCGACTGCCCGTTGCGCACGAACGGCGTGAAGCGCTCGCCCAGGCCGTAGATCGTCTCGCCGGGCGCCATCGACAACTGCTCGCGCAGGTACGTCTTGCCGCCTTGCTCGAACAGCCCGATCGCCTTGCGCTCGCTGCCGGTGATGAGCTGCCCGCCGCGCCGGTAGTCGATGCGCCAGTCGCCCTGGGTGGGGACCTCCACCGCCAGATCGCCGGTCTTGAGCCACGCGACATCGTCGTCGCGGCCAATCTCCGCTGCGTCGTTGGACAGCGAATAGTCGAGATCGAACGCGGGCAGGCGCGGGCGGCGGCCCTTGAAATGGGTGAGCTGGACGCGAACCACGTTGGGCATGGGCGAAGTGAACCGGGCGGTGGTCAGCGACCCGTGCAGGTAATCGTCGCGCGTCTTGACCTCGTGGCTGTACCCGGTGACGACCAGCGCGTCAGGCTCGGTCCGTACGTCCACGACGGTCAGCGGGTAGACCGCCTCCGTGCCCGGCAGCAACTGCCAGTATCCAGCATCGAACTTCATGATAAGGTGTCTCCTTGTGACAGGGTCCAATCGAGTAACTACACAAACATACGCTCAAGATTGTGATGGGTTATTTCACGCTGCCGGCTGTGATCCCTTTCGTCAGAGTGCGCTGGAACAGCAGGAAGAAAACCACGCAGGGCAGAATGCCCAGCAAGGCCGACGCGCTCGATGTGGTGGCGTCCATGTTGTGTTGGCCCTGCAGCACGGCAATCGCCAGCGGCACCGTCTGGTTCGACGTGGATACCAGCAGGATCATCGGCAGGAAGAACTCGTTCCACGTCCAGATGAAGAAGAACACGAACAGCACCGACAGCGTCGGGCGGCTGATGGGCGTCACGATCCGCAGCAGGAGCTGGACCTTGTTGCAGCCGTCGATCCGGGCGGCTTCGAGAATCTCGCGCGGGAACGTGCTGAAAACCGACGTCAGCAGGTACGTGCCGAACGCGCTCTGGATCACCGAGAACACGATGATCACCGACAGCCGCGTGTTGTACAGGCCGAGCGACTTGGCGAAATAATACAGCGGGTAGGCCAGCGCCTCCTGGGGCAGCGTGTTCGCCATCAGGAAGAAGATCAGGAACCAGACGCGCCCCCGCACCCGCCCGATCCCCAGGGCGAACGCATTCAGCAGCGACAGACCGATCCCCGCGACCGCCACGCTGACGCTGATCACGGTGCTGTTGATCAGCTTGTTGGTGAAATCGACCCGGTCCCAGAAATCGCGCAGGCCATCGGTATACAGGCCGCCCGGCAGGCTCAGCGGGCCGTTGCTGGCGTACTCCGCCGGGGTCTTGAAGGCGTTGATAGTCACGATGGCGAAGGGGAAGAGCATCACGATCAGCAGCGCGGTCAGCAGCAGCAGGGCGAGCGACTTGTTGAACCGTTCGAGCACGAGCGAGGCGTTCATCGTCTAGGCCGCCTCTCGCAGTTCTTGCCGCGACTGCACGTTGATGAACAACACGGTCAGCAGGATGATGATCACGGTCATGATGGTGGCGATCGTCGCGCCATAGCCCACGTTCGCCTTCTCGAAAAAGTTCTGGTAGGCGAAGTACGACGGCACGATGGTGGCGCGCCCCGGCCCGCCGCGCGTCAGGACGAAAATTTGCGCGAATATCTTGAGCGAGTGGATCAGCGTCATCAGCACGACGACGAAAATTTCGGGCCGGATCTGGTGAATGGTGATGTGGATGAATTTCTCAAGCCAGTTGGCGCCATCGACCGACGCGGCTTCGTACAGCTCCGGATCGACTCGCTGCAGGGCCGCCATGAAGATCACCAGCGGGTAGCCGATCTGGAACCAGACCATGATGCCCATCACCGAGTAGATGGCGATGTCGGCATCGCCCAGCCAGTTGCGCGGCTCCATGCCGACCTGGTCCAACAGCCAGTTGAGCACGCCCCAGCGCGGCTGGAGAATCCAGCGCCACACGACCCCGGCGATGGCGACGGGCAGGATCTGGGGCAGGTAGTAGCCCGCGCGAAACACACTGGCGACCCGGTTCCCGATTTTGTTGGCGACGAAATCGTACAGAAACGCCGCCAGAAACAGCCCGATGATGGTCGGGATGATCGTCATGGCGACGATGATGTACAGGTTGTTTTGAAACGACATCCAGAAGGTTTTGTCGTGCGCCGCCTTTTGGTAGTTGTCCAGCCCGATCCAGGTGGGCTCGGTGATGCCGTTCCACGCGGTGAAGCTGATTCCCACGTTGATCAGGAACGGGATGATGATCACGAGCAGCAGCGCGACAGCGCCGGGCAGCAGGAAGACCCAGTATCCCCTGTCGAGTGACACGCTTTTGACAGCCATCAGTTGTGTATCCCCGGAAGGCGGCGCTCGTGCGGGCCGGGCGCCGCCTTCGCTTGCTTCAGACTCGGTCGATGAACCGACCGTGACGGGGTCAGTCCGTCACCGTCTCGCGGTATTCGAAGTAGGGATCGGCCAGAAAGTCCAGGGCCTCGTCAGGCGACATCGTGCCCGCGATCAGCTCCTGAACGCCCGACACCAGGATGTCGTAGTAGCCGGGCGCGGGCCAGTCCGGGTAGAACGCGAAGCCGTCCGCCTCGATGATCGCGTTGAAGTTGCTGATCAGCTCGCGCACCATCGGGTCCTCGATCTGTTCCAGGTCGGCATTGACCGGGATGCCGCCCGCGTTACCCAGAATGCTCTGGATTTCCGGCGACATGGTGATGTCGATGAACTCGTAGGCCAGCTCTTTGTTCTTGGCGTTGGCCGGCACCACCCACAGGTTGCCGCCCGATCCGGCGTGCAGTTCGTTGCCGGGCCACAGGAATGTGCCCCACTCGAAGTTCTCGATCTCGTTCATGAAGCGCCCGTACCACCAGCTCCCCGACACCATCATCGGGTGCTCGCCATTGGTGAAGGCCACGCCCATATCCTCGGCGGGGATGCCGGTCGCGTCGTCGGAGATGAAGCCGCGCTCGACCCAATCGACGATCTTTTCCGCGGCATAGGTGAAGGCTTCGTCGTGGAAGTCCACGTCGCCCTGGTACAGCTCGAAGGCATTCACCCAATCGCGGTCGGCCTGGCTCAGCACCAACTGGTAGAAGATGTGCTGGGCCGGGTATTCGGTCGCGCCCACGCTCAGCGGCGTGATGCCCGCGTCGACGAAGGTCTGCATGGCGGCTTCCCACTCCTCGAACGTGGTAGGAACCTCGACGCCGTGCTCAGCGAACATGTCCTTGTTGTAGTACACCATGACGTATTCGCCGTAGTTGGTCACGCCGTACCACTGGCCGGAGCCCATGATCCCGTTCTCGTAGCGGCTGGTGGTCTGCAGGCCGGGGCTGAGGATCTGGTCCCAGCCGTACTCGATGGCGACGTCGGTCAGGTCGGTCAGCAGGCCGTTCTGCGACAGGAAGCCCGCCGTCGCGTTGCCCTTGTTGTACTCCATCACATCCGGCACTTCGTCCGAATTGAGGATCATCGGGGCCGTCTGGCGGATTTCCTCGAAGCCGCGGCTTTCAAACTCGATGGTCACCTCGGGGTGCAGTTCCTCGAATTTGTCCATGGCGGCCTGCCACGCGGCGCCCATCGCGCCGTCCGGCGACTCGTAGTGCCATATCTTGAGCGTGGTGCTGTCCTGGGCGGCAGCCTGGGGCGAAAAGTTGGGGGTGGCGATCATCAGGGCGGCTAACAGCAGGATCGTGATGCTTAACAATGTCTTTCGCATGTCAAATCTCCTCGTGTGAACGGTCTAAATGTGTCGAGAAGGGAACGGTGATTTTGTCGAACAGCGTTATACACCTCCTATGGCACTCATCAAGGGCGGACTCGTGGCGCATCGCCAGCCGGCACGTCCCGCGCCGTCATCCGGAACGCGCCTGGGCCTTCGCACGCGCGCGGTCCGGTTTGGGGCCGGTGCTGTGCCGCACGACGAGGCGGCACGGCAGCAGGACCTGCAATTGCTCCGGGGGCCGTCCTTCCAACTGGTTGATCAGCAGCTCGACTCCCAGGCGGCCCATGCCACCCGTCTCCGCCTCCAGCGTCGTCAGCGGCGGGATCATCATCTCCGCGATCGTGCGGGACGTGACGATCACGACCAGGGAGAAATCGTCCGGCACCGTCCAGTTGCGATCGTGGATCGCGTGCAGCACGCCGGGGACCGCGCGCTCGTTCATCGTGACGATCGCGGTCAGGTCGGGATGCTCGTCCAGCAGTGCGTTGAAGGCGTCGTAGCCGGCGCGCAGCTCGGTACGGCAAAAGCGGGAGATGCTCTCGTGATCGCGCTCGGCCATGATCTGCTCGAAGGCCGCATGCGTGCGGACCGCCGGCCCGTAGCCCGCCTCGAACGCCGCGCGCGATTGGTTGAGAAAGGCGATCTCCGTGTGGCCCAGCCCGGCCAGGTGGTCGACCGCGTCGCGAACCGTCTGGCTGAAGTCGATGTCCACGTAACCCAGGTCGTCCATTCCGGCGCAGCGCCCGATCATGCTGAAAGGGAACTCGATCTGGCGCAGCATGTCGATGCGCGCGTCGTTCTCGTGGACTTCCATCACGACGACGCCATCGACCAGCCGCTGCTGGGTCAACTGGCGCAGCTCGTCCAGGTCGTGAACGTCGTAGGACCACAGGACGAGGCTGTACTGGTTTTCTTTGGCGGCGTTGGCGGCACTGGTGACGAACTCCAGCTCGGTGAAGCCCAGGCCGCGGTCGGTATTTGGGAACAGCAGCGCGATGATCCGGCTGCGCTTGCTCGCCAGGCCGCGGGCGAGGGCGTGCGGTTTGTAGCCGAGTTCTTCGATGGCCTGAAAGATGCGCTGGCGGGTTTCCTCAGAGATAGGCCGCGTCCCGTTCAGCGCATAGGAAACGGTGCTGACGGCCACTCCGGCGCGTTTGGCGACACTCGTCATGGTGGGCATGGGCAGTCCAATCGACGGCACGTGTGAACGAAGCGCATTTGTCGAAACGTTTCGACTATGCGTTTCGATTATCGTGCCACGAACGGCCCGGCGTGTCAAGTCACTGGTGGCCGCTTGCTTGCAGATGATCGATCGGGGGACTGTCAAACTGCCCAAACCGGCGGTGTCGCGGCGTGGCGAAAGGGCCGTCTGAGCACATCGAAGCGTTTCGAGAGGCGAAGAATGACTTGCGACCGGCCCAAGTTCCATTATAATGATAGTAGTCATCCAGCAGTTTTCGGTTAGCACGCTGTAACGCTCTCAACCCGTACCTGTGTCACGAACCGGGATGGTCGCAATCGACTGTAATAGACTTATGTTCCCCCGACACCGACACCATCGTCACCTGTCGCTGACCATCGTAGAGCCGGACCGATCCGGGCACCTGCGCCGCCAACGGCCACCACACTATACTTAGGAGTCGCTTCATGGATATTCAGAACGCCGTGACCGATACCAGCACGATGCTGAACAGAGTTAGATCCCGGTCACCTGGTTTTCTTCGCGCTCGCGAGCTGCCAATCGCCATCGTATTTCTGGGCCTATGCCTCTTCTTCTGGCAGGAGAAGCCCGACGTCTTCCTGAGGCCGGCCAACCTGGCAATCATCATGCGGTTTGTCGCCACCTTCGGCCTGCTCGCGATTGGCGAGCTGCTTGTGATCATCACCGGCGGGATCGACCTGTCCGTCGGCTCGATGACCGCGCTGACCGGCGTGCTGGTGGCAACCCTGATCATGAAGGGGTTTGGCGCGGTCCCCCCCTTCGATGCCTTGCTGGGCGACACGTCGCCCATCGCCATTCTGCCGGCGATTATCGTCGTCCTGTTCTTTGGCGGGCTGGTCGGGCTTTGGCACGGTTTGTTCGTCACGAAGCTGCACATTCCGCCCTTCATCATCACGCTGGGCACGTGGCTGATGGCGCGCGGCGCGGCGGCCTACATCACGCGCGGCTACCCGATCGTGTTCCCGTCCGACTCTGCCTTCCTGAACCTGGGCCAGGGCAAGGTGACTCTGGGTGATGGGGCAAATGCGCTCCAGATCCCCAACATGTTCATCGTGCTCGTGGTGGCGGCGGTTGTGGTTGCCTTCATCCTCAACGCGACGACGTTGGGGCGCCACATCTACGCAGTCGGCGGCAATACCGAAGCGGCGCGCGTTTCCGGCATCAACGTCGACCGCGTGCGCATGTTCAGCTTCGTCGCCAGCGGCATGATGGGCGCGCTGGTGGGCATCCTGCTGGCGTCGCGGCTCGGCCAGGGGACGCCGACCGTGGGCACGGCCTACGAGCTGTGGGCCATCGCCGCGACCGTGATTGGGGGCACCAGCCTGTTCGGCGGCGAGGGGACGGTGTTGGGCGTCATTCTCGGCGCCGCGATCATGGGTGTCATGCAGAACGGCATGGTGCTGCTCAACGTGTCGTCGTACCTGCAAGAGATTGTGTTGGGTGTGGTTCTGGTTATCGCCGTGACCTGGGATATGTGGCGGCGTCACCGGCAGACCTGAGCGCAGCGATAAGGATAAGGACCCATGACAGAACGAACACCCCTGGTTGAAATTCGCAATGCGAAAAAGCGTTTTGGGGCGGTCCAGGCGCTGCGGGGCGTGGACCTGGCGGTGTATTCCGGCGAGGTGTTGGGGCTGGTGGGCGACAACGCCGCGGGGAAATCCACCCTGATGAAAGTGATCAGCGGGGCCTACATCCCCGACGAAGGCGAGATTTTCATCGACGGCAAGAGGGCACACATCACCAGCCCGGAAGATTCGCGCCGGCTGGGTATCGAGATGGTCTACCAGGACTTCGCGCTGGCGAACAATCTCGATGTCGCCGCCAACGTGTTCCTGGGGCGCGAGATGGTCCGGTGGAGCCTTGGGCCGCTGAAGATCATGAACAAACGGGCCATGGAAGCCGGGGCGCGCGACCTGATCGACAACCTTAAGATCGATATCGACTCGGTGCGCCTGAAGGTGGAAAACCTGTCGGGCGGCCAGCGCCAGGCGGTCGCCATCGGGCGCGTGACGGCGTTCAACGCCAAAGTCATCATCATGGACGAGCCGACCGCGGCCCTGAGCGTCGCAGCAATCGGCAAGGTGCTGGACCTGATCCGCGAGTTGAAAACCCAGGGCTGCGCGATCATTCTCATCAGCCACCGCCTGGAAGACGTCTATGAAGTCGGCGACAGGATCATCGTGCTGCGCCAGGGACGTAAGGTGGCCGATCGCCCCATTGGCGAGGATATTCACCAGTTCCGGGAAGAGATCGTGGCCTATATGGTTGGTGCTAAGGACGATTTCAGTCCAGAAGCCGCTACAGTGTGAGGAGGAAAGGAGTTGATGTCTAGCGATTACCCTGGCTAGAACGCTTACGCCGAACGACTATCGTTGTCTAAAGTCTTTTAGGAGAGAGTACCATGAAACGGCTCAGTTTGTTGTTGGCTGTCGTGCTGATGCTGCTGCCCGCACTGCCGATGTCTGTCGCGACTGCCCAAGATGATTTTGTAGTCGTAGTGATCGGGAAGTCGGTGCACCCGTACTGGAGCAACGTGGAGATGGGGGTGCGCGGGGCAGCGGAAGCCCTGGGGCTGGAAGATGACCAGGCGATCTTCTGGGTGCCGCCGCAGGAAGACGTAGCGGCGCAGATCCAGACG
>JAHDLB010000019.1 GCA_018432315.1 Anaerolineae bacterium
GAGTTGCCTCAAGCTGGTCTTTGCCACCCTGTGGCAAGCCAGTGAACGGTGGCAGCGCGTGAGCTTCACCGACCTGGATCTCGCCATGCTGCGTCACCTGCGCCGCGAGCTGGAATTGGACCCCAGCGCGCCCGAAGCATCACCGTCTCACAAGAAAGCGGTTTAGTTCCATGCCACGCCTCTACGTTTACAGAAGATTTCGGACTTGACCCCTGGCCAACTACCTCAAGCCTTTGCAGATCCACCAAATTCATGGGCGGGCTCATCATCCGCAGACCCAGGGCAAAATCGAGCGCTATCACGAGTCGCTCGACAACGTCACACCGGCGGATGTCTACTTTGGCAGGCAGCAGGAGGTGCTTACTCAACGCGACATCATCAAACAGCGGACCCTACAGCAGCGGCGCAGACATCATCTGCGACTTCAGGAGCACGCCATTTAGCACGGGACCCAAGCCGCCATTCTTTTTCCTGTGCTCTTGTCCCATTAATTCTGGCGATGTACAATTACCAAATGGTATGGGTACCATAGCGTTTCTCTTGATAGCTTTTTTGAGTACGTGACAGCAGTTTGTGTCGGATAATGGAAAACCTATCCGGGTGCGGTGAGCTCTCAAACTGAGCAGTGTCTTGGTGAGGGAAAATGACCACCATTCGGGACGTGGCCCGGCGCGCGGGTGTGGCCCCAATCACAGTATCGAGAGTGATCAACGATTCGGGCTACGTGAGCGAGAAAACACGCCAGCGAGTCGAGGAAGCTATTGCGGAACTGAACTATGTGCCCAACGCGCTTTCCCAGGGACTCCGGTTCAACAAAACTAACGTGATAGCGCTTGTCCTGTCCGATGTTACGAATCCATTCTGGACCACAGTAGCACGAGGGACTGAAGATGCATCAAGCGAGGAAAACTACAGTGTCATCCTGTGCAACACCGACGAGGATGTCGCCAAACAGGACAAATACACCGATCTGCTTCTCCGGCGACAGGTAGACGGCTTCCTCTTAGTTCCGGTCTCGAATACGATCGATACTATCCGTTTTATCCAACAGCAGGGCGTGTCGCTGGTTGTCCTGGACCGACAGATGCCTGGCGTCTCGGTTGATACAGTTCGTGCCGATTCAGAGGGCGGTGCATACGAGCTTACACGCTATCTGACCGAGTTGGGGCATCGCGACATTGCCATTTTGTCAGGTCCCGAAGACGTCTCTACAAGCACGCAGCGTGTCGCAGGATACCAGAGAGCACTGCAACACGCCCATCTAGAAGTCGATTCGGAGTTAATTAGCTTCGGCAGTTTTTACCAGGACAGTGGTTATGAACGGACCATGAAACTCCTGGCTCTTTCGCGACCACCCACAGCCATATTTGCAGGTAACAATTTCATCGCCATCGGCATGATGAAGGCTCTCTACGAATCCGGCCTGAGGATTCCCGAGGATATGTCAGTGGTTGGATTTGACGATCTCCCGCCCGGACTGTTGGTGCGGCCATTCCTCACCGTAGCTGACCAACCCGCCTACGAGATGGGCTTTCGGGCGACGAAGCTATTACTGGAGCGCATCGCCAACCCTGGCAAACCACCGCATCAGGAGATCGTGCTTCCTACCCGGCTGGTCATCCGTCAGTCCTGTCGGGCGATTTGATGCTGTTGGCCGCACGATATTTCATGGGCGGATGACGATTGCCTATCGTCATGCCGTGAGGTCTGCGGCAAAGCGTTGTGGTGCCTCACAAAATGCCTGGAATACCGCGTCACTGGTATCCCCCGGCACTTCACAACCAGCACTTAACATGTAACGCGTGCCTGCCGCCATCCGGATGCAGTTTAGAGCCTGTGCCTGACAGGTTACAGGCGTAGTCTGGAGCATATCAGCCACTGGATCGAGATTGCCTTTGAAACAGACTTTCGCCTCGCCGTACACGTGCCGAGCCGTGGAAAAATCGACAGCGTGATCGACGTTGAACAAATCAGCTTCTGTGCGCACCATACTATCGAGGATGTGCGTTGTGTTACCACAAATATGCAGCTTGACCATTCCGTCCGCTTGGTGCACCGCGTTGCATACTCTCTGCTCATAGGGTAAGGCAAACTCCCGGTACAGCTTGGGTGAAAGTAACGAGGCAGCAGCGTCACCTGCCCCTATCATGGGAGCTCCGACCTCAAGTTGAGCAAGAGAAAAGTCAATCACTACAGGGGTCAGAAACTCGAGGATCTGGTGCGCCAGGAGGGGATCATCGTAAAGCATCAACATGAACGTTGATACACCGCACACCGAGCAGGCCTCGGCGAACGGCATGTCTACCCATCCCAATACCAAACAGCTGTCACCCACGGCTCTGACCATTTCCTGTGTGGCGCGGACGCGATCGTTCATTCGCGTCTTAGGATCCAATGGATCTGGACGAACCAGCCTATTCAGATCGCTCCTGCTAACGACCGAGGGAGAAGCGGCAAAGGGCGTTTGGTTTTCAGGAAAAACCATATCAGCGCCCAGATCGGCTGTAATTCGGAAAGCGTCACTGCAAGCTGTGATTGCATCGACGCCGAATGCATCCCTGATATGAAGCTGCGCTTCGGCCATCACATGCCCATTGGTGGCAAACTCTCGGTACGACACCTCCAAGCGTTTCTGAGCGAAGAACATCAGAAGAGGAAAAACCGGCACCCGGTCTACTGGCTCGCCGGACAGTGCCGCTAGACAGCGCTGTTTGCTGTTCATCCATGATCCCTTCTCGTTAGCTGATAGGATATCGTCGAGAACTATCCTAGCCTTTCACGGCCCCGATTAAGATGCCCCGAGCAATGAAGCGCTCCAGAACAATGGATAGAACAACGACGGGGGCAATCATCACCAGCACCAGCACCGAGATATTCCACCACTGGGGCCCGCGTGTTGCATTCTGGCCGACCACCAGCATCGGCATTGTCTGAGTATCCGCGCCGGAAAGGAACAAACCCAAGGTGTATTCGTTCCAGGCGAAGATCAACACGATCAGGAACGTGGCCACGAGTCCAGGGGCAGAGAGGGGTAAAACGATCTTATACAGGACTTGATAACGGGAAGCGCCATCGATAAAGGCACTTTCCTCCAATTCAATAGGGATGCTCTTGAAGTAGTCACGCGTGAACCAGATGGCGAGTGGCAGATTGACGGCAGTATAGGTCACGATCAAAGCCGTGTACGTATTGAGCAGACCGAAATTCTGAAAAAGGATATAGATCGGGACAAGAACCGCGACCGGCGGCAGCATCCGCTGTGAGATGAGCCAGAATGCGATATCGTCGTTGGTCATTGAGCCTTTAAGGCGGCGGCCAATCGTGAGCGTTACCAAGACAAATATACCGAGACCGGCAGCAACCGCCACCTGCCAGGGGACTTCCAGATTGACCATGAGAATCACCAGGACCGCGCATACCACAAACGCCAGAACCAACCCTGGTTTCGGGCGAAAAGTGAAGCGGCTGAGGGCATAAGAGGCCCCCGACCCCAATATGAGCGCCAGCACCGCGCTTATGAACCCGACGATAGCCGTATTCTTGTACGGACGTGTAACGAGGTCGCCACTCGCCACAAACATTTCTCTCCAGGCATGATCAGAAGGTTGGAAGTCCACGTACATGAGGTACTTGGGGCCGGTGTTCACATCGATGGGCAGCTTGAAGGCGGTCACGAAGAGCCAGTAAACTGGAAACAAGACGAGAAATGTCCAGGATAACAGCAGGATATACGACACTATCATGGTCGCTGGTGAGGGTTTAAAGGGACTTGACGAGCGAAAAAGGCGCTTCATAGGATTATATGGACTCCAACAAACGCTGCCGGATGAAATTTACAAAAACCAGCGCCACAAAAGTGGCGACAAACAGCAAGCAATACGCAAGCGCGGACGACGTACCCAGGTCGATGCCACGCCACAGGTTATATGCGTGCAGGGTCACCGACTCGGTCGCAATGCCTGGACCGCCGCCGGTCAGCGCGTTGGGCATATCGATGATCTTAAAAGCTTCGATTATGCGGACCAGAATCACGGTGGTGCTAACTGGGATAATCTGCGGCAGGAGGATGTAGCGAAACATCTGCTGCCGATTGGCACCGTCCACCAGCGCCGCCTCAACGGTCTCAGTCGGGAGTCCTTCCAGTGCGGCCAGCAGAATGATAAAAACAAACGGCGTCCACTGCCAGGTGTCGCCGATGATGACGGCCAGGCGCGCAGTCGCCGGGTCATTTACCCACGAGAAATTGTATAAGCCTGCCACTTTCCACATGGGCGCCATAGGGCCGATCAGGGTATCGGTAAGCATACGGAATAGGAAACCGATTCCAACCGGAGTTATCATCATTGGCAGCAAAAACACGACTCGAAAGAAACGCTTGCCGGGCAGATTTTGAGTGACCAGCAGGGCGAGGAATAACCCCAAAATATACTGAGCCGCAACTCCCCCAAATACAAAGATCAGGGTCACCACCAGCGTGCCGGGGAGTCCTCTCCCGCTCGAAGTACGGATGACCAGCCACAGGAGTTCTACGGCGATGATGATCGTGATCACTCGCATGAGGACGCCAAACAGGCGCCGACGCGGGCCAGTGACATAGCGAAACAACCAGTAGATCATCACCGCGATAAAAACCATCAAGATGATCCACCCGAAGGTCGTGGGGTCGTCAAACCTCCCCAAAAAACGCCTTTGCCCGCTCCCCTGCAGCAGTTTTTCGTAGTTTTTCAGGCCGATATATTCAATTTCAAACCCGCCCTTCACGAACCTGATTTTTGAAAGGGAGGTGAAGATGGAAAGTAGCAGGGGAAAAACAGACAAAAACAACACCACCAGGACGGCAGGTAGTAGTAAAACATATCTGGAACGATCATTTAGATGGCTGGGGGGTTCTTCCATAGCCTATACTCGCTGTGGTATAGTCCAGTATAGCAGAAAAAATCTCGGAGGCGCGCGGCCTCCGAGATACACAACGTCGGGACATGCTTATTTCTGAATACCCAGCGAGGCGATATAAGCAGCGAGCTGGTCTTCACGTCCGATTTCTTCAGTGATCTCTTCCCATTGATCGCTGATTTCCTGGGCCGCTTCTTCGGCGGTGTACTCCCCAGCCAGGAACTGGCTCAGGATCGGATCGGTCACCACCTGCTGGTAGCGCTGGTTCTGTGGGACACGCAGGTCGAGCACCATATTGGGATTGTTCAGACTGTCCCGAATGGCACCCAAATAGTCATTGGCGGCCTTTTCGCTGAAGCCCCCGGCCAGCCACGGCGTCAGGTCCTGGAACTGCGAGATGCGATATGGGTTGAAACCGGTTTTGCCAATTGTCACGTCCACGTTGGCCTGCGCAGGCTGTGCCACGTAGGAGAAGAAGGCGTAAGCCGCGTCCTTTTTCTCCTGGGAAATGCCTGAACTAACGCCGCCGGACCAGCCGCCAAATGACGCGACAGGGGCATGGTTCACACCATCCACCGCGTAAGGGCAGAGTTCGGGCGTGCAGGGCACTAATTCGCCTGTCGCGCGATCAATGACCTCAGTCGAGCCGGGGGTGATGACTGCTCCAACCTTATCCTGGACAATCGACTGTTCGGGATCAACCGCCAGCGACCCGATATCACCCCAGTCCAGGCTCAGCGCGCAGCGGCCCGCGACAAAGAGCGTACGCGTGCCACCAACATCCAGGGTTTCCTCATCGGGCGGACCGTACTGACCGGTCTCTTTGTAGATCTCCAGTGCACGGACGAAACCTTCATTATTGATCAGGGGCTCAAACGTCGTAGTGTCGAAGAACGCGCCCTGCTCAGTGCCCAGGCTCTGAATGAACGGGCTGGCAAAGGAGGGGAACCACTGCCAGGCCTGAGCGCTGCGCCGCTTGGAGATGCAGGAGCCATAGTCACCTTCGCCGTCGCCATTCATATCCTGGCCGTTGAGGGCTGCGGCCACCACCAGATATTCATCCCACGTCTTAGGCGGTTCCAGCCCGGCCTCTGCAAGAACGTCAGTCCGATAGTAGACCATGTGGAAGTCGCCGTCCAGCGGGATCAGGTAGATTTTTTCATTGTACATCGCGCTGAAATTGCGGAAGAATGGCGCAATGTCGTCCCATTGGATGTCGGCATCCGCTTCGACATAAGGGGTGAGATCTTCCAGGTATCCGGCGTTAGCGAAATCGACCATCCATTGCGGGGCAAAGACAAAGGCGTCGTAGCTATAGGTACCGGTGGCTTGATCGGTAAGAATGATCTGGTAAAGATCAGCGAATGGCACGGTTACAACAGAAACCTGTGCGCCGGTAAGCTCCTGGAATTCCGGAGCATGGCGCTGGAGTGGCTCGGCAATCTGCGGGCCATCGAACGTCAATACCGTAATATTGACCCCTTCAAATGGTTTGTCCTGGGAATACGAGATCCCGGTAGAGACTAAAGAAATGGCCGCTAGGAGGACAATAAGCAGGACAGATGTAACCTTTCTCATGTCATATCTCCATTTCTAAGAAAAACAAGAACAAGGTATCGGTACCATATGTTCAGTATATACCTAAGATGCTGCACAACTCAAGCGATAGGCATACTGAACCACGTGCGTTTGAATCCTAGCGGGAAACCCCGTTGTCTCAAAAAATTGATGCAATAGTCGATTTTTTTCCTTCAGGCGGCGTCACGGTAGTAGTCGTGAATGAGACCACCCAGCACGGCGCGCGAACGCACAGGACCCGTATGTTCGCGGCTTAACACTGGCACGGGAATCCGTTGATCGAGACCCTGATGGGGACGTGCCGAGTTGAAGAACGTAACGTATTCACGCATGACTCGTCGCAAGTGCGCCTGATTGATGATGAGCACCTTGTCCAGGCATTCTTCCCGGACAGAACGGATCCACCTTTCCGCATGCGCGTTCGCGTTCGCGTTCGGGGCACGATACGGCGTAGGGATCACTTTGATGCCCGTTGACCGGAATACCGTGTCGAAGGCTTGGCTGAACTTATTGTCGTTGTCATGGATCAGAAAGCGGATGGCCGCTTCGCGGTCGTCGAGCTCCCACATCACCTGGCGCGCTTTTTGGGTGACCCAGGCAGTGTCCGGATGAGCAGTACAACCAGCGAAATGTACCCGACGCGTCCCAATTTCGACGAATACGAGCACGTATAGCGTTTGGAAAAACAAAGTCTCGACGGTGAAAAAGTCGCACGCCAACAGCTGGTCTCGATAATGCGTCATCAGGTGCCGCCAGCTCAGTGACGGATCACGATCGGGCGCAGGCGGGATCCCGTGGCGCTCTAGGATGTTGCCGACTGTCTCATGGCTGATGGTGTACCCAAGCTTGAGTAATTCACCTTCAATGCGTTCATAGCCCCAGTCATTTTCGCGCGCCAGGCGTAACACCAGCTGCTCGATTTCGTTGTCGGTCCGCGGACGACCCGCCGTGCGGTGCCGATAGGTCCATTTGCGCCGCACTATCGCGCGATGCCACCCAAACACTGTCGCTGGTTTGACGATCCGAATCACGTCGCCCATGGTTTTGATCGTGCGATTCGTTTTGTCTCTCAGCCTGGTGGCCAGCACCACCAGCATCAACTTCTCGCCCCGGGATAAACGTGGTGCCCGTTCTTGCCTGCGTTCGTAGATCGCCAGTTGGCGACGCAACAACAAGATTTCTAGATCCTTGGCGCTTTCCGACCTGCGGCTCAGTCTGATAAGCTCAACCAGAGTGGAGACCACCTGCCATACACAAAACCAAACCATCCCTTTTCCTTTTCCAGCGGTAAATCAAACGCTCCATTTTACCAGCTAGATCAGGCTGTTTCTTGCCGCAATTTTGAATTGCATAAATATTTTGAGAGTACGGCCATGACGTGGCCCATTTTATGAACGGATGTGCAATTCGGCCAGCACAGCTACCACATCATAGAGTTTCATTCCGCCACATCTCCGATTTGCGTTTATAATAGGCATAAAGTCTCAGGAGGTCGAATCGATGATCGCTACTCCCGCTGCCGTTGATGTTCCCTTGCGCGTCGATGCGCAGGGCAAAATTCGAGTCGGTGGCACGCGCGTGCTACTTGAACTGGTGATCCGCGCGTTCCAGAACGGCGAGTCGCCGGAGGGCATTGTTGAGCAGTATTCCGCGCTCAAGCTCGCCGATGTCTACGCGGTGCTGGCCTACTACCTGACACACCGTGATGACGTTGACACCTACATGCGGCAGGCCGATCAGGCGGCGGATCGCATTCAGCACGAGATCGAAGCTAAATACACGCCGGAAACGCTGGCGTTACGGGCGCGGCTGCGCGCTCGCCGTGATGAACAGGCCACTTCATGATCCGGCTGCTCGTTGATGAGAACTTCAACGGCAGAGTGCTGCGCGCGGTGCAGCGTGAGTGCCCCGACGCCGACATTGTGCGCGTGCAAGACACCGCCCTGTATAGTGCGCCCGATCCGGACGTGCTCGCCTGGGCCGCCGAAGAAGGGCGCATCGTGCTGACGCAAGACAGCGAAACCATGATCGGCTTTGCGGGCGACCGCTTCAAAGCAGCGCTGCCCATGCCCGGTCTGATCGTAGCACGAGACTCTGTCCCGATTGGACAGGTCGTTGAAGACCTGCTGACCATCCTAAACGCGAGCGACATGGATGAATGGGACAACGTGATCACGTTTTTGCCCCTGTAGGCTGTTCATCTAACCCCAACTCTCGCAGATACGCCGCCATGCGCTGCTCAACCTCGCCCAACTTCGACTTGAGATCAGCGATCTCTGCGTTCACCGCGCTCATATCGACCGGCGGCTCAGGTTCGAAAGTATCCACATAACGCGGGATGTTCAGGTTGAAGTCGTTATCCTCAAGCTCGTCATAGTCCGCCAGATACGCATACTTGTCCACGGGCTGCCGCGCGGCGTAGGTCGCCAGAATCCGCTCAACGTCCTGCTCGCGCAGCCGGTTCTGGTTGGTGTCTTGCTCAAACTCGCGGCTGGCGTCGATGAACAGCACGCACCGATCGGGGCGTTTGCGCTTGAAGATCAGGATCGCGGCGGGGATGCCCGTGCCAAAAAACAGGTTGGGCGGCAGTCCGATCACCGTGTCGAGCAGGTTCTCTTCAATCAGCGACTGGCGCATGCGTCCCTCCGCGCCGCCCCGAAACAGCACGCCATGCGGAACAATTACACCTACGCGCCCGTTCTGGCTCAGCTCGATGTAGGTCGTCTCGATCATGTGCGTGATGAAGGCGTAATCGCCTTTGCTGGTCGGCGGCACGCCCCGGTGAAAGCGGTTGTGACGGTCGTTGGCGGCTTCATCCGCGCCCCACTTATCCAGCGAGAACGGGGGATTGGCAGTTACGATGTTAAAGCGCCGCAGGTGGTCGCCTTCCAACAGCAGCGGATCGCGCAGCGTATCACCCCATTGGATTGCACCGCACGTCAGTGTGATGTCGTGCAGAAACATGTTCATCATCGCCAACGCCCACGTCGAACCGTTGCTCTCCTCGGCGTAAACCGCATAGTTCGTACTGCCGACTTCCTCAGCACACTTGATCAGCAGCGAGCCGGAACCGCACGCCGGGTCACAGATGCGCTCGCCGGGCTGCGGGTCGAGCAGATGCGCCAGCAGTCGCGAGACTTCTGGTGGAGTATAGAATTCCCCGGCTTTTTTGCCCGCGCCCGCCGCAAACTTGCCAATCAGGTATTCATAGGCGTTGCCGATCACGTCCTGCCCATTGATGCGCGAGGGACGCATATCCAGGCGTTCGTCAGCGAAGTCATCGAGCAGATTTTTCAGGCGAGTGTTGCGTTCCTTGGGTTTGCCAAGATGCGATTCTGAGTTGAAGTCGATGTTGCGGAAGACGCCTTCGAGCTTTTCCTTGTTCGCTTCTTCGATGGCGTCCAATGCCTTGTTGATTTCCTCGCCCAGGTTCGGCGCGTTGCGCTTCTCGTAGAGCGTGTAATAGTCCGCGCCTTCCGATAGCACAAAGCGCGTACTCTCAAAATATTCATGCAATCCAAGATTGAGGCGAGGAACAGCCTGATCTAGCTGGTAAAATGACGTGTTTGATTTACCGCTGGAAAAGGAAGAGAGATGTTTTGGTTTTGCGTGTGGCAGGTCGTTTCAACTTGGGTTGAGCTTATCAGACTGAGGGGCAGGTCGGAAAGCGACAAGGACCTCGAAATCTTATTGTTGCGTTGCCAACTGGCGATCTACGAACGCAGGCAAGAGCGGGCTCCGCATTTGTCTAGGGGCGAGAAATTGATGCTGGTGGTATTGGCCACCAAGCTGAAAGACAAAACGAACCGCACGATCAAAGCCATGGACGACGTGATTCGGATCGTGAAACCAACGACGGTTTTTGGGTGGCATCGCGCGTTAGTACGCCGCAAATGGACCTATCGCCGTCAGAACCCAGGTCGTCCACGGACAGGCAAGGAAATCGAGCAGCTGGTGTTGCGCTTGGCGCGTGAAAACGACTGGGGTTACGAGCGCATTGAAAACGAATTGCTCAAACTGGGCTACGCGATCAGCCATGAGACAGTCGGCACCATTCTGGAGCGCCACGGGATCCCGCCCGCGCCCGAGCGCTATCCATCACCGAGTTGGCGTCACTTGATAACGCATTACATCGATCAGCTCCTAGCGTGCGACTTTTTTACCGTGGAAACCTTGTTCCTTCAAACACTGTACATTCTCGTGTTTATCGAGATTGGCACGCGTCGGGTACATTTCGCTGGTTGTACTGCTCATCCTGACAACGCCTGGGTCACCCAGCAAGCGCGGCAAGTGATGTGGGAGTTGCAAGACCGCGAACCCGGCATCCGATTTCTGATCCGGGACAATGACAAGAAGTTCACTCAGGCGTTTGACACTGTTTTTCGTTCGGAAGGCATTAACGTAATTCCCACTCCTTATCGCGCACCTAATGCCAACAGTTATGCGGAAAGGTGGATTCGCTCCGTGCGTGAGGAGTGTCTGGACAAGCTGCTGATCATCAACCAGACTCATCTACGACGCGTGATGCGCGAGTACATTGTGTTCTTCAACACCGCACGCCCCCATCAAGGTATTGATCAGCAGATTCCCATCCCAACGATAAACCGCGAAACCACCGGCTCGGTGCGGTGCCGTAAGGTGTTGGGTGGCATCATCCACGACTACTGCCGCGATGCCGCGTAAGGGGAAAATCGGCTATTTCACGATTTTTTTGAGAGTACGAGTTGATGACCAAGATTGGTTGCCCTTCGAGGAGCGTGGCTGTCCCTTTGCAGCCCGAGAAAGCCGGCTATTTTACCTGATTTCATCGCGGATTGGTTTTTTGACCCCACAGGGTTTTCCCAGTCGCTTCGGCTCTCATTTGCAGGGCGGATTTCTTGCGTAGATTGATTTTTGAACCATAAGGCCTGTTCGTCAAGGTTTGGAGCCTTTTTCGCCTCGCGCGGAATTAACCACAGTTTATTCGGGGATCACCCCCCACCACCGTTCTGCGCTCACCTTACGGAGAACGTCACCACGCATTCCATCAGGGACCAGCCTGTTACGCGTCTTTCTCGACCAGGCGCGCCAGAGCAGCGAATTTGAGCGGGAGATGAGCGGTTCCCGCCTCTTTATCGATCCGGGTGTTGCCCAGGGCCGGGATTACATTGCGCCCGGTTTCGGACTCGGCAAATGGTCCGCCAACAATCTCGTATTTGAGAACGGCGCCGCTGTGCCGATCGAAAAAAAAATCGTGCATCTGGCCGAGCAGCTTGCCGTCCGCGCTGTGGAAGCGGGTAGCTGGCTTGAGCGTTCCTTCCCGGAGCAGCCGCCTGATGTCGAACAGCTCGTCGGCCCTGACGATCATATTGGCCGCCCAGGCGAAGACCTGCCCCGGCTCGATCCGTTTGATGCCCATCCACGGCAGCACCAGCGTCTCGCGGGATGTGGGCTTGAGGGTGAACGCGGCGACGCGGGACAGATGCGGATCGATCAGAATGGCGCTGACATGCCCCAGCACTACATCCGTATTAGCCGCGATGATCGGATCGTTGATGACCGCATTCCCGCTCACAATGTGGATCATCAAGATCACCCCCAGCCGCCATCACAGCCACCCATTCCTTCATTACCTTACCGAGTTCTCATCTAAATATACGGGAAATCCCCCGCGAATTCATGAGAATTCCAGGGGATTTCGGAATAGGAAATTCGGCTGATATGGCCGGAGTGGTTAGACCAGCCGGTTCTTCAACGCCAGGGCGACCGCCTCGGCGCGGTTGGCGGCATCCAGTTTGGACAGGACGCTGGAGACATGGTTCTTGACGGTCGACTGGCTGATCACCAGCCTGTCGCTGATTTCCTGGTTGCTCAGCCCTTCGACCAGCAGCTTCAAAACCTCGCGCTCGCGCTCGGTCAGATCATGGCCCGGCGCTGGCGGCCTGGTCGCCGCGCTGATCAGCACCTGGGTGGCTTCGAGCGCCAGCACGGACTTCCCTTCGTAGGCTTTGCGAATGGCCGCTGATAGCTCGTCAATCGAGACGTTCTTCAGCAGGTAGCTGATCGCCCCGGCCTGCAGCGCGCCCTGGACCAGATGGTCCTCTTTGAACGTGGTGAGGGCAATGATCTGGATCTCGGGATGATCGGCGTGGATGCGCTCCATCGCTGTGATGCCGTCCATCACGGGCATCATCAGGTCCATCAGGATGACGTCGACCTCGTGTGACTGGCACAGGCGGATCGCGGTCTCACCATTGGCAGCCTCGCCGACCAGCACGAAATCGTCAAACGCCGCCAGCATATTGATTAGACCGTTCCGTACGATGTCGTGATCGTCCACGACCATGACGCGAATTGCGGGTGGTTCACTCATGAGTTTGCCTTTCCGGCGGCGTCTCCCATGTCACCGTGATCTGGGTGCCCTCGCCGCTGCTGCTGCGGATGTCAATGGCTGCGCCCACGCTCTCGGCGCGCTCGCGCATGATGTTCAGGCCCATGCTGGCCGGCGGGTGGCTGTCGGGATCGAATCCCACGCCGTCATCGCTGATCATGAAGGTGGAGCCGGCGCTGTCCTGAACCAGCCGGATGCTGACCTGCGACGCCTGGGCATGTTTGACGATGTTGTTGAGCGCCTCTTGGGCGATCCGGTAGAGGACCAATTTTAACTCGGGTGAGAGTTTCTCAGTGTCATCGAGCTGGAGCGAGATGTGCAGCCGTTTGCGGGCCAGTACCGCTTCTCTCAGTTGTTCGAGCAGGCTCGCCAGGCTGATATCGGCTAGGGACTCCGGCCGGAGTTCCAACAACACCGCCCGGGTTTCGGCTAGCGCGCCGCGCGCCAGTTGGTGGAGCTCGGCCAGTTTGGGGCCCAGGCTGGCGGGATCGCGCTCCGCCTGCCGTATCAGCGTTTCGGTCGAAATCGTGACGGCAAAGAGAGTCTGGCTGACGGCGTCATGCAGATCGCGAGCCAGCCGCTGGCGCTCGTGATGGGCGGCCAGTTCCCTGGCTTCCTCGTGCAGGCGCGCATTCTGGATGGCAATCGCGGCCTGTTCGGCAAAGGCCTGCAGACGGTCGGCATGGATCGGGGTGAAGAAGTAGGGAATCAGGCTGCCGAGGTTGATGAACCCGATCACTTCGCCCCTGGTGGCGATAGGCACACCGGCGTAGGAGCGCCAGAAAAGGGCGGCGGTGATTTTGAGCATCTGCCCTTCACTCATGTGCTCCACGTCGGGGATGATCAAGGGTCTTTGTGTCTGGCGCATGACCTGTAGGTTGGGCGTCTCGGCGACGACGAAGTCCAACTCCTCGAGCTCTTCTTGGAGCCCGCGGCTCGCGTAGCCCCGGCTGCGCACGATCTTGGCCCGTTCCCCGTCGATCAGCATGATCTCGGCGGCGTCGTGGGGCACTACGTGCCTCAGGTTGGTCAGCAGCCGGTCCAGAATCTCCGCCATATCCACGGCGCTGTCGAGCGCATTGGCGATGTCGCGCAGGGCTTCAGCCAGCGCCCGCTGTTCCTGTTCGGCCAGGACCAATTGCTTGTAGTCGGTGATATCTTCCGCGATGCCGGCCACACGGTATACCTCGCCGGCGTCATTCTCAATCGGCAGGGTGCGAGCGCGTATCCACCGGGTGTCGCCGTCCGGGCGGACAATGCGATATTCCTCGTTGAAATCGCCGTCATAATGCTGGTGGAGAGCTTCCAGAACGCGATCGCGGTCTTCGGGGTGGATGAATTCGACAAAGGAACGAGGATGCTCATACAGGCGGTCACGCGGGACACCCCACACATCGGCAAAGGCGGCACTCACGTACAGCATCTGACCGGTCTGGACGTCGCGCAGCCAGAGCACTTCGTGAATATTGTCGGTCAACTGCCGGAGGCGCTGCTCGCTTTCTTCTCGCGCTGCCTGGGCCCACTTGAGGGCTGTGATATCGCGCGCGATCGTCGACGCACCGATGATCTGCCCGGCCGCATCCTTGATGGGCGAGATGGTCAGCGCAATATCGATTTGTTTGCCGTCTTTGCGCACGCGCTTGGTCTCGACGTGCGAGATCGGTTCGCCCTGCCTGATCTTGCCCATGATGTGGCGGAATTCTTCATCCGATCCGGGCGGGTACAACACGAAGACTGACTGCCCGATGATTTCATCAGCCGTCCATCCGTAGATGCGCTCAGCCGCGGCATTCCAGCTCGTGATGGTTCCGTCCAGCGTTTTGCCAATAATGATATCTTGGGAGCTTTCGACAATCGCGGCCAGGTAGAGCTTGGCCTTTTCGGTTTCCTTGCGGTCGGTGATATTCTGCATCACGACCAGGAAATGTTGGGGCGCCCCGGTCCTGTTCCGGATGAGCGTCATGGTCAGGCTGGCCCACATGATGCTGCCATCCTGGCGCACGGAGCGCGTTTCCAGCGTGGCATCCTGCAGCTCGCCAGCCAGCAGCCGGTTGGCACTTGTGCGGTCTTCCTCCAGGTCATCCGCAAAGATGGTGTCGGCAAAGCTCATTTGCAGAAGCTCTGCCGGGCTGTAGCCGAGCATGTCGCATAAGCGCTGGTTCACCAAGATGAAGCGCCCAGCGACGTCCAGGTAGGCCAGTCCCACGGCGGCCCGCTCGAACATGACGCGAAAGCGCTCCTCGCTTTCGCACAGGGCGGCATGCGCTTGCTGGCGCGCGAGCCCGTGGCGGATGGCGCGCTGCAAGGTCGGGCGGTCCAGATGCTCCCTGCTCAGATAGTCTTGCGCGCCGTGGTGAATGGCCTGGATGCCGGCGTCCTCACTGCCAGCATGGGCGAGCACGACGACAGCCACGCCCGGCCCGCTGGCGCGCACGCGGCGGACCGTATCGATCCCCTGGCTGTCGGGCAGATCGAGCTCCAGGAGGATCACGTCGGGCTGGGCGCGTGCCAGGTAGTCGAGCCCGTCAGCCAATCGGGCCACCGTGTCCATCCGGAAATCGGGCAGCAGGTCCTCGATCAGGCGGGCATCAGCCGGGGTGTCGTCGATCAACAGCACCCGGATTGGCTGGGGTGACGCTGCGTGGCTAGATGGCATTCGCTCAGGCTCCTGGCCGGGCTTGCTCCTGGGCGGCATCGCGGAGAGCGGTTCTCCGGACGTGCACAGAGAATATAATATAACCCCACAACGCTCAATTGTTTTTTCACCCAAATGTCTTCCTCAATCATAGCACGAGACGGCCAAACATACCCCCGAACATATCGCCCAATCTGCCTAGCCGGGTTTGGGTTGTTAGGCTCATGTGATCGGCGGGGCAACGGCGTAACATCAGAGTAGAATCGGTGATTCAGATGAGGGAGTTCGAAATGTCCGACGCACTGTGGAATCAGATCAAAGGCAACTGGAAGCAACTTCGGGGCGAGATCAAGAAACAGTGGGGCGAGCTCACCGACGATGACCTGGATAAGATCGAAGGTGAACGCGACAAGCTGGTAGGCCTCATCCAGGAACGGTATGGCGAAGCTCAGTTCGAAGTCGAGCGCCAGGTTGACGAATGGCTGTCTCGCCGTCGCGATGCGGATGTGTTCTAACTGGTACGGAAAATCAACCTGGCGACAAGGCCCTCGGTCACACGAGGGCCTTTGTTTTTGTAACAGGAGCGCCTGGTCCCGGCAGCAGGGGCTCGATCGATCACTGAAATTAGGGAGAGGGGAGACGCCTCGGTCCGTCCAGTCTCCCCTCTCATCGCGATGTCTGGCGAGCCCGGCTATCCGGAGCAGGGTCGCCGCGCCGCGCCGGAGTGCTGCTGGCTAGTCCACACGGAGTTCCACCTGATAGGTGTAGTCGCCGCTGGTGTAGATCCGGAAGCCATCGAAGACCGGCTCGCGCAGGGTCAGCGTAGCCCCGATTGACACGCGCTGCCCGCTCCAGCCCGACAGCAGGAGCGCATGGTGCGCGCAGGCCAGCTCGCGGCGGGTGTCGGTATAAACGGTCACGTCGCGGGCGTCGACCGGCTGCCCAGCCGCCACAAACCGGACGTCCAGCACCTCCAGATTGCTGGCGAGCGTGCTTTCGTCCGCAGCGCACCATGTCACATCCCACACACAGGACTGGTCGCGCTGTACCGTGCCGGTTACCGCTTGCGCACGCGGGCTCGTGCTCTCCGCGAAGGGGCTAGCCAGCGCCGACTCGAGCGTTGGATAGCGCGCGATTCCGTCGCGGGATACGGGGCTCACCTGGACCGACCCATCACCTGGCGTATCGGGAGAAGCAGCTTCAGGCGTGGGATCTTCCAGAGCGCCGTAGTGGATGGTCAGCTTGTACTCGCCCGTCGTGTAACCCTGTGCCTGCTGGTAGCGGGTGGCAGCCACGGTGTAGGTGCCGCTTTGCGGAAAACTGATGTTGCGTAGCTCGGCGTCGAAGCCGCCGCCCCCATCATCATCGTACGCCAGGACGTTGTCGTTGGCGTCGATCAGAATCAACAGCGGGTCCAGACCGCCGGACAGTTCTTCCATGCGGATTGTCACCGTCTCGCCGGCGTTCACGTCAAAATCCCAGAAGTGGACATAGATATCGCCGTCGATCTCGGCCTGGACGGCGTCACAGGAGAGGTCCGAATGATCTGATAAGGAGGCGAACCATGCCCTACAATAGCATCAGCGAACTGCCCGAAGGCGTGCGCGACAATCTGCCGAAGCACGCTCAAGAAATCTACAAAGAGGCGTTCAACAGCGCCTGGGACCACTACGCGGATCCGGAAAAACGGCGTGACGATGCCTCGCGCGAGGAGACCGCTCACCGCGTGGCTTGGAGCGCGGTGAAAGACCAGTACGAGAAAGACCGGGACGGCAAGTGGAAACCCAAGTAGCCCGATCCCAGTCCAGAGCAGGGCGGTGATCCATCGCCCAGCGGGCCGAACTTCGTGGACGGGCGCGCGCAAGGCGTCCCCGCATCCACAGCCGGTGAGCGCGAACAAGCCTGCGGTCGTAGCTCCGCAGGCTTGTCGTTGGGGGCGCTACTCTGGCAGAGCCATCACAGCGCGGCGCGTGCTGAACGCGCTAGTGGATCAGTCCCAATACGGGCTCTGGTTGTAGTACCAGTGAACCTCGCGGCCCCAGTCGCGATTCGCCATATCGGGCCAGTTATCCTTGTCGAACCCGGGCGCGTCTTCGAGCGTTTCCTTCGCGACATCCAGGACAACGTGCTCGTTTGTCGTGTCGACCTGCAGGGCTGACCACGGCACGGCAAACAGCTTGTCGCCGATGCCGAAGAGGCCACCGAAGGATACGACGGCGTAGGCGATGCGGCCCGCGTCGATGTCGATCATCAGTTCCTTGACGCTGCCCAGGTCTTCCTGTGCGCGATTCTTGACGGCGTCCCCAATTAACGTGTTCGCTGAGAGAAGCTGACCTGACATGGTGTTTCCTCCTTGCGTGGTTTGCTTACGGGTGCGATAGAACGCGAACGAGCAGGGATTCAACGCATCCCTGCTCGCTCAGTTGAGTTTGGCCCTACACAGGGACTCGCCGACCAAGAACCAGCGCGGCGATGAAAAGGATCAAGAATACGACAAAGAGAATCTGCGCGATCCCAGCGGCTGCACCGGCGATACCACCAAAGCCCAAGAAGGCGGCGAGAAGCGCCAGAACCAGGAAAAAGATCACCCAACCTAACATGAGCCTGCTCCTTCATCGATTGCTTAGCGATGGTTAGATCATAGACGATGCCATCGCTTTCGTGATGGTGCGGATAGGCTGTTTTGGCTTAGGAACAAATTCCCGAAAAGACTGGGTAGATAGACCTAGATCACGCTCAGGGGGACCGAGAGGGGCGGCACCGGCAGGAGCGGGGATGGGTTCTGAAGCTCGAGAGGACGCGGGCGCGCGGCGAGCTAGCCCGGCTTTTCGTCATATGAAATAGTCACGAGCCCAACTGCGTTCTGATACAATGATCGGGTTTTTCACACTGCCAACTCTACATAAATTGCGGGAGAACCAGATTCCGGGGTCAAGTCACGGGTGCAAATCTACACCCAGGTAGTGTTGATACATCGGTCGTCCCTTTCCTCTGACATGACTTCGCTGATGTCCGTGAATCAGATTGAGGTACCTCTAAACATCTTCATGGTATCAGGCTGTTTTGAAGACGTACAACGAGGATTATACTTGAAGCAACCGAATAATCATGCCGGATGGGCAAAATAACCGGCACAGGGTCGGGTCGGGGGGCACGATGAGCGAGCAGTTGACGATACGAACGCTCGGCGGGCTGGCGATTGAGCACAACAGCGTGCCAGTCAGCGGCTTTGATTCCCGAAAGGTGCAGGCACTGCTGGTCTTTCTGGCCTGCACTGGGCGCGTCTATCCACGCGAGGTCGTCGCCGAGATGCTGTGGGAAGAGCGCACCCAGGCGCAGGCCCTCAGCAACCTGCGGGTGGCCCTCACCAACCTGCGCCAGACCGTCCAGCCATTCGTCACCATCACCCGCGAGAGCGTCGGTCTCGACCCGGAAAGCGACGTCTGGCTGGATGCCGCGGCATTCGAGCGGCAGCTGGACGCAGCCGGCACGGATGCGGTGCGTCTGGCCGCGGCCCTGGAATTGTACGCGGGCGATTTCCTGGCGGGATTCTACGTGGACAGCACCGCCTTCGAAGAATGGTCCACCCGCGAGCGCGAGCGCCTGCGCCTGTCGGCGATGGAAGGGCTCGATCGCCTGACGGCCTGTTACGCCACTCAAGGCGATTATCGCGTCGGGATCGCCGCCGCCGCCCGCCTGCTGGACATGGACCCGCTGCGTGAGGAAACGCACCGCCGCTTGATGGAGCTGCTGTGGTGGTCGGAGCAGCGCGGCAAGGCGCTCGAGCAGTACGAGACCTGCCGCCGCCTGCTGCGCGATGAGTTGGGCATTGATCCTTCGCCCGATACAACGGCATTGTACGAGCGCATCCGCACTGGCGAAACACCCATCAAAGCCGCCGAGCCGCAGGCTATCCGCAGCTACCTCGTGCGCGAGCGCATTGGCGCGGGCGGATTCGGCGAGGTCTATCGCGCCTTCCAGCCAGTCGTCAACCGTGAAGTGGCGATCAAGATCATCAAGCCCGAGCTGGCTAACCAGTCCGATTTCATCCGGCGTTTTGAGACCGAAGCGCAGCTAGTGGCGCAACTGGAACACCCGCATATCGTGCCGCTGTATGATTACTGGCGCGAGCCGGGCGGCGCCTACCTGGTCATGCGCTATCTGCCGCGCAGCCTGGAGGATCGGCTGGCCCAGGGACCGCTCACCCTGGACGAAAGCGTGCGCCTGGTCGAGCAAATCGCGGCGGCGCTGACGGTTGCCCACCGGCAGGGAATCGTCCACCGTGACCTGAAACCGGAGAACATCCTGCTCGACGACGAGGACAACGCGTACTTGACCGACTTCGGCATTGCAAAGGTGCTCGGCCCGGCAGCTCGCGCCACGGTCGAAGGGGGTGTGATCGGCTCGCCCGCCTATCTCGCGCCGGAGCAGATCAAGTCCGAGCCGGTAACCCCGTCAAGCGACCTGTACAGCCTGGGACTGCTCCTGTATGAGGCGCTGACCGGGAGCCTGCCTTTCTCAGCGGATCTGTCGCCGAGCGCGCTGCTGTACCGCCAGTTATCCGAGCCGCTGCCTTCCCTGCTCACCTCCCGGCCCGACCTGCCCCCCGCCCTGGACGATGTGCTCCAACGCGCCACCGCCAAAGACCCGGCCGATCGCTTCACTGATGCGCTGAGCTTGGCCGCGGCCTTTCGCCAGGCCAGCGCAGCAACCATAGCGGCTCACGACCAGCGCCGCCGCTGGACTCCTGCCGATGCACTGGTGACAGTCCGCAATCCGTACAAAGGGCTGCGCGCCTTTACCGAAGCCGATACGGATGACTTTTTCGGGCGCGAGGCGCTGGTCGAGCAGTTGCTGGCGAGGCTGGACGAAAAGGGACCCTTCGAGCGCTTTCTGGCTGTGATCGGACCCAGCGGCTGCGGCAAGTCGAGCGTCGTGCGCGCCGGGGTAATCCCCGCTGTGCGAGAGGGGCGCCTGCCCGGCTCGGAGGCCTGGTTCATCGCCGAGATGCTGCCCGGCGCGCACCCGCTGGAAGAGCTGGAGATCGCGCTGACGCACATCGCTGCTCGGACTCCACCGCACATCATGGAGCAGCTCCAGCGCGATGATCGGGGCGTCCTGCGCGCCGTCCGCATGACCCTGCCCCACGAGACCAGCCAGTTACTGCTGGTGATTGACCAGTTCGAGGAAGTGTTCACGCTGGTCGACGACCCTGCGGAAACGCGGCACTTCCTGAACAGCCTCTACACGGCCGTGACCGACCCGCGCAGTCCTCTGCGGGTGATTGTCACGCTGCGGGCTGATTTTTATGACCGGCCCCTGATGCACGCCGAAGTCAGCCAGCTCGTGCGCCACCGCACCGAGATCGTCGTGCCCATGACCGCCGAGGAAATCGAGCGCGCCATTAGCACCCCCGCCGAGCAGGTTGGCGTGAGCCTGGAACCCGGCCTGGCGGTGGCAATCACCGCCGAAGTGCACGAGCAGCCGGGCGCCCTGCCCATGCTGCAATACGCCCTCACCCAAATATTCGATCGTCGCCAGGACAACACGCTGACCCTCGACATCTACCGCATGTTGGGCGGCGTGATGGGCGTGCTGGCGGAACAGGCAGATACTGTCTACCAGCAGTTCGACGACTCCCAGCAGGAGCTGGCCCGGCAGTTGTTCCTGCGACTGGTCACTCTCGGCGAGGGGATCGAGGACACCCGGCGGCGCGTGCGACGGACCGAGCTGATCTCGTTGGGCGGACCGGCGATGGAGCCGATCATCGATGCGTTTGACCGGTCGCGCCTGTTCACGCTCGATCAGGACCCGGTCAACCGCGAGCCGACGGTGGAAATCGCCCACGAGGCCTTGCTCCGGGAATGGCGGCTGCTCCGCCAGTGGCTCGACCAGAGCCGGGATGACATCCGGGTGCAGCGCCGCCTGGCACACGCCGCCCAGGAATGGCTGAATGCCGATCGCGATCCCAGCTACCTGGCCACCGGCACTCGGCTGAGTCTGTTCGAGACATGGGCGGCGGCTACCGATGTCGCCTTGACCGACCAGGAAGCTCGCTACCTCGAAGCCAGCATCGCCGAGTGGCGCGCGCGACGCGAGCGCGAAGCCCGCCTGGAACGCCGAGCACGCCAGTGGCTGATGGCGCTGGTGGTCGGCCTGGCTGTGTTCCTGGTGGTGGCGCTGGGGCTGCTGATCTTCGCTATCCGCGAGCAGGACAAGGCCAAGGATCAGGCGCGGGCAGCCCGGGCCGCGGAAGCCAACGCGGAGCGGAACGCCGCCGAGATTCAAAGCCTGCTGTGGGCCAACAATGCCCGTCAGGCGTTGGATCATGACGACCTGGATCTAGCCCTTCCGCTGGCCCTGGCCGCGAACCGGATCGACAACCCGCCGGTGTTTGATCAGCGCACGCTGGCCGAAATCGCCTATGCGCCGGGACTACAACGACGGCTCGCCGGTCACACTTCTCAGATCACCAGCGTGGCCTACAGTCCGGATGGCCGTTTCGCGCTCTCGGGCGCCTACGACAACCGGCTGATCCTGTGGGATCTCGATAGCGGCACAGTTCTCCGCGAGTTCTATGGGCTGCACACGGCGGCGATCACCAGCGTGGCCTTTCATCCGGATGGACAGCGGGCGCTTTCTGGCTCACTGGACGGCAGGCTGATTCTGTGGGATATCAGCACCGGCAGGGTCTTGGACCGGCTCACCGGGCACACCCAGGCCATCTACAGCGTCGCGTTCAGCCCGGATGGCCGGTGGGCGCTCTCCGGGTCGCAGGACAAAACAGCGATCGTGTGGGAAGTAGACACCGGCGCCGCTGTGCAGACGCTGAGCGGCGAAGCGGATGCGATCCACAGCGTCGCCTTCAGCCCCGACGGTCGATTGGCGCTCACCGGCGGCTGGGATGGTCAGGTTGTTCTGTGGGACGTCGGGTCCGGTCTGGCGACCCAGCGTTTCGAAGGGCATACCGCATCCGTCTACACCGTCGCATTCACGCCGGATGGCCGCCAGATCATCTCCGGCGGCGGGGACGACCAGTTGATCCTGTGGAACGTGGAAAACCCCCACCCGCTGGCGATCCTGTCGGGCAGCCACGCTCAACGATTCCTGTGTATCGCGGTCAGCCCAGATGGCCGCTGGCTGCTCACCGGGTCGGAAGACAGCTCGGTCATTCTCTGGAGTCTCGAGTCCAGGGAAAAAGCCATCACGCTACGCGGACACACGGGTGCCGTGACCAGCGTCGCATTCAGCCCGCCCGCCGGCGGCAGGCCGCTCAGCGCGCTCTCTGCCAGCCGGGACAACAACCTGATCCTGTGGGGCATCGCCAGCGGCGCGATTCTGAGCACCTGGCAGGGCCATGCCGCCGATGTGCTGGCGGTGGCTTACAGCCCCGATGGCCAGCGCGCCGCCACTGCGTCCAGCGACCGCACAGTGGTCATCCGGGATGTCCGCACCGGGACGCGGCTGCTAACCCTGCGCGGCCACACTGACCGGGTACAAAGCGTGGCCTTCAGCCCGGATGGCCGCCTGGTCGCGTCCGCCTCGCGCGATGGCACCATCCGGCTGTGGGATGCCGAAACGGGCCAGGAACGCCAACAACTGAGAGGCCATGAAAGCTACGTCAACAGTGTGGCCTTCAGCCCCGATGGGCGGGCGCTCATTTCCGGCAGCCATGACCAGGACGTCATCATCTGGGACCTCGAGACAGGCGCCATCCGTCACCGGCTGGAAGCCAACCAGGGACCGGTCTACAGCGTGGCTTTCAGCCCGGACGGGTGGCGCGCCCTTTCTGGCTCGCGTGAGAACGCGTTGATCCTCTGGGACGTGGACACCGGGGCGCGGCTGTCCACGCTGCGCGGCGGCCACACCAGCTACGTCAGCGCCGTCGCGTTCAGCCCCGATGGCCAGACTATCCTCTCTGGATCTGGTGATAACACAATCATCCTGTGGGATGCGCAAACCGGCGCAGTCCGGCGCAGCCTGAGCGGGCATACGGATGATGTGACCAGCGTGGCGTTCCACCCCGACGGGCAGGTCGTGCTGTCCGGCTCGCGCGACGGCACGCTCATCCTGTGGGCGCCCTGGGACCGCGAGCGCGAGGCTGTGCTGAACGTGCTGGCGGGCCACACCGGCCCCATCACCAACGTGGCCTTCAGTCCCGATGGGCGAACCGCCCTGTCCGGCTCGAGCGACAAGACGGCGATCTGGTGGCGAATTGACGCTACCCCGGACGAGCTAATCGCCTGGACCCTGACCCACCGCGAGGTGCGCGAGCTGACCTGCACCGAGCGCGACACCTTCCTCGTCCCGCCGTTGTGCGACAACAATCTGACCTATCCCACCCGGACGCCGCATCCGGCCATGACCTCGGTGTTCATTCCCCACCCGGTCGCCGGGACCGTCCAGGTGACCGTTGCCTCCGATCAAGCGCTGACGTCCACGCCCGCGCCACCCTTACCAACACCAACTGCTGAGCAGCCTTCGGCAACTCCGGCCCCCACGCGCCAGCCCGCGTCCCCCGTCCCGACCGCCGTCCCGGCATTTTCGGGCGCGCTGCTCATGGGCGTGTCGGTCAGCGGCATGACGCGCCCCGGCGACCGGCTGCAGTGGACCTTTGACGGGGTCAAAGGGCAGGCCATCACGCTGGTCAACAACAGCTTCAATGTCGCATTCATGGTGCTCGACACGGATGGCACGGTGCTCGCCGGACCGTCCAGTGAAGGGCGCATTGGACCAGTTGTGCTTCCGTTCACCGGCACGTACAGCGTGCTGGCGATAGCCGATCTGCCCGGCCGGTACCTGTTCACACTGGTGGACGAGAGCGGGCCGTGAGCGGTGTTTCGCCTACATGACGTGGCGGCTGTCTGGCAGGCTCGTGTGCGCCGCGCTCTTCCTGCGTGTGCTCACCCTCGCCGCGCGGCCAGCTGCGCCGCCTGGTCGATGGTGTACCAGTCGTATTGGCTCCCAAGAGCCAGCGATGTGGCGGGATACTCGACCCAGGGTTTGGCCAGGGCCATCAGAACGCCCGTATGGATCGGAATGATAGGGAATTGACCATTGGGGCCAAACAGGCGTTCTTCGATGTCGCGGTACAGGGTCGTCCGCTCCAGGAGATCGGGGTTCGCCGCCGCCTGGTCGATCAGGTCATCGATCTCGGAGCAGGGTCGGTTGATCCCATTGAAGCCACCACAGTGCATATAATCGCCCAGAAAATTGTTGGCGTCCGGATAGTCTGCGATCCATGCGTCATGCCACATCTGGGGCCGGTATTCTTCCGGAGAAGCCGAATCAATCACACTGTAAAACGTGCTGTCCGACACTTCTTCCACGCGCATCAGGGCGGGATCACAGCCCAGCACTTCTTCGAGCCGGGCGGCCAGGTAGCCAAAGGCAAACCCGATCCCCTCCATAGCCACGGCCCGGATTTCCGGGAATCCGTCGCAGCCGGGATAGCCAGCCAGGGCCAACTGCGCGCGCGCGTAATCCGGATCGAAGCCCACTCCCACCTCGTCAATGGGCGGCGCGCCCAACAGGCCCGGCGGCGTGAAGTGAATCATGGGTGCACAGAGGGAATGTGCGCCATAGATATCGTGACACCATTGTGCGCGGTCCAATGCGGCCGAGAAAGCCCGCCGGACATGCACGTTATCGAACGGGGCAACATCATTGGCAAACACGTAAAATTGAGACGCTGCGCGGTAGCGGTAGATAACCTGGGCCGCCAGTACTGGGTCGATGGCGACTTCCTCGAGGCGGCCATAGGGAACGGATCCCAGATCAACCTCGTTCCGCGCATACGCCTGGAAAGCGTCTTCATCACTGTCCCAGATCGTGGTCACGACGCGCTCGACGTTGCCGGGACCGCGCAGGTCGTCCGGCAGGTAGGGATTCCGCACCAGGGTCCAGCTCCGGCCATCGCGCCAGTCATCCAACATGAAGGGGCCATTGGTCACCATCGTGCCGGGTTGAGTCCACTCCTGGCCGTACTGCTCGATCACTTCGGGCGGAACCGCGCGTAGAATCGGATTCACACTCCAGGAAAGGAAATATCCAGCCGCGAGCTGTAAGTGAATCTCCAGCGTGACGTCGTCCAGGGCGCGCGCCTGAACCAGCTCGTAGTCGTCGTCCGTGATCTCATTGACGGAGCGGCTGGCGAGCGCGCTACAACCGGAGACCAGGTGGTCAATCAACTGGACATACGGCGCGCGTGCGCGGGGATCGCAGGCCCGCGCGATGCCATACGCCACGTCGTGCGCCGTAACCATACGCAGGATGGCGGCCTCTCCGGCTGCGGGGTCCCAATGCACCCAGGGTACATCGTCGCGCAGCGTGAAGGTCCACACCCGGCCATCGTCGCTGACGGTCCAGCTTGTTGCCAGCTCCGGGACGTTCACGCCCGCAATCGGGTCCACATTGGTCAGGCCAAGAAACAGGCTTTCAATCTCGGTGACGTGGAACTCCATACGCTGTGGATCAAGCTCCGTGAGCGGCATAGAACTGCCGCCCGCAGCGGTGTACAGCGTCACCGGCTCATCCTGGCGGGCGCGGTCCCCGGCGGAGACCGGCACCCCCGACGACAGCACCAGGGCAACGATCACCAACAACATGACGGACTGCAAGCGCGTATGCATAGCTGACTCCTTATCCTCCGCGCGCGGCCAACTGCGCCGCCTGGTCGATGGTGTACCAGTCGAAGTGAGGCACGCCGAACACACCATCGGTCCCAAACGGGCCGTTGTACCAGGGCTTATGTAGCGACAAAGTGCCGGACATAAACATTGGGATCATCGGATGCTCTCCGTCAGGGCCGAAGAAGCGGTCCTCAATATCGCGATACAAGTCGGTCCGTGTCAGCACGTCGGACGCTGCCGCCGCCTGGTCAATCAGGTCGTCGATCGCGGTACACGGGCGGTTGAAGGGCTGGCCGCTCCCGCAGCCCAGCACATCCCCGACATAGTTGTTTGCGTCGGGATAGTCGGGGCACCACACGAGCGTCCACATATCCGGACGGCCCTCGGGGGGCAGAACCGGATCGATGATCGAAAAATAGAGCTCATCCTGCACGGCCTCGACTCGCAACCGGTCGGGGTCGCAGCCCAACACCTCTTCCATACGATCCACCAAAAACTCACCCCACACCCCGGCCTTTTCCCAGACCAGGACGCGGAGTTCCGGGAATCCTTCACAACCGGGATACCCGGCCAGCGCCAACTGCTCGAGCGCGTAGTCCGGATCGAAGCCCACGCCCACCTCATCAATCGGCGGCGCGCCAAACAAACCAGGGGGCGTGAAGTGGATCACGGGCACGGCCGGGCTCAATATCCCTTGCGCGATGACCTCATCCACAAAGCGCTGCCGGTCGAACGCCGCCGCGAAAGCCCGCCGCGCATGCACGTTGTCAAACGGCGGCCTGTCATGCGTGAAGCCGAAGTAGTGGACACAATAGCCATAGTCGATCAGTCGTTGATCCGCGTAGCGCTCATCATCGAGGACCGCCTGTTTCTCCGGTGGCGGAACACCGGTCGCATCGACCAGGTTACTCTGGTACAGGGGATAGACGTCAAGGTAAGTCGCGTGTTGGGTGACAACAACTCGCTCGATATTCCCTGGTCCCTGGAGGTCAGCGGGCAGCAGATGATTCCGCACCAGCGCGTATTGAACGCCGGGCGTCCAGCTATCGAGCATATATGGGCCGTTGGTCATCATCGTGCCGACGTTGGTCCACTCCTCGCCGTATTCCTCGATGATCTCACGCGGAACCGGGTGGAAAGACCATATGGGAACCATGCTCAGGAAGTAGCCCGCCGCTACCTGCAACTGCACTTCGAGCGTGGTATCGTCCAAGGCCCGGACTCCGACCAGATCGTAATCGGCATCCGTGATCTGATCGAGCGGCCTGGCGGTCAGCGCAGGACAACCCTGGATGATCCGGGCAGCCATGGATGTGTACTGGGCTTCCAGGCGTGGGTCGCACAGTCGCTTGAATGCGTATTCCGCATCCTGAGCAGTCACGTAACGGATCACCTCGCTGGCTTGAGCAGCGGGGTCCCAGCGCACCCAGGGCACATCGTCTCGCAGATAGAAGGTCCACACCCGGCCATCCTCACTCACGGTCCAGCTCGTGGCCAGCTCCGGGACAATCTCCCCAGTGATGGGATGGCGGTCTGCCAGTCCCAGGAATAGGTTGTCAATGGCCTCGATGTCGTGGTCGTTGTCGGCGCGCTGGGGGTCGTAGGTGGCAAGCGCCACAAGTCTGGCAAGATACAGCGTCACTGGCTCGGTCTGGCGGGCGCGGTCCCCGGCGGAGACCGGCACCCTCGACAGCAGCAGCAAGGCCGCGATCACCAGCAGCGCGACCGAATGCAAGCGCGTATGCATAGCTGACTCCTTATCTCCCGCGCGCGGCCAACTGCGCCGCCTGGTCGATGGTGCGCCAATCGTAGTGCGCGCCGCCGAAAAGCCCGTCGTTCAACGGCCAGCTCAACCAGGGCTTGCGCATGATGTACCCACCTGACATGATGAGCGGGATGATCGGGTGCTCCCCTTCCGGTCCAAAGAAACGCTCTTCGATCTGGTAATACAGGTCCGCGCGAATGACAGAATCGCTTTCAGCGCCAGCCTGGGTGATCAAATCGTCAATCTCGGTGCAGGGACGCTGGGTGGGCGGGTTCATTTCGCAGCTCAGCACGTCACCGACCCAGTTGTTCGCATCCGGATAGTCCGGTCCCCAGACAAGAATCCACATTTCGGGTCGATCCTCCGGCGGTAGGGCCGGGTCAATGGCCTCAACGACACTGTATAAGTCCATCCCCGTAATATGAAACAGGTCTGCCGGGCAGCCCAAGACCTCTTCGGCGCGCGCGGCCAGGAACTCCCCATGGGCCGGGTCATCTCCGATCACCAGCAGCGTGATCGGGGGAAACCCCTGGCAGTCAGGATAGCCAGCCAGCGCCAACTGCTCGAGCGCGTAATCCGGGTCGAAGCCCACGCCCACTTCGTCAATCGGCGGTGCGCCGAACACCCCCGGCGGCGTGAAGTGGATCATGGGGGCCACGTAGGGCAGGAAGACTTCCTCGTCAATGAAGCGCTGGCGATCGACGATCGCGGCAAAGGCGCGGCGGGCATGCACATTGTCGAAGGGGGGCTTGTCGTGGGTGAAGCCGAAATATTCCACGAGCAAGTCGTAGTACGGCACCAGTTGATCAGCGTACGCCGGGTCAGCCTGCAGAGCCGCCAGTTCAGCGGTGGGCACCCCTGTGCTGTCAAGCTGGTTATCCTTGTAGAGCGCCAATGCCTGGAAATGATCGCCAATTTCAGCGACCACCACCCGTTCGACATTGCCAGGACCGCGCAGGTCGTCCGGCAGGTAGGGGTTCCGCAGAAATACGCGCCGGGCGCCGTCCACACGTTCGTCCAGCACGAAGGGCCCGTTGGTCACAATCGTGCCGACGTTGGTCCACTCCTCGCCGTATTCCTCGATGATCTCACGCGGAACGGGGCGATAAATCCACATCGTCGACATGCTCAGGAAGTAGCCAGCCGCGAAGTTCAGCTTGATTTCCAGCGTCGTGTCATCCAGGGCGCACACCCGGACTCGATCATAGTCTGCGTCGGTTACGACATCTTTGGCCATGTTGGCCAGCGCGCCACAGCCTGATATCAACCGGCTTGCTGTGCCCGCATAGAACGCTTCCAGGCGGGGATCGCACAGGCGCTGGATGCCGTAGGCCACGTCGTCGGCCGTCACCATGCGCAGGATGTCAGCCTGCTGAGTGGCAGGATCCCAGCGTACCCAGGGCACATCCCCGCGGAGGGTAAAGGTCCAGAGCGTGCCATCTTCGCTGACGGTCCAACTCGAGGCCAGCTCTGGCACCGCGTTGTTTGTAACCGGGTGAAAGTCGGTCAGCCCCAAAAACAGGTTCTCAATCGCCCCAATCGAGGGGCTGTCCGCCGCGAACTGGGGATCAAGCGACACAAGCGGATAGTGATTGTAGGCGTACAGCGTGACCGGCTCCGTCTGCTGAGCCATGTGGACAGGCAGCGTGCCCGCATCTCCTGCCAGGATAGGTGAACCGCCCGCGATAAGCAGACTGGCGGTCATCAGAACACGGGCCAAACAGACGACTCGAGAAGACAGGATCCTCATCGTTAGCATCCCCCCTTGCGCGGCGGACTGCTCGCCGCCCCTGCGCATGACAGCAGCACTTCGCCCTGCTGCGACACATCGTGACCTACGACGTGACGTCAGCAATACCAGGCTGCTATTCGATCGAACGACTGAACCCTAAGTTGGAACAAACGGATCCACGCATCGTGCTTCCTCGTTCGATGGACTCTTGGAGGCTCCCTGTCAGATGTGTGCGGCGTGAATGCTCCTGACTGGCGACAAAAATCTCTGATGTGCGGTTTTTTATTTTATCATTAATATATGTGGTACGTCAACGAGTGCTGTGAATAATTTTTTTGCTAATAAGCCCCACACCTCAAAAAACCTCACGCCTCCGCTATTTCCATCAGCTTACGGACATCACCCCGTGTCCAATACAGTCGCGTATCTCTCCACCAATACGGAAGAAGGCTCATCGAGTAACCGGGTTTCGTTTCAAACTGACTATCCGATATAAAGCGGGTAGTGGTTACCTATGGACTGATGCACTCGCAATTGTAGTGATGAACGAATAACCGAAACACAAGCTCATGAAACCGATCAGACTTGGAAAACGACAGGGTTTTACGAACAAAGCGAGCCCAGCGCTGTCGCAAGGTATTGAACCAGCGCTCGATACGGTTGGTTCCCCGCTGTCTTTGCCGACCGATTGATGCCGATCCGTAGCGAAAACGAGTTGGTAGGCATCCCAGAAATCACTGAACGAATAACATCGTTTGTAAGCTTGTGGAATGCGTTGCCACAGGTGCAAACAACTGGTTTCGCTGCGGTCACCGATGAAATAGGCGACAATCTGTCGGGTCCAGTGAATCCGTTCGGTCATGTATTCGACTTCCAACCAGTGTTGGAGCTGCCGGAAGGCGTCGTGATAATCCTGGTATTCAGCACCAACGTGGCGGCGAACGCGATCCGCGCGATCCGCAGCAACCCCGGTTCAGCCATCCTCAGCCAGCGCCCAGATCGGAGAACTCCACGCCCGCTGTTCGTTGCGCTGGCGCACGCGCACGTAATACCAGTCGCGCCCCGGTGTGGGCACGTTGTGCGTGCAGCGGAACGAGGCCATGTAGCCGCTGTCGGATACCGCGCGGTGGAAGTACAGCACTGGGGTCAGAAAGCCACCCAGGTAGTGCGCGCGCGGTCCGGCCAGCAGATCGCCGATCGCGACGTCGAAGGGCTGGCCGTTCACGGTGCCGGTCAGGCGCGTGTGGCTGTCGGCGCGCAGCTCAAGGCACATGCCCTGCGTGCTGGCCGTGGTCGGGGTCGGGTTGCCCCACGTGCGCGTCGTGAAATGCACGCTGTCGCCGGACGGTTGTTCCCAGGCGCTGAAGGCGTAACGATCCTGTTCCTTGGCCTGCGGCTCGACGATCGCGTGGCCGCGAAAGCGCGGCTCGACGGCCAGCAACTCGCCTTCCGCCACGCGCAGCGTGACATCCCAATCGACGTTTTCGCCGCGCGCACCCCAGCCTACCTCAAGGTGCACTTTGACCGTTGCGGGTAAAGCGGTTTCATGCAGCAGCGGCGGTGTCCAGCGATGGATCACGCGGTTGTTATGCAGCACCTCGATCGTGTCCAGCGCGTCACCACCCGTCACCTGCACCGCGATCTGTCGCTCCGGACCCATGATGGCCGCTGCGCCCATCGGGTGCCCGTTGATCGCGAACGCGAGCTGGATTCGGTCCCCGGTCAGTGCGTAGGTGCGACGCGCAATCAGGGCGTCCCAGATCGCGGTGCGGGTCAGCGCCGGTGCCCAGACACCTACGCGCCCGTGCCCGTAACTGCCGGGGTGTGCGCTGTGATGGTCCGTCGAGCCGACCACGCCGACCATGTGCCCTTGCGACAGCCCATACTGCAGCGAACTCTCCCAGTCCAGCGGACCCATTGTGTGCAAGTAACGCGGGCTGGCTGCCGGGCTTTCGGCTGCCCCGTGCATCGAGTAAATCTCGACCAGGTGGATGAATTCGGGATCGACTTCGGCCCAGTTGATGCCGCGATACCCGACTTTGTAACCGATATGATGAGGCATCAGCATCATGTCGGTGCCCGCTGCACGGACCTGCCGCAGCGCGGCACGCAGATCTGGCATATCGTCGGCGCGAATCAGATCACCTTCGTCCGCGTTGAAGTACACGGTGTGATCGCCATAGCGCAGCGAGTGCCACTCGTAGCCCAGGAACGTCACGAAGCGACCTGGCTGGTAGCGCGCGCGTACAAGATCTTGCACGTGGCCCCATTGGGCGGCGGTACGCTCGAACCCGCGCAAGTGGTAATCAGCTACAGCGGCAAGCCGCGGTTCGGTCGGGAGGTCATGCCAGTGGCCGTGCGGGGTCACGCACAGGAAATCAAGCTGTAAAACGGCGTTGTCAAATGCGTTTTCGATGGACCCATGCCCATATCCCACATTGCAATGGTTATGCAGGTCGCCATAAAAGACACGAAGCGTATCGTAGGGATTCGTCATGGTGCTGTCTCTGTCTGTAGTTGTCCTGAATAGGTTAGATACTTGGCTTCTGTAGCTGGCCGGTACGTGCAGCGCGATAGGCCGCTTCGACAATTAGCAGCGATTTGTGTCCCTCAGCGACACTTACCACCGGCTCTTTGCCGCTGCGCAGGCAGTCAATGAAATGCAGCGGTCCCTGTTGGTGAAAGTTCCCCTGCTGGAAATATGGGACCGTCATCGATCCCTGCCATTCGCCGCGCGTGCGATCATCGGTGTAGCACTTGAGGAATGGCAGGCTGGCGAAATCACGCGACGCCAAGTCCACGCCGGACAGGATCGCAGTGCCCTTATCGCCGTAAATTTCGACCGATTCCTCAGTAGCGACAAACACGTTGCTCGTCGCGATCTCGGCCACCGGTCAACGACGATGTGCTGACTCATTGAGCCCTCTCCCCTACAGTCGTCAAAAAATCGTCGGCAAGTACACAGCGGTCGAGAAACGCGCGGGCAGCCCCGATGCAGACCTGGTTCGGCAGGGCGAACTGGGCTTTCTGAATCACCAGGTAGTTGCTGATAAGCGGTGGCAGGTGACGTCGTACCGCCGCATCAAAATGCTGGTGCAAATCGGGCGCGAGGTCACTCAAGGCCCCCCCAGTAATCAACATACCGGGCTGCAGAATATGCAGCAGATTGGCGATCGCGATCGCGAGTGTGTCTAGCCCCTCTTCGAGCAGCGTCCGGCACAGTACGTCACCCGCTGTGGCCGCCTGCACGAGCGCCCGGAACTTCGCCCGGTGATCGTCGATCTGACGTAGGGCCATGTAATGCTCCGCCGGTGGATCGACTTGTTGCGCGGCCCACGCGTCGAAGGTCTCGCTGATGGCACGCAGCGAGACCAGGTGTTCCAGTTTGGCGACCTCTGGGCCGTTTGTCGCTGGGAAGACCGGCAGCACGCTGCTGCCGACGTTGCCCGCGTTGCCAAACGGGCCGGTATATTGGCGCCCCTCAAGAAACAGGCTGACTTTGATGCCCTCGTCGAAGCCAAGATAAACGATGTTCGCAGTGGGCCACGCTCCGAGATGCGCCAGCTCGGCGATCGCCATGCAGTCTACGTCATTCGCCACGCTCACACGCAGGCCAACGCCGGCTTCCAGCCGCGCTTTGAGCGGGTAGTTCTGCCAGCCGGGGACACGCCCGATCGATAAGATCGTGCCGCTGTCCGGATCGGTGAAGCCCGGCGTCGCCACGCTGAGACCTAACGGGTTGCGCTGCGGAAAACGCGCGATGATCGCCTGGATCGCGTGCGCGACCTCGCGCACAACGTCGTCAGGCCGCAACTCGTCGTGGGCGATGTGCTTTGCGCAGAGCACATCACCCGCCAGGTCAACCGCCGCGATCCGCAACCCCGGCAGTTGGATGTGCACGCCGAAGATGTAATGATGAGTCGCATCCAGGCCGTATAACACCGCTGGCCTGCCGCCGGTGGTCGTATGCTCGCCGCTGGGGGCAACCCACCGCTTTTCGCTGAGGTCATGGATGGCACGGCGCAGTGTCGGAAGGCTCACGCCGGTTGCCTGGGCAAGCTCGGCGAGCGTCAGCGCGCGCCGACTCAGAAGGCGCACAATTGCGCCGTGTCCAGAGGAATTTGAGAGCATAGAACACGCTTTTCAACAACTTTTATAAATCATTTTATAAAAGGCTATCATTTTTCGACCAGGGTTGTCAAGGATACTACCCTGAAGATGTGAGTGACTTTGGAGAGAACGATAAGTTAACAAACGCCTGGCATGCGCTAAGCCGGCGCGTGTTGGGGATCAAGGCAACGGATGGGAAGGAGTGAGAAAACCTGTGTTTTTGAGTTCCTCCGCCACAAGGTGGGAGGGATTTGAAAATGCGGCTGGTCACCCATGTTCTCAGCGATCGACACTCCCCAATGTTACGCTCAGTTCGCTGAGCGTGGCATTCTGGTACAATAGATTCAATTCGCTTCAATCGAATATCTCCCATATCCCATGCAGATGTCCCTGTTCTCTGAACTTGATAGTAGTTGTTTATTTGGGAGGACATTATGGACCCAAGAGAACCACAGGAAGAACGGGATAGACTCTCGAGAGAACGTTTCCTGGAACTCACTAAGGATGCTCTTGAGCGGTTCTATGATCTTACTTATTTGGAGCAGCATCCTTTTGCCAGAAAAGTAAAACAAAAAGACGATATCCACGGAACGCCTCGTGGCCAGCTTCTGCAAAAGGATTTGTCGAGAGCCATCCATATGTTGGACTCAAGTGAGATCCGTTCCGCCAGTTCGAGTCCTGTACGAAGACACCATGTCTTGCGGCTGCGCTATGTTGAACGCCTGACCATTCAGAGCATTTCTTATGAACTGGACATGTCGGAACGCCAGGTTTACCGCGATTTGCGCCAGGGCGAAGAAGATTTAACGACAATCTTACAGTCCTGGTACATGGAAGAGATGGATGAGCCATCTCCGGGCGATTCCGAGAAAAGTGAGCTTGTAACGCTCGAGATCGAACAACTGAAGACAGAATTCCAGACAATCGACATCAAGGGGCTCATCTACTCGGCCCGCTCGTCGATCGACCAGCTTTTGTCGATCAGAAATGTCAACGTCGTTATCCAGGCGCCCCCAGAACCGGTGCTCGTTTCGACCGACCCCGTTGTGGCAAAACATGTGCTCATCAATCTGCTCAGCAGCGCTGTTCAGCGATCTGACGGCAATACGCTCAGACTGCTCTTGAGGTCCACTGACGACCGCACAGTTCTTTCACTGCATTTCACTCAGAAGTATGAAGAACACGAAAGCCTTTTGAACGAAATCACCACAGAGATTCTCTATCGACTTCAGTGGGAGATACTCCAAAACAGCGTGCAGGACTCGACGCACACTCTTGAGCTTTCGTTTGGCAAGAACATCCCAACGGTGCTTGTGGTAGATGATTTCGAAGGATTGAGCCAGCTCTTGAAGCGGTATCTGGCGAGGTACCGCTGCTATGTTCTCGCTGCCGCGGATGGTGCTTCCGGATTGAGTATGGCGCGGGAAATTCAGCCGGACGCAATCATCCTGGACGTGATGATGCCCAATATGGATGGCTGGGAAGTGCTCCAACGTCTGCGGAATCATCCAGACACACGCCACATTACGGTAATCATTTGTTCAGTGTTTGACGATCCCGGGTTGGCCCGCGCGTTAGGTGCCTCGTCATTCCTCTCGAAGCCGGTAAAAAGGGAAGACATCATTCAAGCCTTGAGACAGGAGCACATTCTCTAGCCATGTTTCTGTCGAACCCATCTGTTCATGAAGCTGAACTTGACGACCTGTTGTGGGAGATAACCCGCAGCCTGACTTTGCTGTTTGTCATAGGGGGGCTGGTTGTCAATTGGTTCATCCTGATGGAAGGCGAGTTCAACACGTCAACATTCTTTGCCACATTGGTGCTTGTGTTTGTTGATTTGATCATCTACCAGCGTGGAGCAGCGAATCGACGAGTAGCGCCTTATGCGTTTATCTGGTCGATCACCCTGTGGATGATAGCCCTCCTTTTGCTCAATGAAGACGCCTGGCTGATTTTTCTGGGCCTGCCCACGATCATGGCGAGCATCGTTTTGGTCTCGTTTCACAGTGGTGTAAACACCGCGCTCGTGTTCCTGGTGGTGTTTGTCCTTTCATTATCTGGGGAACGCGACTATCCCCTACTGTCTTTTGTCGCGTTTTCGTTGTTTACCGCCGTGCTGTCCTGGGTAACCGTCGAAACCATCTACGTGGCCTTGCATTGGACCAAACTGAGCGAACAACGGGCCAATGCACTACTTGAGGAAAGCCGTCAGAGTCGCGAGGAAACCCTGCGAACACTCAAGTCTTTGGAGAGATCTAACGCAGCGCTCCGTCGCACGCAAATCGAGCTGCGCGCAGCCCACAGGGAAGCAGAAAAAGCCCGACACCTGAAGGAACAGTTCGCAGCCAATATCAGCCACGAGCTTCGCACCCCTTTGAATCTGGTTTTGGGGTTCACCGAGGTCATGTCCAGGACTCCAGAAATCTATCAGGGCGCAAGCTGGCCGCCCACCCTGAAAGAAGATATCGATCAGATCTTCCGCAGCAGTCGCCACCTCCTTGAGATGATCGATGATATTCTCGAGCTGTCTCGATTCCAGATGTCAGCGTTCAGGCTGAATAGAGAGCCGACGCCCATCAAACAAATCCTCGAAGAAGGGATTGATATTGCCAGGGACTTGTTCCGAGACCGCGAGGTTGAGCTTCAGGTCGATTTGCCCCAAGACCTGCCCATCGTCGAGATCGACCAGACACGGATTCGGCAGGTAATCCTGAATCTGATCAATAACGCCTATCGTTTTACAGAGTCGGGATTTGTCCGAATAACCGCAAGGGCGGACGAGCACAAGGTATTCATCACGGTTAGCGACAGCGGGCTGGGAATTCCCGCGGAAAACCTGCCGTTCATTTTTGGCGAGTTCTACCAGGGTGACAGGTCCCTCAGCAGGCGCCATGGCGGAACCGGTCTTGGACTAGCCATTTCAAAGGAGTTCGTCGAGTCTCACGGCGGTGAAATATGGGTGGAGAGCACGGTGGGTGTCGGCTCAAGTTTCACGTTTGCGATCCCTATCGTGAAAGATGAGACGGAGTCCGCGTTGACACTCCCCGACGAGGCCGCCGCTGCACCGACGCCGGAGGAAAAACAAGTCATGTTATTGATTGATCCGGATCGATTGGTTGCCGCTATGGTCCAAGAACATCTGGCTGGCTTCGACGTCGTGCGGATTGGCAGCCTGGCAGAGTTGGAGGCCGCTATCAATGAATACTATCCTGACATTATTGTGCACAATGTTGCGCCGAATTCAGATAACAACTCGGACTCCGCGTCCCTGACGTTCGCACCATGGATCGAGTGTTCGCTGCCAAGTCGATCGTGGATTTTGAAACAGTTTCACGTAGCAGCCCACTTTGTCAAGCCTGTGATCGCGTCAGAACTCATCCAGGCTGTGCGGGATGTTGGCGCAGTGCGCGCTGTGTCGGTCATCGCGAGCGATCCGGGTTCCGCCCGACTTGTGGAGCGTATCCTGCAAACTTCCGGAGACAACTACGACATCCTGTGTATGCAGGCCGGGGATGAAGCCATCTCCCAGATCCAGCTAGAGCCCCCTGATCTCCTCGTGCTTGACCTTACCATGCCCGATCTGCAGGGCATGCGGCTCTTGGAGTTGATGCAGAGCCAGTCCGACCTGGTGAATGTTCCTGTCATCCTGGTGAGCGCGACGGACTTCGCGGAGGATCTGCTCACCAAACAGGGCAGCCGCATTGTGGTCAAACATCCGAACCGGATTCCTACCACAAAACTCCTGGAATACATTCAAGTAATCAGCCGAATCGCCAGTCCCCACTGATCGCTATTCTACGACCCTCTTCAATCTGTGTAACAGTCAACGGCAGGATTTTGGCAGAATCTTGGCAGGTTGGGCGCTGTTTTGTGGCGTAATATAGAAATGGAGGGCGTATTCTTGTTCGTCTTTTGAGGACTCCTCTTCAAAGATCTGCACGGGTTAGACACATCGCCGGATAATGAGTCAAGGAGGTAAAGCGACTGAGAGATTGAACACAGTCTGCTGCACGCGTATTTCACCCAAGGCAGTCGACGCACCGATCGACAGGTCATTTAAGGAGCAATAAAATGAAAAAGCTAATTACTCTTGTCGTGTTGTTGGCAGTTGTGAGCGGATTCGGGCTGACCGCCAATGCACAGGACGACAACTGGTGGGCGACCGCGGCGGCACCGTATGCGGGCGTCACCCTGCACGGCGTTTCGGAAAGCACGCCTCCGTCGAACTATGCCGCTGACGTGTTGGCTCCCCAGTTCGAGGCGCTGACTGGCATCAAGGTTGAGCTTGAGCCCACATCTTGGGACCAGATGTACGACAAGGCGATTAAAGACATGGAAGCCGGCTCCGGCATCTATGACTTCGTCTATATCGAACAGGACATCGTCTTCAGTTATCTGGCTCAAGACTATCTGGTGGACCTTACCCAGGCGTTGGTTGATCATCCTGAACTGGCGGCGCCCGACTTCAATTTCGACGACTTCACGACCTTCATCGACGACTTCAAGAATGCCGAGGGCCACGTCTTCGGCGTTCCGATGGAAGCGTTCGTGAAGATCTACCTGTATCGCACGGATCTGTTCGGTGATCCCGAGATTCAGGCGGCGTTTGAGGCCGAATACGGCTATCCGCTGGCCCCGGCAGCCACGCACCAGCAGCACGAGGACATCGCCAAGTTCTTCACCGAATATGGCGAAGAGAACGACCTGGATCTGTGGGGAACCACGGTTCAAGCCGCTTCGGGACACTCCTCCTCCTTCTACGAGTTCTTCGAATCGATCGCCCCCACCTTCGGTGTGTACAACTGGGGCATCAACGAGGAGAACTGGAAGGCCACGGTAGAGAACGGCGGCCAGATGAACAGCGACGCGGCCAAGGAAGCGCTGGCCTGGTGGGTTAGTCTGCTCCAGTATGCACCGCCGGAATCGACCGCCAGCACCTGGGATGAAGTCGCGGCGACCTTTGCCGCCGGTCGCGCTGCCCAGGGTTGGGTCTATGGCGAAAACACAGCCTGGATCGCCTCGGATCCCGACCGTTCGCAAGTAGTTGGCCAGGTCGGCGTGGCGATTCCGCCCCTGGCTGAAGGCGTGATGGAAGCCGCCGAAGCGGGCACCGGTTACGTTGGCTACTATGACGGTGGCGCGTTTGGCATTCCGCACTCCTCGAAGAACATCGAAGCGACGCTGCTCTGGCTCCAGTTCATCGGCCAGCCTTCCGTCCAGCCTGAATGGGCAGCGGCTGGCTCGCGGATTGTCCACGACGCGACCTTCGATGATCCGCTGGTCGTTGAGATGGATGCGCAGACCAACGGGTACTACACCCTGTTGCAAGAACAGGGCTATCTGTTCAAGGGCGCTCCTGCCCACCCGTTCCACGCTCAGGTACGTTCGGTAGTGGAACCCTTCATCTGGCAAGCGATCGTTGGCGAGATTACGGCAGCAGAAGCGCTCGACCAAGCGGCAGCAGCTGCCGATGAGGAAATGGCGCGTCTGGGTTACGGCCAGTAGTCAAAAAAGTGAACTGGTTTGCGGGGATGGGGCGTTCCTGTCCGGGCGCCCTATCCCCTCGCCGGGGTACGTTTTCGGTCACGCGGGCGAAGACGGGTCGAACTGCTCTTCGTTCAGCCCAGGGAAGCCTACCCTTGCAGCAGCCCATGCCCCGCTCGAATGCTGAATGGGTTGTTGCGCATTGATGCTCTGGCTCGCCGGCCTTCAGCACGAGGATAGTGGTATGCGCCAAAATCGAACAGCGTGGTTCTTCCTGTCGCCATCGCTCATCATTCTATTCATCGTTGGCCTAGTCCCGTTCTTTTACATTCTGTACGTGGGCTTCTTCGATTGGAACGCCTTCTCGCTTCAAAAAGGCATGCACTATGCGGGCCTAGAGAATTACCGCCGTCTTGTTTTTGACCAGCCTTTCATCAATTCGTTGTTGTTGACCTTCAGATTCGCCGTTTATGCGATCCTGGTTCAACTGGTCATTGGCTATGTTCTCGCCAACCTGTTGGCCACCGATTTTCCGGGTAAATGGTTCTTTCGTGTCATTCACACCATTCCCCTGATGGTGGCGCCACTGGCTGTTGGCGCGACCTGGCGCCTGCTCACAATCCCCGGCTTTGGCCCGGTGCCCTTTTATCTGGACCGCTGGTTTGACTTCGAATACAGTATTTCGGCCAATGCCAGTCAGGCGTTCTGGACCACGGTGATCATGGATGTCTGGCACTGGACCCCGTTTGTCACCCTGACAATGCTCGCCGGCCTTACCGCCCTGCCTAGAGAGCCTCTCGAGCAGGCGCTGGTCGATGGGGCCAACCGGCTGCAAGTGTTCTGGTATGTCAAGGTGCCGCTGCTGCGCCCCATTATTCTGAGCACGGTGTTCATCCGGCTGATGGACGCGCTGCGCACCGTGGACGAGGTCTGGATGCTGACCGGCGGAGGACCGGCGGCGGCTACCCGGTACACCGGTCTTTACATCTGGCGAATCGTGTTTCCCAAAACGGATTACGGATACGGTTCGGCTATGTCCTTACTGACGCTCTATTTCACCATCCTGATTTCATGGCTGCTGTACACCGCGATCGGACAACAGCGGAGAGGGGAGCGCTAGCGATGCAACAATCAAAGACCGCACGCAAGGTGGGGAAATACGCCACCACCTATGGCGTTTGGGTGCTGGCTTCCATCATCACGCTGCTCCCGATCTACTGGATGATCGTCATTTCGGCGCGCAGCCGGGTTGAGCTGTTCGACCGGCCCAACTTCATCATCCAGTCCTTCTTTGAGGAGAACTACATTAATACCATCAACGATCCCTCCCTCCAGAAGTATATGGTCAACTCGATCGTCGTGGCGACGTCCAACGCCGTGCTGGTGACGGCCCTGGCTCTGCTGGCTACGTACGCGCTGTCACGCTGGCGCCTGCCTGGAGCCGACAACATCTTCTTCTGGACGATCACCAACCGGATGGCTCCCCCGGCGGTCTTCCTGTTGCCTCTGTTTCTGCTTTTTACCAAGACCTTCCGCTATGGCGATTGGATACTGTTTGACACACGCATCGGGCTGATCTTGTTATATTGCGTGTTCAACTTGCCATTCTCCATTTGGGTGCTGCAAGGGATGATTGACGGCATCCCGATCGAGCTCGATGAAGCTGCGATGGTCGATGGGGCCGGCACCGGGATGATCCTGCGGCGTATCATTATTCCGCTGGCCGCGCCGGGCATGGCGATCACCGCCATCTTGAGCTGGATTTTTGCCTGGAATGAATATCTGTTTGCTGCCACACTCACCAGCGTCAAGGCGCGTACCATCACGACCGGATTGGCCGAATTCGTCACCGTTACGGGCACCAACTGGGGCGAGATGGCGGCGGTCGCCACGCTGACCTTGATCCCGTCACTCGCGTTCATCTCGTTTGTTCAGCGCTATATTGTGATGGGGCTGACCTTTGGGGCGGTCAAGGAGTAATATCGTGTTCGACGAGAATACGAACGAACCAGGTGAACGGCGTTCAGGCGACAGCCTGCTCCGGTCCTACGCGGTACGGCTGGGCAAGAGTCCGGTGCCTGTCCGCGGCAAACGACAGGGTTTTCTCCCCTTCGACACCAACCCTTGGGATCGGGTGTTTGTCAGCATTCTGATGACGGTGGCTGTCCATCTGCTGTGGATGCGCTTCCTGGAGGCGCACATCACACTCACGGTCGCCACAATCCTGACCCTGATCCTGAGCGCCATTATCGTCACCAGGGGATAGGCGCGCGCACGAGGGTTGTCTCAAGCAATAGGGTTAACAGGCGTGTATCGCGCTATGAATGGAGTAAACCATGCAAGCCCTAGTTCTTGAAAAAGCAAAAGAATTGAATCTGCGTGACATTGAGATCCAGGAACAACTGGGACCGCATGACGTACGCATCAAGCTGCACACGGTGGGCGTGTGTGGCAGCGATGTCCATTACTATGAAACGGGGCGCATCGGCCCGTTTGTGGTCGAAGAGCCGATGGTCTTGGGCCACGAGGCCGCCGGGATGGTGATCGAAGTCGGCGATCAGGTGAAGAACCTGAAACCCGGCGACCGCGTATGCATGGAGCCAGGCATTCCCGATCCCAACAGCAGGGCCACCCGGCTGGGCAAGTATCATCTCGACCCTGCCGTGCGCTTCTGGGCGACCCCCCCGATTCACGGCGTGCTGCGTCCGGAAGTCGTGCATCCGGCGGCCTTCACATTCAAGTTGCCGGACAATGTCAGCTATGCGGAAGGGGCGATGGTGGAACCCCTGGCAGTCGGTATGCATTCTGCGAACAAAGCGCAGATCAAACCCGGCGATGTGGCCGTGGTGATGGGCGCTGGCACGATTGGCATGTTGACCGTGCTGGCCGCGCTGGCGGGCGGCTGCGGCCAGGTCATCGTGACGGACGTGGTGCAGCCCAAGCTCGATCTGGCTGCTACGCTTGGCCCGGTGACGCCGGTGAACGTCCGGGAACAGAACCTGAAGGAAGTCGTCGACAGGATGACCGAGGGCTGGGGCGTCGATATCGTCTTCGAGGCCAGCGGCAATGAAAAGGCCGCCGCGAGCGTCTTCGATATTCTGGCCCCGGCGGGCTGCGTGGTGTATATCGGGATGCCTCAGGATCCGATCGCCTATGACATTGTGGCGGCGCAGGTCAAAGAGGCGCGTGTCGAGCACGTGTTCCGCTACGCGCACGTCTATCCCAAGGCGCTGTCCCTGATGGGGGGCGGTCGGCTCGATGTCAAGCCGCTGATCACCGACAAATACACCTTTGCCCAGAGCGTGGAAGCATTCGAGTTTGCATCGCACATGCCGCCCACGTCGGTCAAAGTCCAGATCGAGATGCCACATTAGGCGGGACCGCGATGAACTACGAAGCGAATCAACCTCTACCCGCGACCATGCAGGCGGTGGTGTGTTACGGCCCGCGTGATTACCGGCTGCAGGAGTGGAACGTGCCCGAGCCGGGCCCGGAGGAAGTCGTGATCCGGGTGCTTGCGGTAGGCATTTGCGCCAGCGACTTGAAATGCTATGAGGGCGCGGTAGCTTTTTGGGGCCACGCTGGAGCGGAGGGCTACTGCCAGCCACCAGTGATTGCCGGTCACGAGTTCGTGGGAGAAGTGGTGGCACTCGGTCAGGGCGCGGGCGAGAAGTATGGCATGGCTTTAGGCGACCTGGCTGTATCGGAGCAGATTGTCCCCACCTGGACCGATCGTTATGCCGCGCGCGGGCAGTACTGGCTGTGCTCGGAACATAACGTTTACGGTTTCCGGCAGAAAACGTTCGGTGCGATGGCGGAATACATGAAATTCCCGCATGGCGCGCTCAACTACAAGGTGCCCGCATCGATCCCGCCAGCGCACGCGGCCTTCATCGAGCCGCTGGCGTGTTCGATTCACGCGGTCCAGCGCGGAGAAATCGAGTTCGAGCACGTTGTGGTGATCGCCGGGGCGGGGCCGTTGGGGCTGGGCATGGTCGCAGCGGCTCGCCAGAAGAATCCGCGCCTGCTGATCGCGCTCGATCTTAATGACCACCGGCTGGACGTTGCCAGGGCGTGCGGCGCCGATCTCGCGTTGAACCCCAAGAAAGTAGATGTGGTGTCGGAAGTGCTCAACCTGACCGACGGTTACGGCTGTGACGTCTATATCGAGGCCACAGGACATCCCGCGGCTGTTCAACAAGGGCTGGACATGATATGCAAGCGGGGGACGTTCGTCGAGTTCAGTGTCATGGGCGAGCCAGCGACCATCGACTGGTCGATTATTGGAGACCACAAGGAACTGAACATCCACGGCTCCAGTCTCAGCCCGTACACCTACCCGGTCGCGATCGATATGCTCGCCAAGAATCTGCTTCCAATGGATCAGATTGTCACTCACGAACTGCCCCTATCCGAGTTCCAGCGCGGGTTTGACCTGGTGGCTTCCGGCGAACAGTCCATCAAGGTCATTCTCAAACCCTAATGGATAATAAGGCGAAAAGAACTATGAAAGCAGGGAAGATCGAAGCACCAGGACGGATCGCACTCGGCAGTGCAGAAATCCCCCAAGTGGGAGCCGATGACGTGCTCATCCAGGTACGTGCCGCTGGTATTTGCGGAACAGATATTCACATTCTCAAGGGTGAGTATGAAGCAAAATATCCACTGATCCCAGGTCATGAGTTCAGCGGCGTCGTGGCGGGTGTCGGAGAGCGCGTAACACGCTATAAAGTCGGCGATCGTGTTACAGCCGACCCGAACATTCCCTGCAACCGCTGCCCAGCATGCCAGCGCAACGAGCCAAACCAGTGCCACAACCTGGCCGCGGTCGGCGTCACCCGCGATGGTGCATTTGCCGAATTTGTCACCGTACCGGAGAGCAGCGTGTTCCATATCGGCAATATGTCCTTTGCGGCGGCGGCGCTCGTCGAACCGCTGGCCTGTGTGGCCTGGGGACTGGAACGCCTGCGTGTTCTACCGGGCGCCAGCGTGTTGATTTTCGGCGCTGGCCCTATGGGATGCCTGTTGGCCCAGGCGCTGCGTTACAGCGGCGCGTCAAAGGTTGTGGCCGTGGACATCGTCCCGCACCGGCTGGCACTCGTGGCCGAACTGGGCGCCACCGCGACGGTCGTGGGAGACGATCACCAGACGACTCGCCTGCGCGCAATCGAACCGAACGGTTTTGATCTTGTCGTCGACGCCACAGGGATTCCTCAGGTGCTGCAAGATGCGTTCCAATATTTGCGTCCACGCGGAACCCTATGGGTCTTCGGCGTCACTCCGAACGATGCACGAGTATCCTTTCTGCCGTATGAGGTTTTTCGCAAAGACCTGACGGTCATCGGTAGTTTCGCCGTCAACCGAACCTTTCAGGCCAGCATTGCGCTCATCGAGGGAGGAATCGTCCAGGTGGAGCCGTTGATTTCACACTCCCTCCCGATTGAGGATATCGCCAAAGGATTTGAATTGGCGCAATTCGATCCGGGGCGCATGAAAGTGCAGTTTCAAATAACACCTTGATTTGACGCGAAAGATGATTTGTGTATGGAGAGAAGCCGATGACAGATGTTGTTTTGTCAGCCAGACCAATCCTTGAGCGGTTTTCATTGAAAGGCCGCCCCGCGCTGGTAACTGGTGCCGGGCAGGGCATCGGTCGGGCTTTTGCGCATGCACTAGGCGAGGCCGGCGCATCCGTTGCGGTCGTTGATCTCGATGGGAACCTGGCCCAGGTCGTGGCCGGTGAGCTTGCTCAAAAAGGGATCGACGCGATTGCAATAACCGCAGATGTGACCAAAGTCGATCAAATTCAGCACATGGTCGATACAGTGGTCAACAAATGGGGCAAGCTGACGATTGCCGTCAACAACGCCGGTGTAGGCAACTGGATGGCCGCCGAAGAAATCACCGAAGAGAACTGGGACTTTATCTCCAACCTGAACTTGCGCGCAGTGCTCTTCTGTGCCCAGGCGGAAGGGCGTGTCATGCTCAAGGCAGGTTATGGAAAGATCATCAATACGGCCTCGATCTCCGGCATCATTGTGAACACCCCCCAGAAACAGACAGTTTACAACACGACCAAAGCTGGTGTGATTCATCTGAGCAAGTCGTTGGCGGCTGAGTGGGCGCCGCGCGGTGTCCGCGTGAACAGCATCAGTCCGGGCTACACGCGCACCAAGCTGGTCGATGACCTGTTGGCGAAGCCAGAGGGTCAAGCAATGCTGCCAGCATGGTTGGAGCGGACGCCTCAGGGTCAGATGGTGGAAGTCACCGATTTGCAGGGAGCCGTGGTATATCTGGCGTCTGAAGTGTCCGATAGTATGACCGGTCACGATCTGGTCATCGACGGGGGGTACTGCACCTGGTAGAGACGCGTATTGTTCGAAAGCTTATCCAGGCGAAGAATCCGTTCCTGACAAAGGTCCAGGACCTGGCAGAAAATGCTCCCGTGCTGGCCGAATTGCACATCCGTCTTGATTTTCGCCTGAAAGACGATGTCGAGCAGCGAGCGGCCCGGTGCGCTGTCGCAATGTTCTGGGTGGCATCATTCATGACTGCTATCGCGACGCCGCGTAGGCGTGAATCGGGGCATCCGTGAGGTTATTTAGCCTTACGGGGGTTATTCTACACGACGATTCAGAGGAAAATCAGGTCGGATACGTGAAGTACCCACGACAGCGAGATCGTGCTCAGCTTCCGAAAACGCGCCGCTGCGCGCACCGAGCAGAACCCGCCACGCCGAGTACACGAACCAGGCCATCAGCGCGGCCCCAAACACACCGGGCGCCCACGCCCCCGCGACGTCGAACAGGACGCCGCCCGCAGCCGGCCCGATCACGCGGGTGATGCTGCCGATCGCGGTGAACAGCCCCATGATGCTGCCCACATCATCGACCGGCACCGCCTTGGTGAGCACGCTTTGCAGCATCGTGCTGAGGACCCCGATGGAGAACGCCAGGGGAACGAGCACCACCAGCGAGACGAATATTCCCGGCGCGAAAGCCCAACCGGCCAGGGAGACCGTCATCAAGGCGGCGGAAACGCTGATCAACTGCCGGTCCTGATAGCGTGACGCGAGCCTGCCCACCACGCCCCCTTGAACGAATGCCGCCAGCAGGCCGACATAGGCCAGGAGGTAGCCCGTTTCGTCCGACGCCAGCTCCAGGTGTTCCTTGGCGTGCAGCGAAAAGATGCCCGTGAACGTTACGTAAGCCAGGTTGAACACGAACGCCATCCGCAGCAGGGGGCCGATTTGTGGGCGCTGCAACACGCGCTGGAAGGTCGTGAGCCAGGAATCGGCCCCCTGGTGAGCCGCCAGCTCCCTCCGGCGCTGCGCGTCCAGCGATTCGGGCAGCCAGATATAGGCCAGGACCAGGTTGAAACCCGCCAGCCCGGCAGCCGCGAAAGCGGGCAGCGCGTACTGCTCGCCCGAACTCAACAGCCCACCCATCGCCGGGCCAATCACAAAACCCAGGCCGAACGCGGCGCCGATCAGCCCCAACCCCCGCGCCCGGTTGTCCTCGTCCGTGATGTCGGTGATGTAGGCCCGCGCAACCGAGATGTTGCCGCCTGTCAGGCCATCCACGATGCGCGCCAGGAAGAGCATCCACAGCGAACCGGCCATGCCGAGCATCACGAAGCCGAGCGCCGTCCCCAGAATGCTGACGAGCAGGACGGGCCGGCGCCCGTAGCGGTCGGACAGGCGCCCGAGGAGGGGCGCGCCGATGAGCTGTGCCCCGGCGTAGGACGCAACCAGCAGCCCGATCAGCGTGTTGCTGGCGTCGAACGTTTCGGCATAGAACGGCAGCAGCGGCAGGATCAGCCCAAACCCGAGCAGGTCGATGAACACGACGATGAAGATGACGAGCAGACGGCGTTTGTCCATGTTGCGCCCTTACAGCAGCTTGAAAACGCGTTCGATTGCCGTCAGTGTCTGGCCCAGCGCCGGGCCGTCGTGCGGCAAAGCGGCGAACGCCGCCTCGAAGGCCGACGGCGCAAAGTACACGCCCTGCTCCAACATGCCATGGAAGAAGCGGGCATAGCGCCGGGCATCGCTGGTCTTCACTTCGGCGTAATTCGTCACCGGGCGCTCGTTGAAGAACACCCCGAACATGGTGCCCGCCTGCGCCGTCTGGACCGGGATTCCCGCGGCGGCGGCCTCACGCTCGATGGTCTCGCGGATGATCGTCGCCACGCCCACGATGCGGTCGAAGACACGGGCTTCGGTCAGCATCCGCAGCGTGGAGATTCCGGCGGCCATCGCCAGCGGGTTGCCGGAGAGCGTCCCGGCCTGGTACATCGCGCCCGCCGGGGCGACGTGCTCCATGATTGCCTTGCGTCCGCCATACGCGCCCACCGGTAGTCCACCGCCGATCACCTTACCGAAGGCGGTCAGGTCCGGCAGCACGCCATACGCCGCCTGCGCGCCGCCCAGCGCGACGCGGAAGCCGGTCATCACCTCGTCGAAGATCAGCAGCGCGCCGTGCTGAGACGTCACGTCGCGCAGGCCCTGCAAAAACCCGGCCAGCGGCGGCACGACGCCCATATTGCCCGCCACCGGCTCGACGATCACCGCCGCGATGTCGTCCGGAAACTGCTCGAACAAGGCGCGCACCGCGTCGAGATCGTTGTACGGCGCGGTCAGCGTGTCCTGGGTGGCGCCCGGCGGCACGCCTGGGCTGTCCGGCAGGCCGAGCGTCGCCACGCCGGAACCGGCCTGCACCAGCAGCATGTCGGCGTGGCCGTGATAACAGCCCTCGAACTTGACGATCTTATGGCGGCCCGTGTAGGCGCGCGCCAGCCGCAGCGCGGACATCGTCGCCTCGGTCCCCGAATTGACGAAGCGGACCATCTCCACCGACGGGATCAGGGCGATCACCTGCTCGGCCAGCGCGATCTCCAACTCGGTCGGCGCGCCGTAGCTGGTGCCACAGGCGGCCTGCCGCTGGATGGCCTCCACCACTGCCGGGTGCGCGTGGCCCAGGATCAGCGGACCCCAGCTCATCACGTAATCGACGTAGCGGTTGCCGTCCACGTCGTAGAGGTAAGGCCCCTCGCCGCGCTCGATGAACAGCGGGTCGCCGCCCACGCCGCGAAAGGCGCGCACCGGCGAGTTCACCCCGCCGGGCATCACGCCCACAGCCTGCCGGTACAGCGCCGAAGAACGATCTGTTTTCACCATACAAACACCCCGTCGTCTCCTGGTTCTGGTTTACGGTTGAGCCGCCACCGGCTGCGCCTCGCGCAGGGCCGCGATCACCTGCTCCGCCGTCGCCTGCCCCTGCTTCACACAGTCCGGAATCCCGACGCCGCGATAGGCGCTGCCGGTCAGGGACAGGCCCGGCGGGCACAGCGTCTCGATCCGGTCGACGCGCTCCAGGTGGCCGACGTCGTACTGCGGATTGCCGCGCGGCCAGCGGTACACGCGCGCCACCGATGGCTCGGCCCGCACGCCCATGATAACACGCAGTTCCTCACGCACCAGCCCCACCAGCGCCTCGTCGTCCCGATCGACCAGGTCTTCGCGGCGCGGCCCGCCGATGAAAGCCCGCAGCAGCACGGTCCCAGGCCGGGCGCGGTGCGTGAACTTGGTGCTGGTCCAGGTGGCGGCGAGCAGCCGGGTCGGCTCTTTGCGCGGCACGACGAAGCCGAAGCCGTCCAGCGGATGATCGAACGACGCCGCGTCGTAGCCCAGCGACACGGTTGCGGTGGACACGTAGCGGATCGCGTCGAGCATCCCGGCCAGCTCGGGATGATCCGCTCGCAGCAGGTCGGCGGCGGCATAGGCCGGCGTCGCCAGCACGACCGCGTCCGCGGCCAGGGTCCGGCCATCGTCGAGCGCCAGCGTATAGCCGCCCAGTCCACGCTGTAGCTCGGCCACGCCCTGCCCGGTGATGATCGTGCCCCGCAGCGCGCTCCGCAGCGCGGCCACCAGCTCTTGCAGGCCGCCGCGCAGCGTCATGAAGACCGTCGTTTTGCCCGCGCCGTTCGCCTGCCCGTTGGAGGCGGCGCTCCGCGCCCGGCGAGCGGCGATCATGCCGCGCGTCAGGCTGCCGTATTGGCGCTCGATGTCGATGAAGCGCGGGAAGGTCGCCTTGAGGCTGAGCGTCTCCGCGTCGGAAACGTGAATCCCGGCCATCATCGGCTCGGCCAGCACATCCAGCGCTTCCTGCCCCAGCCGCCGCCGGATGAAGTCGGCCAGGCTCTCGTCGCTCTCGTCGGTGCGCCGGGGAATGAACAGGTCCATCCCCATGCGAATCTTGCCCGGCCACGAGATCAGGTCGGAAGTCACGAACGGCATGAACCGCGTCGGCACGATCAGCATGAGGCCGTCCGGCATTTTGCGCAGCCGCCCGCCGCGCAGCACGTACACGCTCCGCTGCGCGTCGTTGGTGCCCATCAGCCGGTCTTCCAGGCCCAGCTCGCGGCACAACTGGATCGCCCACGGCTTCTGGGTGATGAACGAGTCCGGCCCGCCTTCGATCACGAACCCGTCCGGCGTGTCGGTGGTGATCTTGCCGCCCAGGTGATCGTCGCGCTCGACCAGGGTGATCGCCACGTCCAGCCCGGCGTCGTCCGCGGCGCGCTGCGCGTAATAGGCGGTCGCCAGCCCGGCGATCCCGCCGCCCACGATGACCAGGCGCCGGCTCATGCTAGGCTCCTTTCATGCTGGCGCACGAGATCGGCTAGCGCCGCGATGAACAGCGGATCGTCGTTCAGCGACGGCACGCGCTCCAGCCGCGCCCCGGCGGCCTCGGCGGCGGTTTGGGCCTCGATGTCGATGTCGAACAGCACCTCGACGTGATCGGCCACGAAGCCCACCACGCACGAGAGCAGGTTCTTGTGGCCGCGCCCCGCCAGCTCGACCACGTATTCCTCGATCTGCGGGCCGAGCCACGGCTCCGGGCTTTTGCCCGCGCTCTGGTACGAAAACGTCCAGCGATCGTCCGGCAGGCCGGCCTGCGCGGCCACCAGCCGGGCGGTTTCTCGCAACTGGTCGTCATACGGATCGCCCTGCTCCATGATGCGGACCGGCAGGCTGTGGGCGCTGAAGATCACCAGCGTGTCGCCCGGCATGCCGTCCAGCCCCTGCTGGACGCGCCGCGCCAGCGCTTCGACGTACAGCGGGTGATCGTGGTAGCTGGTCACGGCGGCGTAGCTGAAGGGCGCGTCGTGCTCGGCGAGCGCCTCGTCTAGCCGGGCGAAATAGCGGGCGATGCTCATGCTCGAATAGTGCGGCGCGAGCACCAGCGCCACCGCCTGTTGAATCCCGTCCTCGATCATCTGCGCGACCGCGTCCTTGATCCACGGCGTCCAGTGGCGCATCCCGATGTACGTCTTGTAGTGCACGCCGGGGCGCGCGCCGACATTGAGCCGCGCTTCGAGCAGCGCCGCCTGCCGCCGGGTGATGTCCAGCAAGGGCGACTTGCCGCCGATCTTGCGGTAGTTCTCGGTGATCTCGTCGATGAGCGCCTGCGACGTGGGCCGCCCACCGCGAATGTCGCGCAGGAAGGCCGGAATGTCGTCCAGCGAGTCCGGCCCGCCGTAGGCCATCAGAAGCACGCCTATCGTCTCTGTCATCGTTCGCTCTCCCTCTGCAAAGCTGCGCTCCGCTCGTGGACGTATTCGGCCAGCCGCCTGACGTGATCGACCGGCGTTCCCGGCAGGATGCCATGCCCCAGGTTGAAGATGTGGCCCGCCCGCCCCGCCGTCCGGGCCAGGATATCGTCCACGGCGGGCGCGATGCGCTCCCACGGCGCGAAGAGGGTCACCGGGTCCAGGTTGCCCTGCACGGCGACAACCGGCCCCAACCGCGCCCAGGCGTCGTCAATCGCGATGCGCCAGTCCACGCCGATGACGTCCGCGCCGGTCTGCACCAGATCGGGCAGCATCCCGTTGAGGTCGGTGCCGAAATAGATCACCGGCACGCCCGCGCTCTGCGCGCGCGCCACGACGCGTTGGGCGTAGGGCAGCGCCTTCTCGCGGTAGTCGCGCGGGGACAGGATGCCCGCCCAGCTATCGAAGACCTGCAGCGCCTGCGCCCCGGCCTCGGCCTGAGCCACGAGATAGTCGCCGACCACCTGCGCCAGCTTGTCCATCAGGCGCGCCCAGGCGTCCGGCTCGGCGTGCATGAACGTCTTGACCTTGACGTGATTCTTCGAGCCGCCGCCCTCGATCGCGTAGCTCGCCAGCGTGAACGGCGCGCCGGAGAACCCGATCAGCGGGATGCGCCCGTCCAGCTCGCGCCGGACCAGCCGGATCGCGTCCAGCGTGAACGGCAGGTTCTCGGCAGCCGGGGGCGTGCGCAGCGCGTCCACGTCCGCCGGGGACGCGATCGGGTTGCCGATGGCCGGCCCCTCGCCCTTGACGAAATCGAGGTCCAGCCCCATGCCGATCAGAATGGGCAGGATGTCCGCGAAGATGATCGCGGCGTCCAGCTCGAAGGCGTCCACCGGCTGGAGCGTGATCTCGCAGGCCAGCTCCGGCGTGCGGATCACGTCGAGCATGGTGTGTTGGGCGCGCACGGCGCGATACTCGGCCATGTAGCGCCCGGCCTGGCGCATTAGCCAGATCGGGGTCGCATCGACCGGCTCGCGGCGGCAGGCTCTCAAAAAACGGTCGTTCGTCATGCAGTCTCGCTTTCTTCGCGGCGCGCAATGTAGATCGTATCGCCCTCGACGCGCACCCGGTAGGTCGCCACACCGCGCGGCGACGGCCCGGACAGCACCGCGCCATCTTCCAGGCGGAAGTACGCCTCGTGCCACGGGCAGCGCACCGCCGGGCCGGTTCCATTCTCGTGATGCAGCGTGCCCTCGCACAGCGGGCCGCGCGCGTGAGGACAGCGGTTGTTCAGCGCGTAGATGTGGCCGTTGGCGCGGAACAGCGCGACCTGCTGCGTCCCGTAATACACGCGCAGGGCCGAATCGGGCGAGAGCTCGCCCAGGCTCGCCACGGGCAGCCAGCCGCCGACCTCGGTCACGTCGTCATCGACCAGATCGCTGACCTGGGCCCCGCCGATCGAGTCCATCATCTCCGGCAGGCTCATCGCGATGGCGATGTGCATCGGCGTGTCGCTGAGGGTGTACATGCTGGCCTCGGTGAAGCGGAGATCGTTCACCAGATCGACGAAATCGTGCGGATCGTCGCCCTCGAAGGCCACCACGAATTCCTGGTCGTCGATGCCGTAGGAATAGGTCGTGTTGAGCCGGATGTCCGGATACTTGCGCCCGACGCGAATGTGCTCGGTGATCATCGCCTGGCGCCCCTCCTGCGAGAGCGCGTACCACGCCCGCGTTTTGACGAACGGGTACACGAACAGGTAGCGCGAGTCGCTCGGCTCGATGCGGATGCGCTCCTCGGCGGACGCGCCGCCCGCGTCTTCCGGCAGGCTGATGTCGTACATGCTGCGCTTCGTGCCCGACAAAAACGAGCGGGTCACGTCCAGATAGGGCCCCAGCGCCGTGTTGCGGATCGCGGTTTCCAACTGCTGGAAGGCTTCCACGTCTTCGGCCACGGTCCACAGCAGAAAGTCGACGTCGCGCCGCATCCCGACCAGCGAGTACGAGCGCAGCAGCATCCGCCGGTTGAACCCGCGCACCGTGTCGATGAAATCGAGCTTGGCATCGCGCTGCTTGACTTCGGGCAGGCGCAGAAAAGCCGTGGTGTCGAGCTTATAAAACGTGTATTTGACAACCTGACGTCCCGTCTTGTCGGCTTCCATGATCGGCTACTCCATCTGCTGCAACCACCGCGCCGCGTCTTTGGCGTGATAGGTCAGGATCAGGTCCGCCCCGGCGCGGCGAATGGCGGTCAAGGTTTCCAGGGCAGCGGCCCGCTCGTCCAGCCAGCCGCGCGCCGCCGCCGCTTTGATCATGCTGTACTCGCCGCTGACGTTGTAGGCCGCCACCGGCAGCTCGAACCGCTCGCGCACGCGGCGGATCACGTCCAGGTAGGCCAGCGCGGGCTTGACCATCAGCATGTCGGCCCCTTCGTCGGCATCGAGCTGGGCCTCGCGCAGGGCTTCGCGGGCGTTGGCCGGGTCCATCTGGTGCGTCCGGCGGTCGCCGAAGGCCGGGGCGCTCTGGGCGGCATCGCGGAACGGGCCGTAAAACGCGCTGGCGTATTTGACCGCATACGACAGGATGCTGACGTCTGCATACCCGGCGCCGTCCAGCGCCGCGCGGATGGCGCCCACCATGCCGTCCATCATGCCGCTGGGCGCGACGACGTCCGCCCCGGCTGCCGCGTGCGACACGGCGACCCGGCCCAGGATGTCGAGCGTCTCGTCGTTGAGGATGTCGCCATCGCGCACGATCCCGCAGTGCCCGTGATCGGTGTACTCGCACAGGCAGACGTCGGTCATCACCAGGGTGGCCGGGTTGGCGTCCTTGATGGCGCAGATCGCCTGCTGCACGATGCCGTCATCGGCGAAGTTCTCCCGGCCCAGCGGGTCCTTGTGCGCCGGGATGCCGAACAGGATCACCGCCGGAATCCCCAGCGCCGCCAGCGACTCGATCTCGCCCGGCAGGCGGTCCACCGACTGGTGGAAGACGCCGGGCATCGAGGGGATCTCCTCGCGCACGTCGCGGCCATGCACCACGAACAGCGGGTAAACGAAATTGGCCGGGCGCAGCGTCGTCTCGCGGACCATCGCCCGCAGGCTGGGGCTGGTGCGCAATCGGCGCAGTCGAACGGTCGGGAAAGTCATGGTGCGTGATCCCTTTCGAATAGCTGGCACAGGGCATCGATCAGCCCGTCGATGGTGTACGGATCGGCCACGGCGTGCACCGGCAGTCCCAACTCACGAACCGCCGCCGCCGTCACCGGGCCGATGCAGACCACCGCCGCGCCGACGGTGGCCGCCCGCGGATCGTCGAACAGATCGGCGAAGTTTTGGGCGGTCGAGGCGCTGGTAAACGTCACGGCGTCGACCGGCGCGGGGAGTTCCCCGGCGCCCGCCGGGCGGACCGTCTCGTAAGCGACCACCGCATCGACCCGCGCGCCCGCCTCGCGCAGCAGGCCGGCCAGCACCGGGCGGGCCAGGTTCCCCTGGGGCAGCAGGACGCGCAGCCCCGGCAGGCTGACCCGGTCGCGCAGCGCCACGAACAGCGCCTCGGCGATGTGCTCGGCGGGTACCAGCGCCGGAGGCACGCCGCGCTCCGCCAGCGCCTGGGCGGTCGCGGGCCCAATGGCCGCCACGTCCGGCCAATTCAGCCGCGCCGGGTCCAGGCCGAGCGCCGCCAGCCGCGCCCAAAGCTGGGGCACGGCGTTGGCGCTGGTGACGATCAGCCAGTCGTAGCGATCCAGGCGGCGCAGGGCATCATCCAGCGGGGCGGGATCGCCCGGCGGCTGGATGCGAATGGTGGGCAGCAGCACCGGCTCGGCGCCCAGGCTGCGCAGCCGCGCGGCGAAATCCGCCGCTTTGTGCGGCGGGCGCGTGATCACGATTCGCCTGCCGTGCAGCGGGTGGGCCATCATCGCGGCAGCCCTCCGCGAACCTCGGCCAGCAGCGCCTCCGCGCCCTGGGCGAGCGCCTCCCCGGCCAGCCGCGCGCCGAGATCGTCCGCCTCCGCCGGGGACGCCGCCCCGGTGACGGTGATCGTCTGCGCGCCGTCCAGGCGGCTGACGCGGCCCGCCAGCCGCAGCGATCCACCGTCCAGCGTCGCCAGCGCGGCGACGGGCAGCCGGCAGCCGGCATCGAGCCGCGCCAGAAACGCGCGCTCCGCCATCACGGCTACGCGCGTCGGGGCGTCGTCGAGGGGCGCCAGCAGCGCCCGCGCCCGGTCGTCGTCCGCGCGGCACTGCACCGCCACCGCGCCCTGCCCCGGCGCGGGCAGCATGATCGCGGCGTCGAGCACCTGCGTGATCGCGTCGCGCCGCCCCAGCCGGTCCAGCCCCGCCACGGCCAGGACGATCGCGTCGTACGGCCCGGCGGGATCGCTCGCTTTGCGCAGGCGGGTGTCGACGTTGCCGCGCAGCGAGTCGGTGGTCAGGTCCGGGCGAGCGGCCAGAAGCTGCGCCCGGCGGCGCAGGCTGCTCGTGCCGACCGTCGCGCCGGGGGGCAGCGCGTCCAGCGGCAGACCGTCGCGGCTCACCAGCGCGTCGAACGGATCGACCCGCGCAAGGATCGCCGCCAGCGCGAACGCGCCGGGCATCTCGGTCGGCAGGTCCTTGAGACTGTGCACCGCCAGATCGATCGTCCCGGCGCGCAGGGCGTCCTCAAGCTCCTGGGTGAACAGCCCCTTACCGCCGATCTCCGGCAGCGGCCTGTCGATCACGCGGTCGCCGGTCGTCGTCAGGTGGACGATCTCGACCGGCAGGCCGGGATGGTGAGCGCGCAGGGCGTCCCGCACGTGGTGCGTCTGCCAGAGCGCCAGGGCGCTGCGGCGCGTTCCGATCCGTAACGGGTCCATCAAACCGTGTCTTCCAGTCCAAACAGATCGCGGGCCAGCGCGGCGACCATCGCGCCGTCTTCCTGCCCGGCCTTCGCCTTCAGATTGTGGGTGAGGTGGTGCAGCATCTTATTCATCAGCCGGTGGCTGAACTGCTCGAACAGCGTGCGCTCGCGGTCGCTTTCGGGGGGCAGGCGGTTGTAGGCCCAATTCAGCTCGGCCTGGCGAAGCTGCTCGGCCTGCTCGCGCAGCAGGCGAATGGTGGGCGCCACCGAGCGCGCCTGGTAATCGCCCCAGAATTTCGACAGCTCCTCCTCGATGATGCGCTCCACGGCGGGGATGTTCGCCTGCCGCTCCTCGAACGTCGCCTCGATCACGTGCTGCAGGTCGTCCAGGTCGTGGAGGCACACGCCGGGAATGGCCGCGACCGCCGGGTCCACGTCGCGCGGGACGGCGATATCCACGATGCACAGCGGGCGGCGTGGGCGGGCCTGCATGACCGGCGCGACGTCTTCCGGCGCGAGGATGGTGAACGGCGCGCTCGACGTCGTGAACAGGACATCCGCCTCGGTGAGCGCCTCTTTGAGCTCGGTGATAGGCCGGACCGCGACGTCCCAGGCACCGGCCAACTGCCGCGCGCGGTCGAAGGTTCGGCTGACGACCGTGACCCGCCGTGCCCCGCGCTGGGCCAGCGCCTTGACGATCGTCTCGGCCATGTCGCCCGCGCCCAGGACCATCACCGCCCGCTCGGCCAGCGCGCCGAGCGTCTCTTCGGCGCGGGCGATCCCCAGCGCGCTCACCGATGCCGAGCCAGTGCCGATCGTCGTCTCGGTCCGGGCGCGTTTGGCCGCGTGGATCGCGGTGCGGAACAGCAGCGAGAGCGACGGCCCGGCGGCGCCGTGCTCGTGCGCCCCCTGGTAGGCGCCCGTCACCTGGCCGAGGATTTGCGGCTCGCCCAGGGCCATCGATTCCAGGCCGCAGCTCACGCGGACGAGGTGGCGCGCCGCATCCACGCCGGCCAGCGCGACGGTGTACGCGGCCACGTCGCCGGGCTGCACGTCGCGGCAGCGCAGCAGGTCCGCCCACAGCGCATCCATGTGCTGGGCCGATGGCAGGTGCGCGTACAACTCCAGCCGGTTACAGGTCGAGAGGATGGCCGCCTCAGCGCCGCGCCGTTGGGACAGCCATTCGGCCTGCTGCCGGGCGGTCAGGCTCAGTTTTTCGCGCACGGCGAGGGGTGTGGTGTGGTGGCTGACGCTCCGGCAGAAGAACATCGACTCTCACCTTTCGTCGCGGTCCGAAAACGCTTCGTAATACTCGATGAAGCTGACCTGGACGACGTTGAACACCTGGTTCAGCTTGCGGAGCAGGCGCATCTGAGCATCGCCGCCCAGCGCCGCCAGATGGGGCATTTGCAGCGCGACCTCGGTCGTCGTGTCGCGGAAGAACGCCGTCGCCTCGAGCCCCTGCGCTGCCGACAGCCCGGCCTGGACGCAGTTGTGGGCATAGCGCGCGGCGATGCCCTTGGCCTCGATCAGCAGGTGCGAATCGTCGTCGGGCGCGGAAATGTGCTGCATGACCAGGCCCATCAGGCGGCGGCCCAGCTCGCGCTTTTCGTCGCGGTGCTCGGCGTCGAAGGCGGTCAGCCACAGCGGCTCCGGCTGCCGGATCAGCCGCTGGCGCGTCTCGACCAGGGCGAAATCGCCCCAGGCGCGCCCGGTCGTGTCGCGCAGGTGGGCCGGAGGGTCGTCGCGCTGCATGCGGGCCAGCAGTTCCCGGCGCAAAAAACGGCGGTGCCCGCCGGGCGTCAGCTTGACCGGGATGTCGCCGTTGTCCGCCCAGCGGCGCAGCGTGGTCGGGTGAACTCCCAGCAGATCCGCCGCTTCGGAGAGGGTCAACCATTCAGGTTCACGTGCAGTCATAAGGCGCTCTTGGTCCATAAACATACCTGAATCTAATGAAATCTAGCTTTATCTATTTTTGCAGAAAAAATCTACAAAACCTCAACTTCTATCACTAATCTGCCATGACAAAACTCACTTGTATCAATCAACATTTCATTATCTACTTGGATGAGATAGTTTTACATAGTTTTGCATATTTTCGCAAGGGGTAACCAATGGCCTATCCACCACCACGCCTGGTGTTCTGGGAAACGACGGCGGGCTGCAATCTCCGCTGCATCCACTGCCGCCGCATCGAAGTCGCCGATCAGCTCACGCCGCAAGACCTCACCACCACGGAAGCCTTCACCCTGATCGACCAACTGGCGGCAGTGGGCAGGCCCGTCTTCGTGCTGTCCGGCGGCGAGCCGCTGATGCGACCGGACATCCTCGACATCGCGCGCTATGCAACCGACGCCGGCCTGCCCGTGGCGCTGGCGACCAACGGCACACTGATCGATGACGACCTCGCGGCGCGCATCCGCGACAGCGGCGTGAAGCGCGTGAGCATCTCGTTCGACGGCGCGGACGCCCCCACCCACGACGCCTTTCGCGCGCTGCGCGGCTCGTTCGATGCCGCCGTCCGTGGCCTCCGGGCGCTGCGGCGAGTTGGGCTGCCGGTCCAGATCAACACAACGGTCGCCAGGCACAACCAGCAGCAGCTCAACGACGTGCTGGCGCTGGCGAAAGACCTGGACGCCGTCGCGCTGCACCTGTTCCTGCTGGTGCCGGTCGGCTGCGGCGTGGAGATCGCCGACGACCAGATGGTGAGCGCGGCGGACTACGAGCGCATCCTGAACTGGCTGTACGATACCGAGCAGGCCGAGCCGGACCTGCAGCTCAAGGCCACCTGCGCCCCGCACTACTTCCGCGTGATGCGTCAGCGCCGCGCCGAGGACAACCGCCAGGGCAAGGGCCGCGATTTGCCCGCCAGCCATGCCCGCCAGGTACACGGGCACCCGCACGGGCAGATGCACGCCGCGACGAAAGGCTGCCTGGCCGGGACCGGGGTCTGTTTCGTGTCGCACCGGGGCGAGGTGTTCCCGTGCGGCTACCTGCCGGTTGCGGCGGGGAACGTCCGGCAGCGGGCGTTTGGGGACATCTGGCAGGACAGCCCGTTGTTCGCCGAAATGCGCGACCCGGATCTGCTGGGCGGCAAGTGTGGGGTCTGCCAGTTTAAGGCGCTGTGCAGCGGATGCCGGGCGCGAGCCTACGGCGTCACCGGCGATTACCTGGCCGAAGAGCCGTTCTGCGCCTACGAGCCGGAAACACGGACCGTGAGCCTATAGAAACCGGCACCGGCTGCGTCACTTACGCTATGTGGGGGCCGTTGGCAACGGAGACCTCTTCAGTTGTGCCCTCTGGATTCTGGCGTTCCAGCAGGGCGTGCCAATGCCGGATATACGACCTGGATTCCATAACCTAATGCGTCACCGGTGAAGTGGTTCGCGGGTGAGCTGATTATCGACCACGCGCCAGATGTTCAGCGGATTGGCATCCTGTAGCGCTTCCGGCAGGAGGGCGTCAGGCAGGTCTTGAAATGCGACAGGGCGCATGAAGCGTTTGATCGCCATCAGCCCCACCGATGTCGTCTGCGGGGCCGTGGTGGCGGGGTAAGGACCACCATGCTGCATCGCATACACCACCTCGACGCCGGTTGGAAAGCCATTCCAGATCAAGCGCCCGGCCTTTTCGCGCAGCCGTGAGAACAACTCGCTGGTAAAGGCTGACTCTTCCGGTTCAGAATGGACGGTCGCGGTCAGATTGCCATGCAGCGACTCCACGGCCTCGAATAGCGCGTCGGGTGTGGGGCACGTCACGAACATCGTCACCGGACCGAAATGCTCGTCTTGCAGCGACTCATCACGGATGAACTGCTCCGCGGTGGTCTGAAATACGGTATTGGGAAAGGAGTATCCCTCAGGTGCGACAGCATCGGTTGCGGTCTGTTCCGATACTCGTCCCGTGGCATATGTGCGCTCGACGTCCACCGACAGACGGGCCAGGACTGCCTCGTTCAGCAGCACGCCCGGCTGCCGCTGATCCATCAGTTCGGCCACGCGGGCGATGAACGTCTGGCTCGCGTCGTCATCCACGACGAACACCAGACCCGGCTTGGTACAGAACTGGCCGCACCCCAGCGTGACCGAATTCACCAGTCCGGCGGCGATGTCTTCGCCGCGCACCGCGAGCGCCCGGGGCGAGATCACGATCGGGTTGAGACTGCCCATCTCGGCGAAGACCGGGATCGGGCGGGGACGCCTGGCGGCGGTGTCGAACAGCGCACGCCCACCGCGCAGCGACCCCGTGAATCCCACCGCTTCGAGCTGCGGATGCTCGACCAGAGTCTGCCCAACCCTGACCGTATCGCCCTGAACCATCGAGAAGAATCCCGGCGGATACCCGTGCTGCTCTCCCGCCGCCAGGATGGCCCGCGCGACGAGCTCGGACGTGCCAGGGTGGCCCGGGTGGGCCTTCACGATGACCGGACACCCGGCGGCAAACGCCGAGGCCGTATCGCCGCCGCCAACGCTGAAGGCCAGCGGGAAATTGCTCGCCCCAAACACGGCCACGGGTCCCAACGGGATCAACATGCGCCGGATGTCGGGGCGCGGCGCCGGTGTTCGGTCCGGGATCGCCGTATCGATGATGGCTTCGACAAAGGAGCCATCGCGCAGCAGGTTGGCGAAGAGCCGCAGTTGTGACGTGGTCCGGCCCCGCTCGCCTTCCAGACGGGGCCGCCCCAGGCCGGTTTCCGTATCGACCGTCTCGATCAGCTCCGCGCCTAACTTTTCGATCTCGTCGGCAGCGGATTCGAGGAATGCGGCGCGTGCCGCTGCAGTGACCGGGCGCATCGCTTTGAAGGCCCTGGCTGCCTGGCGCACTGCCAGATCGATCTCGCTGTCCGTAGCATTAAAAAACCGAACACTGCCCTCAGCTTTCATGCGGGGATCGACGGCGACGAACGTTTCGTTCCCTTGTGCAGACCACTGACCCGCGATCAGGTTTTTTCCCGAGATCATGTCACATCCTTAAGGCTAACTCGCGAATTCACGAAACTCTCGTTGACCGATCACTGGCTGTCTGTCTCACCGCTTTGTTCTGCCAGCTTGATCGGCTACAATCAGCTATCGTAACTTTTTAGACTGGAAATGAGCAAACGACCATGTGGTTTGTACGTGTCTTCGTTCCGGGCGGTGGCACAAGAACTGGCGTGCATCGCGCCGACACCGTGTACGATGTAAGCGAGCAGGTCCCGACCATCAGCGCATGGCTGCAATCGTCGGTTGGCGATCCACAGGCCGCTTTGGACGCGCTGGCGAGCATCGCCGAGTCGGCGCCGAGCACCTATCCCGCCGCGCTATTCGACAACGTACCATCACCGGACGCTCCCCATTGGCTGGCGCCGGTGGATGTCCAGGACGTGTGGGCCGCTGGCGTCACCTACGAGCGCAGCCGCCTCGCCCGCCAGGAAGAGGCTGACGACGGCGGCGACGTCTACCTGCGTGTGTACCGCGCGACGCGCCCGGAGCTGTTCTTCAAGGCCAGGGGCGAATGGGTCGTGGGCCATTACGGGGAAGTCGGTATCCGGTCCGATGCGACGTGGAACGTGCCGGAACCGGAACTGGCCCTGGTGATGAATCCGGCCCTGGAGATCGTGGGGATGACCGCCGCCAACGACATGAGCAGCCGCGACATCGAGGGTGAAAATCCGCTTTATTTGCCTCAAGCCAAAATCTATACCGCCGCGTGTGCCCTGGGGCACGGCATCCGCCTCCAGGCCGTCGCGGATTTCCCGCACGTGCCGATCCGGCTGGAAATCCGGCGCGGCGATGGCGTGGTCTTTTCCGGCGAAACCGATACGCGGAACATCCAGCGGAGCGCGCGCGATCTTCTCACCTACCTCGGGCGCAGCCTGACATTTCCACAGGGCGTGGTCTTGCTGACCGGAACGGGCATCGTGCCGCCCCATGATTTCACGCTGCACGCCGGTGACACGGTGCACATCACCATCGATGGCGTGGATGCGCTGATCAACACGGTAAAGGTTGTTTGATGACCTCCAGCGACGACATTCTTGGTAACGAAATTGCCGCGCAGGAGACGAGGTTGTTTGGCGAGGGCCCGCAGGGCCGTCTGCCCCTCACCGCCGACGCACTGCGCGAAGAACCGAGCGGCAATCTGTTTGGCATGACGCAGAATGTGGCGATGGGCTGGCATCCGGAGGAGGTTGGCCGCGACCACTACTGCATCGTCAGCACGCACGGCGGCTTGCGCGCCGGAGACGGTTCGCCGCTGGCGTTGGGCTACCATACCGGGCACTGGGAAGTCTCCCTGCTCGTCGAGCGTGCCGCCGCAACGCTGCGCGCCCACAACAGCATTCCCTTCGCCGTCTACTGTTCGGATCCGTGCGACGGGCGCACCCAGGGCACGGCGGGCATGTTCGACAGCCTGCCCTACCGCAACGACGCCGCCATGACCATGCGCCGGCTCATCCGGTCGCTGCCCACGCGCCAGGGCGTCATGGGCATCGGCACCTGCGACAAGGGGCTGCCAGCGATCATGATGGCGCTGGCCGGCACAGCCGATCTGCCGGGAATCGTCGTCCCTGGTGGCGTGACGCTGCCCGACCCTGAGGCCGAGGACACCGCCATCGTCCAGACGATTGGCACGCGGTTTGCGCATGACCTGATCACGCTGGACTACGCCGCGGAAATGGGATGCCGGGCTTGCGGCTCTGCGGGGGGCGGCTGCCAGTTTCTGGGCACCGCCGCCACGTCCCAGGTGATCGCGGAGGCGTTGGGCCTGGCGCTGCCGCACAGCGCGCTGGCGCCGTCGGGCGAACCGGTCTGGCTGGATATCGGGCACCGTTCCGCGCTGGCGCTGCTCCACCTGAAGGCCACCAACATCCGCCTGCGCGACATTCTGACCCAACATGCGCTGGAAAACGCCATGCTCGTTCACGCGGCGGTCGGTGGCAGCACGAATCTGCTGCTGCATCTGCCCGCGATTGCGCACGAGGCCGGCCTGAGCTTGCCCACCGTCGCGGACTGGCAGGCCGTCAACCGCAGCGTGCCGCGTCTGGTGGATGCCCTCCCGAACGGCCCGCGCAATCACCCGACCGTGCAGGTCTTCTTCGCGGGAGCCGTGCCCGAAGTCATGCATCACCTTCGCGCGATGGGGCTGCTGCACCTGGACGTTCTGACGGTTTCGGGACAGACGCTCGGCGAAAACCTCGACTGGTGGGAGCAAAGCCCGCGCCGGCGACTCTGCCGCGAGCGGCTGGCGAGCGAGGCGCGAGTCGATCCCGACCACGTGATCATGAGCGCCGAACAGGCGCGGGCGAATGGACTGAGCAGCACCGTGATCTTCCCGGTGGGCAACATCGCGCCACAGGGGTCGGTCGTCAAGGCCACCGCTATCGACCCCGGTGTGATCGGTCCGGACGACATCTATCGCAAGCGCGGGACCGCGCGGATTTTTACGAGCGAAAAGGACGCCGTTGCAGCGGTGAAAGGCATGACTGACGCGCCGGTAGAGCCCGGCAACGTGATCGTTCTGATCGGCATTGGTCCCCTGGGGACCGGCATGGAAGAGACGTATCAACTCACCTCCGCGCTCAAGTACGTCCCCTGGGGAAAACACGTGCCGGTCATCACCGATGGGCGTTTCAGCGGCGTCTCGACCGGGGCATGCATCGGGCACGTGGGACCCGAAGCGTTGGCCGGCGGCCCGGTTGGCAAACTGCGCGATGGTGACGAGATAGAGATCGTGATCGACCGCAAGACCCTTGAAGGGCACATTAACCTGGTTGCGGCGGATGGGCGTGAGCTTGCGCCGCCGGAAGCTGACCGCCTGCTGAGCCAGCGAACACCGCACCCGGACCTGCACGCTCACGCGAAGCTGCCCGACGATTCGCGGCTGTGGGCGGCCCTGCAGCAGGCGAGCGGCGGCGTTTGGAACGGCTGCATCTACGATGTGGATCGCATCGTAGCGGTCATCGAGGCGGGCCTGACGGTGTAGCACCGGTCCGGCGCGCTGTCGGGATGGGCCACGCGATACGATCGCTGACTGCTCCGGTTACCTACGAGCACAACCTGATATTCAGGTGAGCGTCAGAGCGACCACCGACATGGCGGGAAGCGTAATCGCCAGATGGCCGTTACATATCGAAAACCGGTCAAATGGCTTGGGTTCGACTGCCTCAGGCGATTCGAATGTGTTGCGGGCATTCATCGATTCGGCAGTGAGAATCCGCCCGGTGACATTGAGAGCGCCAGTGCCGTGCAGATTACAGGTCAGATCAGCCGGCTGGTTTGGACTCGTATTGCAGAATGTCACCAGGATTTCTCCCGCAGCGTTCCGCGAGGCTGACGCGCTTATCTGCGGAATTGCATCGTTGTCAAAGACATAATCCTCAGGTTCTACCAAGATGGGCAGCCGGGTAGCGTTCTGGTGTCCCTTGAACATCTCGAATACGTGATAGGTCGGCGTGAGGATCATGTGCTCGCCCTGGGTTAGCACCATCGCCTGGAGCACGTTCACCGTCTGCGCGATGTTCGCCATATGGACGCGCTCACAATGCTTATGGAAAATGTGAAGGGTCACGGCGGCGACCAGCGCATCGCGCAGCGTGTTCTGCTGGTACAGAAATGCCGGATTCGTGCCCGGTTCGGCGTCATACCAGGTGCCCCACTCGTCGACGACCAGGCCCACGCGCCGATCAGGATCGTAACGATCCATGATCGCACTGTGCTGGCCGATGATCGTGTCCATGTAAAGCGCCTTCTTCAAGATAGTGAACCACCCGGACTCATCGAAATCAGTTGCGGACCCCTTGCTATCCCATTGGATCATGCTGTAATAATGCAGTGAAAGCCCGTCCATGAAAGCCGCCGCTTCGCGCATGAGCACGTCGGTCCAGTGATAATCGGCGTTGTGGGGGCCACCGGCGATCCGGTAAAGTTTGCGACCATCGAAATGGCGACAATATGTCGCGTAACGCCGGTAGACATCCGCGTAGAATTCAGCGCGCATGTTACCGCCACATCCCCAGTTCTCGTTGCCGATCCCCCAGTAGGTAATCGGCCAGGGATCATCACGGCCATTTTGGCGGCGCGCATCAGCCAGGGTACTGTCACCGGCAAAGGTCAAATACTCCAGCCAGTCGCGCATTTCTTGCACCGTGCCGCTGCCCACGTTGCCGCAAATATACGGCTCGCAGTCTAGCTGCTCACATAAATCGAGGAATTCATGGGTGCCAAAGTGATTGGTTTCAATCACATTGCCCCAATGCGTGTTGACGCGGCCCGGACGTTCTTCTCTTGGGCCGATCCCATCACGCCAGTGATAATCATCGGCGAAACAGCCGCCCGGCCACCGCAAGTTGGGAATGTTTATGTGACGCAGCGCGGCCACAACATCGTCACGAATGCCGCGCGTATTGGGGATCGGGGAATCCTCCCCTACCCATATGCCATCGTAGAAGCAGCGGCCCAGGTGTTCTGCGAAATGCCCGTAAATGTGACGATTGATCGTCGGGCCATTCCCATCAGTGTGAATCGTGAGTCGGTTCATTATTTAACCCCTCGTTTGAATGAAGGCCCTCAAAGCTCAAAATATCTGCCCTCGCGTGCGCGCTCGATGATGAACCGCCCGTCAGAACGCCACTTCAATCGCCGTGAATGAAAGGGGCGGGAGCTTCAGTGTGCCCGTACCATCGCTAACGTCCTGAACCTCAATCGGGCGGGCTATGATGCATTCGGGATGCTCAAAGCTGTTGACGGCTTTTGGATCAGTCCCGGCTACCTGATAGGCCGATGTCACGCGGGTCGGTGTGAGCGCCTGCCAACACAGGTCCACTGTCACGCTGTCGGCCTGGCTCCGATTCACGATAAACACCGCGTTGGTTCCGGTTTCCAAAGCATGGGATGCCGCCACATCCAGAACCGGCACGTCACCGAACTCGCGGGTCTCAACCCGCTGAGATTTGACGGCAACATCCAGCGCATTACCCGACGCCATCCGGCTAAACAGCATGATCGGATAATAGGTCGCGTGTTTGAGCAAGCCGTCCCGCGTGGTGGTGATCGGCGAAATCACATTGACGATTTGCGCCAGACACGCGATCTTCAGCACGTCGGACTTGCGCAGGAACACGTTCATCCATTGCGCAACGACCAGCGCATCTTCCAGGTTATAGACTTCCTCGCTCAGGTGCGGCGCTTCGGTCCAATGCCCATCGCCGCTGCGATCCTTGTACCAGACATTCCATTCATCCCACGATAGATACACATCATGCTTCGAGCGCGTCTTGGCCTTGACGTAACGCAAGACACCGGCCAGCGTATCCACGGCATTTTCGAGCTCTGCGGTCAGCGCCAGATAGCTGGCGGTGTCGTCTTCGAAGTTCGTGGCATAGTAGTGCATCGAATGATAGTTGACATACTCCCACGCGATTTCAAGCGTGATGCGATCCCATTCGGGATAGGTCGGCATCCGCGCGCTGGATGACCCACACAGCACGGTTTCGATTGAGGGGTCGTGCCAGCGCATCATCTTGGCAGCCTCAAGCGCCTTCCGGCCATATTCGTCAGCCGAGAGCTGGCCGATTTGCCAGGGACCGTCCATCTCGTTGCCCACGCACCAGTATTTCACACCGTAAGGATCGGCATGGCCATTGCGGGCGCGCAGATCGCCATAGACTGTGCCAACCGGCGCGTTGCAGTATTCGACCAGGTTGGCGGCATCCTGGATGGTGCCGGTGCCCATGTTGACACCCAGCATCGGTTCGGCATTCAGTTCCCGGCAAAAATGCAGAAACTCATCCGTGCCAAACTGATTGGTCTCGATGGATTTCCAGGCGAGGTCACGACGGCGCGGACGCTGGTCTTTGGGACCGATGCCGTCTTCCCAGTTATACCCGCTGAGGAAATTGCCGCCGGGATAGCGAACGGAACGCAAGTTGAGATCGCGCAGGGCGGCAAGCACATCCCGACGCAATCCCTGTTCATCGGCATGGGGCGATGCCGGATCGTAAATGCCTCCATAAATGCACCGCCCCATATGCTCCGCAAACCCGCTGAAAAGTAATGGCGAAATGGCGCTGATAACCCGGTTTGTATCAATATACACGGTGGCTTGTGCCATAATCAGGGTTCCTCATAATAAAAGGATTATCTGTAACAATTGATGCGCGACAGCAGAATGGCACAGCGACATCCGTCATCAATGGTCAGTGATGCCTGTCACGCGCTAACTGGGCCAAACGTCTACGTCATCTCTGTGCCTGTGGCGGCGATAGTCTACGTGAACTGATGGCGCAGCAACAGGAACAAAACGTTATGCGGAATAGTCGCCAGGTCTGAAAATCACCTGCTGGATCGAGATCAAGGTTGTGCTCCGGCCTGAGGTTTCTCGACGTGTTCCGCATACAGGTAGCATTTCACGGTTTGCCGCCCAACCTGAACATCCGGCGGATCAGCCTCGCGGCAGATATCCATCACTTGGGGGCAGCGGCCCGCAAACTTGCACCCGATTCTCCCGTACTCTTTGACTTCGGTTGTTCCAAGCTCGATATGTTTTGCCCAGGACTCGCGTTTCTCGGGGGCGGGCTCGGGAACCGATTCCTTCAGCAGCTGCGTATACGGGTGCGCAGGCCGTTCCAGGACATCCTCAACCGGTCCCAACTCAACAATGTATCCACGCAGCATGATTCCAATCCGGTCGCTGATGTAGTACGCAGTTGCCAGATCATGCGTAATGTAAACGACGCTCACGCCCTGTTCGTCGCGCAGCTTTTTGAACAGGTTTACGATCTCCATACGCAGTGATGCATCGACCATCGAGACGGGTTCGTCAGCGAGGACCAGCTTGGGCTCCGAGATCAGCGCCCGTGCCACCGACACACGCTGGATCTGACCGCCGGAAAGTTCATGGGGATAACGCTGCCTCACTTCATCCAGCGACAGCCCCACCTTGCGGAGAGCGTCGTCCACAATCCTGGTCGCATCTCGACGATTTGACGCCATCCCGAAGTTCTTGACCGTATCGAACAGGTACGCGTCCACCCGCCGCAATGGGCTGAACGTGTCGAACGGGTTTTGGAAAACTGGTTGGACTTGCTTCATAAACTCAATGAACTCGGATCGTTTACGGATAGTTGACACATCGCGGCCTTCAAACAGCACTTTGCCCCTTGTGGGTTCCAGATCGCGAAGCAGCAAGCGAGAGAGCGTGGTTTTACCACTGCCGCTTTCACCGGCGAGGGTGAATATCTCTGGCTTATCACTTTCCAGGGAGAAGGAGACATCATTGACCGCCGTGAGGAGGGTACCCGCCAACAATCCACCAATGTGGAATTCGACCGTTACGTGCTGGACATCCAGCAGTTTTTCGTTTGCGCTCATTGAGAGCCTTCCTTGACGAGATGGCAGGCCACGCGATGACGTTCCTTAACCGAGATCAAATCAGGTGCCACGGTCCGGCACTCGTCCATCACATACGGGCACCGGGGGTGGAACCGGCACCCGCTCGGAGGATCAGCAAGGTTTGGCGGTGACCCTTTCAGACTCGCTTTAGTCGATTTTTCGCCGATCACGGGCAGCGAGTTAATCAGGTGCTGGGTATATGGGTGGAGCGGCGCATTGAAGATGCTCTCGGTTGGCGCTTCTTCGGCTATCCGGCCCGCGTACATGATCATCACGCGATCGGCCACGTTGGCATGCACGGCCATATCGTGGGTGACCAGAAGAACCGTGTTGTTGCTCGTGGCCTGGATATCCTTGATCATGTGCAGGACCCCGCGCTGCACGACGACATCCAGGGCAGTGGTGGGCTCGTCCGCAATAATCAGCGCGGGCTGGAACACGGTCGCCAGGGCGATTGCCACCCGCTGGCGCATGCCGCCAGAGAGTTGATGTGGATAGGCGTTGAGCACGTCGGTCGGGAGTCCGAGCCGGTTGACGTGGGTGCGCGTTCGTTGAAGGAATTCGTTTTTATCCGTAATGTGCTCGTGTGTATCAACAATATCCTCGAAGGTCTTTATCACCTTGCGTACCGGATTGAGGACGCTCATCGAGCCCTGCATTACATACGAGATCCGCTTCCAGCGGACGTTCCGGCGGAGTTCAGACTGCGAGATCTGCAGCATATCAACCTTGTAATCACCGAAGTTGTAGTTGACGCTCCCTTCAAAAGCCTTCAATGGATGTTTGATACTTCCCGAGATCACTTTGATCAGTGTGGTTTTTCCGCAGCTCGACTCACCGGCCACGCCATAGATTTCATTCGGAAAGAGGTCGAAAGACACCCCATCCACAGCCCGAACGGTCCGGGAGATTCCATAGGCCTCGGTCCGGTAATACGCGTGGAGGTTTTGTACGCTTAACAGGGTCACGAGTTATCCTCCAATCAAGCGCAAGCGAGTACGCGGATCGATGAATTCATTGATGCTCGTGAATAGCAGGTACAATCCGAGGAACAGGATAGCGGTCACCACAGCGGGGGCGGTGATCCACCACCACACGCCTGCCACCAATGCCCCGTGCTGATTGGCCCAAAAGAGGGCCGTTCCAAGCGTAGGCGTGGTCAAATCTGAAAGCCCAAGAACACTCAAAGTGACTTCCATTCCAATGGACCAGAGTATATTGTTGAGGGTCGTAGCAAATACGATCGGCAACACGAAGGGAAGGTGCTCGTTGATCGTGATCCAAAATCCACTGGTTCCAGAATAAATTGCGGTGCGTGTGAACGAGCGCTCTCGCAAGCTCAGCACCTGCGAGCGAATCAGTCGGGCGTCAAACGACCAGCCGAAAAGCCCCAGGATGATCGCCAGGTTCAAAAGGTTCATGCTATCGCGCAGCAAGAAACTCAGCAAGATAAGAATGGGAAGCAGGGGCAATACCACGAACGTGTCGCTGATCGCCATCAACACTCTATCGATCCATCCACCCCGATACCCGGCAGTCAGACCGACCAGGACAGAAATCACGCGCGAGATAATCGCGGTCACTATCCCCAGATAAAGCGAATTGCGCACGGCAAAGGTCAACCACCAGAAGAGGTCCTGTCCTCGGGAGGTTGTGCCGAAAAGGTGTTCCCGCGATGGTGGCAGGTCCCACGGGACCACAAAGGACTTGCCCGGATCATAAGGCGAGTCGTACGATAGCAAAACCATCGCCGCCACGCCTCCCAGCAAAATGATGGCGAGACGAAAGCGGCCATCGTACCTGAGGAGATCACGCAGAACTTTGAGCATAGTCCCCCTCCTATTGGTAGCGCACCCGCGGGTCGAATAACGGGTAGAGTAAGTCCATGATGAAAACGGCGGTCGCAACCCCGATGATCGAATAAATGGTGATGCCCATGATCATTGAGTAATCGTTATTGTAAATCGCTCTTATGGCCAGACTGCCAATTCCGGGGTAACCAAAAACGACCTCCATGATGAGGGCGCCGCTGAAAACCGTGCCGAGCACCATAGCCAGTGCGGTGAATTGCGGCAGTATGGCGGTGCGCATAATGTACTGGACGAGGATCCTGTTCTTACTCAGTCCGGCAGTTTCGGCATACACCACGTAGTCTTCAGAGATAATATTGGAGGTGAGGGATTTCATGCCGACAAACCAGCCCCCAAATCCAACCAGGATCAGAGTGGCTGCCGGGAGCGCGGCATGCTCAAGGTAGGTCAAGATGAAATCAATCGAGGACCAATCAGGACGAGTCCCGATCGGGTACGCCCCGCTGAATGGAAAGATCGGGATGAAATACGAAAACACCACGAGCAGCACGATGGCCACGATGTAGTACGGAATCGATCGGACCACCTGGCCCACCACCTCGAGCACATTCAACGCCCTGTTTGCCGGGTAGTAGCTGGACAAGGCCCCGAAAAGGTTGCCAAATATGAACGAAATAACCACCGCGGGGATCAACAGCCTGAGGGTGTACGGCAAAGCCTGGCCTATCATCTTGGATACCGGGGTCGGGAAATTATTGAGCGAAGGGCCAAGGTCGCCCCGGAACAAACGCCCCCAAAACGCGAAGTACTGTTCGACCGGATTGCCTGACAGCCCGTACAGGTCGGTCAGAGCGGCGCGCATTGATTCGACAGACTGCGGGTCGAGCGTGTTTCCCCTCGCTATCATCATGGATACCTGCGCTTCTACCGGGTCAGTGGGAGCGAGCCGGGGAATGATATACGTGACGGTGATTCCGACAAAAATGAGCGTCAGGTACTGAATGATTCGCGGAATCAAATACCTAAGGATGAATTTTCGCATGGGGACTATTTCCTTTGTAAAAAACCTCCACCGCGATCGCCGGTGAAGACAACCGCAGTGGAGGACTTACACGTTGAGACTGCTGGCTTGCCTCAATTACCGCATTCAATTCCCTGGCACTAGCCCAATGATCAGCGCGATCTGTGCTGCGCCGGGGTTATGTCGCCTTGGGCTTGATCTTGACGAACATATACTTGGTGTTACCCCAGTTCGGCACCGGATCCGTATAGGGGTCATCGATAGAAGGATACCCGGTGAAGTAGGTGGTGTCCATGGTCGTGAAGACGTTGTACGCCATGAGCGGCGTAATTGGCATCTCCTGGGCGGCGAGCTTGCAGTACTCCAGTCCCAGCTCGATACCCTTCGGGTCGTCGAAGGAAATATTCTGGATTTCTTCAATGATCCGGTCGAGTTCGGGGCTCTTCCAGCGCATGCTGTTGCTGCCTACAGAGGATTCGCCGCTCGCCACGTAGAACTTTGAGTGCCAGGAATTAAGGAAGAAGAACAGGTCGGGGTGGCCGCCCCAGGTCTCGATCGTCCAGGCCAGGCTGGCGGTGTACTCGCCGCTGCTCATGATGGGCCAGAGGTTAGCCTGCGCTTCGAGGGAGGTATCGATGCCGAAGGCAGCCCAGTTATCGACAACCATGGCCGCCGCCCGGTTCATGGTCGGGTTCGATTCCCCCAAGCTCATCAGCGGCACCTTGAAGTCCGAGCCATCGGGCAAGGCCCACTTGCCGTCTTTCTTCTGCATGCCGGCATCCAGCATGAGCTGTTCAGCCGCGTCGAGATCGTGTTTCCACCAACCGGCCCCGATATACTGTTTGATGGTGTCGGGATCGGTCGGCACCAGATCGCCCAGGCTCGGGCGAGCCAAATCGGCAATTCGTTGGGCGGCGGTTGGATCGTAGGGTTTGTAGTCCTCCCCACCGACCTTGATGGTGAAGTCATTTAGCCAGGGTTCCAGCGGCTCGTGATAGTACTGGGGGTACATACCGGTCGGCGGGACGTGAATGGCGGAGATGGTTGCCGCGCCTCGATACGAGGCCAGGGCGATCTGGGCGATGTCCATCGCCAGGGTCAACGCCCAGCGCACTTCCCACTTGTCCAGCCCGGGTTTTTCGTTGTTGTAAATGACAGCCGGTAGGGTGGGATCCGGATGAGCCCAGGGGAACGAGGGGAACCAGCCGACCGAGGTCGGGCTATCCTTGGCCAGGGTAATTCGGCCTTCGGGAGTGATGTCGTGGATCACATCCAGCTCGTGTGCCATCTGGGCGATAACGCGCTTGTCGCTGGGGCCCGGATCAATGTACATGGCGTACTTGACATCCACGTCGCCCAGGCGAGCGAGCGAGGTCCGCTGCCAGTCTTCGCGGCGCTCCCACAGATACCATTGTCCGTTCGGATCGAAATCTCGGAGCGTGTAGGCGCCCAGGCTGACCGGCGGATTGAATGTGAACGCCACCGGGTCGTCTACCTGTTCAAAGATGTGTTTGGGCATGATGTACTGGGCGCCCCAGCGCACGGTGAAGGCAGCGTGGAAGCGCGAGTTGGGTTCTTTGAGGTAGAAGATCACGGTGTTTCTATCGGGCTGTTCCATACGGTCGATACTGCCCTCGAACAGGCCCTGATTCGCCAATCCAGGCGTGTTCTTGATGAGATCAACGGTATAGTACAGGTCATCCGCGGTAAACTCAACGCCATCGCTCCAGTAGATGCCCTCGCGAAGTTTGACGGTCATCTGGGTGAAGTCGTCATTGTAGATCGGCGGCTCGGCTGCCAGGGCATCATCCCACACGCCGTCGACTCCCGCATCCGGGTCGATGTACCACAGCGCGTCCAGGGCCAGTTGCTGGAGACCGCATACCCAGACGCCGCTGTAGCCGCTCCGCCAGCGGTTGAAGTCATCTGCCGGGAGAACTGTGCCTGATGGGTTCTCGAGGATCAGGCATTCCTCCCTGAGCACGCCTGGTGCAATTTCCTGTAGCTGGGGGGCAGCCATGAGGGTTGATGGCTTAAGGCCCAGCTCCTGAGCGGAAAGGGCAGTTGCTGCGCTGACAGCGGCTGCCTGCTTCAAGAACTGTCGTCTCGTCAATATGTACTTTTTCATTCTTTTCCTCCAAAATTTGATAGGGCGATACGGGATTGATAGAGAGGTTTCCAGCAGTACTTCACACAGGCATTCACTAAACAAAGGCGAAATATGTTCAGAAAACACCCGGTCCTCAGAATTCACTTGCACCGCATGTTACGCAAGAAAAACGCCTCAAACTCATTCTATGACGTTCTGGTGGGGTTGTCAATTCGGCAACTTATTGTAAAATGAAATTCAGTCTTGTTTAGTAAACACGAGCGCACTAACGGGAATGATCAATGAACAAATCTAAAGCGAGCATGCGCGACATCGCCTCGGCGGCTGGCGTATCGGTGACCACCGTCTGGATGGTTATCCACGACAAACCGGGGATCTCGCCCCAAACCGCGGAGAAGGTCTGGTCAGCCATCAATGACTTGGACTATAGGCCGCGCAAGTCCGGCAACAACTCCCAACTGAACACAGTGGGGTTGTTGATCGAACAGTCGTCGATTCCGGCGATCAGCGACGTGTTCTATGGCGACGTCATTCGCGGGGTCCAGTCGGAAGCCGAACGCCTGGGTATGCGCGTCGTCCTCTCGGTTTTTGATCGGAACAAACGGGGTTTTGACCTGAATGGGCTGATCCATGACGTTCGTGGGGTGGTCGTTGCCAATGACGGTGACCTGCCTGCCCAAACTGTGCTGCAACTGACGGCGCTGGATATCCCAATCGTGCTGATCGAGAGTTATATCGCTGCCCAAGACTTTCCATGTGTGCTGGGCGATAACTTCATAGCAGGGTACCAGATCACGCGGCACATCCTGGACCTGGGGCACCGCGATATCGCCGTGCTGAAGGGGCCATCCAAATACAGCAGCCTGGTGGACCGTCTGCGTGGCTGTATGGCTGCGATGGCCGAAGAGCACTTGCTCTTTCCCCCCGAGTGGATGCCAGAACCCATGTCCGGTCATCCGATCAAGGGGTATGTGCAGATGCAGGAGATTCTGGCGCTCGACCGCCGGCCAACGGCGGTGATTGCCATCAGCGACAAGACCGCTATCGGCGCAATGGATGCCATTCGAGAAGCGGGGTTGCGTATCCCTGAGGACATCGCGATTGGGAGCATTGACAATACAAGGGAAAGCCAGTTTACGCGCCCCCCACTCACGACGGTCCATATTCCGAAATACGAAATCGGTATGCTGGCCATGCAAAAACTCAATCGCATCATCATGGGCGAAGACACAACCGCGTTCAAGAGTGTGGTCTATAGCGAACTCATCGTGCGCGAATCCTGCGGGTCGCCAGGGCGAAGTCTCGAAAACCCTGAGACACCTGGAAACGCAGGCTGACACGCATGCCTCCCGGCGCAGCACGGTCGGGGAGCAGGTCAAACCCGCGGCTCAGGGCCCTTGCTGCTCATCCCTTGACCGATCCCTGGAGCAGCGCTGTGATCATCTGGCGCTGGAACACCACAAAGAGCACGAGCGTGGGCAGCACGATCAGAATCGTACCGGCGCACAGCAGGGGCACATCGGTCGCGTAGTGGCCCTGGAAGGCTCCCAGGGCACCGGCCATGGTCCGCTGAGTCGGGTCCTCGACGAGCACGAGTGCGATGAGGAACTGGTTCCACGTCCAGACGGACATGAGAATCCCCAGCGACAGCATGGGCGCCCGCGCAAGCGGGAGGTGGATGCGCCAGAACAGGCTCCACGTGCTTGCACCATCGACGCGGGCTGCCTCCGAGATCTCGGTTGGCATGTTGACGAAGTGCGCGCGCATCCAGAATACAGCAAACGGCATGTACAGGCCGATGAGCGGCAGCACGATAGCCAGCCGCGTGTTGTAGATGCCCATGTCGCGCTCAAGGTAGTAGAGCGGGACGATGATCCCCGTGAAGGGCAGCGTCAGCCCGAATACGAACAGAAACAGGAGGACGCGCGAGCCAGGGATTCGCAGGTGGCCGATAGCGAAGCCAGCCATCGTCGAGATCGCGAGGGATACCGGGACAACAGCGATCACAAGATACGTGCTCGAGGCGAGCAGTGCGGGCATTTGGGCGACCCGGAATGCCTCTGCGAAGTTACCCCACTGCGGGTCCGCAGGCCATTCCAGTCCACCGGGCACCGTTCCTGAGGGATGCAGCGCGGTCATGAAGATGCTGATAAAGGGCAGGATCGTAATGACCATCAGCCCAATGAGGAGCGTCCGGCCTCCCCAGAGTTCGCCATAACCGATCTTCATGCCGTGGTCTCCCTGCTCAGACGCTGGATGGGGATGACTACGATTAACACCAGGACCATCAGCATCACCGCCAGAGCCGATGCCAGGCCGATCCGCTGCTGAGTGAACGCCAGGATATAGATCTGGATTCCGGGAACTGCCGTCGAGTTGCCCGGTCCGCCAGCCGTCGAAACGTAGACGATATCGAACGCGGCCAGTGCAGCGATAATCGTGACCGTGAGGCACACGCCGATCTCATGCCTGAGAAGCGGGATGGTGATCCTGACGAATTCTGTGAACCAACCGGCACCGTCAATCCGCGCAGACTCGTACAGGGCCGGGTCAAGCTTCGTCATGCCGGTCCACAGCAGGACGGTGCAGAATCCCAGCAGGACCCAGATTCCGATGAAGCCAACCGCCGGTAGCGCCCAGTCAAAGTCCCCCAGCCAGGCGCGGGTATACGCACCCAGGCCAACCACTTTGAGGACCTGGTTAATCAAGCCGGGAAGGGCCAGCAGCCAGCCCCAGATGATCCCCGCCGCCACGAGCGGGATGACCTGGGGCAGGAACAGAACGGTTCGGGCCACGGATCCAAGCCGCCCGCTTGCCACGCGGTGCATGATGCTCGCGACGGCAAGTCCGAGCGTCACCGGAACAAAGCTGAAGTATACGACCAACTGGAAAGCGTTGGAGATGGTCCCAAGCAGGTCGGGAACCTCCAGGACGGTTTCGTAGTTGCGGGTGCCCACCCAGGTCATCGGGCCGATGCCATTCCAGCGGTAGAACGAGTACTTGATGCTCAACACGAAAGGTAGCAGCACAAACACCGCGTACACCAGCAGCGCAGGCAGAGCAAACAGCCAGCCAACGAAGGTCTCCCGGCGGACCACCTTGCTGAGGGTGATCCTCCGGGAGACTGCGAGAGACGCGGGACGATTGTCTGAAGTCATCATGGTCACCGTCGATGGGAGGGGCGCAGGACACGCATCCTGCGCCCGTTACCACTACTCAGCGAGCTGCCGCTCGTATTCTGCCTGTACGGCCTCGAGGAGACCGGCAGCATCTTGCCTGCCGCCGACCATCTTCTGCAGCTCGGGCGTCCAGCCCTGGGCGAAAATCGCGCTTGTCGCATTGGCGATGAAGTCCATCGACGTACCGGCTTCGCCAACGATCACACCGGCGGCGAGCGTCTCGTTCGTGACCGAACCGGCAGGCACTTCTGGTATCTCCAGGCCGGACGGGCCACCCGGGTTCGAGCCGCCAATCGCGACGTTGATCTGGCGTGCGACGTCGTCGGAGGCGACCCAGTTGAAGAAGAACGCCGCGCAATCCGCGTTCTTGGCATTGGCGGCGATGCCGAATGTCAGCGGGGCCGACATGGCGGCAGGCGATCCGCCTTCCTCCGCGGGCGGCATCAGGAAGAACCCGACGTTGCCGGGCATGTCGGTATCGTAGCCGGCGTTCTGCCAGTCACCATTGAAGATGAAAACCCCCTCACCCTGGCCGAAGCGGGCGTTGGCATCGGTATACTCGATAGCGTTGATGTCAGGCGGGAAGTAGCCGTTCTGGATCCACTGCTCCAGGTGTTGGGCAGCAATCAGGTTCGACGGCGTATCGATGGTGGCGCCGGGCTTCTGGAAGACCCAATCGTTGATCGGCTCGACCGGGCCAACGGACGCCATGAGCGCCTGCAGCGGGAAGGCCAGCCCCATGCCACTCTTGGCGCTGCCCCACTGCATAATCGGGAGCAGTCCGGCTTCCTTCGCCTCGGCGAGCAGTCCTTCGAACTCGGCGAGGGTCGCGGGCGGCTCGGTCATGCCGATCTGGGCCGCCAACTCTTTGTTGTAAAAGATTCCGGTCAGGCTGTAGTTGAGGCCCATCGCATAGAGCGAGCCGGAGCCGCGAGTGCCGTCTTCAGCGACGCGGTTCTGGTTGAGTTGAGGTACGGGCCACTCGTTCCAACCAAAAGCCTCGGCGTACTCGTCAAGGTTCTTGAGCAGCCCCTGCTCGGCAAACGAGACCATGGTGGGCAGCCGGATGAGGTCCGGTGGATTATCGCCGGAAAGCAGGCGCGGCGTGGAATTGATCAGGTTCGTGAACTGGTCCTGCTTGATGTCCCAGGTCACATTCGGGTACTGGTTGGTGAACTCTTCCGCGAGCTTAAAGGGGATATCGAAGCCCGTCTCGAAATAGGCGTTGAGCGTCACCGGCTCGGTTCCGCAATCGGGGACAGACTGGGCCTGGACGACCTGTGGCGCCCGTACGACAGCATTCGGCATCTGCCCGGCGATCAGGACAACTGCCACCAGGGCGATGATGAAAGGGAACAGGTGTTTTCTAAACATTGTCATCCTCCATGGGAAGGAAACCATAAGAATCTGCTGAATCTCGATTTCATACGCTTGCCCAAAAGAGAGAATAGCGCCGGAGAAACAGACAGACTCTATCTGGACGCACCAGTCAGGACCCGCTTTTCGGGTATAATACTGCCAGATAGCTGTCTGGTGGGATGCATCGGCACTATCGCAGGGGTAGTCATGCCGGCCAGCATACTACCCCATCGTCTTGTCGGCTATTCACTCATAGCGCCTCCTTTTCGCCTTTTCCCACGTTCCAGCATGCATACTTACACAGATCGCCTGATGATCAGTGGACACTCAATGATGTGTTGGACAAACTGTCCGTCTTGAGCGATAGCTCCCTCTTCCAGCAACATCCGAACGGCGAGCTGCCCCATCTCGAACATGGGGAGTTCGATGGTCGTGAGCGGTGGGTGGATTTGAGCCGCCAGCATTTCCACATTGTCGAAACCAACAATGGCAACGTCTTCGGGAATCCGCAGGTTTGATTTGCGGATCGCGTCGTAAGCGCCCAGGGCCATCAGGTCGTTGAAACAGAAGATGCCGGTCGGCGGATCATTCATCTGCAGCAGAGACAGCACACAGTCATACGTGCTGGTGGCGAGACCCTCGAAGGGTTCCTCAATGTAACGCACAAGTGCTTCATCGAAAGGAATCCCGTAATGGGCCAGGGCCTGTCGATAGCCCTCGAGCCGCCCAAGCGGGGCAGGCTCTTGAGCTGCCACGTTGACAAATCCAATCCGCCGGTGACCTTTCTTGAGCAGCGTTTCGGTCGCCAGTCGCCCACCACCCACCTCGTCCGGCACAATGCATGGCAATGAACGATCATCTGCATAGCAGTTGACCAGCACGATTGGAATATCTTCCGGAAACTGGGAGTGCCCGATCTCGCGGTGATACATCGTCGCGTAGATCATGCCTTCGACCTGATGGTCGCGCATCATGTTGATTGCGCGTATCTCCACTTGCGGATCATTGCCTGTGTTCAGCAGAAACAGGAGTTTTTCGTGTTCCCAGGCGGCCTGCTGCGCGCCAATAATCAGGTCGTAGCTGAAAACATTCTGTGCGACCTCATCAGTGAGAAAGCCGATCAATTGTGATTGGCCGGTACGCATATAGCGGGCGGCGGCGTTTGGCCGAAAATCGAGTTCCTCAATGACCCTGAGCACACGCTCCCGCGTTTCATTGGCAACGTGGGGATGCTCGTTAAGTACGCGAGAGACTGTTCGTATTGAAACGCCGGCGCGCTGGGCTACTTCTTTGATGGTTGCCATTGGCCAAACGCCTCTGAAAAACAACACTTGCTATCGTTGGCAATTCCATGATAGCAATTTTTGCCATCGTTGGCAAGGCCTTCGACACACTCATAGATCATGTCCGACGGAAGTATGGTTAAATGCCGAGCGCCGCCCGAAAGGCGTTACGCAGCCAGGGCGGCACTGCCCGCGCAAGCCGGTGGTCTGGAAGGGCCACACCGCGCCAGAAGGGTGCAAATTGGCGCCCGAAGAACCTCCCTGACGGTCCCGGGCATGGGCAGGTGAACACGTTCGCGTATGATGCCCTAAACCGCCTGCAAACCACCAGCACGTTCGACGGCCAGACCATCACCTATACTTACACCGCGTCCGGCCAGGTGCAGACCGTCCAGGATGCGCGCGGCAGCGTGAGCTACAGCTATGACTACGCCGCGTTTGGCGACCTGCTGCAGGACATCCCCGATCCGCTTTCGAGCTACCTCTACACCGGCCAGCGCTTCGACGCTGCCACCGACACATACTATCTGCGTGCCCGCGAGTATGATCCGCGGTTTTCCGCTTCCAACTCGCCCGCTCTCGTGGCTCCGAGCGTTCAAATCGCTGCCCAATCCGCGTGCCTACGATGGTCAACTCTTTTTGCCCAGACTTCGACTTCTTCTAACTCTGGCATTCTTTCGCTCACAGTCACCTTTTTCCCTGTGAGTTTTCCTTCTATTAGCATAAGTGCGGCTGTCGCACTGGCGCCCCGTGTGATACGAACAGGCTAATCCGATTCGCGCTGCTTCACGGGCTGAAGATAGTCGAAACGCAGATGGCTGGAAGCCTCTCCCCGGCCCATGCGCTTACGTACACCCAGCCAGACGTACACCTGCCCGCCGTACCAGCGCGTGCGCTGGAAGCTCTGCTTGACGTTAGTACCCGCGCGCAGCACTTCTTCTTCCTCGACGAAGTAGCTTTGCCTGACCGGCTGGTTGAGGCCCTCGCGCAGCAGATTCGTGCGCGGCTTGATCCGCTCGATCTTGCCCAGCGGGTCACCTTCGATGATGCGCGGCATGGAGCCACGCTGGAGGCGCGTTTCGCGCAGGCTGCCTTCTTCGTGGGTGGGCACGAATGGGATCCAGTTCTCCGGCACGCTGCTCATGACCTTATAACGCAGGTCCGCCGCTGGCTCGAAGTCGGGTTCGCCCGGCCCGCCCAGCGCGTCGACGATGCGCCGCAGGTGCCGCAGCGTGTCGCGTGCCGCCTCGCGCCCCGGGGCGCTTTCTCCGCTCGGCAGCGGGACCAGTTTTTCGATGCCCCACACCATGTTCGCCACTTCGTCGCGGGCAAGCTGCACTTCCTCGATCGGTTTGCCCTCCTGAATCTTGGACACCGACGGCACCACAATCAGGCTCAGGTCGGCGGGCAGGCGCTCCGTCCCGGCAATATCCATCGAATACATTGTCCACCGGTTCGGGTCGTCGTCCAGCCCTCTGCCGGTGGCCGTGATCCAGAAGTTCTCGCCGAACACGTTGCGCACCGACATGCCGCGCAGCCGCGCCAGTGTACCCGCCGGTAGGGTGAAGGGCACCATGTACCAGTCGTTGGCGTACACCAGGCCAAATTCGATCAGCAGCAGCTTGTTGATATCGGTCGTATCAGGCTTGATGTCGCCAAAGTTGGTCCGGCCCTCCTCGAAGGTCCACCAACGCGTATTCGGCATCCCATCGAACTGGACTGGCGTTGGGATGAGCGACCGTTTGATTGGTGCGTCGAACCCTTCCGGCAGTGAAGGTGCCTCGACCTCGCCGAGCATCTCGGTCTTGTTGTCCACCGAGAAGTTGTACCAGTCGAGGTGGCCGTGATAGTACTCCTCCGCGAGCAGCACCTTTTCGCCGCCGTCCTGCGGCGCCGATACGGCAAACTGGTACTCGAGCCTGGACGGCTGCCACGCGTCGTTGCCTTCTGGGCCCTGGGGCTGGTAAAATAGCCGGTCGAACCACGCGACAAAGCGGTCGCCCAGGCTCACCAACTGCGCATGGTCGCTGGGATCGGCTCCCACCGTCACCGGGTGCCGTTCTCTGTCTTCGAGGATATCGTCGTACAGTTTTTTGCCGTCGATATGCCGGGTCGCCGTCGCGGCATGCTTGCGCCACGACTGCTGCGCCGCCACGTAGTACACGTCGTCACGGCTGTCCGGGTCTGGCTGGTGAACCGCGAAGTGCTCGACGTAGCCGCCCTTCAGCGCACCGAAGCCGTGTTTGGTCAGCAGCCTGGCCCAGTAGCGCCCCATGATCAGCCGCACGTCGAGCGCAATCTCCAGGTCCCCGGCGGCGAACGGGATCGGGCGCCGTTCGACTTTGGCTTCCAGCGGCACGGAATCGTCGAAGGCTTCTGCCGCGTGCTGGCCGGGCTGGTACTTGGTCAGCATCGTCTTTTCCATGTACACCTTCGAGGACACCGCCGAGCCCGCGTCGTCGCCCAGAAATTCGCCCATCTGCCACTGCTTGGTCAGCATCCACAGGGCGTCACGCACTTCGGCCTTCAAAGCGCGGTCGAAGTCGTGCGTGCGCGGACGAGCCTCCAACCGGTTGAAGACCGGCAGCATGGAAATAATCAGGTCTTTGCTCAAAAACTGCTGGAGCTGCGCGGTGCTTAGCTGCTGACTACTCATTGGCGATCACCTCTGAGAACGACACCTTGTTGTTCAGCGCGAGATTCAGGCTGGCCGTCAGTGGCAGCGGGCTGGCCAGCGACACGATGGGTGGCAGGAAAAGGCTGTAGGCGGTGCCATCGACGTGGTCGGGTTCCACCGCGCGTTTCTTGGCCATATCCAGCGTGGCGTGCAGCGTGTTCACCACGTCTGCCCAGCGCCACCGCCCCGTGAACTCGGTCGGCGTGACCAGCAGCAGGACCTGGGGCGGCTCCGTGTTGGGCTGATCGTAGTGGAAGGTCAGGCCAATCGTCTCGTCGCGCGACGGGATCACTTCGGTCCACTCGTCGAGCAGCAGGCCGCACTGCGGCGCGGTCGGGTCGAACGGCGCGTGGTAGATGGTGGTGAACAGCAGCTTGTCCTCATCGATGCTAAACGGCTCGTCGGTGCCCGGCTTCTTGTCCGGGAACTGCATGCCGAGCCAGAAATCGTCTTCGCGATACGGGAACTGCGAGGGCACCAGCGCCAGCGTCGGGCCGTCGAAGCCCTCGACGTGCACCAGCGTATTCTCCAGGTGGTGCATCTTTTCCCGAACGCGGCCCATGCCGTAAAGCCAGTCGTCCAGCGGAAAGTCGATGTCCAGGTCGGTGCGCAGGTAGCGCAAGCTGTGCTCCGCTGCAAGCACGGTGTTCTGCCACTCGGTGGCCTGGTCCGGGTCCAGCGTGAAGCTGGGCACCATCACGAAGTCATCCCCGAAGATCGACTTTCCAGCGCTGCGCACCAGCTCCACCTGTGCGCGCCGGTCGCTCGTGGCTGGCACGCTCGCCAGCAGATCCCCCGCGGTGGTCGCGCCGCTGTCGATGGCCTTGTCCAGATTCTGTGCGTGGACGAGCAGGTCACCGGCCAGGGTCGCCACCTGCTTTAGCTCGTCCTCGATGTCGATGCCCACCACGTCGAACGGCGGCAGTTCGGCGGCCAGCGCCTGAATCGCCTGGATCAGGTCGGTCAGGTTGTGGATGTTCAGAATGGACGGCATGGTGACCGTCAGGAGCTGCTCGAACGGCTCGGCCCGCGTGTCGCGAATCTGGGTGAAGTACTCGGCGGGTGACGGCGGCAGCGGCAGCGAAATGGTGCTCGAAACCGTTTCCTCGGCGCGGCGCAAGATATCGTACAGTATCGAGTCTGGCGCGCTGCCTTCCGCCGCGGTGTACTCGGCCTCCAACAGCGCGTAGTCGGCCAGGCGCACGTTCCAGCGCGCGATCAGGTCCTGGACTTTGGTGCGCAGCCGGGTGAACATGGCCTGCTGCCACTGGACCATGAAGCCGGTGCCCGCGTGCGGCAGCCCGTAGCGCCCCACCTCGCTCAGGATCGCGCCGAGATCGGCCAGCAGCGGGTCGAGCGCGCCGACGATGGCGTCCACGTCGTCCGCCGCGATGAGGGCCGACAGGTCGGCAATGTAGTCGGCCAGCCCGTTCGTCCGGGTGCGGATGTCGTCCAGCCCGTCGATGATAGGCTGCAGCCGCGCGGGATCGAGGCTGACCGTCTGTTCCTGCTCCTTGGCCGCCTCGTTCGGCAGCCGGGCGTCCGGCGCGGTGAGCGCCTTCGATCTCAGCAGCAGCGCGCGCAGGCTGGCAACCAGAGAAGTCATTTCGAACACGCTGAACTGCCCGGTCCCCAGCGCGCGCGTGTATTCGATGGTGATGGGCAGGTCCAGGCGCGGCGTGTGAATGGTCTGGATATGGTACACGATGCGGTCATCGAGGGTGGACATGGCCTGCTCGCTGTCGATGTCGAGCAGGTACAGCAGGTCGATGTGGGCCAGCCCCAGGTCGTCCATCGTGACCGGCACTTCCTGGTCCACATCGCCCACCCGGTTGACGTAGCGCACCACGCACTCGATCTGGTCCGTGCGCGGCATGATCTCGCTCAGCCAGTCGTGCATGGCAGGCTCGGCAACCATACGCGGCGTCACCCCCGGATCGCCCAAATCAAAGCTCACGTCCGCGCGGAATTGCAGCGCCACCCGGTGCGTGAGCTGGATACCGCTGCGCGGCGTCTTGATCACGTCCGGCGTGGGCGGAAAGTTGCCCTTGCTGTAGGTGTCCAGTGTGGCCGCCGCACGCTCGTAGTTGCCCAGCACGACCTGATGCACGCTCTCGGCCAGCGCGAGATCGGCCACGGCATCGTTCACGTCGATCAGCTTCCGCACTTCCTGGTTGATCGCGGCTTCTTTGTCCGGCGCGGGTGGCAAATCGAGGCCGAAAGGATACGTTTTGTTGCCCGTCTTTTCGATGTGTTCGAGAAAGGCCACGCCGTCCATGACGTTGCTGGCTTCGATCTGGTCGATCGATTCGTATTCGGGATCGTCCGGGCCGGGCGCGGTGTCTTTGAACTTCTTGGCGGAGAGCGGGAATTCGTTGCGCAGGTCGTAGATGAAGGCGTCCACTTCCACATCGGTGCGGTCGTGCAGGCCGCGCTCGAAGCGGTAGCCCAGCAGCGCCGACAGGCTCTGCCCGCCCTGGATTCCCTCGATGATCTGCAGCGCCGTCCGCACCCGCTCCGAGGACAGCTTGATCTTCAGGGCTTCTTTGTCCTCCGGATCCTCATTGGACAGGTGCCCGTTGCGCAGCACGGCGGCGGTCACGGCGTGATTCTGCGACGGGGCCAGGATATAACCCGCGTTGCTCTTATCCTCGACCAGGTCGCCGTCGGGGTTGAAGACCTTCTCCAACTCGTCCGGCAGCTCGACCGGCTCCAGCACCTTGTTCTCGGGCCGCAGCTCTTCCAGCCAGCCGTAGGCCCCAACGTACAGGCCGCGCACCGGCGGGCGTTCATCGCGCGACACATGCAGCCTGCGCATGGTTTCGAGCTGCAAGTGCAGAAAGCCGAGCATCCAGGCGTCGTAACGGTACGATACCGTGTCGATGTGTTCCATCAGCAGGCGCTCGAGCGCGGCGGTCGGCACGTTCTCCAACACCCGCAGCCCGGCCAGCACGTCCCGGAACGCCGCGGCTTCGTCGAGTGTGTCGATGTGCCGGGCGATGTAGTCGCCCAACAGCAGGTCCGGATCGTCCGTGATCCGCACGTCGGCTTTGTACAGGTGCTTCCAGCGGCTCTCGGTTTCGTTATCGGCCTCGATGTGGATGAAGTCCGGCTCGACATACGCCAACTGCACCTGCTGCGGAGTCATGATCTCGCGGTTCAGGTGCAGCTTGAGGCTGGTATCGATGTAGCTCAGGTCGAGCGCGTGATACATCAGCAGGTACAACAGCGCCGTCGGCGGCGTGTCGTCGATGAAGCCATCCTGCAGGCGCAGCCGGTCGTGCGAATGCTCCGCCGCTTCGATCAACCACCCGATGTAGTTCTTTTCGTCCTCGACGGTGTAGATTCCAATCGGCTCCACCTCGCTGTTCGGGACGCGGTCGATCCGGTCGCCACGCAGAATCCAGGCGTTCTCGAAGAACGACTTGGTGAATATATCCGGGGCCGGGTGCTCGGCGTCGATGGTGTAGCCGTGCGCCGCCAGCAGGCTGGTCGGCGTGAGGTAGCTGCTCGCGTAGTAGCCGAACACCGCTTCGTGCGGCAGCCCGACGAGGTTATAGATGTTGTGGACCTGCTTGACGGTGTTGGCGTAGCGCTTGTAGACCTCGACCGAATCGGGATGCAAACCGATGATGTCCAGCAGAATCTGGTGCGGATCGCCTTCGGGCTGCCCCACGTGCGCCACCCTCCGCCGCAGGTTTTCCCACGTCTGGTCCATGCCCAGCAGGATTTCGTACAGCTTGAGCAGAAAACGGTTGCCCGAAACCAGCATCGCGGCGCTGGCCAGCATGTCGTGCCCCTGTGGGCGCGGTGCGAACCACCGCATGCGCGTGTAGTCGGTCGCGGGCAGGATGCCGTAGGGCTGCCTGCCGACGCGGATGGCCGGAATGTTGCCGCGCCCGCTGACATAGCGCGTGAAGAACAGCCGCACCGTCTCGATGGCCGCCGGTTCGAAAACCGGGTTCATCATGCTGTCCATGAAGTGGCCCATCGTCGCGGGCCACAGTGCCCGCTGCATGGCCCTGCCCTCGGCGATGTCCGTGCTGTAGTAGTTCTCGACCGCCCGGAGCCGGGCCGGATCGATGCCCAACATGTCGGCCAGCCACCGCCCGTCGGTCCTGGCGAACCAGTCGGTCGGGTCGGGTTCGGACGCGCCCTCGCCGAAGTAGATATCGAAACTGTCGTCGGGATCGTGCCGCCAGCTATAGCCCGCGCCGTCGTCCTCGGTGTTGTTCGTCGGTGTGCCCTGCTTGAGGATCGCCAGCCCCTTGCGGCTGAACTGGTGCTGCTCGAACAGCTCCTCGACCAGCGCCGCGCCGCGGTCGCGGTCCGCGCTCAGCTTGATGCCTAGCACGAACACGCGGTCGAAGCCGTTCTTCGCCTGTTCGGGCGACAGGTCGATGCGGAAGCCCATACCCTTCGCCACCGCCTCGTCGAAGTCGAACATCCACCGCATGTTTTCGGCAATGATCAGGTCGCCTTCCTGAATGCTCGGATCGGCCTCCGCGTCTTCCTGGGTTGCCAGCCGGAAGTCCTCGCCCTGCTCGGCTGCCGGGTCCGGCCCCAGGATCAATTTGGGCGGCACGAGGTTGCCAAGCTGCGGCGGCAGCGCCAGATCATCACCCTGGAAGGCCAGGAACACGAACCGCTCCGGCAGGATGCTGCTGGTGGGCGGCTGCGACCAGGCGTGCAGCTTGGTATCCAGGTCGTCCGCGCTGGCAAAAAGCACGAATTCCACGCGCACGACCGTCTCGTCACGCGTGCGCCCTGCCGGGGGCGGATCGCCGAGGTTGGCGGGCTGGTAATCCCTGACCAACTCTGCCGCACGCTCGGCGCTGACCACCGCCAGCAGGTCGTCCCATGCCTCGTCCAGGCGCGCCTGGTCCTGGCCGGCCTGCCAGACTGCCCCCCAGTAGGCCACGACCGCGCCCAGTTCCGGCGCGACTAGCGCGGTCTCGGTGCCAATCGCCAGAATCACTTCGCCCTCGGCCTTTTCGGGTTCGTCGGGCAGGTTGAGCGGCACGTAGCGGTCGCCGGTGATCAGCCAGTAGGCGCGCCCCGGACCATGTGCCGCCGCCAGCGCGCGCCATGCCCCGCGCAAGCCCGCCTCGTCGCCGCCTGCCGCCCAGCGCGCCAGCCAGTAGGCACGTGCGTTACGGACCTCTGTCTCCGACAGGTCGCTTTCGAACGTGTTGATCGCGATGTCGTCCGGGAACACGCGCACCCACAACTGATCGACCATCGCGTCGTCGCGCAATACTTTTTTGAAGCGCGTTTCCAGCCGCAGCGGGAACAAGAGGATCGGGCAATCGTCTTCGAAATGGGCGATGTTCTCGACGGGGTCCGTGAATCGGATGAACTCGCGCAGCCGCGCCCACTCGGCGCTCACGGCGTGGGCATAGTTCGCTCGGCCCGTCCGCACAGCTTCGGCAGAGCGGCGCTCCAACGCCTCGAGCCGGGCCAGTTGCGGGGCGTTTTCGCGCGCGTCGATGGCGATTTTTCGCAGCAGCTCGCCCTTCTGGCGCCCGAGGCTGCTCGCCCGCTGCCGCGCGGTCTTCAGGTCGCGCTGCTGCTTCTCACTGCCGGACCTGGCCCGGCTCACCTGCTTCTGGAAGTCTTCAAAGCCCATGTGTGCTAGCCCTCGGTTCCGTTACTGCATTCATCCGGCAGCATCTCGGCGGCGTGCACGCCGATCAGCACCGGCACCTGGTAGAGGATGTACGCCAGTTCGGCGGAGTCGATGGCGCTGCGCCACGTCACGAAGGAGTCTTCCTTACGCTGCTGTTCCGCGTCGTTGTCCGGCGTACCGGGGTCCGGCACGGTGATCGCGCGCGTCCCGTCGATCTTCAGGAACATGCCCGCTTCCACGTCCTCCACGACGTGCGACCATGCCAGCTCGTTCCAGGCAGTGACCGTCGTCGCGGCGAAGTCGCTTGCGTCGCCTGGCACGTCCAGCCCGAAGCGCGGCTCGCCCGGGCGCTCCTTGATCACAAAGAACCAGCCCGGCTCGTCGTTTTCGTCCTCGCCGCTGCCACCCTTGGCCTCTATGACGTCCAGGTCGAACCCGAAGAAATAGATGTCCGGCTCGATCTTCGCTTCGTACAGCGGCGTCTTGATGACGACTTCCTCCGGCGCGCTGTCGTCGAATTCGCGCGGCTCGGTCAGGATGCGGTTGCCTTCGTCGTCGGTCGGCCACCTGGCGCGGTGCGCGTACACGACCGCCGTTGGGTATTTCTTGAGCAGCTCGCCCCGGATGACCAGCACGACTTCGTTTTCCTTTTCGCCGCCTTCCTCGCGGTGATCGTGGTCGCCCAGGTCGGAGGCCCGCGGCCAGCGGTGCAGGGGCGGGATATCGCGCAGCTTCTCGCGCAGGGCCTCGGCGTCCAGACCTTCCGTGTTCAGGTAACTGCTTACGTCCCAGAACTGCCGGAAGTAGCTGCCACGTTGGTCGGTCGGGTATTCGCGCCACAGCAGCTCGCGCGCGAATTCGTGGTTGAGGCCGACCATGTACGACTCGATGAAGCGCTGGTTGGTCTCCAGCAGCGTGATCGAGTTCGGCTCGATCAAGTGGATGTTGGGCACAAAACGGTCTTCCGAGGTGTCCAGCAGCGGCTGGTACATCGGCACGTCGATCTCGGGATAGGCCATCGCCTCGACGAACTTCTCCTGGTCGATGGCGTCGACGATGCGCGGCGGGAGGTGAATCTGCCCCAGCACGTAGCGCGGGATGGTCACGTCCGGATTGAGTCCCACGACCGCCGCATCCACCATCAACCCGATATCCAGTTTGGGATAAACCGGCGGCTGGCCCGCTGCGGCGCTGCGCTGCACGAAATCGAAGTTGTCCGTCAGCGCCCGCTTGAAACGAACCGCTTCGCGGCTGTCGGCAGGGCCTGTGCTCGGCACGAACGTGTCGCCAAACTCGGTCACGCGGAAGTCCGGCGTGCGGCGGAAACCGCGCACCGCGCCGGGCGTCTGGTGCTCCGGCAGGATCGCTTCCGCGTTCTGGCCCGCCTTGATCAGCCTGCGTAGGAACAAGAACCCGGCGATCCCTATCAGCGCCGCGAGCACCAGGGCGGGCAGCACCAGCACAATCACCGCGATGGTGGCGATCGTTGAGAGCGAACCAAGACTTGCCAGGACCACCAACAGCAGCAGGACGGCCACAATGACCAGCACCACCGGCAGGTACAGCAGCCAGCGATAGCGCAGCAGCAGGTCCAGCACCGGGGTGGGCAGCGTGTCGGGCTTGGCGACGTCGGCGATATCTTCATTGGTGACAAGATCGTCGGGCACCTCGCGGGGCCGCGCGGGCGTCACTTCGCCCTCGTTCACGCGGCGGATCAGGCTGTCCCGCCCGCCGACGGTATCGAGCTTCAGCCCCCTGGCGAGGCGTCCGCGTGGGCGCACGATGCGCCGTGTCGGGGCCGCGATCAGGGCCTGCGGCACGCGGCTGGTGCTCACGTAGTGGAACACGGTCTTTCCGTTAGCCAGGATGCGCTTTTGCACAGGCGTCGTCAGGGCCAGGTAGCGCTCGGTCGCAATTCCCGCTTGCGGCGTGATGTTCGCCTTGTACCAGACCCGGCTGGTCAGCGTCGCCAGTTGGGCCCAGCGCAGGCGGCGGTTGGCCTCGATCACGTCGCCCACCTGCTCCCAGGCCGCGTCCATGTACGCCTCCTGATTGGCCTGGACGACCTCCGTGCCGAAGTTGGCGGCGGTGCGCCAGCGTGGGTCCAGGTTCAGGTCGTGCACCCAGTTTTGATCGTTCGGCGCGGGCGATCCATCGTCCTGCGTCAGCAAGCGCGACGTGAGCGCGTGCCAGCGCCCGTACAGCGGCGGCGTGATGAGCGGATCGGGATCGCCCTCGTCCTCGTCCTCGATGTTCAGCCCGGAGTCGTCGTGCGCGTCGGCGGTCGTCTTGCGCTTGTATTCGTCCGCCAGGTTGATAAAGGCCGCGAGATCCGTCTGAAAGCGGTGGGGATAGCTGTCGTACCAGACGTCATAGTTTAGGTACTCGGTCGCCTCGGCGGGATTGAGGCAGGCCGTCGGCACTTGCAGCGCGCCACCCAGGCGCAGGATGCCGTGCAGGCGTTCGTCCAGGATGCCGTCGATGTTCGAGCCGGGGTCCTGCACGTCGATATCGCGCCGCCCAACGCGGCTGTCCGGGAGCACGGGCTTCAGCAGGCGCACGAGGTATTCGAAATCCCCGATTGAACTGGTGCGGAAATACCAGCGGTAGTAATAGGGAAAACTCGCCGGTTCGGGCCGCCCGCTATAGTCGGTCCACGCGATCGAATTCGCGCTGAAACCGGTCACTGCGCCGGGGTCTTTCCCCAACCCGGCCAGCCGCCCGGCCTCGAAGGTTGGCACCACGAAGGCGTGATAGGGCGTGTTCTCGTCCAGCTTGCGCGGGCACATGATACGCGCATAGGCCAGGTCCGGGTTCTGGGCCAGGACGTTTTTGAACTGGCCGATGAAGGCCGTCTCGTTCGTCGAGATCGGATCGTCGCCGCTGCCGACGATATTCTTGTTGATGTGGACGTGTGCCCAGGCCCACAGGTCCGCCTCTGGCGGAAAGACGGCAGCGGCCCCGACCGTGTCCTTGAGCGTGAAGTAGTTCAACGGGCGGTCGAGGATGTTCTGGCCGTCGTCGAATTCATCCTCGGCCAGCACGATGAGCGTCAGCCAGGGCACGAGCCGGTTGCCGTCCGGGGCGCTTGGCGTGTAGCGCCAGGGGAAGTCTTCGTCGTAAAACTCGATGTAGGGCAGGTAGTTGGGCTCGAAGTTCGTGATCCAGTTGCGCGGCTCGGTCTTGACGATGGCCCGCGCGTCGATGCCCACGATATCGCCCGGCCCGTAGAGTTCGATCTGCTTTTCGACCGCCTGGGCGGGCGGATCGGTCAGGCCCGTGCCGGCGATATCCAGCGTTACCGTGATCTGGCCGCGCCGGGCGTCCGCGTCCGGCGGCGCTTCGACCTGGTTGGCCAGCCCCTGCCGCAGCCAGGGCAGAAACGAATAGGTGCCGATTTCTTCGCTCATACGTCTGTCTGCACTTCCACTTGTGGGATGACGTGTAACTCGCGCGCCAGGTTGGCATCACCGGCCACCTGCTGCTGCATGTAATCCTGCGCCTGGGCCATGCTCGTGAAATTCATCGCCTCGCCGTTGAAGGCCGTGTTGTCGCTCGTGAATGCGACCCCGTAGAGCGTATGTCCCACTTCCACCTTGTCGGCAAAGGGCACGCGCATCGTCTGCTGCTTGTACGACAGCACCGAATGCGACACCGAGTTGCCGTTGAGGAAGAGGTTGAACAATGAGCCGAACCACGTGAAGAACGGCCTGACGAAGCGCTTGAAGTTGGTATCGATGATGATCTGCTCGTAGCGGACCACGCGCTTGACGGCTACCGGGGCATGGTATTGCTCGCCCGCGACCGACAGCTCCACGCCGCCCTTCATCGGCTCGAACGATTTGGCGTTCAGCAGCTCGCTGTCGGACTTGTCCAGGTACTGGCCGACGGCGAAGGATTCGTTGACCTTGCCTCGCTCCTCGATGCCGGAGGTGGTGACCGTGATATCGAACCGGTTGGCGTCGTCCGGTTTCTGATTGCCTACCTTGGCGATGGTGATGTCCAGCGGGACGGCACGCTGGCTGATCTTGAGGCTGCCGACCGGGTGCAGGACAAATTCCTCCGACCCTTCGTCGGCGCTGCGCAGCGACACCAATAGCTGGTTGCCGGCAGGCAGCACGGCCAGCCAGTTTTCGAGCTTTTCGTATTCGGCCACTAGCAGCGGCATGACGCTGATCGGCGGCAGCGTGGTGTCTTCCTCGCTGCCCCACGTATGGCTGAAGTCCACGTCGATGTCGAAGAACAGCAGCGAGATCGACCCGGTGCCCTCCACGTGCCAGGGCGTCGGCCCTTCGAGCGCGCCGCGCATCCGCACGCTGAACAGCCCCACGCCAAACACCTTGACCGATAGCGAGGCCGAGATGGTGATGATGAAGTAGAACGGGGAGAAGCGGAACAGCGCGTCGAAGGCCAGGTGCCCGTCGATGTTGAACGCATCGAGACCAAAGTAGACCTCGACGGACGCCCCGAACTGCACCGAGTTCGACGTGACCGCGAAGTAGCCCTCGACCCGGATCCGCGCGAAGTCCGTGTTCAGGATACTGATCGCGATCCGTGCCACGGCCCCGAATGGCAGCGGCGGCGGGTTGAATGCCGGGTGGAAACCGCCCACGCTGACGACGAAACTGGCGTCGTCGCCCCAGCCGACCAGCAGGCCCATCTCGCCTTCGAGCGTGATGTACAGCACGCGTGACTCGAACAGCGCCGCAAAGAACCACAGCCGGCTCTTGTCGAACTCGATCGCGCCGATGAAATTGACCTGGATCACGATCAGGGCCGCGTCTTCGTCCGGCAGCACGACCTTCAGTACGCCCAGGATAGCGATGTTGCCGGGAATCTCGATGATGATGCCCAGCGAGACTGTCACCAGGTTGGGCGTGCCCCACCCGATCTTGACCATTGGCCCGATCAGGAACGTGTCGGCCTGCACCGGGAAGTAATTCTTCAGGTCGCTGATGATGCGCGGCGCGTTGGCGACCACGTCCTCAGGGAACATGATGCTGTTGATCCCGCCATCGCGGATGCCGCTCGCGATCGCCTCGAGGCGCATGGTGCGATTGAGGCCCAGCAGGCCGCCAACGCCGCTCAGCGTGAAGCCCAGGCCAAGCTGGATCGGCGAGCCAAATTCGGCGGTGATGATGATCAGCAGCGAGAAGCCCTTCGAGCCGTCCGGCATGCGCGTCGTAATCAGCCCGACGGCCTTGACGCTGACGATCCCGCTCAGGTCCAGTTCGAGGATACCCGCGTATTCTTCCTTCTCGAAGTCGAAGTAGAGGTATCCGCCACCCTTGACGACTCCGGCATCGATCGCGATACCGACCCCGTTGGGCGGCTTGAAGCCCAGGCTGATGTCGAACGGCCCGGCGTTGCCCTCTTCGAAGACCGTGTTGACCGCGAGGCCGATGCCCTCGACCACCAGCTGCAGTGGTCCCAGGTCGCCGGAGACGTCCGCGCCCAGCTCGAGCACGGCCTTGGGCTGCGGATCGTCCGGGACATTCAGCCGGATCGTCATGCCGTTGATCGCGATCGGGCCAAGCGTCAGGTGCGGGTTGAGTGCGATTTCAAAGCCCCCGCTGCCCCGGAAGTGCGCCCCCGTCCGGCTGGACACGTCCAGCCCCAGTGAGAGGTCAATCCTGGTCTGCCCATCGCCCAGAATCGTATTGAGGAAGCCATCGCCCTCTCCCGCCGCGAGGACCAGCGCCAGTTCTTTCAGCTCGGCGCTAAACACAACTTCCAGTTCGCCATCGACCAGGTTGGTCCCCAGTCCGACGAGGAAGCCTTGCAGCTCCAGGCGCGTGCTGCCCGGGCTGCCCAGCAGCAGCGCCGGATCGCTCGGATGGAAATCAAAATCGATCCCCAGCTTGACCGAGGGCAGCGCTTCGCCCTCTTTGAACGGGTAGCTGACCGTCACCTCGTCGGGCCGCAGCAGAATGCCAAACTGCGAGGCGATGTCCGTTCCCGCCCGTATGACGAGGTCGATGTCCTGCGCGAGGCGAAGTGTGAACGGGAATTCCTCGGGGATCTGAGGCTGGATGATCAGGCCGGGCAGTTTGCCACCGCCGCCCTGCAGTTCCATGATGCTGAACGCCGCTTCGTGGGTCTCGCCGTCGATTTCGATGTAAAAGAACGGCACCTTGAGCATGGAGGGGGGTTCGTCCAGCCCGGCCTCCGCCTCGTGGAAAGCACCGGCCAGCAGCTCATCCGCCTCCCCGACAACGACCGGGAAACGCAGCGCAAAGAACAGCTCCGCCACGTGTTGCAGCAGAAGCAGTGTGTTGAGGTCGGGCGTGCCCCAGCCGTACACGCGTGCGGGCAGCGTTTGGGGTTCGGAGATGATTTTCGGAATCTCGTCCCACTTGAAGCGCGTGCGGATGTGGCCTGCCTTTTGGGCCGTCGCAGCGACGTTCTCGACCTCAATCACGTTCAGGATCGACAGCAGGTTGTAGGCGGCGGGCAGTTGGGCAGCCAGGTAATCGGTCAGCAGCAGCTCAAACAGGCGTTCGCCGATCTCGGCCAGGAAGGCTCCCGCATCGACCCCCGGCGGGGCCACACTGATACCCTGGATCGCCACAAAAGCGTCTTTGGCTTTCAGCAGCACGTCCAGAATTTCTTGCGGCTCGGGTTCATCGGCCAGTGCTTCGGCGGCCCGCACCGCGCCCACGACTGCCGCACCGAGATCGATGTACTCCGGCGGCAGGCCCGTCGTGTTCCAGCCAAGCCGCAGCATGAAGGCCCGAAACGTATCCTCGCTGCTGACGGCCCGTACCAGCGGCTCCATCACGCCCGTCAGGTGACGGGCCACGAGCTCCAGGGTATCGCGCTCATCGCTCATGTCTGCGGATAAATCTCCTCGTAATCACGGTCGATGAGGAAGTGTTTGTAGGGGTCGATGATGTCTACCAGGATGTAACGGCACACGGCGCAAAACTCTTTGCCGTCGTCGTCCGAGTTGCGCATGATGCAGCTTCCGGTCGGGTGATACACGCCACAGTCGAACCCCCTGCCGCCCGTGAACAGACCTACGATCCGGTTCTTGTTCTTGTAGCAGAATGGCAGGTCCACGGTCAGTTTCACGGGATTCTGGATGTCGTTCGGATCGTGCACGCACATCTCGGCCCGGTCGGGATCGATGTTCAACGCGCGGTTGCGAGCGGTGATGTGGTCCTTGATGTTCTTGGCGATCAACTCGGAATAGGGATACGTCGTGGCGTTGAAGACCGAATCCCTGGCTTTCACCGGCAGGTAGACGATGGACCCTTCCGGGAACTCTGCAGCATCGGCGTTATTGAAGGTGTGGCCGCTCGCCGCCTCGACGACGATGAAGGCTTCCGGCGTGCCGCCCGCTGTCTGATCCGTCGCATCCGTCACCTGCTTGATTTCGAGCAGGTCGCTGATCAGCCCGTTACGCGTCCCTGGGTCCGGCGGCAGCGGGTCTGGAAAGTCACGCTTGCGCAGCAGGACCTGGTTGCCGACGGCGAACTGGTTGGCCTGGCCTAACACGAGCGGAATCTTGAAGCCACTCCCCGAAGGCGTGATCGCTCCGCTCAGGACGGCAGCCTTATGGATGCGGGGCCAGCGCCACTTGATCCTATCGCCGTCAAGCTGGTTGGTCGCCGGGTCTTCGATGTCCGAGTGTTTCTGAAGATTGCCATAGAAGGCGTCGATGGTCTGCGTTTGGGGCATCTCGCCCTTTTCGTTGTACTCGTCGCCGAGGCCGAACGAGTGGGCTATTTCGTGGCAGCCCCGGATCAGGCGCGAATGGGTGATGTCGTGGGTGATCTTTCCGGTCAAGTCCACCTGGTACGTCGGTTTGCCGGTAACCGGTCGGCCTGGAATCCACCTCCGTTGTTCCACGTTCATCGCGATGTAGCCGCGCCCGTAATTGACGCCGCGATCCCATCGCGCCGACGAAAGGAAGAAGACCAGCGGGTGACTGTTCGGGCGGCTGCCGGTGGTCGGTTGCGCCCAGACTTCCCCCATCGAAATTCCATTGCCATCGACCAACCGGCTCAGAAACGGATCGATCCCGCCGACAAATGTGTCCGAGCCGATAGTCTCGCGGTCGGACCGTTTCATACGGTACGGGTGAAAGCCGACCATCAAGGTGTTGCTCTTTTCGCTGGCGGAGGGGTACTCGCCGTAGGCCAGCCCAAAGACCGTATCAACCTCTTCCAGAAAGGTGCGCTTCGCCAGCTTGCGCCAATACTTCACGGTCGAGGCGCTGATCTTGTCGTGGTCGATGCCGTCCACGATCTCGTCCCAGTAGTCGCGGATGTCGCCCACGTCCAGCCCGGCCTGGGCGGGTACGGGCAGGCCGACGGTGTAGATCACATTCGCCAGCCCCCAGTTGCCATCCCCGGAGGGCTTCTCTGGATCGGGATAGACGAACAGCCTGACGGTCCCATCCGATTCTGTTTCGATGTTCCCGCTCGAATCCTGGTTGGGATACACTTCGCACAGCACCGAAATACCATGATTGTCGCTCGGCACGAAGGCGCGGAAGTAGTTCATGGAGGTCGAGAGAATGTCGAAGGGCCGCGTGATCTGGCTCCGTTTCATCAGGCCGAGCAGGCTGCGTACCTGGGCCTCAAAAGCGGGCTGATCCTCGGCCTTGTAGCCGTCGCACAGAAAGAGGAAGTTTGGCACGACCTCGGGATTGATGGTGCCGGGCCACGTGTCCTGAATCTGGACCGTCTCAGCAACGATCGGGGCTTCGTCGGACCACGTATCCGCAAACCGAATCTGCCCCGTCGCCTTAATCTCAGGCGGATTCGGACTGAGAAAGTCCTCCAGGTCGGGCGGCAGCACGGCTTCGACATCGACGGGCGGCGTACTGGCATTGTTGCCAGTGTCAATCGTGATCTCGCCAATCCCGTTGAAGTTTGCGGTAGGGCGCCAGATAATGTTCGGGTGGTGGGTGATGTCGCCGACAGTGTCGTCGTCGAACAGGGCGCGCACGCTGAAGCGCACTTCCGTCTGCTCCGGACGCGGCCTTCCAGTTGGACGCACGGTGAGCACGGGCGGCGTCAGCCACGCCGACATGACCTTGTTGTGCAGATGGACGCGGATGGTGGTTTCGTAGGTTTTGCCATCGCTTGAATCTTCGGCGCGCGCGTGCAGGATGAAGTTGTGGATGACAGGATCGGGCGTGGGCGGTGCATCGACCTCGACGGTGCCCGTCTCCGTGTCGATGCGAATGCCAAATCCGGTGCACTGCGGGGGCGTGGTCGTGACGTCGACCGTGTGTTTGAAAGAAGGAAAAAACTCAAGCGTTACGTCGGCGTTGGAAGCCAGGTAGGTGGCCGCGTCGACGGTTGAGCCGTTTGGCCTGGTAAATTCCAGTCCATCGCGCACGTTGAGGCGGTGGTTGCCGCGCAGCAGGTGGATATCGTACCCTTCACCGTCTTTCCAATCCATGTCTCTGATCGGCATGATCGCTCACCAACTTTCGCTTCTGTATACGTTGGGGAATCCTATGGCGCGAACGTCAGGTTACAGCCAGACAAGGCTACCGCTGAGGTGGAAAGTGGCTCTTTCTGCCAGCCGGGTCGTTTTCTCCTACTACCTAGAAGTCTTGTATCGGACGAATCAGGCTGCTCTGATTCTGTATACCCACGACTAAGGTAGCAGAAGGTCAGCAAGCAGTATGGGAATTAATTAGCTGCGGCGGAGGGTGTGAAGGTGAGATGGCCTTCACTGGGCAGCAAGAAATGGAGACTGTTAGGTGAGTTCGTGCTGTACTGGGAAACCCCGGTCCGTCGCTTCGTCTCAGTTTTTCATACTATCATGAACAAAAATAATTGTCAATAATAATTAAAGTAATAAAAACAAATAGACTTTTGGGCGTCGGATAAGTGGGTTCACGAACAAGTTGTCAGGAAGGGAAAAAAGAGGGTGAAGCCTCCCGCACCGTTGGCTCGGCCCCGTATAACCTTCGCTGCGGATGATCTCGTACCTCTTGCGGGCTGTGCTGTTTGCGCCGATTCGGCAGGCCTTGAGTTATCACCCGCGTCCCCAGGGGAGTACCTCCGGGCCATGTCCATGAGCTTTGTGTGTTCCCAAGAGGGCTATGAACGCATTGACATCGACCCACAGAACATCAGATTTCAGCGCCAGCGCGTGGCGATCGGACTGGATCCATTCTGTGGGAACAACTGCTGTCAGGGTGTGCAGCGCGCTCCGCAGTGCAGAACGCGCATGATCACGGTCGAGATCGGGCCACAAGAGATTCGCAATGACATCGCGGCTCTGTTTACGGTCAATCAGGGCCAGATAAGCCACCAGGGCCAGCGCCTTACGCCGTTCAATAGTTACTGGATTGCCCTGATACTCCAGGCGAGGCATGCCGAATAGATAGAGCCGCAACTCGGCCATTTCAATGTCCTCGTATTACATGTTTATTATGGCAACTTACATCTTCAATACTACACGAATCTTTAGAGAAATAACCACACTGGAAGGGGTTGCACTGGGTACTAAAACCATCCGGATATGATAAGGACGCTGACGACCGGGTGTTCGGATAGGTCCGGTTCGGCGTTCAAAGTTTCCTGATTTTTGTGCCCTCGATCTGTCCTGCCAATTCCGACCCGAAACACAGCCCTGCCAACCTGGCAGAACAACCTGAGGCCACTCCCTGGAGCGCTTTTCCGGGATGTTTTAGCGGTTCACTGCCTGATCGACTACACCATTAGCCAGACTTGTCTCACCTCTCAAGGCACACCCGAATTCACCCACGAGATCACCCCGCCGGGTGATGACCGTTCACCCAATCGCCCCGTATACTGCATGCATAACACCTTCCGAGAACAGGACATGACGCGATGAACCCCATCATAGAAACCCGCCAACTGAAAAAAGAGTTCCGGGTGCGCCAGAGCAAGGAACGCCAACCGCAGATCATCGAAGCGGTCAAAGGGATCGATCTGGTGGTGCGCGCCGGGGAGATCTTCGGCTTCCTGGGCCCAAACGGAGCAGGCAAAACGACCACGCTCCGCATGTTGGCGACACTCATCCCGCCGTCGAGCGGACAGGCGACAATCGCCGGATACGATCTCGCCCGTGAGGCGAAGCAGATTCGCTCGTGCATTGGCTACGTCAGCCAGGCGGGCGGCGCCGACGTCACTGCGACGGGCCGCGAAAACCTGATGCTCCAGGCGCAGTTACACGGCTTGAGCCGCCGCGACGCCGAACAGCACACGAATGCGCTGCTGGACGTCCTGGAATTGGAGGCGCTCGCGGACCGGCTGGTCAAAACCTATTCCGGCGGGCAGCGCCGCCGCCTCGATCTGGCATTGGGCATGGTCCACCGGCCCCGGCTGCTCTTTCTCGACGAGCCGACCACCGGCCTCGATCCGCAGAGCCGCGCGCGGCTGTGGGACGAGGTGCGCCGCCTGCGCGCCGACGGCACGACCATCTTCCTGACGACTCACTACCTTGAAGAAGCGGATGCTCTGGCGGATCGTCTGGGGATCATGGACGATGGCCTGATCGTGGCCGAAGGCACGCCGGAATCGCTCAAGCAGCAGATCGCGGGGGACGTGATCACGTTCGGCGTGAAATCGAGCAACGGCACCCGCCAGAAGCTCGAAGCGCTGTTCTGCCAGCAGCCGTACGTGCGCGAAGTGCATCCCGCCGACAACCAGATTCAGCTTTACGTCGAGCGCGGCGAGGAAAACCTGCCCGCACTGCTCCACCTGCTGGACGCTGCCGGGTTGGCCGTTCAGCGGGTCGCGCTGACGCGCCCCTCGTTGGACGACGTTTTTCTGCGCAAGACAGGCCGTTCGCTGCGTGAAGAGCACGCCTAGCCCATCACGACCACACAGGAGGAAATTACCATGTTCGGTTTCTGGCGTGAAACGCGCCTGATGATGGTTCGCAACCTGACCCGCTGGGCGCGCAATCCCGCCTGGCTGATGGTTGGCCTGTTCCAGCCCATCCTATACCTGCTGCTGTTCGCCCCGCTGCTGGACAGCCTGCACATGCCGGGCGTGGATCAGGGAAACACGCTGAAGAGTTTCACCCCCGGTTTGCTGGTGATGCTGGCGATGAACGCCGGGTTCGCCGGGATGAACATCCTGGATGACTTGCACGACGGCGTGATCGAACGCCTGCGCGTGACGCCCGCCAGCCGCCTGGCGTTGATCCTCGGCATCGTGTTGTGCGAGGTGCTGATCGCCCTGCTCTCGTCCCTGCTGCTCATCCTGGCCGCCGTGCCAATGGGTTTCCGCGCCGACTGGCCGGGGATCGCGCTGCTCTTTGGGCTGCTGGTGCTGGTGCACACGATGATGGTATCCGCTTCCTACGCGGTGGCGCTGGCCATCAAGGATTCAAACGCGCTGGCGGCGATGGCGTCGGCGATCACCATCCCCCTGCTGCTGTTGTCCGGCGTGCTGCTGCCGCTGACGCTAGCGCCCGCCAGCATCCGTACCATCGCTCACGCGAATCCGTTTTTCTACGTGGTCGATGCAGCGCGCGCGCTGGCGAGTGGCGAATTCGGTAACCCGGACGTGCTGCGCGCCTTCGTCATCGTCGGGGCGCTGGCCGTGCTGGCGCTGCTCTGGGCCACACGCCGGTTCCGCCAGGCAGTGGCCTGACCGCGTAGGATAATGCTAAGGTTAGCAATGAGGGCGGACCTGTTCTCCGCCCTCAGGACGTCAAACGATGCGTGAAATTCGACGACCCGCCGGGGCAGCTCACGATCTCTTCCTGCGCACAAAGCTTATCCCGCCGCGCAGTCACGACAACCTGGTCGCGCGCGGGGCGCTGTGGGCGCGGCTGAATGCTGGATTAGATAGCAAACTGACGCTGATCTCCGCGCCAGCCGGGTCCGGCAAAACCACCCTGATCAGCCAATGGTTAGCTACTCGCAGCGAGCCTGCCGCGTGGCTGTCCCTGGAAACCAGCGACAGCGACCCGGTCCGGTTCTGGCGATACGTCGTGGCAGCGTGTGAATCGTTCGATGCGGACGTGGGCCGGAACATTTACCCGCTGCTGGAACGCCCCCAGCGCGATCTGGCCGAAGTGATCCCGACAGCGCTGATCAATGCGCTGGCGCAAGCGAACGGGCCGTTCATCCTCGCCCTGGACGACTACCACACCATCACGTCCCAGGTCATCCACGACTCGCTGGCCTACCTCATCGACCACCTGCCCCCCAGCCTGCACCTGATCCTGATCACGCGCCACGATCCGCCGCTGCCGCTGGCTCGCCTGCGCGCTCGCGATAATTTGAACGAGTTTCGCAACGACGATCTGCGCCTCTCGCGCGCCGAAATCGGGCGATTCTTCGAGCAGAGCGTTCACCTGTCGCTACCGGGCGAGACGATCGATCACCTCGAAACCCGCACCGAGGGCTGGTGCGCGGGGCTGCGCCTGATCGCACTGGCGCTGCTCCGCCGCGAGCCGCAGGAAGTCGAATCATTCCTGGAAAGCCTGGGCGGAACGCATCGCCCGATCCTCGATTACCTGGTCACCGACGTGCTCTTCGCGCAGCCCGCCGAGATCCAGGCGTTCTTGCTGCAAACCTGCTTTCTCAAGCGCCTGACCGGCTCGCTGTGCGATGTCGTAACGGGATCGGCCAACAGCGCCGAACGGTTGGAAGAACTCGAAGCGGCGAATGTCTTCCTGGTCGCGCTCGGCGGCGGCTGGTATCGCTATCACCCGCTTTTTGCCGAAGCCATGCAGCATTACGCACAGCGCCAACTTAACGACGCAGATCATCACGCGCAGCTCGAACGGGCCAGCACCTGGTACGAGCAGCACGGTTTCCTCGCTGAGGCCGTCGACGCCGCCCTGGACGCCCGGGCATTTTCGCGGGCCGCTGCTTTGATCGAGCACCTGCTCGCGGATGATTTCCCGAATGAACTGGTCACTTTGCGGGGCTGGATCGAACGCCTCCCGGAGGCGATTCTGCCCGATCATCCGGAGATCGCGTTTGCCTATGCCGCGGCGCTCCTTTTCACGCCGGAGCGCCATTTGCGCCCCACCCTGGCCGCAGTGGACCGACCGCTGCGGATGGCCGAACGGCGTTGGGAGGCGGAAGAAAACCACGAGCAGTTGGGACGAGTCGCGTCCCTGCGCGCGATGACCTCGATGTGGCAGGGCGATATGCCCGAAGCCTATCACTTTGCGCACGAGGCGCTGCGGCTGATTCCGGAGAGCAGCCCCGATCTATGGCGCAGCTCGGCGCTGATCCTGGCCAGCCGAGAGGCGCTCGACGCGGGCCAGTTGAACGCCGCCCAACGGTTCGCCCTGGAAGCTCGCGCTCTCAATGAAGCCGCCCGCAACCCCGACGGGACGCGAGCCGCCACGATCATTCATGGCACCATCTGTTACGAGCAGGGACAGCTTCATCAGGCCTTCCACCTGCTCCAACAAATCTTGACTCAGGTGCAGGGCGGCAACCAGTACGAAGCCATCTCGGATCGGGGCTATATCTTTTGGGGCCTGGGGCTGGTCGAGTTCGAGTGGAATGACCTGGAGGCGGCCCACCAGCACGCAGCCGACGCGGCCCGTATCGGAAAGCAGATCGCCGACATCCATCTGGAAGTGCTCGCCACGATCCTGCTGGCCCGGATCGAGCATGCCCAGGGCCGGAACAAACAAGCGCAACACCTGCTGGAGGCTTTAGTCAGTGCCGCACCGCCCGGTGATCTGCTGTGGAGCATTCAGATCTGGCAGGCGCAGTTAGCCCTGGCTGGAGGCAACCTGCCCCTGGTCGAGCTATGGCGGGCACGCCGTGCGTGGCGTCAGGGAACAGCGCTGTCTCCCGCGCTGACCGCGCAGGAAACGCTGCTTATGGCGCGACTGCAGATGTTGGAAGGACGTCCCGAACTGGCGCTTGACGACCTGGAACAGTGCCGCGCCGAAGCTCACGCCGCCGGGTGGACCCGCGCCGAGCTGGAAGCATCCCTTTTGATCGTCCAGGCCCATCATCTGCTGGGCGATGCGGAGAGCGCCCGCTCGCTGCTCAACCGTGCGCTGGCGCTGGCACAGCCGGAAAATATCCGGCGACTCTTCCTCGATGAAGGCGAGCCGCTCGCCGCTGCGATTCACGCGGCGCTGCCTGAAATGACGGATAAACGGCTATTGACTTTTGCGCGCGCCCTGTTGGTCGATCTCGCGCAAACCGGACACCATGCGGGCTCCGCCGACGCGCTGCCTGACCCGCTCAGCGCGCAGGAACAGCGCGTGCTGCGCCTGCTGGCAGCGGGACTCTCCAACGGGGAAATCGCGCAGGAGTTGGTCGTTTCCACCAATACCATCAAATCGCAGCTCAAAAGCATTTATCGCAAACTGAATGTGAGCAGCCGCGAAGAAGCACGCGAAGCCGCTCATGATTTCCATCTACTTTGATGAAACGAGGCGAATGAGATGACCACACGCACGATCATTGTGGGGGAAAATCCGACGGTAATCGTCCGCGCAGGTGGCAGCGCGCGCATCGAAGGCGCCGACACCGACCGCGTGACGGCAAGCACCGAAAGCCGCTGGGGGCTGAAGGTCGAGCGGCGCGGGGATCGCATCGAGGTCGAAGCGGGTGGTAGTTGTACCGTGCACGTACCGTTTGCCAGCGAAATAAGCGTGTACACCGGCAAAGACGCCGAAATTCTCGATATTCGAAACCGGATCGCGATCGCCAGCGTCGGGGGCCATCTGACTATCGAACGCGCACAGCGGCTGGCTCATGCCCAGTGTGGGCGCAGCATGACGATCGACTGTCAAGAATTCGAGGCAGACAGAGTCAAGTTCGAGGCCGGTGGGAATATTCGCTGTCATATCGCCAATCTGGTTGACACCAGGGTCATGATTCAAGACCTGGGCGGCAAGTGGGAACTTGGATTTGGCAGCAAGCGGCGAACGCTTCAACTCAAAGGCGGCGGTGATGTGACGCTGGTCACCGGCCAGACTCCCGACGAACTGCCGGAAGTGTTCGGGCAGATCGAAGGTCCTGATCACAGTGAGCAACCGGATCCAAATAGCCAGGAATAAAAGGCCCTGGCGAACCACCCAGGGCCGGGTGTGTATTCCTTATTCGGGTGGCCTTCGCAGCTCGTTTGAGGAACAGTGGATTCGTTTTTGAACGGGGGTATTCTGCACGACAATTCACAGGATCATCAGGTCGGATACGTTAAGTCCCCACGACAGCCGTAATCCACCTCTCGCTGCCTGTCGCACGCTGCCGGATACTGTCGCTGGAGAGGCCGTGCCGCCCGCGCTCACCGGGTCATAGATTGACTTTGGATCGGCGGGGCCCCTATAATGAAATCAATCGCATTCCATTGAAGCATTGCATTGTCGCGCCGAGACTCTCACGGAGGCGCGATGGCGAACCCGACTCTCACCCCAACTCGCTCCGCCGTCAGCACTGTGATGGTGGTCGGCGGCGGAATAGGTGGAATGCGTGCCGCCCTGGACCTGGCAGACGCCGGCCTCAAAGCGGTCGTCGTTGAACAGAGCTCGTGTTTGGGGGGCCGGGTTGCCCAACTGGGGTATATGTTCCCCCAGCATGACTGCGTCTTGTGCCGGGGTACGCCTGATCATGGGTACGGCTGTACACGCCCTTCCATCTCTCCTGCGTATATCCAACAGAACCAACACCCAAACATCGAAATACTGACCAATGCGCATGTCGTCGATGTTGTTGGGCAGGCAGGCGATTTCACGATTTCACTCCGTCAGGAACCGCGATACGTGGACGTGGCGCGGTGTATCAACTGCGGGCGCTGTGCCGAGGTATGCCCGGTAGACCTGCCCGATGGGTACCAGCAGAACATGGTGACGCGCAAGGCAGCCCATAAGGTCACGGCGCGGGCGGCCCCTGACGCGTACACCATCGAGCGAGGCGCCTATTGTGACGAGTGCGGTAAATGCGTCGAGGTGTGTCCGAGTGGGGCCATCGATCTTGACGCGCAGCCCCGCTTGCTGACCATCCAGGCAGGTGCCATCATTCTGGCGCTCGGTTTCGACGTCTACGATCCAACCGGGCTGGAAGAGCTGGGCTATGGGCGCTATCCGAACCTGTTACATGCCATGCAGTATGAGCGGCTCGCGAGCCGCTCCGGCCCGACGGAGGGCATCATCGCCCGCCCATCGGATGGGCGCAATCCTCAATCCATTGCCTGGTTGCAGTGCATCGGCTCGCGCGATCAACAGCACTCGTACTGCTCGTCCATCTGCTGCATGTATGGCACCAAAGAAGCTATGCTCGCCAAGCAGCGGCTTGGTAAAGACGTGGCGTGTACGGTCTTCATCATGGACGAGCGTGCCTTTAACAAAGAGTACAGCACGTACTTCGCCAGGGCGCGCGACCAGTATCACATTCGTTATGTCCACTGCCGGGTTTCGGCCATTCACGAAGACCCAGCCACTCACGACCTCATCCTTCACTATGCGACAGCCGATGGCAATCTAACCGAGGAGCGTTTCGAGGCGGTGGTGCTGGCAACAGGGCTTCGCCCGCCGGCCTCGGCGCGGCACCTGGCCGATCTGCTCGACATTGAGCTGAACCAACACGGTTTCTGCCAGACCGACAAATTCACGCCGCTCCAGACATCGCGTCCCGGCGTGTTCGTCTGCGGCGCGTTTTCGTCGCCCAAAGAGATCGCCGAGACGATCATCGACGCCAGCGGCGCAGCCGGCGAGGTCATGCGGCTGCTCGGTGATCACCTGAATTCGTATCCGTTCACGCGCGAATGGCCGTTCCTTTCGGTCAACGATCTGCCGCGCGAACAGGACGTGTCAGCAGCATCCCCTCGCATCGGAGTCTTCACCTGTTCGTGCGGCGGTACGATCGGCACCGTTCTCGATCTAGAGCAATTGAACCAGCGAGCGCGGCAGTTGCCGGATGTGACACTGGCCGAGACAGTGGAGTACGCGTGTTTTCCTGAAACGCTGGAGCACATCCAGGCGCGGATTGAAACCGGCGAGTTGAATCGCGTCGTGATCGCCGCGTGTAGCAATCGCACCCACGAGGCCCTGTTCCAGCGACGGGCGCGCATGGCCGGTTTGAACCCGTACCTGTTGGAAGTGGTCAACCTGCGTGAGCAGTGCAGCCAGGTGCACCTCGACCAACCCGAATTGGCGAACCGCAAGGCGGCGGAGTTGGTCCGCATCGCCGTTGGGCGTGTGCGAGCCAGCGTCCCCGTCCACAAGAATAAGCATCGCTGCCACCCAAGCGCGCTGATCATCGGCGGGGGTGTCACCGGCATGACTGCCGCGCTGGCCATCGCCGACAGCGGCTACGACGTGCACCTGGTCGAGCGATCGGAGATGCTGGGCGGCAACCTGCTCAACCTGTATTATGTGGCGGAGGGCTATAACCCCCAGCGCCTGCTGCGCGATCTCGTCAACCGCGTGCGCGCCCACCAGCGGATCACCACCTATACCCGAACCGAGGTAGTGCGGCACTGGGGCCATGTCGGCTATTTTCGCGCCGTGCTGCGATCGACGCCTCTCGCGGGCGACATGACTGAAACGCAGATCGAACATGGCGTCACCATCGTCGCAACCGGCGCCCGCGAAACCACCGATCATCCGTGGCTTGCGCTGCCCCAGGTGATCACCCAGCGCGAGTTAGAGGAGATGATCATCCACCAGCCCGAAGCGATCATGCGCTTGCAGGACGTCGTGATGCTTCAGTGCATGCGTCCCCCTGGCACGATGGAATACTGCTCGCGCGTGTGCTGCACCAACGCGATGAAGAACGCGATCCGGCTCAAGTTGTTCAAGCCGGACTGCCGGATCACCGTTGTCTACAAGAACATTGTCACGTACGGGTTCCGCGAGGAGTTCTACACGCAGGCGCGCCAGCACGGTGTGATCTTCGTCCGCTACACCGACGACCGCCCTCCGACCCTCGTCCAGGATGGTGAGCGCCTGCACGTGCGCGTGCGCGACCCGGCCCTCGACCGCTGGCTGGACCTGCCCGCCGATCTCGTGCCGATGAGCATGGCCGTCGCCCCCAGCGAAGGAACCCGCGCCCTGGCGCAGATGTTGCGCGTTCCACTGTCTAGCGAGGGGTTCTTCGAGGAGGCACAGATCAAGCTGCGCCCGATGGACTTCATGCGCGAGGGGATCTTTCTGGCCGGGATGGCGCACTATCCGAAGTTCGTCGAAGAGAGCATCAGCCACGCCCTGGCCGCGGCTGCGCGCGCCCTGCCCCTGTTGTCGCAGCAGTCGCTGTACCTGGGTGGAATCGTGGCACAGGTCGATCCGGCCAGGTGTGTCGGCTGCCTGACATGCACGCGCACCTGTCCGTTCGCCATTCCGCAGGTCATTCAACAGGAAGACCGGCATGGCGTGGGCGGGCTGGGCGGCGCCGCGTTCATCGATCCCACTGAGTGCCAGGGCTGCGGCACGTGTACCGGTGAGTGCCCGGCCAATGCCATTCAGCTCGTGAATTACACCGACGAGCAGATCATGCTGCACGCGATTGGAGGATTGGGCAGTTGGCTGCCCGCCGAGGTGGTGACATGAGTGCCCCCCACAGCAGCAACGGTTTCGAGCCCGAGATCACCGGGTTCTACTGCATCTACTGCGGCTACATGGCGGCGGACACGGCGGGCGCGCTGGGCGTTCAGTATCCGGCCAACGTGAAGTTTCTCAGGCTGCCCTGCACCGGCAAGACTGATATCAGGTACTTGTTGGAAGCATTCGAACAAGGCGCAGACGGTGTCTATCTCGTTGCCTGCCCTATCGGCAACTGCCACCATGTGCGCGGCAACGAGCGCGGGCGGGCGCGCGTGGCGCGCGCCAAACACGTTCTCGAGGAGATCGGCCTGGGCGGTGAGCGCCTGGAGATCTTTTTCATGTCGGGCAGCCAGGCACACGCATTTGCCGAAGCGGCCCGCACTATGACCGAGCGCATTCGTCGGCTGGGGCCCAACCCGCTGAAACCTGCCGGGCCGCCGCGCCCGCCGGCTGACGAGCCTGATGAGGACATCAGCTTCCGCGGGCGGTGCCCCGACCCCGCTCCGTGAAAGGAATCGTCTATCGATCAAATCGTCCGCGAGACTGACTTCGAGGAAACGCCGCGTGGACAGACTGTCGCAAGAGAGAATGATTGAGCAGTTGGAGGCTCAAGCCCCGGTCGGCGCCGTCATGGTAATCGGCGGCGGTATCGCCGGCATGCAGGCGTCGCTCGACCTGGCCGAGCAGGGATTCAAGGTTCTGCTGGTTGAAGCCCAGTCCGCCATTGGCGGCAAGATGGCCCAGCTAGACAAAACCTTCCCCACCAACGACTGCGCCATGTGCACGATCTCGCCCCGACTGGTCGAGACGGGTCGCCATCCCAACATCGAGATCATGACCCAAACCGAGGTTCTCGGCGTGACCGGGCAAGCAGGCCATTTTCGCGTGCGACTGCATCATCATCCGCGCTACGTAGACCCCGACAGGTGCATCGGCTGCGGCGACTGCGTCCAGGTGTGCCCCGTGATCGTGCCGGACACGTTCAACGAGGGCCTGTCACCGCGCCGGGCCATCTTCAAGCTCTATCCTCAGGCTATTCCCAACGCGTTCGCCATCGAGAAGCTCGGCATCGCTCCGTGCCGGGACGCGTGTCCCGCCGGGCAGCGCGCGCAGGGTTACATCGCCCTGATCCGCGAAGGGCGCTGGCACGACGCGCTGCGCGTGATCAAGATGGACAATCCATTCCCCGGTATCTGCGGGCGCATCTGCAACCATCGCTGCGAAACCGCCTGCAACCGCGGCCTGGTCGATGAACCGATCAACATCCGCGCTCTGAAACGCTTCGTCACCGACAAGGTCTACGCCGAGCCGCGCCCGCCCGTCGAGCCTGTCCCACGCCTTCACGGCCAGCGGGTCGCGATCATCGGCGCGGGGCCATGCGGCCTCACCGCCGCGCAAGACCTGGCCCTGGCAGGGTTTGGCGTGACGGTTTTCGAGGCGATGCCCGTCGCGGGTGGCATGCTGCGGCTGGGCGTGCCGGAGTTTCGCCTGCCGACCGCGATTATCGAGCGCGAGGTGCAGGATATTGTCGATCTGGGGATTGACCTGCGGCTAAATCACCGGGTCGATAACCTGGACGATCTCTTCGCCGAGGGGTTCGACGCCGTCCTGATCGCGGTGGGCGCGCACGAAGGGATTCGCCTGCCCATTCCGGGCAGCCGCCTGGACGGCGTGCTGATCAACACGCAGTTTCTGCGCGACGTGCGCCTGGGGCAATACCGGAAAGGCGGCGCGGTCGATGCGCCCCCGCTGGGCCGGCGCGTGGTGGTGCTGGGCGGCGGCAACGTGGCGATTGACGTGGCGCGCAGCGCGCTCCGCCTGGGCTGTGACGTGCATCTGGCGTGCCTGGAAGGTCGCGACGCGATGCCTGCCCATGCCTGGGAAGTCGAAGCGGCTGAGCGCGAGGGCGTGACGTTGTATCCTGGCCGGTCGTTCGAGCGCGTTGTCGATGATGGCAGCGGGCAGGCATGCGGCGTGGAATGCCAGTTGGTGCAGTCGTTCAACTTCGACGAAACCGGGCAGCTTCACGTCGAAAAGACCCCCGGATCCGCGCACGTCATCCCGTGCGATACGGTGATTTTCTCCGTGGGGCAGCGTGCCGGGCTGGCCTTCATTCCCGATGACGCAGGCGTAGGCTTGACCCAGCAGGCGACGATAGCCGTGAATCCCAACACCCTGGCTGCCACGCGCGAGGGCGTGTTTGCCGCCGGGGACAGCATCTCCGGCACAGCATTCGTGATCGAGGCAGTCGACAGCGGGCACCGGGCCGCGCGCTCGATCATCCGCTATCTCCAAGGCGAACACCTGGAGCCGCCGCCCAGACCCGCGCTGCCCGTCGTCAGGTTGACTGCTGAAGAACTGGCTGGCCGCGTCGCTCGTGGTGAGATCGTGCGACGGGGGCGCGTCCCCCTGCCAGAGCTGCCAGTACACCAGCGCATCGACAATTTTGCGGAGGTCGAAGGCAGTTATGACGACGTGTCCGCCCAGCTCGAAGCGGCGCGGTGTTTGGCGTGTGGCGTCTGTTCGGAATGTATGAGCTGCGTGTTCGCGTGCGGGGTGAACGCCATTGATCACGACATGGTGGCCCGCGAGGAAACGGTCGACGCCGGCGCGATCATCCTCGCGCCGGGTTACCAGGTGTACCGCGCCGAGCTGTCCGAAGAATACGGCCTGGGACGCTACCCCAACGTGATCACCGCGCTCCAGTTCGAGCGGCTGCTATCCGCATCCGGCCCGACGCTGGGCCACATCTACCGCCCCTCGGACCAGCAGCCGCCCCGGCGAATCGCCTTCCTGCAATGCGTTGGCTCACGCGACCAGAGTCATGATTATTGCTCGGCGGTGTGCTGCATGTACGCCACCAAAGAAGCGGTGATGGCAAAAGAGCACAACCCGGACCTCGACATTCACGTTTTCATGATGGACATGCGCGCATTTTCAAAGGGGTACTGGGACTATTTCGAGCGCGCGCGGACCCGCTATGGCATCCACTACACGCGCTGCCGGGTCGGGGCTGTGAACGAAGATCCGCACACGCACAACCTGGTCCTGCGCTACCAGGACGATACGGGCGCGCTCCACCGCGAGCAGTTCGACCTGGTCGTGCTCTCGGTCGGCATGGAGATCTCACCAGCCGTGCGCGAGTTGGGCCGCCGGCTGGGCATCGAGCTGGACGAATACGGCTTTTGCCACACTGTCCAGTTCAACCCGCTGGAAACCAGCCGCCAGGGGATCTACGCAGTCGGCCCGTTCCGCGGACCAAAAGATATCCCGGAGTCGGTCGTCGAGGCGAGCGGCGCCGCCGCAGCCGCCGCCGCCCAGATCCACGGCGCGCGCTTTACGCTCACGACGGCGCCGGAGTATCCGCCCGAGCGCGAAGTTGCGGGTGAACCGCCGCGCATCGGTGTGTTTGTGTGTCACTGTGGCTCGAACATTGGCGGCTACCTGGACGTGCCCAACGTGGCCGACAGCGCGCGGGCGCTGCCGGGCGTCGTCCACGCGGAAGACAATCTCTACACCTGCTCACAGGACAGTATCGCCCATATCGCCGAACAGATTCAGGCACACGGACTCAATCGGGTGGTGGTTGCAAGCTGCACGCCGTTAACCCACGCGCCGTTGTTCGAAGACTGTCTGCGCAGCGCCGGGTTGAATCCGTTCCTTTTCGAGATGGCGAACATCCGCAACCAGTGCTCTTGGGTCCACTCCAACGATCGCGCCGCCGCCACAGCCAAAGCCCGCGACCTGGTCCGGATGGCGGTCGCGCGCGCGGGGCTGTTGGAGCCGCAGCCGACAGTGAGTGTGCCGGTCCAGCAGAGCGCGCTGGTCATCGGCGGAGGCGCGGCAGGCATGGCCGCGGCGCTCGCGCTGGCCGATCAGGGATTCCCGGTGCACCTGGTCGAGCGAGACGGCGAGCTGGGCGGCAACCTGCGCGCTGTGTTAAGGGGCCACAACAGCCGGGACCCCCAGCGCATATTGAACGAGTTGGTGGACCGCGTGGGTGCAAGCCCTTTGATCATGACCCACCTGAACAGCCGCGTCGTGGCAACCGGCGGCTTCAAGGGCCGTTTCGAGAGCACCGTCGAGCATGCGGATGGCCGCCGGATGGCGATTCAACATGGCGTGACTATCCTGGCAACCGGCGCGGAGGAATACCGCGGCCCCGACTATGGCTATGGCAGCGATCCGCGCATCCTCACGCAGCAGGAATTCGAAGCGCGGCTCGCCAGCGACGAAAGCCCGCCCGGCTCGGTCGTGATGATTCAGTGCGTCGGCCCGGCGGAACGTTTCTGCGCCCGCATCTGCTGCACCGTCGCGCTGAAAAACGCGCTGGCGCTCAAAGAGCGCAACCCAGGCGCCGAGGTGATCATCCTGTACCGCGACCTGCGCGTTTACGGGTTCAATGAGCGGCTATACACGGCAGCGCGCCAGCGCGGTGTGATTCTCGTTCGCTACGACGACGACAGCCGCCCGCAGGTGATGGCTGACGGCGCTTTGACCGTGCACGCCAGGGATCACGCCCTGGGGCGCCCGCTACGCCTGCAGCCGGACCTCGTGGTGCTGAGCATGCCAGTGGTGCCGCGCGCAGATGCAGGCGATGTGGCGAACCTGTTCAAGGTGAGCATCGACGCCCACGGCTTCTTCCTCGAAGCGCACGTCAAGCTGCGTCCGGTAGACTTCGCTTCGGATGGCGTCTTCATGGCGGGGATGGCGCACTATCCCAAGCTGCTCGATGAGAGCATGGTCCAGGGCCAGGCGGCGGCAGCGCGGGCGGCGCGCGTGCTCAGCCGCGAATCACTGGCGGCGGGCGGGCGTGTGGCTGTGGTAGATGAAGCGCGCTGTACCGGCTGCCTGACCTGCATGCGCATCTGCCCGTTTGGGGTGCCCGAAGTGAGGCCGGACCGGATGGGCGTGGGGAATATCCTGGGGGCGGCGCATATCGAGGCGGCGGTTTGCCAGGGTTGTGGCTCGTGCGTCGCGGAATGCCCGGCGCAGGCTATCCAGCTCATGCATTACACCGACGCGCAAATGGCGGCCAAAGCGGGCGCCCTGCTCAACCCGCCGCCGAAATTCGCGCTGTAGGGCAAGGTGAAACTGCCCTGAACGGACAGAGTTCAGACATGAGGAATGGAGCGTAGTCGCAATGGACAGCCCACAACTGCACATCATCGCGTATTGCTGCGAGCACTGCGCCTACGCGGCGGCGGATCTGGCGGGCGGGCTGCGGATGCAGTATCCGCCGGAGGTCAAGATCGTGCAGATTCCCTGCACGGGCCGGATCGACGTGCTGACGGTGCTGCGCGCCATCGAGGACGGTGCCGACGGCGTGATGGCCGCCGGTTGACTGCCCGGCGACTGCCATTACCTGGAAGGTAATGCCAACGCCAAACGCCGGATGGCGCACATTCAGGATCTGCTCACCGCGATCGGCCTGGAGCCGGACCGGGCGCAGATGTTCAACATGTCGGCGGCTATGGCGAGCGCCTTCGTCACCGTCGCACAGGAGATGACCGAGCGTATTGCTCGGCTGGGACCGAATCCGCTGCGGGGCCCGCTGGACACACTGACCGACTCTGAGCGTGGAGAGTGACCGATGATTGTCGCCGAACAAAAATCACTGGATGAGATTAAGAGCCTGATCGGCGACGCCGAGCGGGTGTTGGTGGTCGGGTGCGGCACGTGTGTCACAGTCTGCTTTGCCGGGGGCGCGCGTGAAGCGGCCATCGTGGCGGCCTCGCTGCGAATGGCGACAAAGCTCGACGGCAACGGAAAAGACGTGACCGATGTGACGGTCCAGCGACAGTGCGAGTGGGAATACCTGGACGAGATCGCCGAGCAGATCGAGGGGGCGGATCTCGTCCTGTCGTTGGGGTGCGGCATTGGCGTGCAGGCGATTGCCGAGCATTTTCCGCGCAAATGGGTCGTGCCGGGCCTCAACACCAGCTTCATGGGGCTGCCCACCGAGCAGGGTGTATGGGCGGAACGCTGCGCGGCGTGTGGCGACTGCGTGCTGGGCCTCACCGGCGGGATTTGCCCGATCGCGCGGTGCTCCAAGTCGCTGCTCAACGGGCCATGTGGGGGATCGGAGGGCGGGCACTGCGAGATCAACCCCGATATTCCCTGCGCCTGGCAGCTCATTTACGACCGGCTGAGCGCCCTGGGGAAGCTGGACCTGCTGATGGCGATCCAGCCGCCGAAGAACTGGAAGACGTCCCGCGACGGCGGCCCACGCAAGATCGTCCGGGACGACCTGCGCCTGGGCGCAGAGGAGGAATGAGCCATGGCTGAGTCTCAAGCCAGCACCGGAAACAGCTACCTGGCAGGCTCGAACCTGGAGCGCCTGCTGCGCCGTGGACATTTCGCCGTCACCGGGGAGCTTGGCCCGCCGCAAAGCGCGGATGGGACCGTGATCCGCCAGAAAGCCGCCCTGCTCAAAGGCTGCTGCGACGCGGTGAATATCACCGACAACCAGACGGCCATCGTGCGCATGTCCAGCATTGGCGCGGGCACGATCGTCGTGCAGGAAGGCCTGGAACCGATCATCCAGATGACCTGTCGCGACCGCAACCGGCTGGCGATCCAAGCCGACCTGTTGGGCGCGTATGCGTTGGGAATGCGCAACGTGCTGTGTCTCTCGGGCGATCATCAGAGCTTCGGTAACCATCCCACCGCCAAGAATGTGTTCGACATCGACTCGATTCAACTGGTTCACATGGTAGCCGGGATGCGCGACAAGCGGATTTTCGAGTGTGGCGAGGAATTCAAGGGGCAGGAGCCGCGCTTTTTCGTTGGCGCGGCAGCGGCTCCGTTCGCCGATCCGGTGGCGTACCGGCCATACCGGCTGGCGAAGAAGATCAAAGCCGGGGCCAACTTCATCCAGACCCAACTAATCTACGACATTGACGCGTTCGGGGTGTTTATGGAGAAGGTCCGGACCCTGGGACTGCACGAGCAGACCTATATCCTGGCCGGGGTTGGACCGCTGAAAAGCCCCGGCATGGCGCGCTACATGAAGAACAACGTGCCCGGCCTGCTCGTGCCCGACGCGCTGATTGATCGCATGGTGCAAGCCGGAGCAGCGTGGGACAAGCCGCAAGACGAACTCACGAAAGAGGATAAGCGTGCGCGTTCCGCTGCCTGGAAGGACGAAGGCATCAAAATCTGCATCGAGCTGGTCCAGCAGATCCGGCAGATCGAAGGTGTGGCTGGCGTCCACATTATGGCGATCGAGTGGGAGGAGGCCGTCAGACCCATTGCCGACGGTGCAGGACTGCTCCCACGCCCGGTCATCGATGAACCGGTAGCCTAGGAGGGCGCGATGAACGAGCCGCAACCGACCGGTGACATGTCGATCAACACACACCTGGCCCGCCGGGTACAACAGGAACTGGGGCAAAATGTGTACCTGTGCTACCAGTGCGTCCGGTGTACCAGTGGATGCCCCGTCAGCGATTTCTTCGACTGGCAGCCCAACCAGATCATGCGCGCGGTGCAGCTCGGCCAGGACGACATCGCTCTGCACGCCCAGACACCCTGGCTGTGTGCCGCCTGCCAGACCTGTAACACCCGCTGCCCCCAGGGCCTGGACATCCCGGCGATCATGGAGTTCCTGACGCGCGAAAGCCGGGTGCAGGGCATTGAGCCCCAGGTGCCCGAAGTCAACATTTTCAACGAAGCGTTCATGCGCGAGATCCGCTTGTGGGGCCGGGCGTATGAGCTGGGCCTGATGGCCGAGATGAAGCTCCGCACCCGCGACCTGACGGGCGACATGGACCTGGGCATCAGGATGCTGCGGAAGCGCAAATTGCCGCTGCTGCCGGGGACCGGGCATAAATCCCGGCGCAAGATCGAACCCCTGCCGGGCGCGGCGAGCGCCGTCGCCTATTATCCCGGTTGCTCGCTGCATTCCACCGCCCGCGAGTTTGACGTTTCGACGCGCGCGGTCTGCGAGGCGCTGGACATCGCCCTGATCGAGCCGCGTGGCTGGGTGTGCTGTGGCAGCTCAGCGGCCCACCGGGCCGATCCGGACACCGCGGTCAGCCTGCCGACCACAAACCTTGCGCTCATCGAGCAGAGCGGCTTCACCGAAGTCACCATGCCGTGCGCGGCATGTTTCAGCCGGCACAAGGCAGCCCAGCACGCAATCCGGCACGACGATCACGCAAGAGAGGTCGCAAACCGAGCCGTAGGGTATCCCTACCGCGATACGGTGCAGGTCAACACGCTGATCCAGACCATCCTGCAGCGCGTTGGGTCAGCGCGCATCGCCGAAAAGGTCCAACACCCGCTCACCGGCCTGCGCATCGCGTGTTACTACGGGTGTCTGCTCACTCGCCCGCCCGAGGTCACACAGGCGCCGCATCCGGAATACCCGGTCGATATGGACGCGATCATGACGGCCCTCGGCGCGACCACGGTCGATTGGTCGTATAAGACGACCTGCTGCGGGGCTGCCCACTCGTTGACTCGTCCGGACATTGTGCTCAAGCTCAGCGGCGACCTCATCCACCATGCCCGCGACGCAGGTGCGGACGTCATCGCCGTCGCGTGTCCCTTGTGCCACATGAACCTGGACGCGCGTCAGTTCCAGATGGGACTGGCCGAGGCGACGCCGGTTCTCTACTTCACGCAATTGATGGCTCTGGCCCTGGGACTGCCGGTCAAAAAGGCAGCGCTGGACAAAAATCTCGTCGATCCGCGCCCCTTGCTGCGCGACAAGGGCGTGTTGGATTTATACCACTAGACCCCCCAGCCTGCGTCGCGCAGTTGCTGGGCTGGGGGCACGCACCCAAAAATCGCCGGAGTCGATCCCGGCATCCTCCCCGACCTCACGAGTTTTGCGTAGGATGCCCCCCATGATCACGGTCGATTTGTTCGAGGTTTTGCAGGCAGCATGGCAGGCGCTCTGCGCTGACTATGATGTGACGGCGGAACTGCCCGATTTTGGGGCGATCTTCGATGGCGTGGACCCTGAAGATCCGCCGGAAGCGGCGCACGTGATGCTCGTCAATATGCTCTGCGAAATGATGGAGTGCGTGAGCCGGTTCTCGCCCTGGTACAAACGCCCAGCTCGCGCTTTTGGGATTGAACTACGGCGTGACCCTGTTACCCAATCCAGCCAGTGGATCCTGTCGACCGATGCCCTGCGAGCAAACGCGCCGTTGCTGGCGTCCCTGGAGCGCGCTATCGAGCACAACAAGAGCGTAATCCTGGCGACACGCTTTCTGGATGACCTGGAGCTGGAGGAACAGCGCGACGATCCGTGCCTGATGGTGACGTGCCGGTGCGATCCGCCCCGGGCCATCCTGATTCACCGGTCTGTCGCCGGGCGTGTTCAGATCATCTGCGACGCGTGCAGGCAGCCGTTTGAGTGAAAGTGCGTCCGATAGCCACCTGTGAGGGTGACCCTGGTAACTGAGCGCTGCCAGGGTCACCCTCCAATTTACGACCCTAACTGTACCCGGCGCAGCAACTGCGCGTTGACGGCTACGATCACCGTGCTCAGCGACATGAACAATGCGCCAACTGCCGGGGACAGAAGGATACCAATCGGGGCCAGCACCCCCGCTGCCAGCGGCAGCGCGAAGACGTTGTAGCCGGTCGCCCACAGCAAGTTCTGGATCATCTTGCGGTACGTCGCGTTGCTAAGCTCGAAGATGTTCACCACGTCGAGCGGGTTGCTGCGCACCAGGATGATGCCCGCCGACTCGATCGCAACGTCTGTCCCGCTGCCGATCGCGATCCCGACGTCGGCGCGTGTGAGCGCGGGCGCGTCGTTGACGCCATCGCCCACCATCGCCACTTGTTTGCCTTGCTTCTGGAGCTCGGCCACCTTCCGATCCTTGTGTTCCGGGAGCACCTCGGCAAAGTAGGTGTCGATACCGAGTTCCTCCGCGACCGCCCGCGCGACCGCTTCGCTGTCGCCGGTCAGCATCGCTACCTCGATGCCCATGTCGTGCAGCCTGCGCACCACTTCATGGCTTTCCTTGCGGATCACGTCCGCCAGCGCAAAGGCCGCTACGGGATGCGTGTCATCAACCAGATAGACCACCGTTTGACCCTTAGCGCCAGCATCATCGCGGAACTGGCGCAGCGTGTCAGGGAGATCGCTCTCCAGCATTTCAAGCAGGCGCGGACCACCAACATAGACCGTCCGCCCATCGTACGTCGCCTGGATGCCGCGTCCCTTGATCGCCTCAAAGTTGTTCACCGTTGGTGGTGTGAGATTGCGTTCTTCCGCCGCCTGGCGTATCCCACGCGCGATCAAATGCTCGGAGTCGCCCTCGACAGCCAACGCCACCGCCAGCGCTTGTTCTTCGTCCCACCCGTTGGCGGTCGCCATGTTGGCGACGCCAAACTTGCCCTCGGTCAGGGTGCCGGTCTTGTCGAAGATGACCGTATCGATCAGGCGCGCCTCTTCCAGCGCCAGCCGGTCCCGCACCAGAATGCCGTGGCGCGCGCCCTGCGACGTACTGATCGCCACGACCAGCGGCACCGCCAGGCCCAGCGCGTGCGGGCAGGCGATCACGAGCACCGTGACGGCGCGTTGGAGCACGTCCAGTTCAAAACCGACGGCAAGCAGCCACGCCACAACCGTAATGGCAGCGACCGCCAGCGCAATGTAGAACAGCCAGCCCGCCGCCTTGTCGGCTAGAATCTGCGTGTCGGACTTACTCTGCTGCGCTTCATCGACCAGCCGCATGATCCCGGCCAGCGCCGTTTCTTCGCCGGTGGCGGTTACACGGACACGTAAGCTGCCATCACCGTTGATCGAGCCACCGATCACCTTATCGCCGGGGTTTTTCTCGACCGGTTTGGACTCGCCGGTGATCATGGCCTCGTTGACGTCCGAGCGCCCTTCTTCGATCTCGCCATCTGCCGGGATGCTCGCGCCGGGGCGGATCAGGATAAGATCGTTGTTTTTGAGTTGCGTGACCGGTACTTCTTCCGTACCGCCATCCGTGACGCGTTCCGCCGTGTCGGGCATCAGCTTGGCGAGTTCATTCAACGCGCCGGACGCCTGCCGGACGCTGCGCATCTCGATCCAGTGGCCGAGCAGCATGATGTCGATCAGCGTCGCCATCTCCCAAAAGAAGCCGCTGTCGGGCGCTGCGAACAGGGCGAATACGCTGTACACAAACGCCACGGTGATCGCCAGCGAGATCAGCGTCATCATGGCAGGCCGCCGGTTTTTCACCTCCGGCACGGCCATCTGCAGGAAGGGCACACCACCGTAGAAGAAGATCGCGATCGCGAACAGCGGGCCGATCCAGCGGTCGCCGGTGAATTCCGGCATGCTGAAGCCAAACCAGTTCTGCAACATCGGGCTGAACAGCAGCACCGGGATCGTCAGCAGCAGCGACACCCAGAAGCGGTTGCGAAACATGATCTCGTGGCCGGTGTGATCCACGTGCGCGCCGCCATGCCCGCCGTGATCCTGGCTGCCGTGCCCGCCGTGATCCATTGGCCGTTCCTGCGCCTCGTCCACTTCTACGGGACGATGCCTCGTGTGTTGAGCGGAATTTTCGGGTAGATGCTCATCAGTAACATGCTGTGGCTGTTGATTGGACATAGTGCCTCCCTGGCGAACATAAGGCTGGCTGTGCACGAAAATGCGGCAAGAAAGACGGCACAGTCTTCAGCCTCTAGAACTCCCATCAGCTAACGATAGCTGCAAAATGATTAATCCTGGTTTGATTTATTAATATGATTATAGGGGATATTATGTGGCCCTGAATACGCCAAATGGCCTGTCGTTACTTCGGCCATCTAGCGTACAAAGCCGATCTCTGTCCATCATACCACTCGATTCCACGCCAACAGATCATCACTGACAGCAACGTCGAGAAGCGTGTTTTCCTGAACGGCAGCAGGGCACTACTTCAGGTTCCCTCGGCGCATCCGAGTGCCAATCAGCAGCAAATGGGGCGCGAAGGGCAGCCGGTGCGGTAATTGACATGAGTATATCCGGCTGTAAGGATCTTGATTAGCGTCGGATTGCGGGTCCCATACAGGCACATTGGCTTAGTGTGTCGAAACTGCAAGAATCACTCCAAAGGGTTCAGTAAAGCAACACGGCCGTCTTGCTGCCTAAGCCAAAAGCCTCACAACCAAACGCGTAGAGTGGCCCGTGTGCAAAAGTGTTTTGGGAGCTATACTTCTAGAACAACGTACGTTGAGATACACCCGCCAGGAGGTCACATGGCAAACCAAAAAATCCGTGTCGCCGTCAATGGGTACGGCGTCATCGGCAAACGCGTCGCTGATGCGGTACGAGCTCAACCCGATATGGAGCTGGTAGGGGTGAGTGATGTCGTCAGCGACTATCGTATCAAGACGGCTGTCGCACTTGGAATCCCGGTGTATGCTTCGCTGCGGGACAAACAGAACGACATGAAAGATGCCGGTATTCCGATCGCCGGAACCCTGGACGGTTTGTTATCCGAAATCGACGTGATGGTCGACTGCACGCCCAAGGGCATCGGGGCAAAAAACCTCGACCGCTATCGCGAAGCGGGTGTGAAGGCAATTTTCCAGGGCGGCGAGAAGCACAGCCTGACGGGCCATTCATTCGTGGCGCAAGCGAATTACGCATCCGCCTTAGGGCGGGATGCCACGCGCGTTGTATCGTGCAACACGACCAGTACCGTGCGAACCCTGACCGCACTGCGCGACGCCGGCCTGCTCAAAAAGGCACGGGGCGTGCTGGTCCGTCGCGCCACCGACCCGTGGGAATCGGATCACAGCGGCATCATGAATACGGTCGTACCTGAAGACACCATCCCAAGCCATCAGGGGCCGGATGCGCAGACGGTGGTGCCAGAACTGGATGTCGTCACCATCGCGGCTAAAGCTGCCCACACGCAGAATCACAATCATTTCTGGATTGTGGAACTCACCAAAGCCGCCAGTCGCGATGAAGTGCTGGCCGCTTTCCAGGCCGCGCCGCGCATTGCCTTCATCCGCATGAGCGAAGGGATTGTCGCCCTCAACAACACGGTCGAACTGATGAAGGACCTGGGGCGGCCTCGCGGCGACATGTGGGAAGTCGGACTGTGGGAAGATGTCCTCGAAGCGAATGGCAACGAAGTCTACTACACCTACCAGGTCGATAACCAGGCGATTGTCATCCCGGAGAACATCGACGCTATCCGTGCCCTGGCGGGGACCGTGAAAGATGCGGTTGAGTCGATCCGGCGCACCGACGAAGCGCTGGGTGTCAAGCGCGATTTTCTTGGGGAATAGAAGGTCGTCCCCGGCGGAAGTGTGGTTAATTCCAGTTCCGCCTGGGAAGGGGTCACGCCGCCACAGCGCCGCTGCCCACCCGGGCCAGCAGTCTGGCAGGGTCAGACCGCGCCAGAGGGGTCAAGATCGGGGTCTGCAAAAACTCCTCAACGGTCCAGACGTGATCGGTCAGCCCCAACGCCATCGCCGGTGTTCGCGGACGCGGCCTTCCGCCTAGCACGCGGTCGGTCAGCGGCTGATGCGGGCGGATCCAGTGATAGGACGCGCGCCACCACTCCACATGATTCAACAGATGCGTGTCACTCTGTAGCAGTGATCACGTTCGCCGCGTGAGAGCCGCCACACCCTGGCGTATCGTCAAAACGTCATTTTGCGCCGCTCTTTGCGCTTGACCAGTTGCCCATGCCGCAGCTTCTCGTCCACCTGCCAGTGATCTTTGCGGGCTCGCGGCGGTCGAAACCACCGGCCAGAATGCGCGGTGAGAACGCGGTGACAGGTTAACCGGCCCAAACCGGCCCGAGTTAATAGTTCCAGGAATCAGCCCTGGCGTGAGGCATACCAGGGCTGATCTGGGCTTTGGCGTTTTGAAGAGGCCGTTGTCGAGTAGGCAGCGGTCTTTTTGCCTGAGACGCAGTAAGCAAAACCGAGAAAGCAGGCTGAAGCAGGCGCGGAAGCGAAAGCGGCATGACGACGAGCGGCCAACTATCCTGGTTCCTCGATGAATCCACTACCGAACGTGCCCCCCAGAAACGCAGCAGATCAATAAGTCAGGACGACTTTCACCACTTCATCTGGATGCTGGTCGATGAGGGTGTACGCTTCAGCCGCGCGCGAGAAAGGGAACCGATGCGAGATCAGGCCCTCGGTGTGAATCTGCCCTGTCGCCAGGTAATGGGTTGCTGTGGCGTGAATGCGCGCGCGATCCCAGGCCGGGTAATCGCGGTGCGGGCAGTCCCAGACCCCCATGCTGGAAACCAACGTGATCCGGTTATGGTGCCACTCTTCGCCCAGGCGGAGCGGCGCAGCACCATCCTGATAATAACCGCCCGCCACAACCGTCCCCGCCACCTGTACGCACCGGATCGCCTCGTGGAGAGCTGCCGCGCTGCCGGATAGTTCAATCGCCACATCCGCGCCGCATTCGGCGGTTTCCGATTTGATCTCTCGCGCCACGTCACAGGTGGTGGGGTCCAGTGTGCGATCCGCCCCAAACGCTTCCGCCAACGCGCGCCGCCGGGGAAGCGGATCCACGGCATCGACCCGCAGCGCACCGTTCAGCCGGGCAAGTTGCACGGCCAGCAGCCCGATCACGCCCAGGCCAAAGATTGCCACGTGATCCCCGACCTTGATATGAGCGTCATGGACCGCCTGAAGGGCTACCCCCGCCAGCGCTAGTATCACCGCACTATCGAGATCAAGTGAGGGGGGCAAGGGCACAATATCGCCAATCATGGTGCGCTCGGTGGGGCGCGCGGTGTGTGTTGCACGGTGGCCGAAAGGCAGATGAATCCGATCCCCAGGGACGAAGCCGGATACGGCACTTCCTACTTCGGTCACACGTCCGACCCACTCGTACCCGAGCCGTGCGGGGTACATGACGCTCTCACTCACCGGGACGAAGAGGCGCAGGTTGGGATCGAACTGCTTATCATGAAACGGCGATGTGCCGCGATACAGATTGAGCTCTGTCCCGTGACTGATACCGCTCAGGATCGCCGTGGCTCGGATTTCATCGGGATGAAGCCGGGTTTCTTCGTAGGTTATGAGGCGCACATCACGTGGGCCAACCAGCAGCAACTCCTCAGGCACGGATCACCTCCTGTGAACGAAAATCAGATGGGCGACAATTTACCCTGATTGTAACTGCATTTTGTCCCGGTGGGGGTCATTCAGGCTATCCGCTGCGAGGAAAGTCATCCTCTATATGCCTGGCGATGAAGACGGGTGGCCGCGCCTTTGTACGAGCGACACCGGTCGTCCGTTTCTTCGAGGCGATTGTACGGCCAGCAAGGCAGCGACGTGTGGGACGAAGAAGGCACCCAGGCCCTGTTTGACACCGACGCCGGACGCGAAGCGCTGATCGGCTGCTTTCTGCTGTTGCGCTTCTCCAACGCGCCAGTCTGGCAGCCTGTGCTACGTGAAGGTAGCGAGGTCATCACCTCTGTGGGTGAATTGGATACAACTATCCAGGCTGCCAGCCCTCTTATTTTCTATTATGATCAGGTATACTTCAAATGCTTGAGGGCGATTCGCCTTTGGCTGTTGCCAGATTATCAGGAGAACACACGTCATGGCCCACCCTGCTATTGCGGCACAAGTGGGACATCTGCCGCCCCAGCCAACCACGTTCATCGGTCGAGAAGACGACATCATCAGCATCATGGAAATGCTGGAAGATTCAAACTGCCGCCTATTGACTCTGGCAGGCGAAGGCGGCATCGGGAAATCCCGCCTGGCGATAGAGATCGCGGCGCGATCGCGGGGCTACTATCCTGACGGCATCTTTTTTGTGGATTTGCAGCCAGTTTGCACGTCCGATGCCCTGCTCCAGGTGATCGCCGATACGCTCTACTGCCCCCTGTCGGGGCACGAAACAGCCTTTGAACAACTGCTCCATTTTCTCCGCGAAAAAGACATGCTGCTTGTGTTCGACAACTTCGAGCAACTGCTGCCAGAACGGGCCGAAACGGTGGTGGGCGAGCTGCTCGACGGCTGCCCCGGTCTCACCATCCTGGTGACATCGCGGGAAGTCCTTAACCTGAAACAGGAATGGGTGTGGCGGGTCGCTGGGCTGGCATATCCACAAGAGCAGGCAGTGGGAGCAGTGGAGCAGTACGACGCCATACGATTATTCGTCGAGCGCGCCCGTCACATCCGGCGTGACTTCCTGATTGAAAACGACCTGCCGCACGTCCTTCAGATTTGCCAACTGGTCGAAGGCATGCCGCTGGCCCTGGAGCTTGCTGCTTGCTGGCTGAAAGTGCTGCCCTGTGAAGCCATCGCCGAGGAAATACGCCACAATCTCGACCTCCTCAACAGCTATCAGCGCAACCAGCCGGAACGCCACCGAAGCATGCGTGCCGTGTTCGAACAGTGCTGGAAACTCCTGTCGCCGGCGGAGCGCGACACCATCAACCGTCTTTCGATTTTCAAAGGCGGCTTTCGACGCGAAGCAGCCGAGCAGGTTGCCGGCGCAAACCTGGCGACACTGCTGCTATTGGCAGATAAATCTCTCTTACGGTTAGAGGCCAACGGGCGCTTTCACATACACGAACTGGTGCGCCAGTATGCTGCCGAGCAACTGGGCGATGTCGAGGAACTGCAAAACGCACATTGTGCCCATTACGCGGATTTTCTTCACAGCCGGTACGAGGATTTATGCGGACGACGCCAGCTCGAAGCGAGCGCCGAGATTTCAGAAGAACTCGATAACATTCGCGCCGCCTGGGATTATGCGGCAAAGCGGAGTGATTCTCAGGCCCTGTTTCGGATGGCCGTCGCCTATGGCTTGTTTTGTCAACTTCGTGGTCGTTATCAGGAAGCGTACACCGCTTATCGCAGTGCAACCAGGTCCCTTCTGAGCCTGGAAACCACACCGGAAACCGATCTGGCATTGGGCATGATCCTCCCGGGACTGAGTTGGGTCTATATCCGGATGGGCCAGTTGGACAATGCTGAAGAATACTTTCGGCAAACTGAGGCGGTCTTCGACCGGCTGGGAATCATGCCGACGTTGGGCTACGCCATCGATCCTTGGATCGGACGGGCGGTGATTGCCCTGGTGCGCGGTGACTACAGCAACGCACAACGCCTGGCTGAAGAGGCCTGCCGGCGAGCGGAGGTATCGCAGAATCTGGCCAACCTGCGCATTGCCTGCCGCACCCTGGCGGAGGCATATCTGCGCCAGGGCGAACATGAGCGCGCGCATCAGCATGCCCTGACAGCGTACCGGATCTGCGAGCAAACGGGCGATCGCTGGTTCATGGCGTATTGCCTGACCACGCTGGGCGAAATCAGTATCGAAATGCGCGAGTATGCGGTCGCCAAAAAACACTTCGAGCAGGCCTATGCGCTGCGGCAGGAAATCCGCGATCCAGAAGGCATGGCGCTCGTGCTCGGTTACCTGGGCGACATCGCCCTGCAAGAGCAAGCCTTCGACGAGGCGCTGCGCTGCTACAACGAGAGCCGGGCGCTGTACGAGGAGCATCGAGTCGGCGATCCGGGCGGGCTGGCAAGGGCGTTGAGTGGCCTCAGCCGTGCTCATCTGTCCCGCCGTGATTATCTGGCGGCCAGCGAAACCTGCCGCCAAGCTTTGCAGCTCGCGGTGTCCATCCAGTATGTGCCCGTCTTGCTACAACTGCTGATCGTCGCGGGTGAACTCTGTTACGCCGTTCAGAAACAGGCGGAAGGGCAGGAAATGCTGGCACTGGTCGTGAATCACGCGGCGACGAACTACGCCAGCCGGTCCGCGGTGCAGGATTTCATGGCGCACAACAACCTTTCTGAGTCGCCCTCCCTGCTCACGGGCTATGATCTGCACGGCAGCAGCAGTCTCATACAGATGGCGCTCAACGCGGAAAAGACGCTTTTAGAGATAGCAGACGTAAAACCACAGGCGGCTGCAACACTTGTGAGGATGCCCGACCAACTGCTTGTTGATCCCTTGACGCAGCGTGAACTGGAAGTCCTGAAGTACATCGCTGCCGGTCTGCAAAATCGAGAGATTGCGGACGAGTTGGTTGTGTCGCTCAACACGGTGAAGACGCACATCAACAACATCTACTCGAAACTGAACGCCTCAAACCGCGTCCAGGCTGTTGCGCGCGCCCGCGACCTCAGCATGCTCTAGCGCCCGCCCAAATCTAGTACGCCTCGATCACCCTTTTGGGTGATGACTCTCCACCCCCCTTGCCTCCTATACTGGTGTTCAACGTTCGTGAACACACATCAGGAGGAAACCTCTATGCGTACGAGATTCACACTGCGAACAGCCACCGCGCTGGCACTGGTACTGGTGAGCCTGCTTGGCAGCCTGTCAGTCGCCGCTCACGGCGGTGAAACAGGTACAGCGCCCAATGGTTTGTTCTTCGTCGACTATCGCAGCCTGAACGGCGGGGCCGACGGGGTGGCGCTGGTCAACCTCGATCCCGAGTCGGATGGGTTTGGCGAGATCCTGCAGACCCTTGAACTGGGCGAAGGCGTGCTGCCGCATCACCTGTATTACAATCACGATCAATCGCGGCTCTATAACACCGCACTCGGCGGCGCTTTCCTGTATGAACTGATCCTGGAACGCGATGCTGACGACATTCCGACCATCACCGGGGCCACACCCATCGATACCGGCGGCAGCATCGTGGGCGAGGATATGTATTTCTCGGAGGACGGTTCGTCCTTCTGGGTGACGTTCATCGGCGGTTCGGGTGGTGAGCGAGACGGATCGGTTGGCGTATTCGACGCCAGGACGAATGAACTGCTGCAAACCATCGTCGCACCCGAGCCGGAAGACCCGGCGAGCGGCGAGCCGTTCCTCCTCTATCCACACGGTATCTCAGCGAACGAGGCGCGCGGCTATATGGTCGTCACCTCGACCGTTCACCCCGATCTCGTCACTGGCATGGGCAACACGGTCACCCTGATCGATATGGACACCAAGGAACCCGTGCAGACGGTGCTCGTGGGCGAGTCGTGGGAGGATCTGAGCCAGCCGGTGGAAGTGCTGATGCTGCGTGATGGACTTCCGTCTTACGTGCTGGTGACGACCGTGATGGGGGGCGATGTGTGGGTTGCGCCCTTCGATGAAGCGACCGGTCGCCTGGGCGAATTCACTGAAGTCATTGACGGCAGCACCAACGAACTGGGAATCGCCCTCGAGTTCTACATCGGCCCGGGGCAAGACCCGGAGAGCGACGAAGACCAACTGCTGTACGTCAGCTTTGCGGTGCCCGGTGTGGTGAATGCCTACAGCCTGGATAACCTGCCGGAACTGGAACTGGTGAAAACGTTCCAGGCCGAGCCGGGCACGCACCACTTCGGCTTCTTCCGGACCGAATCGGGGCGCGAGGCGATGGTCATTCAAAACAACCTGCTCAATGGCGAGGGGATCAACGCGGGCACCTTGACGATCGTCGACATCCACAGCGGTGAGCAGTTGGGCCGGGTTGACCTCCCTGGCGACCACGGCATTCTGCCCGAATCGCTTGAGTCCGCGATGGGAAATGCCCATTTCGTCCACCACTAGCGCGCATTCAGCCCACCCGCTGAACCGGCGCTCAGGAAGACCCCGGCTGGCGCACCCTGCTAACCGGGGTCTTTTGCTCAAGTATGGACCATACCGGAGAACAGGGGGCACACCTGTCGGGAAGTAGGGCCTGTATTTCCTGGCCCTCGCCATCGTGCTGGCTCATCGTTTCGTCCACAGGCCCCGACAACTTACAACCTCCCTTCTGTGCATCTATAGACGGAGCGCTCTGCACAAGGAGGGGATCGCCTTGAACCATCCTGACTTCATCACCACTCCGGGACTATTCGTATGCATGTTCATTCTTCACGAACTGGAAGAATGGTGCGAAACTCTCGATTGGCTCGTTTACTCCCGCACGCACCTGGCCGCATGGTGCAATGCGTGCCGTTCTGTGCTCAACTCGTGCGCCGCCCACTTGGCAATCCTGGCGCGCCGATACCGGCGAAGGGGGTTCTACTCGTCGGCGCACACCAACGGCAGATCGACCACCAGCTCGACCTTGAACGTTTCCCACAGGCCGGGCGCGGCTGCCGCCGCGATCCGCCGGATCACCGCCTGGAGAGCGGTCGGCTGGCAGTTGATCGCCAGTTCGCCCACTCCGGCGCGCTGCCACCACACGCCGCGGCTTCGCCATCGGCGGCGTGTACGAACGTCCAGTGGCGAAGCCTGCCACTGGACATGGTGGGTCGTTCCCGGTGCGAGTATGGTTGATTCCGGCGCCGCCGCGCCACAGTTCGGCTTGGGGCGTGTGGGAGATCACGGGCTATGCAGCCGCGCAACAAGCGATCAGGGGTGCACGCTTTTCGCCCCACACGACTCTCGCACGATCAGCTCGACCGGCAGCACGATCGACGCGGCCTGGGGCGACCGGATCTCGCGTTGGGAGAGTAAGAATTGAATCGCAAAAACGCCGATCTTCGATTTCGGCACGCTGACGGTCGTCAGCGCCGGGCGGATCATGCGTGCCAGCTCGATATCATCGATCGATGTCACCGCGATATCGTCCGGCACGCGCAGCCCCCGGTCGTGCAGCGCGGCGATAACGCCGATGGCGGCCTCGTCGTGGGCGGCAAAGATCGCCGTCGGCATCCGGTCGGAGTCGAGCAGTTCCAGCGTCAGGCGGTACGCGGATGGCGACGGCTCCATCGCCGACAACACCCGGATCAGCGACTCGTCGTACGGCAGGTTAGCCTCCAGCAGCGCCTGGCGGTACCCCTGTTTGCGCTGGTCCTCGATTGCCAGAAACGCGATGCGCTGGTGGCCCAGCTTGATCAGGTGCTCGACCGCCATGTACGCCGCCGCCGCGCGGTCGAAGATGACGGCAGGAAGCCCCCGGATCGAGTCTTCCAGGCAAACGATATTGTCGATTCGCTCGATCATCGCGTCGAGGAGCGCTTCATGCTCTGGCGTATTCATCATCTGCGGCAAGATCAGGACCAGTGACGAGATCTCGTCGGGGTGGATGTTTTTGTTGAAAAACACCGGGTCTTTCAGGGCGTCGAAAAAACTGAAGAACCGGATGTGTTGGTGATGTTCGTGCGCGCCGTCGAACAACCCCGCCAGCACCAGGTTGTAGTACGGGCGGTTGAGCACATTGTAACTCTGCCCACCCGTGACAATGCCGATCGCGTTGCGGGCGGCGTCGCTGCCCTGCTTCAAGCGCTGCGCGTGCTCGTTGGGCCGGTAGCCAAGCTCCTGAATCGCCTGCATGACGCGCTGGCGCGTTTCTTCCGACACGTTGCGCGGGCCATTGTTCAGCACGTACGACACCACCGCGCGCGAAACGCCGGCGCGCTTCGCCACGTCCTGCTGCGTAACCGGTCCATCCTGTTTTCTCATGAATCGGGTCCCTGGTCCATACTCCAAACGCCGCCTTCCCGCAGCGCGTCGATCCGCAGAGCAACCGTGACCGGTGCCAGGCCGTCAGTCTGGGCGGCGAGGGTGACCGTGCCCGCGCTGTGCCGCGCCCTGACGAAACAGGCCCCCTGCCCCCCCACCAAAATCAACGGGTTTTCGCCGATGAGCTCGGCGTCACCTTCGAGCGAGAGCCAGACCGGTGACATCTGGTACGGCAAGACATTACCATATCGGTCGACGATCTGCACGGCTATCCGCGCCATGTCCACGCCATCGGCCACCAGTCCGGACGTATGCGCCCACACGCAGAGCTGGGCCGGCAGATGATCCGCCGCGATCTTTTGTTCCGCGACGCACGCCCCATCCACGAACCCGCGCACAGTCAAATCTTCGACGCCCATGCCCCAGGGATTGTACGGGTTCGGCCAGCGCACGACAAACGGCGGGTGCGGCAGGTGAGGATACGCCTCGACATCGGGCCGGAAGCGCCCCAGCGACTGCTGCCCGACGCAGACCTCGATCTCCTCGCAGTTGCTGAAGACGACGAGCGGGTTGTTGCCGCCGCCGGATCGATCGCCCATCGTCCAGTTGGTCGCGGCCTGGAGCACGATCTCGTCGGCAAGCGGTTTCTGGCTGCGGTAAAAATACGCGGCGAATTTGGGCAGGCGGTAGAGGTCCATCACGCCGTGGTGGCAGACACGGTCGCCCGACCCGAACTCTTTGTGCGTGTGGTAGTCGAACGCGCACCAGCCAATCGCCCCTGCCACGCCGGGATGTCCCATCTGTAAGTTGTGTTTGCGCGCGTGAATCAGCGCCTGTTCGACGCGACGTTCTTCGTGGTCCCACGTCTTCGTGGGATACATGTGCCCGCCGAACTCCGTGATCACGTGCGGGCGCACGCGCGGCGGCTTGATGCCGTCCGAGAAGTCGTTGAGCGTAAACACGTCTTCGAGGAACGTGCTGCTGATGAAGTTGCGGACGCCGCCGGTTGGCCGCGTGGGATCGAGCGCGCGGGCCAGGGCATTGGTCCGCGTGTAAAGCGCATCGTCATCCGGCGATTCGTTGACGCGCACGCCCCACATGATCACCGAGGGCCGGTTGCGGTCGCGCAGAATCATCGCCTGCAAATCCTGTACGGCGAGCGCCTGCCAGTTCTCGTCGCCGATGTGCTGCCACCCGGCCAGTTCCTCGAACACCAGCAGGCCAATTTCATCGCAGCGATCCAGAAAGTGCGGCGATTGGGCGTAGTGTGACGTGCGGACGATGTTGCAGCCAAGCTCGTATTTCAGGATGTCCGCATCCAGGCGCTGCAGCCGGGCGGGCGCCGCCGCGCCGATGTAGGGATAGGTCTGGTGGCGATTCAGGCCGAACAGCTTCAGCGGAGCGCCGTTGAGCACGAACTGCCCGTCGCCATCGAACCCGGCACTGCGGAAGCCGACCCGCACACGCTGGCGGTCGATGGGCGTGCCGCGCGCGGACAGCGTGAGATCGAGCGTATACAGCGCCGGATCTTCGAGCGACCACAGCGCGACCCGCCCGAGATCGGCCAGCTCGATGGTGAACCGGTCCGCGCTGACGGTCTGCGTTTTACGCGCGAGCGCCCGTCCGGCGGCGTCACAGAGGACGGCTTCCAGGCTCAGGTCGTCCGCTGGCTGCGAAAGCTCGACGTCGCATTCGAGGCGCGGGCGCGCCAGCACGTCCACCGGTCGGGCGAAGACGGACGCGATGTGGCACGGATCGACGATGCGCAGATGCACGTCGCGGTACAGGCCGCCGAACGTCAGATAGTCGACCTGGCCGCCATAGGGCGGCACGTCCGGGTTTTCGGTCGCGTCGACGTAAACCATGAGGACATTCTCGCCCGGCGTCACGCAGCCGGTGATCTCGAACGAAAATGGCGTGTAGCCGCCGCGGTGTTCGCCCAGCCGAACTCCATTGAGAAACACCGTGCTCACCAGCATCGCGCCGTCGAAGTCCAGAAAAATCCGTTTGCCGGCTGCCAGCGGTGGCAGTGTGAGGCGCTTGCGGTACGTCGACACGAACTGGTAATCGCGGTTGTCGACGAAACGCCGGGTAAAGAGCCGGTTGCTGTGTGGCAGCGTCACCGGCTCGAACTGATCGTCGGGGGTGGCGTCGTCGACCGGTTCGGCCCGGAACAGCCAGTGCTGGTTGAAGTTTTGCACGAGTCTCATACACATAACCTTCTTTGGTGGCCCTGGAGGTGTTTGCTTGACTTTTGAATAAAACCCAGTTTATACTAATCAACATGAGTAGTCAACACGTGTTGATCATTCCATCGACGGTCACTCTCGACTCATTTTTTGCGGCTGACTCAGCAGTCTGAACATCTTTATGGAGGGTCTTGGCAATGAAAAAAATCCTTTCTCTCGTCGTCATCGCGGCCCTGCTGTGTATTGCAGGGGCCAGCAGCGTGGCAACCGCGCAGGATGTCGCGCTGACGCTGTGGGTCTACGATGACGGGCGCCTCGAAGTCCTGAACGCGTTGGGCGATCAGTTCGAAGCCGAATACGGCGTCGCGCTGACGGTCGAAGTCGTCGACCTGAGCGAAATCCGCAATATTATGACGCTTGGCGCGGCATCGGGCGAGGGGCCCGACATGATTATCATCCCGCACGACAACCTGGGCCCGCTGGTGGAAAACGGTTCAGCCGCGCCGATTGACCTGGGCGACAAAGTCGACTTCTTCCTGCCCAACGCCATTGACGGGTTCACCTACGACGGCCAGTTGTACGGCCTGCCGCTGGCGGTCGAGAATATCGGCTTCTTCCGCAACACGGACCTCGTCCCCGAAGCGCCCACGACCTGGGCCGAAGTCGCTGAAGTCGGCGCGGCGCTGTTCGACGAGGGCGCGATCGACTCGGTGATCGGCTTCCCGGACCTGACCTACAACGCCTATCCAGTTTACACGTCGTTCGGCGGGTACATCTTTGGCCGCGATGAAACCGGCAGCTTCACCGTCGACGACATCGGCATGAACAACGCGGGCATGGTCGCGGGCCTGACCTGGATCGAAAGCCTGATCGAAGACGGCCTCGTGTCCGAGAACATCGACTGGGAAGCGTCGCACGTGCTGTTTGAAACCGGGCGCTCGGCCTTCATCATGACCGGCCCGTGGGCGATCAACCGCTTCGACACCGCCGGTGTGCCCTACGCGATTTCGGCGTTCCCCGCTGCCGAAGAAGGCGGCGAGCCCGGCTACCCCTTCCTGGGCGTGCAGGGCCTGGTGGTGAACGCCAACAAGGATAACGTGCTGCTGGCGCAGCTTTTCGCCGTCGATTTCCTCGCCACCGAAGACAACTATCAGGCGATTTTCGATGCCGAGCCGCGCCCGTCGGCATGGGCCTCGATCTTCGAATCGGCCAGCGACCCGAACACCGCCGGTTTCAACGAAGCCGGCGTGAACGCCGTGCCGATGCCGTCCATCCCGGCGATGGGCTACGTGTGGGACGCGTGGGTCAACGCCGGCGCGCTGGTGGCTCAGGGCGAACTGACTCCCCAGGAAGCGCTGGACAGCGCCGTCGAGCAAATTCTGGCGCAAGTCGAAGGATAACCTCCGCTTGTAGTAAGATGAAACAGAGTGGCAGCCGGCAAAACTGCCACTCTGTGCTAACTTTTCAAGCTCCTCAATACACTTATTTTTCTGGGCTGCGAGCAAACGCATGAGACACATCAACACCCAGTTATCACGTTATGGCTATATCCTCAACCTCGGCGTGATGGGCGTGCTGCTGGCCGGAATCTTGCGGGTGGTGTTCCAGTTGTACGCCGACGGGCTGTACCCGCTGGCGTCGGCGCTCAGCGCGATCACCGTGTTTCTGGCCCTGGTCTATCTGCGGCGGCGCTTCACGCCCCTGCGCTGGTTCGCCATTGGCGTCGGGCTGGCGATGTTGTTCACGCTGTATCCCATCCTGTACACGTTTTACCTCAGCGTGACCAATATGGGCAGCGGCCACCTGATGACCAAGCAGCAGGCCATCGACCGACTCGAAAGTCAGCTTTACATGCCGGAAGGCGGGAAGACTTACGGCTGGGCGGCGTTCCGGTCGCCGGATGAAGCATATGCTCTCTGGCTGCTGCCGGAAGAGGGGCCAGGACTGCTGGCGCGGCCCGGCCAACCACTCGAAGAAGCCATGCCGGGCGAGGACGGCATCGGCGCGCCGGATCAAGACGGCATCCCCCTCACCATCGACGGGTACGAGCGACTGGCGCAGAACCAGGTCGTGCCGATCATTTCCGCGCTGGGCGCGATCGATTTCGGCGAACCGCCGGATACGGTGCGCATTCGATCGCTGCGCGAGGCCGTCACCCTCAAGCCCAAGTACCAGTACGATCCCGACCGCGACGTGATGGTCGATCAGGAGACGGGCACGGTTTACCGCCCGGTCGAAGGCACGTTCACCTCGGATGACGGCGAAACGCTGACACCCGGTTACATCGTCTACGTGGGGCTGCACCACTTCGAACGCTTTCTGGGCAACGAGCGTTTCCGCGAGCCGCTCATCAAAATCTTCCTGTGGAACGTGTCGTTTGCATTCGCATCGGTGTTTTTGAGCTTCGCGGTGGGGCTGGTGGTGACGCTGCTGTTCGAGGGCCTGCCGGGCAGCCGCGTGATCCGCGCGCTGCTGATCATCCCCTGGCCGATTCCGGTGCTGGTGTCGATCCTGATCTGGCGCAGCATGTTGAATCCCGACCTGGGCTTCGTCGCGCCGCTGCTGGAGTCGCTGTTCGGCAGCTCGCCGGCGTGGTTCCAGAACGCGATGTGGACGCGCGTGGCGGTGATACTGGTCAACGTGTGGCTGTCGTACCCCTACTTTTACGTGATTTCCGCCGGGGCGATCCGGTCGATCCCCCACGAGATTTACGACGCCGCCGTCGTCGATGGCGCGAGCGCGTGGGGCAAGTTCCAGCACATCACGCTGCCGCTGCTGCTGCGCATCCTGATGCCGCTGCTGATCGCGTCCTTCACGTTCAATTTCAACAACTTCAACGTGATCTACATTTTCAACTTTGGGCTGCCGCCCATGCCGAACACGATCGTGCCCATGGGCCAGACCGACATCCTGATCTCGTTCGTGTACCGGCTGGCGTTCATCACCTCGAACGTGACCGATTACGGGCTGGCGGCGGCGATCACGGTGATGCTGTTCCTGCTGATCAGCCTCATGGTCGTCTTTCAGGCGCGCTTCACCAACCTCTTCCGAGAGGCGGATTGATCATGGAAAATACGCGTAACACGCCCGCATCGCGCACCGTCCTGCTCGACCACCTGCGCACCGGCACCTGGGTCGGCTACCTGACGCGCTACCTGATCGCCGGCATGTTGATCGTGTTCGCGGTGGCCCCCGCGCTGTGGATCGTCTCGGCCTCGCTGAACCCGGCCAAGTCCCTGGTCGGCGGCACGCTCTGGCCGGAAAACCCCAGCTTCGTCAACTACCGCGAGCTGGTGACGAACGACTTCTTCCCTTACCTGACGTGGTTCGGCAATTCGCTCAAGATCGCGACGATCACGACGCTGTGCACGGTGACGATCACCTGCCTGGCGGGATATTCGCTGTCGCGGTTCCGTTTCAAGGGGCGGCACTCGTTCATGATCGCGATCCTGATCCTGAACGTGTTCCCGGCCATTCTGGGCATGGTCGCGATCTTCACCACGATTCAGCAGCTCGGGCTGTACGTCGACGCGCTGGGGCTGGATAAGCATGTCAGCCTGATTCTGATCTACACCGCCGGGTCGATGGGCATCAACGTGTTGATGGTCAAGGCGTACATCGACACGATCCCGGTGGAACTCGACGAGTCGGCGCTGGTCGATGGCGCGAGCCCGTGGCAGACGTTTCGCCACATCATCCTGCCGATCATGACGCCGATCGTGATCACGATTGGCGTGCTGACCTTCATCGCCGCATATGGCGACTTCGTGATCGCTCGCGTGCTGCTCAAAAGCTCGGATCAGCTAACGGTGATGGTCGGCTTGATGCTGTTCCAGACCGACCGCTTCGACCAGGATTTCGGCATGATCACGGCGGGCGCGGTGCTGGCGGCGATCCCGGTTATTCTGATCTACATCCCGCTGCAGCGCTTCGTCATCGACGGACTGACCGCCGGCTCGGTCAAGGGCTGATGCAGGGAGAGAGACCGGCCATGCAAAGACTGACTCTGACCCGGCTGGTGGGCCGCCTGTTGGCCGGCACGTGGCTGATGGCGGCGCTGTGGAGCACCCCCACCCACCCGGCGCAGGCGGACGAGCCGCGCTTCTACTTCGGCGTCGATCTGTCCTACGTCAACGAGATGGACGACTGCGGGGCCGTCTACCGCGAAAACGGCGCGGCGCGCGATGCATTCGAGCTGTTCGCCGATCACGGCGCGAACCTGGTGCGCGCGCGGCTGTGGCACGATCCCGACTGGACCGAATACAGCACGCTGGCCGACGTCGAGCGGACGTTCGCACGGGCGACGGCGGCGGGCATGGACACCCTGCTCGACTTCCACTACTCCGACACCTGGGCCGATCCGGGCCGGCAGCAGGTCCCGGCGGCGTGGGAGTCGATCACCGCCACCGACGCGCTGGCTGCCGAAGTCTACCGCTACACCAGCAGCGCGCTGCAATACCTGCATGCCGCCGATCTGACCCCGGCCTTCGTGCAGGTGGGCAACGAGATCAACCCTGGCCTGTTGAAGGCGGGCGAGGTGCGCAACGACTGGCCCCGCGACGCGCGGTTGATCAACGCGGGAATCCGCGCCGTGCGCGATTTCGCGGCGGAGACCGGCACCGACCCGCGCATCATCCTGCACGTGGCCCAGCCCGAAAACACCGAGTGGTGGTTCGCGCAGGCGGAAGCGCACGGCGTCACCGACTTCGACGTGATCGGCGTGTCGTACTATCCGCAGTGGAGCACGTTCTCCATCGCCGAGATGGGCGCACACGCCGGTTACCTGCGCGAGCGTTTCGCCAAAGACGTCATGATCGTCGAGACGGCTTACGGCTGGACGCGCGACGCGGTCACCGAAACAGCCGACAACATCCTGACGCAGGGCGTGCGGGGGTATCCGTTTTCGCCCGAAGGCCAGCGCCGCTTCATGACCGATCTCACGCAGAGCCTGATCAGCAACGGCGGACTCGGCATCGTCTACTGGGAACCGGCATGGGTATCGACGCCGTGCTCGACGCGTTGGGGCCAGGGATCGCACTGGGAAAACGCCACGTTCTTCGACTTCCGGAACGACAACGAACTGCTGGAAGGCATCGACTTTCTGAGCCATCCCTACACCGTCCCCGCCGCCCCGCCGGATGGCGTCGTCGAAGACCGATACGGCGCGCCCCTGGTCGAAGACGATCGCGCCGACGTCATCGACGGCATCGCCGCGCTGGACCTGACGGGCCTCTACGCCACAGCGGACCGGGACACGATCCAACTGGCGACAACCGTCGCGGGCGATGTCTATGCCGCCGAAGGCCATTTCCTGTACTTCTTCGACACCACGCACGACGACCAGGGCGCCGGCGCGCGGGCCGGGCGGCGTCCCATCACTGCCGCCGACCCGTTCAAACCGGAATACCGGCTCGAGCTGGGCATCAACGCCGGGGTGGGCATGGCCCACAGCAGCATCACCTTTTACGCCTGGACCAACGGGGATTGGGAAGCCGTGACGTTCACCGGCGGCATCGCCGTGCGGGCGGACGGCGGCTCGGTGATCGAGATCGCCCTGCCGCGCGCGCTGCTGGGCGAAACGCCGCAGGTTCACATCGCCGTCGTGAGCACGGATCGCGCGCGCGCCCACTCCGCCGGCGACATCCTCGGCACGGCGGACGTCCCGGCGAACTGGACCGATGACCTCGTGCTCGACACGTTTTTCGCGCTGCCAGCCAACGACTAACAGCGGGCTAGCTGGGAAAATTGGGAGACATCCCAGGATCGCCTGGTGAGTTTCATGGGCATCCGGATTGTGTCAAGTGCTGCCCCACGTGGTCCATCACAGCACCGATCATCGCGCGCAGATTTTCAGAGCGCTTCATGATCGGGGAGCCGAAACACGCAATCAAGATTGGATTTCCAACGTCGATACCTTGCCCCGGTTCAGCTTCCACCTACCTGCCACTGCGCCATCCCCAACATCAGGACGCTCAACCGACCGATCCGTACCAGACCTCGCTCCTTGATTGCGGCGCAAAATCCCCTGGGCACGGGGCTTGTTTACTTGTTTTGTTTGTAGTATCATGAGTTAAAATGGCAGACAGTAATGAATAGAAACATTGATTTTGGTAGCAATACGCTCTCGATGTAGGTGAGCAAGCGGGGCTGTGCCTCATCGCAGATTGCACTACTCCCACTTCCACCATTGACCCCACCAGCACATCTCCACACCCTCACATTGTCACGTCATAGACCGTTCGAAACCGTTGATACGGTGGTGGCGTACCACTCTCTTTCACATTAGAAGTCTGGTCCCACAAGGCAACACCAAAGAAATTTTGAACTTCAAAAGGGGTGGGATAAGAGATGATGGACCAGGTGATCACTACGTCGATCGCGGGCGATCAAGGATTTTGCTACTTCCTCTCTAAACGAATTCTCGATATCGCTCTGGCGGCGCTGCTCCTGATCTTCCTGGCGCCCCTGCTTCTCGCGATCGCCATCCTGATCAAAATTGACTCGCGCGGCCCGATCATCTTTGTGCAGCCCAGGGTTGGGGCCAGACGGCGGTCGTCGGGAAAGCGTGCCTATTGGGAAATCCATACCTTTCGAATATATAAGTTCCGTTCGATGTTCTGTGACGCCGATCAGGCGCTGCACCAGGCTCACATTCATGCCTACGCCCGCGGGCAGATCGACGCTACAGATCCCGCAACGACCACCTTCAAGCTCACCAATGATCCCCGGATCACGCGCGTGGGGCGGATCCTGCGCCGATCCAGCCTGGACGAACTGCCACAGTTGGCAAACGTCTTGAAGGGCGAGATGAGCCTCGTAGGGCCGCGCCCGATCCCTCTGTATGAATTCGAAGACTACCAAGAGCGGCACAAACAACGCTTCGCCGCCCTGCCGGGGATCACAGGGCTCTGGCAAGTGAAGGGACGTTGCCAGGTTTCGTTCGAGGAACAAATCCAGATGGATATCGAGTACGTCCGCAACCAGTCGCTGTGGCTTGACTTCAAGATTTTGCTGCTCACCATTCCCGCTGTCCTATCGGGCCGAGGCGCTGGATGAGACCCAACAGATGAGTCTCAGGGGAAGCGAGGTGCATGGCATGCCAGACCAACTAGGTATCACCGTCCTTGGCAGTGGTTATTGGGGGATCAATTACGTCCGTTTGTTCACCGAGCTGCCCACGGCGCGAGTCGTTTCGGTGTGCGATCTGCGAGAGGAGCGTCTGCAAGAAGTTAAGAGGCGGTTTCCGGACATAACCGTCACCACGGATTTGGACGAGGCGTTGCACTGCCCAGGGGTTGAGGCGGCGGTGGTGTGCACGAATGCCGCGGCCCATTATGACGTCGCTCAACGGAGTCTCCGAGCAGGAAAGCACGTCCTGATCGAGAAACCGATGGCTACCACAACCGCCCGCGCCCAGAAGCTGCTCGCCCTCGCCCAATCCAAAGGGCTCGTGCTGATGGTCGGCCACATCTTCCTCTATAATGCCGGCATCCAGACCGTGAAAGCCTATATCGAGCGGGGCGATGTGGGCCAGGTGTACTATGTGTATGCGCGCCGTACGAACCTGGGCCCGATCCGCTCCGACGTGAATGCCGTGTGGGACTTGGCGCCGCACGACGTATCGATCATCGACCATCTCCTCGGCCAACCGCCCCGGTGGATCAGTGCCGTCGGCACAAAGGTCCTGCGAAATTGCCGTGAAGATGTGGGGTTCATCATTCTCGGCTACCCGAACGGAGTCCTCGGTCACATTCACGTGAGCTGGGCGGAACCTAACAAAGTACGCGAAGTCGTCGTTGTGGGCAGTGACAGGCGGATTGTCTTCAACGATCTGGATCCCGTGGAGCAAGTCCGCATCTTCGAAAAGGGTATTGCACCCCCTGCGAGCGAGCCTGAGCCGTCCAGCTATGGCGAGTACCAGTTCTCCATACGTGACGGCGCCATCATCAGCCCGAAAATCGAGGTCAGCGAACCGTTGAAGAACCAATGCAACCACTTCCTTGATTGCGTCACAAAAGGCTGCACCCCCCTGAGTGGGGGACAGAACGGGGTGGACGTCGTGCGGATCATGGAGGCGATCAACCGCTCGATGCTGGGCCGCGGGCGGCCTGTTGAACTCAACTGGGACAAAACCCGACAGGTGGAAAAAAGCTATGAGTATCAAACAGGAATTGCAGGTACCTTTCATTGATCTGCAAGCCCAGCGAGCCGCCATTGCAGAAGAACTCGACCAGGCGATTTCAGGGGTGCTGGCTCGAAACGATTTTATCCTGGGCAAGGACGTCACCCTGTTCGAGGAAGAATTCGCCGCGTTTTGTGAAGCCGGGTACGCGGTGGGAGTGGACTCGGGCACCTCCGCCCTGGAGCTGGCGTTGCTGGCTTACGGCATCGGTCCAGGAGACGAAGTGATCACGGTTGCCAACACGTTTATCGCCACCGTTCTGGCCATCGCCTACACCGGCGCCACGCCCGTTCTGGTCGATGCCGATCCCCACACGTACACACTGAATCCCATGCAGCTAGCGTCCGCGCTCACGCCTCAAACCAGGGCCATCATTCCCGTTCATCTCTATGGTCAGCCCGCCGACATGGATCCCCTGATGGCGATCGCCCGGCAGCACGGGCTGATCGTCATCGAGGATGCCTGCCAGGCTCACGGCGCACGCTACAAAGGCGGGCGTGTAGGATCGTTCGGTCACGCCGCTGCTTTCAGCTTCTATCCCGGGAAGAATCTGGGGGCCTGCGGCGATGGGGGCATGGTGGTGACCAACGACGAACAGGTCGCCAAGACGCTCCAGATGCTTCGGAACTACGGCCAGAGCCAGAAATACCATCACGATCTCAAGGGTTTCAACCGCCGGCTCGACACGCTGCAGGCCGCTGTGCTGCGGGTCAAGCTCACGTATCTCGACGCCTGGAATGCCGCCCGGCGCGCGCATGCCGCTCACTATACCCGGCTTCTCGGCGACGTCGTCGAAACGCCACGCGTGCCGGAATACGCCGAACCAGTCTGGCATCTTTACGTCATCCAGACTGCTCGCCGTGACGCGCTCCGAACGCACCTTTTCAGCCGCGGAATCGCAGTGGGCATGCACTATCCAATCCCGATTCACCTCCAACCGGCATTTCAGGATCTCGGGTACCAGAAGGGCGATTTCCCGGTATCCGAGCGCAGTGGAACAGACGGGCTGTCGCTGCCCATGTACGCCGAACTCACGCCGGACGCGATCGAATACGTAGCGACTACCATTGGAGACTTCATGGCGGAGCACCGGTCAGATCGTGCGTCCGAACCGCAATAACCAACGGAGTGGCCGGAAGTGGGATTTTCAAGCTACGCGCGCGTTCTGTGGAAACATAAATGGACCATCGCCGCCACGACTTTGCTGACGCTGGCAATAGCCGCCTTCGGAAGCTCGCTGCTGCCGACGAAATACGCGGCCACAGTGGTGCTGCGCATCTTGACTCCCGTTGGCGGGTCGATCGACCGGACCGAATACGACATCCGCTATGGCGACCGGCTGATGAGCACCTACATGGAAATCGCCACCAGCCGCCCGGTCATGGACGAATTGATGCAACAACTCGATCTGGATTCGCCGCCCAGCATCAAAGTCGAAGCGGTCGCCAACACCGAGTTACTGGAGATCACGGCTTCCAGCACCGAACCGAAACTGTCGCGGGACATCGCCAATACGCTCGCCGAAATCCTGATCGCGCGCAACGCGGAGCTGTATGTCGGAAGCGGAAAAACCGCCGCGCAGATCCTGGGCGAGCAGCTCGACCAGATTCAGGCAGAGTTGGACGAGGCCCGGAGTCAATACGACAGGCTCCAGGCAGACAACACGCCGAACGCCACCCAGCTTGATTTGATTCGCGGCTTAATCGCGCTCAAAGAATCGCAATACGCTTCTTTGCTCGACCAGTACGAACAGGTGCGCGTGGCTGATACCCTGCGCACCAACGCGATTTCGGTGGTGGAACCGGCAATCATCCCTGAAACACCCGCCGGGCCATCCAGGCTGCTTATCTTCGGCATAGCCGGCATCCTGGGCCTGGTGGGCGGGACGAGCCTGGCCTTCGCATTCGAATACTTTGACACCAGGCTCTACGATCCCGAACAGGTCGAGTCGGCCATCGGGCTGCCTGTTGTGGGCAAGATTCCCAAGATGAAGAGGCGGCGCAAGGCGATCTTATTCGCGCACCGCGCCTATCACGAAGAGGCATTTCGGCGCTTGCTGGTCAATCTCTTCCCGGCGAGTCTGGAACCCAACCAGTTGACCGCCGTCAAGGGAATCGGGCCGGTTTATGCAGGGGTATTGTCGCGCGCGCGCATCTACACGTACCGGCAGTTGGCCGCCGCAAAACCGAAAGAGCTCCTAGACCTGATCGCTGCTCCCAAGTGGCGTAAAGTCGATGCCTCGAGCTGGATCGAACAGGCCAGGCACCTTGCCGCCCAGGATGGCGCGTCTGCTCACGGGTCTTTGCGCACACTCCTGATCACCAGTGCCACCCCCGCAGAGGGCAAGTCCACTATCGTCGCCAACCTCGCCCTGGCACTGGCAAAGTCCGGGCGCAGCGTGCTGGCCGTGGATGGTGACATGCTGCTCCCAACCCTGAACCGCGTTTTTGGCCTTTCCAACGCGGTAGGCCTTAGCAGCGTGCTCACCGGTGCGGCGACGCTGTCCGATGCCGTTCAGGACAGCCAGATCCCGAGGATTCACGTCCTTACCAGCGGGCCGCCCGTCGAAGATCGAACCGAACTACTGGACTCACCCGCCGCGAAGCACGTGATCAAGCAGGCAGTTGCGCAGTTCGATGTCGTCCTGATAGACAGCCCGGCGCTGTTGGCAGTGGCGGACGCCGCCGTACTCGCCCCACTGGTCGACGCGGTGGCGCTGGTCGTCAGGCGGGGACGATCCAGCACAGAAACGGTGCAAGATGCCTGCAAGATCTTGACCGCGGTCAAAGTCAACCCGGTTGGTGTCATCATGAACGACATGGAAGATTCGGACTTTCGATACTATCGCTACTACCACCACAAACCAGGCTCGAACGGGTCGCGCCGCACTGCCCCAAAGCGGCGGGCATCACCCGTTGTGGATGAACACGCCCTGGCGGCGCAGCGCGCCACGCCCCAACCGGCGGCCCGCTGTACGTGCTCCCTGCACGATCCAGGGGCTGATTTGGGAGCTGTCTTGAACGATCGAACGTTGGCTGAAACAAGTTAGTCAGGCGGTGGTCCGGTCGGGCGCAGGATCGCCGAGAGCCCGAGAGCATCGGCAGCAGCCCTCCGGCAAACCGGAACACCACATTGATCGGTGTGCCATTCGCGGTTCGAGGACGGTAGCGCATTTTGACTGAGACAAGCCGTTTCCCCCGACTTCTCGACACTACCGGATGGCCCGGTCCGGCGCTTGTCGTGCGCTGGATGGTTATCCTCCTGGCAGGCACCCTGCTGGGAACCTACGCCGTAGTGGCGACCCTTCTGCCGCTCCAACTGGCGGCGCTGCTTACACTCGCCCTGCTGCTCTTCTTCACCGTGATCATTGTGGGAAATGCGCGGCGCGTCCTGCTCGCTATCATCCTACTGGACATTCCTCTTCAACTCGACATCAACTTCATGTATCGAGAAGAGCCGGCGAGACTGGGGGCGCTGGGGGGCCTGGACATCTCGGTCACCACATTGGCCCTGATAGGGTTGTACGCCCTGTGGCTGAGCGAAGTTTCGCTTAAGAAAAAGCCCCTGCAATGGGGTTGGTTTCGAATGGCCCTGCCCTTCACCGCATATGTCGGGCTGGTTGGGCTGTCACTGCTCGTCGCGCGCGACGTCACACTCGCCTTCTTCGAGATCTTCCTGCTCCTCCAGGTTTTTCTGCTTTTTCTCTACGTGGTCAACACCGTCGAAACGCGCGAGGATGTGCTGTTCATCATCACCGTGCTGCTGGTGGGCGTCGTGCTCGAAAGCCTGATCATGATCGGGCTGCGATTCGTGGGGCACAGCGTGAGATTCGCGGGCATCCTGGCGCGGATCGACCCGGGGCCCCGCGTTGGCGGCACCGTCGGATCGCCCATCAATGCGGCGGCATTCCTCATGATGACGCTGGTTGGCGCGCTGGGCGTTTTGCTCGCTCAAACCGGGCGGCTCACCAAGATGCTGGCCGTCATCGCCCTGGGCACGGGGGGCGTCGCCCTGGTCTTCACGCTTTCCAGAGGCGGGTGGATCGCTTTCGTCTTGGCGGCGGGGACGTTGGGCTTCGCTGCCTGGCGTCGCGGCTGGCTGTCGCGCAAGGTGATCGCCGGCGTCGTGTTGATCGCCCTGCTCCTGGTGGTGGGACTTCGCCCCATCATTCTGCACCGGCTGACATCCTACGATCACGGATCGGCGGCATCGCGTGTGCCGTTGATGAAGCTCGCCCTCCGCAGTATTCACGATCACCCGATCCTCGGCGTCGGAGCCAACAATTTTCCGAGCGTGGTATTCCAATACGTCACGCCTGAGCTTGGTGACGTATGGGTCTACTCGGCACACAACAAATATCTGCTCGTCTGGGCCGAAACGGGCCTGATCGCCCTGGCTGCTTTTCTGTGGTTCCTGACGGCGACGATTCGGCGGGGCTGGCAGTGTTGGCAGCTCAATGATCGCCTCCTGTCACCGCTAGCCTTCAGCCTGGCCGTTGCCATCGCGGGAAGCATGGTTCACATGTTTTTCGATGTCTTTCGCAGCCGCCCCGATGTCGAGCTGTTATGGTTCAGCGCGGGGTTGATTATCGCCGTGTATCGTATCGGCCACCGTGAGCGTTGAGCATGCCACAGAACACGGAGCTTCGCGTCATTCGGAACGCCTTCGCACTTTTCTGGGGAAGAGCGTTTGTCATGGCGTTTTCGTTCTTCTTCATCATTTATGCGGCGCGTTTGCTGAAGGCCGACGATTTTGGAAAGTATGCGCTCGTCCGCGGCTACTTCGAACTGTTTCTGAGCCTGTCCTCGGCGGGTCTCAGCAATATCATCACCCGCGAGATCGCCAAGAAGCGATCCATGGCAGGCCACTATTTGAGCTCGTCGGTGGTGCTGGTCAGCGGTCTGGCGCTCGTAGCCGGCGGCATCATGCTCACCGTCGTGTACATCTTTCCCTACGCAACCGTCACCCGGGCCGCCGCGTTGCTGGCCTGCATCGCGCTCGTGCCTGCCGCGATTTCAGTCGTGTTTCAGGCAGGCTTTCTGGCTTTCGAAAGAGCTAAGTTCATCTCATATGGCGTCGTCGTAGAAAACCTCCTGCGCACGAATTTCAGCATTCTGGCGCTTTATATGGGCTATGGCTTGAAAGCCCTGTTCGTGGTGCTGATCCTGGCGCGGGTTGTCATGCTTCTCTTCTATGCCCTGCTCTGGAACCGGCGCATCGCAACCTTCACCTGGGCTTTCGATTGGTCGTTCCTCAAACAACTTGTCCGCGACTGGAGAGTCTTCACCCTGGAGAGCTGGCTCTCTGACACGTTTGCCAATTTCGACATCATCGCGCTTTCGGCCTTTCACGGAGAACGCGCTGTGGGCCTGTATAGCGCGGCCAGCAGAATCGTGGGCCTGGGGACTATCGTCGCGTCCAGTTATGCATCCGCATCATTTCCCTACATGTCGCAGTTGTTCGAGAGGTCCAGGGAGAAATTCCGGCGGATCAGCGAAAGCTCGATCAAGTATATGATGGCAATCGTGCTGCCCGCCGTCGTCGCCCTGTCTATCCTGAGCGATCGGTTCATTCTCCTCCTCTATGGGCGCGAGTACGAAGGGTCAATCGCCATTTTCCGCGTCCTGATCTGGATCCTGATGCTGAAATTCTTGAACCCATACCTGAGCTTTCTCCTCTTCGCACAAGGCAGGCAGAACAGATCGCTCCAGGTCATTGCCGTCAGCCTGGCTTTTTACGTCCTGATCACGCCGCTGCTCGTGTCTCGCTGGGGCGGCATTGGAATGGCCTGGGCGCTGCTCCTGTCCACGTTCCTGGCGTTCTGCCTGTACATCGTGTTTGCGCTGGAACACGACGTTCTGAAGCGTACGATCGCGGCGTTCGGGCGTATTGCGCTCGCGACCGGGGGCGTGGGAGCGCTGGTTATGGCCTTGCGAGACATTCCCCTGGTGTTGATCCCCGGACTGGCGATATTGGCCTACATTCCTCTATTCCTGATCTTTCGGATTTCTTCACCGGACGAGCTAAGACAACTGCGGAAGATGGCTTCACGTCAGCACAGGGACGGTGAAGCCGGGAGCAAGGCGGCCCACGCAGGAACCGGCCCACCCGAAGGACCGTTGAGCCTGGCGGGACTGGGGGATATACCGCTGGCTGCCGAGGCTGGCCCGGCCCAGGGGGAGGCGGAGCGATGAGCAGCACGCAGCAGCGCGGCGAGTACGTCCCCACCATTGCGCTCATTGGCTGTGGTGCGTTTGCCGAAGTGTACTATCTGCCGGCGCTTGTCAGGTTTCCCGGCGTTGCGGAAAAGTTAATTCTGGTAGATAGCAATGGCGCGCGAGCCCAACACCTGGCTTCACGGTTCGGGATCCATCGCTGCGTGGATGATTATCGCGCCATCTTGGGCGAAGTTGATGCCGCGATTGTGGCGACGCCGCATGATCTGCACTATCCCATCTCGATGGACTTTCTCCAGCACTCCGCCCACGTGCTGTGCGAAAAACCTCTGGCCGAGAAAGCGAGCGAAGCCAGGGAGATGGTCGCAGAGGCCCAACGGGCCGGTGTCACGCTCTCCGCGAATTACACCCAGAGGTTGTTCCCATCTTCCGTCAAGGTGAAAGAGCTTCTTGCCGGCGGGGCGCTTGGCAAGCTCGCGTCGATTCACTATAGCTGGGGCTCTCTGTATACCTGGCCGACGGCGTCGGGCTTCTACTTCAACGCCAGGCTCTCGCCAAAAGGGGTCTTGCTCGACCGGGGGCCGCACGCTGTCGACCTCATTTGCTGGTGGCTGGGAGACAGGCCGGCAGTCGTATCCTGCCAGCACGATTCGTTCGGGGGGGCTGAAGCGGTGGCCCAGGTCGAGCTCAGCCATGGGGACTGCGCGATCACCATCGCGCTGAGCTGGCTGAACGAGCTGCCGAATGAGTACGTCATCCGAGGCGAACGCGGTGAAATACGAAACGGGATCGAGGACTGGTGGCGAATTCCGATCGCGCTGCCGTCCGGCAAGGTCCACAAAATCAAGCTGGCGCACGACGAGCAAGATTACTTCGACTTTGGGCGAAGGCTGATCGCCAACTTCCTGAACGTCATCCGCGCGGGCGACAAGCCGCTGATCCCAGCCGGTGACGTCATCCCGTCGGTTGAAGTGATCGAAGCGTGCTATCGAACTGCGACCCGGTTCGCCATGCCCTGGTATGAGAACCTGGGGACGCTATGGTCGCCGGCCAGCGCCCGCTGAATAGGCGGAGAGGCCGGGCACCGGCTCACATCGTTTCGACGAAACGGCGAGGGACTTCACGATGATCGCTTCGGAGATCGTTCTGGTAACTGGCGCTGCCGGGTTTGTCGGTGGCCGGATCGTTGAAGCGCTCTTTCTGAGCGATGCGGCAACGCCGCGCGCCGGGATCAGGACATGGTCCAGCGCCGCACGAATCGCGCGCTTTCCGGTGGACCTCGTTCTGTGCGACATCATGAAACCCGAGCAGATCGAGCCGGCGATGGATGGGGTAAGCACGGTGGTGCATTGTGCCTATTCCGATGCGCGGGACGTGATCGTGCAAGGCACTAAAAACGTGTTGGAGGCCGCCCAGCGAGCCGGGGTCGAGCGGGTCGTCTTCATCAGCACCGCCGAGGTGTACGGGCATGATGTCGCCGGGATCGTCGATGAAACATTCCCCTGCCGGTACACGGGCTGGGAATACGCGGACTCCAAGATCGATGCTGAGCGGCTGTGCTGGGAGTTCTGTGCAAAAGGGCTGCCCGTGACTGTCCTCAGGCCCTCGATCGTCTATGGCCCGTTTTGCCAGACGTGGATCGCGGGGTTCGCCCGGCGTCTGCGCTCAGGCCAATGGGGCATCTTCCAACAATACGGCGACGGCATCTGCAACCTGGTCTATGTGGACGATTTGGTCTCCGCGACCTTCCTGGCAGCCCATCACAACGCAGCCACCGGCGAAGCATTCAATGTCAACGGCCCTGACATCATCACCTGGAATGAGTTTTTCCGCAGATTCAACACGGCGCTTGGACTGCCCGCGCTCCGAGAGATAAGCCCGGCCAGGTTACGGCTCAAGGCCAGCGTGATGGACCTGGCCCGGCTGTCGGCGGGCCGTGTCAGGCAGGTTGTTGGACCCGCTGCCGCAAAAACCGCCCGCCTGTTCCTGGATGCAGACCGGCGACAGGGCGTGAAAAAGACGCTGAAACGTGCGCAGCGTCACATGAAAGCCACCGCCAGCATGAGGGATATCGAGCGCCTTTACAGCCGGCGCGCGATCTACACAGCTTCAAAAGCTCAAGAAAAGCTGGGGTACCAACCGCGCTTTGACGCCGACCGCGGCCTGCAGCTCAGCGTGCAGTGGCTCGAACATCACTCTCTTGCCAGAAGCGGCGCGGCAGAGATCGAGGAGGCCGGACAGCCGTGATTCCGATCCTTCTCTACCACCAGATCGCCGATCTTCCCCGGCACCGGGATCCCAGGAATCTCGCTGTGTCGCCGGAGCTGTTCGAACGGCAGATGGCTTATCTCCACCGGAACGGCTACCGGTGCATGCAGCTCAGCCAGGTTGTCCGGTCCATCATAGAGGGGCTGCCCCAGGTGAAAAAAGCGTTCGTGCTCACCTTCGATGATGGCTACAAGGACGTGTATTCGACCGTGTGGCCGATTCTGAGCGATTTCGGCTTCACCGCGACCATTTTCTTCGTAACGGGCTGTGCCGGTCGTGAGAGTGCTTGGGAAGGACAAAGCGGGTCGCTGGCAGCCCCCCTACTCTCGTGGTCGGATGCACGAGACATGAGCCGGGCCGGGTTAACGTTCGGCAGCCATACCATCACTCACCCTTACCTGACACGCCTCGAGCATGCTCAGGCGGCTCGCGAACTTCGCGAGTCCAGGCTCATGCTGCGGGATCAATTGGATGTCGAGGTCGATCTGTTTTCGTACCCGTATTCCGCCTATACCCCGGCGGTTCAGCAGATGGTGGCGGACAGCGGCTATATCGCCGCCTGCGGTGGCGACCGGGGACGCTGGGGCCGTTTCAACCTGTGGCGCGCGCAGTGTACGGGCAAAGATAGCTGGTTGTCGTTCGCCTTCAAGGCGAGCGGGCAGTACTACCGGTTCCTGCAATTGAAGCGACGCGTGCCCACGAGGCAATCGCCCCGCCATGCTGCAAGAACCAATTGACGCCGCACAGGATAGCGGCAGTTAGCGCGTAAAGGAGGCAGGGGTGACTGAACTGGCAGTGGTGCTGATCACGAAGAACCAGGCGTGGAATGTGTCCCGGCTGATCGAATCGGTTTTGAAACACACATCGAGCGCCGCGTCGAGGGAGATCGTGTTGGTAGACTCCGCTTCCTCCGACGCCACGGTCGAGCGGGCGTGCGAATACCCAATCCGCGTGCTCCGTTTGAGCCCCGATCAGCGATTGACGGCTGCCGCCGGTCGCTATACCGGCTACAAACACACGACGGGAGACGCTGTGCTCTTCCTGGACGGCGATCACGAGCTGTGCCCGGGGTGGCTGGAAGTCGCGCTCGAGGAGCTTTGGCGCGATCCCAGTATCGGCGCCGTCGCCGGCGAGATCGTCGACCGGCCCAAATCAACCCGGCCCCATGACCCGCCCCCGGATCACCCCACCGGAAGCGACATACGGATCACCGAGGTGCGGCACGGCGGGCCGGCAGCCATCTACAAGCGATCGGTTCTGGAGCAAGTGGGGACGTTCAACCCTTATCTCTATTCGGACGAAGAGCCGGAGTTGTGTATCCGCATCCGCCATGCAGGTTACCGGGTGGTCCGGCTCAACCGGTGCGTGGTGTATCACTATACCGATCCCTCCGACAAGCTCTCAACGCTGGTCAGGCGGTGGAAGCGCAATCTGTATCTTGGTTCCGGTCAGAACATCCGTTACCACGCGGGCACCGGCCTGTTGTGGCCCTATATCAGAGAGCGCGGACATGGGATCATCCCCGGCCTGGTCATCGTCGCGGAGCTGGCGAGCCTGGCGTGGGCCTTGTGCTTTCGCGAGGTGATCTGGTTCGCTCTCTTGAATGTGGCCGTCATAGCGACCGTCGTCGCCTACACCATTCGCAAACGCAGCGTCTACCGGACGGCGCATAGCGTGCTCAAGCGCATGCTCACGCTGGGTGGGACGATAAAAGGATTCCTGCTCGAGCCGTTGGAACCCGAGAGTTATCCCGCAAACGTGATGGTCATCAAGTAGTCGAACAGGGGCCGGCTGGCACGCGCCACTGCCCTGTCAGGAGTGTTTCGGTGACTCAGGTTACTGCGAGGCGCCCAACCGCAAGCGAAGCGGCGCACGATCACCACACCCAGGTGACGCTGCGGCAGTTTCCGTATCCGTACCGGGCTGCGCTGGCGATTTGCAGCGACATCGACGAAACCGAAACGGCTGAGGAACTTCTCGAAATTCACCGCTTCCTGAACACCACACAGCCGACTTCGATGGGGAATGGAGTCGGGTTGGAGATCGGGAACAGCGTCTATTTTTATGACGACAAGCGCGAAGTCTCGTACTTCACGCACGGCGAGCGTACCAGGGGCTTGATCGTCGACCTGATTCAGGCGGGGTACATCGACTGCCTGCATTCGTATGGCGACGCGGCTTTCAGCCGGGATCAGATCGTGCGCGCGCTGGATGTTCTGTACGGCCTCGACTGCAAGCTCGACGTATGGACCAATCACTACGGGGCGCCCAGTAATCTGAGCCACAAGTTCGAGTACTTCTTCGGCGCGTGTCAGGGCGATGTACCCGGCGCAGAAGTCTATCACGCCGACATTACCCTGGAATATGGCATACGTTTTGCCTGGGTTGGCGCGTCAACGCGTCTCGTCGGGCAATCGCCCCACAAGCATGCGCCCTTGTCTTCGACTGTTTTCGACCGGCGGTACCCGCTGCAATCATGCGTCAGCGTCGCCAAAGAGATGCGCAAGAGACTTCTCGGCAGGTGGGGTGATGACCGTTTCGTCATGCTCAGCCGCAGCCGGCTCATGCAGCCTCTGTCGCTGAGAGATGGGCGGACGGTGCACGAGTTCATCCGGTACTGCAACCATCCCGTCAGCGTGTCTCAGGGAGCCACCTCGCGGGGATTGGCCTACGCGATCTCGGCGCGCGCCCTGGCGCATCTGAAAGCGGTTCAGGGATACATGGTCGTGTACGCCCATCTTGGCAAGAACAAGGACTGCGGCCACGTCATCGCTCACGAGACTCAGCAGGCGCTGCGAAACCTGGCACGCGAGCACGAGGCCGGAAACATCTATGTGACGACGACGTCCAGGCTCCTCAATTACCATCACGCCTGTCAATACCTGGTGTGGTCCCACCGGCAGGTGCAGGGGCGGATCGAGATTTTCATCGATCCGCCCGGCGATCCGGCAGTGAACGGCTGGCCCGTGACGCCCCGACAGCTCCAGGGACTTACCTTCTACGTTCCCGATCGGAACGCCGCAGCAGTCTACCTGCAAGGGGTTGAGCTGAAGGCGCTTCAACGCAACCCTGCCGATCACACCGGTTCGGAGAGCGTGACCATTCCGCTCAGCCGCCTGTGTTTCCCTTATTAAGCGGGAGGTCCGGTATGGCACGAGGCCGCACGACACTTCGAGGGAGCGATGATGATACCGGCTGACACACTGTTCGAAGCAGCGAAGCGCCTGCACGGGCACCTGCTCAAGACATCATGGGATGGCCGGGCGCTGGTGGGGCCCGATTCCGGCGTCCGGTTCAACGCTCGCGTGGGGCGGTTCGTCAAGAGCTACCTGAGAGCCTTTCCCTGGACGGACAACCGCATTTACATGCAGGCGCAGGGATACTGGATTCTCGACAACTGGCGCATGTTCGAGTTGAGCGGTGACGAGCGCTACCAGGATATCGCCCTCGCCTGTTCACACTATGTCCTGACAGCCCAGCGCCCAGCCGGATATTGGGCGTATCCCGATCCGGAATGGCGTAACAGGATCGCCACCGTGGAGGGTGACTTCGGCTGCCTGGGACTCCTGGAGAGCTACCAGCAGACCGGGCAGGACGCCCTATTGGCGGGCGCGCAAAAGTGGCACCGGTACCTGATCGACGACGTGGGCTTTCAAGCCAGCGACGGCATGTTGGCCGTCAACTACTTCGCGAACGTGCGCGGCAGCAAAGTGCCCAACAACACGACGCTCACGCTGCTCACGCTCGCCCGGCTGGCTGGCGTCACGCAGGACGCCCAGGTTCTGACGCCCTGCGCGGGGATGGTTGCCTGGCTCAACGAGGTGCAGCTGGAGAGCGGCGAGCTGCCGTATGCCGTCGCCGCCTCGCCGGATGGGCGGGATCGCGCTCATTTCCTGTGTTACCAGTACAACGCGTTCGAACTTCTCGACCTGGTCGAATACTACCAGCTCACCCGCGATGGGGCGATCGTCCCGGTGGTGGAAAAACTCGCTGCCTTCGTCGCCAGCGGAGTCACGGAGTCCGGGGCGGCGTCCTACGACTGCGAGCATCAAACGCCCGAAGTCACCTACTATGCCGCGGCGTTGGCGGCAGCGCTCAGCCAGGCGACCTCGCTGGGCGCGGGCGATTATCGCGCCCTGGCCGATCGCGGCTATCGCTGGATCCTGGGGCAGCAAAAGCCTGACGGGGGCTTCAGATTCCATTCGCGCGCCAACTACAGCTTCCTGTCAGACCGGCGGGCTTATCCGCGAAATCTGGCCATGATTCTCGCGCACCTATTGATCGAGGTGCAGGCACAGCGGACGCCGATAACCGGCGGCGCACAGGCAGACAAAGGCTGATCACCGATGCGGATTCTGTTCGTGACCAACGAGTATCCCACAGATGATGTCCCCGGAGCCAGCCCTTGCGTCCGGCAGCAGCAGCACGCCATCGAAGCGTTAGGCTACGACGTGGATGTGTTCATCATCGACAGGATGGCAAGCAAGCTGAATTACCTGAAAGCCGCGCTGCGCATCTTCTGGTTGTCACAGATCAGGCATCGCTACGACATCATCCACGCGCATTACGGGTACATCTGCGGTCTCGCCGCCCGCATGCAATATCGCGCCCCGGTGGTCGTGACGTTCCGAGGCTCCGATGTGCTGCGCGAGCGCGAACGGTTGGTGAGCCGGCTGCTGGCCGGGACGGTCGATCAGTCGATCGTGATGACCGAACAGATGAGGCAGCTATTAGGCCGCAGCAATGCGCTGACGATTCCCTATGGAATCGACCTCGAACTCTTCAAACCAGGTCCGCAGTCTGAGGCCCGGCGCGCGTTAGGGTTGCCGCCGGACCCTCCGCTGATCTTGTTTCCGTACAACCCCCAACGCATGATCAAACGCTTCTATCTGGTGGAACAGGCGGCGGCCATCCTCGGCAAGGAATTCCCCGAACTCCGGGTAATAGCCATCCACCAGCAGCCACACGAGCAGGTCGCCCGCTATATGAATGCATGCGATGCCATGGTGCTGACGTCTCTTCGCGAAGGCGCCCCGGTAGCCATCAGAGAAGCGATGGCCTGCAACCTGCCAATTGTCTCGGTGGACGCCGGCGATGTGGCCGCTGTGATTCAGGGAACAGATGACTGCTATATCGTTCGCCCCGATCCGGAAGATATCGCCGCCAAGCTGGCGCTTGTCTTGCGCGCCAGGCGGCGGACCAACGGGCGACGTATGGCAGAGACGATGGGTTTGTTGCCGGCGGCGGCATCTGTTGCCGCAATTTACGACGAGCTCGCACGCAAAAAATCGCAGCGAGTGCCCCTCACGGAAAAAATGCGGAGCCGGATGAAGCACTGGCTGAGAAGCGCCAGCGATCAGATGAAGGAGCGCTTATGAGAGTCAGCATCTTTGGTCTGGGATATGTGGGGTGTGTTTCCGCCGCGTGTTTAGCCCAGGACGGACACACCGTCATCGGTGTCGACATCGATCCGTTCAAGGTGAGCCAGATCCAGGCGGAACGCTCGCCGGTCATAGAGCCTGGCCTGGACGAGCTGGTACGGGAAGGCCTACGCTCTGGCAGGCTGCGGGCCATGCACGACAGCTATGAAGCGGTGCTCAACAGCGATGTCAGCCTGATCTGCGTGGGCACGCCCAGCAGTGAGAACGGCCGTCTCAAGCTGGACTACGTCGAGAAGGTCAGCGCCGAAATTGGCCGGGCACTGGCCCTCAAACAGACGTATCACGTCGTAGTCGTCCGCAGCACGGTGCTCCCCGGAACCGTACAGGATCGCGTCATCCCTGTTCTGAAGCAGCATTCGGGGCGATGCCCCGGCGCCGATTTCGGGGTGAGCATGAATCCGGAGTTTCTGCGCGAAGGCTGCGCGATCCACGACTATTTTCACCCGAGCCATATCGTCATCGGCGAAATCGACTCGCGCAGCGGCGATGTGGTCGAGGCTTTGTATACCTCGGTCGATGCGCGCGTTATTCGCACGACTCTGCCCGTCGCCGAAATGGTGAAATACGTCAACAACGCATTTCACGCGCTGAAAGTTGCGTTTGCCAACGAGGTCGGCAATTTGTGCAAGGCACAGGGCCTTGATGGTCAGGAAGTGATGGCGATTTTCGTCCAGGATCAGCGGCTGAACCTCTCGCCTGCCTATCTACGCCCAGGCTTTGCTTTTGGCGGATCGTGCCTGCCGAAGGATCTGCGCGCCCTGAACTACCGGGCCAAAGAGCTGGATCTCAGCCTGCCGGTGATGGATGCCATCCTGGACAGCAACGAAAAGCAGGTCCAGCTTGGGATCAAGATGATCGAGAGAACGGGAAAGCAAAAGATCGGGATCCTGGGGCTGAGCTTCAAAGCCGGAACGGACGACATCCGCGAAAGCCCCATCGTGCCCCTGGTCGAGACCCTGGTTGGCAGAGGGTATCAGGTCAGCATCTACGATGAGACGGTCGTGCCGGATCAGTTGATCGGGGCCAACCGCGCTTTTTTGGAGCGCGGGATTCCGCACATCGCCTCGTTGATGCGTTCCTCGGTCGACGAGGTAGTCGACGAGGCCGAAACCGTGGTGATCGCCAACGACAGTGCAACCTATCGCGCGGTCGCCGAACGCGCGCGCCAAGGCCAGATCCTGATCGATTTCATCGGCATCGCCAAGCGCAACGATCGAATGAGGGCGCGGTATGAGGGAATCTGCTGGTAGCCACGTGTTGATGCTGCTCGAAAACGACCATTATCCGCAGGACTCGCGGGTATGCTGCGAGGCGGTCACGCTGGTATCGGCAGGATACCGGGTATCGGTCGTCTGCCCCAAAGGCTCCTGCCAGCGCTGGCAGGAGACAATCAACGGCGTGCGCGTTTACCGCTATCCTGCGCCACCGGATGGCAGTGGCTTCCTGACCTACCTGTGGGAATACGGCTATTGCCTGGTCGCATCATTCGCGCTGTCGATTCTGGTGTGCTCGCGGCACAGAATCGACACGATCCACGCTCACAACCCGCCGGACATCTTCGTCCTGATCGCCGTCTTCTACAAACTGTTCGGCACGCGGTTCGTATTCGACCATCACGATCTGGCGCCTGAGATGTACTATGCTCGTTTTGGGAACAAAGGTCGCCGGCCCGTCTACCGGGCGCTGGTCGTCTTCGAGAGACTCTCGTGCCGGGTTGCCGACCGCGTGATTGCCACGAACCAGTCTTATAAAACCGTCGAGATGGAGCGCGATCGCGTGCCAGACCAGCGCATCACTATTGTGCGCAATGGCCCTGACCTCGCCCGCCTCCAGCCGGTGGAGCCCGATTCGGACCTCCCCCAGAAGGCCGGCACGATAATCGGCTACGTCGGCACGATGGGCTTTCAGGACGGGATCGATTACTTCCTGCGAGCCATTCGGCACCTGGTTCGCGACCTGGGCCGGACCGATATTTTCTGCGTGCTGATCGGTAAAGGGGATGCCTGGCGCAGCTTACAAGCCTACGCCAGGGAGCTTGACATAAGCAGCTACGTCTGGTTCACCGGGCGAATCTCGGATGAAGACCTGCTGCGTTACCTGTCCGCCGCCGACATCTGCGTCGATCCCGATCCAGCCAATCCCTTCAATGATCGTTCCACCATGATCAAGATGATGGAATACATGGCGCTGGGTAAACCCATTGTAGCCTTCGACCTTCCCGAGCACCGGGTAACCGCGCAAGACGCAGCGGTTTATGCCCGGCCCAACGACGAGCTCGACTTCGCCAGGAACATCGCGTGGCTGATGGATCATCCAGAGCAGCGGCGAGAACGTGGCCGCAAAGGCCGAGAACGGGTCGAGACCAGTCTTGCCTGGCCCCACCAGGCAAGCAACCTGCTGGAAGTCTACCGTTCCCTCGACGCGCAGCCCACCCGGAAACGATGGGGGTTCTTGCGCAGGAAATCTCTATGACGGTTTCTGATCGAGCAAAAAAGGCGCGGACCGGTAAATGAAAAAGCGCATGATGGTCACCATGGTTTGCATCCTCGCCGTATCGGCCACGCTGAGCGCGACTTACCAGCCGGGCGCCTCGGCCAGGCCCCTGACGCACTCCACACACGAGCACCCCAGGCTGCTGTTTGACGCCGACGAGATACCCGCGCTGCGCACTTGGGCCCAAACCACGCACCGGGCGATCTGGCTGCCGATCAAAGCCTATGCTGACTCCCTGCTCCACATCACGCCGCCATCGTCATCGCCGCGCGACAGCGACCTGGACGCTTACCGGAATGCAGGCGATCAGTTGATCGTATTGGCGTTTGCCTGTGTCATTACCGGGGAAGCCAGTTACTGCGACCTGGCGACAGCCTACCTCCTCGCCTACGTTTCCTGGGTTCAGTGGGACGTCAATGGAGAGCGCGATCTCGGTCACGCTCACCTGTTGTTTGGCAGTTCGATCGCATTCGATTGGCTCTACAACCGGCTTACAGAGGACGACAGGCGATTGGTTCTCGGCAACCTGTCGAGCCGGGCACAGCAGATGTACGAGGCCAGTTTCGCGCCCTACGGTCGAGACGAGTGGAACAACTGGTGGCGCCTATCGTACCTGCAAAATCATTTCATCATCAATAACAGCGCGCTGGGCATCGCCGGGCTGGCTCTGAAAGGCGAAGGGACAGAAGCGGATTGCACGATCACCGCGAAAGGAAACGTCAACCAGCGCGGCGGGCCGGGCATGAACTTCGCCGTGAAGGATACGCTCGCCTATGGGGCGAGCATCGCCGTCGAGAACCAGTTCGCTGCAAACGGGTACATCTGGTGGCAGGTCACCGGCGGGCTTTGGGTGCGCTCGGATGTCGTGAGCGCGACCGGGAATTGCGTCGACGTCTCGATGGCCGACCGGGCGTCGACCTGGATCGATCTCGCGCAGAGCCGGTTACTGCTGGAGCGCGACCTGCTGGAAGGAATGGAGGACGGTAGCTGGCACGAGGGGCTGCTCTATCAGGAATACGCGCTGAGAATGCTGCTGCCCTTCCTGTCCGCCATGCGAGACGTGCGGGGAATCGATATCTTCCCGAATACGTATCTATACAATTACATCTACTGGCGCCTTTACAACTACCTGCCGGGCAGCGCCCAGTTTCTCATGTCGTATGGGAACTTCGAATGGTCCTGGGGGAATCTCGGCCTGCCGGGCCTACTTCGCTTCATGGCCCGCGAATACAGCAACCCGTACGCCGAGTGGTTGGCCCAGCAGGTGATCGCGGCCAACGGCCACCCGGCCACAATCTGGGAAACGCCGTGGTACGTCTTCGAGTTTCTGTACTACGATCCTGCGATCAGCCCCGAGCCGCCATCGGATCTCCGCCTTTCACGCGTCTTTCCCAATCTCGAGGGCGTGATCTGGCGCACCGGATGGGATGAGCAGGCGCTCGTCTTCGGGCTGAAGACGGGCGCATATGGCGGGCGTTTCGCCTTCGACACCTTCATCCAGGAGGCCCATCCCTGGGACGTCCCCTGCCGGGTGACACACTGCCAGTTGAACATCGGGCACGACCATGACGACACGGGCACGTTCTATCTTTACAAGGCGGGAGCCTGGCTGGCCCCGGAAACCGTCGGTGTCGCGAACTATGCCACCAGCTATCACAACACGATTCTCATTGACGATCAGGGCCAATACCGGCCCGCCTATCAGAACTTCTGGCGCGACCCTGGTGAGTTCATCGGCAGCGATGGCTACCTGGAGAAAGCCGCGAACAGCCCTGGCTTCGGCTATGTCGCGTCGGATGCTACCGGCAGGTACGGCACCATCGCGGGCATAGAAGACGTTACGCGTCACGTGGTGTTCATCCGGCCCACCTATTTTGTGATGCTGGACACCTTGAGCGCGAATGCCGCACACCTTTATGAATGGGTCTCCCATTTCGGCGAAGGCTCCACCGTCGAGGGAAACTGGATCAAGGGAGACGCCGGGGGCGATCAGGTTTTGGGAGTTGGCGTCGTGGCTCCACAGCCCTTCGAGACCGCGTCCGGTGATGACGGGCAGCCGTTCATACGGATCCGTCCGGAGGAACGCGTGGATGCTGTCCGCTTCGTGACCGTTTTGTATCCCACCACCGAAGACCAGTGGGCCAGCAGACCCGCCGTTACCCTGTTGGAGGATACCGGAGCAGCAGTGGCGCTCCGGGTCGAACTGAACGATGGCGGCGAGCGCACGGACGACGTCCTTCTCACTTACGCCGAGCCCGCCCGCGCGGTAACGGTCGGCCCCTATCACCACAATGCCCAGGTGGCGGTGATCAGCACCGGGCCGAATGGCGAATTGAAGCGAGTCTTCGTCTACGGAGGCGACACGCTGGCAACGACAGGAAGCCCGGCGGAGGAACCGGACATCGCCGCTCCCGTTCCACTGCTGGCCACGGGCACAGTGCTGGTCGCCAATCTCAACAGTCGAGAACCTTTCCAGGCCGATTATGCCGGCACATCGGTCGCCGTCCACGGCGACGCCAGCACCCAGGTCACGCTGTACGCGCCCCACGCGCGTACCCTGACCGTGAATGGGCAGCCACAGCCGTTTAGCCGGGCGGCGGATTACATCACATTCGGAGGTGAGAATTGACGCCCGCTCCGTCACTCTTCGCCAGCCTGGTTTGCGGGAGGCTGGAACCATGAAACCCGCCGTGATTCTTTCCAGTTACACCATGGGCCTTGGCGTGATACGGGCGCTGGGCACGATGGGCGTCCCTATCATCGTAGTGTACTACGACAACCAGGACATGGGATACGTCTCGCGGTTCGTCAGAGAACGCATCCGGGCGCCCCATCCCGAACAAGCGGAAGACGCGTTTCTGGATGTGCTCATCGAACTCGGAGAGCGCCTGGAGGGCGCCCTGCTCATCCCCACGTCCGACGCTACGCTGTCCACGGTATCCCGCCACAAAGAGCGGTTATCTCAGGTTTTCACCGTCGCATGTACCGACTGGCCGATCACCGAGCAGTTCCTCGTCAAGAAATTCACCTATGCCCTGGCCGATTCCATCGGCGTGCCGGCCCCCAGGACGGTGGTCCCCCAATCGGTCGAAGACGTGGAGCGTTATGGCCGGTCAGTCGATTACCCGTGCCTGGTGAAACCCACCCAGAGTCACCGCTTCTACGCCCACTTCAAGACGAAAATGGTCAAGGTGGAGAACCTGGAACACCTGCGCTCGACGTATCTTCAGGCGTCTGACGCGGGCCTGGAGGTCATGGTGCAAGAGCTCATCCCTGGCAGCGATGCGGATGGCGTGAACTACAACTCCTATTTCTGGGAGGGCCGGCCTCTCGTGGAATTCACCGCCGCCAAAGTGCGCAACGCGCCGCCCTGCTTCGGTTCGCCTCGCGTGGCCGTCAGCCAGCACATTCCCGAAGTCATCGACCTGGGGCGAGAGCTTCTCGCGGCGATGGGCTTCTACGGATTCTCGTGCACCGAGTTCAAGAAGGATGCGCGCGACGGAGTCTACCGGCTTATGGAGGTGAATGGTCGCCACAACCTGTCATCCCTCCTGGCGGTCCGGTGTGGCATCAACTTTCCCTGGCTCCACTACCGGCACCTGGTCTTCGGCGAACTGCCACCGGCAACGGACTACGCCCCAGGCATTTACTGGATCGATTTGATCAGAGACGTAGGCTACACCCTCAGGCATTACCGCCGGGAACGATATTCGCCTCGCCAGGTTCTCCGGCCCTATCTTGAACCTCACGTTTTTGCGGTGCTCGATCTCAAGGACCTCAGGCCGTTTATCAAGAGATGTGTCAACTTAACGAAACGCGGAGGGAATACCCGATGAACATTGACGCGATTCGACTGGAAGAAGAACGGTTGGAGGACCTCGAAAGCGGCGACAATTATCCGAGCTTCCGCGAGCGACACCGGGTCTTTCCCGCCATCTTCGAAAACCGGCAGCACAAACAGATCATCGATACGTCGGCGGGGGTGGGATACGCCGCGCAACGCATTCGAGACCACTATCCGGCTGACCTGCTATGCAACGACATCAGCCCTACTTGCTTGCGGGCATTGAAGGACCGGGGACTGTCCACCGTGTCATTCGATCTCGACGATCCTGACGTCGCCTTTCCATTTCCCGACGGCCATTTCGATGCAGTCATCTCGTTGGCGACCATCGAGCACCTGGTGCACGTCGATCATTTCGTCAGCGAAACGCACCGGATCATAAGCGATAATGGGTACTTCTATTTATCAACCCCAAACTATGCAAGCCTGATGTATCTGCCCCGGTTCGTGTTGACCGGAAGAACCTTCCACGATCCTTTATCCGAATCCCGGACGGTGCGTTACGAATTCTACGCCCATTTCAGATACTTCACGTACAGGACGCTCCGGGAGTACGTGAGTTCCTTCGGGTTCGTTCCCGACACGGTCTATCTCGCCTTGCCGGAGGGCAGCTCGCGCTACCGGAGCCTCTACCGGTCTTCGAAACTCAAGGCTCTGACGTTTCGATACGTGATGAAGTTCATCTATGTCGTCTTTTCCCCGCGCTGGGCAGCCGAACCGATCCTATGCTTCCGCAAAGCACCCGGCGCGCGAGATTCTGTGCCACGGAAAGTGGTTCTGTGACCCGATCCCACGCTCAGCAGGCGGCGTCCCAACATCACGCGAGACGTGCCCGCCGCGCGGTCGTGAGAGTGCTGCATCGGGCAGCACGCTAAGGACGAGGTGAACGATGTCCATCATTTGCATGGATCCCCGGACCGACCCGCGCTGGCAGACGCTGGTCACCCGGCACCCGAGCTGCGTTTTCCACTCCGCCGCGTGGATGCACGTGTTGGCGGAGACGTATGGCTGGGAGCCGCAAGCCTACGCGATTCTCGATGGCGCAGGAGAGCCCCAGGCTGGCGTTCCCTTCTGCCGGATCGCAGACTGGCGCGGTGAGCGCATCGTGTCTTTGCCGTTTTCGGATTACTGCGATCCGCTGGTCGATACGATGGACCAATGGAACTGCCTGCTCGGCACGCTGTTAGCCGAGCACGTGCCGGTAACGATGCGCTGTTTGCATAACAGCGTCCCACTGGATGACGGTCGATTCTTGCTCACCAATCGGGCCAAATGGCACGGGCTGGACTTACGCCCAAACGCGGATACGCTCTGGCTCCAGTTGGATGGCTCGGCAAGGCGGGCCATTCAAAAGGCGCAGCGGGACGGGGTCGTGATACGAGTCGCGCAGCGGGAGGAAGAGCTTCGAGCATTCTTCGACATGCACCTGGGAATACGCAAGCACAAATACCATCTGCTGGCACAGCCGTATCGTTTTTTCGAGAACATCTGGCACCAGTTCATGGATCGGGACTGCGGCCTGCTCATGGTTGCCAGTTACCAGGATCGCATCATCAGTGGCGTGTTGTTCCTGGAATGGCAGGACACGCTCGTCTACAAATTCAACGCGTCGAACCCGGATTTTCTGGGCCACCGCCCCTGCGATCTCCTGATTTGGGAAGCGGTCAACTATGGCAAAGACAGGGGGTATAAATACCTGGATTTCGGCCTGAGTGATTGGGATCAGGAGGGGCTCCTGCGATTCAAACGAAAATTCGCCACCGAAGAGAAGACGATTTCCTTTCTGCGCTATCCCGCCGACCGGTCGCCTGATGCTCAGCAGAAGCAGATACAGAACCTGCTGCCCCAACTCACCGAGCTGTTCACACAGGAAACGGTCCCGGATGCGGTGACGGAGAAGGCTGGCAACCTCCTGTATCGATTCTTCGTTTGATTTCCGCAGTGTTGCTCCGGCTGAATGGTATCCCGTTGGCAGGTGCTCGCGCGCGGCATCAACTACGGCCCCGCCAACCAAACCGCGATTGCCGGGGCCGCCGGTGGCGATCAGTCCGGCGAATGCCAGCGCCGCGGGTGGGATTCGCCATCCACGTAGGTATTCATGAAGGCGAACTCGACGGTCAACACGAACAGGATATACCGGTCCGCCGGCACATAGGGTGATGCATGCATCGCCTGCGCACGCACCTGAGGGTCGCCGGCCTTAACCGCCCGGCCTCTGACGTAAAACTCCCCTTCCCCGCCGCTCGCATCTTCAACCGAACAGTGCAGGGTGTAGCGCGGGTCGCGCTGCAAATCCTTGCCTTTGGGCGAGGTAGGTTCCATAAACAGAAACAACTGGTCGCCAATGATGGGTGTGACCGGGTGCACGCGCGGGCTGCCATCCGCCCGCAGCGTGCCGAGATAGGCGACGCCGCTCTGAAAACGGGCTTCACCAAAGGCGGCCAGTTCCGGGGCTTGCTGTGCGAATTCCATCCAACCTGTCATGATCCATCCTTGAGCATTTCGTCGAGCCGGCGTTGAAGATAGGCGCGCTCGGCGTGGTTGCCGCACAGGTCGAGCGCGCGCTGGTAGGCGTCGGCGGCGGCTTCACGCTGGTTCGTTCGGCGCAGCAAATCGGCGCGGGCGGCGTGATACGGATAGTAATCCTCCACCCCCTCGATCCGATGCAGCAGCGCCAGGCCGGCGCCCGGCCCCTGGGCCATCGCGACGGCGACCGCCCGGTTGACCTCGACCACGGGGGAGGGCATCATCGCGGCCAGCGTGTCGTACAGCGCCGCGATCTGCGGCCAGTCGGTCGCGCCCGGCGTGGCCGCCTCGGCATGGAGCGCACTGATCGCCGCCTGCACCTGGTAGGGGCCCGGAGCGCCAAGGGCGAGCGCCTCGTCCAAAACCGCCATCCCCTCACGGATTTTGGCCCGATCCCAGCGGGCGCGGTCCTGTTCGTCGAGCAGGACGAGATCGCCCGCTTCGTTGAGCCGGGTTTCGCGCCGCGAATCGTGCAGCAGCATCAGCGCCAGCAAGCCGCGCGCCTCGGCGCTTTCGGGCAGCAGCGCGACCAGCACGCGGCCCAGCCGGATCGCCTCGCGGCACAGGTCGGGCCGGGTCAGCGAATCGCCGCCGGTGGCGGCATACCCCTCGTTGAAGATCAGGTAAATGACCGCCAGCAGCGCATCCAGCCGTTCCGGCAGCAGGTCGGCGGGCGGCACGCGGTACGGGATGCCCGCCTCGCGGATCTTGCGCCGCGCCCGCGCCAGCCGCTGCGCCATGGTCGGCACCGGGACGAGGAACGCCCGCGCCACCTCCGGCGTCGAGAGCCCGCCGAGCGTGTGCAGCGTCAGCGCGACCTGCGCCTCCAGCGCCAGCGCCGGGTGGCAGCAGGTGAACATCAGCTTCAGCCGGTCGTCGGGAATCGAGTCGTCCATCTCGATTTCGTCCTCATAAGCGTCAGCCAGGGAAGCCAGGAGCGCCGTTTTGCGCTCCAGCGTCGCGGCGCGGCGCAGCCGGTCGATGGCGCGCCGTTTGGCGACGGTCGTCAGCCACGCGCCGGGATTGCGCGGAACGCCGTCGATCTCCCAGCGTTCCAGCGCATTCACCAGCGCATCTTGCAGCGCGTCTTCCGCCAGCTCGAAATCACCAAGCTGGCCGATCAGCGCCGCCAGAACGCGCCCGTGTTCCTCGCGGAAGATGCCCTCGACCTGGGCCGCGGCGGTCATCCCACCCATAGCGGGGCTACTGCGGCGTCCACAACGGGCGGATCTCGATCGCGCCATCCTGCGCGAAGGGGATCTTCGCCGCCCAGGCAATCGCCTCGTCGAGGTTCTCGCAGTTCAGCAGAAAGTAGCCGCCCAACTGCTCGTGCGTCTCCACGAACGGGCCATCGGTCGTCAGCGTCTTGCCGTCCCGCACCCGGATCGTGGTGGCATTACCGGCGGGCAGTCCCCCGGTCGATTCCAGCACCCCGGCGGCGCTCATCTCCTTCAAGAGCGCGGCCCAGGTGGCTTGAGCAGCCTGTTGTTCTTCAGGGGTGAGCGCCTCCGCCGTCTCGCTGGCGTACATCAGCAGCATGTATTTCATGGGTTGGTTCTCCTATGGTAGAGGTATGAGGTGGATTCATCAGGGAGTCGATGCACCCTTTCAGGAGGCCGGACTCCCTGGCAGGCTTCTCCAAAACGCGCGGGCGGTCCTCAGCTCACAGCCTTCTTCACGAGCGCGGCAATCCGCTCCTCTTCGGCGGGAGTCAGCTCCTTCAGCGCGAAGGCGGTCGGCCACATGGCGCCCTCGTCGAGGTTCGCCGTGTCGTTGAAGCCGAATGTCGCGTACCGTGTATCGAACTTGGCCGCGCCCTGGAAGAAGCAGACGACCTTGCCGTCCGCGTTGGCATACGCGGGCATCCCGTACCAGGTTTTCGGGAAGAGGCTCGGCGCGTTGGCTTTGACGATCTCGTGGACTCGCGTGGCGATAGCGCGATCCGGTTCCGGCATCTCGGCGATCTTCGCGAGCAGGTCTTTTTCCCCATCCTCTTTTTTCTTATTCGCGCGCGCTTCCGCCTTCAGCTCTTTGGCGCGCTCCTTCATCGCGGCCCGTTCCGCGTCCGTGAATCCCTTATTGGTGCTCCTGGCGGTCTTTTGCGTGTCGTTCTTGGGGCTCATTGAAGTCTCCTTACACTGATACTGACCTGGGTTGGAAAGCTCGCCGCAGAATCCCCGGCGCAACGTGCGCGCTGCGTTGGGCGAGCGAAATACCGACGTGTCGCTGGCGCGCTCGCGGCTACTGAAGCAGGCCGATGATGTTGCCGTCGGAGTCCTTGACGGAGGCGATCAGCCTGCCCCCGCCGACATCTTTGACCTCCTGCACCAACTCCGCGCCGGCGGCCAGCAGCGATTGCAGGGTTTTGTCGATGTCGTCCACGTGATAGTAGGCCGTCATGCCCGCCTTGTGCCCGTTGGGGTCGAGGCCAATATCCTGGCCCTCTACCTTGAAGCCGACGTAATACGCCTCATCGGCATAGGGTTCCACACCCAAAAGCTGGCGATACACCGCTTTGGCCCTGGCGATGTCCGTGACAGGATAGACGACCGTTCGAATACCTTGATTCATGGCGCACTCCTTATATTACCGTACAGATTGTAGGCTGTTTGGCCTTTCTATAAAAACGTCGAACAAGGCAGCGTCAAAATGACAGGTCAGCGGGGATTCTCATCATTTACTCATAAACGCTCGTTTTCGTCGAACGGGGATAGGTGTGTTAGCCCAGGGGAATGATCGAGGCGCGGCACGCGCGCGGCGTGCGTGTGCCGGAGGACGTGGCAATTTGCGGGGTCGGGCGGTATGCCCCACGCTGGCGCGTGAGTCTTGGCGCGCAGGGCGTTTCGGCTGGTGCGCCCGGCGCTTATCCAATCAAGATACAGCGGGCGGTTCGTAGATCCGAAACTGGCCGCTCAGGTGCAACAAGCTCAACATATAGAGCATCCCGTCGTAGTAACGGTACCGGCCCGTAACCAGCGGCTCGTTCCAGAATTCCTCGATGAACTCCCACGCGATCGGCTCAGTGGCCGCCAGGCTGGCCGCCGCGTTGGTCGCTACGAGCCCTGTGGAATGCCAGGGTGTGAGGGATGCGCTGCCATCGATGCGCCACTTATCGGTATACGTCCGTATGCCCACCTCGTAGAAAAACGCTTGAATGCGGTTGCTCTGTTCGATCGCCCAGGGATCGGCGGCGAACCACGCGTAATCGACCGCGACGTTCATGGGGGTACGCCACGCATCGGCGCCGAAGAATTCGCCATAATCGCCGGCTGGCTTCGGCGACCCATCGAACTCGGCGTAGTTCGGCATCAGGCCGGTTGCCGGGTGAGCCGCCGTCTTGAAGAACTCGCGGCTGGCGGTAGCCGCTTCGGCCCAGAACGCGTTATCGTCGTCCGCCCAACGCGCCCACAATTCGTAGTAGTGGGGCATGTGATACGAGGGATCGGTGTGCATGCTCACCGCACCATACGGGCTGGGGCTGAACACCACCATCCTGGTTTCGGCGTTGAACATGTTCTTCGAGCCGCTCGATGGATCGTCCTCGTGGTGCAGCATGGCGTGCAGAATGGCGTTGGCTTCCGCCTGATAATCGAAAATGCCCTCGCCGTTGCCCCACCGGCCCGCCGCAAAGAACAGCGCCATGGCGAACCAGATTTCGCCATCCGGCGCCGGCCCCTCGTCGATCTTCGATCCATCCGGGTTGCAGTGCCACGCGAAATATCCCTGGAAGGGTCCGTCTTCGTTATACATGTACGTCTTGGTCCACTTCCAGATGCGGTTGAATTCGTCCTGCTTGTCGAGCTGCACTGCGATCATCATGCCGTAGGACATGCCCTCGGTGCGAACGTCGTCGTTGCCCGTATCCACTATGTAGGCCATGTCGTCATCGACCGGGTAGTAAATACGCTCGGTTTCGTCATCGCCGTAAAACAACTGGCTCCAGACCTGTTCGACGCGAGCCTGGATTTCCTCGTCGCTCAGGCCCCATTCCTTGAGCATATTGCGGTATTCGCCGCTGAAAAACGCCCCTGTTGTTGGCGGCACGGGATTCTCACCTTTCTGAGCCGACGCGGCACCGGGCCACACGACTGAGATCAACCCGCTGACGAGCAGTAGAATGGTCGGAATTTTCTTGAACATGGTTGAACCACTCTTCTATATTTCCACTGACGCGCACCGCGCAGGATTCCATCGATCGCGCCAGTTGGTCGAAGGACGCGGTGGGCCTTGCCTGTTGCCCCCGCGCGAACCGGCCCACCACGCGGGGAAATCGCGCCGGGTGCGTTACGCCTCCTCCACACCGGCATACTCGAACCAATCGAAATCGGCTGTGGCCCGGCTGGGATGCCCGTTGCTGCTCGCGTATAAGCCGATGTACGTGCCAACGAAGCCACCGGCCACCGTCGTGCTGAGAATGCGCCCATCCACGTTTTCCGCGACAGAGTCCCACTGCCGGCCATCGGGACTGGCAGCGAAGCTGTACGCCTGGCCCCGTGCTTCCACTTTGAGATAGATCCTGCCCGGCGCCAGCGACGTCTCGCCCAGGATCGATTCCTCGCCTTTTTCCCGCTTGATCAACCGGACAACCCCCGCGCCGTCAGTTCCCGAAAGCACAAAACGGAAATGATGATCGCTGTCGTGGAGGACGACCATCCCCGCACACTCGTGCTCGTTACCCGGCACGAACTCCATGGCCGTTTGGGCCACGAAGTTGATGTGCTGCTGGCGTCGCCCGACGAAGCTGGGAGTCGCCCACTCACTCACCTTTTCGGGACGCAGCCGCAGGCGCAAATGGCCGGGCCTCTCGGTCAGGCTCCAGAAGTCGTCGGTCGGGGTGCGCAGGAAATTCCAGCAGAAAGCCAGCTCGGCGGCGTCAAACTCATCGCGGGCGGGCGCTGCGGGCCAGAGATGCGCGGGAAGATTGGGCAGTGGAAACTCCCGCTCGATGCCGCCGCGACCGGGGTTCACCACGGGCCACCCGTCCATTTCCCAGTTCACCGGGGCGAGAAACGTCTCGCGCCCCAGGTTGTAGTGATACCCTGGCCCGAACGGCTCGCTATAGGGGCGCACCCCCAACGCCACCAGCCACCACTCACCATGTTGTGTCTGGATCAAATCGGCGTGTCCCGTCGCCGCGATCGCGGAGAAGAACCCGCGATCGCGGTGGGTGAGAATGGGGTTGCGCCCGCACGACACGTAAGGGCCGGTGACCGTTTTGCTGCGCGCAATAGTGACCGCGTGGTACGCGTCCGTGCCGCCTTCGGCAATCACCAGGTAGTACGTCCCGTCGATGTTGTACAGGTGGGGCGCCTCCGGATGGACGGCCCGCTTGGCGGCGCCATCCCACAACGCGTATTTCGGTCCCGTCAACTGCATCGCGGCGAGGTCGAGTTCCTGAAGCCAGATTTCGCGGTGGCCCGGATGCGCCTCGCCCGCCAGCGGGACGCGGTTGCCGGTATACCACACGCGCCCATCCTCGTCGAACAAAAGCGAAGGGTCGATCCCTGGCGCGTCGTCAAGCCAATACGGATCGGACCACGGGCCAGCCGGGTCGGTCGCCGTGACGATGAAATTGCCGTAAGGTGGGGTGGCATTCTCGACATTGGGGACCAACGTGTTGATGACGTAAAAGATGCCGTCATGATAGCGGATCGTCGGCGCGTACAACCCTTTCGAGGGCTGCAAACCATCCAGGCAAAGCTGAGATGGCCGGTCGATCACGTGCCCGATCTGCCGCCAATGGACCAGGTCGCGGCTGTGGAATATCGGCAGCCCCGGAAAATACTCGAAAGACGACGTGACCAGGTAGTAGTCTTCGCCCACCCGGCAGATCGAAGGATCGGGATAGAAACCTGGCAAAATAGGATTGCGAAATTTCATCAGAAGCTCCTCAAGGTACCGCCGGCGTTGTCCCTGGCGGTCCGCCCCAGAATACGTGTATCAAGCTTTGTCCGCGATTTCCGTCACCCGCACCGGGAAGGCGCGATCAGTCGTGCAGGCGGCGGTGAGGAATGATTACCAGGTTTCTTGGCATGGAACGCAGTGCTACCACCGGGCCGGCGGCAGGGCTTTGACCGAATCTCGGATGACCAGTTGAGGCCGCATCATGATCTTCGTTGTCACACGCCCCGGATGTTTCATGCGTTCGAGCAACTGGCGAACCCCCAGCACCCCCATCAACGGGATATCGACGTGCATGGTCGTGAGCGGCGGCACGGTCTGCGTGGCCAGCGGCAAATCGTCGAACCCCACAACCGACACGTCCTCCGGCACATACCGCCCCATATCGCGCACGGCTTGAATCACGTGGTTGGCGACCAGGTCCAGGCAGAAGAAAATGGCCGTGATCTGCGGGTACCGCTGCAGCAGGGTCCGCGTGGCATCATACGCCGCGTCCATCAGGTGCGAACTGTCGACAATGTACGTGTCTGAGATGCCGTACTCGGCCAGCGCCCGCAAATACCCTTCGCGGCGCTGCATGAAGCTGGAAAACGCGCCGGGCTGCGTGCCGATCAACCCGATATGCCGGTGGCCCTGCTCGATGAGGTGGCGCACCGCCCGGTAGCCCCCCATCACGTTGTCGGCCAGAACCATGTCGCAGGCCGACGCGTACGCATCGACCAGGACGATGGGTTTCCCGGTCTGGATACGGACCTGATCGATTACGTGAGAGGGAATCGCCCCGGTCAGGATGAGCCCGTCGATATCCGGGTCATGGAGCGGGAGCGGCCACGCAGCCGGGTTCGAGTGAACGTTGCGGCTGAACGAGGCATAAACCAGTTTGATATGCTGCTCGCGGCACTCCTGGTCGATCCCGGCGATGACGTTGCTGTAAAACGAGCTTGAGATGGCATCCCTGTCCGGGACCGTAGTGGACAGAACCCCGATCGTCGCCTGGGCGACCGGCACATCCAGGGCCGAACGCCCCGCATTATAGTAGGCCAGGCGTTCCGCCGCGGTGAGCACGCGATCGCGCGTTTCTGGCAGCACATGGGGTTTGTTGTTCAAAACGCGCGACGCCGTGCTGATTGAAACGCCGGCCAGATTAGCTACGTCCTTCAGTTTGGAACGCCTGGAAACCATAATATCCTTAAGCTCTTTTTTCATTGAATTCAACTACATATTTGAAAATCATTATAGACGTTTACCCCCCGGTGTCAACCAGAAGGGCACGATTCCCACTGAAGAACGCGTGATCCGGGTCGATTTTCATCAAAAATGGTTGACACCCACCGTCTTTTGCTATAGATTGAAGGTGAAAGACATCCCATATTTCAATGAAATACATTTTTTCAATGAGACACTTTGAGGATTTTGTTGTGTCTTCTCGCCCCAAATTGCAGGATGTGGCCAACCTGGCGGGTGTATCCATCGGGACCGCCTCTCAGGCCCTGAACAACAAAGCCTCCGTGTCGCCCGAAACGCGCGATCTGGTGTTTCGAGCGGCCAACCAGTTGGGCTATGAACTCCCTGCCCGCACAATTGTCCCAGCCGACAAGGACACCTCCGCGATCGGCGTGCTCGTCCAGGCCAAGGTGGGCCAGAGCGTGCTCATCGATCCCTTCTACAGCGCCGTGCTCAACGGGGCGGAGCAAGAATGCAAGCGGCACAACCTGAATTTATCGTACTCCAGCCTGCCTGTGAACGAGCAGTCGCTGGCCGTCGAATGGCCGCACCTCATCAAAGAGCAGCAGCCAACGGGTTGGTTGGTGGTGGGCGCCTTTGCACCAGAAACAGTTTTTGAACTGGAACAACGCCTGACGCCGCCGGTTGTTCTGGTGGACACCCACGCGCCCGACTCGTCGTATGACATGGTCGTGACCGATTACGTCACTGGGGCCCATGACGCAGTAGCCTACCTGGTCGACCAGGGCCACCGGCACATCGGCCTGATCGGCAGCAGCCCAGAGAGCCATCCTGGCATCCAGCAGCGCCGCGAAGGGTATGCGCGCGCGCTGGCCGACAGTGGCATTGAGACGCTTTACATCGAAGACAGCCCGCTGCGCAGCGACGCGGTCTTTCACGCGACGCAACGCCTGTTGAAACGCGCCCCCGAGATCACGGCCATCTTTGCCTGCAATGATGATGTGGCGATGTCCGTCATGCGGGCCGCGTACGATCTGGGGCGCCGCATCCCGGATGATCTGTCCGTCGTGGGCTTTGGAGACACCGGTCCCGCATCCGAGATTATCCCCCCCCTGACGACGGTGTTCGTGGACAAGGTGCTGATGGGCGCGCTTGGCGTGCGCCAACTGCTGGATCGCAGACAAAATCCGGCACGCGTGCCATTCACAATTGCCTTGGGGACGCGGCTGGTGGAACGGCAATCCGTGCAAAAAGCGGTGCGGCAAAAAGTGAAAACTTGAGGGGTCAAGAAGCTTGTCGGGCCGGTGCGCTTTTGGAAGGGTTCACCGGTCCAGGCAAGCTCCTTGTGTTTCGACAACAAGAAAGGAGGTGTCACCCAACGAGGCGGTCGATTCTTGTTGCCATGCGCACGATTATAACATGTTCTCCCTCCAAGGTAAGGGACAGCTCCGGCTCATTTCGTGCGTTCATGAATGACACCCGTCTCGTCCGCGCCCAAATACCACAACTCTCCCAGACATTTTCGTAGGTCACCGCGGAAGATGGTGAGTCTTCCACATCGGCGGTTTTATTAAGGAGAAAAACAACATGTTTGACCGTATGCGAGTCAAGCTTGGGGTCCTGGCCATCGTGATGGTGATGGCTCTGGGCCTCATCAGCCCGGCGATTGTCCCCCAGGCTCAAGCGCAGGACAGCCAATATAACGAATCCCCCATGCTGGCCGCCCTGGTTGCTGCCGGCGAGCTGCCGCCCGTCGAAGAACGCCTCCCCGAAAACCCGGCGGTCGTCACCCCGTTCAACGAAATTGGTCAGTATGGCGGCAACCTGCGCTTTGGGTTTGTCGGCGCCAACCCCGGCTGGGGCGGGATGTGGTACACGACCGGGTGGGAAAACCTGGTCATCTGGAAGCCGGACTTCTCCGGTGTGGATCCCAACATCGCCGAGAGCTGGGAAGTCAGCGACGACGTGCGGGAATACACGTTCCACCTGCGCAAGGGCCTGAAGTGGTCGGATGGTGTGGAATTCACCGCTGACGACATCATGTTCTACATCGACGACCTGCTCTTCCATCCGGAAGTTCATGTCAACGGCCCGGCGGCGGACTGGCTGCCCACGGCGGGCGCGGAAGAATTCAGGGCCGAGAAGATCGATGACTACACGGTCAAGTTGATCTTCGCCAACCCGAACGGCACGTTCCTGTACAACCTCGCGACCTGGGCGGGGCGTCACCTCACCTGGTTCCCGAAGCACTACCTGATGCAGTTCCACGCGGACTACAACGAGAATGTCGACGAGCTGGTGGCGCAGGAAGAGGGCGTCGAGGACTGGGTCGGTTTGCTCAACAAGAAGGCTTCGGGCCCCACCGAAGACACGCAGAATTTCTACCTCTACCCGGAGCGCCCGACGCTCTTCCCGTGGGTGGTGGAGAAGCCGCTCGGTGGCGGAACCACCATCACGATGGTTCGTAACCCGTACTACTGGAAAGTCGATACCGAAGGCAACCAACTGCCCTACATCGACACCGTCACCGGCTACAGCTACCAGGATTCCGAAGGCCGCACGCTGGCCATGCTCAGCGGTGATCTCGACTACATCAAGGACCCCGATGCTGCCGACCGTATCCTCTTCTTCGACGCAGTGGACGAGGGCAAGCCGCTGGCGATCAGCACGCTGTACAACGATGCCGGCGTCAACAACACGATCCACTTCAATCGCACAATTGGCGACCCGGTGAAAGCCGAGATCTTCGCGGACAAGAACTTCCGTATCGGCATGTCCCACGCCATCAACCGCGAGGAACTCATCGAGATCGTGCACGCCGGCCAGGGCACGCCAGCCCAGGCGTCACCGCTCGAAAGCAGCCCGCTCTATAACGAGCAGTTGGCGACCCAATACATCGAGTACGACGTCGATCTGGCTAACGAATACCTCGATATGGTGCTGCCGGAGAAAGACAGCGACGGGTACCGTCTTGGCCCCGATGGCAAACGCTTCTCGATCATCTTCACGGTCGATAACGGCCTGAGCTATGGCACCAACTGGGTGCAGATCGCCGAAATCCTGATCGGCTACTGGGATGCCGTTGGTGTCGAAGTCAAGCTCAACTCGATCGCGGATGACGTGTTCCGCGAGGTCCGCGACAATAACGAGCTCGAGGCGACGATCTACACCGGCGAAGGCGGCGCAGGCGTCACCGCGATCCTCGACCCGCGTTACTACATACCGGCTGAGTTCTTCGGCATGTTCGGCAACGGCTGGTACCACTGGCGCGTTGGGTCCGAACAGGGTGTGAAGGTCCCGATGCCAGAAGAATACGTCGCCATGCGCACCAAGTTCGAAACCGAGGTCCTCGGCGCGCCCACCCAAGAAGAGCAGATCGAGGCCATGAAAGAGATTCTGGAGATGGCCGCCGATGAATTCTGGGTGATCGGCACCGCCCGTCCTGGCACGGGATACCAGATCTATCATTCACGCCTCGGCAACCAGCCCAGCGAGTGGATCGCCGGGTGGATCGAAGGTGTGCAGAAGATCACGTACCCCGAGCAGTGGTATATCATGGAGTAAAGTGACACCGTAAGCCCGTTGTTGTGGGATGCACTCCGGCGAACTGCAACCGGTCGGGGTGCATCCCCGGTCACATCAGGTTGAGAGCCTCACGCTATCGCTCGTGAATGGTGCGCCGAGCCGGTTGTCCAACAGACCGGTGTCGGTCAGAAGTAGGAAACAACTATGTGGCAGTATTTCCTGCGCCGGTTCATATACATGCTCTTCACCGTATGGATCATCTCGGTCATCACGTTTGCCGTGATCCAGCTTCCGCCCGGCGACTACGTGACGACCATGGTGTCGCAAATGATCCAATCCGGGATGGACGATCTGCCGCCTGACTTCGAGGCACAGATCCGCGCGCAGTACGGCCTCGACCAACCGATGTACGTGCAGTACGGGAAATGGCTGCGTAATATCGTGGTAGAGGGAAAATTCGGCTATTCCTACATCTACCGGCGCGATGCCAAAGACATCATCCTCGAACGCCTGCCCGTCTCGTTTGCCATTTCCGCATTTTCGGTCCTGTTCGTCTGGATCGTGGCGCTGCCGATCGGGATCTACTCCGCTGTCAAACAGTATTCCAAGGCGGATTATTTCGTCACTTTCGTGGGGTTCATCGGCTTAGCCATACCCAATTTTCTCTTTGCCCTCATCTTGATGTTTATATCCTATCGATACATGGATCGCGCGATGATCGGGCTTTTCTCGCAAGAGTACGAGACGGCGCCCTGGAGTCTTGCCAAATTCATAGACCTGGTCAAACACCTGTGGATTCCCGTGATCATCATTGGGACCGCAGGCACGGCTGGCCTGATCCGCACCATGCGCGCGAATTTGCTGGACGAGCTCAACAAACCGTACGTGGATACGGCGCGCTCGAAAGGACTTCCCGAACGCGTTCTGCTCTGGAAATATCCGGTGCGCCACGCTCTGAACCCGTTCGTCAGCACGATTGGCTGGATTTTGCCAAGCCTGATCGCCGGTGAGTTGATCGTGTCGATTGTGCTGAACCTGCCAACCACCGGCCCCGTCGTCTATAACGCGCTGCTGGACCAGGATATGTATGTGGCAGCCGGGATCATTCTCATCTTGAGCACCCTGACGGTCCTAGGCACGTTCATTAGCGACCTGTTGCTGGCGCTGCTCGATCCGCGCCTTCGTCTGCAATAGATCGATGTTGGAGTGAATCGGATGGATGTCACACTGCACGACACAACTCCAGAGTATGACAGTCCGTTAGGGGGTAATCTACCAGCCGCGGAAACCGAAGACGAGCTGAGGCTGGAGGTTGCAACCCAGTGGCAGCTCATGTGGTGGAAATTCCGCAAGCATAAACTCGCGATGTTCAGCGCGGGCATCATCATCCTCTATTACCTGGTCGCCATCTTCGCGGAGTTTTTCGCCCCCTGGGAACGCACGCAATACATCGCCGATTACGTCTACGCCCCGCCCCAGCCGATTCACTTCTTCGCCGACGGCAAACTGGACCTGCACGTCAAGGCGCTGAAATTCGAACGCGATCCGCAGTCGTTCAAAAAGATCTGGGAAATCGACGAGGAAAACAAAATCGACGTTGGTTTCTTTGTCAAAGGTGCGGATTACAAGGTCGGCCTGCACTGGCTGCCCATTCCGTATATCAACGACCTGTACTTCACAACCGACCGGCACTTCTTTGGCGCGAAAGACCCCACCCAGCCTATGTACCTGATGGGCGCGGACAAATCGGGCCGCGACGTGCTGAGCCGCCTGATCTACAGCACGCGCATCTCATTGAGTGTCGGGTTGGTCGGCGTTGTCATCAGCCTGATTCTGGGTATCGTGCTGGGGGGCCTGTCCGGGTTGATAGGCGGCTGGGTCGATAACGTCGTCCAACGCATGATCGAGATCGTGATGTCCGTGCCCGACCTGCCGATCATGCTGGCGATTGCGGCGTCCGTCCCGCTCGATTGGTCCGTCGAGCGGGTGTACTTCATCATCACCATTCTGATCGCGTTGCGCAGTTGGACCGGTTTGGCCCGCGTGGTACGGTCCAAGTTTTTGTCGCTGCGCGAGGATGACTTCATCCTGGCAGCCCGGCTCGATGGCACGCCGCAAAGACGGCTCATCTTCCGGCACATGCTGCCCAGCTTTTACAGCCACATCATCGCCTCGTTGACGCTGGCGCTGCCCGGCATGATTTTAGGGGAAACGGCCTTGAGCTTTCTGGGGCTGGGGCTGCGTCCGCCAGCCGTCAGTTGGGGCGTCATGTTGCAGGAAACGCAAAGAGTCGCCGTCCTGGCGCTTTATCCCTGGTTGCTGTGGCCCGCCGTGGCGGTCATCATCATTGTGCTGGCCTTCAACTTCCTGGGCGATGGCTTGCGTGATGCGGCAGATCCGTACTAGAAACGAGATACGACATGGCCGATCCTTTACTCGAAGTATCCGAGCTGAAAATACACTTCTTCACCGACGAAGGGATTGTCAAAGCGGTCGATGGCGTCGACCTGACGATCGAACGGGGCAAAACCCTGTGCCTGGTGGGCGAAAGTGGCTGTGGCAAAAGCGTGACGAGCCGGGCCTTCATCCAGATCATCCGCAAACCCGGCAAGATCGTCTCGGGCGAAATGCTGCTGCACCGCAAACGGGACGATGGTACAGAGGAGATCCTCGATCTGGCAAAACTCGATCCCAAAGGCCAGCTAATCCGCGATATCCGGGGCAGCGAGATCGCGATGATCTTCCAGGAGCCGATGACCTCGCTCAGCCTGATGCACACCATCGGCGCTCAGATCACGGAAATGGTGCTGTTGCACACCGATGCGACCAAACAAGAGGCCAGGGACCGGGGCATCGAAATGCTGCAGCGGGTCGGCATCCCCAGGCCGGAACGCCTGATCGACGAGTATCCCTTCCGCCTGAGCGGCGGGATGCGCCAGCGCGCCATGATCGCTATGGCCCTGTCGTGCAACCCGAAATTGCTCATCGCCGACGAGCCCACCACGGCGCTGGACGTCACGACCCAGGCGCAGATTCTGGACCTGATGCTGGAGCTTCAGAGCGATTATGGGATGGCGCTGCTGTTCATCACGCACGACCTCGGCATCGTGGCCGAGATCGCGGATGACGTAGCCGTGATGTACCTGGGGCGCATCGTCGAGCGCAGCGATGTCGACACGATCTTCAACGAGCCCAAACATCCCTATACACAGGCCCTTCTCCGCTCGATTCCGAAGATTGCGATGCGGCGCGATGACCTGGAGCCAATTATAGGGATGGTGCCAAGCCCCTTTCGGCGGCCAACCGGGTGCCACTTCCATCCACGGTGTGCGCAGCGCTTCGATCTGTGCAGGCAGATCGAACCGGTCAATACGCACGTGGGCGAGAACCACGAGGTGCGCTGCCTGCTCTACGAAGAGGTTTCTGCCAATGCGCTAGATTCAAAGGCTGTCTCTCATGGGTGAACAACGCGCCAAAACCAACAAGAACAGCGAGCGTTCGCGCGCGCTCGAAAGTGCGCACAACCTGGTGGAAATACACGGGTTGAAGATGCACTTCCCGATCTCCGAAGGGTTGTTTTCGCGCGTGGTGGGCTACACCAAGGCTGTCGACGATGTGCATTTCGATATCCGGGCCGGCGAGACACTCGGCCTGGTGGGAGAAAGCGGGTGTGGCAAGACGACGGTGGGGCGGTGTATCGTGCGCGCCTACCAACCCACGGCAGGGAAAATTCTGTATAACAACGCCATCGATCCGGGCGATGAGCCCCTGCAACAGGCGTTCACCGGGCATAACATGAAGCCGGCACACACCGCCGGTTCAAACGGTGTCGTTGATCTGGCGGCGCTCAGTTCGCGGGAATTGAACCCCTACCGCCACGAAATACGGATGATCTTTCAGGACCCGTATTCGTCGCTCAACCCCCGCATGACCGTTTTCGAGAACATCACCGAAGCGCTGAAAAATCGCGGAGGGCACTCGCGCCACGACATGAAAGAACGCGCGGGCTATCTGCTCAAGCGCGTGGGGCTCCGGCCCGAATACATGGTGCGCTACCCTCACGCGTTTAGCGGCGGCGAGCGCCAGCGCGTGGGTATCGCGCGGGCGTTGGTCACCAATCCTCGCCTGATCGTGGCGGATGAAGCGGTATCTGCCCTGGACGTATCGGTGCGCGCGCAAATCCTCAACTTGATGGAAGAGCTGCAAGCCGACTTCAAGCTGACTTACCTCTTCATCTCGCACGACCTGAGCGTGATTCGCCACATCTGCGATCGCGTGATTGTGATGTACGTGGGTAAGGTAGTGGAGATCGCCGAAGGGCTCGACATTTACACCGCCCCCAAACATCCCTACACCGAAGCGTTGATGTCCGCCGTGCCGATCTCCAATCCCCGGCAGCGCAAACGCAGCGAACGCATTCGGCTGCAAGGTGAGGTGGCGGACCCCTCCAACCCGCCGCCCGGCTGTTATTTCCATCCGCGCTGCCGCTACGCCGAGGACCGCTGCAAAACCGAAACCCCGCTGCTCCGGGATTTCGGCAACGGTCATTTCGCGGCGTGCCACTTCGCGGAGGAGCTAGAGCTGCGGGGCGCCGTGATGGACTGAGGACGCGCGCGGCGCGCGTCTTGTCAACCGAGCAGCGCCTGATAGGTCAGCGCCTTGACCGCCGCAAACACCGGGTAAATCCAGAAGGGATCGAGCTGGTAGCATACCGTGCCGACCAGCTCGTAATGCGGATCGACCCAGAGCAGCGTGCCAGAGCCGCCGTCTTTCCAGTATTCCCCCTTCGCGCAGGGCGTCCCCGCCAGACCGGGGTCCATCAGCGTGTGAACGCCCAGACCATGCCCATAGCCATAGATGGGCCGCGCGCCGGGGAAACCGTAGGGGATCAGCGCGGGCGGCAGGTGGTTGATCGTCATCAAATCGACTGTGCTGGGGGCAAGAATACGCGTTCCGTTGAGCATGCCCCGGTTGAGCAGCATCTGGCCGAGCTTCTGCAGGTCCGGCGCGGTCGAGACGAGGCCGTAACCCCCCGGCGTCCACGCGTTGGGCGGTATGCGCCCATCCGGTACGTAGTGAATGCTTCGGTCGGGCGCTTCGATCATCCTCAGGCCCTTATCCTCCGCCGTGGTATAGAATGCGCTGAATCGATCGAGCTGTGCCTGGGAGACGACGTAACTCGTATCCACCATCCCCAACGGTTCGAGGACGTGGGCCTTCAGGAAGTCGGCGTATCGCTCGCCGGAGACGATCTCGACCAGGCGAGCCAGCACTTCGTAGGACGCGCCATAACGCCACAGGGTATTCGGCTGGGCAACCAGCGGCACCTGCGCGATTCCTTCGACCACGTCCGCCAGCGGCGAAATCGTCTTTCTGAGGCCCTCGATCATCGCGCGCATCGTGGCTTCGGGCGGCTCTGTGGCGCCTCCAAAGCCCGACGCGATTCCCCCGCTGTGAGTCAGGAGCTGCCGGATGGTAAGCGGGTGCTGCTGGTCTACCAGGCGCGGCTTGTCCCCATCCATCCCGGCATACACAGGGGTCGACTTGAACGCGGGGATGACGTCCGCGACAGGCTGATCCAACACGAATTCGCCACGCTCGTAACAGATCATCACTGCCACAGCCGTGATCACTTTGGTGACAGACCACAGCCGCACCAGTGTATCGAGCTGCATGGGTTGGCGGGTCGCCAGATTGGCGAAACCGTATCCCTTCGCGTGGAAGATGTGGCCGGAGCGTGACAGTGCGACTACCACACCCGCCAGTTTGCCATCGTCAACGTAACGCTGAAGGGCGCGATCCAGATACGCCAGCCGATCGGTCGCAACCCCCACGTTCTCAGGCGGCACTGTTTGCATGATTGACTCTACCTTTCATCGCCACCCCCAACCAGACACACACGTCGATCGTAACCCGGTGCCCGCACGCGCACCAGATAGCCTCGGTCACAGTCGGATCACTCACGACCTCTCGCGCCCGCCGCGCAGCCACCGAGCGCGTGCGGCGTTCGTGACAGACCCATCGACGACAAAGACCTCTTTTCGAGCGGTAGTTGGCACCTTCCGTCTACTCAGAGGTCTTTTTCTTTCTTGCCGCAGCCACCCGTCACGAAATCGGGATGACCCGGAGTGGCATCCGCCACGCTTGCCGGACGTTACTTGACCGCCAGCCGCTCGACCAATGCCATGAAGTCTTCAGCAGCCTGCTCAACCGAGGACACGCCATACGCGACCTGCTGGCCGATCAGTTCGAGCTCGTTCACGAACTCCTGGTCGTTCGGCAGGTTCGGGCCTTGCGGAACCACGCGACCGGCCTCGGCGATTGCATTGTAGAGATTGTAAACCGCGGCGTCAAGCGGGGTGGCGCTATCGGCGATGGCGGCACGCACGACCGGCGAGGAAGGCACACCACGATTCGTCTCGAGAATCGCGCCCGCCTCGGGGCTGGTCACGAAGAAGTTGATGAACAGCGCCGCCGCTTCTTTGTTTTCGCTGGCCTTGTTGATCGCCAGGTACTGGCTCATCTGGATGGCGTAGGCCGGTTCGCCGCCCTGCGGAAGGGTGGTCATGTCCAGCTCGTCGGTCATGGCCGCCTGATAGGCCGCGATCTGGTTGCTCCAGATCAACCCGATAGCCGCCTTGCCCGCCACCAGCGCCGAGCTGTCCGGCCCGTCTTCGGTGTAGGTGTAGGTGGTGTCAGCGTCGGGGATCAGCCCCTCGTCGCGCATATCCGCCCACAGTTGGAACCATTCCTGGGCGGACTCAACTGTCGCGTAGGATGTGCCGCCGTCGTCCAGAGTCCAGATCGGGGTCCCCTTCTGAGTGAAGAAAAAGCTGATGAAGTTCGCCGTGTTGGTGCTGTTGTCCACGAAGGGCCAGACACCATCGGGAAGGGCTTCCTTCAGCTCTCGACCGTAGTCCACGAACTCTTCCCAGGTCATGTTGAATTCGGGAAGATCGACGCCCGCCGCCTCGATCATCGTCTTGTTGTAGGCCAGGACGAGCGTGTTGGTGCCGAGGCTGATCGCGTACAGGTTGCCGTCGGCGTCGCTCGCGGGGGTAAACGCAGCCTGGTCGAATGTCTCGGGGGTGTCGATCAGGAGCTGTTCGCCCAGGTAGTCGTTGAGCGGTTCGAGGTACTGCGTGTAGTCGGGCCAGTTGCCACCGAACTGGATGATGTCGGGGGCGTCATTGGCCGCCAGTTGCGTGTCCAGAATCTGGAAGTGATCGCCCGCGCCGCCGTTGGGCTCGCCGATCACTTTGATGTCGGGATACGCCTCCTGGAACAGCTCGATCACCTGAAGCGTCCTCGCGGCGCGATCGTCGTTGCCCCACCAGGCCATACGAAGCTCGGCAGGCTCGCCCGTGTACTCGGGGAGTCCGCCGTCACCGGTCTGTGCCGCGATCGGCTGGGCGAACGCGCCAAGCATCACCGCGAGCAAGGCTATGATCGTGATTGCGCTAATTTTCCTCATTTTTGAATTCTCCTGTTTCTGTTTAACAGTCTCAGCGGGCAAATTCGAAAACACGTCCCCTGTCGTCATTTCATATATATTTTCTCCTGTTATGGCGCTAACCCTTCAGGCCCGTGGTCGAGATACCCTGCACGAAGTACTTCTGTAGCGTGAAGAACAGAATAAAGGCGGGAATGATCGAGAGCGTGCCCATCGCCAGCGCGCCGCCCCAGTTGGATACTGCGCCCGCGTCGCCGACGAACGTGCGCAGCGCCCGCGATACGGTGAAAGTATCTGGCCGGGTGAGGTACAGCAGGTGGTTGAAAAAGTCGTCCCACGTCCACAGGAACGTGAACAGCGCCGTCGTCACCATGGCCGGAAAGGCGAGCGGTACGATGATGCGCAGAAACACGCCGAGTTTCCCGCACCCGTCGATGATCGCCGCCTCCTCGACCTCTACAGGCAGGCCGCGGATGAACTGCACGAGCAGAAACACGAAGAAGGCATCCGTCGCGAGGAATTTCGGCACGACGATCGGGAGGATCGATCCCACCCACCCGAAAGTGTTGAACATGATATAGCGCGGCACCAGCGTGACGTGCCCCGGCAGCATGAGCGTTACCATCATCACCGCGAACCAAAAGCCCCTGCCCGCGAATTTGAGCCGCGCGAACGCGTAAGCCGCCATGGTGCAGGAGATCACGTTCCCGATGATGGCTAACGCGCAAATGATGAGCGAGTTTGCGAAGAACTTCCCGAAGGTCGTGCCCGCGTAGCCCTTCCACCCGGTGATGTAGTTCTCGGTGGTCACGGCTTTTGGTATGAGCCCCGGGTCGCTGAAGATCATATTGTTGGGCTTGAACGAGCTGACAATCATCCAGACGATGGGGTAGATCATCAACAGCCCCAGGGCGATGATGAACACATGGGTCAACGTATGGCGGACAAGCGTACCGGTTTTCATGTTATTCCCCGACCCCATAAGACACCCACCACCTGGATGAAAGGAAGATAATCGCCGTGATCCCCCCGATAATCAGCAGCAGCACCCACGCCATAGCCGACGCATACCCCATCTCGTGGTATGTCCAGCCCTGAATGTACAGGTGGAGGGTATAGAACAATGTGGAGTTGAGCACGCCTCCCCTGCCGCCGCCGATGATGTACGCCTGGGTGAACGCCTGAAACGCGTATATCACCTGCATGATCAGGTTGAACAGAATCACCGGCGAGAGCAAAGGGATGGTGATGGAGAAAAACTGCCGCACCCTGTTCGCGCCGTCCACAGCCGCCGCCTCGTAGTACTCCTGCGGGATTTGCTTCAGCCCCGCGAGGAAGATGATCATGGACGAGCCGAATTGCCACACCGTCAGCAAGATGAGCGTCCAGAGCGAATACTCGGGGTTGGTGATCCAACTGGGGAGGTCGGTGAAACCGAGGGTTCCCAGCGCGCCGTTCACCAGGCCGTCTTTCTCGAACAACTTTCGCCACAGCACCGCGATAGCCACCGAGCCGCCGAGGAGCGTGGGGATGTAGTACACGGTGCGATAAAACGACACGCCCCGCAGTTTCTGATTCATCAACACCGCCACGCCGAGGGCGACGATCAGCTTCAGCGGCACCGACACGAACACATAGGTAAACGTCACGGACAGCGACTTTTTGTAGTACGGGTCCACGCGCATGACCTCGCCCGTGGTCGAGACGAACTGGGACTCCCCGACGAGCGACCCGAACATCTTCCGGTAATTGTCTAGCCCGATCCACTGGGTCGAATCGGGTTTTGTGAAGTCATAATCCGTGAAACTGAGCCCAAGCGAATAGGCCATTGGGTAAAGCGTGAGTACGAAGAACCCCAGGAGCCACGGCGCGAGGAACATATAGGCGACGGTGTTGCGCCGGAAAAACTTGGCAATACCGGACATGTCGCGCACAAAAAGACTTCCTTTACTTTTGTTTTTCAAGTAGCTAAAAGCCGTCAGTTTGGCCGCGCCCCGGCTGTACCTGTTAGCAGAAGAACGATTTGGCGATGGGCCTGAGACGCAGCCGGTTCGCGTCACGTCCGATCTTTTTGCCGGGCCAATAGCCCATATTTCCGTGACTGATTACACCCTATATTATAAGAGGTTTCCCGCAGTGTCAAGCAAGATAAACTGAAGACTATCGACATTTTTCCAGAATCATGATATAGTTTTCGTGACTGGTTACGGATCGTCGGGAACGCCCAATCCGAAGAGTTCGGCCTTCAGGAACAGGCCGGATCGCACCGGAGCGAAAGCATGCCCAGGCCCAAAGACAAACGGCCCACCATCCGGGACGTAGCGCGCGAGGCGGGGGTGTCCTACGGCACCGTCTCGCGCGTGCTCAACAGCCATCTGGAGGTCGTGCCCGCCACCCGCCTGACGGTCGGGCACCTCATCGAGTCGGACCACCGCCAGAGCGCCATGCCGCCCGAAAAGGAGCCGCGATGAACCGCAAGAGGCGTTACGCCGTGGTGGGCACCGGTGGCCGCGCCGGCATGTTCATCCAGGCGATCACCACCACCTACCGCGCGTCGTGCGAGCTGGTCGCGCTGTGCGACCTGAGCCGGACGCGCATGGACTGGCACAACCGGCGCATCCGGACCCAGGCGGGACTGGACCCCGTGCCGGCCTACCTCGCCGAGCAGTTCGACGCCATGATCCGCGACACGCGCC
>JAHDLB010000053.1 GCA_018432315.1 Anaerolineae bacterium
AGCTTCATCAGGAAACATTGGCCTGGGCTGCCAAACGCAATGAGCAAGAAGCGATGATTCACTGGTGCTTTGATGTGCACCAGGCACGTACCAAGCTCGCACGTCTTTATCCTTAGAATTCGCTGTGGTCAACCACTAGGTGAGGTCGTCAAGGTTAACGAAATCAGTATCGGAAAAGGCAAAGCTCCGGATGAAATCCAATATGTCGATATTTCATCAGTTTCAACTGGACAAATCGATGAAATCAGACCGGTTCGTTTTGAGGATGCACCGAGCCGAGCAAGGCGTGTTGCACGACATGGCGATACCATCTGGTCAACCGTCAGACCAAATCGCAGGTCATACGCTTTGATACTCAATCCACCATCGAACCTGACAGTGTCTACAGGGTTTGCAACGCTTTCGCCGGAACAGGTGCCCTATACCTATCTTTATCACGCGACAACTACGGATGCTTTCGCCGACTATTTGACCAAACGAGCACGGGGTGCGGCCTATCCAGCCGTGAACGGGGGAGATTTCGAAGAAGCGGAAATTCTGCTACCGTCAGAAGCCCTGCTTGATGAGTTTCACCGAATAGGTGCTGATTTGTTCGACGAGAAAGATATCCTACGCCAGAAAAACGGCGTACTCCGCGAGACACGCGACCTGCTTTTGCCCCGGCTGGTGTCCGGTGAAATCGACGTGTCGGAGTTGAATATAGATTTGGGAGGTTTGGGCGATGTTGGATTCGATTAGTCGCACTTGGGCGCGCGTCAAAACTGACATCCTCGCACTGCGCAACATCGAAGCTTACGTGGTCGCGGCGCTCGCGATTGGTTTGGCTGTACTAGGTGTGGTGGATGTAGGCATCTCTCTAGAGGTTAAGCTGGCGGTTTTGCTGGCGGCCATGGGCCTATTAGTTTTCAATCTCACAGTGCCAGAGCAAAAACAGGTGGTCCTGGATGATGTACTGAAGGACCGGTCGGGTTTTCTTTCCACTCCAGAGCGTATTAGGGGTGCGAAAACCTTATGGATATATGCTCCATCAGCAGTACAGCTACTGGATGACGAATGTCTATTAGCCATCCATGAAGAAATCCTCAGCCAAAACGATGGTCAATTTCGCGTCATTATACAAGACCCTCTAGAAACAGCTTCACTGGACATACTGGTTAGACAGCTTGACAAGTCAGTTGATTATCCAGTATACGAAATGGAAACCGCGATACAGGACACAATAAGAAGACTTGAACGTATCCAGACCTGGAAGTTCTCAGGTAAATTCGAATATAGATTCTTGTCATATGGCCCTGGCTTCAGCCTTGTAGCGATTGACCCGGAACAGAATCACGGTTCAGTCACCCCGGAATTCTTCGGGTACCACAACAAATATACAGGTGATAGGATGCATATTGAGATTACGCGCAGACAGTCCCCACATTGGTACAAATACTGGGTCGACCAATTTGACTACATGTGGAAAGAAGCGCGCAACCCGTAAAGGCACCATGAGCATGCATAACCCTGACGCCGAAGCCGCGCTCGAAGGTGAGGTCATGGCCCTGTTTCGGAGCATGGGCTACGCCGTCATCAACGCCGAGCACGAGACTTATGGGCCGGATGGGACGCTGGGCCGCGCCAACCGGGCCGAGGTCGTGCTGCTGCGCGAGCTGTGGCCCCGGCTCGAAGCGCTCAACCCCACCGTGCCCCGCGCCGCGCTGGAGGGGGCGGTCGGCGCCCTGCTGCAAGACCGGGGCGTGCAGACCATGGTCGCTGCCAACCAGGCCATTTACGCCATGCTGCGCGACGGGCACAAGGTCACCTTCCGCGACCGGCGCGGGCGCGAGGTCACCGAGACGGTCCGCTTCGTCGACTGGGAAAATCCGGCCAACAATCGCTTCCTGGCCGTCCAGCAGTTCTGGGTCACCGGCGAGCTGTACACCCGGCGCGCCGACGTGGTGTGTTTTATCAACGGCATCCCGCTGGTCTTCATCGAGCTTAAGGCGCATCACAAGCGCCTCGAGAACGCCTACCGGGATAACCTGCGCGACTACAAGGAAACCATCCCGCACTTCTTCTGGTACAACGGCTTCATCATCCTCTCCAACGGGCGCTACAGCCGCGTCGGCACGATGACCTCCGGCTGGGACCATTTCGCGGAGTGGAAGAAAATCAACGCGGAGGGCGAGGCGGGCGTCATCAGCCTGGAGACCATTCTGCGCGGGACATGTGACCCGGTCCGCCTGCTGGACATCCTGGAGAACTTCATCCTGTTCGATGCGTCGCAGGGTGGGCTGTCCAAGCTGGTCGCCAAGAATCACCAGTACCTGGGCGTGAACAACGCCGTCCGCGCCGTGCAGCAGCGGCAGGTGCTCCCGCCCGATGACGAGGGCCGGGACCAGTTGGGCGTGTTCTGGCATACGCAGGGCAGCGGCAAGAGCTACTCGATGATTCTGTTCACGCAGAAGGTGCTGCGCAAAATCCCTGGCAACTGGACCTTCGTCGTCATCACCGACCGCGACCAGCTCGACGAGCAGATATACAACAACTTCGCCCACACCGGCACAATTATCCAGGAGCCGGAGCAGGTCCGCGCCGGAGACGGCGAGCATCTCAAGCGGCTGCTGCGCGAGGACCACACCTACATCTTCACGTTGATACAGAAATTCCACACCCGCGACGGCCAGCTCTACCCGGTCCTGTCGGAGCGGGACGACATCATCGTCATCACCGACGAGGCGCACCGCACGCAGTACGACGTCTTCGCGGCCAACATGCGCCAGGCGCTGCCGAACGCGGCCTTCATCGGGTTCACGGGCACGCCGTTGATGGCCGAAGAGGAGAAAACGCGCCGGGTTTTCGGCGATTACGTCAGCATCTACAACTTCAAGCAGTCGGTCGACGACCGGGCCACCGTCCCGTTGTGGTACGAAAACCGCATCCCGGAACTGGAGCTGACCAACGAGCAACTCAACCAGGATGTGGAACGCGTGCTGGAGGATGTGGAGTTGGGCGAGCGCGAAGAACGGGCCCTGGAACGCGAATTCTCGCAGGAATACCACCTCATCACGCGTGAGAACCGGCTCGACACCATCGCCGAAGACATCGCCTGGCACTACATGGAGCGCGGCTTTGCCGGGCAGGACTACCGCAGTAAGGCGATGGTCGTGTGCATTGACAAGCTCACCGCCGTGAGAATGTACGACAAGGTGCAGCACTACTGGCACGCGCTCATCGCGGAGAAGGAATTGCAGCTTGCCGACAGCACAGATGAAGAAGAGCGCGCCCGACTCGCCAGCCAGCTCGCCTTCATGCGCGAGACGGACATGGCCGTTGTTGTCTCGTCGGAGCAGAACGAAGTCCAGCGTTTCCGCGACAAGGGGTTGGACATCCGGCCCCACCGTGAGCGGTTGGACAGAGAAGACCTGGAGACAGCCTTCAAGAACCCGGAGAATCCCTTCCGCGTGGTGTTCGTCTGCGCAATGTGGATGACCGGCTTCGACGCGCCCTCATGCGCGACCATCTACCTCGACAAGCCGATGCGCAACCACACGCTGATGCAGACCATCGCCCGCGCCAACCGGGTATTTCGCTCCAAGCCGAACGGTCTGATTGTCGATTACATCGGTGTCTTCCGCGACCTGCAACGTGCACTCGCTATTTACGGTGCACCAGTCGACGGCGGTGAGTATCCCGCACGCGACAAGCGCTTTCTGGTCGAGGAACTCCGCAAGGCCATCGCCGAAGCGGTGGCGTTCTGCCGCGACAGAGGCATCGATTTGGATGAGCTGGAGCGGGCCGCAGGCTTCGAGCGCACGCGCCGCCTTGACGATGCGGTGAACCTTCTGGTCGCCGATGACGGCACCAAGCTCAGGTATCTGGACCTGACACGCCGGGTAAACATTCTGTTCAAGGCGATTCTGCCGGATGCCTCGGCTAACGAATTTGGCGCGACACGCAAACTGCTGCTCGTCATTGCGGATGCCGTCCGCTCTGAAGACCCCGATATCGACATCTCGGCTATCACGGGCAGCGTCGAAGAGGTCCTTGATGACTCCATTTTCGCCGCCGAGTACATCATCCCCCCAACCCGGCAGGAAGACCTCATCGACCTCAGCCAGGTGGATTTTGACGCACTTCAGCAGCAGTTCGCGTCCACCCCGCACCAAAACACATTCGTGCAGCGCTTGCGGGCTGCGCTCGAACGCAATCTGAACCGCATGGTCCGTCTGAACCCCACCCGGATGGATTTCCAGGCGCGGTATCAGGCGATGATTGACGAATACAATGCCGGAGCCACAAACACGGAGGCCATCTTTCAGGAACTGGTCCGGTTCTCGCAAGACCTCACTGCGGAAGACCAGCGCGCCGTCGCAGAGCAGCTCACCGAAGAGGAACTGGCGATTTTCGACCTGCTGACCCGCCCCGAACGCGACTGGAGTGAGGGAGACCGGCAGGCCATCAAGGATGTGGCGCGCGAATTGCTGACTCGCCTGAAGACCGAGAAACTCGTCCTGGATTGGCGCAAGCGCCAGCAGACGCAGGCGGCTGTGCGTCAGACTATTGAGGCGGTGTTAGACGTAGGCTTGCCGACACGCTTTGATGCAGCAGCATATGAGCAAAAGTGTGAGCTGGTTTACCAGCACATATTCGATGCGTATGCAAGCAGCGCTGACAATATTTACGGTGAAGCCGCATGAGTGTCAAAATGCCTGACGATTCCCCTTGGTCTGCACCACCGCCATGTCGCCCGCTCACCGGTGATGAGCCGCTGCTGCTCGATGGGCAGCCGTGGCAGGGCGCACATGTTCTCGACTTCTGGCGCTGGGCCTTCAGTGACCTGCGAATGAACAACGTGCGCGGTGTGCTGGCGGAGTACATTGTGGCGAAGCTGCTCTATATTCCGCTCCAGCCGCGTGAGTCGTGGAACAGCTTCGACCTCGAAACGCCGGACGGCATCAAAATCGAGGTCAAGGCTGCCGCATACTTGCAGGCGTGGGCACAGTTGAAGCCGTCGCAGATAGTGTTCACCGGATTGCGAACGCGACCGTGGTCACCGGAGACCGGTTATGGGGAAGAAGGCTATGGCGCAGATGTTTACGCGCTGTGTCTGTTGGTTGAGAGCACCGCTGACTTGTTCGACCCCCTCAACCTGGACCAGTGGCGGTTCTGGTTGTTGTCACAACGACAAGTCGCGACGATGACCAACAATGGCAAATCCATCAGCCTGGCGCGGCTGCAACGTGCTGGGCTTGAGCCGTACCATGCTGGCGAATTAGCGGAACAGGGAGTATCAATCCTGCACCGTGTTCTGTTCGGGAACACGTGAGACCGCACAACGAAGCGGAGATAATGACATGCTCGACAAACGAATTGCTCAAGAAATCAAAGAGACTCAGCAGCGCTTACTGGCCGAGGGTGAACTCCCCACGCCCGCCAAGCTCCAGCAGTACTACGACAACTTCCGCGAGCGCTTCGGCCCTGACCAACTTGCAAGCCTGGATGGCGAGGCCCTTCTGGAACGCATGCACGGCCACGGCAGTCCGGACAACATGGTCTACTGGCTGGAATTCAAGAACGACGAGGAGTTCCCTGCCATCTTTGGTAGCATAGCCGGCGGGAGCGCGCACAAGTTTGGAATTTTCCGCAGCGCCCAGACCGGCGAGTGGATGACTGGCTCGCCACAGAATTCGCAGGTCATTGGCATTGACGAGGCGATAGAAATCGCGCGCCAGCATCGTGACCAGCTTTTCCGTGGCCTGGAACTGCTCCAGGAGCTGCCTGCCGACGGCACTGACGACGATTATCGTGCACTGCAAGCGAGTATGGATACTGAAGCGCCGGATGTCAGCCGGTTGGCCTGGGGTCACAAATACTTCAGCCTGTTGTTCCCGGACAAGCTCGACGACTATCACGCAGAGAAACACCAACGCTTTCACCTCATTAAGGTGCTACAGGTGCCGCCGGAGGGCGAGGGGCGTTATCTATGCGCCGGACGTTTCGTGGCAATTGGTCATGAACTGCAAATGCCACTCAATCACCTGACTTCAGTTCTGAATCGGCTCGACGGCAATCCCCATAAATACTGGCGCATCCTTGCCAATTACCGGCAGCGACCGGACCGGCAGTACTGGGATGTCATGCGCAACGAAAGCTGCGTCGCTATAGAATGGGCAGACCTTGGGGATTTGTCTGACATTCAATACAATCAAGCGGGCAAGAACCAACTCAGAGCTTTGATGAAGGAGCACTACAATCTGAGGGGCCAGTGGTTACAGGAGGTGTTCCACTTCGTGGCGGGTATCAGCGAAGGGGATATCGTATGTGCCTGCGAGAAAAATCTGGTTCTTGGGGTAGGTGTGGTCGCCGGCTCCTACTACTACGAGCCATCGTCGCCGGTGGCACATCGCCTGCCCGTTCAATGGTTATCGTTTGAGCCGTGGGATTTCCCCTACGATGAGTTCAGCCGCTATGCCCCGGTCGTCAGAGAGGCGAAACAGCACGTCAACCAGGTTGAGGCCGAGCGCCACATAGTCGGCGCTGTACCTCTCACCTCTGGTCCACGCCGTGGTGAGCGCCTTGAGCAGCTACGTCCCACTGCTCTCCCCGGCATCCCAGGCCGCATCCAGGCCATCTTGAACCGAAAAGGACAGGTGATTCTCTACGGCCCGCCCGGCACCGGCAAGACATACTGGGCTGAACAGACCGCCCGCGAGCTCGCCGCGCTCAATGTGTCTGGCGACCTGTACGCGGCCCTTTCGGCGGACCGGCAGCAGCGCATCACCACAGACTACGTGAAGCTGTGCTCGTTCCATCCCAGCTACGGGTACGAGGACTTCCTCGAAGGCTACCGCCCCGCGCTGGACAACGGCCAGATGACCTTCGTGCGGCGCGACGGCATCTTCAAGCGGCTGTGTGACGCCGCCCAGACTGAGCCTGACCGCAACTTCTACCTCATCATCGACGAAATCAACCGGGGCGACATCCCGCGCATCTTCGGCGAACTGCTGACCGTGCTGGAGAAGGACAAGCGCGGGAAGGCCATCCTGCTGCCCGTCAGCGAGCGCCCCTTCGAAGTGCCCAAGAACGTCTACATCATCGGCACCATGAACACCGCCGACCGCTCGATTGCCCTGCTCGATACGGCTCTGCGCCGCCGCTTCGGGTTCCTGGAACTGATGCCGGACTATGACGTGCTGGAGAACGCTGCCGTCGAGGGGATTCCGCTGGCGCCCTGGTTGAAGGCATTGAACCAGCGCATCGTGGAGCACGTGGGACGGGATGCTCGCAATCTGCAAATCGGCCACGCCTACCTGCTGCACGACGGCAAGCCGGTCGCCAGCTTCGCCCGGTTTGCGCGGATGGTCCAGGAAGACATCATCCCGCTGCTGGAGGAATACTGCTACGAGGACTACGACACGCTGGAGCGAATCCTGGGGCGTGGGTTAGTGGATGTGCGCACCCAGACGATAAACCATGACCTATTCAGCCCCGCCCGCCAGGACGAACTCGTCCAGGCGCTGCTCGCGCCGTCGCCGGAAATCACCACATCGCTGCAGGCCGCCGTGTCGGACCAGGCCCTCGAAGAGGACGACATAGAAGATGAAGACGGCGACATTACCGGTGAGAACGAGGATGCATGAGCGTGTCAGGCGTGGCCGTTGACCTGCTCGAATGGCAGGAGCTGACGCCGGAGACCCATCCCCCGCTGGCCGGTCTGGACCTGGGGGCGGGTCACGTTACGCGTAACGTCGCGGCCCAACTGGCTCAGGCGGGCATGCTAGAGGTGGTCGAGCTGCGCACCGGCCTGCTGGTTCGTTCGACCTCGTTCATTGGCCGGATACGCCTGGGGGACATCCAGATAACGATTCACCCGAAAATCCGGCACGACGTCCTGCTGAGCCTCTTTCGCTATGCCTACAATCTGCGCAACCTCAAGCTGTTCGACCCGTCAGAGCACGCGGCGCTCCCACTGGCGTTCCAGGACCTGCTCATCAGCCAGCTTGTCGCCGAGGTCAGCGAACTGGTCGCGCGCGGCTTGCACCGCCGGTATGTGCAGGTCAACGAGCCGCTCCCCGCGCCGCGCGGGCGCATCGACATGCAGCGCATCGCCCTCCAGGGTGGCATCGCCGAGGCGGCCATCCCCTGCACGTATCACCCGCGCCTGGAGAACCGACTGGTGAATCAGGTCATCCTGGCCGGGCTGCATCTGGCGGCGCGCATCACAGAGGACCTGGTGCTGCGCTCCCGGCTGCGCCGTCTGGGCGCGCTCATCGAGGAGACGGTCTCGCCCATTCGCCTGGATGCCGACGTTATGCGCCGCGTAAACCGGCAAATGAGCCGCCTGACAGCGGCCTATCAGCCGTCGCTGACCATCATCAGGTTGCTGATGGAGTCGGCGGGTATCTCGCTCGAAGAGGACACGTTGAGCCTGAAGCTGCCCGGTTTCCTGTTCGACATGAACCGTTTCTTCGAGGCGCTAATGTCTCGCTTCCTCCGGGAGAACCTGCCTGGCTACACCGTCCGCGACCAGTATCAACTGCGGGGCATGATGCAGTACGCGCCGGGACACAATCCCAAGCACCGGCAGTCTCCCACGCCCCGCCCGGACTACGTCGTGTCGAGGGATGGCACCATCGTCGCCATGTTGGACGCCAAGTACCGGGACATCTGGGAGAAGGGGCTGCCGCGCGACATGCTGTACCAGTTGGCTATCTATGCGCTGAGCCAGAGGGCGGGCGGCAAGGCGACCATCCTGTACCCCACCGTGGAGCGAGCCGCCCGACCGGAGGTCATCGACATCCGTGACGTGCTCTATGGCGAACACCAGGCCCAGGTCGTGCTGAGGCCGGTGAACCTGATGCATCTGGAGACGCTCATCGAGGCATCGGGTGTTCAGGCGCAGCGGGACCGCGCGCAATTGGCCCGTGTTTTCGTGTTCGAGGATTGAGGGTGGAGGTCGCATGAACAGGAGAATCCGCGTCACCAGCGGCGAGGTCAGCGTCGAGGCTGAATTGAACGACAATCCCACCGCCCGCGCTGTCTGGGATGCGCTGCCGATTGAGGCCCGCGCCATGACCTGGGGCGACGAGGTGTACTTTGGTATCCCTGTCAAGGCCGACCTGGAACCCGATGCGCGCGCAGAAATGGCTGTCGGCGAACTGGGCTACTGGCCGCCCGGCAACGCCTTCTGCATTTTCTTCGGTCCGACACCAGCCAGCAGCGGAGATGCGCCGGTTGCCGCCAGCCCGGTCAACATCCTGGGGTGTGTCATCGGAGATGCAACCGTGTTTCGGGCGATGAGGGGTGGAGACACCATTCGGATTGAAGCGCTAGAGATGGAGGCATGAACTCAATATCGAGTTCGTTGTACACGATTTTGATGCCAACACATCCGCAGCAAACACGTCAACGGTCCCCGGCAAAAGGCCGAGAAACCCATATCTGAGGTTAATCCCATGCTCCTTCCACCCTTCACCCATGCGCTCGCCCGCAGGCCCGCGTCGTCCCTGGCCAATGGCCTGACCACTCAACGTCACCTGGGTCCGCCTAATGTGGCGCTCGCAATGCAGCAGTACGATGCCTACCTCGACGCACTGCGGGCTTGCGCCCTGGACGTGACCATCTTGCCCCCAGACGAGCGATTCCCCGATGGGCATTTCGTTGAAGACACGGCTGTTATTTTCCGCAATATAGCATTCATCTGCCGGGCTGGCGTGCCTTCACGTTCCGGCGAGGCTGAGTCCGTCGCCAGCCACCTGGCCCACCTGCATCAGGTTACTATCGAGGGGGAAGAGGGCACGCTGGACGGCGGCGACGTGCTGTTCTGCGCCGACCGAGTGTTAATTAGGCTGTCGGCTCGCACGAACCGGGAGGGTGCGGAACAACTCCGCTCGGCGCTGCGTGCCGTGCAGCCTGACCTCCGCGTCGAACTGGTGTCGTTCAGCGGGATACTGCATCTGAAGTCGGGGTTGAATGAACTCGCGCCCGGAGTACTGGTACTCGCCCCTGCTCTGCACCTGCATCACGACCTCAGCTTTGCCGAAATATTAACCTTGCCTCCCCAAGAGACTTATGCAGCTAACCTGCTCCCTATCAATGACACGCTGCTCATAGCTGCGGGCTTCCCCACAATTTCAGCGTTAGCCGAGAAGTATTACACCCACATCATCCCGCTGGACATGAGCGAATTCGAGAAGATGGACGGCGGGCTGAGCTGCCTCTCGCTGCGTTACTAGCGGTGGCTCCAGACGGTTGAAATTGTCCCATTATCCCGTCTATACTGAAAATGAGCGGTGACCACGGGTCCAAATACCGGGTTCGAGGTCGTTGTCCGGGGCGTCAGGACTATATCTTGTTCTCAGGAGCGCCTACCTCTTTGTGCCACCGGTCACCTTTTTTCTACCACAGTGCCCGGATAAAACCAGATAGTTCTCGCTAGTGGTTGACCACAGCGAATTCTAAGGATAAAGACGTGCGAGCTTGGTACGTGCCTGGTGCACATCAAAGCACCAGTGAATCATCGCTTCTTGCTCATTGCGTTTGGCAGCCCAGGCCAATGTTTCCTGATGAAGCTG
>JAHDLB010000031.1 GCA_018432315.1 Anaerolineae bacterium
CGCTATCTTGCGCCGCATGGTGCTCAACCTACTCCGACGCCATCCAGCCAAGCTAAGCCTGAAACGCAAACGCTTCAAGGCAGCGCTCGATACCGACTTCCTATTCGAGCTGCTCACTCAAGTTTGATGCGTTTGCCCTGCCACCCCGGGCGCGGGGCGGTGACAGGCGGCGCCGTTTGCGGCTATAATGAGGCAGGGCGATTTTCACCGCGCTGCGCGGTCGCCTGTAAAAATGAGCGCGTTTCTTTGAGGAGCAATCTATGATCGAATTGACGATCGACGGGCGGGCGTTCCACGTGCCGCCGGGCGTGTCGGTGATGGACGCCGCCCGCGCTAACGGCATCGACATTCCCCACCTGTGCTACCATCCCGAGCTGAGCACGCCGGGCGGCTGCCGCCTGTGCCTGGTCGAAGTCGAGGGGCGGGCCGACCCGGTGCCGAGCTGCCAGTTGCCGTGCGCCGAAGGGATGGCCGTCCGCACGCAGAGCGAGCAGCTCAGCGCCATGCGCCGCGAAATCATCGACCTGTTCGTATCCGATCACCCGCTCGACTGCGTGATCTGCGACAAGGCGGGGGCGTGCCTGCTCCAGAAATACGCTTACGAGTACGGCGTTTCGGAAACCAGTTACGACAAACACATCGCGCGGTCGCTCTACCAGGACGACAACCCGTTTTTCGTCCGCGATCACCAGTACTGCATCCTGTGCGGGCGGTGCGTGCGCGTCTGCGAGGAGGTCGTCGGCGCCAGCGCGATCGAGATCGTGGGGCGGGGGTTCGACAGCCACGTCGCCACGCCGTTCGACGGCCCGATGATCGACTCGAGCTGCGTGTTCTGCGGGAGCTGCGTGCAGGTCTGCCCGACCGCCGCGCTGATGCCCCGCTCGCGCCTGGGCCAGGGCCGCGAGTGGGACCTGGAGCGGGTCGAGACGATCTGCGGGTACTGCGGCGTCGGCTGTCAGATCGAGTACGCGCTGCGCGATGGCCGCATCCTCTATGCGCAGTCCACGCCGGGCGCGCCGGTCAATGGCGAGTTTCTGTGCTCCAAGGGGCGCTATGGCTGGGATTTTGCGACGCATCCCGACCGGCTGGCCCGGCCCCTGATCCGCCGCGACGTGGCCTACCGGCTGGGCCTGACGGACGAGCCGTGGGAGCTTCCCGACGAGTCGCCGCTCGACACCGGCGAGGGGGTCATCGAGGAGCGCTTCGTCCCGGTGGACTGGGACACGGCGCTGCACGTGGCGGCGGACGGGCTGGCGCGGACCGTACAGGCGCACGGGCCCGACGCGGTGATGGGCCTATCGTCGGCGCGCTGCACCAACGAAGAGAACTACCTGTTCCAGAAGTTCATGCGCGCGGGGATCGGGACTAACAACCTCGATCACTGCGCCCGCCTCTGACACAGCTCCACCGTTGCAGGCCTCGTGCAGGCCTTCGGTAGTGGGGCAATGACCAACTCGATCCGCGAGATTCGCGACGCGGATTGCATCTTCATCACCGGCTCGAACACGGCGGAGTCGCACCCCGTGATCGGCTACGAAGTGGTGCGGGCGGCGCGGCGCGGCGCCAACGTGATCATCGTCGATCCGCGGCGCATCCCCCTGGTGGAGCACGCGACGCTGTTCCTGCAGATCAAGCCGGGCAGCGACATCTACGTGTTCCTCGCCATCATGCACACCATCATCCGCGAGGGCTGGGAGGACCGGCCCTTCATCGACCGGCGCACCGAAGGCTACGACGCGCTGGCGGCGGTTCTGGAAGAATACACGCCGGAGCACGCCTCGCTGATGTCCGGCGTGCCCGTCGAGCAGATCGAGGCTGCGGCGCGAATCTATGCCCTGGGCAAGCGCGTGGCCGGGGCGTCGATCTACGCGGACGGCGCGTCCGGGACCGGGGAGCGCGGCCACAGCACGATCCTGTACGCGATGGGGATCACCCAGCGCAGCAACGGCACCGACATGGTCATGACGCTGGCGAATCTCGCCATGCTGTGCGGCCAGCTCGGCAAGCCCTCGACCGGCGTGAACCCGCTGCGCGGCCAGTCGAACGTGCAGGGCGCGTGTGACGTCGGCTGCCTGGTGGACGTCCTACCCGGCTACCAGCGCGTCACCGATGCGGAGAAGCGCGAGGCGATAGCGCGCGCGTGGGACGTCGAGCGGCTGCCCGGCGAGGTGGGCCTGACCATCGTCGAGGCGATGCACGCCGCCGCCGAGGGCCGCGTCCGTGCGATGTACGTCATGGGCGAAAACCCGATGATGTCCGACCCGGACACGAGCCACGTCGAGCGGACGTTGCGCGGCCTCGATCTGCTGGTCGTGCAGGACATCTTCCCCAGCGAAACCGCCCAGTTGGCCCACGTGATCCTGCCGGCTGCCGCCTCGCTGGAGAAGGACGGGACGGTCACCAACACCGAGCGGCGCGTGCAGATGATCCAGCCGGTGATCGCCGCGCCCGGCGAGTCCCGCCCGGACTGGCAGATCACGGGCGAGCTGGCGGCGCGCTTCGACGCCCGGATGGGCATCGAGCGCCGGCCCGGCTACTGGGATTTCGCCTCGTCGTCGGCCATTTTCGACGAGCTGGCCCGCGTGACGCCGATCTATCGCGGCATGAGCTACGGGCGGCTGGCGGGCGCGGGGCTGCAATGGCCGTGCCCGGACGCCAGCCACCCCGGCACGCCGATCCTGCACGGCGAGACGTTCTCGCGCGGGCGGGGCAGGTTCAACCCGGTGATCGCGCGCGATCCCGCCGAGCTGCCCGACGACGACTACCCGCTGATGCTGACCACCGGGCGGGTGCTGTATCACTATCACTCCGGGACCATGACCCGCCGCAGCGAGCCGCTCGACTGGCGCGAGCCGGGCGGGGCGGTGGAGATCCACCCCGACGACGCCGCCGCGATCGACCTGCGCGATGGCGCGCCGGTGGTCGTCGCCAGCCGCCGCGGGCGCGTGCGGGCCCGCGCGCAGATCAGCGAGCGGGTGCCGCCGGGCACGGTCTTCCTGGCGTTTCACTGGCGCGAGGCCCCGGCCAACATGCTCACTCACGATTTCGCGCTCGATCCGGTCGCCAAGATTCCGGAGTACAAAGTCTGCGCCGTCCGCCTGGAGAATCCGCGGGCCGGGCTGGCGGACCGGCTCCGGCGGTCGGAAGGCGCGGCGTTTCGGACCTCATCAAGATGAAAGACGGGGCGATGACTGCAAAAACGACAGGCGGCCCGGCGGGCCAGATCGGCCAGGACGAGCGCTTCGCGGCGGTGGAGCGCGTGATGGCGCGGTTCGACTACCAGCCGCACGGGCTGGTCGAGGTGCTGCGGGCGGCCCAGGAGGCGTACGGGCAACTGCCGCGCGATCTGCTGGTGGCCGTGGCCGACAAGCTCGACGTCCCGCTGAGCAAGGTCTACGGCGTGGCGACCTTCTACGACATGTTCACCCTGGACCCGGTCGGCGAAACCCACGCGCTGATCTGCACCGACCCGGTGTGTGCGGTCAAGGGCGGCGGGGACGTGCTGGCCGAGGCCTGCCGCCACGCGGGGATCGACGCGCCGGGCGGCACCAGCGCTGGCGGGCGAACGAGCGTCCGCGCGGCGTCGTGCCTGGGGCTGTGCGATCAGGCGCCCGCCGCCCTGGTCGATGGGCGGGCCCAGGTCGATCTCGCGCCCGGCGACGTCCCGGCGCTGCTGCGCGGCGAGGCGTCCCCGGCGCGGCTCCAGGTGCGGGGCGAGCCGCGCATCCTGACCGGGCCGATCGGCAGGCTGGCCCCGACCGACCTGGCCGCGCACCGGGCGGAGGGCGCGTTCGAGGCGCTGGCGAAAGCCCTGGGCCAGACGACCCCTGACGAGGTGATCGCGCAGGTCAAGGAGTCGGGCCTGACCGGGCGCGGCGGCGCGGGCTTCCCTACGGGCCTCAAATGGGCGTTCGCGCGGCAGGCGCCGGGCGAGGCCCGCTACGTCGTGTGCAATTTCGACGAGTCCGAGCCGGGCACGTTCAAGGATCGCGCGCTGATGGAGGGCAACCCGTTTCGCGTGCTCGAAGGGCTGATCCTCAACGCCTACGCGATCGGCGCCCGGACCGGCTACATCTTCATCCGCGGCGAGTACCCGGCGGCGACGGCGGTGATCGAGCGGGCGCTTGGCGAGCTATACGCGGCGAACCTGCTCGGCGAGGACATCCTCGGCAGCGGCTTCGACCTGGATCTGGAGATCCGGCGCGGCGCGGGGGCGTACATCTGCGGCGAGGAAACGGCGCTGTTCGAGGCCATCGAGGGCCACCGCGGGCACCCGCGCGCCAAGCCGCCGTATCCCACCCAACACGGCCTGTTCGGCCAGCCGACCGTGGTCAACAACGTCGAGACGCTGGCGGTGATCCCCAGCCTGATCGAGCACGGCGGCGCGTGGTTCCGGCAGTGGGGCACCGAGCAATCGGTGGGGCTCAAGCTGTTCTGCCTGAGCGGCCACGTCAAACAGCCGGGCGTCGTGGAGGTCCCGTTGGGGCTGACGCTCCGCGAGCTGGTCGAGCGATTCGGCGGCGGGTTCGACGGCGAGCCCCAGGCGGTCCTGCTGGGCGGGGCAGCGGGCGGCTTCGTCGGGCCGGATGGCCTGGACGTGCCGCTGACGCACGAGGCGCTGCGCCCGCTGGACGTCCCGATCGGGTCGGGCGCGGTGATGGTGTTCAACCGCTCGGTCGATCTGTGGCAGGTGCTGGAGAGCCTCGCGCACTTCTTCGTTCACGAGACGTGCGGGCAGTGCGCGCCCTGCCGCCTCGGCACCCGGCAAATGCTGAGCCTGATCGACCGGATCAACCTGGGCGCCGGGTCGGAGGGCGAGCGCGACCGGCTGCACCGGCTCGGCCAGACGATCCGGCGCGCGTGCGCGTGCGGCCTGGGCCTGACCGCGGCTAACCCGGTCCTGACGTATTTCCAGCACTTCGAGCCGGAAGTGGGTCGCCCCGGGTGAGGCGCGACACGCTCAGGGCAGTTCGACGATGGCGCGGATGATGTCCGTGTCGTAGAAGACGTATTCCGTCTCGTCGATCCACTCCATCAGGTCGATGATCCGGTCGCCGTCCAGCACGGGCTCGTCGCTGGCGACGGCGATGCTGGCGTTCAGGGTGGGCAGGCTGAGAATCTGCACCGAGGGGAACTCGGTGAGGAGGGCGGCGGCGGTGCGCTGCGCGACGTCGTCCGTGGGACTGAAGTCGCCGGTGAAATGCGTGATGGTGATACCCTCGCCGGCGAGTTCTTCGACGAGGATGTAGTAGTGGTAGGGCGCGGCGGCGGCGGTGGACTCGTCATCGTCCAGAACGACGCCCCAGGCCAGCAGGCCGCCATCGACGACCAGCACGATTGCCGCGAAGACGAGCGCGGTCAGCGTCAGGGAAAGCGGCCAGCGCCACCGCGCCTCGCTGAACCCCGGCACGGGCGTTTGCGTCTGCAAGGCGAGCCGGTGATCGCCCCGGTGGAGGTAGTCGAGCAGCGCGTAGATGAAGACGACGACGCCGAGCATCTCGAACGTTTCCTCGACGGTGGCGATGGCGAGGTAGCGAAAGGACGAGGTGCCATCCGCCGCGTACTGGCTGGCGCTGATACCCTCGATCACGATCGCGCCGCCGACGTACATCAGCCCGGCGACGGCGAACAGCAGGCGCGTCCGGTCCGGTAGCCGCCACCAGAAGCGGACATAGAGCAGGCCGAACACGATCACCAGCGGTATCCCCAGGATCAGCCAGCCGAATTCGAAGAATCCCGACGTGTCGAAGGCGCTTTTCAGCGGCCCGGAGAACGATTCGTGGATGGCCGCGCCTTCATCCATCGAGAGATACAGGAACACCAGGGCCAGGCTCGCCCAGACGAGGCTGTACGGCTCGCCGTGAAGGCGCTTGCTAAGCGCGATCCAGGCCAGCAGAGTCGCCGCCAGGAACAGGTTGATGCTGCTGTACCAGGTCGGTATGCTCTCTTCGATGTTGACGCTGAACAGGTCGAGCAGGCGCGCCGGGGCGGTGTCCGTCCCCAGGCCGATGATTTCCACCAACACGTACTCGGAATAGATGCTTTGCAGCGCCAGCAGCACGGCGATGAGGCCGAGGACGATCGCGATTTTGCGCGGGTTCAGGTTCAGGCTCAGTCCCATATGGCCTCACGTGGCGGATGTCAACCGGGCCGCCATGCCAACAGGTGACTGGCAGCCCGGCGTTGCGGTCGAAGCGGCGGGGCGCTTAGCTCGATCGGCTCGAGCGGGATGAGGCCGCGGAAATCGAATCGCGGTCGCTGCTCGGCGGCGGCGGTGGCGGCGGCGGCGCAGGCTGGCGGTCGCTGTCGCGGTCGCTCTGACGATCGCTGAAGCTATCGCTGGTGCGGTCACTCTGGCGGTCGCTAAAGCGATCGCTAGTGCGGCTGTCGCGGTCCGAAATGTCGTCGCTGCCGCGGAAGATGACCGGGGTGATGGGCGTGATGTTCACGGCCTGGATGCGGAACGTGTTGTTGACGGTCGTGAAACTGCCCACGACGCGCACGTTGTCACCCACGCTGATGTTCGTCACGATCACGGTGTTCGGGTCGATGGTGATGGTCAGGTCGAAGATGCGGATCGACGTGGGGCTGACCTGGCGCACCGGCCCCTGAATGATGATGCGCCGTGCGCCGTCATCGCTGCGGTTGGCGGACGAGGCCGCGCCGCTCGACGGCACCGGCGTGCTGGTCGCGGGCTGGGCGCCCGGCTGGTTGGCGCCGCTCGTGTCGTCGTCATCGTCAAGCTGGACGAGAGTCGCCTGGACGACGCTGTTCTGCAGCGTCCCGACGATGGTGACCGGCGCGCCGAGTTGCAGGCTGCCGAGCGGGCCTTCCGCGCCCTGGAGATCGACCATCAGGCCGTTGACCACGATGAAGCGCGGGCCAACGCTCTCGACGACGCCGCTGAAGGTGATCGAAGACGCTTGCGGGGCGGTGGGGGTAGACCCATCCTGCGCCTGCGCGGGCGTCCACAACAGGGCGAGACTCGCCAGCAGGGCCAGCCCGGTCAGCACCAGCGCGACGGGCACGGTTTTTCTCTTGTTGGTTGAGGGTTGAACTTTCATGATTCTCACTCTCACTTTGTTGACGATGGCGTATTTATACAATGGGTAACCGGATATACAGCACACATGGGTTTGGTCAGTGGTGGGGTGGGATATAGAGATTGTAGCAACGCTGTGCGTCTACTGTGCACTTACCGTATATTCTACTAAAGCTTGTGCCGGTTTTCCCAATGGGGTGAGGAGCAGAAGATGAGAATCCGATTAGTGTTGGTGCTGGTTCTGTTGAGTTTGGCTGCGTTTCCGGTACATGCCCAGGAGGGTGACGCCATCGTGCCGGACGTGATCGGGCTGAACGTGCCCCAGGCCGCCGCGACCCTGAATGCTGCCGGGTTGGTGCTGGGCGAGCAAGTGGCTGTGTTTTGGGCGCAGGAGAGCGGGCTGCCCCAAAACAGCGTGAGCGCGCAGTCGATCGAAGTGGGGGCGAGCGTCCCGGCGGGCACCGCCGTCAGCGTGACGGTGCTGCGCGGGCCGAACATGCGCCTCATCTACACCGACACCAGCCTGACGCTGCTCAACATGAGTGACTTACCGGCGGATATGAGCCGCCTGAGCTTCACCGACGCGAGCAGCGCGACGTCGTTCATGCCCGCGCGCCTGATCAACCAGTTGCGCCCCCAGGGCTGCCTGCAGATCTGGTCCGTCACGCGGTCGGGGCCGTCGCGCCCGGATGACTGCGAGTACATCCAGCGCTGGCAGGTGACGAGCAACCCCACCGAGCACTTCTGGCGGGGTGCGAACGGCGTTGAGGAACTGGTCGTCCTGGCGGACGGCGTGGGGCTGGTGAGCTGCCCGGCGTCCCCGGCAGGCAGCGAGGCCAACCCGCTGCGCTGCGAGTTCTATTACGACGGCGCGGGTATGGGCGACGACCTGACCGAGTACCTGTATTTCGTCTACACGCCGGAAGCGATCGCGCTCATCAACGCCAGCGAGGATCGCTGGATGCCGACCGGCGCCAATCCCATCTACAATTACAACCCGTCGCTCGCCATTCCCGGCTCGGCGCTGCGCTACGGTGACCCGGAGCTCTGGCCCGATGAATTCCGGCGCAGCCCCGGCGAGATCGGCAGCCTCGCGCCGGGACAGTGCCTGGTGATGACCAGCGCGCCGACCGACGCCGACGCGTCGCCGGAGCCGTGCACGGTGATCGCCCAGCGCGATCTCAGCCCGGACGTGGCCTTCTGGCTGGCCGATTTCGAGATCGAGAGCGTGGCCGACGGCCTGCGCTCGGTGTGCCCTGCCGCGATCGCGGAGATGCCGACCCTGTGCATCGTCCCGCGCTAGCCGCCCGCTGACCATGCCGACCCACGCCATCCGTGCCCGCAACCTCGCGGCGCGGATGGCGTTTTTTCGGGCCGGGGTTAGCCGCCTTTTTTGGCATAGGACGGGGCGATGTCCAGCAGTCTCCCCAGCGTCAGGACCATGTATTCGGCGGCTTCGTCGTGGCTCAGCCCCTGCTTGACGCGCAGCGCCCGGTAGGTCAGCGGGTGCAGCAGCCCGTGCACGAAGCCCCGCAGCGCTTCGGGCGGCGCTTCGCCCTCGAAGAGGACGTCCGCGATTGCCCGGGCCAGTCCGTCCGTTTCGGCCATCACCTGCGCCATCGTGGGCGACTCGTCTTCCAGCACGTAGCCGGTCCACGCGTGGCCCAGCGACTGCTCGAAGACCGCGAAAAGCTGCCGGACCACCGCCGCCAGCCGTTCCGCCGGGTCGGGAATGGCCGCCAGCTCGTCGAGCCGCGGGACCTTCAGGCGCTCGGCGACGTGCCTCGTGCACGCCCCGAACAGGTCTTCGCGAGTGGGGAAGTATTTGTTCACCGTCGGCAGCGAGACGCCGGCCTCGTCGGCGACGGCGGACACCGTCGTGATGCCGCGCGCGTGCAGCCTGACGGCGGCTTCGACGATGGCCTGTCGCGTCCGGGCGGCGCTGGCCTGGCGCCGGCGGGATTCGTATTTGCGTGCCATACCTTTTACTCCTGTACCCTGTCTACCAGCCTGGGGGAGCCCCCGGCCAGGGACTCCCTCAGCGTTCCATTCGGGGCCTCACTCCAGGCGAGGCCAGAGTCCTGTGTCGTACACCCAGCGCCCCGGCGCGGCGTCCATCGTGGCGGACGTCTGCGCGGACTCCTGCCGGTTGGTGATTAGCAGGGCCGAGCGACTCCGCGTGAAGAAGTTCCACACCCACTGCACCAGCACCAGCAGCCGGTTCTCGAGTTCCATCTGGTGCACGAGGTGGATGTACGCCCAGAGCTGCCAGGCGAGCAGGCCGGCGAACCGGAAGCGGCCCACTTCGGCCACCGCGGCCCCCCGCGCGACGACGGCGATGTTCCCCTTGTCGCGGTAGTGGAAGGCCGGCATCTGTTGGCCGCGCTGGCGGCGCTTGACCAGCTCCCCGACGTACTGCCCCTGCTGGATCGCCACCTGCGCGACGCCGGGCAGCGGCTTGTCGCCCTGGTGGGCAAAGTGGGCCAGGTCGCCGATGACGAAGATCTCCGGGTGCCCCGGCAGCGTGAGGTCCGGCTCGACCATCACGCGCCCGCCGCGATCCAGCGGGGCACCGGTCGCCTCGGCGAGCGCCTCGCCCAGCGGGGACGCTTTGACGCCCGCCGTCCAGAGCACCGTTCGCGCCGCGATTGCCTCGTCCTGGCCCGCGTGGGACACGATCACACCCTGCGGACCCAGGTCGGTGACGCGCGCCCCGGTCACGATCTCGACCTGCCGTTTCTCCAACGCGGCGGCGGCTTTGGCTGCCAGCTCGGGCGAGTAGGTTGGCAGCAGGCGATCGCCGCTCTGCACCAGCAGGATGCGCGCGTCCGACGGGTTGATGTTGCGGAACGCGTGCCGCAGCGTTTCACGCGCGATCTCGGCCAGCGCGCCGGCCATCTCGACGCCGGTGGGCCCGCCGCCGACGATGACGAACGTCAGCCACGAGCGCACCGCGTCCGGATCGCTGGCGACCTCAGCCGCCTCGAACGCGGCGATGATGCGCCGGCGAATCTCGGTCGCGTCTTCGACCGTCTTCAGGCTGGGCGCCCACTGTCCCCAGTGGTCGTTGCCGAAGTAGTGGTTGCCCGCACCGGCGGCCACGATCAGCGTGTCGTAGCGCACCGTCCCGTTGCGCAGAATCACCTGGCGGTTGGCCGTGTCGAAGCCGGTCACCTCGGCCATCAGCACGCGCGTGTTGGCCTGGTCTTTCAGCAGGTGGCGCAGCGGTGAGGCGATGTCGGCAGGCGATAGCTCGCCGGTGGCGACCTGGTAGAGCAGCGGCTGGAACAGGTGATGGTTGCGGCGGTCGATGAGCGTGACGTCGACGGGCGCGTTTTTCAGCCGCCTGGCCGCGTACAGTCCCCCGAATCCGCCCCCGATGATGACAACGTGTTCCTTGTTCATGATGGCCCCTCGACAGATTAGATAATTGGCTTGGATGGCTGCGGCAGTGACATCGGTTCGAAGTCCATCGTGCGCAGCAGGGCTTGCGGCCCTCATGGCGAAGTCGGTAGTGCCTCGCCTTATTGGATATGAGTATATTATATTCAATATAATATGTCAATACCGAATTTTGAATCCGGCCCAGGTTGCCGCTGCGCGCATCGCGGATCAGGCATTCTGCGCCGACGGGTATTGACATATGACAGAAAGCTCTCTTATAATAGTTTCCTCAATTTGTCGTCTTGTTTATTTGACTATTGATCATGAAAGCCGCTGGCCGGATGTACGCGTGACAGCACGATCGTTCATGGCGACAATTCCGGCGCTTTTTTGCCAGGGCTCAGCCCGGCGCTGGGTCAGCAGCCGGCACCCGTGAGGGCCTCACGGGCCACTCCCGATCGAAACGGATATGCAAGGAGACATCATCATGGTCAAGTCAAACACCCTCGACGCATCGACGCTCCAATCCCTGACGGGACAATTCAAAGGCGCCGTGATTCTGCCGGACGACGATAGCTATGACGACGCGCGCAGCGTGTGGAACGGCATGATCGACCGCCATCCCGCGCTCGTCGCCCGCCCGCTGGACAACGACGACGTGATCGCCGCGGTCAACTTCGCCCGCGAGCACGATCTGCTGGTCTCGGTGCGGGGCGGTGGGCACAACGTGGCCGGTCACGCTACCAACGACGGCGGCATCGTCATCGACCTGTCGTCGATGAAGGCGATCGAGGTGGACGCCGACCGGCGCATCGCCCGCGTCGAAGGCGGCGCGACGTGGGGCGAGGTGGACGCGGCGACCCAGGTCCACGGGCTGGCGACTCCGGGCGGCGTGTTCTCGCGGACGGGCGTCGCCGGGCTGACGCTGGGCGGCGGTCTCGGCTGGCTGCGCAACACCTACGGCCTGAGCTGCGACAACCTGATCGCGGCGGACGTCGTCACCGCCGGCGGGCGGCTGGTTCATGCCAGCGCCACCGAGAACAGCGACCTGCTGTGGGGATTGCGCGGCGGCGGCGGCAATTTCGGCGTGGTGACCCGCTTCGAGTTCCAGCTTCACCCCGTCGGCCCGGACGTGATGTTCGTGTTCGTGTTCCACGATGGCCGCACCGTCGAGGATATGCAGCGCGCCGTGCGCCTCTACCGCGACTTCTGCGCGACCGCGCCGGACGAAGTGGGCACGCTCATGTTCCTGGGCCAGGTCCCGCCGGACGAACACTTCCCCGAGGAACTGCACCGCAAGCCCTACGCCGCGTTTGGCGCCCTGTACGTGGGCCCGGTCGAAGAGGGCAAGCAGGTCCTGCAGCCGCTGCTCGACTTCGGCACGCCCCTGCTTGACTTCAGCGGCGTGATGCCCTACGTCGAGGTGCAGCAGGCGTTCGATGCCGACTATCCGGACGGGTTGCGCTACTACTGGAAATCGCTGAACCTGACCCGCCTCGACGACGACGCGATCGAGCGCATCGTCGAGCACGCGCGCCGGCAGCCGTCCCCGTTCAGCACGACCGACCTCTGGCACGTCGGGGGCGCGGTGACGCGCGTCGGCCCGGACGAGAGCGCCTTCTTCGGGCGCGAGGCGGCCTTCCTGCTCAACCCGGAAGCGAACTGGATCGACGCGGCGGACGATGACGCCAACGTGCAGTGGGTGCGGCGCTTCGTGGCGGAGATGGCCCCGTTCTCGGACGGCAGCCGCTATCTCAACTTCGCCGGTTTTCAGGAAGAGGGCGACGCGATGATGCAGACGTCGTTCGGGGCGCACTACGCCCGGCTGGAAGCCTTGAAGCGGCGTTACGACCCGGATAACCTGTTCCGGCTCAACCAGAACATCAAGCCGTAGCGCCTGCGCCGGGGCGCGGTCCTTCGCCGGAGAGCCGCGCCCCGGTTGAATGCCCCCGCGCGACTCCGCCCGCCTGGGGCGCTGCCCCTGCCGCCCCGCCGGCGCCGATCGGTGCTACAATGGACGAGACACAACGTGGCGTCACGTAGTCGCCCTGTAACGCGGGACCATCCACCCGGGCGGTGTACCCGCGCTCTCGACGGCTAGCACCGCGTTCGAGACGCATTGTAGGTCACCAGGAGGAACCCAAAATGCAGGTATCTGATTGCATGAGGACCCAGGTTTTCACGGTGGAAACCGGCGCGACACTGGTCGAGGCGATGCACATCATGGGCAGCCGCATGGTGGGCACCGTCCCGGTCATCGACAGGAACCGCCATCTGGCCGGCGTGCTCGTCCTCGACGATCTGCTGACCCAGTTGATGCCAAAGTTCGTGCAGGTCCTGCGGTCGACGGATTTCATCCACGACTACGGGAAGTTCGAAATGGGACCCTATGCCACCAATCTGCTCGACAAGCCCCTCAGCGAGATCATGCGCCCCCCGTACTATCTCGAAGAGAGCAGCAGCCTGATGCAGGCGATGGTGTTCATGCATAACCACCAGGTCGCCGATGTGCCGGTGGTGAATGCGGCCAAGGAACTGATCGGCATCGTGTCGCGCGTGCGGGTGGGGAGCCTCTTTCTGGTCGACTGGCTCGACAAGAAAAGCGAATAGCGCCCCGATGACCGAAATTGTAGCCGCGGGGATTTTCATCGTCACCCTGTTACTGATCTTCTCTGCGAAATGGCACCGGATGGTGGTCAGCGCCGTCGGCGCGTCGGTGATGGTGGGCGCCGGCCTGCTGCTGAACTTTTACGACGAGGAGCACGCTATCGAGGCCATCGAATTCGAGACGCTGGCCCTGCTGCTGGGCATGATGATCCTGGTTGCGCTGCTGCGCACGACGGGCTTCTTCGAATTCGTGGCGATTCTCGTCGCCCAGCGCAGCAGCGGCAGCATCGTGCGCCTGATGTTCATGCTGGGCCTCACCACGTCCGTCCTGTCGATGGTGCTGGACAACGTGACCACCGTCGTCCTCATCTCGCCGATGACGGTCCTGATCGCCGAATTCCTGGACATATCGCCCATCCCACTGCTGATCTCGCAGGCGATGTTCTCCAACACCGGCGGCATGGCGACCCTGGTCGGCGATCCGCCCAACATCCTGATCGGCACGGCTGCCGGGCTGAGTTTCAACGACTTCCTGACGCACCTGGGACCGATCGTGTTCGTGCTGTGGGGGAGCATTTTCTTCGTGCTGCGCTATCGCATGGGCGACCGGCTCCGCGTGACGGGGGCGGTGCCCCACCGCGAAAACGCCATCCACACCCTGAACGCGGCTGATGCGCTGAACGACCGGCGCAGCGCGCAGCGCGTGCTGCTGGTGCTCGGCGGGGTGGTGGCGCTGTTCATGCTCGAGCGCCGGTTGGAGATCACCCCGGCGTTTGCCGCGCTCGCCGGGTCGGGCATCGCGCTTGCCTGGACGCACATCGACGTTCACGACGTCCTGCGGGACGTGGAATGGGACGTGCTGCTGTTCTTCGCCGGGCTGTTCGTGTTGGTCGGCGGGCTGGAGGCGGCGGGCGTGCTGGCCCAGGTGGCGGAGAGCCTGCTCGATTTGCAGGACATCTCGCCCGTGCTGCTGGGCCTGATCGTCATGTGGGCGATGGTCGTGCTCTCGGCGCTGATCGACAACGTGCCGGTGACCATCGCCGTGATCCCGATCGTGCTCAACCTGGGCACGCGCGGCATCGACATCCTGCCGCTCTGGTGGGCGGTGGCGCTCGGCGCGGGCATCGGCGGCAACGCGACCCCGATCGGGTCCACCGCGAACGTGGTGGTGATCGCCGTGAGCGAGCGCACCGACCGGCCCATCACCGACCGCGAATGGCTGTCCATCGGCATCCCGGCGGTGCTCGTCTCCGGCATTGTGGCGAGCGCGCTCTACGTGCTGCTGTTCGACTTCCTGAGCGTGGGCTGAGCTGGCAGTATCCCCCGATCGCAAAGCCCCGCGCGCTGGCGGGGCTTTTTTTGTGCGTGGGACGATCGGGTAACAGCGTTACATGATCAGCCCGGAGTCGACCAGGAACTGGAAGGCGACGTCCTGCGGTTCCTGGCTGTTGCCGTCCACTTCCCAGTTCAGGCCGGACATCGTCTCGGTGTCCAGCTTCTGCATCAGCATGTTGAGGATCACCGCCACGCGCGGATCGGTCTGGACGATCTCGGCGTCGATGACCGGCGCGGCGTTGTACGGCGGCCAGAAGCCCTGGTCATCGTCCAACACGCGCAGGCCCATCGCGCTGATCTGCCCGTCGGTGCCGAAGCAGGTCGTGACGTCCAGCTCGCCCTGCTCGAGCCCGCTGTATTTCAGGCCGGGATCGAAGCTCAGCACGTCGGCAAAGCCGAACTCGCCGTAGGCGTCGATCAGGCCGGGCAGGCCATCGGGACGGTCGATGAACTCGCCCGTCGCGCCGAACACCAGCCCGTCAGCGCTGGCGGCCAGGTCGCTCACCGTCTGGATGCCCAGTTCTTCGGCGCGGCTGTCGAGCATAGCCAGGCAGTAGGTGTTGTTGAACGCGCTCGGTTCCAGCCAGTCCAGGTTCCACTCGGCGAGGTACGCCTCATCGACCGCGTCGTACACGGCGCCCGCGGTCAGGTCGCTGCTGTACTCCATTTCGAGGAAGGTCAGGTAGCCGGTGCCGGTGTATTCGGGATACACGTCGATCTCACCGGCGACCAGCGCCTCGTGCGCGGCTGCGGTGCTGCCCAACTGGGTGTAGGTCGCGTCGTAGCCGTATTCCTGCAGCAGCAGGGCGATCAGGTTGCCCAGGATCAACTGCTCGGTGAACTGCTTCGACCCGACGTCGATGCTCACGTCAGCCGGGGCGGGCAGGTCTTCGGGCGCGGGGATCGTGTCGAGCACGGCCTCGTAGAAGAAATCGAAGGCGACGTCTTGCGGCTCGCGGCTGTTACCGTCCACTTCCCAGTTCAACTGCGACATCGTCTCGGAATCCAGTGCGGCCATCACGGCGTTGAGGATCACGGCGATGTACGGGTCCTGCGCGATCAGCTCGTTGTTGATCACCGGGGCGGCAAAGTACGGCGGCCAGAAGCCCTGGTCGTCTTCGAGCACGACGAGATCGAGCGCGCTGATCTGGCCGTCGGTGCCGAAGCAGGTGGTGACGTCCAGCTCGCCCTCGGCCAGCCCGCTGTACTTCAGGCCGGGATCGAAGCTCAGCACGTCGGCAAAGCCGAACTCGCCGTAGGCGTCGATCAGGCCGGGCAGGCCGTCGGGACGGTCGATGAACTCGCCCGTCGCGCCGAACACCAGCCCGTCAGCGTTGGCGGCCAGGTCGCTCACCGTCTCGATGCCCAGCTCTGCGGCGCGGTCGCGCGTCATCGCGAGGCAGTACGTGTTGTTGAACGACGCAGGCTCCAGCCAGTTGAGGTTCCATGCCTGGGCGTAGCCCTGGCTGACGGCGTTGTAGATGTCCGAGGGGGTCATCGCCGGGTTGTACGCGCCTTCGAGGAAGGTCAGGTAGCCGGTGCCGGTGTATTCGGGATACACGTCGATCTCACCGGCGACCAGCGCCTCGTGCGCGGCTGCCGTGCTGCCCAACTGGGTGTAGGTCGCGTCGTAGCCGAACTCGGCCAGCGCCAGCGATATCAGGTTGCCCAGGATGAGCTGTTCGGTGAACTGCTTCGAGCCCACGCGAATCGTCAGCCCGCTGTCCTGGGCTTCGGCCACGCCGTTCCCCGGGGCAGGGACTGCCACGAGCGCGCTGACCAGCATCACCAGCGGCAGCAGAATACTGAGCGTCTTTGTCATGCGGTTCATAGATCGTTTACCTCCAAAGTGTTCTATTACGGATCAGGCTGCCCGGGACGAACCCGGCGCAGCGCAATAACGCGCCGGACGCGCTAGGCTTCGCGCAGTCCGCGCGGCGTTAACAAGGTTTCGAGCCACCCGAAGAAGTATTCGAGAAAGATCGATAGGATGGTCGCCAGGACGGCGCCGGTGATCAGGATGTCTTCGCGCCCCGACCCGTCGCCGCGGATGATCAGCGCGCCGAGCCCGCCGCCGCCGATGAACCCGGCCAGCGTGGCGCTGGCGACGACCAGCACCGCCGACGTGCGGACGCCGGCCATGATCACCGGGATGGCGATCGGCACTTCGACGCGGAGCAGCACCTGCGGGTCGCTCATGCCCATGCCACGCGCCGCCTCTTTGATCTCCGGCGACACATTGATGATCCCGACCGTGGTGTTGACCAGGATCGGCAGCGTGCCGATGAACACCAGCGCCACCAGGCTGGGGTCGCGTCCCACGCCGAAGATGGGCAGCGCCAGCGCCAGGACGGCCAGGCTGGGGATCGTGCGCCCCAGGTTGCCCAGGTTGGTCAGGATGGTGCGCAGCAGGTCCACGCGCGAGGCCAGGATTCCGGCGACCATGCCCAGCGCGATCGAGATGCCCAGGGCGTAGAAGGTCAGCTCCAGGTGCGTGTTTAACTGGCGCAGCACCTCGTGAGAATCGCTGAGCATCCAGGCGTGCTGTGCTGCCAGCGGGATGAGCATGGCGCTGCCCACCAGATGCCCGATGCCGATCTGGGCGACGTTCGCCAGCCCGCTCCGCCAGTGGTGCCAGCGATCGGGCTCGTTCGGTTGGGGATCCTCGACCAGGTTCCCGGCCAGCACGGCGCTGGTCACCGGGACCAGTACCATGACCGCCAGCAGCGGCAGTTGCGGCAGGCGGGTGAACGGCAGCGCCGCCGCCGTGATGATCAGCACACCGGCCAGCGGCGTGGCGTGGAACTGCGTCAGCAGCTTCGGGATCATGCCGTTCAGCGTGCCGAGGAAGCCATCCACCAGGCGGCTGTACGCGCCGCGCTCGTGGCGGGCGATCAGGGCCGCGCTGGCGTGCTGGTAGATGGTGCTCGACGCGCTGCCGAGGATGAATCCCCCGGCCAGCCCCATGATCAGCGCGCCGGGCAGATGGGCGAGCGCGTCGCTCACCTCGTCGCGGGCGGCGGGCACCAGAAGCCGGTAGGCGAAACCGCTCGCGACGAATGCCGCCAGCACCAGCGCCGTATCCCGCCAGCCGGTCCGCAGCACGGCGCGCCGGTCGAGTTGGAGCTGGGTTTTCGTGCGCCCGTTGAGGTGCAGGCTCTGGTAGCGCAGGCCGACCAGCGCCGCCGGCAGGGCGACCAGCGCCGCCACCAGCCCGATCTCGACGAGGGGCGGAAGCTCCAGCACCGGCAGGACCGCCGCGCCCAGCGCCAGCAGCGGCACGAGCGGCAGGCGCTGCAGCCAGCGCGCGCCCATGTCGAGCCGGTCGGCGGTGCGCGCCAGGGCCACACGGGCCAGCGCCCAGCCCAGCGCGCCGCCCGCGGCCAGCCCGGCCAGCGCCACCGGCAGAATGCGCGTAAAGACGTGCGCGATCAGGTCGGAGTTCAGGTTGCCAAGCGGTCCAATCATGCGGGTTGTTCCTCCGTCTGGCGGGCCTGGCGGCGGAACCACAGCGATTTGAGCAGCGCCCCGCCGATGATCAGGCCGACTCCGACCGCCGCCAGGGTGAAGCCTGGCCCGGCGCTGAGCGTGTCCGGGTTGACCGGCACGCGGCCATCGATCAGGCTGTTGACCTGGTTGCGAATCGAGCGAAAGAGCGTGCTGTAACTGCCCAGCTCGCCCACGGCGCGGTCCAGCTCCAGGTAGAAGTGGAGCAGGGGGAAGATTCCCAGCAGGCCGCACAGCAGCAGCACTTCCGCCGAGGCACGCCCGCCGGGGCCGCGCACCGTGTTCCACAAGGCGAGCGCGCCCGCAATCAGGCCCAGCCAGGGCAGGATTTGCAGCGATCGCTTCACCGGCGCGTCCGTCCGGACCCGCGCCACGTCCCAGCCGGTCATGTTCAGCAGGCCGTTGTCGGCCAGGGCCGTCTGGGCTTCCTCGTTCCCGGCGATCGCTTCGTGTTCGGCATAAGGCCGGACCCACGTCGCGCTCCCGTAACCGGCCAGCAGCAGGATCGCGCCGATCAGGGCGACGAGATCGGGCCGGTGCCAGAGCGCGTTCCAGGCGTCGGCGAGGTGCTCGCCCAGCGTCTTGAAGTCGCCGGTGATGCCGGGCGACGCGCCCTTTTCGATCTGCCGCAGCAGGACTTCGGTGCCGATTGCCATGGCGGATGCCGCGATGGCCCCCGCGATGATTTTGTCGTCGCGCTGGCTGCTGATGCCCTCGAAGATCAGGTCGCCGATGCCGCCGGCCCCGATGAACGCCGCGATGGTCCCCAGGCTGATGGCCGAGACGGCGGCGATGCGGATCCCGGCGAAAATGACGGGCAGGGCGAGCGGCAGCTCGATGCGCAGCAGGATGCTAAGCGGGGTCATGCCCATGCCGTTGGCCGCCTCGATGATGTTGGGATCGACCCCGTCGATGCCCACGGCGGTATTGCGAATCAGGATCAGCAGCGAGTAGAGCACCAGCGCCACCACTGCCGATTTGAAGCCGATGCCCAGGATCGGGATCATCAGGACGAACATCGCCAGGCTGGGCACGGTGTAGATGATCCCGGCCACGGTGAGCACGAGGTCGTACAGCGCCCGGATGCGCGTGACGAGCACGCCCAGGAACACCCCGATCACGCTGGCGGCCAGCACGGCGATCACGGTGATGTAGACGTGCTCGATCACCACGTCGAGCACAAGGTCGGGGCGGTCGAGGATGTACTGCATGGCTACACCCCTTCAGGCCCGTTGTGGGGGGTCGAGATCGCGTTTTGCACGGCGTCCGTCGTCACGACGCCCAGGTAGCGGTCGTCGTCGTCCACCACCGGCAGCATGCGGATCGTGTTGGTCAGCATCTCGGAGAACGCGTCGCGCAGCGTGCTCTGCTTCTCGGTGTACACCTCCAGCGGGTTCATCACGTCGGCCACGAGCCGGCGCGGGTGTTTTTCGGCGTCTTTGCGCGTCAGGTAGCCCAGCACGTGACGCTCGCGGTCCAGCACGACGAGGCTCCTGACGCCCGCCTTGTCCATGCGCTCGATCGCGACCTCGGCCACTTCGGACACCTGCACACTTGGATGCTGCTGGTACATGTCCCCCACGCGGATCAGGCTGAGGCGCTTCAGGCCGCGGTCGCTGCCGACGAAGTCGGCCACGAAATCGTTCGCCGGGCTTGCCAGAATCTCGTCGGGACTGCCGATCTGCTGGATCAGGCCGCCGACCTGCAGGATCACGATCTGGTCGCCCATCTTGATCGCCTCGTCGATGTCGTGAGTCACGAAGATGATCGTCTTGTGCAGCCGTTCTTGCAGGCGCAGGAACTCGTTCTGCAGCCGGTCGCGCGTGATCGGATCGACGGCGCCGAACGGCTCGTCCATCAGCATCACGGGCGGGTCGGCGGCCAGGGCGCGGGCCACGCCGATGCGCTGGCGTTGCCCGCCGGACAGCTCGCGCGGGTAGCGGTCGCGGTAAGTGGGCGGGTCCATGCCCACCAGCTCGATCAGCTCGTCGACGCGCTGGGCGATCTTGGCGGGCTTCCAGCCGAGCATGTTGGGCACGACTGCGATGTTCTGCTGGATGGTCATGTGCGGGAACAGGCCGATCTGCTGGATGACGTAGCCGATCGTGCGCCGCAGCTTGACGGCGTTCATCTGGCGGACGTTGTTGTCGTTGATCGAGATGATCCCCTCGGTCGGCTCGATCAGCCGGTTCACCATCTTCATGATGGTCGTCTTCCCACAGCCGGACGGCCCGATGAGGACGCACGTGTTGCCCTCAGGCACGGTAAACGTCACGTTGGCTACCGCGGGCTGGCGCTGACCGGGATAGAACTTGGTCACGTTCTTCAATTCGATCATAAGGTTGTTCCAGACTGGACTACGCTAGTTTAAAACGACTGCACCGCCGGGCGGGCTTGGCCGCCTGCAGGTGTTTGTTGGAACGAGAAAGCTGCGACTATGAGCTTATTTGAAGGCTCTGGGCGGCCCGCAAGGCCGGCAGAACCGTTTGAAGATGCGCAGGGCATCATTGAATTACCGGGCCGGTATGGCGCCGGTGCGAACCGATTTCACTTCAACGTGGATAAGAGCGATGCAAGTATACTACCGTAAAAATGCGCTATTCTCAAATGACCTCGCCGAAACACGAGGGACGGACTCGCAGCGTGAGCCGGATTCGCGCCGGAATCGCGGGCGAAGCTGACATCCTTCACTTGCGCGGGCTTCGCGCTTCCGGTAGTCTGAACACGGTACGGTTTGCAAGGCGAGGGCGAGCCATGTTGGAGCGTCAACCGCAGGACAGCATGAAACACTGGGTGCAATCGATGGACGAACAGATGGCGGGCCAGCGACAGCGCCTGCGCGCCCGTGTCGCGCAGCAGGTCGCGGCCAACAGCGGCGCGTCGTGGGAGCCGTCCAGCCCGGATGAGGGGACGTTGTCCCTGGCGTTTTTCGGGCGCCCGCTGGTCGTGCGCGTGCCGGAATACCGCGTCCTGGACGCGGACGGCGCCGACGCACCGACGATGATCCAGGGGCTGGTGACGGCGTACCTGCTGGCGGCGACCGGCGCCCCGCGCGTGGGCGAGTGGGTGGCCTTCCGCGAGCTGCCGGATGGCGCGTTCTACCACCAGGCGTTCACCGGGTATACGGGCGGCCTGCTCAGCCGGACGCTGGGGGACGACCTGGCCGCGTTCGAGCGCGGCGCGCGGGCGGCGGGGGGCAGCCGGCTGTCCGGCTTCGGCGACGCGGCCTACGAGTTCCGGGCGCTGCCCCGGCTGTGGCTGGCGGTGACGTACTGGCTGGGCGACGAGGAAGACGGGTTTCCGCCCCAGGCCAGGGTGCTGTTCGACCGCGCCGCGAGCCAGTACATGATCATCGACGGGCTGGCGATCATCGGCAGCCAGCTCGTCCGCCAGATTTTGTCCCACGCGGGCGCCGGCTGAGTTGCGCGGCGTTGTCGTCAGTCAGGAGAAACAAAGCATGAACGTCTTATTCATCGGCGGAACGGGCAACATCAGCGTCTCGGTCAGCCAGCTCGCCCTCAAACGTGGCATCGACCTCACGCTGCTCCACCGGGGCGTCGACTTCACTTTGCTCCACCGGGGGCGGCAGGATCGCATCATCGAAGGCGCCCGGACGATCAGGGCGGACATCACCCAGCCGGAGCAGGTGCGCGCCGCCCTGGGCGAGCAGACCTTCGACGTGGTGGTCGACTGGATCGCCTACCGCGAGCCGGACATCGAGCGCGACCTGGACCTGTTTCGCGGGCGCTGCGGGCAGTACGTCTTCATCAGCTCGGCGTCGGCCTACCAGAAGCCGCTGACGGTCCCGGTCATCACCGAGTCGACGCCGCTGGCGAATCCCTACTGGCAGTATTCGCGGGACAAGATCGCCTGCGAAGAACGCCTCATGCGCGCCTACCGCGAGGAGGGTTTCCCCGTCACCATCGTGCGCCCCTCGCACACCTACGACACGCACATCCCGGTCGCGGTGGGAAGCTGGGCCCGCTACCTGGTCCCCCAGCGGATGCTGCAAGGCAAGCCGGTCGTCGTGCACGGCGACGGCACGACGCTCTGGACGGTGACGCACTCCGAGGATTTCGCGAAGGGCTTCGTCGGGCTGCTGGGCCATCCCCAGGCCACCGGGCACGCGTTCCACATCACGTCCGATTTCGCGCTGACGTGGAACCAGATCATCGAGCAGCTTGGCGATGCGCTGGGCGTGAAGCCGGCGATCGTGCACGTCCCGTCGGACGCGATCGCTCGCGTCGATCCTGAGGTGGGCGCCGGGCTGTTGGGCGACAAGATGTGGTGCGCCGTGTTCGACAACAGCAAGGTCAGGCGTTTCGTGCCGGACTACGTGGCGACCATCCCCTTCCACGAGGGGATTCGCCGCACGCTGGACTGGTTCCAGGCTGACGAGCGCCGCATGCAGGTGACGCCCGACGATCACGCGCGGATGGAGCGCATCCTCGCGGTGGCGAGCGGGGGCTGATCGTGGGAACGGAATGGTTCGACCTGACCGGGCGCGTGGCGCTGGTCACCGGGTCCAGCCAGGGGCTTGGCTTCACGCTGGCGCGAGGGCTGGCCGAGGCGGGCGCGACGGTCGTCCTGAACGGGCGGGACGCGGAGCGGCTCGCCGGCGCGGTCGAGCGCCTGCGCGACGCCGGGCTGGACGCACGCGGTTATGTGTTTGACGTCACCCGCCGCGAAGACGTCGCCGCCGCGATTGCCCGCATCGAGCGCGAGGCCGGCCCGATCGACGTGCTGGTGAACAATGCCGGCATCCAGCGCCGGGCGCCGCTGGAGCAGGTCGAGGGGGCGGTGTGGCGCGAGGTGCTCGACACCAACCTGACCGCGCCTTTCCTGGTGGGGCAGCACGTCGCGCGCGGCATGATCGCCCGGCGGGCGGGCAAGATCATCAACATCTGCTCGCTGATGTCCGAGGTGGGCCGCCCGACGATTGCCCCGTACACCGCGGCCAAAGGCGGGCTGAAGATGCTCACCAAGGCGATGGCGACCGAGTGGGCCCGGCACAACATCCAGGTGAACGGCATCGGGCCGGGCTACTTCAAGACCGAGATGAACCGCGCGCTGTTCGAAGACGAGCAGTTCGACGCCTGGATCAGGGAGCGCACGCCCGCCCGGCGGTGGGGCGCGCCGGAGGAGTTGATCGGCCCGGCGGTGTTCCTCGCGTCGGACGCGTCCAGCTTCGTGAGCGGGCAGATCATCTACGTGGATGGGGGCATCCTCGCCACCTTGTGAGCGCGCCCGGCGGCCTGCTGCGCCGCACGTCGCAAATGCGCTAAAAACCATCAACAATATCTGATATAATAGGATTGCTTCGCATTGCATTAACCGGGCCACCTGTGTGTGTGGCCCGGCCATCATGCTGGGGATAGTAGGCTTGGCGAAACCCATTCTCTTTCTGGTCGATGACGATCCCGACGTGCTGCAGAGCATCACGCGCGACCTGCGCCACGAATTCGGCGAGCAGTTCCGCATTCTCAACGCCAGCTCCGGGGCCGAGGCGCTCGAAGCGCTGCGCAAACTGAAGCTGCGCAGCGAGCCGGTCGCGCTGTTCGTCGTCGATCAGCGCATGCCGGGCATGTCCGGCGTCGCGTTTCTCGAGCGCGCGCTGGCGCTGTATCCCGACTCCAAGCGCGTGCTGCTCACCGCGTACGCCGACATCGACGCGGCCATTCGCGCGATCAACGTCGTGGGGATCGACTACTACCTGAACAAGCCGTGGGACCCGCCCGAAGAGATCCTCTACCCGCCGCTGCACGATCTGCTCGACGACTGGCTGGCGGCGTACCGTCCCCCGTTCGAGGGGGTGCGCGTCATCGGCCACCGCTGGTCGCCCGCCTGCTACGACGTCAAGCGCTTCCTCTCGCTCAACCAGGTGCCCTACCGATGGCTGGACATCGAGACGGATCCGGAAGCGCAAAGGCTGCTCGAGCAGTTGGGGCCGGGCGAGCCGAGGCTGCCGGTCCTGATCTTCCCGGATGGCTCGTGGCTGGCGGCGTCCGACAGGGCCGCGATCACCGAGCGGTTGGGGCTGCGCACCGAGCCGGAGCGCCCGTTCTACGATCTGGTCATCGTCGGGGCGGGGCCCGCCGGGCTGGGCGCTGCCGTTTACGGCGCGTCGGAAGGGCTGCACACGCTGTTGTTGGAGAAGGCCGCGCCCGGCGGGCAGGCCGTCACGTCGGCGCGGATCGAGAACTACCTGGGCTTCCCCGTCGGGCTCTCCGGCGCGGACCTGGCGCGGCGGGCGGTGGCGCAGGCGCGGCGCTTCGGCGCGGAGATCCTCTCGCCGCAGGAGGCGGTGCACATTCGCCTGGAGGACCCGTACCGGGTGATCACGCTGGCCGACGGGCGCGAGGTGGTGTGCCACGCGCTGTTGATTGCCACCGGCGTGGACTACTGCCGGTTGGACGTGCCCGGCATCGACGGGCTGACCGGCGCGGGCGTCTATTACGGCGCGACGATGAGCGAGGCCCCGGCCTTCAAAGGGCAGGATATCTTCATCGTCGGGGCGGGCAACTCGGCGGGGCAGGCGGCCATGCACTACTCGAAATACGCGGGCAGCATCACGCTGCTGGTGCGCGGCCCGGACCCCGGTCGCAGTATGTCGCGCTACCTGGTCGACCAGCTCGGGACGCGCGACAACATCACCGTTCGCGTGCGGACCCAGCTCGTGGAGGCGTGCGGCGACGGGCACCTCGAGTCGGTCGTGGTCGAGGACCTGGAGCGAGGCGTCACCGAGCGCCTGCGGGCGGATGCGGTGTTCATCTTCATCGGCGCCCGGCCCCAGACGCACTGGCTGCAGGACCTGGTCCAATGCAACGAGCACGGCTTCATTCTGTGCGGCCCGTACCTCCCGCGCGACAGCCGGGGGCGCATCCGTGACTGGCCGCTGGATCGCGACCCACACATCTTCGAGACGAACGTGCCCGGCATCTTCGTGGTGGGCGACGTGCGGCACGGGTCCGTGAAGCGCGTGGCGACCGCGGTGGGCGAGGGCGCGATGGTGATCCAGATGGTGCACCAGTACCTGGAGGGACTGTAGCCATGCGTGACGCGCTGCGCCGGGCGCTGCCCTTCGACACGCTAACCGAGGAACAGATCGCCACCTTCGAGGAAGAGGGCGAGGAGTTGTTTCTGCGCGACGGCGACACGCTCATGGAGGAGGGCGAGCCCGCCAGCGGGCTGTGCGTCCTGCTGGAAGGCGCGCTGACGGTCACCAAGCGGATCGGCGGGCGCGAGGTGCTGCTCACGAACCAGTATCCGGGCGCCTTCGTTGGCGAGATCTCGCTGCTCACCGGCCAGCCGCACCTGGCGACGGTCAAGGCCATTGCGGACTGCCACCTGGTGCGCTACCCGCCCGCGCTGTTCAAAGAGGGGCTGGACGCGGCGCCGCTGCTCCGCGCGCTGATGTCCACCATGGCGCAGCGCCTGCGCAGCACCGAGGCGATGGTGCAGCAGCACGAGAAGCTGTCCGCGCTGGGCAAGCTGGCGGCGGGGCTGGCGCACGAGATGAACAACCCCGCCTCGGCCAGCGTGCGCGCCGCCAAGCAGCTCCGCGAAACGCTCGCCGCCCTGCAAGACCTGTCGCTGCGGCTGGGGCGGCTCGGCCTCAGCGACGACCAGCTCGCCCTCGTCCAGGGCTTGCGGGAGACGTTGGCCGGGCGGAGCGCGCGCGCGGCCCTGCTCGACCCGCTGGCGCGCGCCGACCGCGAGGACGCGCTGGCCGGCTGGCTGGAGTCCCGGTCCGTGGGCCGGGCGTGGCGGCTGGCGCCCGTGCTGGCCCAGGCGGGGGCCGAGATCGCCGACCTCGAGGCGCTGCGCGACAGGCTGGGCGATGCGGCGCTCGAAACGGCGCTGGACTGGCTGGCGAGCGCGCTTTCCGCCGCCGAGCTGTCGAACACGATCGAGCAGAGCACGGCGCGGATCTCCGACCTCGTCACGGCCATCAAGGCGTATACCTACATGGATCGGTCGCACAAGCAGGAAGTCGACGTGCGCGAGGGGCTGGAAAACACGCTGACCATCCTCAAGCACAAGCTGGTCAACGTCACCGTCACGCGCGACTACGCGCCGGACCTGCCGCGCATCACCGCGCACGGCAGCCAGCTCAACCAGGTGTGGACCAACCTGATCGACAATGCGATCGACGCGATGGGCGGGGCCGGGCAGCTTTGCATCCGGGTCGCGCGCGAATACGATCGGGTTGTCGTCGAGATCACGGACGACGGCCCCGGCATTCCCACCGACGTGCAGCCGCGTATCTTCGAGCCGTTCTTCACGACGAAAGACGTCGGCGACGGGACGGGCATGGGCCTGGACATCGTGTACCGCATCGTGGCGCACGAGCATCGCGGCGACATTCAACTGTTCTCCGAGCCGGGCGAGACGCGCTTCAAGGTGTGTCTGCCCATCCAGCGCGAGGGCGAATAGCCGCCGCCCTTCGGGGCGTTCGAGTCCCCCTGATCGCCCCCGATTCCAGATCGATCGCACGAAATGATTGACAAACGGGTCGCACCTGGAGTATGCTGGAGGCAACTTATTTCACTGAATGAGAAAAGAGCCGTGAACAAGCCTCGTCGTGGAAACCGGGACCTGATGCGCGCGATGAATCGCAACCTGCTCCTCAACACCATCCGGAGCCAGGGACCGCTGTCGCGCACGCAGCTCACCGAGCTGTCCGGCCTGAGCGTCGGCGCCGTCTCGCAGATCGTGAACGATCTGATCGAGTCGCGGTGGGTCACCGAGGCGGGCGAGAGCGACTTCACCGGCGGGCGCCGCCAGGTATTGCTGCGCCTGAACCCCACGGCGGGCTACGTCGTCGGCCTCAAGCTCATGGAAGACCGCGCCGTGTGCGCCGTCACCGACCTGGAAGCGACCGTTCTGAACTACCTGGAGCGCCCGCTGCCCACTTCGCACGGCCCGGAAGCCGTCGCCGAAACTCTGTCCCACACCGTGATCCACGCGCTCTATGAGGCGGACATCACGCGCGACAAGGTGCTGGGCGTGGGCGTCGGGCTGGCGGGCGTGATCAACAGCGCGGCGGGCATCGTCCACTACTCGCCCTTCTTCCACTGGCAGAACGTGCCGCTGGCCGGGCTGCTCGCCGACCAACTGCTGCTCCCCGTCTATCTCGAAAACGACGTGAACACGCTCACCATCACCGAGCAGCTATTCGGCCCCGGCCACGACGTGGCGAATTTCGCCGTGCTCACCATCGGGCGCGGGATCGGCCTGGGGGTGGTGATCAACCACCAGCTCTATCGCGGCCACAAGGGCGGCGTGGGCGAGGTGGGGCACATCACGCTGCTGCCGGATGGCCCACCGTGCGACTGCGGCAAGCGCGGCTGCCTGGAGGCGATCGCCTCCGATCCGGCCATCCTGCGCGATATGCGGGCCGCGCTGGCGGAGGGGGTCGCCTCGACGCTCGACACCGGGGCCGCGCTGGAGGACATCGTCCAGGCCGCCGCCCAGGGCGACCCGCTGGCCCGCGACCTGCTGGCGCGCAGCGGGCACTACCTGGGGATGGGGCTGGCGATCGTGGTCAACCTGTTCTGCCCGTCCCTGATCATCGTCAGCGGCGAGGGGGTCACGGCGGGCGCGCACCGGCTCGACCCGATGCTGGAAAGCCTGCGCGAGCACACGTTCAACGGCCTGCTCGACGGCGTGGAAACGCTCATCAAGCCGACGGACGATCAGGCGTGGGCCAGGGGCGCGGCGGGGCTGGTCGTGGGCAAGATCTTCGAGTCGCCGTTGATTCAGACCGTCGAAACGGCGTGACTCCTGTTTTTTTGAGGAAGTTTTTTTAGTGAGTGAAGAAAGTGAGTGAGATGGCAGGCAATCGCGGTATTACGAAGTGGGGGTGGGTCGCGTTCTTCCTGGCCCCCAGCCTGCTGGGGCTGATCGTCTTCATCCTGGGGCCGGTCGTCTATTCGCTGCGCCTGACGCTCTACGACTGGAACCTGCTCTCCGACGCGAAGTTCATCGGCCTGGACAACTTCCGCGAGCTGTACCACGACGCGGCCTTCTGGACCGCCTTCGAGCACACGCTGACGTTCATCGTGCTGTACATCCCGTCGGTGCTGGTGCTGGCCTTCCTGACGGCGCTGCTGCTCGACCAGCCGCTGCGGGGCCGGGCCTGGTTCCGGACGGCGTTCTTCGTGCCGGTGGTGACCTCGTGGGTGGCGGTGGCGGTCATCTGGAAGTGGGTCTTCAACCCGGCGTACGGGCTGGTCAACTATTTCCTGTCGCTGGTCGGCATCGAAGGCCCGGCGTGGCTGATCGACCCGGACACGGCCCTCTACGCGATCATCATCACCAGCGTCTGGAAGGACCTCGGCTTCATCACGGTCATGTTCCTGGCCGGGCTGCAGGGCATTCCGGAGAACTATTACGAGGCGGCCAAGATCGACGGCGCCAACCGCTGGCAGCGCCTGCACCGCATCACCGTGCCGCTGCTCACGCCGACCACATTTTTCGCCCTCATCATCTCGCTGATCAACTCGTTCCAGGTGTTCGAGCAGGCGTGGCTGATGCCGGAGCGTTTCGCCCGGCGCGGCGCGTCGGTGATCGTGGGCGAGATCGTCGACAACGCGTTCCGCTACAACCGCATGGGCTACGCGGCGACGATGTCGTGGGTGCTGTTCGCCGTCATCTTCACCATCACGCTCGTCCAGTTCCGGTTTCAGAATCGATGGGTGCACTACGACCTATGAACGAGGCACGCAAGACCATGACCCTGGACCGTTCTCTGCCGCGCGAGCCGTGGGTGGCGCGCCGGGGCGCCCCGCTGGCGCTCCAGGCCGCGCAGTACGCCGTGTTGATCGTGCTGGCGCTGATCATGCTGGTGCCGTTCGTGTGGACGGTCAGCACGTCGTTCAAGGAGCAGTCCGGCCTGGCGACCGCCACGCCCCAGTTCATCCCGGACCCGGCCAGCCTGGACGCCTACCGCACCCTCTCCGACCGGATGGACATTCCGCGCCTGATCTTCAACAGCTTCTTCGTGACCGTCGTCGGGACGGCGGGGCAGGTGATCTTCGCGGCGATGGCGGCCTACGCGTTTTCGCGCATGGTGTGGCGCGGGCGCGATACCGTGTTTCTGCTCTACCTGGCGACGTTGATGATCCCGGTCCAGGTGATCATCATCCCGCAGTTCATCCTGATCCGGCACCTGGGGTGGGTGAACACCTACCAGGGGCTGATCATCCCCAGCCTGTTCAACGCGTTCGGCGTGTTCCTGCTGCGGCAGTCGTTCCTCACGCTCCCGCGCGATCTCGAAGAGGCGGCCTTCATCGACGGGGCCAACCGCTTCACGGTGTTCTGGCGGGTGGTGCTGCCGCTCTCGAAGCCGGCGCTCGCCACGCTGACGGTGTTCAACTTCATGGCGCTGTGGAACGCGTACCTGTGGCCGCTGTTCGTGGCCCGCAAAGCCGAGGTGATGACGCTGCCCGTCGCGCTGGCGAACCTCGCTGGGTCCAGCCGCTACCAGGGCTCGGTCGAGTGGAACGTCGTGATGGCGGGCGCGGTGATCACCATCCTGCCCATCCTGATCGCCTACCTGTTCGCTCAGAAGTGGTTCGTTCGTGGTGTCACGTTTAGCGGCATCAAAGGTTAGGGTTCGCTGCGAAACGTTCATTCGTTCGCATGAGTATTCATGATTGAAGGAGAAAAGAAGATGTCCCGTAAGTTCTTTGCACTGGGTATCGTGGTGGCGCTGGTGATGGGGCTCGTCCCGGTGACCAGTTTCGCCCAGGATACCGTCACGATCCGGTACTTCAACTTCACGTCCAGCCCGGACCACCTCGACGATCTGGCCGAAATCGTGGCGGCGTTCGAGGCCGAGCACCCCAACATCAAGATCGAAACGTCCGACGCGCCCTACGGCGACTACCCGACCGTGCTTCAGGCGGACTTCGCCGGGGGCGATCCGCCGGACGTGTTCGAGCTGGAATACCAGACGTTCGTCAACTACGCGGCCAACGACGTGCTGCTCGACCTGACCGAGTACCTCGACCCCGACACGCCGTACTATCCGCGCGCGCTCGACGTGTTCAACTACGAGGGCAAGCAGCTCGCGCTGCCGGAGACGTTCTCGACCGTCGTCCTGTTCTACAACAAGGACCTGTTCGACCAGGCAGGGCTGGACTATCCCACCGACGACTGGACGATGGAAGACGCGCGCCAGGCCGGCCTGGCGATCACGGCGCTGGGTGACAACGTCTGGGGCATCAAGGCGCCGATCACCTTCTGGGAGTTCTACAAGCGCGCCGCCCAGAATGACTGCCAGTTCTTCAACGAAGACAAGACCGAATCCACCATCAACGCGCCGGAATGCGTCGAGACCGTCGAGACGATGGTCGGGATGCTGGACGACAACGTGATGGCCGACGACGTCGAGCAGGCGGCGGAAGTCTCCGGCGACGACAAGGACTTCTTCCTGACCGGGCGGGTTGGCATGCTGGTCAGCGGCATCTGGATGTTCCCGCTGTTCGAGCCGGCTGAGTTCGAATGGGATATCGTCGTGGACCTGGGCATGGCCCACAAAGGTTCGGCGTTCTTCTCGAACGGCGTCGCCATCGCCAAGTCCACCGAGCACCCCGCAGAGGCCGCGGCCTGGGCCCAGTTCCTGACGGCGAGCGAGACCGCCGCCCGCGTGCGCATCGAGAATAGCTGGGAGCTGCCCGCGCTCGACAAGCCGGAATACTTCGAGGCGTACCTGGCGCAGACCCCGCCTGCCAACCGCCAGGCGGTGTTCGACTCGTTGAACGCGGTGGCGACGCTGCCCGTGATCGAGCGCCAGACCGAAATGCAGGACCTGATCGACGACCTGCTGAGCGCGGTTGTGGCGGGTGACCTGGACGCGCCGAGCGCGCTGGACATCGCCAAAGAAGAGATCGACGCGCTGTTGAGCTAGCAACCCCATCGACCATGCAGCGGCGGCGGGAGCCATCTCGCCGCCGCACCGTTCACCTGTCACGCCCATGAATCTGCATCAATCGAGCCTGGACATCATTCGCACGGCGCAGGCCCCCAGCGGGGCTTACGTGGCGGCGCCGACCTTCTCGCAGTACCGCTACGCGTGGCTGCGCGACGGCGCGTGGATCGCCTATGGGATGGACTGCGCCGGGCAGCACGACAGCGCCCGCGCCTTCTACACCTGGGTCGGGCGCACGCTCGAAAAGCAGCGTGACCGCGTCGAGCGCCTGCTGGACATGCTCGCGCAGAACGTCACGCCCGCGGATGCCGACTACCTGCCCACCCGCTTCACGCCCGACGGCGCGATCGGCACGGATGACTGGTGGGATTTCCAGTTGGACGGCTACGGCGCGTGGCTGTGGGGGCTGGCCGCGCACGTCGACATGACCGGGGACCGCGCCCTGTGGGCCGCGCTGGAGCCGGCGGTCGCGCTCACCGTCCGCTACCTGGCCCCGCTGTGGCAGTCCACCAATTACGACTGCTGGGAAGAGCACCGCGACCAGATTCACGTCAGCACGCTGGCGGCGCTGTACGGCGGGCTGAGCGCGGTTCAACGCCGCAGCCCGGCGCTGGTGCCCGGTGGCCTGCCGGAAGCGATCCGCGCGTTCACCCTGCAAACCGGCGTCGCGCCGGGCGGGCACCTGGTCAAGAGCCTGGGGAGCGACGCGGTCGATGCCAGTCTGCTGTGGGCCGCCGTGCCGTATGGCCTGCTCGACGTCGAGGACGAGCGCTTCGCCCGGACGCTCGCCCGAATCGAGCGCGACCTGCGCCGACCGGGCGGGGGCGTCTACCGCTACGCGGCGGACGTGTATTATGGCGGCGGCGAGTGGATTCTGCTGGCGGCGTGGCTGGCCTGGGTTTACATCGAGCTGGGGCGTCGCGCCGAGGCACGCGAGCTGGTGGCGTGGATCGAGGCGCAGGCGTCGGAGGATGGCGCGCTGCCGGAGCAGGTGTCCGATCACCTGCTGCACCCGGCGCATTTCGCCGAGTGGGAAGCGCGCTGGGGGACCGTTGCGCGTCCCCTGCTGTGGTCGCATGGCATGGTTTTGATCGTCGAGTCGCGCCTGGAGAAACCCTGATGACTGAGATGATTCACACCCCCCTGGGGCAGGAACACCCTTACGAACAACTGCCCGAAGAACGCTTCCCGCGCCAGCCGCTGGCGAACGCGCCGTTCGCGGTCGGCATCGTGACGCGCCCGCCAGGCGCCGCCGGATCGGTGCGAGTCCACACGCGGCTCGAAGGCGTCGCCGGGCCCACGGTGACGGCGACCCGCGATCCCGACTGGCAGCCGCGCCAGGAAGAGGGTGTCGGCGCGGAGTACCTGGAGCGCGTCGTCCGCATCGAGCAGGACGTCTGGCGCGCCCAACTGACCGCGCCCCCGCTCGGCCAGACGCTGACCTACTGGATTGAGGTCGATGGGCAGGCCGGGCCGGAATACACGCTGACCGGCGAAGACTGGCAGCCCGCGCCGCTGGAGTTGGTGATGTTCGAACGGTCCAGCGCGGACGCCCGCCAGTGGACGATGCGCGTGGGCCGGAACGTTTCCGGCCCGGCACCGGCTGGCGAGGCGCTGCCGCCGCTGGTGGCGGTCGAATGGCTGACGGATGGCGCGCGCGCCCGGCGCGTCCGGCTGGTGTTTGCGTGCGATCCCGCCGAGGCGTTCTTCGGCCTGGGCGAGCGCTTCAACGCGCTGGACCAGCGCGGCGAGATCATGGACGTGCGCTGTTACGAGCAGTACAAGAGCCAGGGCAAGCGGACCTATATGCCGGTCCCGTTCCTGCTCTCGTCGGCGGGCTACGGCGTGCACGTCGAGAGCAGCCGCTGGATGCAGTTCGACCTGGCCGCCACCCGGCCCGATCGCTGGACGCTGGAAGCCGACATCGGGCCGGACGAAACGCTGGCGGCCACGTGGTTTACCGGGGGCGACCCGCTGGAGATCACCGCCCAGTTCACGCAGCGCACCGGCCCGGCGGTTCTGCCGCCGCTGTGGGCGTTCGGCCTGTGGATGAGCGGCAACGAGTGGAACTCGCAGGCGCGTGTGTTGCGCGAGGTCGAGCAGTCGTTCGAGCACGGGATCATCCCCAGCGCGCTCGTCATCGAGGCGTGGAGCGACGAGCAGACGTTTTACATCTGGAACGACGCGCAGGTCGCGCCCATGCCGGGCGATGCCGCGCCCCGCCTCGCCGATTTCACCTTCCCCGCGGGCGGCAAATGGCCGGACCCGAAGGCGATGGTCGACTGGCTGCACGCGCGCGACATTCGCCTGGTGCTGTGGCAGCTTCCCGTCTTCAAATTCAGCGACGGGACGAACCCTCAGCACGAGGCCGATCGCGCGGTGTTCGAGCGCGAGGGCTACGGCGTGCGCAAAGCGGACGGATCGCTGTACCGGGTGCTGCCGTTCTGGTTCCGCAACGGCTACCTGTGGGACGTGACGAATCCGGCGGCGCGCGACTGGTGGCTGAACAAGCGCGCCTACCTGCTCGACGAGATGGGGATCGACGGTTTCAAGACGGACGGCGGCGAGCACCTGTGGAGCACGGCGGTGCGCTTCGCCGATGGCCGCCGGGGCGACGAGGTGTTGAACGAGTACCCGCAGTTGTACACCGCGGCGTATTACGACTTCGCGACCGGCAAGCGCCCCGACGCCCTGACGTTCAGCCGGGCCGGGTTCACCGGCTCACAGCGGTCGCCCGTTCACTGGGCGGGCGACGAAAACTCGACCTGGGACGCGTTCCGCCATTCGATCCTGGCCGGGCTGTCGGCGGGCGTGTCGGGCATTCCGTTCTGGGGCTGGGACCTGGGCGGCTTCAGCGGCGCGATCCCCTCGGCGGAGCTGTACCTGCGCGGCGCGGCGATGGCCGCCTTCTGCCCGATCATGCAGTATCACTCCGAGTTCAACCAGCACCGCGAGCCGTGCCACGACCGCACGCCCTGGAACATCCAGGCGCGCACCGGCGACGACCGCGTGATCCCGGCGTTTCGCCATTTCGTGAACACGCGGCATAATCTGATGCCGTATATCTGGAGGGAAGCGCAGCACGCCGCCCGCACCGGCCAGCCGGTGATGCGCGCGCTGGGGCTGTGGCACCGCGAGGCGTCGCCCTACCAGTATTTCTTCGGGCGCGATCTGCTCGTCTGCCCGGTCGTCGAGGAGGGCGCGGAAACGTGGTCCGCCTACTTGCCGGACGGCGACTGGCGCGACCTGTGGACCGGCGACCGTTTCGCCGGGGGGCAGCACGTGCAGGTTCCCGCCCCGCTGGACCGCATCCCGGTCTTCGTGCGGGCCGGCGCGGCGATCCCCGTGGCGTGGGGCCCCAACCGGCAATGGGGCGAATACGTCCCGCTGAGCGCGGAGCCGACCGATTTTGTGCGCTATGAGTGAGCCATCAAGGAGACAGAATCACCGGAGATGAACGCGCGAGACTATGCAGCTTTCACCGAGACGCTGACGCGCACCCTGGAACGCGATCCGCGCGTGCTGGGGCTGATGTCGGCGGGATCGATGGCGGGGCAGACGCACCAGCCGGACGAGTGGTCCGATCACGATTTCTGGGTGGTCGTCGAGCCGGACGCCGTCGCGTGGTTCAAAGCTCACCGCGAATGGCTGCCCGGCAGCGATCGGATCGTCCTGTATGTCGCCGACACCGTGACCGACGGCGTCACCGCCATCTACGAGAGCGGTCACCTGGCCGAGTTCGCCGTCTCGGACCGGGACGGGCTGCAGCGCGCCAGGCTCAACGATTACCGCCTGCTGGTGGACCGCGCCGGGCTGGCAGCGGTTCTGGAGCGCGTGGAACGGGCGACCGCCGCCGAGTTTCAGACGGCGATCCGGGACGATGCCTCGCTGCTGGGGCGCTTCTTCACCAGCCTGCTGGTCGGCACGGGGCGCTATCGCCGCGGCGAGCACCTGAGCGCGCGGCAGTTCATCACGGTGCTGTCGCTCCACGCGCTGCTGCGGCTGATCGCCAAGCACATCCCTGCCGAGCAGCCCGCCGCACTGGACAACCTCGATCCGCTGCGCCGCTTCGAGATGGCCTATCCGCAGATTGCCGGCGAGATCAACGCGCTGCTGCGGCTCGATCTCGACCGGGCGGCGGCGGGCCTGCTCGACTTGGCGGAACGTCTGCTGCGCGACCGGGTCACCGGATACCCCGACGACGCCGCGCGTGCCCTGCGCCAGACCGTGCTCGCGGAGGTGGATGAGGCGTGATCGAGGCCGGGCGGCTGGCCTGCGCGATCGCGCTGTCGCCCCGTTCTGGCGCGGATTCCGCGCGCGGCATACCATACAGGCGACGCTGAAAGGAGGCGCAAGGATGAATATCGATCCCGAACTTCTGCTCGATTACACCATCTGGGCGGACGACCGCGTGCTCGAAGGGGCGCGCCAACTCGCCCCGGACGCCCTCGCCGCGCCGATTCGCGCGGGGTGGCTGTCGCCGCATGGGGTCCTGGTGCACATGCTGGCCGCGGATCGGGTCTGGCTGTCGCGCTGGCAGGGCGAGTCGCCCGACCGGCTGCTGTCCGCTGGCGACCTGCCCACGCTGGACGCCGTGACCGAGGCGTGGGCCTCGCTGCGCGAGGAGTTCCGCGCGTTCCTGCAAACGATGGACGATCCGGACCGCGTCGTGTCCTACCGGACGACGCGCGGCATCCCGCAGCAGGACGTTCTCTGGCAGATGATCGTGCACGTGTTCAACCACCACACCGAGCACCGGGCGCAGGTGGCGCTGGTGCTGGCGCAGAACGGCATCGACGTCGGCTCGCTGGACCTGATCACCTTCGTGCGCAGCGGCTAGCGGTTCGCTGCGCGGATTGTGGGGCCGGGAGCGACACCCCCGGTCCGCGCCCTGGACGGTGATTACACGGCGCGCCGGGGGTGGGGGGCGGTTAGGCTCGCCAACCCGACACCAACGGCCAGGGCGGCGCCCAGCCAGAGGACCGCGTTATAACTGCCCAGGTTGTCGTAGGCCAGCCCGAACGCGATCGGCCCGATGGACGTGCCGGCCACCAGCGCGGTCGTCACGAAGCCACGAATCGTGGCCTGGTGCATGCGCCCGTACAGGTTGGCCCACACCGTCCCGTCGAAGACCGAGCCCATCCCCATGAAGAATCCGAAGGCCAGCGCGTAGGCGATCACCAGCCCATCCGCCGACATGGCCGTTGCCACGCCGTTGGCGAGCAGGAACGCGGTCAACTGCATCGCCATGACGACGTTCGGGCGCAGACGGTCGACCAGCCAGCCGGTCAGCAGCGTCGATCCGGCCATCACCAGGGCCGCATACCCGTAGGTTTCGGCAGCCAGGCGCGCCGTGTGGCCCGCGTTCTCGAACAGCGAAATCTGGTGAAAGATGAGCCCTGTCCCCCAGGCGGAGCACAGCACCCGGCCCGACATGAAGGCCCAGAAGATCGGCGTGTGCATCGCCTCGCCCAGCGACCAGTCGCCATTTGAGCGGAGGTCCGCGCTCTGGGAGTCGCCGGTCTTGCCGTCGGGCTGCAAGCCGAAATCCTCGGGCCGGTCGCGCATCAGCAGCCACGTCAGCGGGGCGACGATCAGGCCCACCCCGGCCCCCAGGACGATCCACGCCTGCCGCCAGCCGTGCGCGTCGATGTAGCCCTGCAGCCAGGGCAGGTACAGGCGCTGGAACAGCGCGAAACACACCAGGGTGATCCCCATCACGAAGCCGCGCCGCGCCTGGAACCACTCCGCGATCACCGTCGAGCTGTTCAGCCCCAGCGATCCCTGGCCCAGCCCGCGAATGGCGACGAAGCTGATCAGAATGGTGAACGGGCTCATGATCAGCGAGCAGGCCAGCAGCACGGCGGCGAACAGGATCGCGATCACCGTGCCCGCCCGCCGGTTGCCGCGCCGGTCGATCTGGCGGCCAACCCACGTCAGGCCGAGCGCCGCGATAAACGTCCCCAGCCCATACAGGCCGGAGACGGTGGTCCGGCTGAGGCCGAAGTCGGCGATGTAGTGGTCGATGAACAACGAGATGGAGAAGCTCTGCCCGGGCGCGGTGGCGGACAGCCCGACCGCGGCGGCAATCCACACGAACCATCCATAGAAGAACGGGGATCGCTGAACGAGCCAGCTTTTTTGAACCGGTTGTGTTTGTCTCATGATCTCCGGCGATTTCGAATGCGTTCCAGACTGGATCTTCCTCGCGCCGAGGAACAGGCAGGCTGGAATGTCCAACCATGCCCGCCTATTCTAACAGATCGCGGGGAATGGTCAGGCGGCGCGTGTGATTCGCGCGACCCATGCCCGCCCCCGACGTATAATAGAGACAACCGACGCGTATCCTGTGGGAGGGACGAATGGACCGGTTCGACCAAGCGTACATGGAACGGCGCGAGAAGCAGATCAAAGAGTTGTACGAGCTGCGCGCGATGGTTCTGGCCTGCCTTGTAACCGGGGTGATTTTGGGGATTGCAGGGGCGGGGCTGCTGAGCAACGGATTCGACACGACCGGCACGATCGTGATGGTCTTTGCGGTGCTGTTCGGGCTGGGGGCGATCTTCATGGGCGCGAGCTATTTCGCGCAGAAGGGCGCCGACCGGGCTATCCAGCGGGAATACGAGCTGCTGGCGCGCTACGAAAAGCCCAAGCGCGGCAGCGGGGACGAGGTCGTCCGGCTGGCCGACGACGGCGAGCTGATCGTGGAGGCCGACCTGGCCGACGAAGCCAGCTACCGGGAAGGGCGGGCCGGGTAAACCTGCCCGCCGCGCCGCGACCCGTCACGCCAGTTGGGCGAAGATCGGCTTGAGCGCCGGGTAAGCCTCGCGAAACGCACGGTACTGCCGGTCGAAGTGCTCTGCGTGGGCCGGGTCCGGCTGGAGCGTGGCCTCGATCGGGAAGAACTCCGGCGCGGCGTAACTCGCGCGCGCGCCATGGGCGACCTGCGCGCACAGGATCGCGCCGCGCACGCCGACGTTTTCGGGGTCCGCCTGGATGGCAACCGGCAGGTGAGTCACGTCCGCGAACAACTGGCACCACCGCCGCGATCGCGTGCCGCCGCCCGTCAGGGTGAGCGTGGTCGTCGCGCCGGGGATCAGCGCGTCCAGCGCGTGGCGGTAGGCATACACCACCCCCTCCAGCACGGCGCGGCACAGATCGTCGCGGGTCGCGCTGGCGCCCAGCCCCACGAACGCCCCGCGCGCGTGCGGATCGCTGAACGGCGCGCGCTCGCCGCTGAGATAGGGCAGGTAGAGCAGGCGTGACGGGGCGCGGTCCAGGGCGCGGGCAATCACGGTGTCGTAGTCGCCGCCGCCGAACAGGTCCCGCACCCAGTCGAGGTTGCCGCCCGCGGTGAGCAGCGGCGCGACCTGGATGGTGCGCCCGGGGGCCGGATGCGCCAGGGTGATCACGCCCTGGCCGGGTTGGGCGCGCTCCGTCGCGGTGAAGGCGATCCAGCCGCTGGTGCCCAGGTAGGCGTACACCGCCCCCGGCTCGCCGCTGCCCGCGCCGATGGTCGTCGCGCCCGCGTCGCCGGGGCCGTGATAGACCGGGATGCCCGCCGGCAGGCCGAGCGTCTCGGCGGCGGCGGACGTCAGCGCTCCGACGCGGTGGCCGCCGGGCGTGATGGGCGGCACCAGCCGGGCGCAGTCGCGGAGCCCCAGCGCGGCAAAAACCGAGTCGTCCAGCGCCGTCCGGGTCGCGAGGTTCATCAGACCGGTGGTCGAGGCCGTGGTGGTGTCGGTGGTGGCCGCGCCGGTCATATTGAGGGCGACGAAATCCGCCGCGCCCAGCAGCAGCCACCTGCTCGCCTCCAGCGCGGCGGGCTCGTGCGCTTGCAGCCACGCCAGCTTCGCCAACAGGCTGCCCGCGTCCTGGTCGTTGCCGGTCAGCTCGCGGATGCGCGCCGCGCCGAGTTGGTCGGGCAGGCGCGCCGCTTCGGCGTGGGCGCGCGTGTCGCTGTAGAGAATCACCGGGCGGACCGGGTCCCCGGCGGCATTCACCAGGATTGCGTCCTGCATCTGCCCGGTGAGCGCGATCGCGTCCACCTCGTCGAGCGCGCCGAGCGCGCGGCACGTCTCGCGGACCGCCCGCCACCAGTCGCCCGCGTCCTGCTCCATGACGCCGCCCGTGGCCGTGTGAGTCGAATACTGCCGGGTCGCGCTGCGCACGACCTGCCCCGCGCCGTCGATCAGCGCGGCTTTGGCGCCCGTGGTCCCGATGTCGAATGCCAGCCAGAGGTTTGCCATGTCGCTCATCCCGCGTCGTAATAGGTTGCGTCGCGCAACGTCCGGATATAATCCACGAGAGCGCTCTCGCCCGCCTGCATCTGCTCGACGAGCTTCGTCCCGATGATTGCCATGTCCGCGCCGATGCGGGCCAGGGCGGCGACCTGCTGCGGGCGCTGGAGGCCGATCCCGACCGCGATGGGGATGTCCGGGTCGATGGCGCGAATCCGCCGGATCGCGTCCGCCACCACCGCGCTCAGTTCGCCCTCGATGTCCGCGGGCTGGCCCGTGCGCCCGGCCCCGGCCTTCAGATAGACGACGTTGCCCAGCCCGATGCGCTCGTGCAGCACGTCGTCCGGCGCGTGCGCGTCGATCAGCGTCAGCACGGCCAGGTTCAGCGCCTCGGCGATGGTCTTTACGTAGCGGCCTTCTTCCGGCTCGATGTCGGGCGCGATAAGCCCGTGGATGTGGTTCTCGACGCACAGGCGCAGGAAGCCGCTGAGCGCGCGCCCGACCGCGGTGTAGGTCATCACGAAGCGCGGCTGGGGAATGTGCCGCAGGCCGCCGAGCAGGGCCATCGCGGTTTCGGCCCCGATGCCGCGCTGGTGGATGACGACGTCGTGCGCGCTGGCGATCACCGGGCCGTCCATCGCGGGCGTGGGTGAGGGGATGCCGAACTCGATCACGTCCAGATCACCGGCGGCGCGCACCAGCCGGTAGAAGTCGTCCGGCGACGGATAGCCCGCCAGGAAATAGCCGCACAGCGCCATGCGCCCCGCGGCCCGCGTGCGTTTGAGGGTGAGGAGTAGATGATTCGCGTTGCTCATCGGGTTCCTCCGCGCTCAGCGCCGCGACAGGCTGCTCAACGTCACGGCCAGGACGATAATGCCGCCGGTCAGAATCTGCTGGATGTACGTGTCGATCTGCATCTGGGTGAGCCCGTTCGCCAGCACGCCCAGGATCAGCACGCCGAGCATGGTCGCCAGCACGTGCGGCTCGCCCTCTTCGCTCATCGTCATGCCCAGGAACACGGCGGCGATGGCCCGCAGCATCAGCCCGTCGCCCTGCGTCGGGTTGGCCGACGCCAGCCGGCTGACGAGCATCAGCCCGGCGATGGCCGCCCCCATGCCGCTGATCACGAACGCCATCAGCCGCAGCATCCGCACGCGCACGCCGCCCAGGCGCGCCGCCTCCATGTTGCCGCCGATGGCGTACAGGCGGCGGCCAAAGACGGTTTGCTCCAGCACGATCCACACCACGATCAGCACGACGAGCGTGATGATCGTCAGGTAGGGCAGGGTGATTCGCTGGCCGTCGACGATGCCCAGGTAGATGCCGCCGCGCCCGAAATCGCTGAGCGCGGTGGGGATGGCGCGCCCGAAGATGGTGGTGCCGCCGCTGATGTACAGCGCCAGCCCGTTGAACATGGTCAGCGTGCCCAGCGTGGCGACGAACGGCGAGATGCGGATGTAGGACACCAGGACGCCGTTCAGCAGACCCCCGCCGGCCCCGACCAACAGCCCCAGCCCCAGCGCCACGCCCAGCATGTACCCGTCGCGCAGCAGCGTCCCGGCGACGATGCCGACCATGCTCGCCATCGTGCCCACGCTCAGGTCGAAGTCGTTGAGGACCATCACGATCGTCATGGTGGCCGCCACCACGCCCAGGATGCTTACCTGCTGCGTGATGTTCACCCAGTTGCGCACGTTCATGAACGTGTCGGGTTTCTGCCACGAGAAGAACGCCACGATCACGATGAAGCCGATGAGCGTGCCAAACTGCCGGAACAGGCGCGCCCACCGGACGCGCCCCCCCCTCCACGAACGGGCGTCATCAGTGGCTTGCGGGCTGGTTGTCATCCGAGAGCTCTCCGTAACACAGCGTCAAAAGTTCGTTTTCGGTCAGCGCTTCGGTCTGCACGGTGTGGACCAGCGCGCCGTCGCGCAGGATCAGGATGCGGTCGCACATGCCGATCAGCTCGGGCAGGTCTGACGACACCATGATGATGCCGGTGCCCTGCGCGTTGATCTTGCGAATCAGCGTGTAGATGTCGAATTTCGCGCCCACGTCCACGCCGCGCGTCGGCTCGTCGAGCAGCAGGATCTGCGGCGAGCGCGCAAATGCCCGCGCAAAGACCGTTTTTTGCTGGTTGCCGCCGCTCAACTGCCAGGTCGCCTGGGTCACGCCTTCGGCTTTGAGACGCACGGCCTCGCTCATCTCGGCGCTGGTTCGGCGCTCGCGCCCGTGGTTGAGAAACGTGCCGCGCCGGGCCAGGTGGCGCAGGTGCGGCAGCGTGATGTTGTCGCTGATGCTGCGCGACAGCACCAGCCCCTGCGAGCGGCGCTCCTCCGGCACGTAGGCCATGCCCTGGTCCCAGGCTTCGGCGGGGGACCGGGCCTGCAGCGCCGCCCCGTTGAGCGACACAGTCCCGGCCAGCACGCGGTCGGCCCGGATCAGGGCGCGCAGCAGCTCGGTGCGCCCCGCGCCGCTCAGCCCGGCCACGCCGAGAATCTCGTTTTCGTAGAGCTGGAACGAGACGCCGTGAATCGCGCGCGTGGTCAGCTCCCGCACGTCGAGCAGCACGCGCTCGCTCACCTGCACGTCCGGCCCGCGCGGGGGATAGACCTGCTGGAGATCGCGCCCGGTCATCATGCGGATCAGGCCGGCGGCAGTCGTGCCCTCGATCGGCACGCAGTCCACCACGCGCCCGTCGCGCAGCACGGTGACGCGATCGGCGAGCTGGAAGATCTCGTCCAGGCGGTGCGTCACGTACAGGATGGCGCAGCCGCTGGCGCGCAGCCGGTCGATCACCTCGAACAGGCGCGCCGCTTCCGACGTGCTGAGCGCGGCGGTCGGCTCGTCCATCACGTAGATCGCGACGGCGCGCTCGCCCGCCGCGGACGGATTGGCGTCCACGAACGCGCTGGCGATCTTGACCAGCATCTGGTCGCCGGGGCTGAGACGGGCCATGATCTGCCCCGGCGCGAGGTGGGTGATGCCCAGTTGGGCGAGCACGTCACGCGTCTGGCGGTGCAGCCGCCGCCAGTGGACGAACACCCCGGCGCGGGTCGGGTAGCGCTGGTTGAGGAAGACGTTCTCGGCGACCGATAGCGTGGGGACGGCGTTCAATTCCTGGTGGATGAAGCGCAGCCCGGCGTCGAAGGCGTCGCGCGCTTCGCGGAAATTCACCGGCTGGCCGCGCACCGCCATCGCGATCGAATCGGCGGACAGCACCCCGGCCATCAGCTTGATCAGGGTCGATTTCCCGGCGCCGTTCTCGCCGATCAGCGCGTGGACTTCGCCGGCCCGCAAGGTGAGCGAGGCATCCACCAGGGCGGGGATGCCGTGATAGGCTTTGTTGGCGCCGGTGATGTGCAGCAGCAGAGTCGACTCGGCGGGCGCCGGCGTGGGTGGTGGGTGGACCATCGTCATGAGTATTGCTTATGGTTTGGCGGGGCGATCCCTCGCCTGGATCGCCCCTGAAAGAATCACTGTCTGCGCGGCGAAAACGGCGCGATTGCCGCTACTCGTCCAGCGCGTTAGCCGCGGTGATGAGCTTCGTCGGCACGTAGTACGTCGACTGCACGATCTCCTCGCCGCCCAGGTACGCCTCGACCAGATCCGCTACCTGCCGCGCGATGCCGGGGAAGTCCTGCGCGACGGTCGCCTCGAAGCTGCCGCCCATGCTGATGGCGTCGCGGGCCTGCGGCGTGGCGTCGATGCCCACGATGACGATGCCCTCTTCTTCACGACCGGCGGCCTGGATGGCCTGCAGCGCGCCGAGGGCCGGCTCGTCCCACGCCGCCCACACCGCGTCGATGCTGCCTGGGTCCGGGTTGGCGAGCAGCACGGCTTCCATCGCGTTCCGCGCGCCTTCCAGCGGCCCGGCGTCGAAGCTCGGCGTGATCTTATCGACGATGGTGATGTCCGGCGTGTTGTTGAAGATGGCCTCGGCGATGATGCCGCGCTTCTGCACGGGCGGGTACGGCTCGAAGATGAACATGACGACGCTGCCCTCGCCGTTCAGGCGGTCGACCACGTAGGTGGCGGTTTCGGCAGCCATCGCGTATCCGTTGCTTGTCACGTTGGCGACCAGCAGCGGGTCGGTGCCGGAGTCCATGCCAAAGACCGGGATGCCGGCTTCGGCAACCGCCGCCAGCCCGGCGGAGATCTGCGTCGGGTCGACGTTGATGACGATGGCGTCCACGTCCTGCAGGGCCACGTCCTCCATCCGGCTGATCAGGGCGGAAATGTCCTCAGCCGTGTCGATCACCTGCACGTCCCACCCCTTTTCGGCGGCGTACTCGGTGAAGGCATCGACCATCAACTGCGTGCCCGGCTGGGCCAGCCAGGGAGTCATCACCACGACGCTGGGCGCGTCGCCGTCCTGGGCCGATACCGCACTGGCGGCAAAACCGGCCAACACGAGCGCGATCACAAGGGTAAGATACATTGTTCGCTTCATGAGTCGCCTGTCCTTTGTCGCTGATACTATTTCTATTTCGGAATGAACCGGAGAATAGGACAATTGTACTGCTATTGCCGTCCGCGCGCGAAAAACGAGTGCATCGACCGCGATTGTAATAGCACTCATACAACAAGCTGCGCGCCCGGTGCCGGGAAGTTGCGCGACCCAATCGACGAAGTGCTTGACAGATCGGCCAACCGGTTTTAGACTGTGTGTAGACTTTCTTTGTTTAGTGAATGAAGTATGGCCCGAAAACAACTCCTTAAAGCGATCAATCGCGTTTCCATCCTCAATGTGATCAAGTCGCACGGTCCCATCGCGCGGACGGACATCGCCGAGCGGACCGGGCTGAGTCCCGCCACGGTCACCGGGTTGACGGCGGAGCTGATCGAGGATGGTCTCGTGCAGATCAAGCAGGAAGGCGACTCGCGGGGCGGGCGGCGGCCCATTTTGCTGGCGCTCGATTCGCGCGGCGCGTACGTCGTGGGCATCAAGCTGGCCGAGGAACACGCCACGCTCGCCCTGACCGACCTGAACGCCGAAGTCGTCACGCGGCGCACCGTCCAGCTTGGCGAGCGCGATCCGGAGCACGTGTCGCACCTGCTGGCCGACAGCGTGCGGGGGCTGCTGCGCGCGGCGGGGATCAACCAGGGGCACCTGCTGGGCGTTGGGGTGGGGCTGGCCGGGATCATCGATCCGCAGACCGGGCTGTGCCGCGTGTCGCCGCACAACGGTTGGCGCGACGTGCCGTTCGCCAAGCTGCTCGAAGACGAGCTCGGTTGCATCGTCTACCTCGACAACAACGTGAACACGCTGACGCGGATCGAGCAGTTGTACGGCGTCGGGCAGCACGTGCGCGATTTCCTGGTCATCACGATCGGGCGCGGCATCGGCATGGGCATCGTCGCCAACGGGCAGGTGTACCGCGGCGCGCACGGCGGCGGCGGCGAGTTCGGCCACATGGTCATCGATCCAGACGGGCTGGTGTGCGGCTGTGGCAACCAGGGCTGCCTGGAGACGTTCGTCGCCGAGCCGTGGCTGCTGCACCGCGCGCGCGAACGCGGCCTGGACGTGGCCGAAGCCGACGACCTGATCGCGGCGGCCCAGGCCGGCAACGCGGTCGCGCTGGAGGTGCTCGCCGGGGCCGGGCGCGTGCTGGGGCAGGCGATGGCGAGCGTGGTCAATCTGCTCAATCCCAGGCTGATCATCATCAGCGGCGAGGGCGTGCGCGCCGGGGATTTCATGTTCGCGCCGATGCGCGAGGCGGCCTACCGGCACATGTTCGCGCAGTTGGCCGAGGACGTCGAGATCCGCATCGAGCCGTTGAGCGACGACACCTGGGCGCGCGGGGCGGCCAGCCTGGTGCTGGGCAAGCTGTTCAGCCTGCCCGAGCTGGAGCCCAGCCTCGGATGAGGCTCGACCGGTCTCTTTTTTTGCGCAACTTAATTCATTGATTGAAGAAAGTGGGTCCAGTTTCCAGGAGGTGACAGCGAAAAATCGGACATCGAACGCAAGCCAGACCATCTTTTTACGCACGAGTACTTGATAAGCACGGGAGAACTTGAAGATGAAACGCAAACTGTTGATTGCCCTGTTGGTTGTCGTTCTGGCGATTCCCCTGGGCGTGACGAGCGCCCGGCAGGATACCGTGACGATCGAATTCTGGCACACCTACAACGAGGTGTCGCCGGAGAACGAGATGCTGGTCGAGACGCTGATCCCGATGTTCGAGGAAGCGAATCCGGGCATCAAGGTCGAGTCGGTCCCGTTCCCGTATGACGAGTTCCGGCAGACGATGCTCACCGCGCTGGCGGGCGGCGAAGGCCCCGACCTGGCCCGGCTGGACATCATCTGGTCGCCGGAGTTTGCCGAGCTGGGCGTGCTCGAGGCGCTGGACGAGGTCATGCCCGACTTCCAGGACTACGCCGACCGCGTCTTCCCCGGCCCGCTGTCCACGAACAGCTACGACGGCCACTACTACGGCCTGCCGCTCGACACGAACACGCGCATCCTGTGGTGGAACGCGGCCATGTACGAGGCGGCGGGCATCGACGGGCCGCCCGCCACCATCGACGAGCTGGCCGCGCAGTGCGAGGCGATCAAGGCGCTGGGCGATGATAAGTACGTGTTCAGCGACGGCGGCACCTACGGCTGGGCCGTGCTGCCCTGGGTGTGGAGCATGGGCGGCGACGTCACCGATCCGGACATCACCCAGGCGTCCGGCTATCTGAACGGCAAAGCGACCGTCGCGGCCTACGAATTCCTGGCCGAGATGGTGGATAACGGCTGCTTCTCGCCGTCCTTCCTGGGCGGCGGCCTGGGCACCGAGGGCTTCTTCACCGACGTGTTCGCCACGGTGCTCGAAGGCCCGTGGTGGTACCCGCTGGCCGAAGCGCAGTATCCCGACTTCGAGATCCACACGTCGCTGATGCCCGCCGGGGATGGCGGCTCGATCTCGGTCGTCGGCGGCGAGAATATCGCGTTGTTCAAGGGCGCGGAGACGGAAGCGGCGCTCGCGTTCCTGCGGTTTACCCAGAGCGACGACTACCAGTTGAAGATGTCCGAGGTCGGCCAGTTGGCGGTCATCCCCGAGCTGATCGAAACGGACTACTTCCAGAACCATCCCTACTACGGGACGTTCCTGACGCAGCTCGAAACGGCCAAAGCGCGCACGCCGCACCCGCGTTGGACCCAGATGGAAGAGGTCCTGACCGAAGCGGGCCAGTTGATCCTGCGCGGCGAGGCGTCCGCGCAAGAGGCGTTGGACATGGCGGCAGAGGAAATCGACGCTCTGCTGGCCGAGTAACGGCACCCGGTCGGGGCGTAGGGGCGGGCGCGGCCTGCCCCTACACATCACCCCCTCGCCCAGGCCCTTTGCCAATCAGTTGAGGCAAACGATGCGCGCCAAACTCCATCACCAGTGGTACGTTCCTTATATGTTCTTACTCCCCGGCCTGGCGCTGTACGTGCTGTGGATGCTCTACCCGCTGGGCTACGAGTTTTACATCAGCTTTTTCGACTGGAAGATCATGCCGGGCCAGACCAGCGAGTTCGTCGGCCTGGAGAATTACCGGCGCGTGCTGGACGACCGCAATTTCTGGCTCGCCCTCGAAAACACGGCACGCTACACCGTGATCACCGTCGCCGGCCAGATGGTCCTGGGGCTGGGGCTGGCGGTGCTCATCGACCGCGTCTTCACCGGCCAGCGCCTGTTTCGCGCCATCTACTACGTGCCTGTCGTCACGTCGTGGGTCGTGGTGAGCTTCCTGTTCCAGTTCCTGTTCGTGTCGCATCCCGGCGGGCTGGTCAACTACGTGCTGGTCGAGATGCTGCACGTCCTGTCCGAGCCGGTCGCCTGGATGAGCCAGCCGGGCACCGCCTGGGTGATCATCTACTCGCTCGGCATCTGGAAAGGCGTGGGCTGGGCGATGGTGATCTTCCTGGCCGCCCTGCAGGGCATCCCGGTGGAACTGTACGAGGCGGCGGCCATCGACGGGGCGGGCGAGTGGCGGCGCTTCCGCTTCGTGACGGTCCCGCTCATTCGCCAGACCACGCTGTTCGTGATGATCGCGCTCATCATCGGCGGCTTCCAGGCGTTCATCTCGGTGCTGCTGATCACCGGCGGCGGCCCGCTGCACCGCACCGAGGTCGTGCTCAGCTACATGTACGACCGCGCGTTTGGCCGCCTGTGGTTCGGCTATGGCGCGGCGATCAGCTACATCCTGGCGGCGATCATCGTCATGGTGAGCGCGCTCCAGATGAAGCTGTTCAGCCGACCGGTTGAGTATTGAGAGGCGCTCCCATGATCTTTGCCAACACACGCTCACAACGCGGTTTCCAGATCACGATCCTGGCCGTTCTGTGCCTGGGCGCGGTCGTGGCGATGGCGCCGATGGTCTACATGGCCTCGACCGCCTTCAAACCGAACGCCTACTCGCCGGAGTTCCCGCCGACGTTCATCCCGGACAACCCCACGCTGAAGAACTTCGAGACGGCGTTCTCCAGCCGCAACTTCGTCCGGGCGTTTTTCAACAGCCTGGGGGTGGCGGTGGCTACGTCCGCGCTGGTCACGACGCTGACCGCGATGATGGCCTACGCGTTCGCCCGCTTCGAGTTTCGCGGCAAGAACCCGATCTATTACTCCGTCCTGGCGATGATGATGGTTCCGACGATGATGCTGATCATCCCGCAGTTTATGGTCGCCAGAAGGTTGGGCATGCTCGACAGCCTGCCGGGCCTCGTGCTGGTCTACACTGCCGGCGCGATGGCGTTCAACATGTTCCTGCTGCGCGGGTTCTTCGAGACGCTCCCGCGCGAGCTGGAGGAGTCGGCGCTGATCGACGGCGCCAACCATTTCGTGATCTTCGCGCGCATCATGGTGCCGCTGGCGCGCCCCGCGCTGAGCACGGTCGCCGTGTTCTCGTTCCTGGGAGCGTGGGATGAATACATCTGGGCGCTCACCGTGCTGACCGACCTGGAGAAGCGCACGCTGCCGGTCGCGATCGCCAACTTTCGCGGGCAGCACGCCAGCGACTGGGGCCTGGTGTTCGCCGCGTCGCTGACGGCGGTCGTGCCGACGATCCTGCTGTTCATCTTCTTCCAGCGCTACTTCGTCAAAGGGATCACGGCGGGGGCGTTGAAGGGATGATGCGCGCCTCACTCGCGGCGCTCTTGGGCGCGCTGTTCCTGGTTTTCGCTGGAGGTAAAGCCTACATGCAGGTGAATGCTGCGGTCGACATTGTTCCCCACAAGGCGTTCTTCCGTCCGGGAGAAACGGCCACCTTCCTGGTCACCGCCCGCGGCGGCGAGCGTGCTGAGGCGACGATCACGCACCTCGCCGAGACGGTGGCCGTGCTCGACGTGACCCTGCGCGACGGCTCGGTGGCCCTGGCCTGGACGCCGCCGCCCGACGCGCCGCGCGGTTACGGCATCACGGTTCGCCTGCTGGACGGCGACCGGACGCTGGCGACCGCGTCCACCGCGTTCGACGTGCTGGAGCGCTGGACCCAGGCGCCGCGTTACGGGTTCCTGAGCGAGTTCGCGCCGGGCCGCGACGACGCCCAGGCCGCCATCGACGGGCTGCTGCGCTATCACGTCAACGGCTTGCAGTTCTACGACTGGCAGTACCGGCACGAAACCCTGCTGCCGCCCGGCGATCCCTACACGGACCCCCTGGGGCGGCGCATGTCGCTGGCGACGGTCGAGCGCCTGATCGACGCGGCCCACGCGCGGGGCATCGCCGCCATGCCGTACACCGCGATCTACGGCGCGTCACCGGCTTTCTACCAACAGCACCCGGAATGGGCGCTGCTCCAGGCGACCGGGAAGCCGTTCGAATTCGCCGATGGGTTCCTGATCATCATGGACCCCAGCCCTGGGTCGCCCTGGAACGCCCACCTGTTGGGCGAATTCGCCCGCGTGCTGGACGAAACCGCCTTCGACGGCATTCACATCGACCAGTACGGCGCGCCGCAGATCGGGAAGAACGCGGCGGGCGAGCGCGTCGACCTGGCGGAGGTGTTCCCGGCGTTCATCGACCAGACGGCGGTCCTGGTCCGCGAAAAGCGTGGCGAGGCGGGCGCGGTGATCTTCAACGCCGTGCGCAACTGGCCGGTGGACACCGTCGCCTCGTCCGATCAGGACGCGGTCTACATCGAGGTCTGGGACCCGTACCGCGACTTCATGGACCTGCACCGGCTGGTGGTCCGGGCGCAGGACCTCGGCGGCGGCAAGCCGGTCATCCTGGCGGCCTACATTCACCCCGATCACCGCCACAACGTGCGGCTGGCGAACGCGGTCATCTTCGCCAGCGGCGGGACGCACCTGGAACTGGGCGAGCCGGGCGCCATGCTGGCCGATCCGTACTTCCCCAAGTTCGGCGCGATGGACGCGGACGTGCAGGCGACGACCCGGCGCTATTACGATTTCCTGGTGCGCTACGAGGACGTGCTGGCGACCGGCACCACCGACGCGACGGCAGCGCGCGGCGACGCCCTGCTGATCGAGGGGGTCCGAACCCGGTCGCTCCGCTCGCGGGACCGCGTGGCCGTGATCGTGCGCCAGGGCCGCGACTTCGAGACGTTCAGCCTCGTGAACCTGTTGGGGCTCGACAGCGGCGAATGGGCGCGCCCGCTCGCCGGCGGGCCCGATCCGCTGGACGACGTGGCGCTGCGGATCTACACGGATCGCCCGGTTGCCCGCCTGTGGTGGGCCTCGCCGGATGGCGACAACCTGGACGCTGTCCCCGTCGACACTGCGGCGGGACGCGACGAAAACGGCGCTTACGTGGCCTTGCGGCTGCCCCGCCTCGATTATTGGACCATGATTGTGCTGGAGTATGAATCTTGAACGACCGTGCGCGTAGCCAACGCATTTACCAACGAAGTCTCGCCGTCATCCTGGAAAACCAGCAGCCCGGCGGCGCCTATCTCGCCTGCCCGACGATGCCCGACTACCAGTTTTCCTGGTTCCGCGACGGCGCCTATATCGCCTATGCGCTGGCGCTGGACGCGCAGGCGGGGGACGTCTTCCACGAGGGCAGCATGGCGGCCCAGATCGAGAGCGCGCGGGAATTTCACGACTGGTGCGCCCGCGTGATCAACGACCGGGCCGAGGCCGTGGAGCGCAGCATCGAGCGTGCGGCGCGCGGCGAGCCGCCCGTGCTGGCCGATACGCTGAATGCGCGCTACCGGGCCAACGGCCACGCCGGGCCGGACGACTGGCCCGAATTCCAGCTCGACGGGGTGGGGACGTGGCTGTGGTCGCTGGCCGAGTACGCCGACCGGGCGCACACGCCCCCGCTGCCGCTGGCGTGGGAGCGCGCGATCACGCTGGCGGCGCGCTACCTGGCCGCCATGTGGCAGGTGCCGTGTTACGACTGCTGGGAAGAGCGCGGCGGCGACATTCACATCAGCACGCTGGGCGCGATCTATGCCGGGCTGGCCGCTTCGAGCCGGCTGGTGCCGTCCCTGAACTGGGACGACACGACCGCGGCCATCCGGCGCTTCGTGCTGGCCCAGGGGCTGACGCCGGGCGGCGAGCTGGCGAAATCCGTCGGGCTGGACATGGTCGACGCGAACCTGATCGGCGTTGCCGTGCCGCACCGCCTGCTGGAGCCGGACGACCCGGTGATGCGGCGTACGGTCGCGCGCATCGAGCGCGAGCTTCACGCGCCGGGCAGCGGCATTCACCGCCACCTCGAAGACGTGTACTACGGGGGTGGGGCGTGGGTGCTGCTGGCGTTGTGGCTGGCGTGGTATTACCTGGAAGTGGGCGAGCGCCAGCGGGCGGACGACCTGATCGCCTGGGCCGAGAGCCGGGCCGACGCGGACGGCAACCTGCCCGAACAGGTCCCCGACCCGATGCTGGCGTCGGCGTGGCATTACGACGACTGGGTCCGGCGGCGCGGCCCGATCGCCCAGCCGCTGGTCTGGTCGCACGCGCAGTACATCATCGCGCGCCGGATGGGTGGGGGCGCGCAGCCGGTCGGCTGAGCCGGGCGGCGTCGAGGCTCGATGGCGAGAGAGAGCTTGCCGCCGTCGAGCCTCGGCGGTGAGAGCAGGTATCCCTCAGCCGGTCATGTCGCGCACTGCCGCCGGACTGATCGCGCCCTCCATCGGGCCAAACGCCTGGGCATTCAGCGCCCCGGCGGCGGCAGCCATCTGGCCGCATTCCAGGGGCGATCTGCCCTCCAGCACCCCACACAGGAAACCGGCATCGAAACAATCGCCCGCCCCGGTCGGGTCGACTTCCTCGACCTCGTAGGCGGGGATGGCGATCTCCTCCTCGCGCGTGTAGACGGTGCAGCCCGCCTTGCCGCGCTTGAGCACGATCGTCTGTAGGACCGGGTTCTCGAACGCCTTTTGGACCGCCCCCGCGACGTCGGGCTGCCCGGTGACCAGTTTGAGCTCGCTGGTCCCCGGCAGCAGAATCGAGCACTTCTCCAGGATCGGCCCCACCACGTCCATGATGTCGCGCCCGGCCAGCAGTTCGGGCCGCACGTTGGGATCGAAGCTGATCTGCGCGCCGCGCCGGTAGAGCCGGTCGGCGACGTCGAAGATCTGCGCGCGGAACGCGTCGTTGATCATCAGCGAGCAGCCCATGATGTGCAGGAAGCGGGGCGTCTCGATGCGGTCCAGGCGGCTGAGGTCGACCTGCACCGCGGGCGTGCCGTCGATGTGGTAGATGAACTTGCGTGATCCATCCCGGAAGTACGACACGAAGGCCACCGCCGTGGACCGGTGCGGCACGACGTTCACGAAGTCGCAGTTCACGCCGTCGCCGCGCAGGCGGGTCAGGCAGTTGTCGCCGAACTCGTCCTGGCCCACGCCGCCGATGATCCCCGCGCTGTGGCCGAGCCGCGCCGCCGCGTCGATGAAGATGGCCGGCGCGCCGCTGGGGAACGGCCCCAGGAACTGGCCGGGTTCGTTGAGGGGCATGTCGACGTCTGGCCGCATGATCTCGACCAGAATCTCGCCCATCGTCCAGATATCGCTCATGGTTCTCATCCTCGTTGTGCATGGCTGTCGCCGAGACCGGCGGTCCTGGCGTGCAGAAGGTGCCGCCCCCATTATAGCCGATCGCGCCCAGCCCCGTGATCGCCGGGACCGGCAGCGTCCTTCAGGCTCTGGGAGCCCTCCCATCTGGTTGTCAAAACGCCCGTCCTGTCCTACAATGAGCGTTAGTGTCAGTCCGTTCTACCTGCGTTCGAGAACGGAGCACCTTACGTCTTTCCTGATCGTCCTGCAAGTTATAGTGAGTGTCTGTTTTATCGGCTTCCGGCGGCCAACACCGGAAATTGTTGTATAACGAATGTTCTTATTCAAAAGGAGCCCCGCTATGTCTAGCAGACTCAACCGCCGCGATTTTCTTAGAAGCAGCATGTTCCTCAGCTCGGGCTTTGCATTTGCCCAACTCATGCCGTTCATCGAATATCGCCGGGCCCACGCGCAGGACCAACCGCTGCGGGCAGCCATGTCGAGCGCCGGGCTGGCCGGCACGTGGAACGCCCAGGGTGAAGAGGCCGCCCGCTGGATGGGTGACCTGCTGGGGGTCAACATCACCTGGTTTGACGGTGAGTTCGATCCGGCGGCCCAGCGCGCAAAGTTCGACCAGCTCTCCACCCAGGAATGGGACTTCGTCGCCGTGCAGCCCAACTCGATTGGCGCCCTGATCGAGCCGATCATGACCCTGGTCGCAGCCGGCACGCCGATCATCGACATGGACACGCTGATCGCCCCGCTGCAGGACCTGCCCGACCTGGGCGTGCTCACCTTCATCGCGCCCGACAACGTCTTCATGGCCGAGTCGGTCGTCCAGAAACTGATCGACATGATGGGTGGCGCGGGCAAGATCTCGCACATCGGCGGCCAGCCGGGCCACACCGGTGCGCAGGCGCGCGGTCAGGGCTTCTGGAACCTGGTCAGCAAGTACCCGGATATCGAAGTGGTCGACGACCAGCCCGCCGACTGGGACGTGACGAAGGCGGCGGACCTGACGGAAACCGTCCTCAACCGCCATCCCGATCTCAAGGCCATCTTCGCCGACAACGACGACATGGCGCTGGCCGCGCGGCAGATCGTCGAGAACGCGGGCCTGGCCGACCAGGTGCTGGTCGGTGGTGTGGACGCGATGCCGCCGGCGATCGAAGCCGTGCGCGATGGTCGCCTGGTTGCCACGGCGCGCAACTCGGCCTGCCGCATCCATAGCTGGGCGGTCCTGGCCGGCGCGTACGCCGCCTCGATCGGCCTGGAGCAGGCGCGCCAGGAGATTCCGTTCTACGTCTTGGCGGATGGCCCGGCGATCTTCGCCGACATCGACACCAACCCCGATCTGGCCGAGGAGCCGTGGAAGCTGCGCAACTATGGCCTGTCGGCGGCTGATGGCTTGCTGTGGGCATCATCCCAGTACCTCTTCTAGTCCTTGCCGAACGAACGAGGCGGTGGTGGGGTGACCGCCGCCTCTGTCTTCTCGCCGAGGAAAGACCGCGCCAATCACCATGATCCCCCGCCGCCGACGGTCTTTCTGGTTCGACAGAACAGGCAAGCGAGCCTGTTCCTGGCAATATGATGTCGTGAACCTCGCGCTCGTGGGCGAGGTTCAGTCACATGTTTGAAAGGGCGCACTTGTGAGCACTGTGCCTATTATTGAACTCAAGGACGTCTCGAAGAATTTCCGCTCAATCCAGGCTCTCGATCACGTCGACTTCGACTTGCGCGAAGGGGAAGTGCACGCCCTGGTCGGCGAAAACGGCGCGGGCAAGAGCACGATGATGCGGATCCTGGCCGGTATCTACACCGACTATGAGGGCGCCTATTATCTGGACGGCAAACAGATGCGGTTCAATTCTCCGCACGAGGCGCTCGCCCACGGCATCGGCATGATTCACCAGGAACTGAGCGTCATCCCGGAGCTGTCGCTGGCCGAAAACCTGTTCCTGGGCCGCCAGCCGACGACGCGTTTTGGCACGATTGACTGGAGGCGGATGTATCGCGACGCGGAGGAAGAGCTGCGCCGCCTGGGGTTCGAGCTGGATGCCCGGCTCCCCCTCGAGCAGTACCCGCTCGGCACGCAGCAGGTGGTCGAGGTGCTCCGCACGATCGTCTCCGGCGCGCGCGTGCTGATCATGGACGAGCCGACCTCGGCGCTGTCGCCGTCGGAGGTCGGGCAGCTCTTGGCCCTGGTGGACACGCTCCGCCAGCAGCAGCGCAGCATCATCTACATTTCGCACTTCCTCGAAGAAGTGCTGCACGTCGCCGATCGCATCACCGTGCTGCGCAACGGGCGCAGTGTCGCCACGCTGACGCGGGACGAGGCGACGCTGGACCGGCTGATCGCGTTGATGCTGGGGCGCGAGGTAGACCGGCAGGCGCAGCCCATCACCACCGAGAGCGAACACGAGGAGACGATTCTCGAAGTCAAAGACCTGACCTCGGACAAGTTCAGGGACATCAACTTCCGGGTGGGCAAGGGGGAAATCCTGGGGATTTACGGGGCCATCGGGGCCGGGCATTTCGACGTGGCGCGGGCCTTGTTCGGCCTGTACAAGCTCGATCGCGGCACGATCATCCTCGATGGCGAGCCGTTCCCCTCCAATCATTCGGCACGCTACGCGATTCGGCGTGGGCTGGCGTACGCGATCGAATCGCGCCGCAAGAGCCTGCTGCTGGACCAACCCATCTATCAAAATATCACCATGCCCCACCTCGAAAGAATCGGGCGCTTCGTTCCTCAGCAGTCCCAGGAACTGGCGGCTGCCGCGCCCACCATCGCCCAGGTCAACGTCATCCCGCCCGATCCTCACAACCCGGTCGGCAAGCTCAGCGGGGGCAACCAGCAAAAAGTCGCCATCGCGCGCTGGCTGACGTTCCCGCCCAGGGTATTCATCATGAGCGAACCGACGCGCGGCATGGATGTCGGGGCGAAAACCGAGGTGTTGGGGCTGTTGCGGCGGTTTGGCGAGCAGGGATTCGGCGTCATCGTCGTGTCGTCCGAGCCTGAGACGATCCTGGCGGTCGCCAACCGCGTCATTGTTATGGCCCGTGGTGAGATCGTTGGCCGCATGGAAAACAAGAACCTGGATAAAGATGCATTGATGAGGCTGATATGAATTCCGTCATCAAACCAAGATTTAGTTCATTCGTCGACCGTTTCAGGGGCTTGCAGGCGTCGTCGCCGTGGATGCGCCGCTTTAGCATGCTGGCACAGGTCTGGACGCTGATCGCGCTCTTCGTCTTTTTCAGCCTCGCGTCGGACAGCTTCTCGCGGCCCATCAACCTTCGCAACATCCTGACGCAGGTCTCTACCCTGGCGATTTTCGCCAGCGGCATGACGTTCGTGCTCCTGCTCGGCCAGATCGATCTCAGCATCGCGGCTGTGGCGGCCCTGTCGGCCATGATCTCGGCGCACCTCTATTCCAAGCTGGGCTACGCCGAGCCGATTCCGAGCCTGGCCGGGATCGGCGCCGCCACCTTCCTGGGCTTCGTCAGCGGGGTAGCCAGCGCGCGCTTCCGAATACCGACGTTCATGTCCACCCTCGCCATGTCGCTGATCGCGGGAGGGCTGACGACCTACATCAGCAAGGGCCGCGTCATCACCAAGGTGTCCCAGCTGTCGATGACGCTCGGCAGCAAGCGCATTGGCGGGCCGGATGGACTGCCGGTGATCGTCATCGTGGCGATCGTCACGCTGGCTGTTGGCTACGTGATCCTGCGCTACACCCGGTTTGGCCGCTATACGTACATGACTGGCGCGAACCGGTCCGCGGCGCGCCTGGCCGGCGTGAACACCGACCGGATCCTGGTCGTCGTGATGACGATCTCCGGGTTCTGCGCGGGCCTGGCCGGGATCATCAGCATGGGGCGCCTGCACAGCGCGCAGCCCGACGCGACCGACAGCTTCCTGATCGACACGATCGGCGCGGTCGTGCTCGGCGGCACGTCGCTGATGGGCGGGCGCGGCGGCATGCCGCAGACGGTCATCGGCTTGCTGATCTACGGCACGCTGCGCAACGGCCTGGACAACATCCCCAGCATCGACATCTACCTCAAGGAGTTCATCACGGGGACGGTGCTGCTGGTCGCGCTGTTGATCAACACGGTCTTTGCCGGAACGGCTGAGCGTGACCGGACGATATAGGCCGTGTGGTCGGTTCACGGCTCAGGCATGGCAACATAGTGATGTGATTGGGTGGCAACCTCTCGCGGCAGAGCGTGAGGTTGCCATGCTCTTTTGGGAGACAAACGCATGAATGAAGACATTTCCCCGAACTACCGGCCACTGGACCCCTCGACGATCGTCGAGTACGTCCGGTCGCGCCCCGAGCTGAACGAAGTCTTTCGCCCCGGCGAGGACCTGACTGCCGAAGAGGTGGGCGACGGCAACCTGAACCTCGTGTTCAAAATCTGGGCGACGGATGAGCCCGAGCGGACGGTGGTGATCAAGCAGGCGCTGCCCTATCTGCGGCTGGTGGGCGGCGACTGGCCGCTGCCGGTGGACCGGGCGCGCATCGAGGCCGAGGCGCTGCAACTCGAATACAGGCTGGTGCCCCGGCACACGCCGCGCGTCTACCTCTACGATCCGGATATGTACCTCTTCGCCATGAGGAACCTGAACCATCACGTCATCATGCGCAAGGGATTGATCCAGGGGATCGAGTACCCGCACTTTGCCGAGCATATCGGCCTGTTCCTGGCGAAGACGCTCGGCGAAACGTCCGACCTGGTGCTCGACTATCGCACCAAGAAGGAGATGGTCGCCCAGTTCATCAACCCGGAGCTGTGCAAGATCACCGAGGACCTGATCTTCACCGAGCCGTACCGCCCGACGGAGCGCAACCTGTTCCACAAAGAGCTGGAACCGCAGGTGCTGGCGCTGCAAGCCGACGAAGCGCTGCGCGTCGAGGTCGCCAAGATGAAAGAGAAGTTCATGACGCACGCCCAGGCGCTGATTCACGGCGACCTGCACACGGGCAGCATCATGATCAACCAGACGGAAACCTACGTCATCGACCCGGAATTCGCGTTCTACGGCCCGATGGGGTTCGACGTCGGCGCGGTCATCGGCAACCTGTTCCTGAACTACGCCTCGCACGAGGTCCGCATGCCCGATCCCGACCAGCGCGCCGACTTCCGCCGTTACCTGGTGAACACGGTCATCGACGTGTGGCACGTGTTCGTGCGCGAGTTCCAGCGCCACGTGTGGGATCACGTCGATCCGGTCAACATGCCCAAGGGGTACCAGGACGACTACATGCTGCGCGTCCTGCAAGACACGGCGGGCCTGGGCGCCTGCAAGATGATGCGCCGCGTGATCGGCCTGGCCGGCGTCGAGGACATTCGCGGCATCGAGGACCCGGACGAGAAAGCCATCGCCGGCAGCCTGGCCCTGAACATCGCGCAAGCGCTGCTGATGAACCGCGCGCAGATCACGACCATCGAGGATCTGGTCGAGATGGCGACCGCCTGCAAGCCCACCTATCCCTGGAAAGGATGAATCACCGCCATGCTTGTCAACGGCCAACACTACCGCACCATCTGGATCAAGCCGGACGATCCGCGCGTCGTCCAGATCATCAACCAGCACGTGCTGCCGCACCGGTTCGAGATCGTCGACCTGACCACGGTGGACGAGGTGGCTGTCGCCATCCGCGACATGCTGGTGCGCGGCGCGGGCTTGATCGGCGCGACGGCGGGCTACGGGATGTACATCGCCGCGCTGAACGCGCCCACCGGTAGCCGCGAGGCGTTCCTGGCCGCGCTGGAAGCCGACGGCAAAACCCTCAAAGCGACGCGCCCCACCGCCATCAACCTGGAGTGGGCGGTCGCGCGGCAGCTCGACGCGATCCGCGCCGGGGACACGATCCTGGAGATGATCGAGATCGCGCGCCAGACCGCCATCGCGATTGCCGACGAGGACGCGGATTTCTGCCGCCGCATCGGCGAGCACGGCGTGGCGTTGATCGAGGAGATCAGCGCGCGTAAGGGCGGCGAGCCGGTGAATATCCTGACGCACTGTAACGCGGGCTGGCTGGCGTTCGTCGACTACGGGACGGCGACCGCGCCGATCTACGCCGCCCACGACCGGGGCATTCCGGTCCACGTCTGGGTGGACGAGACGCGCCCGCGCAACCAGGGCGCGCAGCTCACCGCCTGGGAGCTGGGCCAGCACGGCGTCCCGCACGCGGTCATCGCGGACAACGTCGGCGGCCACCTGATGCAGCACGGCATGGTCGATCTGGTGATCACCGGCACCGACCGCACGACCCACACCGGCGACGTGGCGAACAAGATCGGCACCTACCTCAAAGCGCTGGCGGCGCGGGACAACCAGGTGCCGTTCTACGTGGCGCTGCCGTCTTCGACCTTCGACTGGGTGACGCGCGACGGCGTGAAGGAGATCCCGATCGAGGAGCGCAACCCGGACGAGGTCACCCACATCCAGGGGCTGTACCAGGGCGAGGTCGTGCAGGTGCAGCTCACGCCCCAGGACAGCCCGGCTCGCAACTATGCCTTCGACGTGACGCCCGCCCGGCTGGTCACCGGCCTGATCACCGAGCGCGGCATCTGCGAGGCGAACGAAGCGAGCATCCTCGCGCTGTATCCGGAGCACCGCCAGGGGGCAGGGGGGCGAACATGAGCAAGCGCATACTGGTCACGGGCGCGACCGGCAAAGTGGGCCGCGTGTTCGTCCGGCGCATTCTGGAGGACCCGGCCTTCGCCGGTTTCACGGTGCGCGCGCTGTGCCACAACCGCGTGCTGCCGCCGCAAGAACGCCTGGAAATCGTGCAGGGCGCCATCCAGGATCGCGCGGTCGTCGATCGCGCCTTGCAGGACGTGACGCACGTGCTGCACCTGGCGACCGTCAAGGAGACGCCCGACACGGTGATCGACGTCTCGACCAAGGGGATGTTCTGGCTGTTGGAGAACTGCCGCGAGAACCCGACGTTCGAGCAGTTCATCCTGCTCGGCGGGGATAACACGGTGGGGCACATGTTCTATCCCAAGGCGATCCCCGTCACCGAGGAGCATCCCTACACGCCCTATCCGGGCTGTTACTCGCTCGCCAAAGTGCTCGAAGAGGTGATGCTCCAGCAGTATTACGTCCAGTACGATCTCAACGGCTGCTGCCTGCGCGCACCCTGGATCATGGAGAAGGACGACTTCAGATACCATCTCTCGTTTGGCGAGGACGTCTTCGGCGGGCCGCGCTGGCGCGACCTGGTGGGGGCGGAGCAGGCCGACGACTACGCGCGCAGCGGGACGATCCCCGTGATGCTCGACGCCGAGGGCGTGCCGGTCAAGCGCAATTTCGTGCACGTCGAGGACCTGGTCAGCGCGATCCTGACCGCGATCGATCACCCGGCGGCCCGCCAGCAGACGTTCAACATCTGCATGAACGAGCCGGTCGATTACGAAGCCATGGGCGCCTATCTGGCGGAGACGCGCGGCCTGCCGACCGTGCCCATCCGCACGCCGTACCATTCGACGTGGCTGGACAACGCGAAGGCCCGGTTCCTGCTCGGCTGGCGGCCCGAAGTCGATCTCGCGAAGCTGATCGATCTGGCCTGGGATTACCAGCGGGCCGACGACGATCCGCGCATCGTGTGGTATCCGGGCTGATGGGCTGAGCCGGGTCAGGGCAGCCAGAGCCAGAAGAAGAGCTCGCCGCTGCGTTCCAGCACGGTGCGCGCGCCCGATCCGTCACGCCGGATGACGTCGATCGACCGGGTGTTGTCGTCGTGGCGGGTAATGAAGGCAATCCACGCGCTGTCCGGCGACCACAGCGGGAAATACGCGCTGCCGTCGTCCGGCGTCAGCCGGGCCAGCCGGTCCGCTTCCAGGTCGTACACGTAGATCGCCCGCCGGATATCGGGGGGAAGGGTGCCCGCTGAGAACGCGAGATAGCGCCCATCCGGCGACCAGACCGGCGGGCCGTCGTCCAAACTGTTATCGGTCAGGCGGCGCTGGTTGCTCCCATCCGCGTCCATCACCCAGATCTCGCCCGAGCCGTCGCTGACGGCGTAGTTCGTCATGTAGGCGATCTGCGATCCGTCCGGCGAAAACCGGGCGCGCAGGTCGTTCAGCCCCTCGTTTTCGGTCAGCCGCCGCACGTCCGTCCCATCCGGCGCCATCGTGTACAGCTCCTGGAAACCGTCGCGCGAAGTGGTGAAAACGATGCGCGTCCCGTCCGGCGACCAGTCGGGTTCGAGGTCGTTCGTGTACTCGGTGAGCTGGCGCTCCTCGCCGGTTTCCGCGTCGGTGATGAACAAGGCCGAGAAGAAATCGCGCGAGCGCATGAAGACGACCTGCGATCCATCGGGCGCGATGGCGGGCTGGCTGTCGCGCGGGCCGCTGCTGATCGGGCGCGCGCCGGTGCCGTCCGGGTTCGCCACGTAGACCCGCGTGACATGGTCCGCAGTACTGAGGAACGCGATCCGCGAGCCGTCGCGCGCGCGCGTCACCCACCACGCGTTCGACAACGTGCCGTCCGCCGCGCGCAGCGGGACCGGCTCGATGGCGCCATCGGGCAGGCTGAGCCGGTTCAGCGGGTCACCCGCCAGCGAGAGGGCTAACACCCCGCCGGGGGCGCGCTCCGCGTCCGGTTCAGGCCGGTCGATCAGGACGATTGCCACGCCGCCCAGCACCAGCGCGAGCAGGATCACCGCCGCCCCGATCAGCGCCCGCCGTCGATTCAACCTGAACATGCTCGCCCTCCGCCCGGTTTGCTGGCCTGCGTTGCGATCACTATGGATCAAAGCGCGCCGGCTGGCAACCCGGCTCAGCGATGATTCGCCACCGCTCGCCTGACGCGCGCCCGGCCCCGGCGTGGTGTGCCCTATACTGGAAAAAACGTTGATGAAGAATGCGTGAGGAATGTATGTCTCCCAGATGTTTTCTATGGGCTTTGCTCGCATGTGGGATCGCCGCGCTCGCGATCCTCGCCGCCGGGCCGCTGGCGGCGGACACGTCCCCCACCGCGACCTTTTCGGTGCCTACCGTGACGCCCCAGGCGACGTCCCCGCCCGCTGCCACCACCCCCGAAGGCACGCCGATCCCCGCCGCCGGAGTCGTGCTCAGCTTCCTGCGGCCCGCGGTCGATCCCCAGGCGCTGCAGGGCGCGGTCGCGGTCATCGAGACGCGCCTGCGCGCGCTCGACGTGGAACGACCGCGCGTGACCGTGTCCGGCGAGAATCACATCATGGTCGAGATGCCGTTCCCACTCGATCTCGACCTGGCGATCGCGTCCTTTCGCCAGCCAGGGCTGATCCGGTTCCTGCACGCCGGCGACCACACCGGCCCGTCCCTCGGCCAGGCGATCGATCCCGGCGCGTACGAGGTGGTTCTGGCGGGTGACGTCTTCGAGGCGGCCAGCGTCCAGCCGGTCGAGGGCGAGTGGTGGGCCGTCACCTTCCGGCTGAAGCCGGACGCCCACGCCGCCAAAGCGGCGTTTGCCAGGGATCACCCCGGCGCGGCCCTGCTCGTCGCGCTCGACGACGTGGTGATCGGCATCATCGGCGCGGGGAGCCAGACCGTGTCCGGCTTGAGCTACCACGAGGCGCGCCTGCTGGCGGCGTTCATGCGGTCCGGGCCGCTGCCGCTGCCGCTGGAACATTACATGAACGACTACCCGGCGCCGACGTCCCCGCCCGTCACCTCCAGCCCGGCGCCACCTTCGCCAACGACGGGCGCGGCGATCACGATCGAGCGGACGCCGCTCGTCACGGCCACGCCCCCGCGCCCGCCCAATCCGCACGTCATGACCGGCCCGGCGGCGGTCGCGCTCCGCTCCGGCCCCGGCGAGGGGTTCCCGGCCTACGCCACGTTCGGGCCGCACCAGGGCACCGCCATCCTGGCCGTGAGCGCCGATCGCGCGTGGTATTACGTCGACTGGCCGCCCGATCGCGGTGGCCCCGGCTGGATACCCGCCGCCGGCCTGGAGACGACCGGCGACCTGGACCGTCTGCCCACCAACCCCGGCCCGCCCATCCAGCCGGAAGACGCCCGGCGGCTGGCGTATACCACCTGGGGCGTCGCGCGCGTCGTCCACCTGGACACCGGCGAAGAGGTCATCCTGAACGGCTACGGCGGGCTGGACGCTCACCGGTCGGTGGGATCGCCGGACGGGCGATGGGTCGCGTCCTGGCGGCACCAGGCGGGGCGCAAGTGGCAGCTCAGCCTGCTCGACACGACCACCTGGCAGCGCATCGAGTTGGGCGAATTCTGGAGCCGGTATCCGACGCTGTCCTGGTCGCCGAACAGCCGCTGGCTGGCGTTCGGCGCGAAACCGTCCGACCGGCGCGTCGACTACGACGCCAGCGAGTTGTTCATGCTCGACGTCGAAACCGGGGCGCTGCGGCGGCTGACGTCCAACACCTACCGCGACGACTCGCCCGGCTTCTCGCCGGATGGCACGCGGCTGGTCTTCACGTCGGCGCAGGACGGGTACAACCGGCTGCACGTCCTGAACATTCGGACCGGCGAGCGCCATCTGCTGACCGGTGAGGCGTTCGGCTATTCGCCCGTCTGGTCGCCGGGCGGGCAGTGGATTGCGTTTACGTCCAACCACGAGGACCTGCACCAACAGCTCTACGTCATCCGGGCGGACGGCACCGGCCTGCGGCGGGTGACCTACGCCAACACCGATGCGGAGAACCCGGTTTGGGTCCCGTGAGGAGGCCCGAATCGAATCGTGTTTTTGACCGGTTTTGCGAGGAGGTACGATTCATGTTGCGTCGACTCTGGCCTGTCGCGCTCGTCGCGGCGCTGGTGGTTTTCCCGGCCCTGTTCGCCGCGGCGAGCGCCGTGGGGGCCCAGGCGACCGCCACCCCCGTCCCGCTGACGCCGCAGCCCACCTTTACCGCGACGCCGCCCCCGCCGTCGCCGTTTCCAACCGTCCAGTTCCAGCCGACTCCCGCCCCGATCACGCCGGAGGCTGCCGCGCCGACCGCCGCCGGGCCGCTCCCGCTGTCGCCCGGCGAACCGGTTTCCGGCACGCTGGCCGCCGGTCAGGTCCTGGCGCGTCACACGTTTTCCGGGCGCGCCGGGCAGGTCGTCGCGTTCTGGATCACCTCGCCCAACGAGCCGGTGCCGCTGACGCTGTCCCTGTCGAACGACGTGGGCTATTCGGTGCGCGGCGTGGCCGGGGTGGGCGAGACGTTCGTCCACACGCTGCCTGATACCGCGGCCTACGAGATCCACGTCACACACCCTACACACCCTGACCAAGGGCACGGCGAGATCGCGTACACGCTCACCCTCGATTTCCTGGCCCCGCAGCCGGTCGCGTATGGCGAGCGCATCGAGGGCGAGATGTCGCCGCAAGCGCCGGCCCGCCTGTTCACCTTCCAGGGCGCGGCGGGTGATGTCGTGCGCGCGAACCTGACCGCCTGGCGCTTTGGGTCGTACATGGTCCTGGAGGGCGTCGGGGACCGGGGCGGCTACCGCGAGCTGGCCGGGAGCGTCCGGTTCGGCAGCGTGCGCTTCGGCGGCGTTCAGCAGATCGGCCCGCTCGTCCTGCCGGACGATGGCGAATACCGGATCATCGCGCGCAGCCAGCGCGTGGATTTCGCGCCGGCGCCCTTCGCGCTTGCGCTGGACCGCATCGACCCCGCGCCGCTGGCCTACGGTGAAACGGTCGAGGACGAGCTGGCCGCCGGGGACCACGCGCGCTATTACCGCTTCGACGGCGCGTTTGGGGACATCGTCGATATCCAGGTCGTCGCCGAAGATGACGCCGATACCACGCTGTGCCTGTATGGCGGCGTGCCCTGGCGCCTGCTGGGATGCGACGACGATTCCGGGCGCGGCCTCGATCCGGAGATGCTCGGTTACCTGCTCAACCAGGCGGGGATGGTCATCGTCGAAGTCGCGCCCACGGTTGCCGGTGATTCCGCCGCGTTCGCGCTGTCGCTGGCGCGCAGTCCCGAGGGCCTGCTCGACGAGGGGCCACGGCGCGTCAAGCACGCCGATCGCACGCTCAGCTTCACCGGCAGGGCGGGCGAAACGATCCGGCTGGTGATCGACGTCGACCAGGGCGTGAATACGCCGATGGTGACCGTGACGCAGGGCGAAAACGTTCTGCTGACGATCAACTCGTCCAGCGTGGAGCGCCTCTCTGCGGATTTCGACGTCCCGGTAGACGGCGTCGTCCTGGTGCGGCTTTCGAGCGGCGGTTACGCCGAGTCCGTCGTCACCGTGTCGGTCGAGCGCCGGTAGCGAGTAGCGGTCGGGATTTTTCCGCGACTCCGTAGTATAGTCGAGGCGATTGAACCGATGGCCCGCCCGCCCGCTGGGAGCACGCGACTCGTGACTGCAGAATTCCCTATCGACGCGACGATCACCGCCCAGGCCCTCCGCCACGCGCTGATGTGCGAGCGGCGCGTGTGGCTGGACGCTCACGCCGACTCCGCGCTGCGCGACCCGCCCGCGCCCGAGGCGCTGCGCCTGTACGCGCTGGGCAGCCAGCACGAGGCGGCCATCCACGCGGCCACCGTGCCGGAGATCGAGCCGGTGGCGATCGCCTCCTGGGAGGAGGGCGTCGCCGTCACGCGCGACCTGATGCGACGCGGCGTCGCCGGCATCCTCGGCGCGTGCCTGGAAGCCCGGACCCCGCTCGACCTGACCGACACCGTCTACACGCTGCGCGGGCGAGTGGACCGGCTCGTGCGCGTCTGGCACGACGGCGAGGCGGTCTACTCGCCGGTCGAGATCAAGCAGCGGAACCACCCCGAGGACGCCGACTGGCTGCAGCTCGATCTCTACGTCTGGCTGCTGAGCCTGATCCAGGGCACGCCGCCGCCCGCCGAGCTGTGGCTGGGCGCCGATGAGCTGGGGCGCCCGCGCTGGCGGCTGGCCCACGACTACGACGAAGACCGGCTGATGGCGGCAGCGCTGCGCGCAGGGCACCTGCTCACGTCCGCGCCGGAGCCGCCCGTCCGCATCGAGCCGCACTGCGCGACCTGTCACTGGCTCGCGTCCTGCCAGGGCGTCGCCCGGCGCGAGCGGCGCATCGACCTGCTGTACGGCGTCTCGCGGACCACCCGCGCCAACCTGGAGGCGGCGGGCATCCGGCACCTGGAGGACGTCGTCGCCCGCTCGCCGGAGGCGCTTCAGGCGATCAAGGGGATCGGCCCCAAGACCGCGCCGCGCATCCGCGCCAATGCCCAGGCGTGGCTGGAGAATCGCCCCGTGTGGCTGGACGCGCTGCCGGCGGTGTGCCGCCAGCCGGGCTGGATGTTCGACCTGGAAACGTGGGAGGTGCGCGGGCGGACCGTCCCCTGGTGCATGGGCTGGTGCGACGGCGACGGGCAGACGCTCATCGCGCTGGTCGCGCCGGTGCAGCTCCCCGAAACGCTGGCGCTCCCCGACGGGCAGACCGTCATCCTGGCGCCGGACAGTGACGCCGCCTGGGAGGTCTTCGCCCAGGCGGTGAGCGAGGACCATCGCCCGATCTTCCACTGGTCGGGGTACGACGCGGCCATCCTGCGCGGGTCGGCCCCGGCGCACGTGACGGCGCAGCTCATGCCCCGCCTGCACGACCTCAACGCCACGCTCAAGCGGGTGATCAGCCTGCCGCTGAAAAGCACGTCCATCAAGCCGGTGTCCACGCACTTGGGCTTCGCGTGGCCCGGCTACCAGGACTGGTTCGCCGCGTACCTGGATTACCGGCACTGGCTGGAAACCGGCAGCCTGGAGGCCCTGGCCCGCGCGTGCCTCTACCAGCGGGCGGACGTCCAGTCGATGGCGCTGGTGTGGCGCTGGCTGGTGGACCACGCGCCGCCCGGCCCACCGTGACCGGCCATCGACGCGCTGCGGTGCGAACAGATTCCCCAAGCCTTGACTTTTCGGTGCGATTATCATACTCTATAGAACAGGTGTTTCAACCCCGCTTTCCAAAGAGGCCCGGCTGGCGGGCGACAGCCGGGGGAGCGCCGGCCCTGGGCGCGGTGCCAAGGGGCCATCCTGTCAACCTGTGGAAGACATCCACGCAGCTAACAAAGAGGACACGATGTCAACACTTACCAAGCAATCCGGTTATGCGGCGATCAACGGCGCGCAGGTCTATTACGAGACGGCAGGCGAGGGCACCGGCCTGGTGATGCTCCATGCCGGCGTGGCGGATGTCCGCCAGTGGAACAACGAATTCGCGTATTTCGCGGACCGGTACCGGGTCCTGCGCTACGACCGGCGCGCGTTCGGCAACACCGAGCCGGTCGATGGCGAGTTCAACGATATGGCCGACCTCACCGCGCTGCTCGACCATCTCGGGTTCGACCAGCCGCTGATCCTGGTGGGCTGCTCGATGGGCGGCATGCTGGCGATGGACTTCACCCTGGCGTACCCGTCACGCGTGAAGGCGCTCATCATGGTGGCCTCCGCGCCGAATGGGCTCGACCTGGACGTGGAAATCGAGCCGATATTCACGAAGGTCGAGGAAGCCTACAAAGCCGGGGACCTGGACCTGGTCGCCGACCTTGAGACGCAGATCTGGTTCGACGGCTTCGGTCGCACGCCCGACCAGGTGGACCCGGTCATGCGGCAGCTCGCCCACGACATGAATCGCAAAGCGCTCGATCACCAGGCCAAAAAGCTGGGAAAGCGTCTGCCGAACATCGACTCCTCGGCGGCGGAGCGGCTGTCCGAGCTGGCGCTGCCCGTCCTGGTCGTGGCGGGCGTGCACGACGAGCAGTACACGCGGGTCGCGGCGGATTACATGGGCGAGCACATTCCCGGCGCTCAGAAGGTCGTGGTCCAGGATGCGGCCCACCTGGTCAACATGAACCAGCCGGACGAATTCCGGCGCATCGTCGAGACGTTCCTGGACGGGTTGGGCAGCTAGCCTATCCCCCAGGGGCCGGACGCCCGATCGTGGCCGGCCCCGCGCGAATAGACGTCATGGCCGCGTGCCTCAGCTTAGCCCGTACTTGGCAGCGTGCGCCTTCAGGAAGGCGAGCCCCTCACTGGCGAGCACCTCCGGCGATTCGTTCGGAGGGCGCCACAGGCAGGTGGCCGCCGCCAGGTCGGGATTGATGGCCGCGAACGACTCCAGGACCAGCGGCCCGGTGTAGTGAGCGTCGACCAGCCCGCGGAAGACCTCGTCCCAGTCGATGGTGCCGGACCCCACCAGGCCGCGGTGGCTTTCGCTCATGTGGATGTAGCCCAGCACGTCGGCGGCGTCCACGATCGGCTGGTAGTAGCCTTCCTCTTCGATGTTCATGTGGTAGGTGTCGGCGTGCAGCAGCAGGTTGTCCGCGCCGGTGGCCCGGATGGTGTCGCGCGTGTCGGCCAGCGAGTTGTAGAGATACGTCTCGTAGCGGTTGCACGCCTCCAGCGCCAGCGTGATGCCGCGCCGTTTGGCGTCGGCGGCCACCTCGCCCAGCACGTCGATCACGGCCTCGCGCTCGCCGGGCTGCGGCGGTTTCCCGGTCAGCGTGCCCAGCGAGTACCCGATGCACCCGCCCAGGAAGGTGCCGCCCATCTCCTCCAGCTTGTCCAGCGCGCGGAGCAGAAACGCTTTGGCGCGTTCCGGCTGGGCGGGCAGGTGCGAGTCTTTCGGCAGGACGAGCGAGGCGACGCCCTCGATGCCCGCCTCGCGGAGCGCCTGCTTGTGCGAAGCGGCGTCGAACTCTTCAGGCTTCAACAGCGGGATCTCGATGAAATCGAACCCGGCGGCGCCGGTCTGGCGGATCGCGTGGTTGCCGCTTTCGGTCGTCCAATCACCGATCCATACAAACGCATGTGAACCGTAACGAGGCATGTCGATTGCTCCTTTTGGTTTGGATTTAAGCCACGTTTTCAGGACCTGCAACGTTCGTCATCATCTGGATTCGCTTGGCGCTCGCGGCACAGCGGCCCGGCCATCGCACGGGATCACGCCTCGCCCGAAACGAGCGTATCCAGCTTCTGCGCAAACTCGAACAGCGAATCGAGGACGGCCCGCGCGCCGTCGAAATTCTGGTGCCGCGTGAAGCGGTTCGGTATTGCGACGCTGACCATGCCCGCCGCATTCGCCGCCGCGATTCCGCTCGGCGCATCTTCGAGGGCCAGGCAGACCGCCGGGTCCACCGCCAGACGTTCCGCCGCTGCCAGGAAGATGGCCGGGTCCGGCTTGCCCCGGGCGACCTCGTCCCCGGCGACGACGATCGCGAAGTGCGGGCCCAGCCCGAACGCGCTCAGGATGGCGTCGATGTCGGCGCGCACCGACGACGAGGCGATGGCGAGCTTGAGCCCCGCATCCTGGCAGGCGCGGATCGCCTCGTGGACGCCCGGCATGAGCGCCAGCGCGCCATCCTGGCGGATGAGCTGGCGGTACGCAGTTAGTTTCGCCTGCTCGATCGCGTCCGGGTCGGCGGCGAAGCCGTGCCGCGCTTGCAACAGCCGGATCGTCTCGATCGACTTGTGGCCGACCCGCTGCATCCAGTCCGCCTCGGTGAGCGCGATGCCCACCGGCGCCAGCGCGTGGTTGATCGCGCGCAGTTGGAGCGGCTCGCTGTCGACGATCAGCCCGTCCAGGTCGAATATGGCGGCTTGCATGCGGCGCATGAGGTCTCCCGGTCCCCAGGTTGGCTTCCCGGCCCACCCACGAGTCACGCGGGGCCGGGAAACCGCGTGGGCTCCCCGGCCCGGTAACGGACGGTGTGAATCCTACTCCAGGTCTTCGGCGGTTAGCAGCTTGATCGGCGCGTCGAAGTGCGCCGGGATCGGGCGCCCTTCCATGTACTTGATGCCGCTCTCGACCACGATGAACGCCATCTCGTAGGGGAACTGGGCGACGGTGCCCGCCATGCCGCCCTCGCGCACGGCGTCGAGCGCCTCGGGGATCGCGTCGGTGCCGAGGATGATCACCTCACCCTCAAGCCCGGCGGCGCGCACGGCTTGCAGCGCGCCCAGGGCCATCGTGTCGTTCGCGCAGTAGATCGCCTTGACGTCCGGGTTGGCTTGCAGGACGTTGGTCGCCACGTCCAGCGCTTTCGAGCGGTCCCAGTCGGCAGGCTGGCTGGCGACGACGTCGAGCGTCTCGTTGACGGTGTCGAAGAAGCCGTCGCGGCGATCCTGCCCGGAGACGTTGCCCGCGATGCCCTCGATGATCGCGACCTGCGCGCCCGGCTCCACGTGATCGAGCACGTACTGCCCGGCAAGCTGCCCGGCCATGTAGTTGTTCGACGCGATCGTCATGGCGATGTCGATCCCGGCTTCGCGGGCGGCGTCGGCGGGGATCAGCTCATCGACGTTGAAGACGGGGATGCCCTGCTCGGTGGCCTGCGCCAGGGCCGAGTTCAGGTTGGTCGGGGCGATCGGCGAGACGAACAGCGCGTCGTACCCCAGGTCGATGTAGGACTCGACCAGGGCCAACTGCTGCGCCGTGTCGGCTTCGGTGGCGACCGAGCCCACCTCGACTTCGACGCCGTAGCGTTCAGCCGCGTCGCGGTAGCCCTGGGCCATCGCCTGCCAAAACTCGTTGGCCTCGGTCTTGATGATGGCGCCGAAGCGGTAGTCGGGGATGGCCGGATCGGGCACCGGCTGGACGGGCCTGTCCAGGTCCGCGGCGGTCAGCAGTTTGATCGGCGCGTCGATGCGCGTCGGGATCGGGCGGCCCTCGGCCAGCTTGATGGCGTTTTCGACCGCCAGCACGCCGACCTCGAACGGGAACTGGGCGACGGTGCCCGCCATGCCACCCTCGCGGACGGCGTCGAGCGCCTCGGGGATCGCGTCGGTGCCCAGGATGATCACCTCACCCTCAAGCCCGGCGGCGCGCACGGCTTGCAGCGCGCCCAGGGCCATCGTGTCGTTCGCGCAGTAGATCGCCTTGACATCCGGGTTGGATTGCAGGACGTTGGTCGCCACGTCCAGGGCCTTCGAGCGGTCCCAGTCGGCGGGCTGGCTGGCGACGACGTCGAGCGTCTCGTTGACGGTGTCGAAGAAGCCGTCACGGCGATCCTGCCCGGAGACGTTGCCCGCCAATCCTTCGAGGATCGCGACCTGCGCGCCCGGCTCCACGTGATCCAGCACGTAGCGCCCGGCGAGCTGCCCGGCCATGTAGTTGTTCGACGCGATGCGCATCTCGATGTCGATCCCGGCTTCGCGGGCGGCATCGGCGGGGATCAACTCGTCGACGTTGATGATCGGGATGCCCAGCTCGGTCGCCTGGGCCAGGGCCGAGTTCAGGTTGGTGGGCGTGATCGGGGACACGAGCAGCGCGTCGAACCCGCGCTCGAGATACGATTCCAGCAGCGCCAACTGCTGCGTGGTGTCGGCTTCGGTCGCCACGGACCCGATCTCGACTTCGACGCCGTACCGTTCGGCGGCGAAGCGGTAGCCTTCGGCCATCGCCTGCCAGAACTCGTTGGCCTCCGTCTTGATGATGGCGCCGAACCGCAGCGTGTCCTGGCGAGCGGACTGGGCCGCCGTGGCGCCCATACCCAGCGCGCCAACCAGCATCACGACAATGAGCAGGGAGCTAAGGAGTCTATAAGGTGAGTGTAACCGCGACATGGTGTTGCCTCCTGTAGTAATTGGGTCGAAACGAAATCAGTTTTACGGGACGGGTTTGTCGCTGGCGACCACCTCCTTTTCGACCGGGAAATCGTTCCTGTCAGGCGGGCGGCCCGCGCACCTACTGCGGGCGGACCTGTTTCTTGCGCCACTGATCGAGCATGACGGCCAGGATGATGACCGACCCGATCACGAACTGCTGCCAGAAGCTCTGCACGTTCAGGATGTTCATGCCGTTGCGGACCAGGCTGATGATCAGCGCGCCGACCACCGTCCCCAGGATGGTTCCCTCGCCGCCGGTCAGGCTCGTCCCGCCCATCACCGTGGCCGCGATGGCGTCCAGCTCGAACAGGTTGCCGGCGATGGGATCGGCGGAGCTGAGGCGCGCCGTGAGCAGCGCGGCTGCCGTGCCGGTCAGGAAGCCGCCCAGCGCGTAAATCCCCAGCTTGTAGCGCTGGATGGGGATCCCGGCCAGCCCGGTCGTTTCCTCGTTGCCGCCGATGGCGATGGTGTATTTTCCGAAGCGGGTCTGGGTGAGAATCAGCCAGCCGCCCACCGCCACCAGCGCCGCCACGATCACCGGCTTGGGGATGTCGAAAAACGTTTCGCCGGAAAACGTGTCTATGAAGCGGCGGTTGAAGCCGTAGATGGGGCGCCCGTCGCTGGCGACCAGCGCCAGCCCTCTGAAGATGCCCATCGTGCCCAGCGTGGCGATGAACGGGCGCAGGTTGGCGCGCGTGATGAGCAGCCCGTTGAACAGGCCGCAGGCCGTGCCCGCGCCCACCGCCACCAGGAACCCGCCGAGGTAGCCCACGCCGTAATCGCGCAGGGCAATCGCCGTGACCACGCCGGCAAACCCGGCCATCGACCCGACCGAGAGATCGATCCCGCCGCTGGTGATGATGAAGGTCATCCCGACGGCGATCACGCTGTTGATCGACGCTTGCAGCGCCACCTGCAGGAGGTTGCGCTTGGTCAGGAAGTACTGCTCCCCGCGCAGGCTCGGCGTGAGGATCGACAGCGCGACGACCATGATGACCAGCACGAAGATGATTCCGTAGCGCGCAATGAATTCCAGGACTCGATTGGTGGGGGAGGGCAGCAGCGACGGCGTCGCATTCTCGGACATGGCAGGCTCCTAGTACATTAGGGCGGCGGAGCGGTTGATTCTCGGACGACGAGTTTGGTATCGAACGTGATCGTTTCGACCGGCTGGCTCGAGTCGACCATGCGGCGCAGCAGGATGTGCGCGGCGGTCTCGCCGATCGCGGCGATGGGCTGCGCCACGGTGGTCAGCGGCGGGACGACGAAGGAGGCGAGCGCGATGTCATCGAAGCCGACGATCGAGAGATCGGCGGGGACGCGCAGCCCCAGCTCGCTCGCGGCCCGCAGCGCGCCAACGGCCAGCACGTCGGTCAGCGCGAAGATCGCCGTGAGGCGCGGGTTTTCCTGGATGAGATATGTCGTACTCTCGTAGGCCTGCGCGAACTGCTGCAACTGATCGGTCAGCACGAGCGTCGGCGTGGTGCCGGGCAGCAGGTCGGCAAAGGCTTTCAAGATACCTTTCGTGCGCTGAGCCCTGGCGCCGCTGTATTCGTGCGCGCCGATGACCCCGACGTGCTCGTGCCCCAGCTCCAGCAGGTGGCGCGCGCCGTCGTATCCTCCCTGGAAGTTGTTGATGACCACGCGGTTGACTTCGAGATCCGGGAAGTCACGGTCGACCAGGACGACCGGGATGTGCTGCTCGATGAGCCGCTTCAGGTTCGTTTCGCTGTACCCCGTCGGGCCGATGATGACCCCGTCCACGCGCTGGCGGAGCATCATCAGCGTGTAGTCTTCTTCCTTGGCGGCGTTTTCTTCGGCGCTGCAGATGAAGACGTTGTAGCCCTGGGCAGCGAACGTCCGCTCGATCGCGAAGCTGAGCGCGCTGAAAAACGGGTGGTCGAGCTGGGGGACCAGCACGCCGACGATGCGCGTTTCCTGGCTGCGGAGGCTGCGGGCCGGCGCGTTGAGCTCGTAGTTCAGCTCGCGCATGGCGTTGAAGACGCGCTCTTGCAGCTCGGGGCTGACGTAGCCGGAGCCGTTGATCACCCGCGAGACGGTGGCGACCGATACCTCGGCCTTTTCTGCAACCTGTTTGATGTTTGCCATAGGTCTTATTCTTTTGCGCCGGTGATGTAGGCGACGATTTCCTCGGGTGTTGTGTCGTTTTTGGCGAGCGTCGCGACGTGCCGACCCTGGCGCAGCACGACGATCGTGTCCGCGATGCGGTAGACATCCTGCATGTTGTGGCTGATGATGATGAACGTCAGGCCGTGCTCCTCGCGCAGGCGCTCGATCATGCGCAGCACCTGCTCGGTTTCGTCCACGCCCAGCGCGGCGGTTGGCTCGTCGAGGATGAACAGCTCGCGGCCCCACGTCAGCGCGCGCCCGATGGCGACCGCCTGGCGCTGACCGCCGCTCATCTTGCGGACGGCGAGGGTGGGGGCCGGGATCTTGATGTGGAGCTGGCTGAGCGCTTTGGCGGTGTGCTGGCGCATGGCCGGGCGGTCGAGGATGCCGAACAGCCGACCGATGGCCCCGCCGCGCGTGGTTTCGCGGCCCAGGTAGACGTTGTCGGCCACGTCGAGCTCCTCGATGAGCGCGAGGTTCTGGTACACGGTTTCGATGCCCGCGGCCAGCGCGGCGGCGGGCCGGTCGAACCGGCAGCTCTGGCCGTTCAAATAGAACTGCCCGCTGGTGGGCGGGTGAACGCCGGAGAGGATTTTCGCCAGGGTGGATTTGCCGGCCCCATTATCGCCGACGAGGGCCATCACCGTGCCGCGCACGAGGTCGAAGGTGATCCCGCGCAGGGCCTGCACGGCGCCGAACGATTTGGTGATGTCTTCGACGCGGAGTAAAGGCGTATTTTCGGACACGGAAACCATGGAAAGGTCCCCCAAAAAAAACTCGTCTGGCAGATGTTTCCGGTGGCCGTGTAAACGGTTACGTAATTAGTTACATGATCATCGTATCAGTTTTTTAGATCCAGGTCAAGCGACTCGGCTTCCCGGCGTTTATGCCCGGCGGGGTCACGCCGCGATCGCACGCTCCACCCTGACGCGTCCGGGCAGATGTAGCCTCTGCGGGGACTGCGTTGGGCCGTGTGGTGTCGCGATCCAATCGTCTCATGCTATGATACGCGCAGGCCGGCCGCACGAGTGAAGCGGGGCAAGGGGTGCGGGATTTTTCTACGGCACTTCAGCCAGAAGACGAACGAGCCATGAATGATCACTTAGCAAACGATCTGCCCGATGAGGACGGGTACGCGCTTTGGCTGCGTTACGCGCCCGTCGCTGACCCGCGCCTGCGCGACGCCTACCGGGCGGCGCTGGCCCAGATCGTCAGCCGCCCGGCCACGCCCACCCTGCAGGTTGCGCAAGACGAGCTTGCCTCGGCGCTGGGAAAGCTGCTCGGCGTCTCGATCCCTGTGACGGAGCGCCTCGACCGCCCCGGCGGCGCGCTGGTGATCGGCACGCCGGAGCACACGCCCCCGATCGCAGAGCTGCCCCTCGACCGCGAACTCGCGGCGGTTGGCGACGAGGGGTACGTCCTGCGCAGCACGACGCTCCACGGCAGGGACGTCATCGCCATCGCCGCCAATACGAGCGTCGGGGCGCTGTACGGCGCGTTTCATCTCTTGCGGCTGGTGCAGACGCACACGCCGCTCGCCGGCCTGGACATCGCCGGCGCGCCCCGGATCAGGCTCCGCATGCTCAACCACTGGGACAACCTGGACGGCACGATCGAGCGTGGGTACGCCGGTTTTTCGCTGTGGGACTGGCACAAGCTGCCGGATTACGTCGCGCCACGCTACACGGACTACGCGCGCGCCAACGCGTCGATCGGGATCAACGGCGCGTCGATCACCAACGTCAATGCGAATGCGCTGGTGCTCACGCGGCAGTACCTGCTCAAGGCGGCGGCGCTCGCCGGGGTCTTTCGCCCGTATGGCATCCGCGTCTACCTGACGGCGCGTTTCACCGCGCCCATCGACCTGGGCGGCCTGCCGACCGCCGACCCGCTCGATCCGGACGTGGCCGGGTGGTGGCGGGCCAAAGCGCGGGAGATCTACGACATCATCCCGGACTTCGGCGGGTTCGTCGTCAAGGCGAATTCGGAAGGGCAGCCCGGCCCGCACGACTACGGGCGCTCGCACAGCGACGGCGCGAACGTGCTGGCGGACGCGCTCGCCCCGTTTGGCGGAGTCGTGATCTGGCGGGCGTTCGTCTACGATGCCGCCGTCGAGGAAGATCGCCACAAGCAGGCGTATAACGACCTGGTGCCGCAGGACGGCGCGTTTCGTGACAACGTCCTGCTCCAGGTCAAGAACGGGCCGATCGATTTCCAGCCGCGCGAGCCGTTCCACCCGCTGTTTGGCGCGATGCCCCGCACGCCGCTGATGCTCGAAGTGCAGATCACGCAGGAGTACCTGGGGTGCGCCACGCACCTGGTCTACCTGGCCCCACTGTTCAAAGAGACGCTCGACGCGGACACGTACTGCCAGGGGCCGGGGTCGCTGGTGTCGCGCGTGGTGGACGGCAGCCTCGACGGTCACGCGCTGTCGGGCATGGCCGGGGTGGCGAACACGGGGACCGATCGCAACTGGTGCGGGCACCCGTTCGCGGCGGCGAACTGGTTCGCGTTCGGGCGGCTGGCCTGGGATCACGCGCTCTCGCCCGAGGCAATCGCGGACGACTGGCTGCGCATGACGTTCACCAACGACACGCGCTTCGTCGAGCCTGCCAAAGCGATGATGATCGAGTCGCGCGAGGCGGTGGTCAACTACATGACTCCGCTGGGGCTGCACCACATCATGGCGTGGGATCACCACTATGGCCCCGGCCCGTGGGTGACGGGCGGTCGCCCCGACTGGACCTCGCCCTACTACCACCGCGCGGACAGGGTGGGCCTCGGTTTCGACCGCACGCCGGGCGGGAGCGATGCCGTCAGCCAGTACTGCTCGCCGTTCCGCGAGCTGGTCGCCGATCGGGAGACGTGCCCGGAGGAGCTGCTGCTGTGGTTCCATCACGTTCCGTGGGACCACGTCATGGCGTCCGGGCGAACGCTGTGGGACGAGCTGTGCTACCGGTACAACCTGGGGGTCGCCCAGGTGGGGCAGATGATCGAAACGTGGGACGCGCTGGCTGCGTATGTCGACCGGGCGCGCTTCGAGCACGTGCGGGCGCTGCTCGCCATCCAGGAAAAAGAGGCGCGCTGGTGGCGCGACGCGTGCCTGCTCTATTTCCAGACGTTTTCACAGCGCCCCATCCCGCCGGAGTACGAGCCGCCCGCCGAATCGCTGGCGTACTATATGAACCTGCGGCATTACTACGTGCCCGGCATCCCCGAAAAGCTCGACGGGTTTGCCTGAGCGGGCTCAGCCCTTCAGCCCGGTCATCGAAATGCCCTGGATGAAATAGCGCTGCAGCGCGTAGAACACCAGGATCGGCGGCAGCGCGGCGACGACCGCCCCCGCCATCGAGGGGCCGTAGGCCTGCGCGGACATGCTCTGGCCGGGGCGCAGGCTCATGAACTGGGCGATGCCGACCGGCAGCGTTCGCGAGGCGTCGGTGCGCGTGACGATCAGCGGCCAGAAGAAGCTGTTCCACGCCGACAGGAACGTGATGATCGCCACGGCGGTGAGGGCCGGGCGCGCCAGCGGCAGCACCACCGACCACCAGATGCGCAGCGTGCTGGCGCCGTCCACCCGCGCCGCGTCTTCGAGCTCGTAGGGAATGCCCAGGAAGAACTGGCGCATCAGGAACACGCCCGTCACGTTGGCGCCCACCGGCAGGATCAGCGCGAGGTAGTGGTCCGTCAGGCTGAACTCCGAGAACAGCAGGAACAGCGGCACGACCGTGATCTGCATCGGCACGAACAACATCGACAGGATGAGGCCGAAGATCGCGCCCCGGCCCAGGAACTCCATGCGCGCCAGGGCATACCCGGCCAGCGAATCCAGCAGCAGGACGACCAGCGTGGCGGCGGTGGCGACGACGAAGCTGTTGAGCGTCCAGCGCAGGATGGCGAAGCGGTCGAAGACGTAGCGGTAATTCTCCAGCGTCACCGTGCGCGGAATCCACTCGATGCTGGTGGTGGCGATCTGGGCCTCCGGCTTGAACGAGGTGGACAGCATCCACACGATCGGGCCCAGCGTGAACACCAGCATCACGGCGAACAGCGCGTACCAGATCACCGTTCCGGCGCTTTTCGAGAGGTTCATGATGCAGTCCCCTTGAGGCCGCGCTGGTACAGGCGCGTCTGAATCAGCGCGAAGACGATCAGGATGGCGAACAACAGCGTGGCGATCGAGGCGCCGTAGCCCATCCGGCGGAACTGGAAGGCCACCGTGTACACGTACTGCACCAGCGTGAGAGTCGACGTTCCCGGCCCGCCGGACGTCATGACGTACACCTGGTCGAACACCTGGAACGAGTTGATGATGCTCAGCATCAGCACGACGAACGTCGTCGGGGCCAGCATGGGCAGCGTGATGTGCCGGAACAGGCGCAGCGATCCGGCCCCGTCGATGCGCGCCGCTTCGTACAGCTCTTCGGGGATATCCTGCAGCCCGGCCAGGAACAAGACCGTGTTATAGCCCACCGTCCACCAGACCGTGGTGAGGATGATGCCGTACATCGCGGTGTCCTGGCTGACCAGCCAGGGCACTTTGCCGAGGCCGATCTGGTCCAGGTAGACGTTGATCACGCCGAAGTCTTTCTCCAGCAGCCACGTCCAGATGATGCCGACGACGGTGGACATGATGACGTACGGCGTGAAGACGGCGACGCGCCCCACCGCGCGACCGCGCCGCGGCTGGTTGAGCAGGATCGCCAGCATCAGGCCCAGGATGACCACCAGCGGGACCGTCAGGCCGGAGAAGAACGCCGTGTTCTCGATGGCGGCATGCAGCCGCTGGTCGATCTCCATCCGCTCGAAATTGCCCAGCCCGACCCACTCTTTCTCGCCCACGATCGACCATTGAGTGAACGACATCGCCAGGCCGAAGACGGACGGACCCAGGCGAAACGCCAGGAAGAAGGCCAGGTACGGCAGCAGGAACAGGTACGGTGTCAGGTTGGCGTGTGGGCGCGACACCGTATCGGCAGCCAACGCGGTTCGTGGTTTTGGAATGACGCGCATGATCGCAGTCTCAGGATGTCCGGTGGCTCAGGGCGGGTTGGCCCCGAACCACCGGAAGCGGGTACAGGCGAAACAGACTAGTCGAACGACAGCAGGAACGTGATCTCGTTGCAGGCCGTCTCGACCTCGGCGCGCGGGTTGGCCTGTTCGAGCATGATGTTCTGCGCCATGACCATCATCGGCGTCGGCGCGTTGGACGCGAAGATCTCGTTGTACATGGGCGTGTTGGGGAAGATCTGCGCGTAGGGCATCATCTCGATGAATGGCCCGCGCCCGTACATCGACTGGAATTCCTCGGATTCCATCACGGCCACGGCGGCGGGAAGCTGGCCGGACTCGGCCCACGCGGCGGAGTTGGCCGCCAGCCACGACAGGAACACCAGCGCCTCGTCGCGCTTGTCAGGATCGGCGTGGCGCGGCAGGGTGAGAATGTGCTCGCTGCCCCACACCGCCATCTCGTCGAAGACCAGCGGGTAGGTCGCGGTCCCCCAGCGGAGACCGGACTCTTCGGCCTGCTGCTCCATCGCCACCATCTGCCACGGGCCATCGATCAGCATGGCGGTTCGCCCGGAGAAGAAGTCCGCCGGGTAGTCGGTCTGTCCCTGGGGCGCGACGTGGTGCGTGTACACCAGGTCCTGCAGCCAGACCCAGGCCGCTTCGGCCTTGTCCAGGTCCCATACACACTCGGTGCCCTCTTCGTTGAGGAACTCGCCGCCCTGCTGGCGGTACAGGCTCCACCACTGGAAGAACGCGTGGTGGTTGGTGTGCATGTTCACGCCGTACTGCACGATGTTATCCGCGTCGAAGCCCTCGTCGCCGGGGTGCAGGCCGTTCTCGTCGACGGTCAGCAGGCGGGCGACTTCGAGAAATTCCTCGCCCGTGGTGGGCGGCTCTTCGATCCCGGCCTCTTCGAACAGGTCGAGGTTGTAGTACAGCCCGTGCATGTGGATGTCGAGCGGCAGGCCGTACAGCGCGCCCTTGTAGATGTTGGGCTGAACCGCCGCGTCGAGGTAGTCCTCCACGTTCATCATCTCGGATTCGGCGATGATGTCATCCAGCGGGTCGAGCAGTTCCAACTCGACGAACTGCGGCATTTCCTGCGGGTGCATCGCCAGGATGTCCGGCGACTCGCCCGCGCTGCTCGACACGACGAACGCGTCGAATAACGGCGACCACTGCTGCCGCGTCAGGTTGACCTGAATCTCCGGGTGTTCGGCGTTGAACTGGTCGACCAGCTCCTGCATGATGTCGCCATCACCGGCGGTCCAGCCGCCCCAGAACTCGACCTCTACCACGTCCTGCGCGGTCGCCAGGCTGCCCAGCGGCAGCAGCGCCACGATCAAGATCAGACTTAAAGCCAGTTTGCGCATTTTCGTGCTCCTTGAGAATTCTTTTATGGCCCCCAGTAGCCGGGGCCTGGGTGGACGAAATCGCTAGCTGATGAGAACTGCTCTGCCTGTTGAGTCGAATACCTCCTTTCGCCGCTGAGCTTATAGGGGGGACAGGTCCACGTCCAACGCGGTCAAGGCGTTCCAACACGCCGCGATCGTCTCGTCCGGGGCGGGAACGAGCGGCGCGCGCACGCTGCCCACCGCCAGCCCGCGCCGCGCCAACACGCCCTTGAACAGCGACAGGTCCGCGCCGTCGCGCAGGATGGCGCGCACGGCATCGAGCCGCCCTTGCAGCGCGCGCGCGCGGGGGAGATCGCCCTGGCTCGCCGCCGCGTGCAGCGCCACCACCAGCTCCGGCACGACGTTGGCGTTGCCCGAAACGCAGGCGTCGATGCCCATCGCCGCCCCGGCCAGGATCAGCCCGTCCGGGCCGACCGCCGTGTTGAAGCTGCCGTTGCGGATCTGGCGACAGGCCGCCAGCGTCGCCAGCGAGCCGCTGCTGTCTTTCAGGCCCACGACGTTGGGGAAGCGGTCCACCAGCCGCCGGATCACGTCCAGCGAGATGCTGTTGCCGGTGACCGCCGGGTTCTCGTACAGGTAGATTGGGAAGTCGGGCGCGTGCTCGGCGATGCGGGCGAAGTGCTGGAACAGGGCATCGTCGCCGTAGCGGTAGTAGTACGGCGGGATCGTGGCGGCGGCATCCGCGCCGGCGGCCTGGGCGTGTTGGGTGAGATCGATTGTCTGCTGCGTGGTGGCCGAGCCGGTGTGGATGATCACCGGGACGCGTCCCCCGGCGGCATCGATCACGATCTCGGCCAGGCGGCGGCGCTCCTCGACCGCCAGCAGTGGCATTTCGCCGGTCGTGCCCACCGGGAACAGGCCCCGCACGCCGCGCGCGATCAGGAACGCCACCAGCCGCCGGGTCGCGCCTTCGTCCAGTTCGCCGCGCGCGTCGAAGGGGGTCAGCAGTGGGACGATGACCCCTTTAATGTTCAAGTTCATGTTCCAACAACCAGCTTTCGTCAAACCGGGCGTAGTGAATGTGCTCGCGCCGGTAGGTGTACACCAGGTGAATCGCGCCGTCGCCCGTCTGGGCCAGCGTCGGGTACGAGAATTCGCCGTCGCCGTCTTCCAATGTGCGGATCCAGCGCCACCGTTCGTCTTCCTCCGCCAGGGCCACGCACAGCGGCGTTCGCTGGTGATCGCTGTTGTTGAAGGCTAGCGCCAGCCGCCCGCTTTGCAGGCGCAGCAGGTCGATCCCGGAGTTGGGGTTGGGCAGGGTCGTCGGGGCGGGTGGGGTCCACGTCTCGCCCCGATCGCGCGACTCGGTCCGCCAGATGACGCCGCCCAGCCCGCCCGTGCGCAGGTAGGCCAGCAGGCGGCCATCGGACAGCGCGACCACGCAGGGATGGATGTTGCCCTGCGGCGTCGAGAGCGGCTCGGTCAGGCGCCACTCTTGCCCCTGGTCGTCCGAGATCAGCATGCGGGACTGCCACGTGTTTTCGTCGTAGACCGGCAGGATGATGCGATCGGGCAGCACCAGCGGGCGGCTGCGGAACATCAGCCCCGGATAATCCATGAGCTGGACGGGAGCGCCCCAGGTGCGTCCTCCGTCCGGCGAGCGCTGCACGAAGGGCTGCGCGCTGGTCCACCCGGCGATGGGAGGCAGGGCGTTGAACGGCAGCGCCGGGGCCGGGGAGGCGTCCATCACCACGACGAAGAACAGCCACAACTCGCCGTTCGGGTGGGCGAGGAAGACCGGCTGCCCCAGCGCGTGATCGGGCACGTCGACCAGGACCTCCGGCGCGGACCACGTCCCCGCGGACGGTGCCCGGCGCGCGCCCAGGATCGCGACGTCCGGCGCCGTCTCGAACTTGCCGCCGAACCAGGCCGCCAGCAGGGTGCCATCCGGCAGGGGGCACAGCGTCGCGCAGTGCGCCAGGGGCCGGTCGGCAAGCTGTTGGAAGATGGGTGATTGTTCGATCATGGCGCTCTACCCGTGTAGTGAATTGACCCGCGAGATTGTCGCGGGGACGAAGCCCATCCGGCGCGAAATGTCCTCGGCCACCTGCATCACGCACGCCGACAGGTCGTCGATCCGCTCGCCAACGATGCGCGGGTCGGCCCCCGAAATGCTGCACGCGCCGATCACGCGCCCGCGCCGGTCGAGCACGGGCGCGCCCAGGCAGAACGTCGAGCGCTCGTGCTCCTGGCGATCGATCGCGTAGCCGCGCTCGCGCGTGCGCGCCAGCTCCTCGTGCAGCGTCTCGATGTCGGTGATCGTTTCGGGCGTGTAGCGCGTCAGCGGGACGTGCTCCAGGATGGCCGCCAGTTCGTCGCCGGGCAGGTGGGCCAGGATGGCTTTGCCCACCGACGTGCAGTGCAGCGGCGCGCGGTCGCCGACCGCCGTGCGGGCCAGCAGGCGCCGGGACGACTCCACGGCGTAGATGTACAGGGCGCGGTCGCCGTCGTGGACGGTCAGGTAGACCGACTCGCGGCATTCGTCGGCCAGCTCGCGCAGCAGCGGCGCGGCCCGGTCGCGCAGCTCGACGTTGACGCGGATGTTCTGCGTCAGGGGGATGATGGCGGTGCCCAGGGCGTAGGATTCGCGGTCCACCTTCTCGATGAACCCCTCGGCGAGCAGCGTGTTGAGCAGGTTGTGCGCCGTGCTCTTGGGCATGTCCAGGCGGCTGCTGATCTCGGCCAGGGAGAGCGACGGCTCGGCGGCGCTGAACAGCCGCATGATGCGAATGGCTTTGAGGACCGAGTTGATCATAAGCTTCTCTGTTCCATAATATGGAACGCTGTTCTGAATGAAGGATTTGATTTCAGAATACGACGATTTGCCCGGCGTGTCAACACCTGCCGGTGCGAGAGGCGCCGGGGCAGGGGCGATCCGCCGCGGCTGGCCTACGAGGCCCGCAGCAGGTGATCGGTGTCTTTGAACTGGCTGGTGTACAGGTGGTGGTAGAAACCGCCCTGCGCGATCAGCTCGCGGTGCGAGCCGCGCTCGACGATCTCGCCGTCGCGGATGACGAGGATCAGGTCCGCGTTGCGAATGGTGCTCAGCCGGTGGGCGATCACGAAGCTGGTACGCCCGCGCATCAGGCGCAGCATCGCTTCCTGGATCTGCACCTCGGTGCGCGTGTCGATGCTGCTGGTCGCCTCGTCGAGGATCAGAATGCCCGGATTCGCCAGGATCGCCCGCGCGATCGCCAGCATCTGGCGCTGGCCCTGGCTCAGGTTCCCGGCGCGCTCCGAGAGCACCGTCTGGTAGCCGTGCGACAGGTGGCGGATGAACGAGTCGGCGTTCGCCATCCGCGCGGCGGCGATGACCTCGTCGTCGGTCGCGTCCAGCCGCCCATAGCGGATGTTGTCCATCACGGTTTCGGAGAAGAGATACGTGTCTTGCAGCACGATGCCCAACTGGCGGCGCAGATCGGCTCGCTTGAGGTCGCGGATGTCGATCCCGTCGATGGTGATGCGGCCCGCGTCCACATCGTAGAAGCGCGACAGCACGTTGATGATGGTCGTCTTGCCCGCGCCGGTCGGCCCCACCAGCGCGATCGTCTGGCCCGGCTGCGCTTCCAGGCTGACCCGCTTCAGCACGGGGACGTCCGCGACGTAGCCAAACGACACGTCCTCGAACACGACCCTGCCGTCCACCGACTCCAGCGGCAGCGCGCCGGGCGCGTCGCTCAGTTCCGGCACCGCGTCCAGGATCTCGAAGACGCGCTCGGCCCCTGCCAGCGCCGACTGGACTGTGCTGAACAGGCTGGACACCTCGTTGATGGGGCGGCGGATCTGCTGCGCGTAGGTCAGGAAGCTGGCGATGAGGCCCACCGTCGCCATGCCCTCGATCGCCATCCAGCTCCCAACGCCCGCCACGATGGCGAACCCCAGGTTGTTGATCATGTTGCCGCCGGGGCCGAGCAGCCCGGCGTAGGTCTGCGCCTGGATCGAAGCCGCCTGCAGCCGCCGGTTGGCCCGCTCGAAGTCCGCGATCACCATCGGCTCGCGGCCATACGCGCGCAGGGTCTTCCCGCCGCTGATCGTCTCTTCGACCAGCCCGTCAAGCTCGCCGAGGGCGTCCTGCTGGTCGCGGAAAGCCTTGCGGCTGTTGCGCGCGACAAAGCGCGTCAGCGCGGCCATGGCGGGCAGCACGATCAGGCTGAGCAGCGCCAGCGGCACGTTGAGCGCCAGCATCATCCCCACCACGCCGACCAGCGTCAGCAGGCTGGAGAGGAAGCCCGTCACGTTCTCGCTGAGCACCGCGTTCACGTTCTCGACGTCGTTGGTGAGCCGGCTCATCAGGTCGCCGTGCGGATGCCGGTCGAAGTAGCGCAGCGACAGCGTTTGCAGCATGTCGAACACGTCCTGGCGCAGCTCGCGCACGGTGTGCTGCGCGACCTGGACCATCAGCACGGACTGGCCCCAGATGGACACCGTCAGGCCCAGGTAGGCGGCGATCATGATGGTGGCGATGCGGGCCAGCCCGTCGCGGTCCCCGGCCAGGATGTAGTCGTCGATGGCGACCCCCAGCAGGTACGGGCCGAGCAGGTTGAGCGCCGTCGAGACGACCACCATGCCGACCGCCGCGACCAGCACCCAGCGCTGGCGCTGCAGGTAGCGCCACAGCCGCGCCAGCGTGCCCCTGGCGTCGCTCGCGCTGGCCCCGTCGATGCCAGGGACGCGCGGGCGGCCCGGCCCCAGCCTGGGCATAGGGGGCTGCCGCCGCCGGGTCGGTTCACTTGCTGACATGCGCCACCCCCTGCGTTTCCATCACGCCGTTGCCCAACTGCGACTCGTAGATTTCGTGGTAGACCGGGCTGGCGCCCATGAGTTCCGCGTGCGTGCCTTCGGCGGCGACCCGGCCCTCGTCCAGCACCAGGATTTTGTCGGCCCTGAGCACGGTGCTGATCCGCTGCGCGACGATGAAGCTCGTCCGGTCCCGCATGATCTCGCCCAGCGCCGCCTGGATTTCGCTCTCGGTTTCGACGTCGACCGCGCTCGTGCTGTCGTCCAGGATCAGGATCGCCGGCTGGCGGATGAGCGCCCGCGCGATGGCAAGCCGCTGTTTCTGCCCACCGGAGAGATTGACGCCGCGCTGGCCGAGCAGGGTGTCGTACCCATCGGGCAGGGCGGTGATGAAGTCGTGCGCCTGGGCGGCCCTGGCCGCGGCGATGACGTCGGCCTCGCTCGCGTCCTCGCGCCCCTGGTGGATGTTGTCGTAGATCGTCCCCGAAAACAGGATCGCTTCCTGCAGCGCCACGCCCACCGACGCGCGCAGCGCCGCCTGGGGGATGTCGCGCACGTCCACCCCGTCGATGGTCACGCGCCCGCTGTCCACGTCGTAGAAGCGCGGGATCAGGTTGACCAGGCTCGATTTGCCGGAGCCCGTCGCGCCCAGCAGGGCCACCGTCTGGCCCGGCTCGGCGACGAAGCTGACGTCGCGCAGCACCGGCTCGCCGCCATCGTAGCCGAACGTGACGTGCTCGAACGCCACGCGCCCCTCCGGCGAAAAATCCGCCAGCGCGCCGGGGCGATCCTGCACTTCCGGCTCGCTGGTCAGCACCTCGACGACGCGCTTGCCCGACGCCGCGGCCCGCGAAATCCGAATCATCATCATGCTGACCATCATCAGCGACATCAGCGCCTGGCGGAGGTAATTCACGAACGCGATGATCGTCCCCGCGGTCATCGATCCCGCGATGGTCTGAACGCCGCCGAACCACACGACCGCCACCACGCCGAAGTTGATCGCCAGGATCATGAACGGGGCGGTGACCACGCTGATCCGCATCGCCCGGATCGAGGTGCCGGTCAGGTCGTCGTTGGCGGTCCTGAAGCGCCCCTTTTCGTGCTGGCTGCGCACGAACGCCTTGACGACGCGCACGCCGGAGAGATTCTCCTGAATGACGGCGTTCACCCGGTCGAGCTTGTTCTGCACCTGGGTATACAGCGGGAAGGCGCGCCGGATGACCAGCGCCAGCATGACCAGCAGCAGCGGCATCAACACGGCCAGCAGCAGGGCCAGCCGCGGGCTGGTCACGATCGCCATGATCAGGCTGCCCACCACCAGCAGCGGCGACCGCACCAGGATGCGCAGCGCCATCAGCAGCAGTTCCTGGACCTGGTTCACGTCGTTGGTCAGGCGCGTCACGAGTTCCGCCGTGCCGATCTTGTCCAGGTTGCCGAACGACAGCGTTTGCACCGTGCGGTAGACGGCGCTGCGCAGGTCGGCCCCGAAGTTCATCGACGCGCGGACGGCGAAAATGGTGCAGCCGATGCCGCCCACCGCGCCGATGCCGGTCACCACGACCATCAGCCCGCCGGTGCGCGCCACCAGCGCCATGTCGCCCTGGCCGATCCCCTGGTCGACGATCGTCTGGAGCAGGCGGGGCAGCATCAGGTCGCAGATGACCTCGACGACCATCAACAGCGGGGCGATGGCGGCCTGCTTCCGATACGGCTTGAGGTAGACCTTCAGATGTTTCAGTACATCCATTCCACACTCGCGCTTACTTTGCCGGCTAACCAATTCGGCGGCGCGCCGGACGATCACGCATCGTCGTTCGCCCGCGCCAGGTTGTCGCGCATCTGGATCAGAAAGCGGCGCAGCAGGGCGATCTCCTCGGGCCGGAACCCTTGCAGCGTCTCCTCGGCCAGCGCCTGGAGGACGCGGCCCACCTCGGCGTGAATCGCGCGCGCGGCCCCGGTCAGATACACGCGCGACACGCGTTGATCCTTCGGGTCGGGGCGGCGCGTCACGAACCCGGCCTGTTCCATCCGGCGGACCATCTTGGTCACGGTCGCGGGCTGGATGCGCAGCGCCGCCGCCAGCTCGGAATGGGTGCGGCCATCCTGCTCGGACAGGGCGGCCAGGATCGACGGCTGCCCGCGGTAGAGGCCGAGCGCGCCAAACAGGGTATGCGCGCGCAAATAATGCTCGCGGCAGACTTCCACGATCAGGTGGTCGAAATCGCCGGTCACAGGGTCGTCCATGTTGTGCATCGCGCTCCACGATTACTTAGCCGGCTAATTGTCTCGCATGTGAGGGCCCGTGTCAAGTGCCGTTTAGCGTGCAATTTGCCTGTAGCCCGTTTGGTGGAATTGCCCAAAAAGAATGCAGGCCCGCTTCGCCTGTTGCCATAATGAAGCGTTGCAGCCGCCGGTTGGCGGCTCCTGTTGCAGCACGTGTACGCCCGGATGAAAGCCTGTTGTGAGCTGTTTAGGAGAATGGACATGAAACAGAAATCGAGATACCTGCCGGTTCTCCTCCTGGTCGCGCTTCTGACCGTTACGGCGGTTCCCGCGCATGGTCAGGACAATCCCGAGGTCAAGTTGGGCGTGCAGCCCTGGCTTGGCTACGGTCCCTGGTGGATCGCTGAGGAGCAAGGGTACTTTGCCGATCACGGTCTGGACGTCGAGGTTATCGACTTCACCTGGGACCAGGACATGAACGCGGCGCTCGCCAGCGGGCGGCTGGACGTCGAAGCCGCCGCGACGAACACGCTCATCGCGCTGCTCAACCAGGGCGTGGATGCCCAGGCGTTCTTGCTGCTGGATGCATCGTACGAAGCCGACGCGATCATCGCGCACACCGACATTCAGAGCATCGAAGACCTGGCCGGGCGCGAAGTGGCCTACGAGCTAGGCGCCACCAGCGATCTGCTGCTCAACTATGCGCTCAACGAGGCGGGCATGTCCGTCGAGGACATCGAGCCGGTTCCGATCGCCGCCGCCGACGTGGGCGTGGCGCTCATCGCGGGGCAGGTGGACGTGGCCGTCACCTACGAGCCGTACATCTCGGCGGCCCTGCGCGACCGTGACGAATATGCCGTGCTCTACACCGCTGCCGAGCGCCCCGGCCTGATCAGTGATGTGATGATCGCCCGGCGCGAGTACATCGAGCAAAATCCGGAGATCATCGAGAGCCTGGCGCTCGCCTGGGACGACGCGATCACCTTCCTGCGCGAGAACCCGGACGAAGGCGGGCAGATCATCGCCGACGCGGTCGGCAGCCCGCTGGAGGAGTTCCAGGTCGCGTTCGAGGGCGTGCAGGTGTTCGACCTGGAAGAGAACGCGGTCCAGTTCTCGGGCGATTTCCTGGAGACGTTCGTGACCGTGGGCGAGATCATGATGCTGCTCAACCCCGACGAGATCACCGAGGTTCCCGACCCGGCGGACGCCCTGGCGGTCGACTATCTCGAAGCCTATTTGCCGGCGGAGTAAGTGTGTTGTTGCGCCGGGTGTGGCGCCCGCGCCATGCCCGGTTTTTTTACGAAAGGAACGAAGCGACTCGCGTCGCGTGATAATTATGGCTCTTGGAAGCGCTCATGGCGTCGATTCCGCGCTGTCGGTTGTGCTCGTGCAGATGCGCCCGATCAGCGCGGCGGATAGGGCGGAAGTACGGCAGAACGTCGAGACTCTGTGCGCCTGGATGGACCGCGCGATGGCGGGGTTCCCCGGCGCCGATTTGATCGTCTTTCCCGAAGGGTCGCTGCAGGGCTATCACGTCACCAACTGGCTGGACACCGTCGTCGATCTCTCCGGCCCGGAAGTGGCGGCGCTGGCCGCGCACTGCAAGCGGTTGGGCGTGTGGGCCCATTTCTCGCTGCTGGAGCGGCACCCCCACGGCGAGAAACCGTTCAACACGTCGATCCTGATCGACAGCGCGGGCGAGATCGCGCTGCGCTACGTTAAGGTGAACCCCTGGGTGCCGCTTGAGGAGTGCACGCCCGGCGACGAGTTCTGCGTGGTCGATGGGCCGAAGGGCGCCCGCCTGGGCGTGATCACCTGCTACGACGGCGACCTGCCCGAAAGCGCGCGCGAGGTCGCCATGATGGGCGCCAACGTGCTCATTCGCGGGGCGGCCTACATGGAGCCGTACGGCGCGCCGTGGGTCTTCACCAACCAGGCGCGCGCCTGGGAAAACTTGATGTATGTGGTCGCCGTCAACCAGGTGGGCACCGATCCCATGTACACCTACACCGGGCGCAGCATGGCCGTCAACTTCGACGGGCGCATCCTGGCCGAGCTCTCGCGCGATGCCGAGGGCATGACCAAGGTCGACCTGTACCCGGCCCTGGTGGACGAGGCGCGCCGCCAGTACGGCGAGCAAAACCACCTGTTCAACCTGACCCATCGCGGCCATTCGGCGCTGCCGCCCGATGGACTGACGCACAACCCGTACCGCTTCTATCGCGACTGGAAATAACCCGCCATGGAGACGTCGCCCGCGCGCGATCTGGAATTCGAGGGACCGGCCAGCCCGGTTCGCCGGCGCAATCGAGTCAAGCTGCTGGCCCTGCGCGAAGACATCCCGCGCAGCGTGTACCTGCTGGCCGGCACCGGCTTCATCGCCGCCGTGCTGGTCGCGTGGAGCATCGCCACCTATGGCGGCTACATTTCCGACCTGTTCCTGCCCACGCCGACCGCCATCATCGACGAAGGCGTGCGCCAGTACGAGCGCGGGATCCTGGTGCAGGATGCCCGCGCCAGCATCTACCGGATCGTGGTCGGCTGGTTCATCGCGACGCTGTGCGCCGTGCCGATCGGCGTGCTGATGGGCAACTTCAAGCTGATCGAGGGGCTGCTGGAACCGTTCATCGACCTGGTGCGGTACATGCCGGTCGTGGCGCTGGTGCCGCTCACCATTCTGTGGGCCGGCATCGGTGACGAGCAGAAGTTCCTGATCCTGTTCATCGGCACGTTCTTCCAGGAAGTGCTCCTGATCATGGACAACGTGAAGACCGTCCCGCACGACCTGATCCGCGTGGGCTACACCCTGGGGCTCAGCCGGTTCGAGATCCTGCGCGACATCATCCTGCCCGCCTCGCTGCCCGGCGTGTGGGACACCTTCCGCATCACGCTGGGCTGGACGTGGACCTACCTGGTGGTGGCCGAGCTGGTCGCGGCCCGCGATGGCCTGGGGCGGCGCATCATGGAAGCGCAGCGCTACCTGGCGACCGAGCAGATCATCTTCGGTATCATCTTCATCGGCTTCCTGGGGCTGGTGACGGACTACTTCTTCAAGATCACCGGAACCTACCTGTTCAAGTGGACGAAGGAGCGGTGATCGTGGAGCAATCAAAGGTCGCGGTCAGGCGCCTCTCCCACTGGTTCGGGACCCCCCGCAGCGGCTTGATGGTGTTGGACGACGTCTCCCTCTCGCTGGCCCAAAACGAGTTCGTCTCGGTGGTGGGCACGTCGGGCTGCGGCAAATCGACCCTGCTGAACATCATCGCCGGGCTGATCGACCCGGTGGCGGGCGACGTGCTGGTCGATGGCGGCCCGGTCACCGGGCCGGGGCGCGACCGGGGCGTCGTCTTCCAGACCTACACGCTGTTCCCCTGGATGCCGGTGCGCAAAAACGTCGAGTTCGCGCTGAAGAAAAGCGGCTTCACGAAGAAAGAAAAGCAGGCGCTCGTCGCGCACTACATCGAGACGGTCGGCCTGAAAGGCTTCGAGAACGCGTATCCCAACCAGTTGTCGGGCGGGATGCGCCAGCGGGTCGCGATCGCGCGCGCGCTCGTGTACAACCCCGCCGTGCTGCTGATGGACGAGCCGTTTGGGGCGCTGGACGCGCAGACGCGCGGCATGATGCAGGAACTGCTGCTGCGCGTCTGGGAGGAGCACCGCATCACGGTGATGTTCATCACGCACGACGTCGACGAGGCGATCTTCATGTCCGACCGCGTGCTGGTGATGACGGCGCGCCCCGGCAAGATCAAGCAGGAGTTCGCGGTCGATCTGCCCCGCCCGCGCCGCTACGAGATCATGACGTCGCCCGAGTTCGTGGCCCTCAAACACGCCATCGTCGAGACGATCCGCGAGGAAACGCTCAAATCGATGGCGCTGGTGAACGGCGGGATGCTGCCCGGCGCGGGCGGGTGATCCCCCCGCCAGATCCCGTCTCATCCGACGAAATCGTACGCGTTGAAATCGCACACGGGAACGTAGCCGATGTCCTGGTAAATGTGGTTGGACGTCGGATTGGCGAGATCGGTGAACAGCGTGCAGAACGCGTACCCCTGGTCGAGCAGGAGCTGGCTCAGCCGCGCGACACACGCCGAGGCGTACCCCTTGCGGCGGGCGTCGGGCGGCGTGTACACCAGATTCACGGTGACGCCGTGCCGGGTGGGGCGCGCCTTGGCCGCCATCGACACCGGCCCCTGGTGATCCCACAGGTAGATCCCGCCCTCGTCGATGCGCTGGCGGGCGATTTCGCGCGAGTCCTCGGCGGTGGCCGCCTGGCCGATGTCGAACTGAAACGCGTGCACCCACGGCGCGACGATTGCCAGGTCGTCGGGCGTGGCGATGCGGAATGCGCCCGGCGGATAGGCGGGGTGGATCACCTCGCGCAGCTCGTAGACGCGCTGGTACATGCCGGGGGTGAAGGGCTTACCCCACCGGCGCGCGAACGCGTCCGCGACGTGGGCAGGGCCCAACACGCCGGGGATCGCCCACGGCGAGGACGCCAGCCACCGGGCCAGCGCGTCCACGGCTTCGGATGGATCGTCGAGATGGCTGGCGAGCACGATCCTGTGCGGCGGAGTCATCACCGCTGCCAGCGCCAGCCCGCGGTCGTCCTCGACCGTGGCGAGCAAGGGCGCGGTTTTGGGGGGAGCCTTCTGCAGGCCGAGGCAGATCCCCAGCATCAAACCGTTGGCGACTTCCTGGCGTTCGAGGTCGGCCAGCGCCCTGTCCAGGAATGGGCCGGCATCCGGATAGACAGTCACTCGCATATTCCCTCCTTATGGGTTAGTGAGCCGGGCGTGCCTGCGCACAGCCGCGAGAAACCGCTCCGCCCGGCGATCAGGGCTGGTTCAACTCGGCCAGCTCCTCCGGGGTGGCATACCGCTTGATCACCTGCCAGGCGCTCCAGTTGACGACCAGGACGACCAGCGAGCCGACGATCGCGATGCTGAGCGCCGGCGGCACGACCACCGCCAGCGCGAAGGGCAGCGCCGCCACGCCGACCGACAGCAGCGACCACGCCGGGTGGGCGAATGCCAGCCGGGACGACACGCTCACCAGCCGCCGCAGCCGGAGATCGAACAGCACCAACAGCGGCCACAGGTACAGGTTCACCATCAGCGCGGCGATGCCGACGAAGACGTAGAGGCTGCGCAGCACCCAGAGCAGGGCCGGCTCCGGCTCGATGACGTTCAACAGGCGCAAGTTCACGACGAGCAGCCCGCCGATTACCGCGTCCGCCCCGAAGATCACCGTGCTCTTGAGCCACTGGCGGCGCATCGTGCCGAAGAAGGTCGCGAATATCTCGGCGTCGCGGTTGCGCGCCAGCGGCGCCAGCACGGCGAACAGCCCGGCGGTCGCCGCGGGCAGGGGGATAATCAGCAGCGCGAACACCACCCACATCAGGTTCGCCAGCACCACCGTCGTGATCCGATCGAACAGCGATCCCGGTTCCGGCATGAGGCTGGGCATCCGCATCATGATCGACGGCTCGCCGGCAAAGAAGCACCACGGGACAGCCCCAACGCACTCAGCCCTTCAGCCCGGTGGTGGCGATGCCCTGGACCAGGTAGCGCTGGAAGAACACGAAAATGAGGAACACCGGCACCAACGACAGCGCCGACATGGCGAAGACCTCGCCCCAATTGGTCGCGCCGGATGGGTCCGAAAAGGTGCGCAGGGCCAGCGAGATCGTGTACAGCTTGGGCGAGTTCAGGTAGAGCAGCGGCGTCAGGAAGTCTTCCCACGTCCAGTAAAACGAGAAGATCGCCGCCGTGATGATGACCGGCTTGAGCTGGGGCAGGATGATCCGGAAGAAGATACCGCCCTGGCCGCACCCGTCGATCAGCGCCGCCTCGTCGAGCTCGCGGGGGATGCCGCGGATGAACTGGACGATCATGAAGATGAAGAACGCCTGCCCGCCCAGCCGTGGCAACAGCAGCGGGTAGAACGTGTTGATCCAGCCCAGCTCGTTGAACATGATGTACTGCGGGATGATCTGAACCTGGATTGGCAGCATGAGCGTCAACAGCATCAGGCCGAACCAGATCCGCTTGCCCCTGAATTTGATGCGCGCAAAGCCATAGGCGACCACCGCCGACGCGCTGACCGTCAGCAGCGTGCCGACCCCGGCGTAGAAGAACGAGTTTTTGTAAAACGTGGCGAACGAGATATCGCCGAAGCCGTCCCACCCGTTTTTGTAGTTGTCGAAATGGATTTCGTTCGGGATCAACGCGGTCTGGCGCGTCCAGATCTCGCTCGGCCCTTTGAGCGAGCTGCCGAACAACCACAGCAGGGGATAGAGCATTGCCAGCGTCGCCAGCCCGACGAAAACGTGATACAGAACAGTCCGCACGGCTTTTCGCTGGTACCAGGGCGGTGACAGCCTGGCGCTGCCGGCGTAGGGCAGCGAACGTGAAACCGGGTTTTCAGCGCTGCTCATCGCTTAAATCCCTTCATCCGTTTCGTAGTACACCCAGTGCGAGGACGTCCTGAACACGATGGCGGTCAGGAGCGCAATCACCGCCAGCATCACCCACGCCATCGCCGACGCGTACCCCATTTCGTACGTTTCGAACCCCCGCTTGTAGACGTACAGCGCGTAGAACAGCGTAGTGTCGAGCGGCCTGCCGCTGCCGTTGGTGATGATGAACGCCTGGGTGAAGGTCATGAACCCGGCGATCAACTGCATGATCAGGTTGAAGAAGATGACCGGCGTCAGCAGCGGCAGCGTGATGCGGACGAACTTCTGAATCCCGTTCGCCCCGTCAATCGACGCCGATTCGTAAAGCTGCTCCGGGATCTGCTTCAGCCCGGCCAGGAAGATCAGCATCGGCGAGCCGAACTGCCACGCCGCCAGCAGGATGAGCGTCCAGATCGCGTAATCGGGATGGCCCAGCCACCAGATGCTGGGCTGGCCGAACTGGCCCAGGATGGCGTTCACCAGCCCTTCGCGGTTGAACACCTCGCGCCACATCACGGCGACGGCCACGCTCGCCCCCACCACGGACGGCGCGTAGAACGCGGCGCGGTAAAACGCCACGCCCCGCCGGTTGGTGTTGAGCAGCATCGCCACGCCCAGCGCGAAGACCAGGCGCAGCGGCACGGCGAACACCACGTATTTCACCGTTGCCGACACCGAGCGCCAGTAGCGCACGTCGTTGTAGAACATACGCTGGAAGTTGTCCAGCCCGATGAAGTTCCAGCCGCGCAGAATGTGATAGTCGGTGAAGGCCAGCGCGAACGAGAGCACCATGGGGATGAATGCGAAGGCAAAAAACGCGATCAACCAGGGCGAGATGAACAGGTATCCCGCCAGGTTGTTTTCGCCCCAGCGGGACCGGCCTTCTTTTCGCTTGCGCGACCCGCGCCGCGGGAGCCTGAGCGCCGAATCGGTCATAATTGCGTTCCTGAATACTTTCCGCCAACCTCACGCCCAGGGGCGCACGGACGGCACCCCTGGGCGGAATGACCCCGGAATGGGGGCGGCGCGCTTACTGCGCCAGGAGAATCTCGGCCTCTTGCCGCAGCAGGGCGACGGCCTCTTCAGCCGACATCTGCCCGTAGAGGAACGGCTCGACGACCTGTGCCAGGTACACATTCGAGTTGATGTCCCCGTGGGCGACCGGGTCGGGCGGGCGAATCGGGCTGTTGTAGTCCTCGATCGCGCCCAGGAAGTCGAACATGGCCTGCTGCGCCGGATTGAGCTGGGGCAGCAGCGCCTCGCGCACCGCCGACGAGATCGGCACGCCGCGCTCGGCCATCATGATCTCGTTGGCCTCGACCGAATTGGTGAAGAAGTCGATGAACTTGGCCGCTTCTTCGGGGTGATCCGAGTTCTTGGAGATCGACCAGAACATCGAGGGCTTGATGTAGTTGCGCGGATAGCCGCCGGCCATGCTGGGCACGCTGTGCTCGATGAAGGTGCGATCTTCACCCGCCGCGTTCCAGACGGCGACCAGCATGTTGCTCCAGCCGTATTCCATCGCGGCCTGCTGGGTGACGATGTAGGCGTCCTCGACGCTCAGGCCGGTGCGCGCGATCGTCTCCTCGATGGGCGGGATGGCGCCTGCATCGGTCAGGTCCTTGATCAGGTTGAGGTAGTCGACGAAGTACTGGTCCTGCTCCTCGGTATAGCCCAGCCCGTCGCCTTCGGCGTTGTAGGCATAGGCGTCACAGCAGGTGATGTACGTCCCTTTCCAGTGCTCCGAATAGTGCAGGTTGCCGCCGATGGCGTAGATGCCCAGCTCCTCCTGGATCTTGAGCGCGATCGCTTCGAAATCGTCCCAGGTCCAGTCGATCGGCGGGATCTCGATGCCGGCCTGCTCCAGCAGATCCACGTCGATGATGAACGTTTCGGAGTTGTTGCCGAGGTTGAAGCCGTAGAGCTGCCCGTTGACGCGGCCACCAGCCAGCGACGCTTCCGCGATGTTGGACACGTCGATCACGCCGCTCTCGATGAACGGATCGAGGGGCAGGAGCTGGTCGTTGGTGACCCATTCCTGAATGCGCTGGTAGTCATGCTGGATGATGTCCGGCAGGTCGCCGCCGGCGGCCTGGGTCGCCAGCTTCGTCCAGTGATCGTCCCAGTTCGAGAACTCGTAGATGATCTCGACGTTCGGATTCTGTTCCTTGTACAGCTCGATCACGGCGATCGTCTGGTCGTGCCGGGTCTGCGATCCCCACCACGCCATGCGCAGCTCGACCGTCTCGTCCTGGCCCAGCGCTGCCGTGCCGGGGAGGATCATCGCGACGAGCACGAGTAACGTGATCAGCCAGCCTTTTTTGGTTTTCATCATGGGGTTTCCTCTCCAAATAATAAGCTTCTTTACGGTGTGTGACGTGTGAAGTTCGGATCGATAGCCACCTCCCACGCTGAAACTGTCAGCCACGCGATGGACGCATCAAGAATCATGTGAATGTTCACATCCAGAATAAACCAGAGTCCGATCAGGAGTCAATACCGGGCGCCGATTCTGGCGCGCTGGGGCTTTTATCGCAGGGCGCGCGTGCTCTTGCGCACGACGAGGCGCGGCAGCAGCACGTGCTGGTGGGGCGGCGTGTCCGGCTCGTTGATCAGCTCGAACAGGAACTGGAACGCCAGCCGGCTTTGCAGGTCGAAGTCGAACGCGATTGTCGTGAGGGGCGGGTCGAGGAACGCCGCGTGCGGGGAATTGTCGTAGCTGACCACCGACACATCTTCCGGGATGCGCAGGCCGCGGCTGCGCAGCGCGTGCATGGCCCCGATCGCCATGTGATCGTTCGCGATGAGGACCGCCGTGAACGTCGCGCCCCGCTTGAGGATCTTGCACATGCCCTCGTAGCCGGTTTCGATGGCCGTTTTGGTCGTCGTGTAGTCGCCGTGCGCGCTCGGGCCCGGCTCCAGCCCGTTCTCGATCAGGGTCTGCTTCCAGATTTTGTAGCGCCACGACGCGTTGATGGTGCGCAGCGTGCCCGTCACGACCGCGATCTCGCGGTGGCCCAGGTCGATCAGGTGCTGCACGGCCAGCCGCGTGGCGTGGACCTGGTCGTAGCCGACCCAGGTGATCCGTTTCGAATCCAGCGCGAAATCGCGCCGCACGATGGGGATGCCGTCGCACATCGCCAGCAGCTCGTCGTCGTCGATGTCGAGCCGGGGCGCGTACAGGAAGATGCCCTCGACCATGTGCAGAGCGGCCTTGTCCAGCGCGCGGGGCAGATCTTTGAGCGTGCAGTCGGTGTAAATCGCGGAATAGTCGCCCCAGTGGACGGTCTTCAGCAGCGGGACCTCGAACGGGTATTCGGCATCGACCGACAGGAGTTGGATCGCGCCTGAGCGCTGGGTGCGCAGCATCTGCGCGCCCTTGTTGCGCCGGTAGTCGAGCTGTTGGATGGCGGCCAGCACGCGCTCGCGCGTGTCGGGGGCGACGCGTGGATGCCCGTTCAGCACGCGGGACACGGTCTGGTACGACACGCCGGCCTCGTGGGCCACGTCGACGATGGTGGGGCGCTTGTTCTTCGATCGGGACATAGCGGCTCTCGCTGAGTGTGTTTGTTCACACGATTTGCTCACACTAGAGGCTGTTATGCACTTTAGAGCACATGAGCCATCAACCGAACGAACTGATTTGCCATCAAAATAGCAAAGGCCAAGAAATGCAAGCCTTTCAAGGTGTCGGGCAAACGCTCATAGTCGCGCGCGAGACGACGAAAAC
>JAHDLB010000051.1 GCA_018432315.1 Anaerolineae bacterium
GCCGCCTCGATCCTGCTGGGCATCGCCGCCAACCGCGCCATGGAGCTCAACCAGCCGGTGCGCGTCGACGACCTGTTTCACCTGCCGGACCGCCCCGTCCCGGTGGCCGGTCCCAGCGCGCCCTAGGCCAGCGCTACCGCCGCCCCGCCCTCCCGCAGCCGGACGAACTGCGGGCGCTCGTCGGGGGATTGATTGGGACGATGGAACGCCAGCCACAACTGCCCATCCAGGGCGCGGAACACCATGCAGTGGCCGCCATCGCCGGCATACAGCGGCTCGGGCAGTTGCTGCCACGGGCCGAGAACGTCACCCGAGGCCGATCGCGCGATGCCGACGGTGTAGCCGCCCGCGCCAAAACTGGACCACAGCATGATCAGGTCGCCGCTGGCGAGGCGATGGAGCCACGGGCCATCGGTCACGTAGCCTACCCGGCCCTTCGAGTCGATCTGCTGCGCCCACGGCGCCTCGGATGCGCGAAAGAGCAGGCGCGGCGCCTCGATAGCCGAGCGCAGGTCGTCGCTCAGACGCAGGGCGCAGATCTCGCCGTCGCCGGCCTGCACCCATTCGTGGCAGAAGACCATCCAGGGGCGAGCCTGGGCGTCGACGAACAGGGTGCCATCCAGGCATTCCCAGTCGCGCGGCGTGACCGGACCCTCGCTGATGGGCGCGAACGGGCCCTGCGGGCCATCCGCCGCCAGGATCTGCGTGCCCCGGCGGGCGTCACCGGCCTTGAAGCTGGCGAACAGGTAATAGCGCCCGCGGTAGGCGTGCACTTCGGGCGCCCAGAAATTGCGGTCTGCCCAGAAATCCGCCGGGGGCCGGAAGGCCGGGAACGGGCCTTCCCAACGCTGCAGGTCGGGGCTGGTGTAATAGTCGAACCCCGAGGCGTGATCCGTCCACGCCTGGGAGCCGGTGGTGCCGTACAGATAATAGCGTTTCTCCGCCGCGACCGGCAGCACGAACGGGTCGCGGATGTGGATGTCGGTGGTCTGCAACATAATTCGCTCCGGGATAGGGTGATACGTTCGATGCCCTGGAGCGCCCAGTATAGCTGATATTCGCTCGTTTTCATTCGTAATCATTGACAGATGTGCCACCTGCGAGGTCAACCGTGAAAATTACTTATCTCAAGACCAACCGCATCGCCAACCCGCTGGGCTTTGCCATCGAACGACCGGCCCTCTCCTGGATCGTGGAGGACACGCCCGACACGCGCCAGACCGCCGCCCAGGTCCTGGTCAGCCGCGATCCCGCTTTCGAGCGAATCGTCTTCGACAGCGGCAGGGTCGAGGGGCCCGGCATCGACAGCCTGGGCTACCGCCCGCCGATCCGGCTGGAGCCGCGCACCCGCTATTTCTGGAAGGTCCGGGTTTGGGGAGAGACGGAACGCGCCGAGAGCGAGGTGGCCTGGTTCGAGACGGCGAAGATGGGCGAAGACTGGCGCGCGACGTGGATCACGCCGAATTGGGTGGACAACCACCTGCACCCGATCCTCTACCGGCGCTTCGACCTCCCCGCCCGGCCCGTCGCTGCGCGGGCGTACCTCTGCGGGCTGGGCCTGTATCACTTCGAGCTGAACGGGCAGCGGGTGGGGGATGAATACTTCACGCCGTACTGCAACGCCTACGACCAGTGGCTGCAATACCAGACGTTCGACATCACCGGCCAGCTCAGGGCCGGCTCGAACCTGGTTTCCGTCATGCTGGGCAACGGCTGGTACAAGGGTCGCTATGGCGCCAATAGGGGTGTCGTGGGGTTCTATGGCGACCGGTTCGCGCTGATCGGCGAGCTGCACATCACGCTGGAAAACGGGGACGAGCTGATCGTCGCCACCGATCCGTCGTGGAACGCCCAGCCTTCCCCGGTCGTCGAGAGCGACATCTTCGACGGCGAGATAGTCGATGCCCGGATCGCGAAGGATATCCGCGACGACGGCGCGACCTTCGGCGTCAAACCGATCGCGATCGACACGGCGCGGCTGGAGGCCCGGCGGTCGCTGCCGGTCCGGATCAACGAGGAGATCGCGCCGGTGGCGGTCATCCACACCCCGGCGGGCGAGACGGTGCTCGACATGGGCCAGAACATGACCGGCTGGGTTCGCTTCAGGACGAACGCGCCAGCGGGCACCCGGATTCACCTCCAGTTCGGCGAGGTGCTGCAAGACGGCAACTTCTTCCGTGAGAACCTGCGCACGGCCAAAGCGGAATACACCTACATCGCGGACGGCACCGGCGCGGTCGTCGAGCCGTATTTCACCTTTTTCGGCTTCCGCTACGTCAAGGTCAGCGGCTGGGTCGGCGAGCTGAGCGCCGAGGATTTCACCGGCTGTGTGATCTACTCGCAGATGGACACGACCGGCGCGATCGAGACGTCCAACGCGAAGGTCAACCAGCTTTTCGAGAACGCGATGTGGGGGCAGAAGGGCAACTTCCTCGACATCCCCACCGACTGCCCGCAGCGCGACGAGCGGCTGGGCTGGACCGGCGACGCGCAGATCTTCTCCGGCACGGCCTGCTTCAACATGGATGTCGCGGCGTTCTTCGCCAAATATGCCTACGACCTCGCCAAAGAACAGGCGAAGACCGGCGGGATGGTGCCGCACATCGTGCCGATGGTCAACCTGGACAAGGGCGGCGCCGCTGCCTGGGGCGACGTGGCGACCATCGTGCCGTGGAACGTGTACGAGTTTTACGGCGACACCGGCATCCTGGAGCAGCAGTTCGAGAGCATGCGCGCCTGGGTGGATTACATCCGGTCGATCGACGAGTCGACCGGCGGCAGGCGCCTGTGGACGGAAGGCACCCACTTCGGCGACTGGCTGTCGCTGGACGTGCTCGACCCGACAAACCGGCGGGGCGGCACAGCGCACGATTTCATCGCGTCGGCCTTCTATCACTATTCGGCGCGGCTGGTGGCGCGGGCGGCTGCCGTGCTCGGCGAGGCGGAGCACGCCGCGGCTTACGGGCGGCTGGCCGCCGAGGTCAAGGCGGCGATTCAACAGGAATACTTCACCGCGACCGGGCGGCTGGCCGTCCCCACCCAGACGGGCTACGTGCTGGCGCTGTTCATGGACCTGGCGCCGGACGCGCACCGCGAGCGGGTGAAGCGCGACCTGGTCGCCCGCCTCGAAAAAGACGGGGGCTATCTCCGGACGGGCTTCGTCGGCACGCCGTACCTCTGCCGGGTGCTCTCCAACAGCGGGGCCAACGATCTGGCCTACAGACTGCTGCTCAACGAGGAATACCCGGGGTGGCTGTACGCCGTCAACCTGGGCGCGACGACCATCTGGGAGCGGTGGAACTCGCTCAACCCGGACGGCTCGATCAGCTCGACCGGCATGAACTCGCTGAACCACTACGCGTACGGCTCCATCGTCGAGTGGATGTACCGCGACATGTGCGGGCTCAACCCGTCGGCGGGCGACGATGGCGTGACCGGCTTCCGCCATGCGCTGATCGCGCCCAAGCCGGACCCGTCGCTCCAATGGGCCAGGGCGCGCTATCGCTCGGCGGCGGGCACGGTCGAGAGCGGCTGGCGCTTCGACGACGCGGGGCGGCTCACAATCGAGATCGCCATCCCGTTCAACGCTTCGGCCAGGGTCGTGCTGCCCGGCGCGCAGCGGGACGCGGTCGCGCTCGATGGGCGCCCGCTGGACGGCAGCGAGCAGGTGGGCGGCAGCGTGGAACTGACGCTCGGCGCGGGCCGTTACACGTTCGCGTACCCGTTCCGGCCCGGACGACGCGCCGGGGCGCGCGCGCCGATCTCGTGAATCTGCACAAATCGACACGCTTCTCACGCGAAGAAGGCCCCTGGGCGCCTGCGTTTTGCAGCGTCCGGCGCTACCCGATCGCGGATAATCGGGTATAATCAATCCACTCGATCGGAAGTGTGGGGGCCAGTTTTCCAAACGATCCGGTCGCCGGAAGGCTGACCGGCTGTTTACCTGACCATCTCGGAGCGCGCCTGCCTCGCTCCTGATCCTCTCAGCAAAGACTTCCAGTGAGTTCAGTGCAGCAGATGGCACCAGCGCCACTGCCGGAGGTATGAACAGATGGAAATCATTCCGGGTCTCATTATCGGAATCGTGGTGGTGGGGTGCGTGTTGATCGCGCTGTTCGAGTACCGCATCCGCCAGCCGGATGTCATCGTGCTGTACGAGTCGAACGGCCAGATTGGCGTCCGGCGCGGCCCGCTGTACCCGCGCCACTTCAGCCTGCCGCTCAAGCGCACGACCAGCCCGCTCCAGTTGACGATCGAAGCGGCGGCCCTGGGCAACCTGGTCGTTCGCATCAAGTTGATCGGTTCCGCCGCGCCATCGATCAAGCACATCCAGTCGCTGATCCGCGTCGGCGGGTGGGACAGCGAAGCCGTGGCGCGCGCCGTCGACCAGGTCCGGATTGTGCTGCAGGGGCTGATCAAGGAGTACACGGAGCGATCCGAGATTCACGCGATCTCGTCGCCCGCCATCCTGAACCACCTGAACGAGCACCTGGGCTTCATCGAGGAGCGTTTCGGCGTGGAGCTGATCTCGCTGGCGGTCCAGACGTTGGAGCCGATGGACCCGAAGATCGCGGAGGCGCTGAGCCAGCAGGAAGAAGCGCGTCTGCTGGAACAGACCGAGCAGTTGAACCACCAGGCGCGCGTGGTGGCCGCGCGGGCCAAGTACCAGGCCGACGAGGAAATCGCGGAGATGGAGCACGCGCTCGAACTGAAACGGGCCGAGCTAAGGAAGAAGCAGTTCGAGAGCGACGCTGAACTGGCCCGCCAGCGCATCGAGGACGAGCTGGCGCGCAGCCGCCTGCGCCTGGACTTCGAGAAAGAGGAGCTGGACGTCCTGCGCAAGAGTCCCGAACTGCTGATGCTGACGCCGCAGGCGGCCCGGCTGGCCGAAGCGAGCCAGAGCCTGAAGAATGCCCGCACGGTGATCTCGTGGACGCCGCAGGAAATCGCGAACGGCTCGGAGTTGTTCACCCTGTTCCGGAACCTGCTTCAGAAAGAGCTTGAGGCCAAGAAAGAGAACAAATAGCGCGACCCGGCAACGATCCGCGCCTGCCGGCGCCGCGAACACAGCGCAAGTGAGTGCCCTACCATGCCCCATTCGTCCGATCCCGCCGCCCTCTTCCGCCTGAAACCGATCCGCGCCGCGCGCGTTTCCGAGGTCAGCGAGACGACGGCTGCGTCGCCGGTCCCCCCCGAGGAGCGCATCAATTTCCACATCGGGAACCCGCTGCAAGAAGCGCGGCTCTCGTCGGCGTTTTTGCGGATGGCCCTGGGGCTGGACATCCGGCAGGAAGAATTGACCGACGCCGATCCTGACGCGATCCTCGATCACCTGGGCTGGAAGGATGCCGACCGGCCTAAGCTCGAATTCCTCATCCGCGTCATCCGCAAAAGCGCGCCGTACATGCCGCGCGGCGGGTATTCGATCCGCGCGCCGCACGCGCTGTACAAGGCGTTTCACGCGTGGCTGGAGGACCAGCAGGAATCGCTGCATTACGACGCCGGGGAGCAGTCCGGCAGGCGGGAAATCATCCTGGCTTCGGGCGGCATCCAGGAGACGCTGCGCGTCATCCTGTTCACGCTGTCGTCGAGCCTGGAAGCCCTGCCGGCTCACATCCTGTGCTACGGCCTGGACATCCTGCCGCCCCTGAAGGCGATCCCCAACCTGCGGTTCACCGACCTGGCGGCGGACGAGCAGCGCGCACTCGAACAGATCGAGCAAACCCTGGCCGAGCACCCCGAAACGCCTACCTTTCTGGTGATCGGGCGCGTGCTGGGCGAAGTGACGCGCCGCAAGCTGCGCCTGATGAGCATCGACCGGCCCCTGTTCTTCATCGAGGCGAACGACGCGCCCAACCACCTGTCGCTCGCCCGCGAAGCCAAGCTCATCCAGCGCGTCATCCGGCTGCTGTCGCCGGCCATTTTCTCGGCGCATTTTCACACCCTGTCGACCGTCTTCATCGCGGGCAACGCGGATTTCCTGAGCGCGATCGAGAACGTGCACTTCAATCTGAAAGGCACGCCCTCCGCGTCGGAAGTCGAGCTGCTGACCTTCCTGCTCGACCAGCAGGCCGCCAACCCGCCAACCAACACGCCCGCCGACCTGCCGCACCCCAGGCCGTCGTTCGAGGGCCTGAGCCTCGGCGGCGCGGCTGAGGTGTCGATGCCGCACCTGGCGGAACACACCGAGCGGTACCTGGACGACCTGCTGGACACCCACGCGCAGCGGCTGGAGAGCGTCCTGGCGGTGCTGGAAGAGAAAGCCGGCTGGTTCGCCCGGCGCCTCGAAACCACCTGGAAACACCACATCGCGGACGAGTTCGCCGGCGTCGAGGTGCGCGAGCTGATCGACCTGCTGGCCGAGAACGTGCACCAGCCCGAGTTCAGCCAGGCGCTGCAACGCAGCTTTCTGAGCGCGTTCGTCAAACACCAGCCGCAGTACGAGCCGGAATCGTGCCTCGTCGCCAGCGGATCGTCGCGCACGGCGCTGGGCATCCTGGGGTTTCACTGCGGGATCACCGAGGTCGTCATACCGGACCTGAGCTGGTCCTACGAACAGTGCTTTCCGCAGGTCCACGCCGTGCCGCTGACCGAGTCGCTGGAACTCGACGCCGACGCCATGATCGAGCGGCTCGACGAGCTGTGCTGGCGCGATCCGTCGTGGCCCAGGCGCGGCGCCGTGGCGATCAACAACCCGCACAACGCCACGGGGCGCGTCTTCAGCGAGGACGCCATCCGCAAGCTGATCGTCTACTGCCTGGAGCGCGACATCCACGTCGTGGACGACCTGGCCTATCAGAACGTGGCGCCGGTCGACGACCTGCCCGAGATCAAGACCGTGCGCCAGATCGCGTCCGAACTGGTGCGGCTGGGGCTGGTCGACGAACACCGCGCCGACCGCGTGATCACGGTTCACTCGATGTCGAAGGCGGACTGCCTGGCCGGGGCCCGCCTCGCCGTGGTGGAGATTCGCGACGAGGACCTCCGGCGGCGCTTTGCCGAGATCAACGAGCACATCCAGCCCAACATCGCCGCCGTGCTGATCGGCTACCTGTTCTATCGCGGCTCGACCGAGGGGGCGCGAACCTACTGGCACCTGCGCAACACGATCTACAGCGAGCGAACACGCGCCCTGCTGACGGCGGTGCAGAATCTGCCGCCGGAGCGCAACCCGTTCCGGCTGGACATCATCCCGCCGACCGGCAGCATGTATCCCCTGCTGCACGTCGCGCACCTGCCGGCGGGCCTGTCGCTGGACTGGCTGTCCTCGTCGCTGGCGCGGCGCGGGATCGGTCTGCTGCCGCTGGCGACGTTCGCGCGCACCGAGAAGGGTTTCGAGACCGGGCGGACGACGTTCCGCCTGACGCTGGGCGGCGCGGATAACGCCGAGGCCCTGCTGGCGAAGACCCGCCGCCTGCTGATCGATCTGAACCGCCTGATCGCCGAGGAAGAAGCGCGCTATAACCGGCGGCAGTTGTCGTTCCGGGCGGTGGACGGCGCGGGGGATCGCTCGACGGAACTCGCCCACGCCGTGGACGCGATCATCAAGCGCATCGTGCAGCAGTGCGCCGACACACGAGCCTGCCGCCGCCTGATGACCATGCCCGTGCTGGACGTCGAGCAGGTGCGGCGCGATTTCGTGAGGCGCTACGCCCCGGAACGGCTGGAGTTGTTCCGCACCCGCCTGCTCGAGCGCGCGCTCATCACCGACGAGCTGATGCGGCAGGCGCTGGGCGACGGTGGCAAGCAGCTTGCCGACCGCCTGGGGCGCGAGTTCATGAAGGATTCGCTGGAGCGGCGCCAGGCGTTGTTCCGGCTGCGGTCGTTCGACCGGACGGTGCATCCCACGCAGATGTATTCGCTCCAGGCAGAGCTGGCCTTCGAGGCCATCCTGAACGCGCTCATCGGCGGCCAGCCGGTGACGCCCGCGCTCATCGAGCGGGCGGCCCAGGAGCTTCTGAAAGAGTACCTGGGCCTGAACGTCAGCATCACGTCGCAGCAGGAAGCGGACGAGATCCTGATGGACCTCGCGGCGCTGACCGCAGGCGAACAGGCCACGGCGCTGCTCACCGACACCCGGCTGACGTCGTTCCTGTCATTTTGGAGCGACTGGGACGGGAGCAACCGGCCCTCCGGCCAGGGGCACCAGTTGGTCGCCGCCGTCGTGATGGAGAACGTCCGGCGCATGGCGCGGATTCTCGACATCCTGCGCCAGGTCGATCCGGACGTCACCGTCAGCCCGGACCTGCTCGCCGAGCTCGACCGGCTCGACCAACGGAACCAGCGCTTCGCCGAACTGCTGAACGCGATCACGCGGCTGACCGACCAGCTCGAGCATCGCTACCGGGGCATCCTGCCCTACTCGCTGGACACGACGCGCCTGCAGCGGTTCGCCACGCGCTGGCACCTGCGCCGCGATCCCGCGAAAGTGCTGTGGCAGCACAACGACCGCTACGAGCAGAAGATGCTCGAGCTGCGGCAGGAACGGCGTCAGACGCTCGAACACTACTTCTCGCTGAACAAACAACTGCGCAAACAGCTTTACGCGCTGATTCCCGCCATCCAGACGAACCGCACCTCCGAGCGCCTGCTGCGCGAGGTCGTGCGCTACCAGGACATTCTGCAGCGCGTCGTGATCACCCCGCGCATCCAGCAGGCGCTGATCACCGCGCGGGACCAGTTCGCCGTCGACACGACCGTCTACAACATGCACGAGATCAACACCATGGCCGGGAAGTATGGCAACCCGGGCATGGCCCTCGCGCTGCAGATCAGCCTGTCGACGAAACCGGAGGCGCTGATCTCGCTCGACCGGAAGATGCGCACCCAGCTAGAGCAGGCCCGGCGCGAAAACCCGTCGTCCGAGATTCCCTCGATCTGGCTGATCCCCCTGTTCGAGGGCATCGAGTCGGTGCGGAACATCCGCGACTACCTCGATCACATCTGGGATTACGCCACGCAGAGCCGCCAGACGGCGCAGTCGCCGCAAGACCGCTTTGCGGAGATCATCAGCGAGGTGTTCGTGGCCGGGTCCGACCTGAGCCAGCAGGTCAGCCAGGCGGCGGGCGCGTATCTTTACCAGCGGGCCAAGTATGACGTCTACGCGTGGCTGGCCGATCGCGGCGCCGCGGAGTGCGTGCGCGTCAAGATGGGCAGCGGCGAGCCGATGCAGCGCCAGGGCGGCTATTACTCGCGCGTGGCGGGCGCCCCGGCCTTCCGCAATTCCACCGCCAACCAGCAGCGCATCGCCGAGCACCTTCTCCCGGCGGCGCGGCGGAGCACGGCCTATGCCGTGACCCCGCTGCAGGGCGTCTTCCTGGGCGGCGAGCTGCGGACGTTCCAGAGCAACCTGTCCGAACAACTGCGCTTCCTGCCGGTGCGCGATTACGTCAACCTGCTGTATCACGTGCGCGAATCGCAGGCGGTCCACCGGGGCGACCTGATCCGCGCCGTCGAAACCGCCGCCGAGAGCCGCCTCGTCACGCAGACGCTGGGCCTGCAGGAGCTGGAACGCCTGACGGTGGGAACGAACGAAACCCTGTACGAGCAGTTTCTGGACGAACTGACCGACAGCTTCCGGCACATTCTCTATGGCCGCGAAGAGGACGTGATCGGCCTGCACATCATCTCGTATTTCATCGGGCGCTCGGTGCCCCAACTGCGCGACCGCCCCACCAGCCGGCGCACGCTGGGCAGCGCCGCCGAACGCGGGCAGCGCATCCTCGCCAACATCGCGGAGATCATCCCGCTGGCGAACCAGGGCAGCCTGCTGCGGGCCATCTCGCACAACCAGGCCCAGACTGCCGTGCTGGGCGTGAACCAGCTCACGACCGGGTTGTTCCGCGCGCTGGAACGGTTCGCCCAAAAGGCGTTCGTGGAGGCGGAGCAGGAGCGTATGATCGCCGAGCGCCTGCTGCCGCACCTGCCCGTCTACGAGATTCTGAGCACGCTGCGCGTCTACCAGGACCCGAACGGGGAGTTCCTGCGCGCCGTCGAGACCGCGTTCCCCGCCGGGAACTCGGCGTTCGTGGCCCTGCGCGAGGATCACGACGCGCTGCAGCGCTATCTGCCGCTGTTCCAGCAGGAGCTGCTCCGCTGCCACGGCGTGGACGTCAACGAGTTCTTCGCCAACGGGGTCTTCATCCCGGACCTGCTGCCCACCCTGCGGCCCGACCTGACCGTCCTGCTCCAGCAGAACCTGTTCAACACCGACATCGACGCCATGCTGGGCCGCGTCTCAGGCAAAATCGCGGACGATTGGCACGCGGAGGTCAGCCGGCTGCTGGACATCCCCCGGCAGATTCACGACTGGCGCTCGATCATCTGGGACGTGATCGGGGACTCGATCTACCAGCGCGTCCAGAGCTTTGCCGAACTCGCCACGGCGCTGTACGCCTTCGCTTCTACCCAGCCATCCGGCGGCGGCGCGCCCCCGCTCCGCGACGCCAAGCTGTCGCCCGTGCTGGCCGGTTTCTTCCGCACGGCGCGCGCGGACGACGAAATGCGCGACTTTCTGATGGGCGCGATCGAGTATTTGAATTCGGTCACCGAGAGCCGCCTGGAGATGCCCGTCAGCATCATTCGCGCCATGAACGGCGTCGAGCGCATCGCCCACATCGAGGAAACCGCCCTTCCCCCGGAAAGACAGGACCTGTTCCGCCACTGCATCCTCCAGATCGCCCGGCTGGCCGGCGACAACGGCTAGGCCCCTCGCGAATCCCGCGAGCGCCGCCCGCGGGGATTTCCCAGCCGAGATCATCGCACTTGCCAGTTGCGGACGTTTGACCGATATTCAAGGCAACTTCCATCACGACAGCAATTGTCCAGTGATAGTAAGGGAGGAATGGCATGGCTGAACACCCGGTTGGTCAGGCGGAAAGCCTGCTGCAAGACGGCCAGATGCAGCGGATCGAACTGGAGAGCAAGCCGATCATCGTGGCACGCGTGGCAGGGCAGTACTACGCTTTTGGCGCCAAGTGCACGCATTACGGCGCCCCTCTGGACGAGGGTGTGCTCAAAGGCCACTCGCTGATCTGCCCGTGGCACCATGCCTGCTTCGACGTTCGGAGCGGGACGCGAACGGAGCCGCCGGCGCTCAACGACCTGCCTCACTACCCGGTCCGTATCGAGGACGGCACCGTGATCGTGACCATCCCTGAAGAGGGCGAAACCCGCCCCCGGCGCGCCGAAAAACAGGCCGACCCACGCCATTTCGTCATCGTGGGCGGGGGAGCCTCGGGCAGCGCCGCCGCCGAGGAACTGCGCCGGGCCGGGTTCGCGGGCCGGATCACCGTGCTGAGCGCGTCGCCAGACGTGCCGGTCGACCGGCCCAACCTGTCGAAAGATTTCCTGGACGGGCACGCCAAGCCCGAATGGATTCCGCTGCGCAGCGAAGACTGGTATGCGGAGCACGGCATCGAGCTGCTGCTCGACACCGCCGTGACCGGCGTCGATCCGGCAGCGCACTCGGTCACGACCAACCGGCAGGCGCGTTTCCGGTACGACAAACTGCTGCTGGCAACGGGCGGGATACCGCGACAGCTCACCGGCGTCCCCGGCGCGGAGCTGGACCACATTTACACGCTGCGCACGCTGGACGATGCGAACCGGATCATCCAGGCGGCGGCCAACGGCAAGCGCACCGTGATCATCGGCGCCAGCTTCATCGGCCTGGAAGTCGCCGCTTCGCTGGCTGGGGGGCGAGACGTCGCCGTGACCGTCGTCGCGCCGGAGGACGTGCCATTCGGTCACATCCTGGGCGACGACATTGGCCGCATGTTGCAGCGCGAACACGAGCAAAACGGCGTGGAATTCCGCCTGGGGAACGGCGTCGCGGGGTTCGTTGGCGAAGGTGAACAGGTCACGGGAGTCGAGCTCGAAAGCGGCGAGCGTCTGGATGCCGATTTCGTGGTGGTGGGGATCGGCGTCGTGCCGGCCACCGACTTCCTGCGCGAGTCCGGGCTGGCGCTGCACGACCGCGACCGGTCGCTGCGCGTGGACGGCCACCTGCGCACCAGCCACCCGGACATCTACGCGGCGGGCGACATCGCCCGCTGGGACGACGGCAGCGACCAGGGCCTGCGCATCGAGCACTGGCGAACGGCCCAGCAGCAAGGCGTGGTCGCGGCTCGCAACATGCTCGGCGAGGACCAGCTCATCGACGATCGCGTGCCGTTCTTCTGGACCGCGCAGTGGTCCGTCACCCTGCGCTACGTGGGCCACGCCGCGTCGTGGGACGAGATTATCTTCTGGGGCGGCACGCCCGACGATAAGGAATTCATCGCCTTCTACGTGCGCGACGGCAAACTGCAAGCCGCCGCGGGTCGCGGGTACAGCGCCGAACTGGACGCCATCGAGTTCATCCTGCGCGACCGCATGCCGCTGTCGCCGGGCCAGATGCGCGATCCCGGCTTCGACTTCGTCGCGTATGCACGCGAGGACCCGCAGCCGGCTGAATGAGATACCGCCCTGCACCGGGCAGGGCGGCCAGTCGATCGCGCGATGGCTATCGCCGCGTTTACCGCAGTGGCAACGTCGCCGTGCGGCGGATCGCGGTTGTCATGCGGGCCAGCAAGCCCGGCCCGTTACGATGGCGCCTGGCCGGGACGATCGCTCGAAGGGCCATCTGCCATTCGCGGTACTCGCGCTCGGTGTGAATCCGGGCACGTTTGGGTATGGGTGTGATTGGGGTGAACATGGCGCACTCTCCTTGAAACGCTCCCAGTATACGGAGCCCCGTGCGGGAACACACCTGCCAAAAGATAGGTTTGGGGGTTGGACTTTCCGCACGCCGATCACGGCCCGGCTGCAAGTCTCCGGCGCCGATCTTCTTGACACCAGGCCAGAATGACGATATGATAGTGATACGTATCACTTTTACGTATGTGTCGTTTGCCTATCGATTATTTTTCTGGCACACCTGGACTTAGCACCATGGAAAAGTACAAACCCGCAACACAGGCTGACGTGGCACGGTTGGCGGGCGTATCGCAAACCACCGTGTCCTATATCCTGAACCGCAAAGACTCCAACATCCCTGAAGAAACGCGCCAGCGGGTTCTGGCTGCCATCCAGGAACTGGGCTACACCCCGAACCGCGCAGCCCGCACCCTCCGCACCAGCAAGACCCACACCATCGCCTGCATCATCCCCGAGATCACCAACCCGTTCTTCTACCCGGTGGTGCGCGGCATCCAGGATGTCGCGGAAATCCACGAGTACGACCTGATGATCTACAACTCCGACAGCATCGAGAAAAAAGAGCGCCAACTCGTGCGGTCGGTACAGAAGGCCCGCGCCGATGGCCTGATCGGTATGTTCGTCCACCTCACCGCTGAGGATCTCCGCCCCCTGCTGGCACAGGGAGTTGCGGTCACGAAGTCGGAGCTGGGGCCGGTCGATTATGGCGACCTGGTGATTGACTCCGTCTACGTCGACAACATCGCCGCCTCGTCGGCTGCGGTCGGCCACCTGATCGAGCGCGGGCACCGGCGCATCGGCATGTTGGGCGGCGCATCGGCCACCCCGCGCGGTTTCCGTATCCGGGGATATCGCCAGGCGCTGGCCGAGCACGCGATCGCCTACGACGAAACCCTGGTGGTGGGCGGTGATTTCACGCTGGAAAACGGCTACGAGAAAATGGGAGAACTGCTCGCGCTGGAGGACAGGCCGACGGCGGTGTTCGCCGCGAACGACCTGATGGCGATTGGCGCGATGCAGGCCATCATGGATGCCGGGCTGAGCATCCCGCAAGACATCGCTGTGATGGGCTTCGACAACATTCCTTCGGCCCAGCTCATCACGCCGCGCCTCTCCACCGTCGAGCATTTCCCCCAGCTTCTCGGAGAGCGCGCCGCGACCCTGTTGTTCGAACGCCTGGAGGGGGACGCCCCCCAACACGGGCGCAGCGCCGAGCTGCCATTCGAACTGGTGCTGCGCGAGACAACCTAGCGGGTGGACACATGGCGAACCCGGCAAGTCCGCCAGGATCTGGCTGAGTGAACAGGAGGAACTATCGCGTCAAGGGAGGAGTGAAGCAGCATACAGCCGCCCTGGTGGCAGTCCGACCCAGTCTGACAGGCCCAGAAATTTCTTGCACGTGTATGGAGGAACCGATGCCCAAGAAGGATTTTAAGCTCAACCGCCGTGAAATGCTCAAGCTGATGGGGGCTGGCGCGACCGGCGCAGCCCTGAACAGCGCCGCCCCGTTCATTCGCCCGCAGTTCAACATCGTCAAGTCGCAGTCGAACGTCCTCAGGATTCTGTCCCACTCCAGCCCGCAGACCGAAGTCTACCGGCGGGCGGGCGAAGCCTTCGAGGCGCTGACCGGCACCCGGATCGAGATCACCGAATGCCCGTTCAACGAGCTCCAGCCCAAGATGATGACCGAACTGCTGGCCGGCACAGGCAAGTACGACGTCATTCCGATCACCAACGCGATGCTCTACGCGGCGACGAACTACCTCGAAAACCTGGAGGACATGTACACCGACGAGCTGATGGCCGACCTGCCGCCGGCAGCGGTCGAACACTGCCGCGGGCTGGAAGGTGAGCTGAAAGCCGTGCCGACGCTGTCGTCGCTGCCGGCCAACTTCTACCGCACCGACCTGCTCGAAGAAGCCGGCATGGAACCCCCGACCACCTGGGAGGAGTTCGTCGAGGTCGCCAGGGCGTGCACGCTGGACGCGTCCAGCAGCCACCCGAAGATCTGGGGCGCCCTGATCGAAGGCAGCGCCAAGGCCGTTCAGCCCGCCGTCAAGCTGGTCGGGTGGTTCTACCAGGCCGGCGGCGGAATCGTCGGGCCGGACAACATGCCGACCATCGACCTGGACGAGAACGTCGAGGCGCTGCAGTTCATCGTGGACCTGATCCACACGCACAAGGTCGCGCCGCCCGAAACTGCCGAGATGATCTACGAAGACGTTCACAACATGTTCATTCAGGGCCGTGGCGCCACCGCCATCAACTGGCAGTACATGGTCGGCATGGCGAACGACCCCGAGCAGTCGCTGGTGGTCGACAAGTTCGCCGCCGCGCCGGTGCCCGAGGGCGTCGCCAAGGGCGTGAACATCGACCACTGGGTGATGGTAATTCCGTCGGACTCGGCTAACAAGGATGCCGCGCGCGAATACATCAACCTGGCTCTCTCGGACGAGCACCAGCTCGACATGTTCAGGACCGAGGGCCTGTGCGCCCGCATGTCCGTGATGGACCCGGAGAATCCGGAAGTCTACGAGATCAACCCGTTCATCGGCGCGTGGGTCGAAGAGATGAAGTGGGCGACCCCGCAGCCCAAATGGAAGAACCTCAACGAAGCGTGGCTGCGCCTGTCGTTCGCCATGAACAGCGCCGTCACCCAATCGTCCTCGCCTGCGGACGCGCTGGAACGCGCCCAGGAAGAAATCATGGCGCTGATGGAAGACTGAGCCTTTCCCTGATCGAACTGTGCGGCGGCTCACAAGGATCGAACAGTGGGCCGCCGGGATTTTGCGCAGCACAGCCCTATCCCAAAGAGATTGAATGAGCCCGAACATGTCCTTACAGAGCAAACCAGCCAGCCAGCGCGCATCAACCCCCTGGGACGCGTGGCGCGACTGGGTGAGAAGCCACAGCGAGATGCTGCTGGGCTATTCGTTCGTCGCCCCCGCCCTGCTGGTCGTCGGCGCCGTGATGGTCTATCCCATCCTGTTCAACCTCAACATCGCGACGCGCAAATGGGACTGGTCCACGCCGTTCGATGCCCCCAAGCCCTTCGTCGGGATGGCGAATTTCGCAGACCTGATCGCGTCCGACCGGTTCGTGAATTCTCTGAAAGTCAGCCTGCTGCTGGTGCTGTTTGCGCTGCTCGTCGAATACATCCTGGGGCTGGGGCTGGCGCTCATCCTGAACCGGCAGTTCCGGGGGCGGCGCATCTTTCGCACGATTTTCATCCTGCCGATGGTCCTGGCGCCGATTATCGTCGGCATCCAGTGGCGCTACCTGCTGTCCGGCAATTTCGGCATCATCAACTACGTCATGTTTCAGCTTGGCGTCGATCCCCCCGCCTTTCTCTCCGACCCGAAATACGGGCTGCCGATTCTCGTCCTGGTCGATAGCTGGATGTACGTGCCGTTCGTCTCGCTGATCCTGCTGGCCGGGCTGCAGCAAATTCCGCAGGAGGTCCAGGAAGCCGCCGAGGTCGATGGCGCGGGCAGCCTGGCGCGATTCTGGAACATCACCCTACCACTGCTGGGCTCGTCGACGGCGATCGTGCTGCTGCTGCGCGGCACGGAGATCTTCCGCACGTTCGACGTGGTGTACGTCCTGACCGGCGGCGGCCCAGGGCGCTCGACGGAGGTGCTGGGGATTCTGCTGTATCGCATCGCGTTCGGCGAGGGGAATTTCGGCATGGCCGCGGCGCTGGCCGTGATCATCAGCATTCTCGGCATGGTCATCGGCGGCCTGTTCCTGCGCTTCATCCGCACCGAAACGCGCCTGTTTTAGGGCGAGGGGACCAAACGCATGACTGCAACGACACGGACGTCACAAGCAAACCCGGTTCTGGCCGCCCTCGGTCTCGTCATCCGGAACGCAGGCTTCTACCTGCTGCTGTGCACCATCGCCTTCATCGACCTGTTCCCCTTCATCTGGATTTTGCTGAGCTCGTTCAAGACGCAGCTCGAGATCTTTCGCTGGCCGCCGACCTTCTTCCCCGAAAACTTCGTCTGGGACAACTACGCGGACGCCCTGGCCCTGCTGCCTGCCGGGCAGCAGCCGGTGTCGGACATCCCCTACGGGCTGACGAACTCGGTGGTCATCTCGCTGATCAGCACCGTGCTGATCCTGGTGCTGGGCGCGCTGGCCGGGTACGCCTTTGGCCGGCTGCGGTTTCCCGGTCGCCGGGTGCTGCTCATCTCGTTGATGATGCTCCGCATGCTGCCGGGGATCGTGTTGTCGGTGCCGTTGTTCATTCTCGCCACGCGCGTGAACCTGTTCGACACGCGGGCCGTGCTGGTCATCACCTACACGGCGTTCAACCTGCCGTTCGCCGTGTGGCTGCTGTCCGTGTTCTTCCAGGAGATCCCGCGCGAGCTGGAAGACGCCGCGCTGGTCGATGGCTGCACGCGCGCCTCGGTGCTGCCGCGCATCTATTTGCCGCTGTCGCTGCCCGCGCTCGCCACCATCGCCATCCTGAGCTTCCTGGCGACCTGGAACGAATTCCTGTTCGCCGTCACGCTGACGTCATCCAAGACGGCGAAGACGACCCCGGTGGCCCTGGCCTCGATGCAGGCCGCCTTCCAGACGCGCTGGGCGGTGATGACGGCGGGCGCGGTGCTCGCCAGCGTCCCGGTGCTGCTGCTGTTGTTCTTCGCCCAGCGGTACATCGTGCGCGGCCTGACCTTCGGCGCGGTGAAAGGATAGCGCCATGAAACGGATCATCCTGGACACGGACATCGGCACGGACGTCGACGACGCGATGGCCCTGACCCTGGCCCTGGCCTCGCCCGAACTGCAAATCGAGGGGATCACCACCGTCCACGCCGACGCGCCGCTGCGGGCGCGCATCGCCCGGCGCCTGCTGGCGCTGGCGGGCCGCGAGTCGATCCCGGTCGTGGCCGGGGCCAGCCTGCCGCTGCAGATGCCGCTGCCCGACAACTTCCACTGGATGCCCCGCCTGCGCGGGCACGAGGGCATCGGCGTGCTGGACTCCGAAGCGCTGGTCCCGACCGTGAACCGGGCCGCCACCGCCGACCACGCGGCGCAGTTCATCATCGAGCAGGCGCGGGCGTATCCGGGCGAGCTGTCGCTGATCACCATCGGAGCGCTGACCAACCTGGGCCGCGCGCTCCAGATCGAGCCGCGCCTGCCCGGCTGGATTCGGGACGTGACCATTATGGGCGGCGTGCTGGATACGCAGCGGTTCACCTGGCCGCCCATGTTCGAGGTGAACCTGAACTGCGACCCGCTGGCGTCCCAGCTCGTCTTCGCGGCGGGGTGGCCCATCACCCTGGTGCCGATGGAAGTGACCACCCAGGTCTACCTGACGGAGGCGCACCGTGCGGCCATGCGCGCCTGGGACCGGCCCTTGACGACGGTCCTCGTCCAGCTCATGGAGAACATGCAGGCGAGTTTCGCGGACTTTTCGCGCGAAGTCGGCGTGGCGGGCGATTTTTACCAGGGCCGGACGTACATGCACGATCCGCTGGCGGTGTACGCCAGCATGGCCTGCCAGCACCTGACCGTGCGGCGAATGCCCGTCCAACTGGAGATCATCGACGACGTGCTGCGCACCGTGTCGCCACCGGACGCCGCGCCGAACGTCCAGGTGTGCGTCGACGTCGATGCGGACGCCTTCGTCGCCCTGTGGATCGAGCGCGTCAAAGCGCTGGCGGGCGCGTGAACCTGGCCAGACGACACCACGAAAGAAGCGGTTATCATTCATGTCTAACAGCTTTGTAACCGATCATCCGGCAGCGTATTTCGAAAAAGTCTATGCAGGCGTTCTCGGCAAGATCATCGGCGTGTACCTGGGCCGGCCTTTCGAGGGCTGGACCTACGACCGGATCATGGCCGAGCTTGGCGAGATCACGTACTACGTCCACGACCGTTTCGGCGCCCCCCTGATCGTGACCGACGACGACATCTCCGGCACGTTCACCTTTCTGCGCGCGCTGGCCGATCACGGCCACGATCCGGACCTGACGCCCGAGCAGATCGGGCAGACGTGGCTGAACTACCTGATCGAGAACCGCACCGTGCTGTGGTGGGGCGGCGTCGGCAACTCGACGGAGCATACCGCCTACATGCGCCTCAAGCGCGGGATCGCTGCCCCGCACAGCGGCTCGGCGGCGCTGAACGGCAAGACGATCTCCGAGCAAATCGGCGCGCAGATCTTCATCGACGGCTGGGCGATGGTCGCGCCGGGCGACCCGGCGCTGGCGGCGGACCTGGCCCGGCGCGCGGCCAGCGTGAGCCACGACGGCGAGGCGGTCTATGGCGCGCAGGTCCTCGCGGCGATGGAAGCCGCGGCCTTCGTCGAACCCGACCTGGACGCGCTGATCGACACGGCGCTGGCGTTCATCCCCCCCGACTCCACCATCGCGCGGACGATCGCGGACGTGCGCGGGTGGCACGCCCAACACGCCGACTGGCGGGCCGCGCGCGCGCTGCTCCAGGCGCGCTACGGGTACGACAAATTCCCCGGCGTGTGCCACATGGTCCCCAATCACGGCCTGATCATCCTCAGCCTGCTGTACGGCGGCGATGACTTCCAGCGCGCCATGACGATCGTCAACACGTCCGGCTGGGACACGGACTGCAACGCGGGGAACGTGGGCTGCCTGCTGGGCATCAAACACGGGCTGAGCGCGTTCGACGGGCCGGTCGACTGGCGCGGCCCGGTGGCCGACCGCCTGTACCTGTCCACGGGGGACGGTGGGCGGGCCATCACCGACGCCGTGACCGAAACGCTGCACGTGGTCAACATGGCGCGGGCGCTGGCCGGGCAGCCCGCGGCGGCGCCCAAGAACGGCGCGAAATTCCATTTCGACCTTCCCGGCGCGGTGCAGGGCTTCCGCGCCCGCGAGGGCGACGCCGGCCAGGTGGAGAACGTCCCGGGGCACAGCGAACACGGCGCGCGCAGCCTGGCGATTCACCGCGCGGCGGCGGCGAGCGGCGCGGTCCACGTCACCACGCCGACGTTCATCCCGCCCGAAGCGATCGACATGAACGGCTATGCTCTGCTGGCCTCGCCGACGCTCCACTCCGGGCAGACGGTCACCGCCGAGCTGGCCGCTGACGCCGGCAACGCGGCGCCGGTCACGGCGTGGCTCTACCTGCGCCTCTACAGTGACGGCGACCAACTGGCCGACTGCTACGGCCCCCAGGCAACCCTGGCGCCGGGCGACCGGGCGGCGCTGGCGTGGACCATCCCCGACACGGGCGGCGCGCCGGTCGCGGAGATCGGCGTGGCGCTGAGCGGGACCGGCCAGGGCGATCTCACCGCCTACCTCGATTTCCTGACGTGGGACGGCGCCCCGGACGTCACGCTGGCGCGCCCGCCGGGGGACCAGACGATGTGGCGGCGCGCCTGGGTCGACGCGGTGGATCACTTCGACGCGGGGTGGCCGGAAGCGTACCGTCCCATTCAGGACGCCGGGCGCGGGATGATCGCACAGGGCACGCGCGACTGGACGGACTACCGCGCCACGGCCCGGCTACAATCCCCGCTGGCGCAGGCGGTGGGCGTGGCGGTCCGCGTCCAGGGGCTGCGGCGCTATTACGCGCTGCTGCTCGACCGCGATGCCGGGGTACGGCTGGTCAAGATGTGCGACACGGAGCACGTGCTGGCCGAAACCGATTTCGCGTGGAACTTCGACACGACCTACCAGGTCGAGCTCGAGGCGTGCGGCCCGCGGTTGCGTGCGTGGATCGACCAGGCGCTGATCTTCGAGTTGATCGACGCCGACCACCCGTTGAGCGGCGGCGGGGTCGCCCTGCTGTGTGAGGAGGGCTGCGTATCCGCCGACGCGGTGCGCGTCCAACCGGTGAGGGACCGGAAAGAAAGCGAGGCACCATGAGCAGTACCCAATCGATAACCGTCACCCCCGCGGGCCTCACGATCGGTGAGGAGACGCTGCCCCTGTACAGCGGCAGCGTTCACTACTGGCGGCACGAGCGCGCGCACTGGGCGCGCGTGCTGGACGCGGTGCGCCGGATGGGGTTCCGCTTCATCCAGACGTACATCCCCTGGAGCGCCCACGAGATCGAGGCGGGCGCGTTCGACTTCGGCGAGGCCGACCCGCGCAAAGACGTCGCGGCCTTTCTGCAAGCCTGTGCGGACGCGGGCCTGTACGTGCTGGCGCGCCCGGGGCCGCACATCAACTCGGAGATCCCGTACTTCGGATTCCCGCCCAGGGTGCTCAACGACCCGGCGATCCAGATGCGCACCGCGCGCGGCACGCCCGCCGTGCTGCCGCTGCCCGGCACGCCGTTCGCCGCGCCGAGCTACGCGTGCGAGGCGTTCTACCAGGAGACGGGGGTATACTTCGACGCGCTGTGCCCCATCATCGCCCCCTACGTCTACCCGCACGGGCCCATCGTGGCGGTCCAGGCCGACAACGAGATGTCGCTGTTCTTCCGCCTGAAATGCTACGACGTCGATTACCACCCCGAATCGATCGCGCTCTACCGGCGCTGGCTCGAAGAGAAATACCGCGACGTGGACGCCCTGAAGGACGTCTACCGGCGGCCCGACATCCACAGCTTCGGCGACGTCACGCCGCCGCGCGCCTTCGAGGCGCGGACGCACGCCGACCTGCCCTATTACGTCGATTGGGCCGAGTACCAGGAATACTACGTGCAGTACGGCATCGTGCGCACCCGGCAGATGTTGGAAGACCGCGGCCTGGCGGGCGTCCCGTACTACCACAACTACCCGGTTTCGACGCCCAACACCCCGTTCCGCCCGGTGGCGCTTGAGGCCGAGTTGGACATCGCGGGCGTGGATGCCTACCCGCTGCCGTCGGAATACGCCGCGCTGAAACGCGGCGTGGTCTACATTTCGACGGTCAGCCGCCTGCCGTTCATCCCGGAGTTCGGATCGGGTTCGTGGTCGTATTACCGGTCGCCAACCGCGGACGAGGAACGCTTCACGACGCGCACGGTGTTCATGCACGGGCTGCGCGCCATCAACTACTACATGCTGGCCGACCGCGATCGCTGGACCGGCACGCCGGTGCGGCGCGACGGCAGCACCCGCCCGGACTACACCGCGCTGTACGAGGACTGGAACCGGCTGCTGGCGGACGTTCGCTGGGACCAACTGCAGCCCGAGCGCGACGTACTCGTGCTGGCACCGCGCCTGTACGAGCGGCTGGCCTACACCGCCATCGAGGCGAGCTTCCCCAACCAGTTCCTGACGGACATCTACTACCGCCTGCCGGCTGACCTGTTCACCAGCGAGAATCCGCTCGACCTGCGCGACGCGATCCAGCACCGCGCGCCCGCGTGGCTGCACGCGTTCGAGGCGGCGCTGCCGGTTTCGGGCGTGCCGTTCGCCCTGGGCGACAGCGACCTGCCGGAGGACGCGCTGGCGCAGTACAAGCTGATCGTCGTGCCCACCTTCGAATGGGCCGACGCGGACCTGCTGGGCAAGCTCGAGCGCTACGCGCGCAACGGCGGCGCGGTGATCTGCGGCCCGCGCTGGCCGCGCTTCGATACGCACGGCGAGCCGCTGGCCGTCTGGGAAACTGCACCGGAGCCGCCCACCGGCAGCCTCGCGCGCCTCGACTTCGCGCCCGGTGCCGGGCCACACGGGCTGTGGGCCGAGGACGTCGACCTGTGGGACGCCGTCGCGCCGGGCGGCGCAAGTGGGACCGGTCACCTGGAGACAGGCCCGGACGTGCCCTTCGCGCGGCGCGTGCTCTACGGCGACGGGTCGATCACGCTGGTCGCCGCCGCGTTCCCGCGCCTGGGCGCGATCGAAGACGGCACACCAGCCGCGTACGCGGGCTGGGTCCCCTGGCTGAAGACGCTGGTGGCGGAGGCCGGGATCGCGCCGCGCTGGGAGTGCAGCAACGCGTCCCTCGACGTCGCGATCCTGTCGGGCGGAGGCCGCCGGGTGGTGTGTGTCGCCAACCCGCGGCGCGACGCCCAGGCCGGCGCGATCACCGTGCCGGGCGTGTCCGCCTGGCGCGACCTCGATGCGCCCGGCGGCGAGGGGACATCCCCCGGCAGCACGCTGCACGTCACCCTCGAACCGTGGTCGGTCAAAATCTGGGAGGTCGAGAGCTGATGTCCACTTACCAACCGCAACGCTACGCGCACGAAGGCGGCCTGGTCGCCGGGCACACGGCCCTGCTGTCACCCTGGGCGTCGTACGTCGATATCGAGCCGAGGCAGTGGCAGCGGCTGTACGACTGGCTGCTGCCGCCCTACCGCTCGCACACCGATCTGTTCATCCTGCACGACCGGGGGCGCGTGCTCACGGTGAACCCGGTCCATGCGCGGGCCGCGCTCGGCATCCCCGACACGATCGCGGACCCGGCAGGGCTGGCGCCAGCTCTGCACGCGCGGTGGGGGCGCGGGACGGTCGTCATCCTCGAGCGCGGCCAGTACCAGAGCTGGCTGGACGACATCCAGCGCGACGCGTGGCTGCCGGGCGACGATCTGCTCGCCTACGGGCTGAAAATCAAGGACCTTGCGCTGCGCTACGCGGCGGAGGGGATCGTGCTGTACCCGTCGCCGCTGGATGCGTGGCGCGACGTCGCGCCCGATTTTCTACGCCGCGTGGGGCGGGCGCTGGCCCCGGACGGAACGCAGCGCGGCGTCCTGCTCGCGGTGTACGATGGCCGCGAACTCTGGACGAGCCTGGTCCTGACCGTGCGGGATGGGCAGGTCCACGCGGTGACGACGCTGCCCGCCGAATCGATGGCGGCGCGCGCCGGAAGCTGGCGCGACGACTACGTGCGGCTGATTCCCATCGCCGAGCGCATGGCCGGGCCGCTCTCGCTGGGGGTGTTCTGCGAGCGCCGGACCTTCGAGACACTGGGGATCAGCCCGGCGTATTGGCCCGCGTGGCGGGACGCGAACGGGCGCGGCGACGTGATCAGCGTGCCTGCGCCGCTGAGCGCATTCGGCGCGGCGGGCTGACCAGGCTCCCCAGGAACGCGCACCAATCGATTGGCATTCCCTGCCCTGCCTCACGGCAGCGGGTGGGGAATGTTTTTTGTGAGCCGCGCCCACCAGGGAGACATCGTGCCCCCGTGAAACCCATCACGCAATCGCTTCGTAATTGATCCTATAGAAGTTGCATTTATAGCGAAAAAGCTGTAAAATTTGAACATACGTTCTAACGTTTTGGCTTGAGGTCGGATCCGCAAAATACCCTGTTGTTCGGAACGAAGCGCGAAGCCTGGGAGGCAACCATCGTGGACAAACACTCTCTGACCCGGCTGTTCCAATACCATTACTGGGCCAACCACCAGCTCTGGCGCCCGGTGATGGCCCTCAGCGACGAGCAGTTCGCCCAGGCGCCGGGTGATGGCGGCCCGTCCGTCCGGTCGCAGATCGTCCGCATGGTGGCGAACGAAAACCTGTGGGTGAACTACCTGTGGCATGGCGAGGTGGAATTCCTGCAAGAGTCGGACCTGCCGACGCGGGCCAGCATCCGGGCGGAATGGGACGCGCTGGAAGAGGAGATCGGCGACTTCATCGACGAGTTGGGCCCTGGCGACCTGGAACGCCGGGTGACTCCCCCGTTCATCACGCCGGTCGCATCCCTGACCGTAGCGGACATTCTGCTGCACGTCATCCAGTTCGCCATCGAGCGCCGCGCGGAGATCTGCCTGCACCTGCGCCGCCTGGATTCCTCCCCGCCGCCGCAAGACTATTTCGACTTCCTGCTCGCGCAGTCGAAGCGGGGCACGCCTCACATGCCGGTCATTTTCCCGGCGCGGGCCCAGCCCGCGTCGCGCTGACGATCCCATCGCGGCTGGCGGCACAACCAGGGGTTGACACGTTGCCCTGAGGTCGCTAATCTTTGCGGGGTCCCAACGGAGCACAAACCGTTGTGACCATCGCAGCCGCATTCAACCCCGGAATGGTGCCATGAACATCGATGCCTATCTCGACCGCATATACTACCGTGGCGAACGCACGCCCTCGCTCGAAACGCTCGCCGCGCTGCACCGGGCGCACCTGCTCGCCATCACCTACGAGAACCTGGACATTCACCTGGGGCGCTACGTGGAGCTGGATCAGCGGGCCATGTTCGACAAGATGGTCACCCGGCGGCGCGGCGGCTGGTGCTTCGAGATGAACGGCCTGTTCGCGTGGGCGCTGCGCGAGCTGGGGTTCTCCGTGACGCTGCTCGCCAGCGCGGTCAACCGCGCGGCGCAGGGCGACAATGCGGAGCGGAACCACCTCGTTTTGCTGGTCCAGCTCGACAGGCCCTACCTCGTCGACGTCGGCTTCGGGAACGGCTTTCTGCGCCCGCTGCTGCTGGAACCGGGGATATACCGGCAGGGCTTCCTCGACTACCGGCTGGCCCGCGAGGGGGACCGCTGGTATTTCACCAACCACGCGCACGGCGGCCCCGGCTACGATTTCACCCTGCGGCCCCACCGCCTGGACGAGTTCGCGGACAAGTCCCACGAGCTCCAGACCTCGCCGGAGTCGGGTTTCGTGCGTGTGGTGGTCTGCCACCGGTTCACGCCGGACGGGATTCTGAGCCTGCGCGGGGCGGTGCTGCGGTCCGTCACGGCAGCCGGCGCGCGCGACGAGGTCATCGAGGACGAGGCGACGTACCAACGCGCCCTGGCCGAGCAATTCGACCTGCACCTGCCCGCCGACGAAACCGCCCGGCTGTGGCGGACGGTCTGGGAAAAGCACGTGGAATTCATGGCACAGCAGTAGGCTGCCGCGACGTTTCGACTCATCGCAGCGCGGCAGACGCGCGCACTCACCGATCTGCGTCGGGCCGGGCGCGTGATGCGGCACGGGCGCCCCGCCGGGGCCCAAAAGGCGCACAGCCGGAGCCGTGCGCCTTGGTCACCGTGACAACGGCATGAGGCGAAGTTGACTCAGTCCTCGCCGGGGATGTCGAGCGTAAAGACCCACGGGCCGGGGATCTGGGGAGTGAAGGTGTCGAGTACATCGCGCATGACCTGTCCGATATCGAGTCCCTCCGGCACGACGGTCGTTTCCCAGCGCTGTTCGTCAGGGAAGACAGCGATCTCGATCCCATAGGCCGCCAGCGCCTCGGCAAGCTCATCCATGCTCGGATCGGCGATGCCTTCCAGGCGATCGATGCGCAGCGTCCATGTAGCCGGCTCGCGATCATACGCAGCCAGGAACCCCAGCAGGTGACAGACGGTATCGTCAGGCCGCACAACGACCATGGGTTCCAGCCCGGCACTCTGGCGCGGGACCTCATCCTCGCCCGCGATCAGCACACCGTTGGGCAGCATCATCACGTCGATATCTTGCCGGGCCGGGCGGCACAAGGTGATACGGGTCAGTGATGGGGTGATGCTCGCCGAGGCGAGCGTGATCGGAATACCGTTCGCTTCGACGGTTTGTTCCGGCTCGATCACCACGGCGGGGATGAACGGCACACGGAAAGCGAAGCGGAACGGCCCAATCGCGTCCTCCATCGCCGGGAAGGCCGGACCCTCGCTCCCGCCGCCACCGCCAGAGCCGCCGCCTCCACCGGCACCGCCACCCCCGCTTCCGGGCGCGGCATCGGATGGCACCGGGGGCGAAACCGGCTGGGGAACCAGGAACACCTCGAAGGTTAGTGCGATGGCATCCGGCGAACCGGTGATGGTCGAGGCGTCGAAGTTGGCATTGGCCGACTGCAGGCCCGGGGCGCCGCCTCCCCCACCGAACATCGGGCGAAACTCGCGCCCCTGGTCGTCTACCAGCTTTGTGATAGCTGGGTTGTAGCTCAGCGGGTTGTCTTCGTCCTGTTCGGACGTGGTGGTGAACGCCAGCGCGATCCGGTGGGCGTCTGCATAGGCCCAGTCGAGCGTGACAGTCACACCATCGATGGTTTGACTGTCATCGATGGGCGTCACCAGGTTTTCATCCTGAATCTGTGTCAGGCCAGGGTCGTCATCTTGTCGAAACTGGAAAAAGGCATAGGCTCCCGCGCCCACCATCAGCGAGACGAGAAGCGCCGCGGCGATCCACGCGAGGCGAGTCGCTCCGCGCATACGGTGCGGAGGCGCGCTGGGTAGCGCGGGTTCAATTCGTGTCCATAGTTTCATGTCGTCGGGAATCTCCTGTTGTGCCAGATCATGCAGAATCTCCCTGAGCAGTTTGTCGTCCATCAGCCTTCCTCCTGCCAGCGCTGGGCAGCGTCACGCCCAGGCGCACCACGGAGCAGCCCGCGCAGTCGTTTGCGCGCGGCGTGCAGTCGCCACCGGATCGTACCCGGTGGAACGTCCAGTTCGTCGGCCATCTCCGCGCCGGACAGGTCCAGGTAGTAGCGCAGCACGACGACCGCGCGCTGCTCCGGCGACAACTGGGCCAGCGCCTCCCAAACCGTGGCGCGAAGCTCAGCCATTTCAACTTCATCCGCCGGGCCGGGACGCGGGTCGGGCAGGCGCTCGGCGAAAGTGTCGGCGTCGAACGCATTCCCCACATCCCGATCCAGCGAAATGGTCTGTTGGCCCCGCCGGGCGGCCTGGATGGCGGCGTTGACCACGCTGCGCATAAACCAGGACGCGAACGGTCGCGAGTTGTCAAACTGGTCGATGCGCTGGAACGCGCGCAGAAACGCATTCTGCACGACATCTTCGGCAGTAGTCTGGTCGTGAGTGATGAGGAACGCGGCGCGCACCGCCCGCACCTCATAGCGTTCGACAAGGGCAGCCAGGCCGCCGATGTCGCCTTGTTTCAACCGGCTGATCGCTGTCTGTTCATCCAATAGAGCGCCTCCATGGAGTGCGAGTGTGTGCGCATCACACTACAACTATAACTGGGAGGCCATAAACGTTTGAATCTGGCTGCATTCGTTCGCCAATGTGCGCCTTGTGGTTGGGAACGTCGTGTGGTGTTGAAGACGTGCTCAGAGCGTGAGGTGTGGAGCGTGTAGCAGCCCAGGGAGATATGACGGCGCCCCGAACAAACACCCGCGAGGCGATTCGTATCGACCGCCTTATCGCATGCCCGCGAGAGAACGGCACCGGGTCCGACGAGCGCCCTAGCCGCCAGGGCATCACCCGCGCAGGCGCAGGTGCTCGGTCAGCAGCAGGATCGCCAGGGCCTGCCCGTACAGGCGCGGCGAGATGGGGATCTCGTTATAGGCTTCGTAGGTGATGAACCCGGATGTGCCGCCCGACACGCGATCCACGATGCCATCCGGCCTGATATTTGGCAGCACGGCACGCGTCGCCTTCTCGCCCACCTGCCGGAACTCGTCGCCGAGCACGCCCAGGCGGACGCCCTTCAGCGCCGCGTAACCCAGCGCCGCCGTGGCCGACATTTCGAGGTACGTATCCGGATCGTCGAGCACAGTGTGGAAGGCGCCGTCCGGCTCCTGGAGCGCGCGGGCGGCGTTCATTTGCTGCCGGAACGAGTCGATGATCGGCTTGTGCGCCGGATCGCCCGTCCCTATCGCCTCCAGGACATCGACGGTGCTGGCGGCCATCCAGCCGTTGCCGCGCCCCCAGAACGCGCCGGCCATGTGCCCGTTGGTGCGGCCATCGTGCAGGTGGCGGAACAGCCCCGTGCCGGGGTCCTGCAGGCAAGCCCGGTGTGCCGCGAACTGCGCCACGACCTCGGCCCGGCAGTCGTCGCGGGCCATCAGCCGGTAGGCATCCGCCAGGACGATGCCCGCCATGAACAGCGTGTCGATCCACACCTGGTCGATCAGGTGGATGTCAGTCTCGGTCCACGAATGCTCGAAACAGCCGTTCTGGCAGCGGGCGGCGCTGCGCAGCAGCCAGCGCAGGAAGTAGCGCAGCTCGGTCCGGTAGCGGTCGTCGCCGCGATGCTCGTACAGCTTCAGCACGATCTCGAACAGCATCGACCCGTTGATCGAGTAGCTGACCTGGTCGGCGTCCAGCAGCCGGTCGACGTAGTGCTGGCTGTAGTCGAGAAAGCGCGGCTCGCCGGTCACCTCGTAGGCCCGGACCAGGCCATACAGCCCCACGCCGGGCTGCCAGTCCCACCGGTAGATCTCAGGGTGCTGGTTCTCGTAGTCGGCGCGCATCAAGGTGATGGTAGCGTCAGCGACCCGGCAGATCGTTTCGGATAGTAGCTCTTTCATGGGATGGATGGCCTTTCAAGTGCGCCAGGCGGTGTGATCGTTCACGCAAATCATAGTCCAGGACGACAGCCGGTGTCAACCTCTAATCGGGGACTCGCGCCCCTTTGGGCGGGGCGGCGGATACCCTTTTAGCGCAAAACGTGATACAACTAGAGCGTGTTATGCACTTTTGAGGTGCACAATGTTAAACTGGGGGCATGAGCGAACGAAAAGCATACCCCAGTGACGTAAGTGACGATGAATGGGCGTTTGTGGCTCCGTATCTGACGTTGATGACGGAAGAGGCGCCA
>JAHDLB010000038.1 GCA_018432315.1 Anaerolineae bacterium
CCGCCAGGGCACCGCCGGCCCCGACCTGTTCGTCTCGGCGGTGGCCGGCAGCGGCAAGACGACCACCATCGTCCAGGCGGCGCGCTTCATCGACGCGCCGGGGCTGTTCGCCGCCTTCAACGTCGCCATCGTCGACGAGCTGAATCGCCGGCTGGATGGCACGCAGATGAGCGCCATCAACTTCCACAAGATCGGCAAGCGCGCTCTCGACCGCCACGTCGAGCCGCGCGTCCAGGTCGACCGCCGCAAGTATCACAAGCTGGCGCGCGCCTGGGTGGACCAACACGTCACTTCGGGCGACAGCGAGAGCCGCCGCGCGCTGGGCGGGGCGCTGGCCGACCTGGCCGGCTTCGCCCGCAAGACGCTCACCGATCCGGCGGACGCCGATGCCATCCTCGCTCTGGCCGACCACTACGACATCCTGACTCTCCCGGAGGACGTCTCACGCGCCCTCTCGACCGTTCTCCAGCAAGGGCAGGACCTGGCGCGGCACGAGGGCGCCATCGACTTCGACGACATGCTCTACCTGCCGGTGGCGTGGAACCTGCCGCTGCAGCAGTTCGAGTGGGTCTTCGTCGACGAAGCGCAGGACCTCAGCCCGGCGCAGCTCGAGCTCGTCCTGCGCTGCCGCGCGCCGGGCGGGCGGATGGTCTTCGTCGGCGACGAGCGCCAGGCGATCTACGGCTTCGCCGGCGCCGACAACCGCAGCGTCGAGCGCATCGTGGCGCGCGTGAACGCCCAGCGCCTGCCGCTGTCCATCTGCTACCGCTGCCCGACCTCGCATCTCGACCTGGCGCGCGAGATCGTGCCCAACATCGAGGCGCGACCCGGCGCGCCGGCGGGCGAGCTGCGCACCATCGCCCCTCACGAGCTGGACGCGCTGGTGCGCCCCGGCGACCTGGTCATCTGCCGCCTGACGGCGCCGCTGGTCGAGCAGTGCATCCACTTCATCACGCGCGGCATCTCGGCGCGCGTCGAGGGGCGCGACATCGGCAAGGCGCTGACCCAGATCGTCCGCAAGGTCGCCGAGCGGAGTGGGTTCACCTACGGCGAAATCACCGCGCACCTGGTGGCCCACAAGCTCGCCCAGACCGCGCTGCTGCGCCAGAAGGGCGCCGACGAAGACGCCATCCAGTCGCTGGAGGACCGCGTCGAGGCGGTGCTGGTCTGCGTGGCGAGCTTCGAGGATGCCCGCGACGTGGATACCCTGTGCGCGCGCATCGAGGGCTTGTTCGACGAGCGCCGCCCGCAGATCCGGCTGGCGACGGTCCACCGCACCAAGGGGCTGGAAGCCGAGCGGGTCTTCATCCTGCGGCCCGACAAGCTGCCGCTGGCGCGCCCCGACCAGCAGCCCTGGCAGCGCGAGCAGGAGATGAACCTCAAGTACGTCGCCCTCACCCGCGCCAAACAGAGCCTGTTCTTCGTCGACGAGGACGCCGCCGAACTCGAGACCGAAGCGAAACCGGGCGAGAAGCCCGAATCCGAATCGCAGCCCGAGTCGCAGCACGACTCTGACCCCGAGGCGCGACTCGCCGCTGACTCGCAGCCTGAATCAACCGAAACCAACACCGACCCGGCGGCGCTGCTGGCGCGCATCGCCGCGCTCGAAGCCCGCGTCGCCGCCCTGGAAGCCGCGCTCACTGCACTCACCACGAAAGGAGATCAGTCATGATGGTCTTCGAGAGCTCGACCACCCCTGTCGCTCGCCAGATCAAGCTGCTCGTCTACGGCGGCGCCGGCACCGGCAAGACCTGGTTCGCCATCCACGCGCCCAGCCCGCTCATCATCGACACCGAGAGCAGCACCGACCCCTACCGCGGCCAGCCGGACCTACCGCCCTTCACCGTCGCCAAGAACGCCCGACCGAGCGAGATCGCGGCGACGCTCGAGCAGTTCGCCAGCCTGGGCTACATCCCTAACGGCCGCGACCGCCTGCAGCCCGAAACGCTGGTCATCGACTCGTTCACCATTCTCTGGCTGGTCGCCCAGGAAGCCGGGCAGAAGATCGCCGAGGGACGCGCCCGCAAGAACAACCGCCCCACCGAGGCGGCGCGGCTGGCCTTCGGCGACTGGTCGCTCATCAAGCGGCCCATCCAGCGCCTCTACACCCAGCTGCTCAACCTGCCGGTGCACGTCATCGTCACGGCGCGCCAGAAGGACATCTACGACGACACGACCAGCGAGCCGCGCAAGGTCGGCGAAGCGCCCGACATCGAGCGCAACGCGGTCTACAACTTCGACCTGGTGCTCAAGCTCGAAGTGGACGAGAAGGGCAGGCGGACCGGGCTGGTGGAGAAGTCGCGCTTCGCCGACTTCCCGCCCGGCACGCGCCTCCCCGACCCCTCCTGGGCGACCTTCGCCCACCTGGCGCGGACCGGCGAGCAGCCCAGCCGGAACATCGACCTGGAAGCCACCGCCGAGCAGGAAGCGCGCCGCATGGAGCCGCCCGCGCCCACCGAGAAGGGCGGGAGCCAGAACGGGCGGCGGAAGGGACCGCGCGCCGAGTGGACGCGCAGCCCGGCCAACCGCCAGCGCACGCTCGAGTGGCTGGCCGAGAACGGGCTGAGCGAGGCCGACGCCAACGCCGCGCTGGGCATCGACGACTGGCGCAAGACCTCGCTGTCGGCGGAGGACTTCAAGGCCGCCATCGAGGACTACGTCGCCAACCAGCTCGCCGGCGAAGAGGCGCCCGACGACGGCGAAGCCAATGACGCACCCGACGAGACGCCCGCCGAGACGCCGGATGAATCGCCGGCGCCGGAGCACGCGCCCCAGAAGTGCGCCAACTGCGGCGTGGACGATGCGCGCCCCGGCAGCACGTACTGCCAGACCTGCGCCGATCTCCTCTTCGCATCCAAACTCGAAGATGAGACCGAAAGCGATGCCGAAACGGCAAAAACCGAGTAATCGACCGGGTGGGGCGGTGCCGAGCCGCCCCATACCACCACAGGAGGATCGATGTTCACACCCCAACTGACTCAACGTTCCGCCTTCGAGCAGGTCACCCGGCGCCGATCGGGGCTGTTCCTTCCCGGCGGCACCCACGTCGAGCGGGAGCGCCCGACGGCCATCGACCTGTTCGCCGGCTGCGGTGGCTTCAGCCTGGGATTCCTCGAGGCCGGATTCGAGGTCCTCGCCGCCATCGACAACGACGTGGATGCCATTGCGACCTACTGGTACAACCTCGCCGGGCCGTCGAGCCGCTGGATCAGCAGTGAGGTCGATCGGCGCAAGCGCGACCAGATCATCGGCCCGGATCCGTTCAATCCGTTCAGAGTCGGCAAGCATCCCCCGGTCCGCCTGGTCATCTGCGACGACGTCCGGAACTGGACCGGCGAGAAGCTCCTGAAGCTGCTGGGGATGGAACCGGGCCAGGTCGACTGCGTCATGGGCGGGCCACCGTGCCAGGGATTCAGCGTGGGCGGGAAGCGCAACGTGCACGACCCGCGCAACTCGCTGGTCTGGGAATTCGCCCGCCTGGTGTACGAGATCCAGCCCAAAACCTTCGTCATGGAAAACGTCCCTGGAATCACCTCCATGCAGACGCCATCCGGCCTCGGTGTAGTGGAGGCGCTCCTCAAGGCATTCGAGAACGAAGGCTACCTGGCCGTCTCGCAGAAGGTCGGCGAAGCGGTCACGAAGGCCAGGAAGGCGCCCGCGGTGGTTGGTATGCAGGCGCCCAAACCCACCGTCGAATTGAACGATGAGCCCGTACAACTGGAGATGTTTGTATGACAGAGGCACTCTCTACCATGAAAAACAGGCCGACTGACACGTCGGGCGCGGATGCCTTTGGTAGCGCGCATTATGGTAATGGCCATCCGCTGGACCGGGGCGGCGCCGATATGACGGACCGCGCCTGGATGGGCGACCTGGACGACCTGCAGCAGTTCGTCGACGTCGTCGAAGACGGCACCGTCACGCCTGACGACGTCGCCGTCGCCCGCGAAGCAATCCGCGCGCTGCACGACACGCTGGCGGGGAGGGCAGGGTGATGGCCTTCTGGATCATCTTCGCCCTGGCCTGCGCGCTGGCTGCCATCGTGATCGCTGCCGTCTACGAGCCCGATCCCAACGACCGCTGATCGCCGCACTGAATCGAAACGAGGAGTGATACCGTGATCCATTTCCGCATCAAAGTGACCCTGCCGCTCGTGCTCGTGCTGCTGCTGGCGCTGCTGGCATGGCTGTGCCGCGACCCGGGCACCTCCCAGCCACAGCCCAAACCGCGCCGGCCAGGACGCCCCCCGCGGCGCGGGGCGCGCGAGCAGCGCGAGTCGCGCGACGTGACCTACGAGGACGCCCTGCGCGCGCCACACGGCACGTACAGCGCCGACGAGCTGGCCGCCATCGCCGATCGCGAGGTCTACGAGGGCGCCCGCGACGCCTACGAATCCTACGCCGACCCGACCGTCCGCGCAGCCATCGACCGCCTGAAGAGCTGGAGCCCGCGCCATGCCACCGATTGACCTCGAAAAGCTGCGCTGGGAGGCGCAGGTCTTCACCGTCACCGACCGCCAGATCCACGACGGCGGCGCCATGCCACCCATGCTGGCGCGCGAGCACGTCGACCGCGGGCTCAAGCTCGCCGCCGCCGTGCCCGACCTGCTGGCCGAGATTGACGCGCTCCGCGCGCGCATCACTCAACTCACGCAAGGAAAGGAGACATCCCACTCATGACGACCGAACTTCACACCTCATCCGACCTGGCGGGCGAGCTGGCGCTCGTCGAGCAGCAGGCGCGCGCTCTGGGCAACCCGCTGCCCGCTGTCGACGCCATCGTCGACGACCTCAACCGGCTCTACGACCGCGGTGCCGACCTGCCGACCCTCGAGGCCATCCAGGCCAACGCCGGCGCGCTGCTCGACGCCGTCCAGAGCAGCGGCCAGACGCTCCACGCCGCGCTCGACCTGGCCGGGCGCATCAAGCAGCAGCGCGACCTGACCCGCCATGCGCTCGACGACCTCAAGCGCGCCATCGACACCGTCGACCTCGACGTGCCGGAAATCGAGGCGCTGTTCGAAACGGTCGAGGAGATGGTCACCGGGCAGACCTGGGAGTACGTCTGGGAGGTGCAGATAGACGGCGTCGTGTCCAACACGCCGCTGAGCTGGGACGAGGCGAGCCGCCTGGTCGGCATCCTCGACGGCGACCACAACCTGGCGGATGGCGATCCCCTGTGGGATGCGCTGCGCGAGTGGATAGCGGAGGTCAGCCGTGTCTGAGTCCGCCACGCTGCACGCCACCCCGTGCGCCGTCTGCGGCCAGCCGGCCACCGGCGAGCACACCTACCACGAGTGGAACATCTGCGCGGACTGCGCCGCCCGATCGGCAGCCTACGAGCGCCGCCGCGAGGATCGCGTCGAGCGCCTGGAAGCCCGCGCCGAGCGGACGCGCCAGGACGCCAACGCCACCGCGCAGCGCGCCACCCAGATGGCGTCGCGCATCCCGCTCGGCCAGCCGATGATGCCGGATCATCACTCCTATGGGCGCGACCGGCGCTACCGCGAGCGCATCGACCGGCTGTACGGGAAGGCGCACCGGACCTGGCAGGACGCCGACCGCCGGCAGCGGCGCGCCGAGGCCGCCGCGGAGAACACGGCGGTCAGCAGCGACGACCCGCTGGCCGTCCTCAAGCTCGAAGAGCAGCTCGCCGCCGCCGAGCGCAGCCAGGCGCGCATGAAGGGGGCGAATGCCATCATCCGGAAGTGGCTGGCGACGGCGCCGGACACGTGCCGCGCCGAGCTGGCCGCGCTGGGGCTCTCGGAGACGGCCGTCGAGGCGATCCTCCACCCGCGCTTCGAATCCAAACCCGGCTTCCCGTCCTACGCGCTGCGCAACAACAACGCGACGATCCGCCGGCTGAAGGAACGTATCGCCGGGCTGCGCGCCCGGCGCGAACAGGCCGCCGCGGCGGACGGCGAGAATGCCGCTGAGGTGGTCCGGCCCGGGCTGACCGTCGTGCGCAACGTCGCGGCGAACCGGCTGCAGTTGATCTTCGACGAGAAACCCGCCGAGAGCGTGCGCGCCATCCTCAAAGCTCACGGCTGGCGCTGGGCGCGCAGTCAGGCCGCCTGGCAGCGCCACCTCAACGCCGGCAGCGAGTACGCCCTGGAGCGCACCCTGCAAGCCCTGGAGGACGCATGAGCGACCTGGTGGCGCGTGCCCGGCAGGTGTACGAGCTGGCGTGGCTGGGGAAGTCGGCGCGCGTCCGTGCGCTGGCGACCGCGCAACTCGACGCGGCCATGCGCGAGCTGCAGGACGTGGATCCGGCGCGGCATCAGGCGCTGTGCGAGGAGCTCATCGCGCGCGCCGGCGAACTGGCCGCGCGCCGGGCTGCCCTCGGGCGAATGACGGCGGTGCAGGCGTGAAAATGTGTCACTTGATTCATTATGTTACTACACTATACGTAACATGCAGGCACAACGAATCGCCCTGCCCTGAAACCTGATCACGACCGAACGTTAGCGGAGAGCGACTCTGCTTGGCGGCACATGCGCTCTCCGCTGGAGCCTACGAAAGGCACACAACATGATACCTGGGATCATCCCGGCTCACAACCGGACGATCATCCTGGTGCGCGGCGAGCGCTGCTTCGTCGCCCGCTACCGCCAGACCGCCCCCTACCGGTTCGAGGTCGAGCCGGCTGCCAACTGGCAGGCACTCGAAGACGACGCCCGCCAGGCCGTCGAGGACCTGGTCGGTGCTCCCGCCGACGACCACTACCCGTGTCCGGACGAGCTGGCCGCCCGTGCCGAGTGGGCGGAGGACTGACACCACCGCGCGCCCCTCATCCCCAAGGGGCGCGCGCTTTCCCCGGCATGTGATCATCCGCTTGCCCATGACCGGCTCATCTGCTCATCACATCTCACGCTGCCTGTAGTATGATGTGCTCAACGTTGAGAGTTCACGCACGAAAGGAGTTCACCATGATCGACCAACTCACCCCCCGCCAGATGCGCGCCCTCGATGCCCTCAACCGCCAGCTCGTCCGCAAGGTCAGCGCGCTCATCGACGAGCTGAGCCAGGGCGCCCGCGACGCCGGCATCAGCCCCGACTACGCGCCCGACCTGGTCACCTGCGGGCTGGAGGTCGCGCTCGACTACGCCCAGCGCCTGCGCTACCAGCTCGACCGCCACGTCGACCAGCTCACGCTCCAGGCGCGCCTGGGCGGCGAGCCGCTCGTCCTGCGCGACCACGCCGAGGTCTTCTACCACCCCAAGACGCACCGCGTGACGGTGGGCCGCCCCGACCGCGACCGGGTCGACCAGACGTACACGCCCACCCCGGCCAGCCGGGCGCGGATTCGCCGGCTGATGAACGCCTACCACTGGGCGCACCGCGGCACCACCCCGCGCGGCTGGGATGGCGTGACCACCCTGGGCTGAGCATCTCCCCCCTAACAGCAATGCCGCTCCTGCACAGTAGGCAGGGGCGGCATTCTCAGGGGGGTGGGAAAGGGCCAGCGATGCTCCGATTGCTCTGACCCGGGTGTCAGAATCTACTATACTACGCCGGGCCGATCGGCGCCAGCCGCCGACCAATAGAAAGCGCCGCCAGCGGGTGAGGCGGCGCTACGGCGGGAGAGGGGGCCCTCCCCGCCGCACTTTTACCTTACCACGATGGGCGATTTCGCGCCAGCGCGGAAAGTGAAAACTCGCCGGTGGAGTGAGGCGACGCTGCGGCCGGCCGGGGAAGGTTGTCGATGCTCTATTGCTCGTGCCGCGTCTGTCAGTGTATTACACAGAGCCAGGCGGTGCCACCGCGGCACCACCCGCGGCGGGAAAGAAGTGCGCCGTCCCTGGGCAGAGACGGCGCCGCGGCGGGTGGGGGTAGTGAGGAACCCGTCGCAGGTGTGATTGTAGCCAGCCACTCGCCCATCCGCCATGTTACATCCAGCTCACGGATGACCGGCTGTTCCGCTCATCCCACCTCGCGACACCTGTCGTATGATGTCATCAAGATTGGATTGGGGCGCACGCCCCCCACACAGAAAGGACTTCGAGATGGACACGTACGAACGCATCGAGATGCTGGAAGACGCCCGCGAGCACCTGCAGCAAGCCCTCGACCTGATCCGCGAGGCCGTCGACGACACGCCGGTCGAGGACTACGCCCGCGCCTACATCATCCCCACGCTGGTCATGGCCGCCAACAGCGAGCACGAGTACCTGGGCAGCCAGCCGGCCAACATCGACGAGCTGATCCGCGCCTTCGAAGGCGCCGACGAAGACTGACGAGCGCAGCAGGCGGGGCCAACGCGGCCCCGCCCCACCCTCACCGAAAGGAACGAGCCATGTACGCCAAACTGCCCCGCAAACAGGTCAAGGCGCTGCTGGAAGCCATCGACGTGCCGCACGACGAGCTGGTCTGCCACCGCGACGGCACCTTCACCATTCGCCAGCACTACTTCTACGGCGGGCACCAGCTCCGCGAGCGGATGACCGGACGTCTGCAGCGCTTCACCCACGCGACGATTCTCCGCGCCCGCGAGGTCTTCTGGACGCGCGAGACGGTGGTCGAGGTCCACTTCGCATTCGAGCAGCGGTAGTCATACAATACGTACCGGGGGCGCCGTCAGGCGGCGCTCCCGGCCAGGTCAATCAGGAGGACACCATGAGCAAACGACGAATCACCCGCGTCAGCGTCGACCTGACCCAGGCGCAGCGCGACGCAGTGGACGCGATGATGGCGCAGTTCAACGCCGAGGTGAGCACCGCGGCAGGCGTGCCGATCCGCCTCGGCGTGCGCGAGTTCTTCCACATGCTGCTCAAGCGGCACGCCGACGCCACCGGCCAGCCGTGGCCCGAGGACTACCCCTCGCCCGGCGGCTGGCGCGGCGGGCCGAAGGAGACGCGGGAGGAGTCGCCCGACACAGAGTAGCTCCAATGATCTAAACGCCGCCCATCATCCAGGTGGGCGGTCTCTGTTCCGTCGTGAACGATATTCGGACCTGGATTCCCAACAATTTGTGATAATCAGCTGTTTTTTACCTGAAATTCATAGCGGCCAAAATGAACGAAGCGTTATATAATACTTGAGGGTAACGTGCATCCATCACCATTGTCTCAATAGTCCAAACAAGCCTTCGTGGCTATCGGCGCGTAACCGAGGCGGGGAAGGTACTGGCGATCACATCTGGCGGACTGCAACCGCGCTGTGATCGCAGCCATATGACTGATCAGGAGATCACACCATGCCAAAGCGCACATCCCCGCGCTGGTTAATCGCCGTGCTGGCGCTGATACTGCTGGCACTCTTAGCCGTAGGAGGCTGGTTCTACCACGAGCAACAGCAGCAATTCCGGCAAGACGTCGAAGAAGAGCTCCAGGCCATCGCCCAACTGAAGGTCGACCAGATCGCGGCCTGGCGAGCGGAGCGGTTGGGAGACGCCGCCACCCTGATCGAAAACCCCTTCTTCGTCGACGCCGTGACCAGGCTGCTGATCGATCCGCAAGCCGAACAATCCGGCGAAATCCTCAATTGGTTCCGATCTCTACAAGAGCACTACGACTACCAGGATATTCTGCTGGTCGATGCAGAGGGCCGTATCCACCTGAGTCTGAGCGGCAGTCTCGAGCTTTCCCCCTCTACTCTGGAGCGGATCCCGAACGTCATCCGGGACCGGCAGCCCGTGCTCACCGACCTGCACGCCGGTCCGGGCAATCTGCCCCCTCGTATCGGCGTCATAGCCCCTGTATACGCTCGAAGTGTTCAAGAGGCTGAGCCCCTTGGCGTGGTCATCCTCCAGTCCGATGCCAGCCGCTTCCTGTATCCCCTGATCGAGTCCTGGCCGATGCCCAGCCGCAGCGCCGAGACCCTGCTCGTCCAGCGGGACGGCGATGCTGTGTTGTACCTCAACGAGCTTCGCCACCAGTCCGGAACCGCGCTCCAGCTGCGTATCCCGTTGAGCGAAACAGACGTTTCGGCCGTCATGGCCGTGACGGGCACAGAAGGCGTGGTGTATGGGCGGGATTACCGGGGGACTGATGTGATGGCCGTCATCAGGCCAATCCCGGATTCGTCCTGGTTCATGGTCGCCAAGGTCGACGAGGGAGAGGCTTTTGCCATCTGGCGAACCCGGTCCGTCCTCATTCTGGCGGCGATCATGGGATTGGTGGCCGGTGTGGTGACGGCTGGGGGCATCGTCTGGCAAAGGAATCGGAAAGCCTACTATCAGGCGCTTTTCCAGGCGGAGCGAGCGCGCCAGGAAAGTGAAGCGCGCTACCAGACGACGCTCATGAGCATCGGGGACGGTGTGATTATCACGAATGCTGAGGGCTGCGTCGAGCTGCTTAACCCGGTCGCCGAAACGCTCACAGGCTGGTCGCAGCAGGATGCCCGTGGAAAGCCGCTCGAAGAGGTCTTTCACATCATCAACGAGAACACGCGTCAGTTGGTCGAGACTCCAGCGTCTCAGGTGATGCGTGAAGGGATCGTCGTCGGGCTGGCCAATCACACGCTCCTGATTTCCAGGGATGGCCGCCAGATCCCCATTGCCGACAGCGGCGCGCCCATCTTCGACACAGACGGCAACCTGGCCGGCATCGTGCTGGTCTTCCGCGATCAGACCGACGAGCGCGCAGCACAGAAGGCGCTGGAGGACAGCGAGGCCTACGTCAGGACGATCCTGGACCATCTTCCGATTGGCATCGCGGTGAATTCCGTCGAGCCCACGGTGACGTTTACGTATATCAATGACAACTTTCTCAAACACTACCGCACCACGCGGGAAGCCCTCTCGCACCCGGACGCGTTCTGGGATGTGGTCTACGAAGACCCGGAATTCCGGGAAGTCATCAAACAACGGGTCTTGGCCGATGCCGCCAGCGGTGATCCGGAGCGCATGCGTTGGGTTGACGTGCCCATTACCCGCCAGGGCGAACAGACCACGTACATCAGCGCGAGGAACATCCCCATCCCCGACAAACAGATGGTGGTGTCGACCGTTTGGGAAACGACCGAGCGGAAACGGGCCGAGGACGCCCTGCGCGAGAGCGAAGAGAGCTTCCGGCTGCTGTTCGAGAGCAACCCGCATCCGATGTGGGTCTACGACCTGGCGACGCTGGCTTTCCTGGAAGTGAACGATGCAGCGGTGGCTTATTACGGCTATTCGCGCGACGAATTCCTATCGATGCGGCTGCCTGATATTCGACCGCCCGAAGACGTCGAGCGTTTGTACGGTGACGTCCAGCTCGAACGCCCGGCATTGCAGCATTCCGGCGAGTGGCGGCACAAGCTCAAGAACGGACAGATCATCGACGTCGAGATCACCTCTCACACGCTCGAGTTCGCCGGACGCAAAGCGGCCCTGGTGATAGCGCAGGACGTCACCGAACGGAGGCAGGTCCAACGAGCCGAACGCGAGCAGCGCGCTTTGGCCGAAGCACTCGCGCAGACGGCGAAGGCGCTGATCAGCGCGATGGATCTGGACGACGTGATGAACGCGATTCTCGACAATGTCGCGCGCGTCGTCCCCCATGGCGCAGTGAATATCATGCTCATCGAGGATGATCGGGCGCGCCCGGTCTACCTGCGCGGTTACTCGCCCGACCTGGCTGCATCTGTGCGCGAGTTTTCCATCTCGATACCAGAGACGCAGAATCTGCAGCAGATGCGTGTCACGGGAGAGCCGTTCCTGATCCCCAATACCGACGAGTATGCCGGCTGGATCCCACAGCCCGTTTCGGAATGGGTGAAATCCTACGTGGCTGCGCCCATTTGTTCGCGTGGACAGGTCATCGGCTTCCTGAACGTGGACAGTGGCACCCCAGGCTTCTTCACCGAGACCCACGCTCAGCGGCTGCAAGCCCTCGCAGACCAGGCGTCGATTGCCATCGAACACGCCCAGCTCTACGACGAGATTCGCCGTCACGCAGACGATCTCGAACACCGCGTGGCTGAGCGCACTGCCGAGCTCAATCACACCAAGGAACGGATTGAGGCCATTCTCAACAGCAGCAGCGACATCATCATCTTGTGCCGGGCGGATGGCCGCATCGAACAGGTGAACCCCGCCTTCGATGCTGCCTTCCACTGTGAACAGGATGCCGCCCTCGACCAACCGCTCGCCAGGCTGATCGTCCCTGAGCACAGGGAAACGCTGGAAAAGGCCTTTGCGGCAGTCATCGAAAGCCGGCAGCCTGAACGTCTCGAGATCACGGTCGACTGCCTCCATCGCACGCGATTTGACGCCGACACGGTCCTGTCGCCCATTGTCGAGCGGCACGGTCGGTTGCTCGGCGTGGTATGCAGCCTGCGCGACATCACCGAGCGCAAGCGCGCTGAAGAGCAGCTCCGCCAGATGCTGGAACGCGAGATGGAGCTGGGCGAGCTCAAATCGCGCTTCGTGTCGATGGCCGCGCACGACCTGCGCAATCCGCTCACGGTGATCCAGACGTCGGTCAGCCTGATCGAGAGCTACGCCGACAAGCTGACGGACGAGCAGAAGCGGAGCAAATTCGGCTCCATCCGCCACAGCATCGACGTCATGGTCGAGCTGCTGGATGACATCCTGACCATCGGGCGCGTCGAGGCGGGTCGAGTCCAGTTCAATCCCGAGCCGGTGGACCTGGTCGCCCTGTATGACACGATTGTCGCCGAGCAGAAACAGGCCACGGGCTACACGCATCCCATCACCGTGGCACGTGGGAGCATGCCTGACCGCGTGTACGCCGATCCCAAGCTGCTGCGCTACATCCTGGTCAACCTGCTCTCGAATGCGATCAAGTACTCCCCGCAGGGCGCCCCGGTGATGGTGGATCTTGCCTGCGATGAGAACAACCTCCGGATCACCGTGCAGGACCGGGGCATCGGCATCCCCGAAACTGACCGGGCACACCTCTTCGAGGCCTTCTACCGCGCCGGGAACGTGGGCACCACGTCGGGCACCGGTTTGGGTTTGGCAATCGTCAAACAATCGGTAGAATTGCATGGGGGCGCGATCACCTGCGAAAGTGAGGAAGGGGCCGGGACGACGTTCACGGTCGTCCTTCCTCAAAGCCCGATCATCACCTAAGAGAGGTTGCGTGAAGAGAGTACTGGTCATCGAAGACGAGGAACACATTCGGTCCGATCTGATCACCGTGCTGGAGTTCGAGGGCTATGAAGCCATCGGGGCTGAGAATGGACGAGAGGGCGTCCTGATGGCACAACAGCTCCTGCCGGATCTGATCATCTGTGACGTCAACATGCCGGTGCTGGACGGATTTGAGGTCATCATGGAATTGCGCCGGAACCTCCAGACCGCCGCCATTCCGGTCATCTTCCTGTCTGCACGGAGCGACAAAGTCGCCATCGAGCGGGGGATGCAGTTGGGGGCGGCTGCTTACGTGCGGAAACCGTACGCCCTCAAGGAGCTCCTGGCCGTTGTGGACACCCACACGAACTAAAAGCCTTAATACCCTCCTCTATTCAAACCAAAATGAATTTGCTCGTGACACCCATCTGAACCAGTGGATATCACGAGCCTCTTTGGTTTTCTCTGCGGCTCTCAGACGCTCATTATCCGCCAGGGCAGATGCTCTCGCAGGGCACGCCATCGTTATCACCGTCACGTGCGCCGCAACCACATTGATTCAACTGGAAATAGGCCTCGTCACAAGACGCCATTGCCGAACACACTTTGCTACAGTCGCAGGTGAAGGCAGGCGCTGCTGGCGGCGGGGGTTGTGTGGCGGTCGGAGGCACGCTGGGCGCTTGCGGTGGAGCTGTCGCTTGCGGCTGTGACTGCTGCGGTTGCTGCACCGCAGGCTGCTGAGCCGGTGCTGCCGGCGCGCCCTGCGTCGGGAGTGACAAATAGTCGCCGTCGACGCTCACGATCCAGGAGGCGACCCATGCCCCGTTATCGAGCAGCAACCAGTCGCCGTTGCGCGCGATTGCAGTCGCGGTTTGGTTCGTGCGCAGTGTGCCGATGGTCGAGTAATTCGTGCCTGGTCCGCCTCGCAGGTTGACGTCACTCGCGGCTGTGACCGTGACCCCGGTTGCAGCCGGGACGATGGTTGCCGTTGGCGAAACTGCGCCGGCGCCTTCAAATACCCCAAACGGATGGCAGCCGAGGTCGGCAGCTCGTGCCTGTTCGTGGAGATAGTCGAACCATTCGGCGAATATTGTATCGGGTGGATAACGTGCAGATTCGGCCCAACCGTCCGCAACCAGGGCCGCGTTGACGAACGTGCCATTGACAAAAACGTACCGCAGCAGACGGCCGTATCGATCCGTTTCGCTAACGTCCTTGAACATCGCCACTGTCTGCCCGTCCACCATCAAGGTATTCATGTAGGTGGCATCATCGCCGCATGGCTGATCGCGCTCCGGGGTGTTGATACCGATGTAGCGCACGCGGTGGATTGTGCCGTCTTCCATGCTGACCTCAATGGTGTCGCCGTCGATGACGTCGACGACGGAAGCCAGCTCAAAGGCCGCAGTTGAAGATTGGCCGGAAGCACCGTGTCCCCCTATGGTCACGAAGGACACTAACAGAATAAATACGATTAGGTTCTTCATCTTAATCCTCGTTCGCTTTTCCTGCTATCTGGTAATAAAGTTACTCGGAATCACGCGATGTGCAACTGGGACAATCGGGGCTCTGAAAGTCAGCTTTAGGATGCCCTGACCGATCATTTTGCTTTTTCGGCCAAACTGTAGTAGCTATTCAGACACACCCGTCCCGTTCCATATGCGTCTGGATACACCCACATGCCAACCCCGATCACCGAATCTCAAGCGCGACGAGCGCTCCAGGCCCTGCTCGACGATTACAACGCCCTCTCCGACGACGCCCGCGCCCAGATGACGGAAGCCGGCGTCGTGCGCCAGTTCGTCGACCGCCTGCTGCGCGACGTGCTGGGCTGGCCGATCGAAGACCCGCAGCGCTACAAGTACGAGCTGAGCACGCAGGCCGGCCGTCCCGATATCACCCTGATTCCGGAAGCCGGCGGGACGATCTTCCTCGAAGCCAAGCGCTTTGGGGCGATCAAGGAGCTGGCCGAAGCGCGGCGCACGATTGCCGGCGTGATCACCCCCGGCCAGATGGCGCTGCCCGGCATGGCCGTCGACCGCACCGCCGAAGAGCAGCAGGCGATCAACTACGCCTTCAAGAACGGCGGCACGTGGGCGATCCTGACCAACTTCGAGAAGCTACGGCTGTTCAACGCCCGGCGCGACTGGCTGGTGCTGTCCTTCGAGAGTCCGAGCGCCTACCTGGCCGACTTCGAATGGCTCTGGCAGCTCGCCTACCCCAACATCCTCAATGGCAGCCTGGACGCCATCAGCAACCAGCGCCACGCCAGGAACGTCGACACCGACTACCTCAACTTCATCAACGAATGGCGCGAGATTCTCGCCCAGGACATCGTGCAGCACCGCGCCCGGAACCCGTGGGCGTTTCACGCCGATGGGACGATCAACCTGGCGCTGCTGCGCGCCGTCGTGCAGCGGTTTCTCGACCGGCTGGTGATCGTCCGCTTCGCCGAGGATCACCTTGTCATCCCGCCGGGCACGCTGCGCGACCTGTATGACCTGCGCCGGCGCAATCCTTACACGCACTCGATGGACCAGCTGCTCGACCAGTTCTTTCGGCGCTTCGACGAGTACCACAACTCCGCCCTGTTCGCGCCGGGGACGGTGGACGACGCGTATTTCGGCGACGACGCCCTGCTCCAGCTCATTGAGAAGCTCTACGAAGCCCGCTACCGCTCGATGCCGGCGGACATCATCGGCAACACCTACGAGCAGTATCTGGGCAAGACACTGGCGCTCGACGACGGCTCGGTGACGACCCGCGACAACCTGGAGACGCGCAAGAAGCAGGGCAGCTACTACACCCCGCAGGTGATCGTGCGCTACCTGGTCGACACCACGCTCGGACGCACCCTGTACGGCACGGTGGACGGCCAACCGGACGGCGAGCCGGTCGAGGGCGAGGCGCGTAAGACCAGCCGCGACATCCGGACGCTGCGCGTGCTGGACAGCGCCTGCGGCAGCGGCTCGTTTCTGATCTACGCCTACAACGTCCTGGCCGACTTCTACGAGAGCGAGATACGGCGTCTACAAGCCGAACTCGAAGCGCGCAACCTGGAGCTGGCCCAGCAGGGCGTCAGCCCGCTCGAGCGGCGGCTCGACGTAGCCGACTACACCGCCGAGCTGGACCGCATCCGCGAGTACCCGCGCCTGATTCTGGAGACGCACCTCTACGGCGTGGATCTGGACCCGCAGGCGGCGGAGATCGCTGTGGTGAACCTGATGATGCGCGCGATGGAGCGCCGCCACCAGGAGAAGCGCCTGCCGCTGATCCTCAACCAGAACATCAAGGTCGGCAACGCGCTGATCGGCCTGCGTCCCGAGGACCCGCGTCTGGACGAGCACGCCGATCGCCTGGCGGCGATCCGGCAGTTGCGGCTGGACCTGGCGCAGTCGGATCACGGGCCGGGACACGACCGGATCATCCGCGACCTGGAAGCCGAGACGGACGCGCTGACAGCGGTCCTGGACCAGGACTTCGCGCCGCATTTCTCCGACCTGGCGCGCGTGCGTCCCTTCCACTGGGCGGCGGAGTTCCCCGAGGTGTTCGTCGACGAACAGGGGCAGCCGCTGGACAACCCCGGCTTCACGATCATCGTCGGGAATCCGCCGTGGGAGATCGTCAAGCCGGACCTGCGCGAGTTCTACGCCCAGTTCGACCCCGATATCGAGAGCAAGCTCAACCGGCGGCAGGTCGAGCGGCGCATTGAGGAGCTGAACGCCGAAGACCCGCGCATCGTGGGCCAGTGGCAGGTGCAGACGCAGCTCATCGAGGAGAGCGCCGCGTTCTACCGGGCGTGCGGTGACTACACGCGCCAGGGGCGCGGCGACACGGCCACGCACAAGCTGTTCCTGGAGCGCATGTACGGCCTGCTGCAGCACGAGGGGCGAATTGGGTACGTGGTGCCGTCGGGCATCTACACCGACCTGGGCACCAAAGACCTGCGCGAGATGCTGCTGAACGAGGGCAATATCCAGTACATCTACAGCTTCAGCAACGAGCGGTTTTTCTTTCCCGGGGTGCATCATTCGTTCAAGTTCGTCCTACTCGGTGCACAGAAGGGGCCGCAGAGCGACGGATTTCGGGCGGCATTCCGCTTCAACCCGCGGGTGGCCGTCGCGCCCGAAGACCTGCCAGCCTTTCTGAACGATTCGGCGAATTTGATTTACATGCGGCGACAATCATTAGAGCGATTCAGACCTGAGAGCCTTAGCATCATGGAATTCCAGGCTAAACGGGATTATGAGGTGGCAGAGAAAATCTACGCAGACCATCCGCTACTTGGAGCAACATTGGATGGCTGTTGGAATGTGAGGTTTACCAGGGAATTTGACAAAACGAACGACCGCAGTTTGTTCAATTATGAGAGAAACGGATTGCCCGTTTATGAGGGGCAGAATTGGGGATTCTACGGTGAGATGCTTCGTCCACCATCTATTTGGATTGACGAGAATAAAGGGCGGAAAAAACTGCTAAGTTCTGTTCAAAGACAGGCGCCAAATCTAGAAGCGGATCAGATACCACTAGACTTTGAGGAATATCGCTTTGGATTTCGGCGAATTGCACGCAGTACTGATATTCGAACATTGATTGTCAGTTACTTGCCCAAACGGTCTTTTGCCATGTACACACTGACTACCACTGTGCAGTACTTTTTCGACGGCAGGGTCTTTGAACGATATATGGCCAAAGCCGAGGAGATGTTTTTGTACAGCTGTATGGCTAGCTTTGTGCTGGATTTCGTCATGCGATTCCAGGTGGCGTCGTCTGTTGCGATGTTTAATGCCTATTCCCTACCCGTTCCCCGCCTCACTTCCGGTAATCCGTACTTCGACGCCATCATGCCACGAGCAGCACGCCTCACCTGCACCCGCACCGACTTCGCAGACCTGTGGCGCGAGGTCACGGGCGTGGACTGGAACGACTCCTCCGGCGCCACCGATCCCGTCGAGCGGCAGCGGCTCCGCGACGAGATCGACGCCATCGTCGCGCACCTGTACGGCCTGAGCCGCGCGGATTTCGACCACATCCTGGGGACGTTCCCGCTCGTATTCCCTAATACGCCTGAAGGGTGGGCCAAGCGCGAGGCGTTGCTGGATGTGTATGATGAGTGGGAAACCAATGTCTGATCAACAGTTCGGTTATGATCCTCATATCCCAGAGCAAATCCGAAACGTTTTCAAGGAGTTATGCTGGGACATGGCCTCGCTGCACCAGAAATGGGATTTCTATCTGGAATTATTCAGCGATGAGGAAACCACGGCGCTGCTCAGTGACGTCGCGCGAGCATCGTTCAACATCATTGGGGAGTCCCTGGAACACGCTATGACGATGGCGATTTGCCGCTTAAGCGATCCTCCGCAATCTCAAGGCTCTAGAAACCTGTCACTGCCCGCCTTAGTTGAAAACTTCGCAGTAATATCGAGCAATGACACGCTCAAAATGCGGTTGGAGGAATTTCAAATGGCATGCAAACCAGTGAGACGCCACAGGAACAAGCGTGTCGGGCACAGGGATTTGAACACCGCCATTAAACCTCAAGCCAATCCGCTGCCCAAAATAACGCCAGGTCAGATGAATCAAATACTCGAATTAGCGAGTGAGATCCTCAATAGCGTCTACCAGCATTTTGCAGCAAATGCTGAGCTCGGGTTTCAGCCCCTTGCAGTTGGCGGGGCAGACGCTTTGATCCATGCATTAAGGACAGCATGGGAAACTGAACAAAGGAGACGTATGAGGTACACAAGCGATACAACCTGATCGCACCTACAAGATGCTCGGGAAACACCTTAACTATCAGCCACATTCTGGGTATGTTCCCACACGTGTTCCTGATTCTCCGCCGCCTGCTGGCGCTGAACCTGGAGCGGGACGCGCGGCAGGGCGACGCTTAGAGACCACATAATGATGTGCAATGCCACCAACGCACGCAACACTTGACCGGAGACTGCACACTGATATTGATTGGTCGAAACAAGCATCGCGGCGCAGTGGGTCGATGGTCCACACACGCTCACGGTTTTGCATTGGACAAGCTCGTCCCTCAACATTCTGTGTGTGCTCGCCAGCGGAACAATCCCAATAACGATGAGCGGACGCTCTCCATTCAACCGGGGTGATCGTGATTGTCGCGCCATTGGGCGAAATCGGGACACGCATGCCATCTGCAAGATGACCGTGCCTCCTTGCCAGACTGACCTACTCACGCACTCCCGGGTATGTTCCAGTTCCACACCTGCTTTCAGACTCTGTGATAACGCGTTTCAATTCCTTAACACAGCTCGAACTCTGCAAATAGCTCTATGTTAAAATGTTGATAGGCACGACG
>JAHDLB010000004.1 GCA_018432315.1 Anaerolineae bacterium
AAGCCATCCCCGCCAACCCGGACAACGAATACGGCTGGGAGAAGCTCTACGCCGAGCGGATGGCGCAGGCGTACGAGCGCAACCGGGGGATGGTGGTGCGCATCGCGCGCTTCCAGAACTGCTACGGGCCGGAGGGCACGTGGACCGGCGGGCGCGAGAAAGCCCCGGCGGCGATCTGCCGCAAGGTGGCCGAGGCCGAGGACGGCGGCACGATCGAGGTGTGGGGCGATGGGTCGGCGATCCGGTCGTACACCTACGTCGATGACATGGTCGAGGGCATCTTCATGCTGATGCACTCGGACCTCAAGGGCGCGGTGAACATCGGCAGCCCGCAGTACGTGAGCGTCAACGAGCTGGTCGAGACGGTGGCGGCGGTGGCGGGCAAGCGCATCCACATCAAGCACGTGGAGGGGCCGGTGGGCGTGCAGTCGCGCAACTTCAGCAACGCGCGCATCTACTCGATCGGCTGGCAGTCGCGCTTCGACCTGCGCGCCGGCATCGAGCGCACCTATCCCTGGATCGAGGCGCAGGTCAAGGCCGCGCAGCGCGCCTGATCCGCGCCCGGCAAGGACATACCCATAACGAAAATAGCCCCGCTCTGGGGCTACTTTTTTCACTGCGGACGGTGGTCGCGGGGACTATCCCTTGACCGCCCCCATCGTCAAGCCCCGCACGATATAGCGCTGCACGAACAGGGACAGGATCAGGGGCGGCACGACCGCCATCAGCAGGCGCGTGGAGACGAAGCCGAAGTGGATGCCGCGCACCGTCCCCGTGCTGACGATCTTGACGGTGAACGGCTGCGCCTCGCGCACGGTGAGCACGCTGGCAAACAGGAATTCGTTCCAGGCGAAGGTGAAGCAGATGATGCCTGCCGCGACCAGCGCCGGCCCGGCGATCGGCAGGGCCACGCGCAGGAATACCTGGACGTGGGACGCGCCATCGACCAGCGCCGCTTCTTCCAGGTCTTTGGGGAAGTCCGCGAAAAAGTCGCGCGTGATGAGGACGGCAAACGGCATGACGAACGTGGCGTTGACGATGATCATGCCGGCGTAGGTGTCGAACAGGTCCAGCCGCTGGAGCAGCAGGAAAAACGGGATGAGCGTCGCCACCGGCGGCAGGAACCGCTGCGAGAGAAACCACGAAACCAGGTTCCGGTTGCCGATCCCGAAGCGGAAACGGGCCAGGCTGTACCCGGCCATCGTGCCCAGCGTCAGGGCGATGAGCGTGGCACCGACGGCGATGATGGCGCTGTTCTTCAGCGCGGTGATGTTTTCCCTGCCGGTGCGGCCCAGCTCCGCGTTCCAGTTGTCGATGATCGGCTCGAACTGGACGAACGGAATCAGGGAGGATTGCAGGGCGTCGCGCTGGGGCTTGAACGACGTGATGATGGCCCACACGAACGGGTACAACGCAATGAGCGTCACCAGGGCTACCGCTGCCCACAGGGCGATGCGCTCGACGCTTTGTTTGAGAGATACCTGCCCAACCATCGGTGCCTTCCTTATTCGATGTCGTAGCGGTGACGAACGCGCCAGAAGAAGATCGAGCTGATGATGATCGCGGTGATAACCAGCAGGTACGCCAGCGCCGAGGCGTATCCCATATCGAAGAAGCGCAGCCCCTCCAGGTAGATGTAGTAGGAGTACGTCTGCGTCGATACGCCCGGCCCGCCGCCCGTCAGCGTGTAGGGGATGTCCAGGATTTTGAACGTTTCCACCAGCCGCAGCATCGTCACCGTGCCGAGCGCCGGAGTGATCATCGGGAACGTGATCCGGCGAAACATGGTCCACGCCGAAGACGTGTCCAGCCGCGCCGCCTCGTACAGCTCGTTGGGGATCGACTGCATCGCGGCCAGCACGATGATGAAGACGAACGGCGTCCACTGCCAGACATCCACGATCAGCACGGCGAAACGCGCCGACCACGGGTCAGTGATCCAATATACGGGATCGAGTCCCACGCCGCGGATCATGTGGTTGATGGGGCCGCTCTGCTCGTTGAACAGGATCATGCCGAGCTGGCCCAGGGCGATGGGCGCGGCGAAGATGGGCAGCGTCAGGATCGAGCGAAACGCGCGCAGACCGGGGATCTCGTGATTGAACAGCCAGGCGATGAACGTGCCCAGCACGACGGTCAGCAGCACGCTGCCCACGATCACGAAGATGGTCATCTCCATGACTTCGGCGACGCGGTTATCCTGAAAAATATCCCGGTAGTTCTGGAATCCGATGAATTCGCCCGGACGTGTGCGCCTGCCCATCCGCTTGTCGGTGAAGCTGAGGCCAAGCGAATAAACCAACGGAAACAGGGTGAAGCAGAGCACCCAGAGCGCACCGGGCAACAAAAAGATCAGCCTGGCTCGGTTGGCACTTTTCATAGACTCCCGCCTGTGCATGGTGTGTAAAGGGGAGGGGATCAGCTCCCCTCCCCTTTCAAGCAGTCACTGGGTTCAACCTCATCCTTTACTCGGGCGAGTAGCCGATCGATTCCCGGTAGATATCCAGCAGGTAGTCACGTCCGATGTCGTCGGTGATTTCCTCCCATTCCTCGGCCACGGCGTCCAGCGCGTCCTGGGGCGAGAGCACGTCGATCATGGCCTCGGCCAGGCGAATGTCGAGGATGTTCCAGTATTCGGGCGTGCCGGGGATTCGCAGGTAAGTCAGCGTGGTCGGCGGATCGAACAGGTTCTGCCCGTACGCCGTGATGTACGACTCGACGTCATCGGCGTTGTACCCCGCCGCCACGTAATCCTCGACCGTGGCCTCGCCGGCGGGCGGGAACAGGTGCGGCAGCGAGCTGGGATCGACGCCGGTCCAGCCGTAGACCACGTTCCAGAACAGGATGGACGGGTTGGCCTGCATCGCCAGGAAGTAGTAGGCCAGCTCCGGTACGTTCGAGCGGCTCGAAATGACGCCGTGCCACGACGCGCCGACCAGGTTCCCGACGCAGTTCGGGTTCTCGGCGTCTTCGACGAACTCACCAAGCTCGCGGTCGTACCACACTTCAGAGCACGGAATGGGCGCGCCGCCGAGCTTGCCCTGAATGACCGACTGGTTCGGGTCCTGCGCCAGCGAGCCGACGTCGCCCCACGAGAAGGTCAGCACGGCGTTGTCGTTCAGGAAGTTGTCCCAGGCTTCGCCCAGTTCCCACCCGAACTGTGACTGCGAGCCGGTCGCGGCCAGTTCCTTCAGGAACTCGAGCGCGGCAACGTGGCCGGGCGAGTTGATGACGGGCGTCATGTCGTCCGGGTCGAACCAGTAGATGTTGTCGTACTTGGTCACGGCGCGCGGATCATCGCCCTCGGCGGGCGTGATGGCGAACGGTGAGGACAGCGCCATGTAGTGGAAATGGCCCTGGCCGCCCACTTTCAGGTGCAGGCTGATGCCATCATCCGCATCGCCGTCGCCGTTCCAGTCTTTGCCGTTGAAGAAGCGGGACACTTTCAACACCTGCTGCCAGGTGCGCGGTGGGACGGGCATCGGCTCGCCCACTTCTTCTTCATAGGCGGCCTGCCACTCCGGGTCTTCCAGAATGTCGCGGCGATAGTAGAGCATCTGCGCGTCGCCATCGTTGACGACCCCGTACCAGTTGTCGCCCCATTTGAGCAGTTGCTGCAGCGGGGCGGCCACTTTCTCAGGCTCCCAAACGGGATAGCCCTCAGCGCCGATGTAATCATCGATCGGGATGATCCAGTCGTTGCTGATGTAGTCGCCGTAGAACCACGACGCGTTGATGATGGCATCGTAGGTGTTCTGGTTGGTCGAGAAGTCGATGGTGAGCGTGGTGAGCATCTGCTCGAAGGGGATTTCGATGATCTCCAGCTCGGCGCCGGTGACCGCCTGGAACGCCTCGCGCCAGAAGTAGGGAGCCCCCGAGATCACGCCGCGCGTGCCGCTGGCGAGCACACCGATCGTCAGTGTCTCGCCCTCGAACCGGTCGCGCGCATCAGGGAGATCGGCGGCCAGCAGCGCGGCCATGGCGCTCTCGCGCTCAGCATCGTCGATGGCGTTGGGGAACAGGTCCTCCGCGCTCATGCCGTCGAACGGGCCGCCATCCTGAGCGCCCACCATCATGCTTCCGGAAGGCACAACCAGGGCTAGCAGAACGCATAAAACGATTAGCTTCCTCATTAGTATTGCCTCCTGAAACTATAATCATTAAGCGATGTTCACCTACCAGTGAACTCAAAGACAGTATATTACAATGGTGAGTGCAAGTCAATAAAACACAGCGCGGCTTGAACCATCGAACAGGTTTCGCGCCGCGCGTTGTGTCAGCAGGCCGGGGCCTGGACGGCATCCAGCCGGAGTTAGTCGAGGACGGCGAACGCCTCGATCTCGATCAGGAATTCCGGGCGCGCCAGCCCGGGCACGCCGATCCACGTGGTGGCGGGCGGGTTGTCGGGGAAGAACGCGAGCAGCCCGTCGCGCACCGGCCTCGTGTCGTCGATCGCGGCCTGGACAATGTAGATGCGCAGCGACGCGATGTCGCCCAGCGTGCCACCCGCGGCGCGCATGGCCGTTTCGAGATTCTCGAGCGCCCGGAACGTCTGCCGGCGCAAATCGCCCGGCCCGACGATCTGCCCGTGCTCGTCCCAGGCCACCTGGCCCGAGATCGACACGATGCGCGATCCCTGGCTCACGACGATCTGCGAGAAGCCGTACTGCAAGCTGTCGAACAGCTCTCCGGGGTTGATAGCGTGTTTGGTCATCGCTTGTGCTCCTGTGGTAGTGCGAACGGGCCTCGCTCATCCGGCCTGCCTGCCAGTTCGAGCGGGCGATCATTATAGTGCTCGCGGCGGCGGGCGTCCACGCTTCTTGCGCCTTTCGCGGCGTTCGCGGTATGGTTGGCGCAGCGGTTCGGAACGGATAGCGAGCGTGGAATGAGAGCAGTCTTACAGCGGGTGAAACGCGGCGCGGTGCGCGTCAATGGCGCGGTGGTGGGCGAGATCGATCACGGCTTCGTGATCCTGGTGGGCGTGGGGCATGGCGACGGCGACGCCCAGGCGCAGTGGCTGGCGCGCAAGATCGCCGGGCTGCGCGTGTTCGAAGACGCGGACGGCAAGTTCAACCGCTCGCTGCTGGACGTGGGCGGCGGGTGCCTCGTCGTGTCGCAGTTCACGCTCTACGCCGACTCGCGCAAGGGCCGCCGCCCCAGCTTCGTCGATGCCGCCCCGCCGGAGATCGCCGAGCCGCTGATCGAGCGGTTCGCCGGGATGCTGCGCCAGGCGGGCGTCGAGCGGGTGGCGATGGGTGTCTTTGGCGCGCGGATGCAGGTCGAGATCCACAACGATGGCCCGGTGACGATCTGGTTGGATACCGATCAGGTGGGCTGAATCAGCGCAGCAGAGGGCGAGGCTCCTCCGAACGACCTGCCGCGCGATCGATATCGATGGAGTGTGGAGGTTGCTCGATGAAAAACACGCCGTTGGCCGGATTCGTGATCCTGGCCGCTCTCTTCGTTTTGGTCGCCGCGATAGGTTTTGCGGCGTCCCTTCCCGCCGCCGCCCAGCAGGACGCCACCCCCTCGCCGACCCCATTCCCGACGCCGTTCCCCACCCTGGCGCCGGTGGGTGACCTCGCGATCATCGCAGCGGACTACCCGCGCGTCGATGGCTCGACGTCGACGCTGCCGCTCCAGCAGTTGGTTGCCTGCAAGATTCTCGGCGCGTCCTGCGTGTGGCTGGAGGGCATCTTCGGCCCGGAGCGCTGGATCGCGCACGTCGTCGCCATGGATGAGCCAATCTCGCCGGAGCTCGACGTGCTCAACAGGCTGCACCATACCGGCACGCACGAGTCCTACCTGAACCTGATCGGCGGGGCAGTCGACCTCATCCTGGTGGCGCGCGAGCCGTCAGGCGACGAGCTGACCCTCGCGGAGACGGAAGGTGTCGCGCTGGATGCGCGGCCCATCGCCCTGGACGCGTTCGTATTCCTGGTCAACGCGGAGAATCCCATCCCCACCCTCAGCCTGGACGCCGTTCGCGGGATCTACACCGGGGAGATCACGAGCTGGTCCGAGCTGGGCATCGACGAGCCGCTCGGCGGCGATCCGGAGGACCCGATTCATGCGTACCTGCGCAATCCGAACTCCGGCAGCCAGGAACTGATGGAGGCACTGGTCATGCAGGGGGGCGCGATGATCGAGGCGCCGGACATGATCCTGGAGTCCATGATCGGGCCAATCAACGCGATCAGCACGGACGTGGCTGGTATCGGCTATTCGGTCTACTACTATGCCACGGCCATCAATCCCGACGAAAGCGTGAGGCTGCTGGCGGTCGAGGGCGTGCCGCCGGAAGCCGGCACGATCGCCGAAAGGCGCTACCCGCTGACGGCGGAGGTGTACGCCGTCCTGCGCGCGGATACGCCGGCGGACTCCACGGCGGCGCTGTTGCGCGACTGGCTGCTCGGCGTCGAGGGCCAGCGCGTCGTCGCCGAAAGCGGCTATGTCCCGCTGCCGGTGGAGTAGGCGCGCGGGCAGGGGCGGTCAGTGGTGGAGGACGTCGAACAGGGTTTCCGGCAGCGCGTTGATCGCGTCTTCCCGGACGGTGTAGGTGATGGTGCGGTTGTCGTGGGTTTCCTCGGCGATCAAACCGGCTTCCTTGAGCTGGGCCAGGTGCCGCGACACTGCCGAGGGGGATAGGTTCAGCTTGTGGGCGATTCGCTTGCCGTGCATCTGTTGGCCGTGGTGCGCGATCAGGCGCAGGATGTCGATCCGCGAACCGTCGGACAGCGCCTTGAAGACGTTCACCAACTGCTGCTTGCTGCGTTCCAGCTCGGCCAGCCGCGCCTCGGTGCGCTCGCTGTTGAACAGCACCGTGATATTGCCGTAGCCGTAAAACATGTACACCGACGAGGGCATCAGGTACACCGGGACGTACACGATGTCCGTCACCGGGTATTCTTCCGGCAGCGGCGGCAGCATCTCGGACTTGCCGGTGACGTGCTCGAGCAGGCCCGCGCCCCCCAGCCGGGCGAGCAGGGCCGATTTATCGTCGAGCGCGCGCTCCCAATGGGGGCGCAGGGACTCGATCTGCCCGGCGAAGAAGTCCTCCCAATACCACTGCCACAGATCGGCCAGGCGGTTCTGGAAGGCGGGCACGTCGGCCAGGATCGCTTCGAGCGGCACGTGGGTATACATCCAGTGGGTATCGTACTCCGACCCCACGAGTTTCTCGCGCAGCCGGTCGGCGTCGAGGCCGGTCTCGGCGATCTCCTCGCGCCGCAGAATGCGCCCCATGCAGTAAAAAATGAAGGTGACCGGGTCCATCGTGCGGATATACTCGATATATCCGGGCACGTCGTCGTGATCGGCGTAATCAACCGCCAGCTCGAAAAAGAGCGCGCCGTTGAAGTACGGCTCGTACAGATCGTCCAGCTCGCGCAGCAAGCCGGGTGGGAGGACCGCCCGCGCCGCAGCCGTCCACTCGGCGCGCGCGCCCGGTTTGCGCAGGGTCTGGAGACTGAGCATCATCTCGTAGACCGGCGAGGACTGGAAACGAACCATCTCGGTAATGGGGTCGGTTGCGTCGATCACTTCGAGCGGCATACGGTCACCTTCTTGTCATGGGCATAAGGATGTCTTCGTTCACTCGCACGAGGCCCAGGCCGGGCTGAGATACGCGCCGGCCATCTGCCCGACGAGCGCTTTCAGGTCCGCGGCCCGTTCGGGAAGCTCTACCACGTCGTCGGCGCCAAGCCGGCGAGCGCGATCGCGCAGCAGGTGCGGCAGGCGGCGCCCCACCACCAGCACCGGGACGGCGGGATGCTCCACCCGCACCGGCGCCAGGATCGACAGGTCGACCAGGTGGCGGGCATCGACCCCGACGACGACCAGGTCGAAGTCGTAGAACTCCAATGCGCGCAGGGCATCGTCCTGCTGGTCGACCAGCACCACCGAAATGCCCTGGTTCAACAGCAAGCTCACGGTATCGACCAGCACGTTGGCAGGGCCGTTAGGACGATCGATGACCAGCACCTGGGCCGGGCAGCGAAAGGCGGGGGACAGGTGGTTGACGGTTGGAGCCAACTCGGTTTGTGATTGCATAAGGCCCTCGCTTGTTCACTTGCTTAATTGCGTGATTGTGCAATTGTGATATCAGTTTAGCATGAAATCGTCCCGCCGTCAAGACCCCCGGCCCGCTTTTGCGCCCCTCTCTCACATCCACTAAGATCACTCCCATCCGCAAACAGGAGGTTGACCATGCCACGCTCCCTCATTCCCCTGACCGCCCTGTTGTTCGCCGTTTGGATAATCCTGCCCGCCGCCGCCCAGGACGACGCCGGGCCGTATACGCTGCACAGCCGCCTGGGGCGCGGGCTGGTGCGCAGCGTCGCCTGGAGCCCGGACGGGGACACGATCGCCATCGGCGGCGCGCTGGGCATCTGGCTGTCCGCGCCCGACGGGGCCGATCGCGGCCTGCTCACCGGGCACGCCCGCGCCGTGTACGCGCTCGCCTTCAGCCCGGATTCCGCCCGGCTGGCGAGCGCCAGCCACGACTGGACCGTACGCCTGTGGGACGTGGCCGCGCAGGTCGAGCTCGCGGCGATGGAAGGCCACACCGACCTGGTGGTCGCCGTCGACTGGCGCCCGGATGGTGCGGAGATCGCCAGCGGGAGCTATGATGGCACCGTGCGCCTGTGGGACGCCGCGACCGGCGCGGAGCGCGCCGTGCTGGAAGGCCACACCGGCTGGGTGACGTCGGTCGCGTACAGCCCGGACGGCGCGGTGCTCGCCAGCGGGAGCTATGACGGCACGGTGCGCCTGTGGGACCCCGCCGGCGGCGACCCGCTCGCCACGCTGGAAGGGCACGACGGCACCGTGAGCGCTGTGGCGTGGCACGGCGGGCTGCTGGTCAGCGCCGGGTGGGACGGGACCATCCGCGCGTGGAATCTGCTCGATTTCAGCGAGGCGTGGGTCTTTCAGGCGGGCGCCGACGTGATCGATGACGTCGCGTGGAATCCGACCGGCATGACGTTCGCCACCGCCGGTTGGGATGGCTCGGTCCGGCTGTGGTACACGCGCGATATGCGTGAAGTGGGCCGCTTCGACGAGCACACCGGCCCGGTGCACGATCTGGCGTGGAATCCGGACGGCACGGCGCTGGCGTCGCTGGGCTGGGACGACACGGCGATGATCTGGGAAGTCTCGCGCGGGAGGCCGGGCACCCGCTGGGACCAGTTCATGGGCTGGGTCGGGGCGGTGGGCTGGACGGCGGACGGACACGTCACCAGCGCCAGCCTGGACCGCCGCCTGCGCACCTGGGACCCCGCGACCGGCGACCTGATCGAGCTGGTCCCTGGCACGATGGCGCCCCTCCCGCTTCCGGCGGCCAGCCCGGACGGCGCGCGCGAAGTGGATATCGACGAGGAAGGCATCGTGCGCATCACGGCGGCGGACACCGGCACGGTGATCGCCACGCTGCCGGGCCGCGCCAACGCCGCCGCGTGGAGCCCCGCCGGGGATCAGTTGGCGGTTGCCGCGCGGGACGGTACGATTGTCGTCTGGGCGGAATGAGCGCGTAGCCTGATCGGTCACTCAAGGGAGTTGGCATGAAAACCCGGTTTCTTTTCGTTGGTGCGATCCTGGTCGTGATTCTGGCGCTGGGGAGCGGCGCGGCGGCGCAGGATGGCGCGTCCTATGCCGAGAGCGCGGTGTGGGGGCGCGGGAGCGCCGCGGCGGTGGCGTGGAGCCCGGATGGCGCGCGCCTCGCGGCGGGCGGCTCTGGGGGCGTCTGGCTGTATGACGGCGACCTGTCCGGCGAGGGGGAGCATCTCCCCGGTGAGGCGGGCGGCGTGCTGGACGTGGCGTTCAGCCCGGACGGAAGCCAGATCGCCACGGCGGGCGCCGGTGGGGTTGTCGCCGTCTGGGATGCAGCCAGTGGCGAACAGCTCTGCACCTGTGAGGGCCACACCGACCGCGTGACGGCCGTCGCGTTCAGCCCCGATGGGACGCCGTTCGCCGGGCTGCTCGCCAGCGCCTCCGACGATGGGACGCTGCGCATCTGGAACGCGGCCACCGGCGGCGAATGGGCCGTGCTGCAGGGCCATGATGGCTGGGTGCAGGCCCTGGCGTGGAGCGCCGACGGCTCGGCGGTGATCAGCGCGGGGGCCGATGGAACGCTCCGCCGCTGGGACGCTGCCACGGGCGACGCCCTGCCGGGCTTCGAAAATCACGCCGGGATCGTGCTCGATCTCGCGCTGAGCCCCGACGGCGCGCGGCTGGCGGGCGTGGGGCCGGATGGTCGCGCCTGGGTATGGGATGCCGAGACGGGTGACGAACTGGTCGCGCTGCCGGGCACGCCGGGCGTGGTGTACGATGCGGTCGCCTGGAGCCCGGACGGATCGCGGCTGGCGGTCGGCTACCGGAATTACGCGGGGGATGGCGGCCTGACGTTCTGGGACGCGGAAACGCTCGAAAGCCTGGGCGCGGCGCTGCAAGGGGCGTGGCTCGGCGTCCGGCAGGCGGCCTTCAGCCCGGACGGATCGCGGCTGGCGACCGCCGGCTGGGATCACATGCTGGGCGTGTGGGACGCCGCGACCGGCGCGCCGCTCGCCAGCCAGCCGGGGCACAACGGGCCGATCGGCGCCCTGGCGTGGAGCCCGGATGGCGCGCGTCTCGCCGGACTGACCGCTGACCGCGTGCTGGCGATCTGGGACCCGGTGGGCGGCGCGCTCGAAGCGGCGGTCCCGGTCCGCGCCGATGCCGTGGCGATGGCCTGGACCGAGGCGGGCGAGGTGGCCGTGGTGCGCTACGGGCTGGCGAATGGCTACTGTGGCGTCATGACCTGGGACAGCGCCGCCCCGCCGGAGTCGGTGGTGCCGTTCCGCGCGGTGTGGAGCCAGCAGGGCGCGTGCAGCGCGGCGCCCCGGCCCGATCTGGTGCAGATCGCTGTGGCGAGCGACGACGGGACGCTGGCGCTGGTCAATGTGGCGAGCGGCAGTGTGGACCTGACCTGGGACGCGGGCCGGGTTGCCCTGCTGGGAGATGCCCTGTTCTGGAGCCCGGACGGGCGCAAGCTGGCGACCGAGGATGAGTCGGGCGGCGTGCGCGTGTGGGACACTGCGACGGGCAAGCTGATCGGCGAGATGGACGGCGCGCTCGACCCGCGGGACCCGCGCCTCGCCTGGAGCGCGGATGGCGCGTGGCTGGCCGGCATCGCGGCGGACGGGCGCGTCCAGGTGTGGGACGCGACGATGGGCACCGCGCTGCAAACGATCGAGGGGCGCTGGCGGGCCGTCGCGTGGCAGCCGTCCGCCGCGATCCTGGCCGTGGGCGGTGACGAAGGGACGCAGGTGCTCGACCCGGGGGCTGGCACCGTCATCGCCACGCTGCCGGACCGCGCTACGGCGCTGGCGTGGCGGCCCGATGGCCGCGCGCTGGCGGTGGCTGTGCGCGATGCGAATATCATCCGGCTTTGGGAGGCACAATGAACGGGCTGAGGCGCGCGTGGGAATCGGTGGGGCCGCTGGAGGCGATTGCGCTGATCGGGGTTGGCCTCGTGCTGGCGCTGGTGCTGGCCGGGGCGTTGGACGGCGTGGCGCTCATCATCCTGCTGGTGGTGAGCTATTTCGGCTACATGGCCCAGGGCGTAGTCGTCCAGGCGCAGCGCTTCCGCCCCGTGGAGCCGCCGCGCACCTGGGCGATCACCATGATCGGCAACCTCGTGCTGATGGCGCTCGGCATTGGCGCGTTCGGCTGGTACCTGGCCGGCGGCGGGACGCGCGCCTGGATTCCCCTGCTGATCTTCATCGCCGGGTTCGTGGCGCTGCGCGCGTGGCGGCGCAGCGTAGTGGCGAACCTGTACGCGTGGCGCACCCCCGCGCTGACGCTGCTCCAACAGGGCGAATACCGCAAGCTGGTCCGCGAGCTGGAAGACGAGGCCACCGCCGGGCGCGGGCACCCGGACAAGCTGGCGATGGTCGCCCTGGCCTACATCGAGCTGAACAAGTGGGAGCGCGCCGACCAACTGCTGGCCCGCGCGCGCCAGCTCGCGCCGGAGTTCGCCTCGGTCAACGGCGCGCTGGGCTCGCTGCGGCGCCACCAGGCCCGCTACGCCGAGGCTGCCGAGGCCATCCGCCAGGCGCTGCGGTTCGAGGACAACATCAACTCAGTTTATTACCTCGGCCTGTGCCAGTTTCTGGCGGGGGACCATGCCGCCGCCGAGCAAACGCTGCGCGATATCATCGACGACCCGACGCTGATCCGCCAGGGACAGGTCTACGGCGCGTACATCCTCGGCCAGGTCGCCGAGGGCCGGGGCGACGCGGCGGACGAGTGGTACGCGCGCCTGGCCGAGGGCGCGCCGAAGGTGCTGCCCCTGCTGCACGAAGAGGCGCGGCGCCACAAGCAGACTCCCTATGGTGAGGCGCTCAAAGATCACGTGCGCAGCATGGAGCAGATCATCGCCCGGCGTCCACTGGCGCGCGGTAATAATCCGGACTAAAATAGTCCTTAATAGAGACTTAGGCTGCCTATCGTCAGCAGCGTGAAAGTCGATCCCGACTGGCAGCCCTACGTCCCGACGGCGGCCCCGACTGCCGGCGAAAACTAGTTTTAGATAGTGCGAAAGAAGCGAAGCCATGGCGCTGCCGTTTTCGATCGATCGATGGCGTGACCGCACGTTGTTCTCCTGGCTGGTCGCTGCCGGGGCGACCCTGTTCTTGTGGCGATTGGCCCGGTTGGCTGTTTCCCGCCCCGAATGGGTCGATCTCCCCGCGCTGACGCGCGCCAACCCGGTCCTGCTCACCGACGACGATCCCCACGTGCTGGACCTGCTGCGTCTCATGCTGGAGCGTTTCAACCTCAGCGTCGTCACCACACCATATGGCGACGAGGCGCTGGCGATGTGCCGCACGATGCCGATCTCGCTCGTGATCTCGGACGTGATGAAGCCGGGCATGAGTGGGTTCGACCTGCTCAAGCAGTTGCGCGCCGACCCGGCCACGCGCGAGATTCCCCTGATGTTCGTGTCGGCGGGCAGCGGCATCCAGCGCATTCTCGCCGCCCGCGAAATGGGCGCCGACGACTACCTGGTGAAGCCGGTGTCATTCCAGGAACTGGGGACGCGCGTCTGCGACCTGCTCGACAGGCGCGGACGCTGGTCCGCTGCGCCCGGCGACGAGTCCCGCGAGCTGGCCCATTTCGGCGACTGAGTCGCCCTCGCTCAATCCACCTGCCGCGATTCGATCCCCGTGTCGATGGCGTACCGCAGCGCGCGCACCAGGTCGGGATACGCGCGCGCCAGCCGGTCCTGGGCGGCGCGCACGGCGTCGCCCTCCTCGCGCATCCGGTCGGCATGAGTGGGCGCGATGTCGTAGGCGGCGCGCCCGCTGCCCCGGTGCACGTGAGGTTGGTTGCACAGCCCGCGAGCCACGATGTCTTCCTCGACCAGCGTCACCAGCCATTCGTACGGATCGCGCTCGTCGTTGTCGAAGATGGCCGCCATCAGCTTGTCGACCTCGATCCCCTGGCCGGGTGGAATCTGCCAGCTCACCGCCAGCCGCCGGATCTTGATGTCGCTGGCCGGCGTGCGTTCCGGCCACTGGATCACCTCGACCATCAGGCGTTGTTCGAGCGCGCCCTCCACGTCGGCCAACTCGGCCAGCGGGCCGGGTTCCAGCGCGTACTTGATCGAATCGAGCTTCAGCGGGCGGCCCCAATAGCGGTCGTAGCGGCGGCCCACGCGCACGGCGAGCAGCCCCTGCGCGATGAGCGCGACCACCGTGCGCAGGACGACGTCGATCGCGTGCTGGCGGTCGTCGCCGCCCACGAGGCTGGTGTCCGTCTCGCACAGCGCGGACGCGCTCGCCGGGTACTGGAGCGTGAAATCCAGCGACAGGTCGAGCGGGAGCGGCTCGGTGGGCAGCGTGATCTGGTCGGAGATGGTCCAGCCGGCCAGGGTGAGGCGGTGCCACGATGCGCCGGTCGCGCGGTTGACCAGCAGGTAGGATGGCTCGGAGAACAGGCTCAACACGCCCAGCGATCCACCCGCCGCGAACAGCAGGGCGAGCAGCAGGATGATCAGCCGCATCAGGTAGTCCGCGGGCTGCTGCGAGAGCCACAGCGCGCCAATCGCCAGCGCCCAGAGCGCCGCCGCCACGAGCAGGCGCGTCAGGCGGCTGCCGCCCACGTTCTCCAGCAGGAAGGGACAGTTGCCGTCACGGCGCTGCGGGCAGTCGAACAGAGCGTCCCAGGTGCGGCGGTCGCACTGTTCGCACCGGAAGATCGTCTCCGGCGAAGGGGGAGTGGGGGACATGCGCGCCTCCGTAGTCGTCTAGCCGGTTGCCAGGTTCTCGCCGCTGGCGGGGTCGTCGCCGGGCGGCTCATTGCCCTGTTCGTACTCGTCGAGCATGTCCAGCAGCGGCTTGTCGGTGAAGGCAAAGGTGCGCTCGCTGCCGCTGAGAATGCCGCGAAACTGGCCCTGGTTGACCACGACCAGCACCCGCCCCGGACTGTCGCGCATGATCTGGAGCGCGCGCGCCGTGCCCATCGCCGCCTGTTCGACCACCACCGGCGTCACCACGCCGGGCAGCGGCGGGCCCCACGCGTCCGGATTCTCGCGGCGCGGGGGCAGGTCGCCGAGCCGGGTGTGCATGGTGACCCGCTGCTCGGAATCGCGCAGCAGGTCGCGCACGGCCTCGAAGCGCAGGGCGGTGAACTGCGCGTCGCCGTGATCGATGACCAGCCACCACCATTCGTAGCTGTTGGGCGTGCTGCGCCAGACCTGCAGCGCCGTGTAGAGGGTATCCCCGGCGGGGCGTACCAGGTGCGCGTTCGCGGTTTTGTCGAGTTCGCTGTCGGCGATAGGCATGGATGTGCTCTCCGGGATGCTCGGACGAAGACTATGCTTGCATAATAGCACGCTTGTCCGGGGTGACAAATGCGGCCCGGTGGCCCGGAGCGTTTCCGGCGTGGGCTGCGCGGGGCGCAACTCCGCCGCCAGGGGTGCGTATACGAGGATAGATGTCAGCGCGTGGGCAACAATTGGCGCGCCGCTGGCGCTTTGCTATAATTCGCCCGCTATCCCATAATGCCGAAAGCCGCCTTAGTCTATGACCGATAGCCCATCCAAATCACCGCCACCCCGCCACTCTGCACCGCCGCCCAAGCCGATCATCGCCTGGTTGAAACAGCACCGGTCCCGGTTGCTGCTGTGGGGGCGGCTCGTCGTCTCCGTCAGCCTGATGGCGCTGGTGGTCATGCTGGTGCTCGACAACCGCGACGAGCTCCAGAACGTCAACTGGAACTGGATTCCGCTGGCGTGGCTGCTCATGCTGGTCAGCACGCTGGTCAAAGCGCTGCGCTGGAGCCTGCTGGTCCGGCTGAGCCACATGAGCCTGTCGTATCGCCGCCTGCTGGGGACCTACCTCGTCGGGGCGTTTTTCAGCACCGTGCTGCCGACGTCCATCGGCGGGGACGCGGTGCGCGCCGTCGATACAGCGGCCAAGACGGGCCGCGTGGCCGACGCGACCTCGTCGGTTCTCATCGAGCGCGGAACCGGCCTGCTGGTCGTGATCGGCTCCGGCAGCCTCTTCGGGCTGTTCATCGAGGCGGGCAAAGTGCCCCAGGTGTTCCTGCTGGTGGTTCACGCCATGTTCCTCGCCGGGGTGATCGGCCTGATCTTCCTGCGCCAGGGCTGGTTCGTCGAGCCGATCGCCGCGCTGATGACCCGCCTCAGGATGGGCAAGCTGGTCGACAAAGTGCGCCACCTCCAAGAGGCGCTGTCCGGCCACCTGGGACACCCGTGGGTGCTGGTCCAGATGCTGCTGCTCTCGATCGTGGCGAACGCGCTGACGATGGGCGCGACGTACCTGGTGCTGAGCGCCGTCACCGATCCGATCGCGCTGGCGTCGTTCGTGCCGATGATCGCGCTGATCACCGTCGCCGAGCTGATCCCGATCTCGATCGCGGCGCTGGGCGTCAAAGAGAGCGCCTACATCTTCTTCCTGGGGTTGGTGGGCGTGGGCAGCGCCGAAGCTGGCGTGACGGCGATCATCATGCGCGCGCTGGTGTGGGCGCTGGCGCTGTTGGGCGGCGTGGTCTACATCGGGCGGACGTTCGGCGCGTCGCCCAAAGACAAAACAGCCGAGGTCTAGCCGACCACAACGCCCCATGACCGGGGTTCTCAGGACGAGGATGCCCAACATGCTGTCATCCATACGCAAAGCCATCCGGATCGTGATTCACCGGCTGCGCACGCAGGGGCTGCGCACCACCCTGCTGTGGATCTACGGGCGCGGCGTGCCCAAGCTGACCGGCGTGCCGCTGCTGCGCTTCAGCGAGATCACCCCGCAGATCGCCGTGGGGCCGCAGTACGGGCGGCGCGGCAAGCGCCACCTGGAGGCGCAGGGCTACACCGCGGGCGTCAACCTGCGCACCGAGTTCGACGACGCGGCGCACGGGCTGGCCCTGGCGGCGTACTGCCACCTGCCCACCGTCGACGACGACGCGATTTCGCTGGAGCACCTCGAGCAGGGCGTCGCGTTCATCCGCGACGTGGTCGAGCGCGGCGGCAAGGTCTATATTCACTGCGCGGGCGGCGTGGGGCGCGCGCCCACCATGGCCGCCGCCTACTTCATCGACCAGGGCATGGCGCTCGACGAGGCGCTGGCGCTCATCCGGCGGACGCGGCCCTTCATCAACGTCATGCCGCCGCAAATGGCCCGCCTGCGCGAGTTCGAGGCGCTGCGCCGTTCCGCGCCGGAACCGGCGTTCTAACGCGTTTCTTAAAGGCTCGCCATTCAACGCAGGCGAAAGTCTGGTATAATATGGGCACAGGGGGTGACTGGCTTCGACAGGGGAGGTTGGTCACAGACTGCAAGCCGAGGCGCTCTACCCTCGTTAATCCAGAGCAAAACGATAAGTGCCAACAACAGCACTGCTCGTCTCGCTATGGCTGCGTAAGTAGCCTAGCAGACACAGGTTACCCGAGGGTAACCCGTCTGCCCCGACCGTGTCCTGTTCGGGCGGCAAGCAGGCGTCACAAACAACAGGATGCCCGGTGACGGCGCTGGGACGTCGCCGCTAAGATCACCAGCTAGCGCGTGGCCCGCCTTTGGCCGGTGTAGGTTCCCACGCTGCGAATGCCAAACACCGACTAAGCTTGTAGATGTTTGTGCTCGAATCTTCTGGACGCGGGTTCGACTCCCGCCACCTCCACCATAGCGAACGACGAAGAAACCGGCCTGTGTGCGCCGGTTTCTTTGCGTTTCGGGGTGGCGATCAGTGCGGGCTGTCGCCTGCCGGGTGCAGCCGGCGCTGGCGCGCGCCCTGGCCCAGGTCTAGCAGGGCGCGTATCACCTGCTGCTCGACGAAGACGAAGACGAAGATCGCCGTCGCCGTCAGCACGATGGCCGGGCCGGTGGCGATGTCCTGGTGGTACGACACGTAAAACCCGATGATGCTCGACGCCGCGCCGATCAGTGCCGAGACGAGCATCATCGGCAGCAGGCGCCGCGTCATCAGGTTGGCGGTGGCGGCGGGCGTGACCAGCAGCGCCACCATCAGCGCGATGCCCACCGTTTGCAGCGACACGACGATCGTCACCGCGATCAACACCAGCAGCAGCAGCCGGAACAGCTCGCTGGGCATCCGCAGCGTGCGGGCCAGGGTGGGATCGAACGAAATGATCATGAATTCCTTGTAGCACAACGCCACCACGGCCAGCACGCCCAGCCCGAACAGCCGGATCAGGTTCAGGTTGCTCTGCGACACGCCCAGGATCTGCCCGAACAGGATGTGCGTCAGGTCGCCCGCGTAGTTGTCGATGCGCGAGATCATGGCGATGCCGAGCGCGAACGACGCCGCGAACACCACGCCGATCGCCGTGTCTTCCTTGATCTTCTCGTGGCGGGTCAGGAAGCCGATACCCAGCGCGCTCAGAATCCCCGCGGCCAGCCCGCCCCAGAACAGGTCATCCGTCCGGCCATTCGTCCGCTGGTACATGAAGGCCACGCCGGGCAGGATGGCGTGCGCCAGCGCGTCGCCGAAGAAGGCCATGCCGCGCACGACCACGTAGGTCCCCAACACGCCGCTGATGATGCCGACGATGATCGCGGCCTCCATGCTGCGCGCCAGCAGCGGGTAGGTCAGCGGTTCCAGGAGCAACACGTCGATGTTGTGCATCAGGACCGCCCACCCCTCTTTGAGCAGCGTTCCCAGGCTGGCCGCCAGCACGATCATAGCCGTTCCCCCTAGCGCGCCGCCTCGTCGCGGCGCACGGTTTCGCCTGCCCCGTCCAGGGCGCGATAGAGCGCGTCCGGCCCGGTGCGCGACGTGATGTCGAGGCTCAGCGGCGTGACCGAGATCATGCCGCGCAGCACGACCGCCGCGTCCGTGTCCGGGTCATCCGGCATATCGGGATTCAGCTCGTAGGCGATGCGCCCCTCGTCGTCCAGGGCGCGGCGCGCCGGACGCAGCGGGCGGTAATAGATGCCCCGCTCCAGCCGGGTGATCCGCCAGGGCGTGTCCGGCGTGGCGTCCTGCGGGATGTCGATCTTGAGCACGTCCACGTCGGGCAGGCGCTCGGCGCCCAGCCAGCGCTCGGCGAACAGCCGCGTGAAATGCATCGCCATGCGGAAATCGACCGACGCGTCGTTGGTCATGTGGTGCGCGGGATCGGTCTGGAGCGACACGGCCAGCGCCGGAACGCCAAACGCGGCGGCTTCGAGCGCGGCGCCCACCGTGCCCGACATGGTGATCGCGGTGCCCACGTTCTCGCCGTAGTTGATGCCCGACACGGCCAGCGCCGGGCGGCGGTCGATCAGCTCCAGCATGGCGTGCTGGACCGCCTGGGCGGGCGAGGCGTTGGCGCGGTAGGCGCGCCAGGTCTGGCCGTGCGCGCTGATCGCCGTTTCGATCAGGCGCCCGTCGTTCCAGGCGGGCATGCTGCGCCCCATGCCGGACTGCTGCTCGGTAGGCGCGACGATCAGCAGGTCGCCCAGCGGATCGAGCGCGGCTGCCGAGGCGGCCAGCCCCGGCGAATCGATGCCGTCGTCGTTGGTCAGGATGATGAGCGGTCGTGTCATAACGCGTTCCGTCCTTAGAATGGTCGCGCATGCGAATGCGCGTGCTGGTAGTCGTCGTGATCGTGACAGGGCTTGTCCGCAATCATGATGTACTGGTCGCCGTCCTGCCACAGCGCGATCCGGTCGCCGAACGTGGTCGCCAGGTTGGCGGGCGTGTAGACCTGCTGGGGCGGGCCAAAGGCCAGCATCCGGCCCCCGTTGATCATCATGAGTTTATCGTAGTGCGTGGCGGCCTGGGCCAGGTTGTGCGTCGCCAGCAGCACGGCCACGCCTTCCTCGCGCAGCACGTCCAGCACGTCGAAGATCTCGGTTTCGGCCTGGGCGTCCACCCCGCTGAACGGCTCGTCCAGCAGCAGGACGCTGGCCTGCTGGGCCAGCGCGCGCGCCACGAACACACGCCGCCGCTGCCCGCCGGACAGCTCGCCGATCTGCCGCCGGCGCAGGCCCCACAGGCCCACGCGCTCCAGCGCCGCGCGCACGGCGTGCCGGTCGCGCTTGCGCGGTGGCAGGATGTAGCCGATCTGCCGGGCGCGGCCCATCATGACCACGTCCCACACCGTCGCCGGGAACTTCCAATCGATCGCCTCGTGCTGCGGCACGTAGCCGACCATCGTGTGACTCTGGCGGCAGGACGCGCCCTGGATCGAGATCGAGCCGTGGTGGGGCAGCAGGCCGACGATGGCTTTGAACAGGGTCGATTTGCCCGCGCCGTTCGGCCCCACGATCCCCACGCGCTCACCCCGGTACACGTCGAACGAGACGCTATGCAGCGCCGGCGCGCCGTTGTAGCTCGCCGACAGATCATCGACGCTCATCACCAGCGCGGGATCGGCGCAGTTGTCGCTGCCGTTGCGGGACGGGATGCTCGGCAAATGGACCATGGTGGTATCGACTCCCTCTCAGTTGAAGCCGGACGATCGACGGTGGTTGAAAACGGCTAGCGGGCCTGCTGGCGCTGGCAGGCCGGGCAGATCCCGGAGATCTCCAGCCAGTGGCCGGTGATCGTGTAGCCGGTCGTTTCGGCGACGCGATCCAGGAAGTGGCCCAGGTCGCACCCGACGATCTCCACGACGTCGTGACAGCGCTCGCAGACGACGTGATGCGTGTGGCCGGGCGTCGCCAGGGCGTACCCGTGACAGCCATCGGCCACGTGCACCGCGCGCAGCACGCCCATCGTCTCCATCAGCTCCAGCGTGCGGTAGACGGTCACCAGCCCCAGGTCGCCGTACAGCTTCTGGCCGCGCTCCTGGATTTCGGCGGGCGAGAGCGGCTTGGGCGTCGCCAGCAGCGTGCGCAGGATCGCGCGGCGCGGCTGTGTGAGCTTGTGTCCCTGGGCGCGGAACTGCTGGGCCAGGGTTTCGAACGAGGTCGTCATGTTGTGTGAGAACCTTCGCAATTGAAAAAGATTTTCAGTACAGATTCTAATGATCCATCCGGGGTGTGTCAAGGGGCAGTCGGGCCGGTGCGCGAAACCGGGGCGCCCTCACGCGGCGATCAGGGGAATGGCCGCGACGGCGGCCAGGATCCCGGCGGTTTGCAGGCGCGTGACGTGCTCGTGCAGCACCAGCCGGGCGAGGATCACCGTCACCATAGGGTAGAGCGACGACATCACGGTCGAGACGTCCAGCCGGCCCGCCTGCGCCGCCAGCAGGAAAAACGTGTTGCCCGCCACGTCCAGCACACCGGCCACCGCGATCAGCCGCAGCGCGCCCCGGTCGGGACGCCACGCGACGCGGCTGGTCATGACGATCAGCGCCATTACGACGAAAGACGTCCCGCGGGCGGCGACCAGCGGCCAGAACACGGCGCCGTCGCTCACCCGGTCGATCAGGATGAAGAACGCGCCGAATCCCAGCCCGGCCAGGACGGCCAGCCCCAGCCCGTCGGGTCGCCCGCCGGCGCGTTCGGGCCGCGCGATGATCCACACCCCCGCGATCGCCAGCGCGAATCCGGCCACCTGGCCCGCGCCGGGCAGCCCTTCCGTGGCCGCGGCGAACAGCACCGGGACGGTGGTGCCCAACACGGCGGCCACCGGCGCCACGATGCCCATGCGCCCCACGGCCAACGCCCGGTACTGCGCCGTCAGGCCGGTGACCCCGGCCAGCCCGGCAGCGCCGCCCCACGCCAGATCGTCCCCGCCGGGGATTGTCTCGGACCGGGCCAGCGCCAGCGCGACCAGCAGCGCCAGCCCGATGACGTACGACACGGCGATGACGCCGAAGACGTGCACCCGCCGCGTCGAGAGGCCGCCGCCGAAGTCGCTGGCGCCCCACGACAGCGAGGCCAGCAGCCCGAACGTCACGGCCCCCAGGCCGCCGCCGTCGATCACGCGCCCTCGCCCAGCCGGTCGAGATAGGCGGCGATGTCGTCCGGCTCGATCTCGCCGATGTGCCGGAAGCGCACGATCCCCTCGCGGTCGATGACGAACGTCATGGGGATTTGCAGCACGCTGAAACGCTGGTACAGCGCCAGGTCGGACGACAGCGCCACCGTCAGCGTCAGGTCGCGGGTTTCCACGAAGGCGCGAATGTCGTCTTCGGTCTGCCCCTGGTCCGGATCGGTGACGCCGATCACGCGCACCGCGTCCCCGCGCGCGTCGAGCACGTCCTGGAGCGCGGGCATCTCGCGCTGGCACGGCTCGCACCACGTCGCCCAGAAATTGAGGAAGACGACCTGCCCGGCCAGGTCGCGCAGGCGGACCTCGCCGCCGTCGAGCGTGGTCAGGGTGATGTCCGGCACCGGCTCGTCGATCAGGGTGTCGGCGGCGGGCACGACGGTCGGCGGCGCGGTGGGCCGGGGCGTGGGCGGCACGAAGGTCACCGGCGGCGGCGAGGGAAAGCTGGCGGCGGGCGCGCCGGAATCGCTGTCGCCGTCCCGCGTGCTGAGGATGATCAGCGCGGCGGCCAGGATGCCCACCAGCGGCAGGATCGCCAGCGGCAGCCACTGGAGCGCCCCCTGGCGCGTCCCGCCCGTGGCGCGGCGCGTGTGGCGGATCACGCGCATGTAATGGACCAGGTGGTGCCAGGGCCGGATGTGACTCCGCTCGTCGCCGTAAATGGTGCGGATCGGCACGCCTTCCAGCGCCATGCCCTGCCGCACGCAGGTCACGATCATCTCGACTTCGAACTCGAAGCCCTCTTCGCGGCTGGCGAGAGTCGCCTCCATCAGGCGGCGGCTGATCAGCCGGTAGCCGGACTGGTTGTCGTGCACGCGCTGGCCGAGCGCCCACGAGAACAGCCAGCGCCCGATCGTGTTGGTGAGATTGCGCGGGAACGGCATCTGGGTGAAGCGCCGCTCGCCGATGATCAGGTCGGGCTGGCGGGCGCGGAACGCCTCCAGAAACAGCGGGATCTCTGCCGGGTCGTGCTGGCCGTCGGCGTCGAGCGCGATCACGGCGTCGTAGCCACGATCCAGCGCCCAGCGGAATCCGGCCCGCAGCGCGGCGCCTTTGCCCTGGTTGGGGACCTGGTGCAGGATGGTCGCGCCGGCGCGCTCGGCGTGCGCCGGGGTGTCGTCGGTCGAGCCGTCGTCGACCACCAGCACCGGCAGGCAGGCCAGAGCGCCGCGTACCACGCCGGCCACGCGCTCGCCTTCGTTGTAGGCTGGAATCAAGGCCAGCACGCGCTGTGATTCGGCTTCGCTCACCACGCTACCTCGTACAGCCTGCCCGGCGGCCCTCACTCAGCCGAGTCTCTCCGGCGAGGGCGAATGCCAATCGTGCGATCGACGGGCAGCACGAACGCGACGCCGTTGCCTTCGGCGTCCAGGCTTTCGGTTTCCAGCACTTTGCACGCCTTATCGATCAGTGTGTCGACCAGATCGTCATCGACCACGGCCATGATCGTCTGGTTGGTCTGCTCGATCTGGCGCATGAGCCGCGCCATCGACACGAACAGCGGAATTTCGAGCGACTTGCTTCTCTCGCGCAGGTCGTGCAGGCCGTAGCTGTCGATCAGGGTGACGCCGGGCGCGCCCGCCGCTTCCCAGGCCTCGGCCACGGCTAACCCCTTTTCGACGTGCGTGGTGATGAGCATCACGAGCTTCGCCATATCCTCCTCCTTTATGCGGCGTCGATCGAGTACTGTACTTCGCGTTCTTCGGACTTGTGGCGGAAGACCAGTCGCACCAGCGGCGGCGTCAAAACGGTGGTGAGCAAGATCACCAGGAACAGCGGCTCGAACAATTTCTGCCCCAGCAGGCCCAGCGACAGCTCGAGCGAGGCGATGATCAGGCCAACTTCGCCGCGCGATATCATGCACACGCCCAGCCGGAACGATTCGCCGTTGTTGAAGCCGCCGAGTCGCGCGCCGATGCCGGCACCGGCCACTTTCGAGACGATCGCCACGAACAGCAGCACGACCGCCAGTGGGAGCATGTCGACCCCGATGCGCGTCAGGTCGGTATGAAGCCCCACGTTGACGAAGAAGATCGGTACCAGAAAGGCATACGAAATGTGGTGGATGGCGCTCTCGATCTCGGTTTTGACCGTCTCCGTGGTCTGGCTGAGGCCCATCCCGGCGATGAACGCCCCGGTGATGGCCGCGATGCCGCCCAGGTAGTCTGCCGACCAGCCGAACACCAGCGCGGCGACCAGCCCGAACGACGCGACGCTGCGGGCCAGCTCGCGCTGGCGGTGCAGCCAGTTGAACAGGCGCGGCAGCACGGTCCACGCGACCGCCAGCGCGCCGCCCAGGTAGAGCACCATGCGCACGAAGATCCAGACCAGCTCCAGCACCGAGGCGTTTTCCGCATCGGATCCCAGCGTCGCGATCGCGATCGACAGCAGCAGGATCGCCAGAATGTCGTCTACCACGGCGGTCGCCAGCAGGCCGATCCCCTCCTTGGTGCGCAGGATGCCCAGCTCCAGCAGCGTCTGGGCGGAGATGCTCACCGAGGTAGCCGCCAGCACCACCCCGACGAAGATCCCGGTTTCCAGGGAGTAATCGAACAAGACGATCGTCGGGACGCCCATCAGCACCGGCAGCAGCCCCCCCAGGATGCCGCCCCAGATCGCCACCTTGCCCACCGAGAGCAGCTCGCTCAAGTGCACTTCGAGGCCGACGGTGAACATCAGGAACAGCACACCCAGCTCGGCGAAGTCCTCGATCGTGTGCTGGAGCGTTTCGGGATCGTTGAAGACCCCCCAGCTCGTCATGCCCAACATGGTGGGGCCGAGAACGACCCCCGCCAGCAGCTCGCCAAACACGCGCGGCTGGCCGATGGCGCGGGCCGCCGCACCGGAAAACTGGGCCCCGGCGATGATCACGCCGAGCGCCAGAAATAGCTGAACAACGAATCCGCTCTCCACAACCCCTCCTTACGTTTGTTAGCGCGGTGCAAGCCCGTGGGGAGGCAAAATCGGGGGCCAATCCACCGGACACAGCCAGCGCATCAGCTCTCGCGCGCGCTGCTGTTGGCGGGTTCCAGCCGGAACTCTTGTTTGTATCCAAACCGCCGCGCGTTGTCCAACCAGCGAATCCAGCGGGGACGCAACACGTAGATCACGCTCTGATCCATCAACGGCTCGAACCGCTCGTTGACGAACGGGAACTTGGCCCGGTACAGTGCCAGGGCGTGTTGGCGCTCGTCGTCATTATCAGTGACCGCCCACACGTCGCCTTCGATCTGCACGCCTTTGATCCCGGTCCATTCCCAGGTATGAGCGTAAATCGCCGCCGCCACGTCGTTCCAATCCGCGACGTTGCGGCTGTGGCGGCTGTCGGGGCTGGAAATCCAGTAGATGTTGAAGTCGTCGTCGCTGGCGAAAAAGAGCGGCGCGACCTGGGGGCGCCCATCCCGTTCCCCGGCAGTTGCCAGCGCCATCGTCGACTGCCCGTTCAGGAAATCCCGCAGCACCGGGCGCATGTCGTCAGGCAGCAGGGGAAGCTCGTTCATGGCGTTCTGCCTCTCAATCCCAGCCATTCGAAATACAGATCGTTGGCGATGCCCAGGCGCAGCAGCACCCGGCCCACGATCCCATTTATCATATCATCGACTGACTGCGGATGGCTATAAAACGCGGGCATCGGCGGCAGGATCACGGCGCCGATCTCGGCGGCCTGGACCATCAGGCGCAGGTGCCCCAGGTGCAGCGGCGACTCGCGCACGACCAGCACCAGCGGGCGCCCTTCTTTGAGCTGGACGTCGGCGGCGCGGGTCAGCAGCTCGTCGGCGTAGCTGTGCGCGATCGCCGACAGGCTCTTGATGCTGCACGGCACCACGACCATGCCCATCGTCTGGAACGAGCCGCTGGCGATGCTCGCGCCGATGTTGCCCGCCTTGTGGACCTCACTCGCCAGCGCTTCCACATCGCTGATCTTCCAATCCGTTTCCTGCGCGATGGTGATCTTGGCCGCGTCGGTCAGGATCAGGTGCGTTTCGATCGAATCGTCCTGCCGGAGCGCTTCCAGCAAGCGGATTCCCAAAATGGCGCCGCTGGCGCCGGAAATGCCCACGATCAGGCGGTTGGGGTCAGGTGGCATCGAACGGGCAGGTGTGGTGTGAAGGCGCTTAGTGATCGATGCCGATCATCACGTTCGAAGCCTTGATCACGGCGTAGGCGTCTTTGCCCACGGCCAGCCCCAGGCTCTCGGCGGACTCCTTGGTGATCACCGACACGATCTCGGTGCCACCCGGCAGCGCGATGACGACCTCGGTGTTCACTGCACCGGGCGTGATCTGCTTGACCGTGCCTTTGAGCGTGTTGCGTGCGCTGAGTTTCATGAGGGTTGACTCCTTGTGATTGACGTTGAGGGTACACACGAATATAACATAAATTCCCCGCCGGGTGGCAGTTTAGGGCGGCCTGGTGCCCCAGTGAACGGCCATCGTGCCCAGCATGAAGCGCCGGTAGCCGACCTCGACCAGCCCGGCGGCGCGCATCAGCCCGGCGAGCTCCTCGGCGGTTTTGAAGCCGAGCGTGCTCTCCGGCAGGTAGCGGTACGCGTCCGCCTGCCCGCTGATGATCCGGCCCAGCGCGGGGATCACGAACTTCAGATGAAACTGGATGAACGGGCGCAGCGGGCCGCGCGGGGGCGGAGTCGTGTCCAGCGTGACCAGCCGCCCGCCGGGCCGCAGCACGCGAACCTGCTCGGCCAGCGCGCCGGGGATGTCGGTCACGTTGCGGAACAGGTAGCCGCTGGTCACGGCATCGAAGGCGGCGGTGGCATACGGCAGGTGCAGCGTATCGGCGGCCTGCCACGCGATCGCATGCGCGCCGCTGCGCTGCTGGCCGACGCGCATCATCGGCAGGGCGAAATCCGCCGCCACGACGTGCAGGTCGGGCACCTGCCGCCGGGCCTCGAAGGCGATGTCGCCGGTGCCGGTGGCGATGTCGAGCAGCCACCCGCCGCGCGGCAGGGCCGCCTGCCAGACGACGAAGCGCCGCCAGCGCCTGTCCTGCCCGAAGGTCATCAGGCGGTTCATCAGGTTGTAGCGCCGCGCGATGCGCCCAAACATATCCTGCACGTAGGCGGCGTGATCGGTGGTGGCGTTCATGCGTTGCGCGATCCTAACCAGCGGCTGGTCCGGGCCGGGAAGCGGAGACTACTCTCCGGTGGCGGGCTTCAGTTCCAGCGCCACCGAGTTGATGCAGTAGCGCTGGCCGGTCTTGTCGCGCGGGCCATCGTCGAAGAGGTGGCCCAGGTGCCCGCCGCACCGGCTGCACACGACCTCGGTCCGGTTCATGCCGTGGCTGTAGTCCGGCTTCAGCTCGACGCTGCCCTCCTGGATGACGTCCCAGAAGCTCGGCCAGCCGCTGCCCGAATCGAACTTGGTGTCGGACGAAAACAGCGCCTGCCCGCAGGCCGCGCAGTGGTAGGTGCCCTGGGTCTTTTCGTGAACGTACTCGCCGGTGAATGGGCGCTCGGTGGCCGCTTTGCGCAGCACGGCATACTGTTCGGACGTCAATTCTTCGCGCCATTCCGCGTCGGTCTTCTGGATTTTGTCGGTCATGGTGTTGCTCTCCTGCTCTCTCTTCGGATGAGGGAATCGGGCCAGTCTCGCCGCGTGCCATGCGCCCTAGTCAAGCTCCCCGGCGCGGCGCCAACGCCCGACGATCCGCTCCAGCACGTCGACCACCATGTACAGCAGCAAGCCGAGCAGGCTCATCGCCAGGATGCCGGCGTACATCTGGTCGAAGCGCAGCCGCTGCCATGTCAGCGTGACGATATAATACCCCAATCCCTCGCGCGTGCTGTACTGCTCCGCGATGAACAGGACGGCGATGGCCGTGCCCACCGACACCCGCAGCGCCGTCAGCACGGCGGGCAGCGAGGCGGGCAGGTACACGTAGCGAAACAGCGCGCGCCGTCCCGCGCCCAGCGACCGCACCGACTGGATCAGTTCCGGGCGCAGGCTGGCCGCCTCGTCGCGCACCACCACCAGGATCTGGAAGAATAGGATCAGCGCGATCAGGAAAACCTTCGACGTTTCGCCGATGCCCATGATCACCAGGATCACCGGCAGGAACACGACCTTGGGGATCGGGTGGACCAGCCCGATCAGCGGCGAGAAAATGCGGTTGAGCACACGAATCTGGCCCAGGCCCATGCCGATCGGCGTGGCGAACAGCACGGCCACGGCGATCGCTTGCAGCACGCGCCCGGCGCTGATGACCGTGTGATCCCACAGGTCGCCCTCGCGCATCTCCTCGACGAAGACCGGCAGCACCTCCCACGGATAGGGCATGATGTCGCGGTCCAGGTAGGCCGCCAGCGCGATCCAGCACGCGACGAAGATCGCCAGCGCCAGCGCCAGATTGCCCAGCCGGGCGAGCGTCGTTTTCGCGGCCCGTTTCGCCGTGGCCGTGTCGCCCTCCCACACCGCCGGCGGGGCGGACAGGGGCCGCGCTTCGGCGGCGCGGGCGGCGTCGGTGAAGGGAGTCGCTTTGTCGTTCATGCCTTCAGCCCCAAAAGCTCGCGCAGCTCGTTACACCTGTCGAGAAAGGCCGGCGTGCTGCGGTAGCCAGGCACGCCCGCGCCCGGATTCGACACGATCACCGGCTCGGTGTTGGGCGGCTGGCCCAGCACCAGGATGTGCCGCCCCAGGATCGCGGCCTCCTCGATGGCGTGCGTGACGATGACGCTGGTCAGGTCCATCTCGCGCTGGAGCTGGATGACCAGGTTTTGCAGGTCTTCGCGGGTGGGCGCGTCCAGGCTGCTGAACGGCTCGTCCATCAGCAGCAGGTCCGGCTGGAGCGCCAGCGTGCGGGCGATGGCGGTGCGCTGGCGCTGGCCGCCGCTGATCGCGCCGGGGTACTTGTTGCGCTGGTCGGCGATGTTCAGCCGCCGCAGCCACTGCTCGACCATGCGCCGCGCTTCCTGGCGCGACGGGGGCGGGGCGGTGCGCGGCGCGTGAGTGCCGTCCGGCCCGTATAAGCGACGCACGCGCAGCCCCAGCGCGACGTTGTCCCACACCGTCGCCCAGGGCAGCAGGCCGTAATCCTGCAGGATCAGCCCCGTCTCCGGGCGCGGGCGGCGGATCACGGTGTCGCCCACGCGGATCGTCCCGCTGGTGGCGCGGCGCAGCCCGGCGATCAGCGTCAGCAGCGTCGTCTTGCCGCAGCCCGACGCGCCGATGATCGACCACGTTTCGCCCGGCGCGACCTGCCAGTTGAAGCGGTCGAATACCGGGGTGCTGCGCGGCCCGTAGCGGAAGGTCAGATCGGTGATGGCGATCATGGCCTGGGTGTTGGTGGCGCTCATGTGAACCATCCGGCAGGGTGCCGGGGCGAGCCGGTGGCGTGTGCTGCCCGCTCGCCCCGCGCCCGCGATCCCTATTCCAGCGTCAGCAGGTAGGCGACCAGGTCGTTCAGGTCGCTCTCGGACAGGTCCGTGTAGGCGGGCATGACGCCATCGGGAAAGCCCTCGGCCACGACCGCGCCCGGCTCCACGATGGATTCGTGCAGGAATGCCGCCACATCGACGTCCTCGTACTCCTCGGCGACTTCCTCGGCGATGCCCTGCATTGTCGGCCCGGTGGCCTGCGCTCCGTCCAGCGAGTGGCAGCCGATGCAGCCCAGGTTGACGAACAGCGTTTCGCCGTTGGCCGGGTCGCCAGCCGCCGCTTCGGCGGGCGCGATGGCGTCCAGGAAGGCCGGGTTCACGCTGCTCTCATAGCTGGGCGCCTCGTCGATGATGCCCTGCTCGACCAGCCAGGCCATCGTGTCGTCCCAGGCCAGCGGCTGCGTGATGGCGTAGGTCGGGAACGGCGGCAGCTCGTACGAATCGCGCACGCTGTCCGGCACGTTCGTGTTCTCGATCCACAGGTCGCGGTAAGCCTCCGGGTCGGCGTTCACGTCCTCGGCGGCGCGCATCCACGCCCGCAGGAAGGCTTCGACCGCCTCGGGGTTGTCCTCGACGATCTCGGTGCGGAAGCTGAGCACGCTCTGGCTGAATTCGCTCTCGACCAGCGACGAGTCATCCGCGATCAGGATCGCGCCACCCTCGATCGCCGCCTGGGCCAGCGGGTCCGGCAGGCAGACGGCCTTCATCGTGCCTTCCATCAGCAGTTGGAAGCGCACCGGGATGTTCGGCTCGGCGATCCAGCTCAGCTCGCCGGCGCTCACGCCGTTTTCTTCCAGGATGCGCTGGGCGATGTAGTGGATCACCGAGTTCTCGCTGATCCCGATCTCGACATTCTTCAGGTCGTTGGGGATGGTGATGTTGCTGCGCGGCGCGGCCAGGATGCGAAACTGTGGCGCGTCTTCGTAGGCGCGGCGGGCCATCGCCACGATCTGGATGCGGGCCTCGTCCTGGTTGAAGATGCCCGTGCTGATCAGGTCGTTGAGCATGCCGTCGATCTCGCCCGCCAGCAGCAGTTGATCGCGTTCCAGCGCGCTGCTGACCGGCACCAGCTCGATCTCCAGACCTTCGTCGGCGAAGTAGCCCGCCTGATCGGCCACGTAGAACGGCAGCACGTCCAGGATCGGCAGCAGCCCCATTTTGAGCTTCGTCTGCGCCTGGGCGCCCGGCTGGCCCAGCGGCAGCAGCGCCGCCGCGACCAGAGTCAACGCGAGCATGAGGGAAAACAGGTTTTTGCGCATGAATCGACTTTCTCCTTGTGTGTAGTCGGTATCAGGTGATCATCACCGCCAGCAGCGCCCCGCTGAGGAGCGTCACCGCGATAATCGAATTCATGTTGAAGAACGCGACGTTCACCCGGCTGAGATCGTCCGGCGCGACCAGCCGGTGCTCGTAGACCAGCAGCAGCGCGGTGATCGCCGCCGCCGCGTAGTACGGCCATGCCACGTCCAGCGCCAGCCCGGCCAGCAGCAGGAACAGCAGGAAGGCCACGTGATTCAGCCGCGCCAGCCCCAGCGCGCTGGCGACGCCGTGCCGGGCGGGCCACGCGTGCAGCCCTTCGGCGCGGTCGTGTTCGACGTCCTGGCAGGCGTAGATCAGGTCGAACCCGGCGATCCAGAACATCACCGCCGCGATCAACAGCCACGCGGGCAGGTCGTCGGCGCCGAAGAACGAGCCGCGTACCGCGATCCAGCCGCCGCCCACCGCCAGCGCATCGGTAAAGCCGAGCACCCAGTGAGCCATCACCGTGAAGCGCTTGGTGAAGCTGTAGCCCACCAGGAACAGCACCGCCAGCGGCGCCAGCGCCAGCGCCAGCGGGTCCAGCAGCGCGGCGGCGACCAGCAGCACGATCAGCGACACGCCCGCGTACATCAGCACCGTCCGCGCGTCGATGGCGCCGGTCACGGTGGGGCGCTTGTTGGTGCGTGGGTTGGTCGCGTCGTAGGCGCGATCGGCCAGCCGGTTGACGGCGAAGGCCAGCGTGCGCGCCGCGGCCATCGCCACCGTCACCCAGGCGAATTCCCACAGCGTGGGCAGGCCGCCCGCCACCAGCACCATGCCGGTGTAGGCGAACGGCAGCGCGAAGATGGTGTGCTCGAAGCGCACCAGGTCCAGGAACACGCGCAGCTTGTAGGCGGCGCTGTCGGGGGCCAGCCCGCGCGCGCGGGCGGAGTCTTTGGCGCGTTGTGTGGATGAGCCCATGCCTATACCCCGACCTGCGGCCACTTCTCGTCCACGCGGCGCCGGACGTCCTCGCTCATGGCGATCTCGACCGGCCAGCCGCGCGGGTGCCCATCGTCGGCGGTCTTGGTCGTGGCGTCGATCCCGATCTGCCCGCGCGGGCCATCGTCCCCGGCGAAGTGATCGATCGGGCCGCCCCGGATGGCGATGTCGCGCCGCCAGTCGACGTTCCCCAGCGCCCGCCACGCCGCGTCGGATACGTTCTGCACGTCAACGAAGCTGTCCAGCGCTACAATATTCACCCCCGGCGCGGCGTCCCAGATCGCGTCGAAGACCTCGCGGACCGGGCGCTGCGCCTTGTCCACCGCCACCAGCACCACGCCCGCGCGCGGGCTGTGCCAACCCTCGCCCACCGCCGCCGTGATCGCCTCGGCGGGCAGGGGCGCGATCTCGACCGGGGCGCGGTCGGGCTTGCGCGTGGCGTCAACGCCGATCTTGCCGCCATACGAGTCGCGGATCGCGGCATGGTCGAGCTGGTCCACCGGGCCATCGACGATCGTCACGTCGCGCCGCCAGTCCACGTTGTTCAGCACGGCGGCGGCCACGGCGTCCAGGTCGTGGACGTTCACATCGGCGTCGACCACGACGAAGCCTTTGCTCAGCATCATCAGGCCCAGGCCCCACAGCCCGTACATGACCTTCTGCGCGTGGCCGGGAAAGCGCGGCTTGAGGCCCACGATCACCAGGTTGTGAAAGACGCCCTCGGCGGGCATGTTGACGTCGGCGATCTCGCCCTGGAACAACTGCATCAGCGGCAGGAACAGGCGCTCGGTGGCCTTGCCCATCCAGTAATCTTCCATCGGCGGCTTGCCGACCACCGTCGTCGGGTAGATCGCGCCGCGCTTGTGGGTGATCGCCGTCACGTGGAAGACGGGGAACAGGTCCGGCGGCGTGTAGAAGCCGGTGTGGTCGCCAAACGGCCCTTCCATGCGGTGCTCGTTGGGATCGACGTAGCCCTCGATCACGATCTCGGCGTTGGCCGGGGCCTCGATGTCCTGCGTGATGCATTTGACGAACGGCACCGGCTGGCCGCGCAGCCAGCCCGCCAGCAGGTACTCGTCGATGTTGGGCGGCAGCGGCGCGGACCCACACCACATCTGCGCCGGGTCGCCGCCCAGCGCAATCGCGCACGGGATGCGGTCCTTCTGGACGGCGCGCGCCTCGCGCTCGTGTTCGGCGCCGCCCTTGTGACGCTGCCAGTGCATGCCCAGCGTGCGGCTGTCGTATTTCTGCAGGCGATACATGCCCACGTTGCGCGCGCCGGTGACCGGGTCGCGGGTGATGACCTGCGGCAGCGTGATGTACGGGCCGCCGTCCTCCGGCCAGCAGGTGGGGATCGGCAGCAGGTCCAGCGAGGGATCGTCGGTGATGATCACCTCCTGGCAGGGCGCTTTGCCCTGGCGGACGCGCTTCGGCCCCAGGCCGATGCTCCGCAGCGCGCCGAGGAAGTCCATCCCCCGCCCGGCCATGGCGCGCGGGCCCTGCGGCAGCCGGGGATCGATCAGCCGGCCCAGGTCGCGGCGCAGGTCTTCGAGATCGTCCACACCCAGCGCCAGCGCCATCCGCCGCGCCGAGCCGTAGGCGTTGATCAGCACCGGCATGGCCGAGCCTTCAACGTTTTCGAACAGCAGCGCCTTGTTCTGCGCGGCAGGCCCTTTGCTCACCCGGTCGGTGATCTCGGTGATTTCCAGGTGCGGGCTGACGGGCGTGGTGATGCGCACCAGCTCGCCTTCTGCTTCGAGCCGGTCGATGAACGCGCGCAGGTCGGCATAGGCCATGGGATTCTCCTGAGTGTTCAGTTCGTTTAGAACAATCTAAAACCTTGTTGATTTTATCACGAGCGCGGGCGGGTTCCCAACGCGCGCCGGTCCGCCAGGACCTTTTGCCTATTTAACCCCGTATGGCGCGTCTTTAGAATGAAAATGACAGGTTCGCGAGGCATTCATCGATGAAACAGCGTGTGACGCTCAAAGGGGGAATCAAGGCGCTGGTCCTGCTCACCGGCGCCGTGTTGGCTATGGCGATGATCCTGGCCGCCGCGTTCGATCCGGGCGGCCTGTCGCCGTCGCTCGTCGCCGGGAACCTGGTCAGCGCCGCCGCCATCGCCGCCAGCGCGCTGGGCTGCCTGGCGATCTTGCGCCTGCTGGATGGCGTGTTCCACCGGCTGGACGCCCCGCCCACGCTGCCGCGCCGGGACTCCTCGCCCGACGGCCCCGCCTATCCCGCCGATTCGGTCTGGAACGACTGACTCAGCCGCTCACCGGGCTGTCCACCTGGATCCGCTGCGGGTTCGCCAGCACCGCTTCGACGGTCAGGCCCTCATCGTCGTGATACCATTCTTCGTGATCGGACCACGCGCCGCAGCCGATAATCGGGCTGCACTGCGTCACGGTCCAGGCGCGCCCGCAGGCCGGGCATACGCCGTGCGTGTCGAACGTGTGCCACGTGTGCCCGCACGAGCAGCGCCACACGTGGCTCGGCGCGGGCCGCCAATCACAGCGCGGACAGGCAATATACACGAGACACCTCCTGGGAGATCACTGGTACCGTAGAATCTGCGCGACGGTCTTGCGCGCGGCGGTGATGGATGGGTAGAGCGTGGCGCTGGTCGTGATCAGCAGCATGCCGATCAGTCCCACCAGCGGCGCCCGCGACGTATACTCGAACACGATCACCCCGCTGAACGGAACCGACGCGATCAGGATTTTGCCGAGCAGGTAGCTGAGCGGCAGCCCGGCCAGCCACGCCGCCAGCCCCACCAGCACGCCCTCCAGCCAGAACTGGATCAAGATGGCACCGGACGACGCCCCGACCGACCGCATCACGCCGATCTCGCGCTGGCGCTCGAAGACGCTGATCGAGGCGATCGTCAGCAGGCCGATGCCGCCGACCACCGCCATCAGCAGCGAGGCGGCCCCCATCACCACGCCGACGCTCAGCAGAGTCTGCGTGACACGGTTAGTGAATTCTTCCTGGTTGCGATAGACGGGCACCGGCGAGGTAAACGTGTTGTTGATCGCCGGGTTCGCCAGGTCGATGTAAATCGTGCGGGGCTTGATCTCGGAATAGTCGAGCTGGGTGAGGGAGGCCAGCGCGTACCAGTGCATCGCGATCACCGCCGGCTGGTCGGATTCCAGCAGATCGGGCGGCACCTGCCGCGCGACGAGGCTCAGCTCCTGGGGGTTCACGTCGACGATTTCCAGGATCGGGTAGGTGCGGCTCCGGTCTTCGAGCAGGGTGTCGAGCAGCGAGCCGTCGCCGGTGCGCAGGGTGATCTCGTCGCCTTTCGCAAAGCCGCCCGCGTCGGCCACAGCCAGGCTGATGATGACGCCCGGCGTGTCCGGATCGAATCTCGAATACAGGAACCGGCCAAAGCGTTCGTCGATGCCGACGGCCCACACGCCGGCTTCCTCGTAAGGATGGTCGAGACCCTCGATTTCGACCTGAACCCGTTCCCAATAAGCGTTGGGGATGGGCGAGTCGCCCAGGTCGCCGACGAAAGCCGCCAGTTGGTTCCACTCCATGAAGGCGGTTTCGATCGGGAAGTCGGAAATGCCGATGATCTCGAATTCGCCCTCTGCCGCGGGGGACTGCAAGCGCAGCGGGTCGCCGACGGTTTTATCGAACTGCCCGGCCATCTTCGGCGTGATGACGATGCCGGGCCGGGTGGGGTCGCCGGTCCAGCCGGTGCCCTCGGTCAGCGTCAGGTCGACCAGCTCGGTCGTGGTGTCGATCCCGGTGACGTAGATCTGCGCGGTTTCGTCGTCCGATTCCGCCTGAAGCATGTCCTGGGACTCGTCGGGCACGACGTTGCGCACCGGCTCGGTATCCGCCGGTTCTTCCGGCTGCGGGGCGAACACGGCGGTCAGCTCCACCGCGACGCCGGGCCGGATCTCCTGGATCGGCTCCTCGGTAAGCAGGCTCTGCATCAGGTCGATCACCTCGATGTTGCCGGGATTGACCGACACCGGGTGATCGAGCTTGTTCTCCACGTAGCCCACCACGTCGTTGAGCATGTTGAACACGGCGAACATGCCCATGAACGCGGCCACCGCCAGCGTGAGCGTCAGCAGGGTGAGCGCCAGCCGCGCCTTGTGGCGAAAGACGTTGTTGAGCGCCTGCACCGTGGTGAGCGGCAGGTGCAAGATCCGCACCACGTAGGGCAGCAGCCCGCGCCCGTAATTGGCCGAGATGCCCTGGTCGGTCATGGCTTCCAGGATGGAGATCTTCGAGGCGTGGTAGACGGGAATGATCGCGGCCAGCACCGGCACGCCCAGCCCCAGCAACACGCCCAGCCCCAACGCCAGGGGCGGCGGCGACGTGTCTTCGAGGATGGTGTTGGCGAGCGGGGCGGCGGCCAGCGCGGCCTCTCGGCCCACGATCATCCCCAGGATGGTGCCCGGCACGGTGCCGATCAGCCCGTAGAGAAACGCCATGCCCAGGTAGATGCGCAGGATGTCCCCCTGCGTGGCGCCCAGGGCTTTCATCGCGCCGATCTGCTGGCGCTGCTCGGAGACGATGGTGCTGATCACGTTGGTGACCAGGAAGCTGGACACGATCATGGCGACCGTCGCCAGGATCACCAGCACGCGTGAGAACTGCTGCACGGCGACGAGGAGCACGTTGTCCTCTGGGTCGGTCAGCAGGTAGAACGCGATGTCGTAGGACGTGCCCTCGCTGAGCGTCTTGCGGAACGACGACTGCTGGCGGGCCGTTGCATAGGTATCGAACCGCGCGTAGATCGAGCTGAACCCCGCAAAGCCCACGATCTCCTGGGCGTCGGCGTAGGTGGCATACACGCTGTTCGAGCCGTCGTCGCCGCCCATATACATATAGGGCTGGAACGTGATCCCGACGACGCGCATCTCGTACTCGCCGAAGCCGTTGCGCAGGGCGATCAGCGTGTCGCCGATGTCCAGGTGATAACGGTCGGCCATGCGCTGCTCGATGGCGATCTCGCCCTGGCCCTCGACCGGGTAGCGGCCCCGCAGCAGGCGCAGCGGCTCCAGCCTGATCGCCTCCAGCGGCTCGGAGGAGGCGTAAATCTGGCCGGTCCGGACGGTGTCCTCGCCGAGCAGACGCCACTTGAACTCGTAGACGGCCTGGCCTTCGATCGCGGTAACGCCCGGCTGCACGCGCAGCAGTTGGAGCACGGAGCTGTTGTCGATGCGCGCGCCGCGCGGCGTTTCGACGAACAGGCGCATCATCGCCATTTCTTCGGGGACGAGGTCTTTTTCGAGCTGGTTGCTGACGAGCTGGCCCATAGTCGTCATGGCGACGACGCCCAACACGCCCACGAAGACGCTTAACGTAACCAGGGCAGTCCGGCGTTTGCGCGCCGTGATGTCCCGAAAAATCTTCAGGTTACGCGTTCTGAGCATGTGGTGAAACCTTGGCCAGATGCTGGCACCTTGCGGCCATCATGTACGGATGTGGACACCCCCCCGGGCGCGAGATAGGTCCTTCTATTATAAACAAAAAATGGATAAATGCGGTATGGAAAATAGTATTTATTCATTCATTATTCGGAAATCTCGTCGCCGCGCTGCCCCGGCGGCTGAGGTCTATCCCCACGGCTCCCCGCACGCTTCACTGATCACGATCATAACCAAAACCGCCCTACCTGGGTAGGGCGGCACATGTGGCGCGGGCTGAGTGAGGCTACACCGTCACCTGCGGGCGATATTCCCCGAAGACGCCGCGCAGCGTGTGGCAGATCTCGCCGAGCGTCACGTCGTTTTCGACGCAGGTGACGAACAGCGGCATCAGGTTGTCGCTGCCGCGCGCCGCCGCTTCGAGCCGGGTCCGCAGCTCGGCCACTCTGGCATTGTCGCGCTCGGCGCGAAGCTGCGCCAGCCGGTCGCGCTGTGCCTGCTCGATGGCCGGGTCCACGCGCAGGATGTCGCGGTGATCGGCGCTTCCGTCGCCGGTGGCGAACTTGTTGACGCCCACCACAATCTGGCCGCCGCTCTCGACAGCGCGCTGGTAGGCATAGGCCGCGTCGTTGATCTCGCCCTGGACGTAGCCGTTTTCGATGGCCGCCAGCGCGCCCCCCATGGCATCGATGCGCTCGATGTAGTCGCGGGCGCGGGCCTCGATCTCGCCGGTCAGATGCTCGATCAGGTAGCTGCCGCCCATCGGGTCGATGGTGTCGGCCACGCCGGACTCGTGCGCGATGATCTGCTGGGTGCGCAGCGCGACCTGCACCGCGGCCTCGGTGGGCAGCGCCAGCGCCTCGTCCATGCTGTTGGTGTGCAGGCTCTGCGTGCCGCCGAGCACTGCGGCCAGCGCCTGGAGCGTCACGCGGACGATGTTGTTCTCCGCCTGTTGGGCGGTGAGCGTGCTGCCGCCGGTCTGGGTGTGGAACTTGAGCGCCCAGCTCTTGGGGTTTTGGGCGCCGAAGCGCTCTTTCATGATGCGCGCCCACAGCCGCCGCGCCGCGCGGAACTTGGCGATCTCCTCCAGGAAGTTATTATGCGCGTTGAAGAAAAAGGAGAGCTGCGGCGCGAAATCGTCCACGGGCTGCCCGGCGTCGATGGCCGCCTGGACGTAGGCGATCCCGTTCGCCAGCGTGAAGGCGACCTCCTGCACGGCGGTGCTGCCCGCCTCGCGGATGTGGTAGCCGCTGATGCTGATCGTGTTCCAGTGGGGCACCTCGCGCGCGCAGTAGTCGAACAGGTCCGTGATCAGGCGCATCGACGGCTTGGGCGGGAAGATGTACGTCCCGCGCGCGATGTATTCCTTCAAGATATCGTTCTGCACCGTCCCGCGCAGCTTTGACGGCTCCACGCCCTGCTGCTTGCCGACGGCGATGTACATCGCCAGCAGAATCGTCGCCGGGGCGTTGATCGTCATGCTCGTCGAGACTTTGTCCAGCGGGATGCCCTCGAACAGTCGCGCCATGTCGCGCAGCGAGGGGATGCTCACCCCCACCTTGCCGACCTCGCCCAGCGCCATCGGGTCGTCGGAGTCGTAGCCGATTTGGGTGGGCAGGTCGAAGGCCACGCTCAGCCCGGTCTGCCCGGCGTCGAGCAGGAAGCGGTAGCGGGCGTTGGTCTCTTCGGCGGTGGCGTATCCCGCGTACTGGCGCATGGTCCACAGCCGCCCGCGGTACATCGTCGGCTGCACGCCGCGCGTGTACGGGTATTCGCCGGGGAAGCCCAGGTCGTCCATGTAGGCGTCGGCGTCACAGGTGCCGTCCGGCACGTAGACGCGGTCCAGCGCGATATCGGACGACGTGGTGAAGGACGCCTTGCGTTCGGGAAAGCGGTTGATCACGGGAGCGACGGACGCCTGCTCCCATTCCTGTTTGCGTTCTTGGAGCGATTTGGTCATGGTTGCTGCTGCCCACCTGATTCACTAACCACAGAGAACACAGCGATCACAGAGGTTTTCCCCGTGGTGAAACGTAACTCTATGATACCCGATGCAGGCCGAGTTATCAGTTATAACCCTCACGTCAAACGACGTTACGCGTCAGATCGCGGGCGCGGGCGCCGGGCCGCGCGGGGCGGCTCGACCACGTACACCGTGTTGCAGATCTTGCAGTGGATCACGTCGCCGGGGCGGTTGCCGCCGCGCGGCTGGCAGCCATCGACCGTGCAGTCCCAGTGATACGCCCCGCAGACGAAACACCCGCCGAGCAGGTCTTTGGAGTCGGAAATCAGGATCATCTGGCTCATGGGGATCCCCTGTGGGCTGGCCGGGCGTCACGTCACACCCAGAGTGTACGGCATTCTTCCGGCGCGGTGCAAAAGGCGCGGCCATGTTTGGACGTGTGCGGGCGCTAGGCTATAATGCTGCGCAATGGTCGGCTTATCTCGTCGCTTAAGGCCCTGGAGCCTGCTGCTGCTCACTCTGATCGTCCTGTCGATCGGGGTCTATAACGCGCTCCTGGCGCTGGATCACCTGCGGCACGCGGACCACTACCGCGCCCTGGGCGTATCCTACCCGCCGCTACTGCGGGCCGGGCTGGCGTTGGTCTGGAGTGTGGTGCTGCTGGCGACGGGGGCCGGGCTGTGGAATCGCCGTCCCTGGGCGCGCCGCTGGCTGGCCGTCGTGCTGAGTAACTATGGCGCGTTTGGCGTGTTATGGATGATCGTATTTGCCCGTTCCGATTTCGCCAGGGAGCGTATCGCGTTTCAGGCTGCGGTGACGGCGCTGCTGGTCGGCCTGGTGACATGGTTCATGCGTTGGGGCCGCGTCCGCGCTGCGTTCGACGTGACATCATCGCAAACTAATCCCGGAGAAGTGCCCGAATGACCCGAAACCATCCCAAGATCGAACAGCTCAACGACATGCGTCTGCGCAGCGTGGCAGGCGGTGGCCCGCAGCGCGTCGAGAAGCAGCACCAGTCCGGCAAGCTCACCGCGCGCGAGCGGCTCGACCTGATGCTCGATCCCGGCAGCTTTCGCGAGATCGACGCGTTCGTCGTCCAGCGCGAGCGCAATTTTGGCATGGATGACCCGGACAAGCAGTTTTTGGGCGACAGCGTGATCACGGGGTGGGGCACGATCAACGGGCGGCTGGTGTACGTCTACGCCCAGGATTTCACCGTGATGGGCGGCTCATTGAGCGAAGCCCACGCCGAGAAGATTTGCAAGGTCCTGGACATGGCGATCAAGAACGGCGCGCCCGTGATCGGCCTGAACGATTCCGGCGGGGCGCGGATTCAGGAGGGCGTCGTCAGCCTGGGCGGCTACGCGGACATCTTCCTGCGCAACACGCTCGCCAGCGGGGTCGTCCCCCAGCTCAGCGTGATCATGGGGCCGTGCGCGGGCGGCGCGGTCTACAGCCCGGCGCTGACCGACTTCATCTTCATGGTCAAGGACACGTCCTATATGTTCGTGACCGGCCCGGACGTGGTCCGCACGGTGACGCACGAGGACGTCAGCTTTGAGGAGCTGGGCGGCGCGATGACGCACAACGCGCTCAGCGGCGTGAGCCACGTGGCGGCCAACACCGAGGAAGACGCCCTGTTTCTGATCCGCGAGATCCTGGGCTACATGCCGCAGAACAACATGGAAGACCCGCCCTTCGAGCCGACGAAGGACGATCCGCTGCGCACCGACGAGGCGCTCAACGACATCGTGCCCGACGATCCCAGCAAGCCCTACGACGTCAAAGAGGCGATCAAGCTGATCGTCGACGAGGGCCGCTTCTTCGAGATTCACGAGCATTTCGCGCAGAACATCGTCGTCGGGTTTGCGCGGCTGGGCGGGCACAGCGTCGGCATCGTCGCCAACCAGCCGGCGGTGCTGGCCGGGGTGCTCGACATCAAGGCCAGCGAGAAGGCGGCCCGCTTCATCCGCTTCTGCGACGCGTTCAACATCCCGATCATCACGTTCGAGGACGTGCCCGGTTTCATGCCCGGCACCGATCAGGAGCACGGCGGGATCATCCGCTCCGGCGCCAAGCTGTTGTACGCCTACTGCGAGGCGACGGTGCCCAAGATCACGGTCGTGACGCGCAAGGCGTACGGCGGCGCGTACTGCGTGATGAACAGCAAGCACATCCGCAGCGACCTGAACCTGGCCTGGCCGACCGCCGAGCTGGCCGTGATGGGGCCGGACGGCGCGGTGAACATCATCTTCCGGCGCGAGCTGGCCGAGGCCGAGGACCCGGTGGCGCGCAAAGCGGAGCTGGTGCAGGAATATCGCGACCGGTTCGCCAACCCCTACGTCGCCGCCGCGCGCGGGTACATCGACGACGTGATCGTGCCGTCCGAAACGCGCCCGCGCCTAATCAACGCGCTGGAAATGCTGCAAAACAAGCGCGACACCAACCCGCCCAAGAAGCACGGCAACATCCCGCTGTAGGCACCCGCGATGACCGGCGATCCGTCCCCCACGCAGATGCACCCCCGCCGCCGCTGGCCGGTCGGGCTGGCGACGCTGGCCGGGCTGGTGATCGGGGCGGTGGCCGGTGTGCTGGCCGGATCGCTGCCGGTCGGGACGGCGGCGGGGACCGGGCTGGGCGTGGCGGTGGATTCCGTGATTCATTACCTGGCCGAAAGGCGTTGATGTGAGTGACAACCGCCCGTCTGACGTCCAAAACGAGAACGAGACCCCAGCCGCGCCGGTTCGCCCGCAGCGGTGGCTGGTCGCCCAGGCGAGCGCCCTGCTGGAAACGGTGGCGGCGACGAATGTCGCCTGCTATGGCAGCGGCGGCGTCCCGCGCTACGGCGTCGACGCGCCGCCCCGGCAGCCCAAAGACGCCTCGACGCTGTGCGCCGAGTTGATGCTGCGCAGCCCCCAGGGCGAGACCCGGCTGGCCTGGATCGACCTGGACCTGGAGCCGGTCCAGCATTCGGACCGGCAGGTCGTCTGGGGCGCGTATGACTCCGCGCGGCGGCTCCAGGTGCTGTGGGTGTGGGACTTCTACCGGATTCTGAGCCACATCGTGCTGCGGGGCGGGCTGCCGCCTACGCCGGACGAGACGCTCGATCCGGCATGGCAAACGACGCTCGACGCGCTGCGCGCCGCCGCGCCCGGCGACCAGGTCGAGATCAAGGTGCAGTCCGCCTGTGGGAACATCCACCAGCAGCACACGCTCGACCGCCCGGCGGCGGAGTGGGCGCCGGAGACGCGCTGATGCGGCTCGACCCGGAGATGACAAAGAGGAACTGATGGCTGAAACGACCCTGATTCGCAAAGTATTGATTGCCAACCGCGGCGAGATCGCCGTCCGCGTGATCCGCGCCTGCCGCGAGCTGGGCGGCATCCGCACGGTGGCGGTCTATTCCGAGCCGGACCGCGAGGCGCTGCACGTCCGCTATGCCGACGAGGCGTATTCGATCGGCGCGCCCGCCCCGCGTGAAAGCTACCTGAACATCGGCAAGCTGATCGACGTGGCGCGGCGCTCCGGCGCGGATGCCGTCCATCCGGGCTACGGCTTTCTCAGCGAGCGGGCCGACTTCGCCCAGGCCGTCATCGACGCGGGGCTGATCTGGATCGGCCCTTCGCCGGACGCGATCAGCCGCATGGGCGACAAGCTGGCCGCCCGCGAGCTGATGGAGAAGGCGGGCGTGCCCGTGGTGCCGGGCACCGAGCCGGGCCTCAACGATGGCGCGCTGCGCTATTCCGCCTCGAAGATCGGCTTCCCGCTGATGGTCAAGGCGGCGGCGGGCGGCGGCGGCAAGGGCATGCGCATCGTGCGCGACCCGGACCAGCTCGACGCGGCGCTGGCTTCGGCCCACCGCGAGGCCGAGGCGGCCTTCGGCGATGGCACGGTCTACCTCGAAAAGCTGATGGAAGGCGCGCGGCACATCGAGTTCCAGGTGCTGGCCGACATGCACGGCAACACGATCCACCTCGGCGAGCGCGAGTGCAGCATCCAGCGCCGCCACCAAAAGCTGTTCGAGGAATCGCCCAGCCCGTTCATGGATGACGACCTGCGCGAGCGCATGGGCCGGGCCGCGATCCAGGCGGCGCAGGCGGTGAACTACGTCAACGCGGGCACGATCGAATTCCTGGTCGACGCGGACAAGAATTTCTACTTCCTGGAGATGAACACGCGGCTCCAGGTGGAGCACCCGGTTACCGAGCTGGTGACCGGCGTGGATATGGTCAAAGAGCAGATCCGCATCGCGCGCGGGCGGCGCATGGGGCCGCAAGACGGCGTGCAGTTCAACGGGTGGGCGGTCGAGTGCCGGATCAACGCCGAGGACCCGTATAACAATTTCCTGCCGTCGATCGGGCTGGTGACGGTCCACATCGCGCCCACCGGGCCCGGCGTCCGGCTGGACAGCGGGATTTACGCGGGTTACGAGGTGACGCCCTACTACGACTCGATGCTCGCCAAGCTGATCGCGTGGGGCGAGACGCGCGGCGAGGCCCTGCTGCGCATGCGGCGGGCGCTGGCCGAATACAAGGTGATGGGGCTGAAGACGAATCTGCCGTTTCACCAGAAGCTGATCGACAGCACGCGCTTCCTGGCCGGGCGCTACGACACGCAGTTCGTCGAAGAATACATGAGCATGCACGAGGAAGACCAGGCCAACGACCGCGCCGAAGTGGCGGCCATCCTGGCGACGCTGATCGAGCACCAGCAGCGCCAGCAGGCCATGCAGATCGTGGCGCGGCCCAAGCGCGACGTTTCGAACTGGAAATGGATCGGGCGCTGGGAGCGCATGCAGCGATAGTTGTGGGCGGTCCGGTGACCTGCTGGCGCTTCACGGGCCACCATCCCCAGGGGGACAAACAGCATGGCGCAGAGTTTCGAACCGAAAAAACTGTTGAGCCTGAACAGCCTGCTCGCTTTCGGCGTGCTGGCGGTGATCTTGCGGCTGTCGGATGGCGGTGACGTGGCGATCTTCGCGACCTCGGCGCTGGCGATCATCCCGCTGGCCGGGCTGATCGGGACGGCGACCGAGGAGATCGCCGCGCGCACCGGGCCGCAGATCGGCGGGCTGCTCAACGCGACGCTCGGCAACGCGGCGGAGCTGATCATCACCATTTTCGCCCTGCGCGAAGGGCTGCTCGAGCTGGTCCGCGCGTCGATCATCGGCTCGGTGTTGGGCAACCTGCTGCTGGTGATGGGCCTGGCGATCCTGCTCGGCGGGCTGAAGAACGGCCTGCAAACCTTCGACCGGCGGGGCGCGACGATGAACGCCACCCTGTTGATCCTGGCGTTCATGGCGCTGGCGATCCCGTCGCTGTTCGATGCGACCTTCGTCGAGGAACAGGCGTTTGGCGACGAACTGCTGCTGAGCGAAGGCGTGGCGATCGTGCTGATCCTGCTCTACGCGGCCAGCATCGTCTATTCGCTGCGCAACACCCACGCGCCGGGCGACGTGAGCGCCCATTTCCACCACGAGCCGCGCTGGTCGGTGCGGACGGCGATCGGCGTGCTGGCCTTCGCGACGCTGGGCATCGTGGTGATGTCCGAATTCCTGGTCGGGTCCGTCGAGCCGGTGGTCGAAGAACTGGGCTGGAGCGAGCTGTTCGTCGGCGTGATCATCGTGCCGATCGTCGGCAACGTGGCCGAGCACCTCGTCGCGGTGCAGGTGGCGCTCAAGAACCGCATGGAACTGAGCATGAGCATCGCGCTCGGCTCCAGCCTGCAGATCGCGCTGTTCGTCGCGCCGGTGCTGGTCTTCATCAGCCTGCTGTTCGACGACAAGCTGGTGCTGGCCTTCTCGCTGCCGGAGGTGATCGCGCTGGCGGCGGCGTCGTACGTGGCGGCGCTGGTGGCCGAAGACGGCGAGTCGAACTGGTTCGAGGGGCTGATGCTGCTCGGCGTGTACGTGATCATCGGCTGGGCGTTTTTCCTGCTGCCGCAGTGATGAGCCGGACACGGTTTGTCACCTCGCGCGACGGAACGCGCATCGCTTATGATGTGTCTGGAAACGGACCATCATTAGTGCTGCTGCATGGCTTCAGCAACAACCGCACGATGATCTGGCACGAGCTCGGTTGGGTGGATCGGTTGAGCAGCCACTTCCGAGTAATTACCGTTGATTTGCGTGGTTGTGGTGAGAGCGATACCTACGATGATCCGGCTCATTACACCGCGACGCGGCACTTAGAGGATGTGCTGGCAGTCGCGGACGCATGTGACGCAAGTGACTTCAGGTTATGGGGATGGTCATTTGGCGCGACGATCGGCACGCATCTGGCCTCCAGGTCCGACCGCGTGACACGCGCCGTCATCGCCGGAACGTATTTTGGCCCATTGTATACGAGTGAGAGGGTTAATGGCTGGGTGGCGCACACCGAGATGCTGGCGCGCGCCAAAGCTGAGGGGCGGCTGGATGATCTGACGCCGGGTGAGCGCGATCTGGCTGCGCGGACCGATCTTACGGTTCTGTCGGCGCGCTACCGGGCTCTATTAGGTTGGCCCCAGGTGGAACCGAAAGAGTTGCGCTGTTCGACTCTGGTCTATTCCGGGACTCGCGATGGCCGGATCGTCGCCGCTCTGAACCAACAACAGCCCGACATCGAAGCGGCTGGGATAACGCTGCAACTCTTCGACGATCTGGATCACGCGGGATTGGTAACGGCGGTGAAGGTTATACAGCCGCACGTTTTGAGCTTTTTAGGTGAATAACGTGTTATAGTAGCCCCTCACGCTATGGATTGGAGACTTGAGGAGAATCTGATGAGGATGTTACGCCGAGTGGTGCTTGTGACCGTCGCCCTGCTGATCGCGGCGCCGGTGGGCATGGCGGGCGCGGCGCCGGACGTCCCGGCTGCGGAGCGAACCGCCCAGGATGCCCTGACGCCCGAGGCTATCTGCGAGCAGGCCACCGAAGACCTGGCCGAGCCGGAATCGCGCGAGTTCGAGGCAGCGGAAGACGTGTTGCAGGACGGCGTCGATTATTGGGCCGTGATCTGCACCGCCAAGGGGCCGATTTACATCGACTTGCTGGAAGAAGAGTCCCCGATGACGGTCAACAACTTCGTTTTCCTGGCCCAGAATGACTACTACAACAACACGACCTTTCACCGGGTGCTGCCCGGTTTCATGGCCCAGGGCGGCGACCCAACCGGCACCGGCGGGGGCGGGCCGGGCTATGAATTCGGCGACGAGACGGACAACGGCCTGACGTTCGACCAGCCCGGCCTGCTGGCGATGGCGAACGCGGGGCCGGGCACCAACGGCAGCCAGTTTTTCATCACCTACGCGCCCACGTCCTGGCTGGACGGCGGGCACACGATCTTCGGGCGCGTGTTCCAGGGACTGGACGTGGCCGAGCTGCTGCGCCCGCGCAACCCGGAGCAAATGCCCGACTATGAGGGCGAGACGCTGGAGACAGTCGTGATCGTCGAAGACTCGGCGACCGTCGAGGCCACGCAGGACGGCGCGCCGCCGGTCGAGCACTTTCAGGCGCTGCTCGACAGCGTGATCGTCGGGCAGATCAACACCCAGTTCACGCTGGACGAGGCGCACTCGCACACCTACGACCTGGACGCCGAGGCCGCCTTCTGGGGCGAAACCGGCGGCGACGCGCTGGCCGCCTCGCTGCGCGATACGTTGGAGCGCCAGGGGTTCATTGGGACGGCGGCAGTGATGCTCGACATCTCCGAATGCCCCGCCAGCCCGCAAGACCTGCCGATCTGGGCGTTGGGCTTCCGCGTCAGCGACCTGGGCGTGTCCGGTGCGCCCGATGGGATGGTATTCGACGACGCCCGCTCGGACGAGATCGTCGCGTCCGGCGCGTTCGAGACGTATGCCGATCCGCCGGACGTGGTCGGGCGCGTCTACAGCCGCCCGGTGGCCGAGGGCGACTACTGCGGCGCCAGCGGCGTCTATCACCGGCTGGAGCTGCCCTACGGGCGCTACGTCCTGACCGCCGACCTGGTGCTGGACAGCGACTACATCGGCGAGGATACCGAGCCGACGGCGGTGCAGTACCTGGGCTACGTGCTGCAGGACCTGCTCTACGGGTCGATCTCCGGCACGCTGGACCGCGGCAACGACGCCGTCGCGGTGGAGTAACGTTCGAGCGGAGCGCGGCGGGCGAATCGCCATGTGAGGCGACTCGCCCGCCGGCGATCACCGCGAGATGGGATAGGCACATCGAGGACGAGGCGCGCATGCGATACCAGACGATCATCAACGACGAAACCTTCGACATCGACATCAACGAGGATGGCCGCATTTTCGTCAACGGCGAGGAGCGGGCCATCGATTTCCGCGTGCTGCGCCAGGGCGAGATGTACTCGCTGCTGCTCGATCACCTCAGCTTCGAGGCCGTGGTCGAGGAGCGCGACGACCTGTACCACGTGATGATCGTCGGCAGCCTGTACGAAGTGCAGGTGACCGACGAGCGCAGCCGCCGGCTGGCGAGCGCGTTCATGGCCTTCGGCGATTCGGGCGGCGAGCTGTCGATTCGCTCGCCCATGCCGGGGCTGATCGTCCGCGTGCCGATCGAGCCGGGGCAGGCGGTCGCCAAAGGCGACACGATCATCGTGCTGGAGTCGATGAAGATGGAGAACGAGCTCAAAGCGCCGCGCGATGGCACCGTCCACATGATCCACGTCGCCGAAGGGGACAACGTCGAGCAGAACAAGGTCCTCGTCACCATTTCGTAGGGCGAGCGCGGGACGCCTTTGGGGGAACAAGCGGTATCATCAGGCGGTAGTGTCCGGTCGCGAGAGTCAAGGCGACCGGGTTTTTTACGGATTCGGGATGATGGCCTTTCTCAAAAACCGGTGGTTGTGGCTGGCGCTGGACGTGATCTTGCTGGTCGGGCTGTCGCTGTACGTCGGCGCGGGGACCGATAACGTGCCGTTCCACGGCGACGAGTCCAGCCTGATCTACATGAGCCGCGACTACCATTACCTCGTTCAGCAGCGCGACCTGGACCGCGTGCTCTACACCGAGTCGCCGGAGAATCCCTCTGAGCAGGAGCTGCGCCTGTTGAACGGGACGGTCGGCAAGATGGCGATGGGCCTCGCCTGGGACCTGGGCGGGTACACCGTCGAGGACCTCAACGAGCCGTGGGCGTGGGGCCTGGGCTGGGACCTCAACGCGGCCATGCTGCACGTCCCCACGGATGACGTGCTCTACGCGGCGCGCCTGTCGTCGGCAGTGCTGACCATCATCAGCGTGTGGGCGGTGTTCGCCATCACCCTCGCCGCGTTCCCGAACCACCTGGCCGCCTGGGCCGCGAGCCTGATCTACGCCACGACGCCCGCCCTGCTGCTCAACGGGCGGCGCGCCATGATGGAAGGCTCGCTGCTGGCCTTCTCGGCGCTAACCGTGCTGGCCGCCCTGCTGGTGATCCGCGAGCAGGCGCGCGACCCCCGGCCCCGGCGCGGCGTTTTGCTGGCCTGGACGGCGGCCTGGGCCGTCGCCGGCGGGTTCGCCATCGCCAGCAAGCACACGGCGGTGATGACGGTCGCCGTTACGTTCGCGATCATCGCGCTGGAGCCGGCGATCCGCAAGCGCCGCTGGGAATGGCCCCACTGGCGGCGGCTCGCCCGCTGGACCGGCGCCGGGCTGCTGGTGATCCTGACGTTCCTGGCGCTGACCCCGGCCTGGTGGTCCGACCTGGTGGGGATGCCGGATCGCGTGCTGACCATGCGGCGGAACATGCTCGATGCCCAGGTCGAGAAATACGGCGGCTACGAGACGCTCGACGACCGGCTGGTTGGCCTGTTCGAGGGCATGTTCTCCGCCGAGCCGCAGTATTACGAAGACCGGATGTGGGACGATTTCCCGGTCATTCAGGACGAGATCGCCGCCTATGAAGCGACGCTGCTCGACGGGCGGGCCGGGGGGCCGGTGTGGGGCGCGCTGCTGTTGATCGCGTTCGCGGCGGGGCTGGTCGCGCTGGGCTACCGCTGGCGGGCGGGCCCGGCGTGGGCGGTGCTGGTCTGGACGGCGGTCACGGCGCTGGGCCTGCTGGCGCTGACGCCTTTCGACTGGCAGCGCTATTACCTGCCCCTGCAAGCGCCGGTCGCCGTCGTCGCCGGGATCGGCGCGGTGCGCTTCGTGTGGTACGTCCTGACGGCGCTGCTGCCCGTGGCGCCGGAAGCCTGATCGACCATGGCGGGCTGGCTCGAACCGACGATCGTCCTGTTCCCCTTCGCCGCGTGGATGTTCGCGGGCGTCGGGCTGCCGTGGGCGCTGGCGCTGCTGCCCCGCGAATTGTGGCGCGAGCGCGTCACCGTTCTGGCGGTCGGGTTGGCGCTGGGGCCGGTCGGCCTCACGGCGGTGATGTTCCTGCTCGGCACGTTCGGCACGATCACGCTGGGCGGGACGCTGCTCGGCAGCGCGCTGGTGGCCGCGCTGGGGCTCGGGCTGGCGTGGCGGCGGCGGGCCGCATTCCCCGCCGGGCCGGACGCTCCCGCGCCGGGGCCGCGCCTGTCGCGCGCCGAAGGACTGCTGATCGCGGGGATCGCGCTGCTGCTGCTGATCAACGTGATCGTGACGGCGTACTGGCCTTTCCTGGCGTATGACGCGCTGTGGGTCTACGCCTACAACGCCAAGATTTTCACGATGGAGCGCGCCATCCCGTCCGACATGGGCTACTATCCGCAGCTCGTGCCGCTGGGCTACACGTTCATGCAGCAGGCATGGGAGGCACTGCACCCCGGCGCGGCCTTCGACGATCACGCCGCGCGGACGATCATCCCCTGGTTCAACATGGCGACCGCGCTCGTGGCGTACGTCCTGGGGCGGCGCGTCTTCGGGGCGCGGCGAACCGGCCTGCTAGCGGCGGCGTTATGGATGTTCTATCCGCACGTGGCCGCGTGGTACGGCTCCGGCGACCTGGAGATCCCGCTGACGCTGTACGTGACCGGCGCGGCGGCCTTTTTCATCGACGCGTGGCAGTCCGGGCGGGCGCGCTCGGCCATCGTGAGCGGGCTGCTGCTGGCGGGCGCGCTGTGGACCAAGCCCACCGGCGGCGCGCTGGCGCTGGGCGTGATGCTGGCCGTGGCGGGGTGGTGGGCGGCGGTTCGCTTTCGCCCGGCGGCGGGCTGGCCGAAATTGCGGCTCGCGATCCTTGCAGGGATTGCCAGCGCCCCGATCGGCGGCATGTGGTACCTGCGCAACGTGGCGCTCGGCCATACGGCGGTCGTCTTCCCGGCGGACTACTGGCACAACCTCGCCCAGCGATCCGGGCAAGAGCTGGGCTGGCCGCTGCTGATCGCCGCGCTGGCCGTGTTCGCCCTGCTGGTTCGCCCCGCGCCGGACCGCGCGCGCCGGGCGCGGATCGCGCTCCCGCTGGCGGCGCTGGCGCTGCTGCTGGCCGGGACGCTGCCCACCGCCCTGAATCTCGACATCCTCTTCGAGAACCGGAACGTCTGGGAGTGGGTGAAGGGCAACCTGCCCGCCGCGCGGCGGTTTTCGCCGCTGGAAGCCGGGCTGGTGATGGCGGGCGCGGCGCTGCTGGCCTGGGCCGGGCGCGACCGCTGGCGGGCGCTGCCGCGGGCGCGGCGCGAGGCGGTCCTGCTGCTGTGGGCGCTGCTGCTGCCCTACGCGGTGGTATGGTTCCTCGATTTCTCGTACCACTACCGGCTCAGTTTCGCGATCGTGCCGCTGCTGGCCGTGCAGGCCGCCGCGCTGATCGACGGCGCCGTGTGGCCGTGGCTGGCGGCGGGGCGCGTCCGGCGGTGGGCGGGCGCCGCCTTGATCGCGGGCGCGATCGGGCTGGCGGCGTTCGTCGCGCTGGAGCACAGCGCCCGGTACTGGCGGGATGGCGGCCTGCCGGACGACACCGCCAAGTACGACGCGGGCAACCCGGCGCTGATGCACCTCGTCCACGCGCTGGAGGACTACGCCGCCGAACACGGCCCGCCGGTGGTCGCCATCCCCGGCGAGGAGCGGCTGCCGTTCTTCTTCCCCACCTGGGACATTCGCAACAGCCGCGACCCGGACGACCTGCCCACCCGGCTCGAAGACCTGGCCGGCGCGGATATCTTCGTGCACAGCTCGACGCTCATGACCCTGCTGCAGGACGCGGGCAACTGGCCCACGTCGCTGGCGGCGGATGCCGAAGTGGGCGCGGCCTACGCCCGCGAGCGCGTCACCGATCCCCAGGGCGAGCCCTGGCCGACCGTGCTCCAGCCGATCCCGCTGAATCCCAACGGCGAGCTGGGCGTGTTCGACGGCAGTTTCCTGTTCATGGCCTACACGGTCCACCCCGAGGCGCGGACCAACCCCATCCAGCCGGGCGGCCCTGCGCCGGGCCGGACGATCATCGGCGGGTTTGCCGAATACCTGGGCCACGACGTGACCGGGCTGGTGTGGTACCGGGGCGACAAGGCGTTCATCTCGCTGTACTGGCGGCCCACCGAGGAAGCGCCCCCGCCCAAGGATTACAGCGTGTTCATTCACCTGCTCGACGGCGAGGACAACTTGATCGCGGGATGGGACGGCGAGCCGCTGATGGGTGCTTACCACACGCGCTACTGGCGGCCCGGCGAAACGCTGCTCGATTGGTGGGAAGTGCCGATCCCGGCGGACATCCCCACCGGGCCGGTCGAGCTGCGCATCGGGCTGTACGATCCGTTGAGCGGCGAGCGGCTGCCGGTGACGGTCGACGGGCAGCCCGCGGGCGACGCCTTGACGATCAGCACGCGGATCGAGGTCAAATAAAAAACCGGGCAGCGTCTCTGCCCGGCAGCGGGCGCGCCCGCGCGCGCGCGCCTACAGCACCGACACCGCCAGCGCCAGGTCGCGCCGGACCTTGTCGCGGTTGAAATTGGCCCACGCTTTGGGGAAGGTGTCGAGCAGGCGGCGCTTTTCCTCGTCTTTCGCGGCGGCATAGGCCAGCACCCCGCTGATGTCGGGCCGCATGACCAGCGGCACGCCGCTGTATGCCTGGTTGTGGTGATCCACGAACTCGCGCAGCATGGTTTCGGCCACGTCGGCATCGTTCAGATCGCCCAGGTGATCCTGCATGGTCTTGATCTCGTTGATCACTCCCCGGGCCTCGGAGCCGAGCACCTCTTCGAAGAACTCCAGGGTATAGCGCAGCCGCTTGAAGTCGATCCGCAGCGCGTGCAGCGTGGAGATCGCCCCGTTGCCGGCCACGGTTTCGTAGGCGCGCACCTGCTCGTAATGCTCGTAGATCAGGCGCGGCGCCACGTGGCGCACCTGGTAGGCCGCGACGTCGCCCGGTTCGGATGCCAGCGCGCCCGCCCCCGGCGTGATCAGGAATTCGTGAAAGCGATCCACGAAGCGCGCGTATTTGCCTTTGTCCAGCGTGGCGATGAGCTTGCGCCGGGCTTTGGCGTAACGCTGCTCCCACCCGGCGAGCAGCGGCGTCAGGTCGGCTTCGGGATGATCCGCCATGAAGCGCTCGGCCTTCTCTTTGAACACGTCCAGGTCGCGCACCGTCCCCAGTGCCCCGGCGATGGTCCGCAGGTCGCGGCGAAACGGCTCGATCGCCTTCTCGTCGAAGAACGGGCCGAACAGGCCCAGCGCGCTGCGCATCCGGCGCGTGGCGACGCGCATGTCATGGACTCCCTCGATGTCCTCGCCCAGCCGGCTGACCGGCTCGTTGAGCAGCATCCGCTCGAAATGGAAGAACAGCGCCTTGCGCCCCGCCTCGGCCATCGGGTCGTCGGGACTCATGCCGACCGTGTCGCGCAGTTCCAGCGGCAGGCGCGGCATGTCCACGCCGGGCACCGGCGCGGCGGCGGCCTCTTCGGCGTCTGCCTGGGGAGCGTTGTCGTTCCCCGTCTGGTCGGGGAAAATATCCAGCCCCTGCTGGTTCCAGGCGCGGGTCCAGTGGCGGACGCGGCTCGCGCTGAGGGCCACGGCGGCGGCGATGTCCGCTGTGGAGGCGCCTTCCGCGCGCATGAGCACGATCCGGGCGCGGCGGGATTCGGCGGGCGTGCCGTGCGTCTGGAAATGGAGCAGCACGACGCGGTCCTGGTCTGAGATCATGCACGTACTCCTTGTCAGGCGTCACATTTCGAGGGATTATAGCTATTGTAACATAGATAGAATCTATTTAAGATAGGTTAAAGAGATTTTAACACCCATCTAACACGCAATGCCTGCGTCCCCGGCGGCCAACCGGCAGGATGCGGGCGGAAAGTTCAGCCATGTGGAGCCACGACCATGATCGCGCGGCCATGGCCGCGTTGTTGAACGGGCTGCTGGCCGGCGCCGGCGCGCTGCTGGAGTCGGTCGGTGACTGGGCCGAGCGGCTGGTGAACGACCACTCTGCCGGGCTGGCGGCGCAGTTCGTGAACCAGCTCGACGACGAATGGTTCGACGCGCTGCCTCCGGACTCGCTGTGCGAGGAGATTACCGGCCTGGTCCGCCGGCGGCTGTCCGCCTGGCACCCCGGCTGGCCGCACCTGTGGGGCCACATCCTGCGCGTGACGGGCGCGGCGGTCGCGCTGGCCGAGGAAGAAAACGCCGATCCGGTCGCCGCGTACCTGATGGGCATCTGCCACGACGTCGCCAAGCTGGACGAGGCGCGCACCGGCGAGCCGCACGAGGAGGGTGGCGCCGATTTCGCGGGGCGCGTGCTGCGCGGGCACCTGTCTCCCGCCGTGATCGAGACGATCGAGGCCGCCATCCGTAAAGAAGATGATGGGGCGTTGGGGGCCATTCTCCACGACGCCGACAAGCTGGACAAGATCGGCGCGGCGGGCGTGCTGCGGCGCATCTCGACCGGCACGGATCCCGGCTGGCTGCCCCCGGCGCTGTGGCGCGTGGGCGACGATTGGGAACGGTTCCCGCCAATGCACTACGATCTGAGCATCGATCTGGCCCATAGTAAGAGCGATTTTCTGGCCTGGTTCCTCCCGCTGGCCGAAGACGTCGCTGCCGGGTACGACGACGACGGCGGCCTGTAAAGGGCTTGACAGTCTTCGCGGCGGTGCTATGCTTGCGGGCGGTTCCATCGCATATTCAAGGAAAATGATCGGAATGGCTGCAAAGTGGTCTCGCGTCCAACTGGCGCTTATTGTGCTGCTCTTGTTGAGCCAATTCTACCTGCGCGTGCGCAACCCGCTGGAGATGCCCGCTTTTGTGGACGAGCATTACCACATCGGGCGCGCCGAGATCGTCTACAACTTCGACCGCAACCCGGTCCAGTTCAGCAACGGCAAGCTGCTGTTCTATTACTGGCTGGGGCTGTTCTTCGTCGGCGGCGACTCGGCGCTGGTGGTCGGGCGGCTGGCGGTGGCCGTGTTCGCGCTGGTCAACGGCGCGATGGTCGCCGCGCTCGCGCGCGCCCTGTTCGGGAGCCGCGCTATGCTGCCCGCCCTGCTGGTGTATGCCGTCATGCCGTGGAGCGTGTTCTTCGAGCGGATGGCGCTGGCCGATCCCTTCGCGGCGGGTATTGCTGCGATCGCGCTCTGGGGGAGTATCCGGCTGGCCCGCATGTCCCGCCCCACGGCGGCGCGGGGCGCGCTGGTGGGCCTGCTGGTGGCCCTCACGCTGCTCGCCAAGCTGACCACCACCTTCTTCCTGGCGATCCCGGTGGTGGCCGCGCTGCTGCTGTCCGACATCCGCCCGGCGGCGCACACCCGCGCCGCGTACGAAGCCTGGGGGCGGGCGCTGTGGGCGCGCTATGGCCGCTCCTGGCGCGCGGCGGCAGCCGTCATAGCAGCGATCTGGGGCGTGTACATCGTCGCGATGCTGCTCAGCACGTGGCTGGGACGGCGGCCCAAGTTTTTCACCAGCACGCTCGTGGACAGCACGCCCAATCCGATCAACCTGCTCGACAACCTGATCGCGACCGCCGAAGCCGCCAGCGTGCTGATCTCGATCCCGGTGGCGCTGCTGCTGGTGGCGCTGGCCGCGGTGGCGATCCGGTGGCGCCCGCGCCAGGGGCTGCTGGCCGTGTGCTGGCTGGCCGCGCTGTGGCTGCCCATTGTGCTCTTCGGCGCCCCGGTCCAGACGCGATACCTGGCGGTGGGCCTGCCGGCGCTGGCCGTCCTGGCAGGCGGGGGACTCGCCGCGCTGCAGCACCACGCCACGCACTATCGCGCGGCCTATCCCGCCCTGCTGCCGGGCTTGCGACGGCGGTGGGCGGCGCTGGCGCTGGCGTGGATTGCCATCGCCGGGTGGGTGGTCCTGTTCGCGCTGCCCTTCGGCTGGCAGGCATCCGGCAAGGCGTCCCGGCTTCGCCTGACGAACGCCGACAGCTTCACCTACCTGTCCGGGCCGTTCAACGGCGCCGGCTCGCGCGAGTCGCTGGCGTACCTCCGCACCTGGGGGCGGCGCGTCGATGGCCGGATTCCGGCGGTGGGCGTGCTGCTGCACTGCGGCAGCATCCGGCTGCACGTCACCGACGAGTTTGAGTGGACCTGTTTCGACGCGCGCAACACCGCCGGGCGCGACCAGATTCTGTCCGACGTGCGCCGCTGGACGCCGCTCATGCAGGCGGTGCAGAACTGGCCGTTCGTCTATCTGATCACCGATATTGGCGAGAATGTCCCCATGCGCGACTACCCGCTGGAGTGGAATCTGGTCTTCATGTCGGCGCGGCCCCAGGGCGGCAAGATCGTCTCGGTGTGGCGCGTGTCGAACCAGCACGTGGCCGAGGAATCACCCAACCTGTCGCGGACGCAGGCCGGCGAAGACGAGTCCTACGTGCAGGAGGCCGCGCACGTCCCGGCTGCGTCGGAGACGGTGGCCGGTATCGCGGCTTATTGACGTTGATATGGGTTCCGGGGCGATCGCTGGTTGCACGGCGCCGGATTTGTCGCCAGAATACGACTCACGGATAATGCAACCATCCAGATGATCGCCAGGAGACACACGATTTATGTCCTCTCAACTTCACCAGGCAGTCGGGCTGGCACAGTCCGGCCAAACCGAAGAGGCGCGCCAACTGCTGCGCCAGGTGGTCCAGGCCGATCCGGCCAACGAGGTCGCGTGGCTGTGGCTGGCCTCGGTCGCGGCGGACCAGCCCGAATACGTCCGGGCGCTGCAAGAGGTGCTGCGCATCAACCCGAACAACCAGCAGGCGCAGCAGTTGCTGGCCGAGTTCCAACAGCAGTACGGCTCCGAGGTCGCGCCAGCGCCCGTCCCGCCGCCCGCCGACCAGCCCGAGCCGCGGGTCAGCACGCCGCCGCCCGCCGCGCCGTACCAGAGCCAGCCGCCATCCACCCCGCCGCCGCAACCGGAACGCAGTTTTTCGTCCGTGTTTCCATCGTCGTCACCGCCCCCCAGCGCCTACCCGGCGCCGAGCATGCCCCAGGTGTCCGAGCCGCCACGCCGGCGGCGCGGGTGCAGCGGCTGTTTCTTCCTGCCGGGGTTGTCGGGGTGCGGCGGCTGCGGATGCTTCCAAAGCTGCTTCGTCATGTTGATCCTGCTCGTGATCCTGCCGGTCGTGATCTGCGGCGGGGTGACGTATGCCGGGTTCAGCCTGGGCCCGTTCGACATCGTGGCGGGCTATCTGCCGGACCAGTTTGGGCGCAAGACGACCACCCTGGAGGCGGACAACTTCGAGTTCACCCTGGTCGTGCCGCGAAGCTGGTACCTGGCCGAGCGCGATAATCCATGGTGGGAGGTCGCGCGCGGGCTGCTGGACGAGATCGTGCCGTTCGCCGACCCCAACACGACGTGGAGCGACCAGGAAGCCGCGCCCGGCGAGGGCCGGCGGTTCCTGGAGACGAATCCCGAAGTGCTCAGCTCTGCCGGGGACCTGATCAGCCTGACGTATGCGGGATTGGTCGAGGGTGATTTCTCGTGCGAGGCAGTGCGCGCCCAGGACGGCATCGTGACCGAATACGAGAACGGCCTGTGCGGGACGCGCTCGTTCGCCGTCGAGGACCAGGACCAGGTCGAGATCTTCGATGGGCGCGACGCGCCGGCCCAGGTGCGCACGATCACGTTCGAGGTGCCGATCGATCGGGGCACGGCGGCGGCCTTCGAGATCCGGCTGCCCGAAGCGCGGGTCGCGGATTTCACCGGCGACATCGACAAGCTGATCGAGTCGGCGGAGGTCACGCGGCCCTAGCCCGATTGTGCATCTCGACAGGCCGGGCCGGATTGACAGCCGGCGTGGGAGGATGTATAACCGCCCGGCATATTTACGTGACTGAACACGCTCAGTAGGGAGCAGTTAACATGGCAACCATGCGACGTATCGCTGTCTTGACCGGCGGAGGCGACGCACCGGGGATGAATCCTGCCATCCGCGCGGTGGTGCGCACCGCGACGGCAGCCGGCATCGAAGTCTATGGCATCCGCCAGGCGTATTCGGGCCTGCTGGCGGGTGATTTCGAGCGCATGTCCAACCGCGACGTCAGCGGTATCATCCAGCGCGGCGGCACGATCTTGCAGACCGCGCGCAACCTGGAATTCAAAACACCGCAGGGCCAGAAGCGCGGTCTGCGGCGCCTGAACGAACACGGCATCGATGGCCTGATCGTGATCGGCGGCGACGGCAGCCTGCGCGGCGCGCTGGCGCTGCATACGCTGGGGTTCCCGGTGGTGGGCGTGCCCGGCAGCATCGACAACGACATCTGGGGCACCAACATGAGCATCGGCGTCGACACCGCGCTCAACACCATTCTCGACGCCATCGACAAGCTGCGCGACACGGCCAGCAGTCACGAGCGCTGCTTCCTGCTGGAGGTGATGGGGCGCAACTGCGGCTATCTGACGCTGATGGGCGGCATCCTGGGCGGCGCGGAGTTCATCGTGATCCCGGAGCGCGAGTCAACGCTCGAGGAGATCGGCCAGGCGCTGGAAGACGCGTACATGCGCGGCAAGAGCCACGCGATGGGCGTCATTGCCGAGGGCGCCTCGCTCAACATCGACGAGGTGGCGACCTACCTGGAAAGCCACGAGATCGGCTTCGAGGTGCGCGTGACGGTGCTGGGCCACGTGGTGCGCGGGGGCCGCCCCAGCGCGTTCGACCGCCTGCTGGCGACGCGGATGGGCGTGGCGGCGGTCGAGCACCTGCTGGCGAACGAAACCGGCATCATGGTCGGGCTGCAGGGCCGCGAGATCGGCACGGTGACGCTGGAAGACGCCACCACCAAGCAGCGCAGCGTATCGCTGGAATACGTCAACATGGCGGAGTTCCTCGCCAAATAGCCCGCGCCGGGCTTCGGCTGGTCGCTACAGGGGCCTCCGCGTGTGCCGGGTGGCCCTTTTTGTGCTAATTGATGACGAATGTCACGCGCAGACCCGCCGGGGCTTGGTATAATCAAGGGGACAACTTAACATTATGGCGCGTCGGTTTCGCGCGCTTGCACGCAGCTTAGTTTTTTCGCGATCATAACAGGAGGCTATGATGTTGCGTATTGGTGTGCTGACGGGCGGTGGCGATGTTCCCGGCCTGAACCCCTGCATCAAACAGATTGTCAATCGCGCGGTCGATGCCGGGCACGAGGTTTTTGGCATCCGGCGCGGGTGGGCCGGGCTGCTGGATTACCGGTTGGATGAGAAGAATCAGGAACAGCTTCACAAGTGGGTGATGCCGCTGGACAAACAGCGTGTGCGCACCGTAGACCGCACGGGCGGGACGTTCCTCCACACGTCGCGAACCAACCCCAGCAGCGTGCAGCTCGACAGCGTGCCCGAACATCTGGCCGATATGGAAGTGCCGCATCACAAGGACAAGCACAACCGTGACGTGGGCGACTACACCGAGCACGTGATGCGCGTGTTGGAGCACCTGGGCATCGACGTGCTGATCCCCATCGGCGGCGACGACACGCTCAGCTACGGCGAGCGGATGCACCGCGAAGGCGTCAAGGTTGTCGCGATCCCTAAGACGATGGATAACGACGTCTACGGGACCGACTACTGCATCGGCTTCTCGACGGCGGTCACCCGCTCGGTGGAGTTCATCCACAACCTGCGCACCAGCGCCGGGTCGCACGAACGCATCGCGGTCGTCGAGCTGTTCGGGCGCAACTCGGGCGAGACCTCGCTGATCGCGGCCTACCTGGCCGGCGTCGATCGCGCGATCATCTCCGAAGTGCCCTTCGACCCGCACCGCCTGGCCGAGTTGATCATGGAAGACAAGGCGACGAACCCGAGCAACTACGCTATGGTGACCATCTCCGAGGGCGCGCACCTGATCGAGGGCGAGATCATCGAGACCGGCGAGGCCGACGCCTATGGGCACAAGAAGCTCGGCGGCATTGGCGCCGTGTTGGGCAGCGTGTTGAAGGACCTGACGCACGAGAACATCATCTATCAGCAGGTCGCGTACCTGATGCGCTCCGGTGCGCCGGACTCGCTGGACCTGATGGTGGCGGCCAACTACGCGCAGATGGCGATGAGCCTGGTCGAGCAGGGACGGTTTGGCCGGATGGTCGCCCTCCAGCGCGGTCTGTATACCGACATTAACCTCAGCACGATCATGCAGGGCATCAAGCGCGTGAACGTGGCCGAGCTGTACGACGTGGGCCAGTACCGCCCGAAGGTGCGCCACGTCTTCGGCATGCCGATGTTCCTGATGTAAGCGGGCGACAGCCAATCCGGGCAGGTCCATGCGGCCTGCCTTTTTTGTTGCCGGGTAGGCGTGTACAATGGTGGCACGTCACCTGCTATGAAATCGGAGAGAAACGATCATGGAATATACCATTCACGGCACTGTCATGCAGGCGCTGGAGATCACCCTCAAGCAAGGGGAATCGGTCTATACCGAGTCGGGCGGCATGGCCTGGATGTCCGATGGCATCGATATGCAGACCAGCGGCAAGGGCGGGCTGGGCAAAGCGTTTGGCCGGATGCTCTCCGGCGAGAGCTTCTTCATGACGACCTACACCTGCCGGGTGCCCCAGGGCGTGATCACTTTCACCCCCGAAAGCCCCGGCAAGGTGATCCCCGTGCCGCTCAAGGCCGGGCACAGCATCATCGCCCAGAAGGACGCCTTCATGTGCGCCGAGGAATCGGTCGATCTGGCGATGCACTTCCGCAAGCGGCTGGGCACCGGCCTGTTCGGCGGCGAGGGCTTCATCCTGCAAAAGCTGACCGGCCCCGGCACCGCGTTCGTCGAGATCGCGGGCGAGGTGCAGATGATCGAGCTTCAGGCCGGGCAGAAGCTGAAGGTCGACCCCGGCCACATCGCCATGTACGAACCGACCTGCGATTACGACATCGAAATGATCAAGGGCGTCATGAACTGGCTGGGCGGCGGCGAGGGCCTGTTCCTGGCGACGCTGAAGGGGCCGGGCAAGGTCTGGCTCCAGACCATGCCGCTGGCAAACCTGGCGAGCAAGATTCGCGGGTATATCGGAACGAAGTAGGCCGGATCACTCGGCGGGGCAATAGGGCTCGCGCGGTGGGCCGTCGAACTGCTGGACGTAGTGCGGCCCCAGCAGGCCGGCCCACCACGTCTGATAAGCCGTGTTGCTGATGTCGAAGATGAAGCTGTAGCGCTCGCGGCACCCGCAGCACAGCGTCACGATCTCGCTCAGGCCCTGGCCGGCCCGGTTCAGGTGCGCGACGACCGTCAGCGATGCGCCGCACGAGGGGCAGGATGTGGCCTCGACGTATTCCGTCTGGCAGGCCACATCCTGGGCGATCAGGTAGCCTTCTTCGGTGAGCCAAAACAGCGTGTCGTCCCGGTTGGGGTTGTAGCCCACCGACATATCCTCAGGCGCGCGCTCGGAGCCAAGCGCCCCGTCGCGCCGCTTCTTTCGCCCAAAAACCATCCTGCCCCCTCGGTCCCACTCAGTTGGCGCCGTCGTCCGAGCCGGCGCCGTCGTCCGCCTGGCCGGACAGGTCCACCACGCGCGCGTTCAGGACGCGCACCAGATCATCGACCTTGATCTTGAGGTTCACGCCGCGCTGCCCGGCGTTGACCAGGATCGCCTCGTGGGCCTTCGCGGATTCGTCCAGGTAGACGCCCCACCGCTTGTGGGTGAGCGCCAGCGCGCCAATGCCGCCGGTCTTCAGGCCGGTGGCGGCCTCGGCCCCGCGCTTGGTGGGCATCGACGCTTTCTTGAGCCCGATCGACCGGGCGAACTGCTTGAGGTCGAGCGTCTGGTCCGACGCGATCATGACCAGCGCATACTCCCCGCCCTTCAACTGCACGACCAGCGTCTTGTAAACCTGCTCGGGCGGGAACCCCATCGCGTCGGCGGCGCCGATGCCGTCCTGGATCGCCTCGTCATAGGTGAACGCCTCGTAGGGCACACCCTGGGCTTCCAGGAAGCGCATGGAATTGAGTTTCTTGATGTCTTCGCTCATGGATTCATCCTCGTCATTCGATCTCGTCATCCGACACAGGTTCGCCCACATAGCCGATCACGTTGGCCTGCAGGTCGAGCAAGGCGTCGCCGTCCAACAGCCAGCGGCGGTTTCCTTCCAGATCGTACACCGTTCGTCCATCGACCACGCCGGTTTGTACGCCGTTCAGATCGTAAATCCGGTTGTGGTCCAGATACGCGAACACTTCACCGTCACGAGTGCAGATCCCTCGAGTTGACATGTGCTGTTCTCCTCTCTGGATTGGACTGCCATACGTCTATTATAAACCGTCGGCGTGCGGTTGGGCGCCCAAAACGGCATTTTCGCTCACGGAACTTCGGGCGCGCGCTCCGTTTCGGCGACGACCGGCAGCGTGAAATGGAAGGTCGTGCCGGCCTCCAGCGCGCTCTCGACCCACACTTGGCCCCCGTGCTGCTCGATCAGGCCGCGGGTGATGGTCAGCCCCAGGCCGGTGCCCGGCTGTTCGCGCGTTTTCGGGTTGTCGCTGCGGAAATAGGGCACGAAAAGCTGGCTCAGGTCATCCTCGCTCATGCCGATGCCCGTGTCCTGCACGGCGCAGTGAATCACCTGGGGCGGGCCGTGCGGGTCCCAGGTGTTGCGCGCGGCCTCGGCGGTGATGGTGATCCGCCCGCCGGGCGGCGTGTACTTGTTCGCGTTGGAGACGAAGTTGGTCATGATCTGGATCAGGCGCGTTTGATCGCCCAGGACCGCCGGCAGGTCGAACGGCACCCGGATGTCCAGCTCCTGCTCTTTCTCGTCGATCTGGCGCTGCTGGGCCTGGACGGTTTCGTCGATCACCTCGCGGAAGTCCACCGGCGCGATGTCGAGCCGCATGTTGCCCGTTTCCTGCTTGGTGAGGTCGTTCAGGTCGCTCACCAGGGTTTCCATGCGCGTGACGTTGTTGAGGATCGTGCTCAGGAAGCCGGACTGCTGCTCGTTGACCGGCCCGACCACGCCCTTCAGCAGCAGGTCGGTGTAACCTTTCATACTGGTCATCGGGTTTTTCAGGTCGTGGGCCACGAAGCTGACGAACTCGCTCTTGGCCTGGTTGGCCCGCTGAAGCTCCTGGAACAACTGGGCGTTGACGATGGCCGGGCTGGCGTGCTCGGCCAGGCGGGCGACGAAGTCCAGGTCCAGCAGGTCGAGCTGGCCCTCGCGGGCGCTCTCCAGCACGATCACGCCGATCACGCGGTTGGCGCTGAACAGCGGCACGGTGAGCTGGGCGACGCAGCCCTCGAGCGTTTCTTCGTAGTCCTGATCGATCGACACGTCCGTGATCAGCGACGGCTGCGCGCTGCGGATCACGCGCCCAACGATGCCCCGGTCGGTGGGGTAGACCATCTGCGCGGGGTCGTCGCGGCGGCCAAACGGGCTGCCGGGCTGGTACCCGTAGGATGCCACGATGCGCAGCTCGCCCTGTTCGCGGTCGAGAATCGCCAGGATGCCGGCTTCGGCGCCGCTCTTGCGCAGCGCCCAGTCCATCGTGATCTCGACCACGCTGGTCAGGTTGAGCGTGCGGTTCAGCTCGTGATCGATGCGCTGCATGGTGTCCAGCTCCTGCACGCGCAGCGCGAGCTGCTGGTCGGTCATGTCGAACAGGCGCGCGTTTTCGATGGCGACGGCGGCCTGCCCGGCGAAGGTTTCGAGCAGGTCGGCGTCCTCGTCGATGAAGATGCTGCCGTCGGCCTTGTTGATCGTCTGGAGTACGCCAATCGCCCGCCCGCCGATCATCAGCGGCACGGAGAGGATCGCGCGCGACTGGAAGCCGGCGTCGTCCAGCGCGGCATCGTCGCTCGCCAGGTCGTAACGCTCGCCCCGGTCCAGCGCGGCGGCCAGGTCATCCGGCCCGTCGAGATCGCCGTACCAGCGCGCGTCCCGCGAGGGATCGTTGACGATGATCGGCGTGCCGCGCTCCACGGTCGCCCCGGCCAGCCCGCTGCCCGCCGGGATGCGCGTGCCGATCAGGTCCTGCCCGCCGCCGCCCACCACGACGTGAAACTCGAGATGGCCGGTGTCCTCGTCCACCAGCAGCAGGCTGCCCGCTTCGGCGCCCAGAATCTGCACGGCGTTCTCGGTGATCAGGTGGAGCAGGCGGTCCACGTTGCCCATCTCGGACGCCAACTGGTTCGCGATTTCGTTGATCGCGCTGAGCTGGCGCGCGCGCTGCTGCGTCTTGTCGAACAACTGGAGCTTGTCGATCGCGCTCGAAGCCAGGTTAGCGATGTCCCAGAACAGGTCGAGCTGGTCGTCGTTGAAGGTGACGTTCGGCTCGGTCGTGGCGGCGACCATCACGCCCAGCACGCCCCCGCCGGTATCGGCCAGCAGCGGCACGCCCATCCACGCCTTGAGGTTCGGGTTGTCCAGTTTGACGCGCGGATCGCGCGCCAGCGAGTCGCGGGCAAAGTCGTCGGTGCGCACCGTCTGGCGCGTGCGCACGATCTCGCTCATCAGGTCGCGGCCCATGCGCCAGCGCTTGCCCTCCATGGGCGCGATGCGCTCGTCGCCCTCGTTGTAGAACACGTAGATCAGCTCGTCGACGTTCGGGTTGCGCAGCGCGATGTAGAAGTTGGGCACGTCGATCACGCGGATCGTCTGCGCGTAGATCAATTCGAGCAGCGTGTCGAAGTCGATCGCGAAGTTGAGCGCGCGGCTCACCTGGCTCAGCACGTCCTGCACGCGGACGCGCCGCTCCAGGTCGTCGATGGCCTGGGCGCGCTCGACGGCCAGCGCCACCTGGTCGCTCAGGCTTTCGATGAAGCGCAGGTCTTCGTGCAGGTAGGGCGCGTTGTTGCGCCGCGGGCCGATGACCATGAAGCCGTTGAGCACCCGCTGGCCCTGCAACCCCACGATGACCGGCGCGCCCAGCACAGCCAGCCGCGAGCGGTCGCTGACCACGTCCAGCGGCAGGGGCCGGCCTTCCTCCAGGTAGAGCAGGCTCGATCGCTCGCTGAGGTAATGCACCAGCCCGCTTTCGGGCGCAAACGTGATATCGGTCGGCGGCGCGCCGGTGGCCGGATCGACCTGGGGCCGGTATTCGTAGGTCACGTTATCGCGCACGAACACGATCACGTGCGTGGGGGCGAGCGTGTCTTCCAGCGAGCGGGCGATCAGGCTGGTCACGTCGCCCAGCGAGACGGCGTGCGTCACCTCGCGCGAGAACTGCTCCAGATAGGTCTGGTAGGCGCGGCGCGTCCGGAAATACACGGCGTCGATCACGCGCTGGAGCGCGGCGCGGACCGGGTAGAACACCATCGCGACCACGAAGATCGAGGCGACGATCAGCGCCGGGCTGAGCGCGGTGTCGCGCGTGCTGCGCCCGATTAACATCGCGACGCCGGTCACGACCAGCCAGTAACTCAGCGTGAGCAAGCCCAACAGCGCCGCGTACAGCACGCTCTGCGTGATCATGCGGTCGGTGTCGACCAGGCGGAACTGCGAGACGGCGTAAATCGCGCTCAGCGGGAAGAGGACCGGCAGCACCTGGTTGAACACGATCAGGTTGTTCAGCCCTTCGCCCGTCACCCCCTGCCAGCCGAACGCGATCAGCATGGGGATGATGGCCGGCAGCAGGCCGATCAGGACGATCGTGCTCTGGTTGCGCACGACCGGCGAGGCGGAGCGCGTGCGCCGCCAGAGCATGACGCCGCTCACGATCAGCGATCCGAGCAGCAGCACGCCGATCGACAGCGTGAACGAGGCGCGGTTGAGGCTGGCGTCGGACGAGAAATACAGCCCGGCAGCCGTCCCGCCCACGCCCAGGCCCGCGATCACCGGCGCGAACCGCCAGACGGGCGCCCGCTGGACGGCGGCCAGCCGGTACGGGAATTCCAGCGCGAACATGACCAGCAGCCCGGCCAGCAGGTTCGTCGTCACCAGCCAGACCCAGGCGTACCGGTGCGTGGTGAGCGTGTCGAAGCGCCCGGCCAGGAAGACCGCCACCGCCGCCGCAATCAGCGCGACGGTGTGCACCTGGACGTCGCGCGGGTGGCGCAGCACGAGCACGACGGTCGCCAGCCACAGCACCAGCGCCGTGATCCAGCCCACGCCGAAATAGCTGGCGAAGTCGCCGGTGGGCATGCCGCCCAGCGCCAACGAGAGCGTGCAGCGCTGCAAGCCGTTGGTGTCCGGGAGCGGCGCGCAGGTCGCGCCCTCGGGCGCGGCGTCGCCGTCCCGCAGGAAGGTGACCGCCACCGTATCGCCCTCGCTGCGCGCGCGCAGCGCGTCCGTGAACGCGCTCACGCGCTCGCCGGGCGCCAGCGCGTCGAGGTCCACCTCGTCGAGCGCGATCAGGCGGTCGCCCTCGGCCAGCCCGGCGTCCAGGGCCGGCCAGTCGGCACCGATCAGCGACTCGCTCGAATCGATCTCGAGGTTGCGCAGCGGGAAGAAGCCCAGGAACGGCTGCTGCTGCCAGCGCAGCGCGGCGCTGCCGTACAGGATCAGCAGCGCGCCCGCCACCGCCAGCGGCAGCAGGGCCAGCAGCAAGCCGGACCATTGGCCCGACAGCCGGTGAAACGGAGAAGAAGGTGCCTGCATGAACGTTGCTCCGACCGCGCTCATTTGTCATTTCTTAAGTCACCCTGCATTTTATCACACAAATCGGAGGTGCACCCGCCCGCCCGGCCCGACCCAAACGGAATCAGAACAATCAGCCTTCCGGGCCGGTCATATCCGCCCGGCGTTGTTTCCGTTATAATGGGGAGCGCGAAGTTGGAACGATGAGCATCGGAGCAGGTATGAGCGAAGAAAAAATCCGCGTTCTGGTCGCCAAGCCCGGCCTGGACGGGCACGACCGGGGCGCCAAAGTGATCGCGCGGGCGCTGCGCGACGCGGGCATGGAAGTGATCTACACCGGCCTGCGCCAGACGCCGGAGATGATCGTCGAGGCGGCGCTGCAAGAAGACGTCGACGTGATCGGGCTGTCGATCCTCAGCGGGGCGCACATGGCGCTGGTGCCGCGCGTGCTGGAGCTGCTGCGCGCCGAAGGGCTGGCCGACGTGCTGGTGCTGATCGGCGGCATCATCCCCGACGACGACGTGCCCGCGTTGCTGGAGCTGGGGATCAGCGGCGTGTTCGGCCCCGGCACCAACACCGATGACATCGTGCGGCACATCACGGCCACGCTGGGCGCCCGGCAGTGATCGATGTCACGTATTGAGACGCTCGTCAACGGCGTGCTGGACGGTGACCGCCGCGCCCTGGCACGCCTGATCACCCGCATCGAGAACCGCGCGCCGGATGCCCCCGCCGCGCTGGCCGCGCTGTTTCCCCACACCGGGCGGGCCTATATCGTCGGCATCACCGGCGCGCCCGGCACCGGCAAATCGACCGTGGTCAACGCGCTGGCCCGCACGCTCCGCGCCCAGGATCGCACGGTGGGCATCGTGGCCGTCGACCCGACCAGCCCGTTCAGCGGCGGGGCCGTGCTCGGCGACCGGATCCGCATGACCGACCTGGCGGGCGACCGGGGCGTGTTCATCCGCAGCATGGCGAACCGGGGCAGCCTGGGCGGGCTGGCCGCCGCGACCGGCGATGTGGTGCGCGCCCTGGACGCTGCCGGGTTCGACGTCGTGCTGATCGAGACGGTCGGCGCGGGGCAGAGTGAGGTGGACATCGCCCGCACGGCCTACACGACGATCGTCGTCGACGCGCCCGGCCTGGGCGACGACGTGCAGGCCATCAAGGCCGGGATCCTCGAAATTGCGGATATCCTGGTGGTCAACAAGGCCGACCGCCCCGGCGCGGAGAACACGGTCCGCGCGCTGCGGGCCACGCTCGAATTGGGGCACCGCTTGCGCTCGGCGGGGCATCACGGGCCGCTGCTGGATCAGGACGACGCGCCGCCCGAACCGGCGCTGGACCTGTGGGACGTGCCGATCCTCAAGACGGTGGCGACCGAGCGATCGGGCCTGGACGAGCTGGCCGGGGCCATCGAGCGCCACCGCGCCTATTTGAGCGAGTCCGGCCTGTACGAGGAGCGCGCCCGCCAGCGGGTGCAGGCCGAGCTGGCGACGCGCCTGCGCGAGGAACTGCTGGCCCGCCTGCTGGACGAGCGGTCGCCGGCGGCGGTGGCGGGGGTGATCGAGCGCATCCTGGCGCGGCAGCTCGATCCGGGCAGCGCCGTGCGCGAGCTGCTCAACGGGACGTGAGTCACCGCACGATCAGCCACACGCCGATGAACAGCACGACGATCCCCAGGATGCGCGTGGGATCGAGCGGGCGCACATCGGTCCCCAGCCAGCCAAAGTGATCGATCAGCGCGCTGATCAGAAGCTGTCCGGCCACGATCAGGAACGTCATGGTCACCACGCCCACGCGCGGGATCGCGTAGCTCACCGCGCTGATCACCACCACGCCCAGGCCGCCCGCCATCAGCACGTACCAGGGCAGCGAGCGGACCTCATTGAAATGGGACGCGCGCTGCGTGAGCAGGAACGCCCCGGCGAAGACCGCCCCGCCAATGTGGATGATGAACACGCTCGCCATCGTGCCGACGCGCTGGGACATCATGCTCGCCAGCGGCGACTGCAGCCCGACAGAGATTCCTCCCAACAACCCGAAAACGACGACGATGAGTAGCGTTGGCATGTGGTGTTCCTCCGGACAGGCAAGAATCGAAAAGCGGACCGTATTCTAGCGCGAAACAGATCGGTGCAGCCGGGCTGCACGCTCATTCCCACTCGATGGTGGCGGGGGGCTTGCTGCTGATGTCGTACAGCACGCGGTTGACGCCGTTCACCTCGTTCACGATGCGGCTGCTGATGTGAGCCAGCAGCGCCGGGTCGAGGCGCGCCCAGTCGGCGGTCATGAAATCGCTGGTCGTCACGGCGCGCAGCGCGATCACTTCCTCGTACGTGCGGTTATCGCCCATCACGCCCACGCTGCGCACCGGCAGCAGCACGGCGAACGCCTGCGCCGTCCCTTCGCGCAGCAGGCCCGCCGCGTCCAGCTCGGACGTGAAGATGTGATCGGCGGCGCGCAGCATCTCCAGCCGCTCCCAGGTGACCTCGCCCACGCAGCGCACGCCCAGCCCTGGGCCGGGGAACGGCTGGCGCCACACGATGGCCTCGGGGATGCCGAGCAGCGCGCCGATGCGGCGAACCTCGTCCTTGAACAGGTCGCGCAGCGGCTCGACCAGCCGGCCCTTGAGGTGCTCCGGCAGGCCGCCGACGTTGTGGTGCGACTTGATGCGCTTCGCGCCGGGCCGCCCGGTGCCGGCGCTCTCGATCACGTCGGGGTAGATCGTGCCCTGGGCCAGCCAGTCGAGCGCGCCCAGCCGGGACGCCTCGCGCTCGAACACGTCGGCGAAGGTCTGGCCGATGATCATGCGCTTGTCTTCGGGGTCGGTCACGCCTTGCAGTGCGCCGAGGAAGTCCTCAGTCGCGTCGACGGCGGTCATGTTGCGCCAGTTCAACTGCCGCCCCAGCTCGATCACCTGGTCCGCCTCGCCCTGGCGCAGCATCCCGTGGTTGACGAACACCGGCACGAGCTGGTCGCCCACGGCGCGGTGGATCAGCTCGCCGGCCACCGACGAATCGACGCCGCCGCTCATGCCGAGCAGCACGCGCCCCGCGCCGACCTTCCGGCGGGTGGCCTCGATGGTGACCTCGACCAGGTTTTCGGGTGTCCACGTGGCGGACGCGCCGCACACGTCGATCACGAAGTTGCGCAGCATGGCCGCGCCGTGCTCGGTATGCGACACTTCAGGGTGAAACTGCACGCCGAACAGGCCGCGCTCCGGGTCGGCGATGGCGGCATGCGGCGCGTTGCCGGTCGCGGCCAGCACGACGAATCCGTCCGGCGGGCGCGCGATGTGGTCGCTGTGACTCATCCACACCGCCTGCGCCGCGTCCAGGCCGCCGAACAATCCCCCGTCGCGCTCGACGCGCACCGTCGCCAGCCCGTACTCGCGCCGCGCCGCCGGGGCGACCTCGCCGCCCAACCGGTGGGTGAGAAGCTGCATCCCGTAGCAGATGCCCAACACCGGCACGCGGGACGCCAGCACCCAGTCCGGCAGGGGCGGCGCGTCCGCTTCATACACGCTGGTCGGCCCGCCGGAGAGGATGATCCCGCGAAAGCCGGGCGCGGCCTCGCGCGCTTCGTCGAGCGTGTAGATGTAGGGCACCAGTGCCGCGAACACGTTCAGCTCGCGCACCCGCCGCGCGATGAGCTGGGCTGTCTGGGAACCGTAATCGAGGATGACGATTCCGCCGTCTTTCAGCGCCACGCTAGATCTCCACGCCGCGCGGCGGATCGTCGGCGAACTCGATGCGGTTCTCGTCCAGGTAGGTGATCGTCGCCAGCGCCTCGACCGGGACGTTATATGTCTTCTGGAGCTTCTCGCGTCCGCCCTCGAACAGCTTTTCGACCACGACCACGATCCCGACCAGCGTGCACCGCGCCTCGCCGACCATGCGCGCCAGCGAATAGAGCGTCTTGCCCGATGCCAGGAAATCATCGACGATCAGCACGCGCTCGCCCGGCGGCAGGTATTCCGCCGCGACCAGCAAATTGATCTCGCCGCCGTGGGTGTGGCTGGGCGCCGTCTCCAGGAAGACCGGACCGTACATGGTCAGCGGCTTGTGTTTGCGCGCGTAGACGACCGGCACATCGAGCGCCAGCGCGGCCATCAGCGCCGGCGCGATGCCAGACACCTCGGCGGTCAGGATGCGCGTGGGATGGGTGTCGCGGAAGCGGTGCGCGATTTCTTCGCCCATCTGCTTGACGAGCTGGGGGTCCATCTGGTGGTTGAGGATACCGTCGATCTTGAGGATGCCCTCACCTAAATACTTGCCTTCAGACCGGATCTTGTCTTTGAGCGCCTGCATGGTGTTGCCCCTTGTGGAGTTCTTTTAGCTGCCTGCGGTAGAGTTTACCATGAGGGGCGGGGGAAGATAAAAAATCAGGTGCGAGCGGGGGGCTCGCACCTGGGCGGGTCTAGTGCTTCTCGAACGTGGTGCCGAGCGCGCGCGGCGGCGCCGCCCGCAGGAAGCGCCGGACGGTCGGTTTGAAGCGGTCCGGCGTGAAGCGCACCAGCCGTTCGAGCACGCCGCTGGTCGCAAACAGCAGCGTGACGATCATCAGGAACCAGGGCAGCATGTTGACGATCTGGGCGGGCAGGTCGATCACGTCGTTGTCTTGCAGGTCGATCGCCACCGAGCGCAGGCCCACGATCAGGTAGGCGCCGAGCGCCACGCGACCGGGCACCCACAGCCCGAAGATCACGATCGCCAGCGCGATCCAGCCCTCGCCGCTGAGGTCTTCCTTCCAGCCGAGCTTGACCGACAGCGAATAGGTCGCCCCCGCCAGCCCGACCAGCGCGCCGCCCAGCACGGTGTACGCGTAGCGCAGCGCCTGCACGGGCGTCCCGCGCACGAAGGCCGCTTCGGGCTGCTCGCCGATGCTGCGCAGCGTCAGGCCGGGCCGCGTGCGGTAGATGTAGAACCACACCAGCCCGATCAGGATCAGGCTGAAATAGATCAACACGTTGTGGTCGAACAGCACCCGCCCGATCAGCGGGATGTCGCTCAGGATCGGGATCGGGGTGTGCGGCACCTGCTTGCCCGGCTGGTTGAAGTGGGGCTTGCCCAGGAAGATGGCGAGATCGGCGCACAGGATCGTCAGGATGAAGCCGACGGCCACCTGGTTGAGCTTGAGCGCGATGCTCGAAAAGACGACGATGAACGCCACCGCCGCGCCCACCGCCATCGCCGCCAGCACAGCCTGCGTCAGGCTGCCCGTGTTGCGCACGACGGCATGTGCCGTCATGGCCGACAGCATGATCGTCCCGTTCAGCGACAGGTTGATCACGCCGGCGCGCTCGGTGAGCAGCTCGCCCTGCCCGGCGATCACGATGGGGGCGGCGGCGCGGACGATGCCGCGTAACGTGCTCTCTAATCCGGTCATAACTGCGTCCTAGAATCGGTCATGCATCAAAATTCCAGTTTCACCACGATCTCGCCATATTCCACGCGCCCGGTGCGCCTGAACCCCAGGCTGGTGTAGAGGCGGTCGGCGCCGGTGTTGTCCGGCTCGAAGCTCAAAAACACGGCATCCACGCCCGGCTGGGCCCGCAGGTGATCCAGCGCCGCCTGCATCGCCGCCCGGCCATAGCCGTTGCCCTGGTGCTCCGCGGCGATCATGAAGCGCCAGATCCACATTTCGGGCGGGTTGTGTACCGGGTCGGGTCCCCACATGATGAAGCCGACCAGGGTTTCCCCGGCATGGATGGCCTTGATCTCCACGCCGGGATAGAACTTCGACTCGGCGATGGAGTACACGTTCGGCGCGACGAACGATTGCTGGTCGCCGGCCACTTTCAGATTGGCGACGGCTTCCCAGTTGTCAGCCGTGATGTCGCGTAGCTCAATCATTGTGCTGCCTTTTCTTTGGTGTGCGCGCTGCGACGTGGCGTTTGAACACGACCATCAGGTCGGTGTCCGACAGCCAGCGCAGATCGATGATCTCCCACCCCTGCTGGGCGCGCTCGTTCAGTTGCTGCGTGATCGACTTCCCGGCCCAGGCCAGCGTTTCGGCCCGGTCGACTGTCTCCGGAAAATCGAGCGCGCCCGACACGAAAACGGTCAGGTATTCCCACTGCTGCATAGGCCGTTCAGGTCCGGGCGACCTCATCTTCATCGACGACGGGCAGGGTGCTGCGCGGCGGGAAATACCGGTTGCGCACGCCGAACGCCAGCACCACCATCAACACCACCGTGCTCTGCAGCACGCGCACCAGCGACCGGTCGAGCGTCAGGCCATAGTCCCACTGATAGCCGCTTTCCAGGCGCTGGCCGCCCTTGGACAGCACGGCGAACACGAACGAGACGAACGGCGTCAGGATGGCCGACGTCGAGGCGAGCAGCACGACCAGGATCGCCAGGAAGCCCATGCCGCCGGACGGTGTCGCGGTCAGCTTGGTCACGTCCGGCGCCAGCACGCGGAACGCGCCCGCCAGCCCGGCCAGGCTCCCGCACAACGCCATCGACAGGATGATGTTCCGCTCGGTGTGCACGCCCAGCAAAAACGCCGACCGCTGGTTCTTGCCCATCGCGCGGAGCTGCAAGCCCCACCGCGACACGTACATGATCAGCAGGATCAGCACGAACGCGCCGATGGTAATGTAAATCGTCGTGGGGCTCAGCCGCCGGAACTCGGCGTGGGTGGGCAGGCGCGCGATTTCCGGGAAGCGGGCGGTTTCGGTGGCGCGGCTGCCGACCGGCTGCCACGGGCCCCCGTTGGAGATCAGGTACATGTTGAACGTCTGCGCGATGAAGTTGAGCGCGACGCCGCCGAAGATCTCGTTGACGCCGCCGCGCGTCTTCAGCACGGCGGCCACCACAGCCCACAGCGCCCCGGCTGCCGCGGCGAACACGAAACACAGGATCAGCACGCCGTCGCGGCCCAGGCCCAGGTCCAGCGCCGGGCCTTTGCCCGCTTCGTACTCGGTGAACAGCCGGACCGCCCACGTGCCGCCGATGGCGCCCATGACGAGCTGGCCCTCGACGCCGATGTTCCACAGCCCGGCGGTGAAGGTGAGCACCAGCCCGAACGCGGTGATCGCCAGCGGCATCCAGAACGCCATCAGGTCGGCCCGGTTGGCCGCGGTTTTCAACGTGCCTTCATAAACGTAGTCCCAGGCCACCTGGGGATCGGCGCCCTGCCATTCGAGGATCAGGATGATGATGCCCAGCGCCGCCACGATCCCGAACACCGGCGCGAGGATCGCGGGCAGCATGTCGATCACCGCGTTCAGGAACATACTGCGCGGCGGGCCCGCCGGTCGGGGCGCTGGCGCGAGTGGTTCTTGTGTCGATGCCATCTACAGTCTTCCCCCGATCAGTTCCCCCAACCGGTTGGCGGTCATGTCCTCCGGATCGTCGACGAGCGTCACGCGCCCGCCGAAGAAGACCAGGATCCGGTCGCTGTAGGCGACGATCTCGTCCAGCTCAGCCGAGATGAACACGATCGCCGTGCCCCCGCGGCGCCGCTCCAGCAGTTGTTCCCAGATGTAATTCGCGCTCTCCACGTCCAGGCCGCGCGTCGGATGTTCGAGCAGCAGCAGGCGCAGGTTTTGCGGCAGCAGCGACAGCGCAAACCGCTGCTGGTTGCCACCGGAAAGCGTCCGCACGGGGCTGCCGGGCCGCCCTTTGACGTTGAAGTGCGTGATCCGCGCCTGGGCGGTGTGCCGGGCGCGCGGCCAGTTGACCCACGGCGCGCGGCTGGGCAGCGTGAGCGCGAAGTGGTCGGTCACCGTCATCTCGCCGATCAACCCTTCCTCGATGCGCCCCGCCGGCAGAAACGCCACACCCGCGCGCGCGAACTGGTGGTAGGTCAGGCCGATCATGGGGCGCCCGTCGATCAGGATGCGCCCGTCTTCCGGCTTGATCAGCCCGGCGCACGACCGCACGAACTCCCCTTGCCCGCTGCCGTCCAGGCCGGCCAGCCCGATCACCTCGCCCGCATGGACTTCCAGCGAGACGTTCTCGACTGTCAGGCGGCGGCTGGTGATGCACAGGCGATCCACGACCAGCGTCGGGTCGCCCACCTCCACCGGGGGCCGCGCCTGGCGCTCGATGACCTTGCCGAACATCAGCTCGACCAGCGCCGAGATCGGGCAGGGGATCGACTGCTGGCCGACGAATTTACCGCGCCGGAGCACGTACGCCTCGTCGCACAGCTCGATCACGTCTTCCAGCTTGTGCGACACCAGGATGACGGTCATCGCCTCGTCGCGGGCCAACGCCTTGAGCACGTTGAACAGCGCCGTTTTTTGCTCGGCAGAGATCCCCGTCGTCGGTTCGTCCAGGATCAGGGCGCGTACGTTCAGCGAGAGCAGCCGCAGGATTTCGAGCTGTTGCCGCTCGCCGATGGTCAGCGCGTCAACGTAGGCGTCGGGGTCCAGGTCGAATTCGAAGCGCTCGATCAGCGCCATGAACTGGTGCCGGGCCTCGTCCATGTCCGGGAGGAAGCCGCCGGCGCGCCCGGCGATGAAGTTTTCGAGCACGGTGAAAGGGGGAAAATCGAGCGGGTCCTGGTACAACATGCCGATGCCGCTGGCGATGGCATCAGTCGGCGCGTTGAAGGTGAGCGCCTGCCCGTCCACCACGACTTCGCCGCTGTCCGCCGACTGGTAGCCGGACATGATTTTCATCAGCGTGCTTTTGCCGGCGCCGTTCTCGCCCAGGATGGCGTAGATGCGCCCCGCCTCGAAGGTCAGCGAGATGTCCTGGTTGGCGCGGACGGGTCCAAATGTTTTTGAAATGTGCTTTAGTTCAACTTTCATACAGGGCCTGTACCATCGAAAAGTAAGGGAGAGGGGAATGACCCTCTCCCTGAAAACCCAATACGGTTGGCGTTACTGGCTGGCGCCCTGAATGCCTTCCAGAAGCTGCGGCGGGCTGATCTCGTCGGGGCTGGTGGCCTCGTCGGCGTTCGCCGCCATGTACCAGATCTGCTTCTCGGTTGCGACTTCGCCTTCCTCCAGGAACACGGTGCCATCCTGCAGGTTCAGCGGGCCGACGAACAGGTTCAGGCCGCCTTCTTCGCCCAGGGCGCCCGCGGCCAGGCCGGCGATGAACTCATCCAGCGTCGCCTTCTCGTCGTCCGTCAGGCCATCGCCATAGACGTAACCCACGGCGGTCGTCTCAGGATTGTTGATGTCCGACCAATCCGGCCCATTCCAATCCCACGACGGCTCGTAGGTGCCCTCTTTCACCTGGGTGACCAGCTCGACATAGGCCGGGCCCCAGTGGAAGTACGGCACGCCCAGGCAGATGTCGGGCGATTCTTCGCAGGCGCCTTCGTAGTCGTAGGGGATCGCCCACACGGCGTTGCCTTCAGCCGCGCGCTGCCCGGCCACGACGATCGCCTCGGTGGTGTCGATGCCGGAGATCAGCACGTCAACGCCGCTGTCGAGCATCGAGTTCGAGACTTCGGTCGGGTCCAGCGTGACGCCGGGGATATTGAACCAGAAGCCGATCCAGGTCACCTGGAACTGGAGCGTATCGGGGTCCATGCCGCGATAGTTCTCGTAGCAGTAGCGCGCGCCCAGGTACACCGAGTTGGTCAGGCGGGTGGTTTCGGGGTCGATCAGCGGGCCGACGTAGCCGAGCTTGCCGGTTTCGGTCTTCAGCGCCGCGGCACAGCCGGCGATCATCTTGCCGTATTCCATCTTGCCCATGATGTTGCCGAGGTTGTCCGGCGCGATGCCCCACAGGGCGTCATCGCCGGAGATGTTGACGAACGTCACATCCGGGTAGAATTCGGCGACGACCGTCGTGTCAACTTCGAAGTCCGCCGAGGTGGTGAGGATCAACTGGGCGCCCTGCGCGACCATGTCCTCGACGACCTGGTCGAGCGTGGTCTCGGGGCGGTCGGCGGAGTTCAGGCTCTCCAGCTCGATCATGCGCGCGCCGGGCACGTTTTCCTGGACGTACAGGCCGGCATCGTAGTGCGCCTGGCTCCAGCCGCGATCATCCTTGGGGCCGACCAGGATCACGCCGAAGATGAACTCGTCATCCTGGGCGCTGGCGCGCGGGCTGACCGCCACGCCGCCCAGCACGACGGCGACTAAAACGAACAACACGCCGAGTTTCTTGAACATAGAACGCTTCTCCTCAATAACGTAAATGATCTTGATAGTGGACCACAATCCTCCCAACAGTTTAGTGTAAAATCGGCCAAAAGCAAAGCTACAAAGGGCACAAAATCCGCTGCGCACCGGCTATACCGACCGCCCAATGCCCACCTCCGGCAGGGGCGATTCGCTGGAAAAGCCGCCCGGTTTGTGCCCTGGGTTGGTCAACCTACACAAACAAATCCACCACCTCGAACTTGTCCACGTCCACCAGGCCGACATCCGTCAGCTTGAGGCTGGGGATCACCTCCAGCGCCATGAAGCTCATCGCCATGAACGGATCGTGCAGCGGCGAGCCCAGCTCGCGGCCCGCCACGTCCAGCAGGCGGTCGAGCGCGGCGCGCACCTCGTTGATCGGCCTGTCGCTCATCAGCCCGCCGACCGGCAGCGGCAGCTCGGCCAGCACGCGCTCGCCGTCCACCGCGACCAGCCCGCCGCCCATGCGCTCGACAGCCCGCGCGGCGGCCAGCATGCTGGCGTCGTCGGCGCCGATCACGACCAGGTTGTGATGATCGTGGGCGACGGTGCCGGCAATCGCGCCGCGCCGCAGGCCAATCCCGTGAATGAAGCCCTTGCCCAGCTTGCCGGTGGCATTGTGGCGCTCGATGACGGCCATCTTCAGGATGTCGCGGGCCACGTCGGCCACGGACTGCCCGTTCTCGATGCGCGCGTCCTCGACGCGGTGATCGGTGACGAGCTGGTTGGGGATGCTGCCGATCACGCGGATGCGCTCGCCGCGCGCGGGGATCGCCAGGTCGATCGCGTCCCAGTCGATGTTGACCGAGCGCGGCAGCGGCTGCACGCGGGGCGGCGCGAGGTCCACGGTCAGCGCGCCGTCCTGGGCGACCAGCGCCCCGCCACAGTAGACCTGTTCGGCGCGGGGCGCGCGCAGGTCCGAAAAGACGATCAGGTCGGCGCGGCGGCCCGGCGCGATGGCGCCCCGGTCGTCCAGCCGGAAATATTCCGCCGTGTTGAGCGTCGCCATGCGGATCGCGGTCACCGGGTCCAGACCGCCTTCGGCAATCGCCACGCGAATCATGTGATCGATAGACCCGTCATCCAGCAGATCGGCGGGCTGGCGGTCGTCGGTGCAGAAGCAAATCCGGCGGCTGTTCTCCGGCGTGACCAGCGGCAGCAGCGGGCGCAGGTTGCGGGCGTTGGTTGCCTCGCGGATGAAGATCACCATGCCCTTTTGCAGCTTCTCGTGGGCTTCCTCCACCGTGGTGCATTCGTGATCGCTGGCGATCCCGGCGGCGATGTAGGCGTTGAGGTCGTTCCCGCGCAGCCCCGGACAGTGCCCGTCCAGCACGCGCCCGGCGAAGGCGTCGATCTTGCCGAGCACGTCCGGGTCGCCGAAGACCACGCCCGGATAGTTCATCATCTCGGCCAGGCCCAGCACCCAGGGGTTGCCCAGCAGGGTTTGCAGATCGGCGGCGCTGAGGGTGGCGCCGGCGGTTTCCATGTGCGTCGCCGGGACGCAGCTCGAGGCCATCACGTACATGCTCAGCACGCCGCCCGCCGCCGAGTCCAGCATGAAGTGGATGCCGTCCAGCCCGTGGACGTTGGCGATCTCGTGCGGGTCGGTGATCACGCTGGTCACGCCGTGAGTCAGCGCAGCGTGGCTGAAGGCGGGCGGGGTGCACATGCTGCTCTCGATGTGCACGTGCGCGTCGATCAGGCCCGGCGCGACGTAGCGCCCGCCCAGGTCGACGACGTTCGCGGCGGTGTAGCCCTCGCCCACGCCCACGATGATCGAGTCCTTAATCGCGATCTGGGTGGGATAGACTTCGCCGGAAAAGACGTTGACGAGCTGCAAATTGGTCAGCAGCAGGTCGGCGGCGGCCTGGCCGCGCGCGGCGGCGATGCGTTCGGATAAGCTCATCGGACGGCGCTCCTCTCGAAAAGGTCCGGGTATCGTCATTGTCCCTGATTATAGTGCCGGGCGCCGGACAACAAAAAACCGGCCTGAAGGCTCAGGCCGGCGGGTGATCGTGCTGGGGAGGCAGGATTCGAACCTGCGTATGGCGGCTCCAAAGGCCGCTGCCTTAGGCCACTTGGCGACTCCCCACTGCGCGGCGCATTATAGCACAGCGCGCCGGGCGCGGGCAAGGATATTTTAAGATTGACATGTGGCAGACTCGCCCTGCCCGTTGTAGACTCAGCGCCGAGATTTAATCCACAAGGGGACAACAACGCATGAGCGACAAGGGCCGAGACAAGGCGTTAGAGGCGGCAGTGGCCGATCTCACCAAGCGGTTCGGAGATGGGGCCATCATTCGCCTGGGCGACGCCGTACACCTGCATGTGGACGCGATTCCGACCGGATCGCTTGCGGTGGATATCGCGATCGGGGTGGGGGGCATCCCGCGCGGGCGCGTCACCGAGATCTACGGGCCGGAAAGCTCGGGCAAGACCACGATCTGCCTGCACACCGTCGCCGAAGCCCAAAAGCGCGGCGGCATCTGCGCGTTCATCGACATGGAGCACGCGCTCGATCCGAGCTACGCGGCGCGGATCGGCGTCGACGTCGAGAACCTGTACATTTCCCAGCCGGATACCGCCGAGCAGGCGCTGGAGATCGCCGAGGCGCTGGTGCGCAGCGGCGCGCTGGACGTGATCGTGCTCGACAGCGTGGCGGCGCTGGTCCCGCGCGCGGAGATCGAAGGCGAGATGGGCGACAGCCACGTGGGTTTGCAGGCCCGGCTGATGTCGCAGGCGCTGCGCAAGCTCTCCGGCGTGATCAAGCAGTCGAACACGGCGATGATCTTCACCAACCAGCTCCGCGAGAAGATCGGCGTGATGTTCGGCAACCCGGAGACGACCACCGGCGGGCGGGCGCTCAAATTCTACGCCAGCGTGCGGCTCGACATCCGGCGCACGCAGGCCATCAAGGCCGGCGGCGACACGGTCGGCAACCGCACCCGCGTGCGCGTGACGAAGAACAAGGTCGCCCCGCCGTTCCGCGAGGCGGAGTTCGACATCATGTTCGACGAGGGGATCAGCAAGGTGGGCGACATCCTGGACATCGCGGCTGAGCTGGGCGTGGTCGAGAAGCGCGGCGCGTTCTACCGCTACCAGGACGAGCTGATCGGCCAGGGGCGCGAGAATGCCAAGCAGTTCCTGCGCGAGAACCCGGCCATGGCGATGCAGATCGAGAACGTGATCCGCGAGGAATACGGCCTGCCGTCGCTCTATGAGGAAGACGCGCCCGAAGAATAGCGCCACGGAAAAAAATAGGGCCGGGGACGCCGACCCCCGGCTCTAAAAGGAGGAGAAGAAGAGATTTCACCCTTCGCTGCCTCTATCATACGGCCCAATTCCTTGCTATTCCCTTATGGGATAGCTACGGTTGGCCTACGCAAACCCTACGCCCTCAATGCATCGTTACTTTTTAATATGCGCGCCTATAGGTTCCTCAAGATTCAGACCTGGAAAATGAAGCGCAGGCTGACCGCGATCAGAAACGCGCCGTACAGGCGTTTGACGGTCGCGGATGGCAGGCCGAGCGCGATCCGCGCCCCCAGGAACGCGCCGAAGATGAGGCCCAGCGCCACAAAAACCGACGCCGCCAGGTCGATCTCGTCCGCCTCGTAGTACGACAGCACGGCCCCGATGCCCACCGGCGGCAGCAGCGCCCCCAGCGACGTGCCGACCGCCCGCTTTTGATCGAAGCGCAGCAGCGCGATCAGCGCCGGGACGATCACCAGCCCGCCGCCGATCCCGAACAGGCCCGACGCGACTCCCGCGCCCAGCCCCACGCCCAGCAGCACGTACCAGGGAACTTCCGGAGGCGCCCCCGTGTTCGGGTTGGGCGCGGGGCGCGGCCCGCTGGCGCGGCGGGCGGCCCACAGCTTGCGCGGCTCGATGAACCGCCAGCCGGTGTAAATCAGGAAAATGCCGTAGACGCGCTGCAAGGTGGCGCCGGGCAGGTTGAGCGCGATCTGCGCGCCGACGACTCCACCGCCGACCAGCCCGATCGCGATCAGGGCCGCCGGGGCGACGTTGAGCAGCCGGGCGCGGTAGTAGGCCAGCACGGCGAAGAAGCTGACCGGCCAGATCAGCACCGCCAGCGAGGTCCCGATCGCAACTTGCAGCTCGAAGCCCAGCAGCACGGTCAGCGCGGGGACGATGATCACGCCGCCGCCGATCCCAAACATGCCGGACAGCATCCCGGCCAACAGCCCCAGAATGACCAGCGCCCACGCGTGCTCTGGCATAACGTCCTCCCCCCCGGTTGCGGATATGGTGGTGACACACTGCCGCGAGCATTGTACACGACCGGGGCGCGGCGCGACAACCGCCGCCCCCGGATCGGGGAGGGCGCGCTTAGGTGGCGATCAGGTAGATCACCACGGCGAGCACCAGGATCGCCCCGATCAGCGTGCCCCACGACACGACCAGGGCGCGCCGGGCCTGGCGCTGGACCGGTTTGAGCAGGTTGTCGAGGTTCTCCATCGCCAGGTAGCGGTAGAGCGCCGCCGCCTCGCGGTCGAGCACGTGATAGTGAGCGGGGAACCAGTGCCGGACCTGCGTGCGGGCCATCTGGTAATGGGCCAACAGCATCCCTTCGCGCGGCTCGATGGTCAGCGTGTGATCGACGCGGCGCGGGTCGAACCAGGGAAACCCGCCCTTGCGCGCGGCGTGGATGGTGGGCGGCGGGCTGTCGGCCAGCGTGAACCCGGTCTTGACCAGGAAGGCGGGCAGCCGCAGCGCGACGTCCTCGTCGGAGATCACCATGGGCAGGACGTAGTTGATGCGCATCCGGTCGTCGCGCCAACAGCGCTCGGCGGGCAGCGCGATCGGCAGCAGGCCGGGCTTGACCACCGGCGGCGGGTGCTCGACGGTTAGCGGGCGGATGGGCGCGTGCGCCCGGGTGAGGTGCGCGACCAGTTGCTCGACCGCCACCAGGAACGGCGCCTGGAAATCCACCGAGGGGCAGCCGGCCAGCGCCGGGGGGACGCTGCGGCCTGGGCGCAGCACCGTGATGACGTGCCTGCCGGTCGCCAGCGCATCGTCGAAGGGGAGATCCGCGCCGCCCTCCGCCGCCACGATCAGGAAATGGCTGGCGTCCTCGAAGCCGTCGTCCTGGCCTGTCGGCTCCGCTGCGGGCGCGGTGTCCGGATCGGGCACCGGCCAGACGTTCAGGCCGCGCTGCTGGAGCTGGGTGGCGAGTTGGAGCGCGAACCGCTGGTCCGAGGGCTGGTAGACCAGAAAGATGTGAGCCATAACGGCCCCTTTCTAGCGCCTGTGTGCGATGCCCTCCTATTATCCGGCACCGTTTGCGATAGGACAAGCCATCCGGCGCGTAGGGCCTTACTCCCGCCGCCCTTCGTAGACGGCCAGGTTGTCGAACGTCACGGTGACGGTGCTCTCGCGCTTGACGCCCGCGATCAGCCCGACCTGCCCCGGCCCGCTGAGCGCCGAGTCGGTCACGTCGCCCAGGAAGTGCCCGTTGGCGTACACGGCGAGGTAATCGTCCACGCACACGGCGCGGATCGTGTTGCTCGCCTGGCCCTGGTGGATGGCGTCGGACTGGTGCCATTCGAGCAGGAACGACAGCGCGCCTCGCTCGAAGGTGGCGATCCCGTAGTGGCCGTCGCCGCTGATCAACAGCGCGTAGCCGCGCGTCGCGCCGGAGTCGTCCGTCTGGACGCGGCACAGCACGCCGTAGAGGTTGTCGTCTTCCGCGCTGGTCTGCGCCGCTTCCACCTCGACGATCACGTTGCCGGCGGGCTCGCCCCCCACCCCCCACGTGAACGAGCTGCTGCGCGCGGCGCGGTGCTCGATGCGGTAGCGCCCATCCGCCACGGCCAGCGTGGAATCCGGCGGGCTGCTCTCGACCGGGTACGCGCCCTCTTCCCAGGCGCCCGGCTCGTCGAACGAGACAGTGAACAGCGTGTCCCCCTGGGTGACCTTGCGGGACGGGTCATCGCTCCCGCATGCGCCCAACACCAGAGCGCCCAGCAACAGCAGGGGGACCAGCGACCGAATGCGCATGGTGATTCTCCTGAAAAACGTGTGGTTCAAGCCGCGCAATTCTCCGCGCAGATTATACGGCGCGGCCCGGCGAGTGACCACCGGCGCTCAGAACAGGCTTTCGATCAGCGCGTAGATCAGCGCGCCCATCGCGCCCGCCGCCGGGATGGTCAGGAACCAGGATAATACGATGTTGTTGACCACGCCCCACCGCACTTTCTTGACCCGGTCGGCGGTGCCCGCGCCCACGATCGCGGAGCTGACGACGTGCGTGGTGCTGACCGGGCCGCCGAGCATGGCCGCGCCCAGGATCACCGCGCTGGAGGCGGTCTGCGCGCCGAAGCCGTGCACGGGCCGCACGCGGTAGAATTTGCCGCCGAGCGTTTTAATCAGGCTCCAGCCGCCGAACAGCGTCCCGGCGCCCATCGCCACCGCGCTGGCGAGGATCACCCAGGTGGGGATGCTGAAGGTTTCCAGCGTGCCGGTGGCGACCAGCCCCAGGGCAATGATGCCCATCGTCTTTTGCGCGTCGTTGGTGCCGTGCGAGAGCGCCAGCGTCGTGGCGGTGAGCAGTTGGCCGCGCTTGAACCAGATGTTGACGTGGGGGGTGGCACCGCGCGCCAGGAAGTACGACAGCCGGACGATGTAGTACCCGGCGATCATGCCCAGGATGGGCGAGAGGAACAGCGCCAGCAGAATCTTGGTGAGGCCGCCCATCAGGATCGAGCTGAAGCCGAAACCGGCCCACACCGCGCCCATGATCCCGCCGATGAGCGCGTGTGAGGTGCTCGACGGGATGCCGAACAGGAGCGTGACCACGTTCCACGCGATGGCCGCCAGCAGCGAGGCATAGACGACCGGCAGCGTGACCGCGTCTTCGGCGACCACTTCGTGCCCGATCGTCGTCGCCACCGCCACGCCGAAGATCAGCGGGCCGACGCCGTTGGCGATGGCGGCCAGCCACAACGCCCGGCGCGGGCTGAGCGCGCGGGTCGAGATGACCGTCGCCACGACATTCGACGAGTCGTGCAGCCCGTTGAAGAATCCAAAAGCCAGCGCAATCGTCACCAAAACGAACGCGTTTAACGACATAAAGCCCGCTATCCTTCCTGAAAATGCCTGCATCACTGGCGCGTGCGGGATCGAACGTTTTCCCGGTGGGTGGGGCCGAGAAAAATCGCCTATAGCCAAAAGCCCGCAAAATCGTTAAAATTATTTTACCTTGCCAGCGATGAATGTGCATATTCAAACATTTTGAGGATGATATGATTATCGACCGGATTCTACAAGCGTTAAAGCGATTCCCGGAGCGGGTGCGCCAGCAGTTCCAGCGCAAGCCGGACCGGTTTCTCAACCGCATCCAACAGCAGTGCGAGCTGGGCATCGAAGCGACCCAGGCCCTGCTCGATTATCTGGGTAAGCCGAACAAGAAAAACGCCCAGCGCGTTCGCCAGCTTGAGAAGAACGGCGACGAGATCCACCGCATCCTGGTGGACGAGCTGAACCGCACGTTCGTCACGCCGATCGATCGCGAGGACATTCACGCCCTGTCGCGGACCATCGACGACATACTCGACGATACGTGGTTCACCATCAACGAGATGGACATCCTGGAAGTGGAGCCGAACAGCTTCCTCAAGGATATGGCCGAGCTGTTGGGCCACGGCGCCGAGGAGATCAAGCTGGCGATGGACCGGCTCGAACGGCATCCGGGCGTCGCCAGCACGCACGCCATCCGCGCCAAGTCCATCAAGAACGACATGGAGACGCTCTACGCCAAGGCGCTGGCCGACCTGTTCCGCAAGCCGAAGGATCTCGACACGGTGATCACCATGCTCAAGCTGCGCGAGATCTACCGGCACCTGTTCCACGCGGGCGGGCGCATCGGCGACGCGGCCAACACGATCGATGACATCGTGGTGAAATTCTTCTAAAGGCCGCGTGCGATCCCCAAAATAAGAGAGAGCGCCCCGCCGGGCGCTCGTTTGTTTCAGTCGATTTCCTGCCGCCGCAGGATGATGCAGCTCGCGCCCACCGCCAGCGCCGTGACCACCACCGTGACCGCCAGCGCGCCCCAGCGCGCCGGGCTCCCGGCCTTGATCGCGATGCTGCGCCCCCATTCGAGCAGCGCGCCCGGCGCCAGGTTGGTGAAGCTGCCGGCCAGCAGCAGCGCGACGATGAGCACGAACGCCAGCCCGCCGGCGCTGCCCATCGAGCGGCCCAATGTGCTCGCCAGCAGCGAGAGCGCGATCAGGCTCAGCAGCCAGACGTAGATCAGGCCGGTCAGCGCCAGGTAGCGGCCCGCGGGCGGCGCGTCGAACAGGATCACGGTGTAGATGTACGCGCCCAGCGCCCCCAGGGCCAGCCCCGCCGCGAACATGATCGCCTGGGCGGCGAATTTGGCCGCCACGAACACCTCGCGCGGCAGCGGGTGGGCGAACACCAGCGCCGCCTGCCCGCGCTCGCGCTCCCCGACGACGGTCCCGAAGCTCATCAGCACGGCCAGCAGCAGCCCGAACTGCGAGACGTTCCTCACCAACTGGTCGATCGCGTCCTTCTGGGTCGGCTCGGGGATGGTGATGATGATGCCCTCCATCTGGCCCTCGCCCATCGATTCAAGCAGGTCGGGCGTGATCTTCGCCAGGATGGGCGACATCAGCCCGAACGCGATGAGCACCACCAGCACGATGATCAGCTTGCGGGTGCGCCACAGTTCGGTGATCTCTTTGCGCAGTTGCACGCCGAATATCCGCATCATGACGCCACCTCCGGTCGGGAGTTCGCCGGGTCGGTCAGGTTCAGGAAGATGTCTTCCAGCGTCGCGCCGAGCATCTCGAAGCGCACCAGCGACCGGTCGGCCAGCATCGGCAGCACCTCGCGCCGGGCGCGGTCCAGGTCGCGTGCCGTCACGCGCAGCCGCACGCCGTCGAGCGCGGCGCGCTCGATCAGGCCGGTCGTCTCCAGCCGTTCGGCCAGCGCGGCGAGCTGTGGGGCATCGTCCGGCGCGACCTCGATCTCGAAGACGGGGCGGGCAAAGCGGGCCAGCAGGTCGTCGCGCCGGGCCTGGATCACCAGCCGCCCCTGGTCGATGATCCCGATCTCGTCACAGATCCGCTCGGCGTCGTTGAGGATGTGCGTCGAGAAGAAGATGGTCATCTCGCCGCGCAGGTCGCCCATGATGTCGAGCATGGCCTTGCGCCCCGCCGGGTCCAGCGCGGAAACCGGCTCGTCGAGCAGCAGGACGCGCGGCTGCGGCAGCAGCGCCTGGGCCAGCCCCAGCCGCTGTTTCATCCCACGCGAAAAGCCGCCCACGCGCTTCTTGTTCGCGTTCGCCAGCCCCACGCGCTCCAGCGTGGCATCGATCGGCGGATCGCTCAGCTCGTGCAGCCGGGCGATGTAGGTCAGGAACTCGCGGGCGGTCATCCAGCTATAGAAGCTCGGCGTGTCGGGCAGATACCCGATCGGGGGGCGCGCGCCGCGCCCGACTTCGACGCCCTCGATCGTGACGCTGCCCGCCGTGGCGCGGGCCAGCCCGGTCATGATGCGCAGAGTCGTGGTCTTGCCGGCGCCGTTTGGCCCCAGGAACCCGAAGATCGAGCCGCGCGGCACGCTGAGGTCGAAGCCCGCCAGCGCGGTGACCGTCCCGAAGCGCTTGGTCAGGTTCCGGATTTCGATCGCTGGCGTCATGCGACGTCTTCCCTGCGCCCCAGCACGAAATACAGGATCGGGCCGATCAGGTTGATCACCAGCACGATGATCACCCACGCCCAGGTGGGCAGCGGCGGGCGCGCCCCTTTGCGTTGGTACATGTCGTACAGCGCGAAAAGCGCCAGCCCGACCTGGATCACCACCAGGGGGATTACAGCCAGCATCAGGGTCGTATCGTCCATCAGTCCTCCTCAAGCATTCGATCATGTGTGAGCCGCGCAATGGCTGCACAACCGGGTGTCGAGTATACCCGAACGCGCACCGGGCATTCAACACAACGCGCGCCAGAACGGGCTGCTCCGGCGCGCGGGGAATAGGGGGGTGGGTGGTGAGTGGCGCTGCCTGGGCCGGGGATCAGCCTTCCGGATCGACCGGCTTTTCGGACTCCACGGCGGGCGGGGCACCGGCGTCCGGCGCGTCGTCGCTCTCGATCTCGATCTTGGTCGAGCGCGGGGCGTCCGCGTCGCCCTTCTTCTCGGACTTCGCAACTTTGTCGAACGCCTGGCGCACCTGGTCGAACAGCCTATCACCGATGGCCTGCCAGTCGGCGTCTTTTTCCGTGCCCACCAGCGACGCCATCCAGCCGCGCACATCGCGCTCGACCTTCGTGCCGATGTCCGTCCAGCTCGCGTCGCCTTCTTCGTGCGGGGCGCGGACCAGCCGGGCGACGTTGTAGCGCACGCGGTTGTCGATGCGCGCCGTGATCCGTGCCCAGTCGGCGTCTTCTTCGACGCCGACCCACTTGCCGATCGCGCTGCGCGTTTTGGCGTCCATCCGCTCGCCGATAGTCTTCCAGTCGGCGTCTTCCGGCGCGCCCACCCAGCCGGCGACCGTGCGGCGCAGCTTCTCGTCGATCTTCTCGTCCAGGTCGTCGTAGTCGGTCCCTTCGGGGTTGTTCGCCCAGTCGTGGACCGTTTCCTTGATTTCTTCGTCCAGGTGATCGCCCATGTCTTCAGGGTTGGGCGGGGTGTGATTGTCCTGCATCGTCTATCCCTCTCTCAACTCAGCGTCCGTCGCAATCGTTCCTACCATACTGTACGCGCCAGCGCGCGCGGCGTTGCGTCTCTTACGCAAGATTTACGTTTGCTCCGTGTCCCCGGTTTGCACCCATTTGCGCAGGTCTTCGACGTGGCTGCGCAGGTGCACGTTGTAGTTGAACCACAGAATCTCCAGCGCCGTCGTCTCGCCGCCCTGCGGATACGGCGACGTGCGGCCCAGGTCGGCCTCGTCCGCCGTCTCGACCAGCAGCACCGTCCCGATGTGCGCGGCATAGAGCATGGCGCGGAAGCTGGCGATGGTCGCCGTGGCGTAGATCTGGCGCCAGTACGGGTCGCCGATCACACCTTCGATGATGCCGCCATCACGCGGCTGCATCAGGTAGTACGGATTCGACTGCATCGAGCCGAGCAGGTGGCCGAGGAACTGGCGGCCCGTCCAGGCGGGCCCCTGGATCGGCATCCGGGTGTCGAGTTTGTCGCCGAACCGGTCGAGCAGCGCGTCCATCTCGTTCCAGATGGCGTCCATTTCGGCCAGCAACGCGGCCTTGTCGGGGGGAGTCGTCATAGCTTTTCGCTCCTGTTCTCATCTCGTCTGGCGGGGGGCAGGGCGTGCCGGGCACAAGTAATATCGTTCACAATGTTTCACCTTCGGCCACAGTTTTTATAGACTCTGTTGTGAGCTTGATCGTATCGTTAGCACCTGACGTAAAAAGGAGTGATTAAAGTATGAACCGAAAACCGTTTTTGCGCTTGTGGATGGGGATCGTCTTGATCGCTGCCCTGGCCGGCGTGCCGCTGGCCCTGGCCCAGGATGGCGCGCTCCCCGACCGGATCGACGTCGCCCGCGAGGGCTTCTTCCCGGAAGGCATCGAATATGACGCGGCGGGCGAGCGCTTCCTGCTCGGCTCGCTGGCGGAAGGCACGATCTTCGCCGTGACCGACGACGGGACGATCGCGCCGTTCATCGAAGACACCGACCTGCTCTCGACGGTCGGGATTCACATCGACGTGGCGGGTGGGCGGCTGTTGGTCCCGAACGTGGATCGCGGCGTGCTGTCCGGCGCGGAGCCGCAAGGCCCGGCGATCTCGCTGCTGGCCTACGATATCGAGAGCGGCGAGCGCCTGTTCTTCACCGACCTGTCGACCTTCGACCCCGAAGCGGGGCACTTCGCCAACGATGTGACGGTCGATCCCGACGGCAACGCCTACGTCACCGACAGCTTTTCCCCGGTGATCTACAAGGTCGATCCCGAGGGCGAGGCGTCGATCTTCCTGCAAAATGACGCGTTCGCCAGCGAGCAGTTCGGCCTGAACGGGATCGACTATCACCCGGACGGCTACCTGCTGGTTGCCAAGGCCGACGAAGGCGCGCTGTTCAAGGTGCCGCTCGACGATCCGGAAGCGTTCAGCCGGGTCGAGTTGGACGCGCCCGTGTCCGGCGCGGATGGGATCGTGCTGCGGCCTGATGGCGCGCTGGCGGTCGTCGGGCAGCCGCAGTCGGTGTTCCTGGTGCGCAGCGAGGACGATTGGGCGACGGCGTCGATCGTCGAGACCGCGTCGCTGGAGCAGCCCGCCACCACGGCGGCGATCCGCGAGGGCGAGGTCTACGCGATCTTCGCCCAACTCAGCGCCATGGGCAGCGACGATCCGCCGGACGTGTTCCCGATCGTGCGCGTGCCGTTCGAGGATAGCGGCGCGGCGGCCAGCATGGACGCGGGCACGGCTGACGCAGCCGAGGCCGAAGCGGATGATCCGGCAGAGGCCGGGGAGAGTTCGGGCAGCGATACCGGCTCCAAGCTGGGCTACTAGCAGCCCGATCGGGCGCGGGCGGAGTGAGTCGCTCGCGCCCTGGTTCCTGTCACGTCCGCCACACGTCGGGCGTGAAGGGCCAGCCAAGCTGGGCGCAGATCGCTCGCCAGCGCGCGTTCATGTCCGGCGCGGCGAGATACGGGATGTAGCCCAGCTTGAGGTAGGTCTTCAGCGCCGGGAGCCGCCAGTCCTCGGTGTAGAGGTGGATGTTGCGGTACCCGGCGCCGATCAGCCGCGCCGTCACGGCGGCGCTGACGGCCATCCCCAGCCCCTGGCCGCGGTGATCCGGGTCGCTGGCGACCCAACCCAGCTCGCCGCCAAACGGGTGCTCGTCACTGTGGCTGTGCAGGGCCATCGCCGTCGCGACGATCATCCCGCTCGCCTCGTGCACCGCCATGAACCAGCCACCGGGCAGGATGCGATTCAGCCACGGCTTGAGCGTGTCGCCGTCCCAGCCGGGCCACCCGGCCAGCGCCATGACCTCGTAGAAGCGCGGCTCGTCGCCCGGCTGGTAGGCCCGCAGCGTGTAACCGGGCGCCAGCCGGACTGAGGGCGGCGCGTCCAGCAGGTAATCCGGCCAGACCATCTGGATCTGGGACTGTGCTGGGGGCGGTTGGTCGCGCATGGCCGGGCGCTACAGCAGCTTGCCCAGCGCAGCCAGCAGCAGCTCGACGTTCTCGCGGCGCGCCGAATAGCCCATCAGGCCGATGCGCCAGGCGCGGCCCTTCAGCTCGCCCAGGCCGCCCGCGATCTCGATGTTGTATTCGCTCAGCAGCACTTTGCGGACCGCCGCCTCGTCCACACCTTCCGGCACGCGGACCGTGGTCAGCGACGGCAGGCGGTGCGGCGCAGCCACGTGAAGCGCCAGCCCCAGGCGCTCCAGCCCGGCCCACAGCATCTCGGCCAGCGCGCGGTGCCGCCCCCAGCGCGCTTCGAGTCCCTCTTCGGCCACCAGCCGCAGCGCCTCGTAGAGCGCGTAGAAGGACGAGATCGGCGCGGTGTGGTGGTAGATGCGCGCCTCGCCCCAGTACTGCCGCAGCAGCGTGACGTCCAGGTACCAGTTGGCGACGGGCGTCTTCCGCCCGTCGATCTTGGCGACGGCGCGCGGCCCAAACGTGATCGGCGCGCTGCCGGGCGGGCAGCTCAGGCATTTCTGCGAGCCGGTGTAGCAGATGTCGATGTCGAGCGCGTCCACGCTCAGCGGGACGCCGCCCAGCGAGGCCACCGTGTCCACGATCACGATCGCGCCGCCGTCGTGTGCCGCGCGGACGATGTCCGCCAGCGGCTGCTCGGCGCCGGTCGAGGTTTCGCCGTGGACGATGGCGACCACTTTCGCCGGGCGCTGCTCCAGCGCGGCGCGCACCTCCTCGCCGGTGAAGACCTCGCCCCACGGGCGCGAGATAGTCTGCACCTCGCCGCCGTAGCGCCGCGCCATCTCCGCGATCCGTGCGCCGAAGTAGCCGTTGACGCAGACCAGCACCGCGTCGCCCGGCTCGACGGCGTTGGCGACCGCGGCTTCCATGGCGGCGGTGCCCGTGCCGGAGATCGGGATCGTCAGCGGGTTGGCGGTCTGGAAGACGTAGCGCAGCAGGTCCTGAATGCGGTCCATCAGCCGGACGAACGTCGGGTCCAGGTGGCCGACGACCGGCGTGACCATCGCCCGCATGACGCGCGGATCGACCATGCTGGGGCCGGGGCCGAGCAGAATGCGCTCCGGCGCGGACAGTTCGGGAAAACGGGACATATCCGGGGCTGACGCGTTCATGGTTCCCACCTCCGTCGCAGCGCTCGGCTGCAACTCTACAACTCCAATACGATCTTGCCGAAATGCTGCCCGTTCTCCATCGCGCGCTGGGCATCGGCGGCGGCTTCCAGCGGGTAGCGCGCGCCGATCACGGCGCGGAGCCGGCCCTTGAACAGCAGGTTCATGACCGTCACGTAATCCTGGTGCGGGCCCATCGTGCTGCCGATGATGCTCAGGTGCTTGCCGAACAGCAGGCGGTTGTCCAGGGCGACCTGCGCGCCGCTGGTGTTGCCGACCGTCAGCAGGCGCCCGCCGCGAGCCAGCGCCCGCAGGCTGTGCGTGTACGTCGCCTCGCCCACGTTATCGACCACCGCGTCGACGCCGCGCTTGGCGGTGAGCTGGTAGACCGCCCGCGACCAGCCGCCTTCCGTATCGCGCGGGATGGTCACGTCCGCGCCCATCTCGCGCGCCTGGGCGAGCTTGTCTTCCGTGCTGCCGACCACGTAGACGGTACAGCCGGCCAGCTTGGCGATCTGGATGCTGGCGGAATTCACGCCGCCGCCCGCCCCTACGACCAGTACCGTTTCGCCGGGGCGCAGCCCGCCGCGCGTGATCAGGCTGTGCCACGCCGTCACGAAGACCAGCGATGCCGCCGCCGATTCGGCGAACGAGACGTGCTCCGGCAGGCCGATCAGGTTGCGCGCCGGGATGGTGAGGTAGTCGCGGTAGGTGCCGGGCGCGTGCTCGCCCAGGATGCCGAACCGGACGCAGCGATTCTGCCAGCCGGACCGGCAGAAGGCACACTCGCCACAGCTCAGCGTGGGATCGATGCCTACCCGGTCGCCCGCGCTCCAGCCGGTGACGCCCTCGCCCACCGCGTCGATGATGCCCGCGGCGTCCGCGCCGGGGATGTGCGGATAGGTGAGCCGGATGCCCGGCCAGCCGTTGCGCACCCAGATATCCATGTAGTTCAGGGCGGCGGCCTTGACGTTGATGCGCACTTCGCCGGGGCCCGGCTCCGGGATCGGGTAATCGGTCACCAGTTGGAGGGTGTCGGCGGGACCGTGCTCGTGAAACAATATGGCTCTCATGGATGCATCCTTTCAGGTCAATACTATTCGGCCAGCGATTCGCCGGCGGTCAGAAAGCCCAGGTCGCGCTGGAAAACCAGCTCGGACCAGCTTATTGACACCCTGGCGGGCGGCTGGTCAGGCTCTGCCGGGGCCGGGTCGTCGACGCGCATGACAGCCAGCGCGACCGGCCACCCGTCGATCTCGGTGGCGGCGGTCCGCTCGAACGTCCAGTGGTCCGCGAGCGGCTGGCCCGTCACCAGGCTGGTGTAGTTTTGCAGCCGGTCGGCCAGGATATCCGCCGCCGCTGCCGCGTCGGCATCCGGCAGGAACACGACGGCCAGCACCAGGTACGACGCGCCCTCGGTGTGGCGCGTGCCAAAGGCCAGCAGGCTGTAGGCCGGCAGGGGATCGGCAGCGAACAACCCGGACTGCTCGTCCGGCGGAGTAATCATCGTGAACGGGTCGCCGGTGATGATGGTCTGCCACAGCATCGCCGCCACCAGATCGCCGGTGCCGTCCAACGCGGGATCGTCGAGCGCCTTCGCCCCGGCGGCCCACGCCGGCAGGTCGGCGAGCGACAGCGTCTCGTCCTGGGCCGCGGCCAGCGCGCCGGTCACGGGGCCGGTGGCCCGCCCGGTGATCAGGTAGTTGTCGGCCAGGGCGATCCGGTTCAACTGGCCGAACTGGCCCACGCGCGGCAGTTGATCGAGGCTGATCTCGTAATCGTCCAGAATGCTGTACAGGGTGCCCCCGTCCACGTCGCTGGCCTCGTAGCCCGACGCGATCAGCGCCTTCCCGATGGCGGCGGGATCGAGGCGGTGCTCGACGATCGTCACGTCATCCGGGCGCGCCTCGGCATAGATGAAGCGGTCGACTCCGAAGATGTCGAAGCCATAGAACGGGCGCTGCTCGTCCATGAGCAAGTACTGCATGCCCAACGTTTCGGGCGGCACGAGCTGCCGGGGCATGGTGAACATCCAGGCCGTGCGTGATTCCCGGTCGAGGAAATCCACCTGGGCCCATGTGCGCACCCTGGGCACGTCCCAACTGGCGTGCCACGCGTCCAGGTCGCCGAAATAGACGAGGTTCTCCACGTATTCGGGCGTTGCCGGGACGAAGGCCAGCCAATCGAGCAGGGCGCTGTCATCGCCCTGGCCCGAAGCGGCTCCAACCGGCGCCCACAGCAGCGCGATGATGCCGAGAAGCAGGGGCAGGCGTATCCGCATGGTGATCCTCCTGTGCACTCTCACCCCACCTGGAAGGGAATCGTGTCGGTTTTTCTGCCGTTCAGGTACAGCTCGACCCGGTAGTTGCCGCGCGGCCAGCCGCCGTCCGGCGGGGCGGCTTCGAAGGTGATCGTGCCGCTGCCGCTGGTGACCTCCGTCTCGCCGATGACCGTATCCGGCGCCTGGCCTGCCGCCTCCACCGCGCGCCAGATGGCTTTGGCGCGGGTATCGTCGGGCGCGTCCTTGAGCGTGACCACGCAGTAGAACGTCTCGCCGGGCGCGTACGCGCGCGCTCGTTCCTCGCCCTGCGGATCTTTGGCGACGACCGGATCGGCGAAGTGGGCGGTGCTGATGTCGATGCTGCACGCCAGGACGGACGCCGCGATCAGGACCAGTACCAGCCAGCCGGGGTTTCGGAACGTGTGCATCGTGCGCTTCTCCTGTGGAGGTCCAACCAGACATAGCATACCCATTGACCGCGCATGTACCAAGTCGTCAGCGGCGCATCGTCTACCCGTAGCCCAGGCGTTGCCGTGATCGCGCCGGAACGTGTTATGATCGGGCCGCAACAGGAGGGGTTCGAATATGACGCGCGTGTTTGGGCGACGATGGGTGTGGCTGGTGGTGATCGCGGTCCTGGTCGCGGAGGCGGCGCTGCCGGGGCGCGGGCCGCTGCCGGCGGCGGGGCAGGATCCGTGTGACGGGCTGGTGACGCCGCGCCTGGCGGTCGGCGAGCCGGCGCGGGTGATCGCGTCGTTCGGCGTGAGCATGAAGAACGATCCGCGCACCGGGGCCGCCGGCGCGACTGAGGTGGCCCAACTGCCATACGGCACGGTGGTCTCCGTGCTGGAGGGCTACCGCTGCAATCTCGGTTACGTGTGGTGGCGGGTGCTGCTGGACGATGGCCGGACGGGCTGGGCAGCCGAAGGCGACAGCGCCGATTACTACCTGGAGCCGGTCATGCTCGGCCTGCACGCGTTCTGGCGCCGCCCCGACAGCCGAGTCATCATGCATTATTTCGTGACGCCGGATGCCTCGGCCCAGCCGCGCGCCCAGTTCACGGTCGCGCCGATCGAAGCCACCCCCCAGGACGCGTGGCAGCAGGTGGAGATCGACCGGTTGGAGGCCGCGCTCGACACGCTGCACGCCGAGTGCCCGGACCGCCTGAACGGGACCGTGTGGCAGGGCGCGGACACGCTCGACGCGGCGCTTCAGGTCCCGCTGCCGCCGCTGGCCTACGACTATTACCCCGCGCCGGACGGCGAGCGGCTGCTGCTGGCCCGCCACCTGACGCTGCCCGTCCCGCGCTGCGATACCGTCGTGCCGGAGCCGGTCGGCATCACCCAGGTGAGCCTGCTCGACCCCGACGGGACCGAAACGCCTCTCTTCCCCTTCCCGCAGCACGGATCGGTGCCGCGCTCCGAGGACCGCTACGCGCCGAGCGATCCCACCGATGCCCGGAACGTGTACCTGGACGAGGTTGTGTGGTCGCCGCACGGGCGCTACATCGCGTTCGTGGTCGCCTACCGCGACGCGTGCGACGGCGAAACGTGCTATCGCTTTCACCTGTACGTGTGGAACGTCGAAACCGGGCAGTTGTACGTCCCCGGCGAGGGGCGGCACGTCGGGTGGACGAACGCCGGCGAGGCGCTCAACGTCTTCCGGCTGGTTGGCGGCGAGGACGGGAGCCGGGCCGCGCGGCTGTTCGTCATGAATCCCGACGGGTCGAACCGGAACGAGATCTGGCTGCCCGGCGGCGCGGTGTACCTGTCCGCCGAGCAGCGATCGCTGGGCCTGCCGTGGAACGAGAGCGGCACGCGGGTGATGGTCGCCAACGCGGGCATGGCCGAGGTGATGGTCTTCACGCTGGGCAACCGCGAATTCACGCCGCCGGTCGCGCTGCCCGACATGATGGACCCCCTCAACCGGCTGGCCGTTCACCTGATCCGCACGGACTCACAGTATTTGTGGACGACGATTCGCGGCGATTTCGTGACGCAGAGCGTCCACACCGGCGATTGGCAGGTGCTGGACAGCAGCCTGGGCCCGACCGGCAGCGCGCCGGTGCGCGTGCGGCCCTTCGGCAGCCAGTCGATGGCCCTGATCGAGATGGCGAACGGCACGGCTTACGTGCTCGATGCCGAGGCCGACCGCCTGACGCCGGTGACCTATGGGGATTAGCCCGTGTGCTCCGTGGTTCAATAATTCGCCCCGAATTGAAAGCACCCCGGCGTTTTTTGCGCGTTGCACAGAACACCTGTTCGCGTTACACTTGTGATACCAAATCATCCCCCACGGAGCGCAAACCGATGGCGAAGACCCACGTGTATTACGAATGCCAGAACTGCGGGCGGCGCTCGCCGCGCTATATGGGCAAGTGTCCCAACTGCGGCGAGTTCAACACCATGATCGAGATGATCGAGGAGCCGGAACCGAAGACCGCCGGCCCCGTCGCCGCGCCGCGCTCCGCGCCACAGCGCCTGGGGGACGTCTCGGCGGATGCGGGCGACCGCTACCCCGTGCCGGTCGAGGAGCTGTCGCGTGTGTTGGGCGGGGGACTGGTGCCGGGCAGCGTGGTCCTGGTCGGCGGCGATCCGGGCATCGGCAAGAGCACGCTGCTGCTGCAGCTCGCCGTGCTGATGGACCAGGTCGCCGGGCCGGTGCTGTACATCAGCGGCGAGGAGAGCGAGCGCCAGATCAAGATGCGGGCCGACCGGCTGGAGCTGGCAGCAAACAACCTGTACCTGGTGACCGAAACCGAGGTCAACGCGATCCTGGCGCACATCGAGACAATCAAGCCGCGCCTGGTAATCGTCGACTCGATCCAGACGACGTACATGGAGAGCAAAGCGTCCGCGGCGGGCAGCGTGAGCCAGGTTCGCGAGTGCGCCAGCCAGTTCCGCGAGCTGGCGAAGAACTCCGGGATCGCGATCTTCCTGGTGGGGCACGTCACCAAAGAGGGCGTCATTGCCGGGCCGCGCGTGTTGGAGCACATCGTCGATACCGTGCTCTACCTGGAGGGCGACCGCTTCCAGGCGTATCGCCTGCTGCGCAGCGTCAAGAACCGGTTCGGCCCTACCAGCGAGGTGGGCGTGTTCGAGATGCGCGACCGGGGGCTGGTCGAAATCACGAACCCGTCCGAGGTGTTCATCGCCGAGCGCGTGGTCAACGCGCCGGGCAGCGCCATCGCCGTCACGCTCGAGGGCACGCGCCCGCTGCTGGTGGAAGTCCAGGCGCTCGCCAGCCAGACGGTCTACCCCAACCCGCGCCGGACCGCCAACGGCATCGACTTCAACCGGATGCTGCTCACGACGGCGGTGCTCACCCGGCGGGTGGGGATCAAGCTGTACGAGAAAGACATCTTCATCAACGTCATCAGCGGCCTGAAGATCGACGAGCCGGCGGCGGACCTCGCGATCGCGGTCGCCATCGCGTCGAGCGCGTGGGACGTGCCCGTCCCGGCGGACATGGCCTTCATCGGCGAGATCGGCCTCAGCGGCGAGCTGCGCGCCGTCAGCCAGACGGCGATCCGCGTCCGCGAGGCGGCCAAGCTGGGCTTCAAGAAGCTGATGGTGCCGCGCACCTTCCGCCACGACGATCTGCCGTCCAACGGCGTGGAGGTGATCAAGGTGCGCAGCATCACCGACGCGCTCGACATCGCGCTGCCGCGCCCGCGCTGACCGGCGCCGGACTCAAAAGAGCGGGCGGCGCTATTCGGTGATCGTCACCTTGTTCAGCCCGCGCGGCGCGTCGACGTCGATCCCCTTCGTTTCGGACAACCCCATCGCCAGCAATTGCCCCGGCAGCACGCCGACGATCGGCGACAGCCATTCCGGCACATCCGCCGGGACGGGCATCGCCAGCCGCGCGCGCTCCAGCAGGGCGGTCACGTTGGAGATGATCGCCAGGTCCGCGCCCCGTTCGGCGAACGCATTGATCGACTCGGTCATCGTGTCCAGCGCCTTGCCGCGCGGCGCGATGGCAATCAACGGGAAGCCCGGATCGACGATGGCCTTCGGCCCGTGATGAAAATCGGCGGAGCTGTACGCCTCGGCGGCGACGTACGTCAGCTCTTTGAGCTTGAGCGCGATCTCGAAGCCGGTGCAGTAGTTGAAGCCGCGCGCCAGCGTGACGCAGTGCTCCATGAAGGTGTAGCGCGCCGCCGCCGCGCGCGTCGCTTCGTTCAGTTCCAGCGTCTGCGCGACCCACTCCGGCACGCGCTGGAGCAGGGCTTCCCAGCCGGGGACCTCGCCCAGATGGCCGACCAGCATGGCAATTGCCAGGAGCTGCGCGGTGTAGGTTTTGGTGGCGGCCAGGCTTCGCTCCTCACCGGCGTGCAGCGCGATATGGTGATCGGCCACCTCGGCCAGCGGCGAGCCGGCGTCGTTGGTGATCGACAGCGTGAGCGCCGCGCCGCGGTCGTGGGCGCGCTCCAGGACGTGCGCCGGCTCCAGCGACCGGCCCGACTGCGAAATGCCGATCACCAGCGCGCCGTCGAAGTGCGGCGTGGCGTCGTAAATAGTCGTCAGCGAGGGCGTCGCCAGCCCGACGAACAGCCCGGCCAGCCCGCCCAGCGTGTACTGGGCATAGCGCGCCGCGTTGTCGGACGTGCCGCGCGCCACGATCAGCGCGTAGCGCGGTTGGGCCTGCCGGATCGCCTGCGCGATTTGCGCCACGTGCGCGCTCTCCGCGTCCAGCAGCCGCTGCAAGGACTGCGGCTGTTCAAAAATTTCGTGTTCGAGTCGTGTGCTCATGACCGTTTTCCTGACTATCCCGGCGCACCATCACCCGGTGCGGCCCGCCCAAAAGAGTTACCCGTATTCTAGATCAGCGGCCCCGGCTCCACCACAGCGCGCTCGACTGCGCTGTTCCCAGGGCCCTGAAAATTGACTTTATGCCGGACTCATGCTATACACGAGTGAGCGCAGTGGATTATGCCACTCTACGCCACATTCGCCAAGCAAGTGATCGCTTGTGGCGCGCTGGAGGCCGTGCGCAGCGTCCAGCCCGAAAAGTGATGTCGATGCCCGATCTGCCAACTGCCCTGTTGGATGCCGGTTTCTGGCTGGCGCGCGCCGATCACCCCGACGCGGCCCTGATGCCCCCCGCCGCGATCCCGGTTTTCAACGCCCGTGTCTACGACCTGATCGACATTCCGCCCGTGCTCGCCCTGCCGGATGCGCTGGACGCGGACGCCGTGCGCGACATCATCGGGCGCATCGCCCCCCCCGCCGGGCCACACTACGACGGCGCGGGCCAGTTGGTGGGCGCGGCCTATTTCGACGCGCTGAGAGCCAACGCCAGCCCCCCGCTCAGCGACCCGGTCCCGGTGCGGTTCGGGCTGGCGATCCGCCGGACGGACGTGCGCACCTTCCCGACCGCCGACGTGTTCACCTCCGCGCCGTTCGAGTTCGCGCTGGACCGCTTCCAGGAGACGACGATCGACGTTGGGTGGCCGGTGGCCGCGCTGGCGACCAGCCGTGATGGGCGCTGGCTGTTCTGCCTGACGCCCCATTACTGGGGCTGGGTGCGGGCGGCGCACGTCGCCCTGGGGACGCGCGCGGCGGTGGCCGCGTTCGTCCAGGCGGAGCCGTCCGGCGTGATCACGGCGTCGCGTGGGCTGGTGGCGTTCGCGGCAGGCGGCGGCGTGACGCCCCAGATGGGCACCCGGCTGCCGCTGGTCGAGGAGCGCGAGCGGGCCTTTTGCGTGAGCGTGCCGGTCCGGGCGGACGGGGGCGGGTTGGCCCTGACCGAGGGATTCATCGCGCGCGGCGGTGGCGCGTTCACCGCCGGGTACCTGCCGTGCACGCTGCGCACGCTGTTCACCCACGCCTTCAAACTGCTGGGCGAGCCGTACGCCTGGGGCGGGTCGCGCCTGGGGATGTTCGGGCGCGACTGCTCGCGCTTCATCCGCGATGTGACCGCCGTCACCGGCGTGGTCCTGCCGCGTAACGGGTCGCAGCAGGCCGTGGTCGGCGCGCTGCAGGCGACGTTTGCGCCCGGCATGTCGCCCGCCGAACGCCGGGCCCTGCTCGTCGAACAGGCGCCCCCCGGCGCGATCCTGGTCATGCCGGGGCACGTGATGCTCTACCTCGGCCACGTCGACGGCGAGCCGTACGCCATCCACGCGACGTTCTCCCACGGCTGGTCGCAGGTGGTCGTGTCCGACCTGACGCCCGGCGCCGGGACGCCAACCGGCTCGCTGCTGGAACGCCTGACGCGGGCCGTCACCCTTAGCGATCTCACTCACACGAAGGAATAGCGCGATGCTCACCGAACAACGCAATCCGCGAACCACGCACATCGACCAGCTCTCATCCCTGGAGATCGTCCAGCTCATCAACGACGAGGATGCGACCGTGGCTGCTGCCGTCCGCGAGGCGCTGCCCCAGGTCGCGCAGGCCGTCGACGCGATCGTCGAGGGGATGCGTCACGGCGGGCGCCTGCTGTACGTCGGCGCGGGAACCAGCGGGCGGCTGGGCGTGTTGGACGCGGTCGAGTGCGTCCCCACCTTCAGCACCGAGCCGGAGATGGTGCAGGGAATCGTGGCCGGCGGCGACCGGGCGATCACCCGCTCGATCGAAGGCGCCGAGGACGACCGCGAAGCGGGCCGGGCGGCCATCCGCGACCGGGCAGTGACGCGCCACGATTCTGTGGTCGGCATCGCAGCCAGCGGCCACACGCCCTACGTCATCGGCGCGCTGGAAGAGGCCAACGCGCGCGGCGCGGCGACCGTCGCCGTGGCCTGCAACGCCCCGGCCCCGCTGTTCGACGTCGCGCAGATCGGGATCGCGGCGCTGGTCGGCCCGGAAGTGATCACCGGCTCCACGCGCATGAAAGCGGGCACCGCGCAGAAGATGATCCTCAACATGCTGAGCACGGCGTCCATGATCCGGCTGGGCAAGGTGTACGGCAACCTGATGGTCGATGTGCGGGTGAGCAACCAGAAGCTCGCCGCCCGCGCCCGGCGCATCGTGTCCGCAGTGACCGGGGCGAGCGAAGACGAAGCGGCGCGGCTGTTGGCCCTGGCCGGGGACGAGGTCAAGACGGCGATCGTCGTCGCGCTGCTCGGCCTCTCGCCGGAAGACGCGCGCGCCCGGCTGGCCGAGGCGCAGGGCATGCTGCACCGCGTCATCGCGCCCCGCGCCTGACGCCGGGCACCGCTTGCGGCACTCACCCGCCCGCCAGCAAATCCCCGTAGAGTTTCTCGTGCATCTCGATGACGTGGCGCACGTCGAACGCCGCCACGCGCGCGCGGCCCCGCTCGCCCATCGCGCGGGCTTCGTCCGGGTGTTCGAGCATCCAGTCCATCGCCTGGGCCAGGGCTTCCATATCCCCGACGGCGACCAGACGCCCACACCCATCCGCGATCAGATCGCGCACGCCGCGAATGTCGCTGCCGATCACCGGCACGCCCAGCGCCAGCGATTCCAGGACACTCCGCGGCAGCCCTTCCCGGTCGGAGGGCAGCAGCGTTGCCGTCGACGCGCGAACCAGGACCGGTATGTCCTGGCGAAATCCGAGGAAGTGCGTCCGGTCGCTCACGCCCAACTGCGCCGCCAGCGCTTTGATCTCCGGCATCAGCGGGCCTAATCCGGCAAAGGCCAGGTGCGCGCCCCGGTTTTTCATCCGGGCAAATGCGATCAGCGCGTCGTAGTGGCGCTTGCCGGGGTTGAACTCTGCGATCATCAGGAATAACTCCTCGCCCGGCCCCAGCCCCAGCTCGTCGCGCAGACGGTCCAGCGCGCCCGCGTCGACGGTGTCCGCCCGGTAGACGCTCGTGTCGACGCCGATCCCCGGCATGTAGTGCACGCGGTCCTCGCGGACGATGCGATACCGCCGCGCGGCTTGCTCGTCCTCGCGGTTGATCACGATCAGCGCGTCGGTCCACCGCCCGGCGACCCGCTCCAGCGTGCGGTAGACGAGGTTCCTGGTGGCGGGCGCGCCCCGGTAGAAGTGGAAGCCGTGCGCGGTGTAGACCAGGCGCGGTTTTGCGCCCCGGTTCCGCAGGGCATACCGCGTGACGAACGCCGCCACCGGGGTATGCACGTGGACGAGATCGTAACCTTCGCGCGCCACCAGCTCGCGGATGCGGCGCGGCGTCTCGCGGAAGTTCCGCACGTCCAGCGGGTTGCGCGACCAGTCGATGTCCCACACGCGATCGAAGGCGTCCACACAGTCCGGCGCCGCCGTGATGTTGGTGGAGAGCGCGTCCACGCGCCAGCCCTGCCGGCGAAAATAGTGGCCGAAGGGCAGCAGAAACGCCGAGACGGTCGGCGCGATGGTGGCGGCGATCAACAGCTTCGGGGCGCTCGACTCACGGATGTCGGGTTGCAGGTTGCTCATTGGCAAGCTCCAGGGTTCACTCATCGGCATTGAGGCAATCACGTTATTCAGCGCGCCGCCGGCATCCCCACGAACGCCGGCGGGGGAGTCTACTGCTCCAGGCGCAGCAGGTCGTCCAGCGTCTCGCGGCGGCGGACCACCCGCCACTGGCGGCCCTCGACCAGCACTTCGGGCGGGCGCAGGCGCATATTGTAATTCGACGCCATCACCATGCCATACGCGCCCACGTCCAGCACGGCCATGCGATCTCCCGCGGCCAGCCGGGGCAGCCGCGCCGACGGGCTCAACACGTCGGTCGATTCGCACACCGGCCCGACCACCGTCGCCGGGACCAGCTTGCTCTCCGGCTCGCGCAGCGGGATGATGGGGTGCTCCGCGCCGTACAGCGCCGGGCGCAGCAGCTCGGTCATGCTGCCGTCGACGATCACGAACCGGCGCCCGTACTGCTCCTTGACGTACAACACGGACACCAGCAGCAGCCCGGCATCGGCCACGACCGCGCGCCCCGGCTCGATCATGATGTGCCAGCCGTCCAGCACGGGCTGGAGCGCCTCGGCAAACTCGGCGGGCTCGGGCAGCGTCTCGGCGTCGTCGTAGCGCACCGGGAAGCCGCCGCCAATGTTCAGGGTGCGCACGTCCGAGTGCGGGTCGGCCAGTTCTTGCGCCAGCCGCACCGCGTCCAGCGTGGCATCGACGCGCGTCAACTGGCTGCCGATGTGCACGTGAATCCCGGCGATGAACAGGTGCGGGTACGCCGCGCGGTTGTCGAGAATATCGGCCAGCACCTCCGGCTCGATCCCGAACTTGGCCCCGGCGTGCCCGGTCGCGATGTGGCGGTGCGTGGCGGCCTCGACGCCGGGATTCAGGCGCAGCGCGACGGTGACGATCTGGCGGCGGTCGGCGGCCAGCGTTTCGAGCAGGGCCATCTCCGCCTGGCTCTCGACGTTGATCCAGCCGACGCCGGTATCGAGCGCGTATTCCAGCTCGGCGCGGGTCTTGCCCACGCCCGCGAAGACGATCCGGCTGGGCGGGATTCCGGCGAGGCGCGCGCGGGCGATCTCCCCGGCGCTCACCGCGTCCACGCCCACCCCAGCCTCGTTGATCACGCCCAGCAGGGCCAGGTTGGCGTTGGCCTTCAGGCTGTAGTGGATCGACGCCCCCAACGGGCCAAAAGCGGTCTGGAGCCTGCGGATGTTGCGCAACACCCGCGCCACGCTGTACACGTACACCGGAGTCCCGACCGGCTCGGCGATGGCCTCCAGCGGCACGCCTTCGCACCACAAGGTTCCGCCGCGATAGAAAAACGACTCGTTCATGGTGTGTCTCCGCGATTCGCCAACGATTCAGGCCAGACGCAGGCCCATGATCAACGCTTCGACCGCCTGGCGGTTGACCGTGCTCAGGTACGGCGCCGGGTACCGGTGCAGCACGTCGAACCCCAGTGAACGATACAACCTCACCGCCGCCGCGTTGCGCTCCGACGTGCTGAGATGCACCCCCGGCACCCCCGCCGCGCGGCACTGATCGAGGTAAGCCAGCATGAGCCGCCGCCCGATCCCCTGCCCGCGAAACAGCGCGCTCAGGTTGATGTGCAGGTGCGCCGGGTAGGCGGCGAGGTCGGCCCGCGGATGGCGGCTCGCCAGCTCGCGCAGATAGCCGAACCCCGCGCGCAGCGTTCGCCGCCCGACGCGATACCGCCCGGCCAACAGCCGCCCGGCAGCGCGCAACAGCCCCCGCCGGAACAGCGGATCGAAAGCCGCCGTGTCCAGGCAGCCGGTCAGATAGCCGGCCACCTGCCCCTCGACCTCGGCCACCCAGCAGGTCGCCGGGCAGTGAGTCGTGTAGGGGCGCATGAACACGTCGATGAACACCTGCCGGTCGTCGATGATCGCCTCGACCGGGTCGCCAAAGTGCGCCGTATCCGCGCCAATGCGGTGCACGGCGGCAGCATCGCGCGGCTCGAAACCGCGTATCGTCCCGTGCGGCGCCGGACGACCTCCGGCCTGGTGCATACGCATCGCTCTTTCCACATGCTGTAGTGTACATGAAATCGGCGCGGGCTGCAGTCCGGCGCACTTTCGGATTCCGGCCCGCCTGCCGTATAATCGGGCCAGCACGATCTCGGCAATCGCACCCGGAGACGAAGCGCGGCTATGTCCGACTCAGCAGAAGATACGCGGCCCTCCCCTGGCGCCCAGGACGATATCCCGGTTGACGATCTGATCCGCCTCACGCGCGAGTTCACGCGGCGGATCACCAACCAGGACCGCCAGCGGCTCGCGCTCGATCTGCGCGCCTCCGGCCACCAGCGCAGCATCCAGACCGCGGCACCGATCCCGCTCCAGCAGTTTTTCTCCGGCGAGATCGACCTCGACTCCGAGCTGGCCGATCGGTTTTTGCACGCGCCGCTCATGGCGCACGTCCGCTTCACGGCCCGGCCCGGCGCGCCGCTGCGCCACCAGGCGACCGCCGTCTTTAGCTGCCAGGACGACTCGATGCTGATGAGCATCGACGCGCCCCCCGCCCAGGGGCAGGATGCCTCGCTCGAGATCACCTTCTCGCTGCTCAGCGCGCTGGCGCTGCGGTTCCGGCTCAGCCCGCTGCTGGAGACGGATCGCCGCCGCTGGCTCGACTTGATGCGGCGCGAGAGCGGGATCGCCTTTCTGTGGACGCGCGAGCGGTGGGAGGCGCCCTACGTGATCTTCGTCGTGCGCGAAGGCTTCGCCCGCGTCTACGCCTTTTCGCCCCACGGTTTCGAGGCCGCCGCCCGGATGACTCCGGACATGGTGCAGGTCATGGTGAACTGGCTGGGGAGCCTGTGGTTCCCCGATGTGCAGGCCGAGCGAGACACCGCGCCCCAACGGCCATCCCCCGACTGGGAACGCCCTCCCGCCAGTCCCCGCCGCGCGCCGCCCGCGCACCCCGACGCGCCCGAAGATCAATGGGACGACGATGGCAGCGAGCCGCCCTCCGACAACCTGGAATGGTAGACAGATTGCACAAATGCGGATTATCGCCAACTCAGTCCCTTCAGGTTAGAATGGGACCACGTACCGAACCGTAACCGGCCTATCACCGTCCGGACGCGGGCGGATGCCGCTCACCTGGAGAACGGCGCGCCCGCACAAGGCGAATAGAGAAGGAACCATGAAAGATATCTTTGACAAGACGCGCTCGTTCACTCGCGCCAAGGAAGCGATGGCGCTGGGGTTGTATCCGTTCTTCCAGCCGCTCGCCGATTCTGACGCCACGACGGCCATCTTCAAGGGTAAACAAGTCGTGATGATCGGCTCGAACAACTATCTCGGCCTGACGACCCATCCCAAGGTCAAGCAGGCCTCGATCGAGGCCGTCGAGAAGTTCGGCACGAGCTGCACCGGCAGCCGTTTCCTGAACGGGACGCTCGAATTTCACCTCGAGCTGGACCGGCGCCTGGCCCGGTTCGTCGGCAAAGAAGCGGCCATCGTCTTTTCCACCGGCTACCAGACCAACGTCGGCACGATCTCGGCGCTGGTCCAGCGCGGCGATTTCGCCATCCTGGACAAGGACGATCACGCCAGCATCGTCGACGGGTGCTTCCTGGCGCGCGGCATGAGCCAGGCCGACATGCGGCGCTTCAACCACAACGATCTCGACAGCCTGGAGGCCGCGCTCAGCCGCCTGCCGGAAGACTCCGGCAAGCTGGTGATCGTCGATGGCGTGTACAGCATGGCCGGGGATATCGCCCCGCTGCCGGAGATCGTCGAAATCAGCAAGAAGTACGGCGCGCGGATCATGGTCGACGATGCCCACAGCATCGGCGTGCTGGCCGACGGTCACGGGACCGCGGCGCACTTCGGCCTCACCGACGAAGTCGACCTGATCATGGGCACGTTCAGCAAGTCATTGGCGTCCATCGGGGGCTTCATCGCCGGCGATGCCGACACGATCCACTACATCCAGCACCACGCGCGCTCGTTCGCGTTCAGCGCCAGCCTGCCCGCGGGCAACGCCGCCGCCGTGCTGGCCGCGCTGGACATCATCGAAAGCGAGCCGGAGCACGTCCAGCGCCTGTGGGACAACGCCGAATACATGCGTGCCGGGCTCAAGCGCCTGGGGTACGATACCGGCACCAGCAACACGCCGGTCATCCCGCTGTTCATCCGCGACGACTACCGGACGGTGCTGGCCTGGCACGCGCTGATCGAAGAGGGCGTGTACACCAACCCGGTCGTGGCGCCGGGCGTGCCGCCCAACAGCGCCCTGCTGCGCACCAGCTACATGGCGACGCACACCACCGATCACCTGGACCGCGCGCTGCGGGCGTTGGAAGTTGTCGGCCACAACCTGGACCTGATCCCCGAGACGGCTTCGCTCGAAACGGCCTGAGCCGCCGCGCGGTAACCGCACACCCGAACGCACGCCGGGGCAGTGAAAATCACCTGCCCCGGTTTTTTCACCAGCCGCGGCCAATAGAGCCGCACCAGGGCGGCTCACCGCTACCAATATTCATTCGACAAGTTGCGCCAGCTTGCGCAGCGATTGGAGCGACCCCGCTTCGTTGTCTTCGGGGCGTATTCCAATTGGAACATGATCATAGACAAGGGAAACCTCGGTTCCACCTTCGACATCCGCCAGCAGCGCCGTCATTGTCATTTCTCCTGCGAAGGCCGGGTCCTGTGTCTCAAACTCGATGACCTCCACAATGCGCTCGTCATCGACCAGTTCAACAAACCGCCCGTGATACGTGTCGGTATCTCCGGTTGTCTTTCCGTGCTGTGAATCCGCCGGATTCTGGTACGTCAGTGACATGCGGAACGTGCCGCCTTCACGCGGGTCGAAGGTATGTACTTGAAGTCGCATATTGTCCGGCGCAAGCCACGAAGCCACCGCCTTCGGGTCAAGGAAGGCTTGGTAAACTGCTTTCCGCGGCGCCCTGATGATTCTCGAAACCCGCGTACTGCCTCCGCGGGGAGCTTCCTCAGTCATAGGGACAAACCTCCTTTATCAATCGCCCGGGCCAGTTTCCGACTGGGCCACAACGTGAAGTCGACGCTGTCGAATATGGTTTGAATGCCGCATTTACCGAGAGAGTTTTGATCCCGCGAACCCAGCAGCGTGCTCACTCCTGCCGGAAATACACCCGCGCCACCAGGTGGCCGAAGCGGACCTCGTCGCCGTCATGCAGCACGCGGACCTCGTGCGCGTGAAGCTGCTGGCCGTTGATGTAGGTGTGATTCAGGCTGCCCAGGTCGGTCAGCACCAGGGTATCGCCGTGGCGGCGCAGCCCGGCGTGCAGGCGCGACACGCCCATCGTGTCCGCCTGGAAGGGCGCCAGGTCCACGTCCGGGATCATCACGCTGTCGGTCGAGGTGCGCCCGATCACCATCTCGTCCCGGCGCGGCACAATCCGGATCATCTGCTGGCCGCTGCCCACCCGCAGATACAGCACCATGCCCTCGCCAAAGTAGGCGTCCTGGCGTTCGGGTGATTCGACCGGCTGCGTCTCGCCGGACTTGGGCGACGGGCCCACGCGCAGCGGCGCGCCGCAGGCATAACAATAGGTCGCGTCGGGGGCGTTCATTTTCTGGCAGTCCGGGCAGAGCATGCCAAGCGCCGGGGTGCGCGGCGGCAGGCGGCGGATCACGCTTTTCCGCGGCGCGCCATTTGCGGGCGAGCCGCCTGCCGCGCCCGCATTCTCGCCGGATTGGTAGTGCGTCTCGAAAATGTCTGCCTTGCCCGATGGCCGGTAATTGTGCCCCTCGGCGGCCTCCCAGTCGCGCAGCATCTTCAACAGCCGCGTGTGCTCGCGCGCGGGCAGCTTCTGGGCAGCCGCTTCGATTCCCTCCCAGGCTTCGTCGCGTGTGCGGCCCTTCTGCCGCAGGCGCGTGAATTCCAGGAACAAGCGCCGGATCTTGTCGGTGGACATGCTGCTCCTTCCTCATCTCCGCGCCGCGCGCCCCGCCGGCAGGCACGGCGAACGAACACTCGCAGCGCGGCTCAGGACCAGTGTAATCGCTGACAATCAAGGCAGGCTTTAAATACTATCAAAAAGGGCTTAAAACGGCATATTTGCGGATCGGACCTGCCCGGCGACCGGCACGAAAAGCCCCCTCGCACCGGGCCGGGCGAGAGGGCTTGCCAGGCTCAATCGCGAGCCGGTCGGGTTTACAACTCCAGCTCTAGCTCTTCCAACTCTCCCAGGTCGAGGTCTTCCAGCGACTTGTAGGATTCCGGCACGGCGACTTCGAACGTCTCGTTGAAATCGGCCATGTCCGACTCAAGGACCATGTTACCCGTCACCACGCCCAGTTCCGGCGCGATGAAGCTCAGATCGACGTCGATCACCACGTTCAGGACGATCTTGTGAATCAGCGAATCGTCCAGGCCGACCCACTGCTCGAAGCTGATGGTCGACTTGGACAGCATCGGCCCCAACATCGCGCCGAGCAGTTGCAGGTCCTCTGGCCTGAGTTCCTGCGCGCCGAGGTCCGCCTCGCCGAGCGCCATGCCGAGCATGCCCCCGATCGACGGGTCCATCAACAGCGCGGACAGCGCCCTGGCCGGATCGAGCGTGGTGGTGAAGGTCGCCATCGACTGGTCCGCCATCGCGACGTCTTCGCCGCGCACGGTGCTGATCGCGCCGCTCAGATCGACGTCCAGGTCGAGCTCACCGAGCGTCTCCAGGTCACCGAGTTCGGGCATCTCGCCCACGTCGCCCAGCGCCTCGTCGTCGGCAGCGCCGCCGTACCACTCACCCTCGACCTTGACGAAGATCATGTTGTCCTGAGTGATGAACTCCAGCCCGCCGGACTCGCTGCCATCCGGCGTGGTGAGGACAGCATCTTCAATGACGAAGTGCACAGTCGGCGGTTCGGCAAAATCGAGCGCCGGGGCGCTCCCGCTGGCCTGCAGGTCGATCCCTTCGCCCTGGACCATCAGCGTCAGCGCCAGCGACCAGGCGGGGATGCTGAGCGAATCCACGCCGTCCATCGCGTCGCCCGCCGCTGTCAACAGTTCGCAATCAGCCGCGGTCAGGCCGTTGCAGATCGGATCGCCGCCCGTCTGGGCGAAAGCTGGCACGGCAAGACTCAACGCCAACAGCGTGACCAGAATCACCATCGCAGACACACGTGTAAACCGGCTCATCGAACTCTCTCCTCATTCAGATAACGATTGCGAGCCTGGGCGGGCCAGGCTGCCAGTATGCAATTACGATCTTACCGGGAGAACGTCGCAAAGGGCAACTTGTCGTCGGGTACGCAACAGGTCGCCCGCGCCAGCAGACGACCTGCATCAATCAACCTATTCGATTGAGCGATCGAGAAACGGGCGCGGCTTATTCGCCGAACAGCCCGCCGCCGATCTCGCCCGTGCTGCCAAACAGGCCGCCCTCACCGAACAGGCCCTCGCCCTCGGTCGCGCCCGCCGGCGCTTCAATCGCGATCGCGCCGTTGTGGTTGACGATCCGGCCCGACAGCGTATAGCTCATGGTCATGGCGCCCGTTTCAGGATCGAACGCGCTCATGTCCATTGCGAAGACGTAGTTGTCCTCGACCGCGTGAATGTAGCCGTCATCCGCGCCGATGTACAGGGTCGTGCTGAACGACGTGCCCTGCAGGAACGGCAGCAGCATCCCGGCCATCATCGCCATCTCCGCCGGATCGCCGCCCAGGTCTTCCTCGCTCATGCCCAGGGACTCGCCACCGGCAGCCATGCTGCCTTCCAACAGGCCGCCCAGCGCTTCCGCGTTGAGGAACAGCTCGTTGAGGTCGACTGTCAGCGTCTGGACCTGCATCATCTGGCCGTTCATCTCGACCGGCTCGCCAACCGTCACGGCGAAGGTCGTCGGATCGTTGAACATGTCCATCGAAGCGCCTTCGACACCACCCAGGCCCAGAACGAAGCCCAGGCCGGTCAGCGTCTCCTCATCGAGCGCCGTCATCTGCCAGCTCGCGCCGCCATCTTCGGAGCTGTAGCCTTCATTCCCCACGACGATGAATTCCACGCCCGAGATCGACTCGGTGCCGTCTTCGTCGGTAATCATGCCATCATCCAACCGCGCGTGGACGCTGGCGCCCAGGCCATCCGCCGTTTCGTTGGCGACGTAATCGAACGAGCCTTGTATGTTGATCTCAGTCGTCGTTTCGCCATCGTCGACGAGCATCGACATTTGCAGGTCTTCCACAGAAGCCGACTGAAGTTGGCCCATCAACTGGTAAGCGTCCTGGCGCGCCTGGCACGTTTCGGCGGCTTCTGTCTCGGCACACACGGCCTTTTCGACGGCCATGGTCTGCGTGCCGGCAGGCAGGGGGAAGCCGCAGGCCAGCATCGGGGCAGCCAGCATGACGGCCAACATCAGGAATAATGACCACTTCTTCATGTGAGATTCATCCTTTGCTCTAAAAACTGAAAATCGATGACCGGCTGGAACTGTGGATAGATCGGTCGTTATCGCTGCTCGCAACCGCGCCATGTGATTTTAGATTATATGCGTTTTGCAAACCCCACACAACAAGCTTAAGCGAGATTTTACACGTTTTTAAAGGTGCGGGAATCGGGTAAGATCACGCTATACGCACTCGATGCATCCAGGTGAGATCATGGCGGCTGAACTTCTGTTCCTCATTCTGGCCGGCGCCGGCATCAGCGGGCTCGGCGGGGCGCTGTGGGCCAGACGCGCGCAACAAGCCCACGTGGGCCGCGTGCGCACGGACTGGGTCCGTGCCGGGCGGATCATCCGCTATGGGCCGGTGGGCGCGATCAGCTTCGGCACCCGCCCGCGCGGGACCTATACCGGCGGCGCGTTCGGCGCGCTGGGCATCACCGACAAGACGCTGGTCTTCGACGGCCACCGTACCAACCGGCACGACGTCACCATCCGCCTGGACGCGCTGCGCTGGGTGGGACTGACGACCATCTCCGTCTGGGCGGGGCGCGTGGCCGCCCGCCGGCGCGCGCTCGCGCTCCACTACGAAGGCCCGGACGAGTGGCGCGTGGCGACCTTCGTGACCGACGCGCCGGAGGACATCGCCCAGGCGTTGGGCCGCGAAACCGGCCTCCTCGTGCGCGATACCGGCTCCGAGCGCGCCGATTACGGCCCGGCGCGGGCCACGCGCCTGATCCAGGACGTCTACGGCGAGTGGTCGACCGATCGCGAGGACGAGCTGTACCTGGCGCCGGACCGGCTGCTGTTCGCGTGGCGCAGCGCGATCGTCCTGGACGACATCCAGCGGCTGGACGTGATCGACGCGGGCGGGCTGGACGCGCTCAACCCGCTGTCTGCCGGCCTGCTGCGAGTCGAGTACCGGGCGGCGGATGGCGCGATCGACACCGTCGGGTTCAGGGTGCGGCGCGCGGCGGGGTGGGCGGACGCCATCGCGGAGCGCAGCGCGAGCGGGCTGCCGGTCGTGCAGGGGCGCAAGAAAAAAAACGAGTGGTAAAAATTTGGGAAAAATTCCCTAAAAATTGGGACAATTGGTTGAAATTTCCGCCGAGTCGGGTCACAATCAGAGTACCGAGGACACGACTGGTCAGCGAGCTTGAAGGAGAAGGTTGTGACCAATCGACCTGATAAACCGGAACCAGGCGAGCATGCCGGCCCGCAGAATCTTCCTGCCGAGTCGCGGATCGATGCCATTCCCGATGGCGAGATACCGGGCATCGATCCCGGTCACGATCCGCGCCGCCGCGCAGTCGAGATGATGCCGGTCCGCGCTCGCGAAGCTGACGAACGGCCCGAAGAGGATCGCCGGAGCACGCTCCACCGGACGGGCGTCGATCACGACAACCTCCGCCCGGTGCGCCTCACCGACACCGCGCCCGAACAGCGGCTCGATGGCAGCGCCCACGATGGCGAGCGCGAAGCCCGCTTCGACACTGTGCCCGACGACGCTGACCCGCTCACCGACCAGGGCTGACGCGCCCCACTCACCGCACAACGAGCAGCACCACCGTGCCCGGCTGGGGCGGTGGTGTTTTTTGTGCGCAGCGGCGCGCTCAGGGCAGCGGCGCGTAGCCCGCTGCGGCGATGCGCACCTCGCGCACCTGGGCGATGTCGCCCAGCACGAAATCGAACCGGGCATCGAACGAGATGCTCTCGCCCGCCGGCCACACGCCATCCTGCACGCCGCCGGTGACGACGCCGTGCGCCATGCCGATCAGGTTGTCATCGGGGCCGATCAGCACGACATCCACCACGGGGAAGGTCAAATCGACGCCGGTGGTGTTCTCCGCCGTACCCTGCACCAGGTATGCCGCCGCCGGGTCGCTGCCGTTCGCCTCGACCGTCCCCGGCAGGTCGAAATATCCTTGCAGCATCGGGTCGCCGGATTCGTAGCGGACCCACACCTGGGCATCGACGATCGTCTCCCCCGCGGGGAAGGTGCGCGACAGGTAGACCGTCTGGCCGGGGGGAATGTCGGCCAGCAGCGAGTCGGCCTGCACTTGCTCGAGCGGGTAATTTTCGCCGTCGAGAGGGTAGAGCGTCGCGTAGACCTGGCGCAGAGACTCGCCGGTATCGTTGCGGACCTCTCCGAAGAAATACGCCGTGCCCTCCTCCACGCCCACGCTGTAGGTGAGGAGCGTCAGGCCGGACTGCACGTTGATCCCCGGCTCGCGCTGGACCAGCTCAAGCGGGGGGTTCGCCTCCTCGGTGGCGTCCGTATCCGGCCCCTCGGCGGTCGGCGCGCCGCCGTCTGGGGGATTGGCGTCGTCCTGCTCGTCATCGCCGCCGCACGCCGCCACGGCCAGCACCAGCACCAGCGCGATCCCCAACAGCGCCCATCGTCGCATCATGTCCCTCTCCACTCTCGCCATTCCGTGCGTTCATTATACGGCACCCGCGCCCCGGATGGTTGTTGGCGTTTTGTCCAGGCGCTCATTTGCGATCCGGCCCTCCCCGCTGCCACAGGCCGCGCACGTGGTGCGGCGAGGCCGTGTCGCCCAGCGTCAGCAGCAGGCGCGCCGCCACCAGCCCCGCCGAGATCGCGCTCACCAGCAGGCCGGTCAGCACGGCGCTCTCCAGCCCGGTCGGGATGTCGTCGCGCATGAAAAAGACGACCGTCTCGAAGGCGGGCACGCCCGGCACCATCGGGATGATCCCGGTCACGGTGAAGATCAGGCGCGGCACGTGGAAAAATCGCGCCTGCGAATAGCCCAGCAGCCCGACGATCAGCGCCCCGACGAACGTCGCCGCGACGGGATGCGCCCCGCCCGCCAGCAGCGCCTGCCGCCACATGTGGCCCATCGCCCCGGTGAAGCCGCACACCGGCAGCATCGCCAGCGGGACGTTGAACAGCACGCCGAAGCCCGCCGTCGCCAGGAAGCCCCACACGCCCTGTTCGAGCAAATCGACCCCGCTCATGGCAGAATGCGCAGCCCCGTGATCCACAGCGTCAGCACCACGCCCACGCCGATCGCCAGCGCGAGCATGAGCGCCAGCGTCCCCCGCGTGACGCCCGACACCAGGTCGTTGTTCGACAGGTCGATCACCGACGTGACCAGCGGCACGCCCGGCACCAGCAGCAGCACCGACGCGATCACGGCCAGCTCCGGGTGCTGGCTGTCCGCCAGCCGGGTCACGCCCCACGCCGCCAGCGACCCGGCCAGCGCGCAGATCACGGTGAGCGCCACCGCCGTCACGCGCGCGCGGTGCAGGGCCATCCGCAGCCACTGGGCCAGCGCCGCGCCGACCGCCGCCGCGACGAACTCGATCGCGTCGCCGCCGAGAATCTGCGCGAACGCGCCGCAGGCCACGCCCACCGCGGGGATCGTGATCCAGTCCGGCAGCTCGCGCGGGGACTGTTCGATGACCTCCACCTGGCGCCGGACGGCGGGCAGCGTGCCGCCGACCAGACTCATCGTGCGCGAGAGGCGGTTGAGCTCGATGGCGCGCGCCATGTTCACGCCCAGCGGGCCCACCCGGCCTACGCGCGTGCGCTGCTCGCCGCCGCTGACCGCCGTGGCGATGATCCCGGTCGGCGTGACGTACAGTTCCAGCCGGTCGGCGCCCAGGCCCAGGCCGATGCGGGCCATCGTCTCCTCGGTGCGGAAGCTCGACGCGCCCGCTTGCAGCATCGCCTGCCCGACGTGCAGCACGACGTCCACCAGCTCGCTCAGCTCCTCGCGCGAGAGATGGCGGACAGGCTCGGAGGGCGGCAGCTCGCCGGGGCCGCCTCGCTGCGCCGCGTCCATCGCCGTCACTCGCCGTCCTGCAGCGAGTCGATCAGGCGGCCCCGTTTGAGGCGCGACGCGTAATCGTACACGTAGCGCTCGTAAGCCGAGTCCATCAGCGGCGACGAGAAAATGAAATCCGCCGTGGCGCGGTTGGTCGCCACCGGGATGTTTTTCAGCACGGCCACGCGCAGCAGCGCCCGCACGTCCGGATCGTGGGGATGCGACTCCAGCGGATCCCAGAAGAAGATCAGGAAATCGATCTCGCCCTGGGCGATTTTCGCGCCGATCTGCTGGTCGCCCCCCAGCGGCCCGGTCATGAACGACACGACCGGGATGCCCAGCCGCTTTTCGAGCAGGGTACCCGTCGTGCCGGTCGCGTAGAGCAGGTGCCGGCGCAGGGAGTCTTTGTTATACTCCGCCCATTCCAACAGGTCCTGCTTACGGTCGTCGTGCGCGATCAGCGCGATTCGTTTGCGCCTGGGGATGGCGGCGGTTTCTTGGGGCATGAAATGGGTCCCTCCGGTTCGCTGAGTCCTACCCGCAACTGTAGCGAGATTCTGGGAAATGACAACTGTTCCCGGCGCCGCACAACCAAACCGCCGCTTCGACGTAGAATCAATAGAGAAGCCGTCATATCCAACTCGTTACGGGTGAACCATGTTCGACGATCCTGATGCTTTGAAGCAACGGCTGGTAGCGTTCAGCGGCGCGATCTTCCTGTTCGGGTTCGCGTTCCTCGTGTTGATCAATTTCATCTGGCCGGGACTCCTGCTCCTGATCTGGTTCGTGTCGATTCCGCTGCTGCTGGCCGAGAAAGGGTTTTTGTACGGCCTGTGGCTGATCGCGCAGGCGACGATCTGGATGATTGGGCTGCCGTTCTTCCTGTTCACCAGGATGATCTGGCCGGGCATCCTGGTCCTGTCGGGGATGAGCGCGCTGCTGATCGCCATCGCGCCGCCGGACAAGCTCGACGAGCGCCACCAACGGCTGGTGGTCGAGCGCCGGTTGGGCCGCCAGATGATGCAGAAGCGCAAGCGCGGCCTGCCCGTCCCGCCGGACACCGACCGGCTGGTGCTGCGCGACGACCACGATTTTCCGGGCAACGGCTGGGATCACACCGATGATATTTGGGACAGTGAGTACGAAGAAGACGAGACCGGGAGATTATCGCATGACAGCCAAGACTAAAATGAGAATTGAAACCAAAGTCTGCAACGCGGGAACGCTCGACGGCATGAGCGGCGGCATTCTGCTGATCGGCCTGGGCGTGCTGTTCCTGTTCGATTCGATCCCGTTCTTCCCGTGGATTCTGCTGGTGGCCGGCCTGTCGAGCCTGCCCAGCAGCATCGCCCGGAAGGGACTGTGGGGCGGCCTGGAACCTTTCATCTGGATGGGTGGGCTGGCGGTGCTGTTCGCGACCGGCCACTTCTGGCCGGGCATCCTGATCCTGGTCGGGTTGAACATCCTGGCGGAAGCGCTCGCCCGCCCCGAATCGGCCCGCAAATCGAAAGCCAAACGCGGCCTGCCGCCCGACACATATAACGAAGAGTACTTCGGCGACGACTGGGCATAGGGACTCGCTCAACGGGGGGTGACACATGGAACGACGCGATCCGCTCGCCGCAGCCAGCGGGATGATCATGCTGATCGGCATCGTCATCTTGCTGGTATGGGATGCGGTGGACTTCTGGCCGTGGCTCCTGGCCGTCGTCGGCCTGTCGACGCTGCCGGCGGGGGTGGCGCGCGGCGGGGTTCCGGCGGGGCTGCTGCCGGCAGCGTGGCTCATCGGGCTGGCGGCCCTCTTCGCCGCGGGCCTGTTCTGGCCGGGCATCCTGGTCCTGATCGGGCTGACCATCATGGCCGGGGCGGTCGTCCGCCGGGGCCGCTGACCGGGTGAACTTGCCCATTCACGCCGGGCGACTTACACTACCTCTGTGTCATTCACACGCACGCAACGGAAACTGCCATGAGCAGTGTTCAACGACTCCAGCTCGGCCCTGACGCCGCGCCGATCCAGCAGGGCCGCAGCTCACACGGTCGCTGGCGGGCGGCGGTCCAGCCCGCGGGGCAGGCACCATCCGCGCCCGGCGCGTCGGACGTCACGCTGAACATGATCCAGGACGCGGACCGGCTGGCGTTCGCCCTGGCCGAAGGCCCCGCCGCCGCGTTGGTCGGCGAGCGGCTGGCCGATCTGCTGTGGACGCGCGCGCCGGACGGCGACGACTGGCCCGCGCCGGTGCACGGCTGGCTCACCGACGGCGACACCTTCGCGGGCGCGCCGGACGGCCTGACCGGGTTCGTCGCGGGCCGGTTGGAGCGCAACATCGCGGGCGGGCGCATTTACCTGGCCTGGCTGGGCATGACCGGCGTGCGCCTGATCGACCGCACCCGCTCGCTGGTCGACCTGGACCTGGCCGTGCTGCCGGACGAAGGCTGGACGCCCGCCGGGCAGATCGAGCCGCCCGTCGCCACGCTGCACGCCCATCACGGCGCGCTGTACGGCCTGGAACGCCTGTTTGTGTTCAGCACCGGGGCCCGGCCTATTGGCAGCGACCTGCCCGACCTGCCTCAAGCCGAGCTTCAGCACGCGCTCGAAGACTGGGCCGCCGAAGCCGGGCGCGGGCTGGCGATCTTCGACCTGCAGCTGAACCCGCTGTTGATCGAGCCGGACAGGGTCGCCGTGCGCTACCGCTGGACCTCGCCCGATACGTGCACGCTCACCTGGGACCCGGTCGAACACGCGACCGGCTACCGCGTCGAAGAATCGCCCACGCCGGCCTTCGACGAGATCGCGCTGCTGGCCGAGCTGACCGACCAGCGCCAGGTGCAGTATCGCCTGTCCCCGCCGGTCAACAGCCAGCGCTATTACCGCGTCGTGCCGATCAACCGGGGCGTGGCGGGCACCCCCGGCGAGCCGCTGGCGGTCACGCCGCTGGGGCTCAGCGCGCCCGTAATGGAGCCGGTCCGCTGGGCGGTGGATGGCGGCTATACGCTGCGCTGGTCGCCGGTGGCCCAGGCGACGGGTTACGAGATCGAAACCGCGCCATCGGCAGCCTTCGAGCCGCACGAGAGCGCGATCGTGTACCGGGGCGAGGTCTCGGAAGCGCACCTGCCGCCCGACACCCCGCCGCAGAGCTTCTTCCGCGTGCGCGCGATCAACGCTTTGTATGCCCCACACGCGCCGTCCGATTGGAGCCGCCCCCAGCAAGCGCCCGCGCGTCTCGATACGCCGGTCTTCACCCAGGTTTCGGGCCGCAAACTGGCCTGGACGCCGGTGCCCGGCGCGCGGCAGTACGCGGTCCACGTGACTCCCAGGGACCAGGACGAGGGCCAGGGCGACGATTATTTCACGCCGGAGACGTCCTGCGGGGTGGCCGGCCAGCCGGCGATCTACCGCGTTCGCGCGCTGCGCACTCCGGACGACGCGCGCACTGCTAGCGAGTGGAGCGAGGCGGTCACCATCTCGCCGCCCGGCCACGCCGCGCCCACCGGCGAGAGCCGCTTTCTGGCGCCGTTGATGGCGGGCGCGGCCCTCGTCGCGCTGATCCTGGGCGCGGCCCTGGGCGCCGCCGGTTTGAACGTCTACCGGGACCACAAGGCCACTGCTCCGCCCACCCTGATCCCGCAGGCCCGGCTCGACGAGACGGCGACGGCTGCCGCCCGCGGCGTCGAGCATGCGACCGCCGTGGTGCAGCTTGGCGCGCAAAACACGGCCCTATCCGGCACGCTGCAAGCGGCCATCGACGCGGAAGAAACGCGCGCCCACATTCCCACCCTCACGCCGTCATACACGCCGGACGCGACCGGGACACTCGCTGCCGCCTTCGACGCCGGGCTAACCGCTACCGCCGCCCGCTGGACCGAGACGCCCACGCCGTCGATCACGCCGGACGCGACCGAAACGCTCGCTGCCGCCTTCGACGCCGGGCTAACCGCTACCGCCGCCCGCTGGACCGATACGCCCACGCCATCGATTACGCCGCCGCCCGGCGCGTGCATCGCCCGCGTGCGGGACGACCGGATCGCAATCGTGCGCAGCGCGCCCGGCCCGGCTGGCGTCGCGCTGGCCCGGCTGGCGGAGCCGCTGGTGGTGCTGGAACAGGCAACTGCTGGGAGCGATACCTGGCTGCGCGTCTGGCTGGGCGAGCAGGAACGCGACGGCTGGATTCTGGCGCGGGTCGTGTCGCTCGCGCCGCCCGGCTGCCTGCGCGATCTGGCGGGCGGGGATTAGGACAGGCACATACAGGGAGAAAATGGCATGACGAAAGCGCGACTGTGGCTCGTTCTGGCGCTGGTGGTGCTCATCGCTGCCGGGTGCGGCGAAGAGGCCGATCCCACGCCCGACCCGGATTTCGCCGTCCCCACCCAGGGACCCACCGCGACCCCCGCCGTGCCCATCCTGACCGCTACGCCGTTCGTCCCGTCGCCACTGCCACCCACCTGGACGCCCGGCGCCACCAACACGCCCGCGCCCGACCGCCCGACGATCGCGTACACTTACGAGCGCCCGACCGCGACCGACATCGATTACCCGACCTACACCCCCTCGCCGGAGCCGCCGACGCCCACGCCGCCCGGCCCGCGGGTGACGATCACCGCCAACCAGATCAACCAGGTGCTCGCCCAGGAGCTGGCCGAAGGCGCGGGCGGCTTCTTCCTGGAGCCGCCGCAGGTCGAGCTGCTCGACGGGCTGGCGCGGGTGTCGGTCGATGTGCTGACGACGCCCGGCAACGCGAGCACCGCGCGCCCCGCAACGCTCCAGTTCACGCTGCTGGCGCAGGAGGGGCGGCTGGCGCTCAAGAAACTGCGCACCTTCTTCGACGACGACAACGCCGTGTTCGACGAGGAACTGGTCGACAACATGCTGGCCACCGTCGAGGAGACGATCATCGACCTGCTGTTCGAGCAGGCGGGCGGCGCCGATGCGCGGTTCTCCATAGCCGACGTCACCATCGCGCCCGGCGGAATCGCGATCCAGGTCGTGACGATTCCCTAGCGCGCTCGCCGCGCCCCTTTCGCGCCCGGTTTTCCGGTCCTCGTTCGGGGCATTTTTCCCCTCAACCGGCTGTCAAAAGCTATCAAGGTCGAGTCTTTGATAGCTTTTGAGAGGTCCCCGCGTGTATAAAGTGTGACAAATGGCGCAAAGGCCGCACAGGTAGAGATGAGTGCCGGCGCCGATCATTATCGATGAGAGAGGTAGGACATGGATATCACGCGTAACTGGCGACTGAAGACGAGCCGAAGCCAACTCCTCGCGACGCGCTGCCCGGAAACCGGCGCGGTGCTGCTGCCTCAGCAGACCGGCACCACCAACGGCGCGACCAGGGTCTACACGTTCGACGTCGAGACGGCGACCGCCCCCCAGGCTGAGGTCGATTACGCCCAGGCTGCCCGGTAACGACTGGCATGAGCACGCAAGAATCGAACGCCCACCAGGGGCGCCTGGATCACCAACTGGCCTATTGGGACCAGTTTCGCCGGGCGCAGCCGCTCGACGACGCGCGCGACGTGGAGTTGTTCCCGCTCTCCGGCAAGGGGACGGTCTACAGTTTCACCACCGTGACCACGCCCGCCGAAGCGTTCGAGCCGTTCGCGCCGTACCTGCTGGCCCTGGTGCAGCTCGACGAAGGGCCGGTCGTCACCGCCCAGCTCACGGACGTCGACGGCCCGGTCGAGATCGGGATGCGCGTCGAGATGGTGATCCGCAAGCTGCGCACCGATGGCAGCCGCGGGATCATCGTCTACGGGCCCAAGTTCCGGCCCCTCATGCGCCCCGCGACCGGCTAGCACCGCCGGGCTTGCGCCTCCACCAATATACCCTGCTGGCCGCCGCTGCGCGGCCAGTTTTGTTGAGCGCCGGTGTTCCCAACGGCCCGCCTGCTGTATAATCCGCCTCAACGGACACCAGCAGGACGGACTTATGTGCATGGCCTCATCCGACCCCGGATTCTCGCTCGCCGACCGGCTCGGACACCTGCCGTACTTCAGGGCGCTCTCGCCCGCGCGGGTGGACGCGCTGGCCCGTCACGCCGCGTGCCGCCACTTCGCCGCCCAGGAGACGATCCTGGTGCAGGGCGAGCACCACACCGGCCTGTGGGTGATCGAATCGGGACAGGTCAAGGTCTTCCGGCTGAGCGCCGATGGCCGCGAGCACATCGTCCACCTGCTCGGCTCCGGCGAGTCGTTCAACGACATCCCCGCGCTCGATGGCGGCCCGGCGGCGGCGCACGCCGTCGCGCTCACCCCGGTGATCGCCTGGATGCTGCCGCCCGACGCGCTGGTCGACGCGCTGCGCGCCGACCCCGACCTGGCCGTCGCGGTGATCGAAATCCTCACCGGGCGCATGCGCGAGCTGGTCCAGCAGATCGAAGACCTGGCGCTGTGCTCGGTCACGGCGCGGCTGGCGCGCTACCTGCTCAAGCAGAGCGACAGCCAGGCGCCCAACAGCCCCGCCGTCACGCGCGCGACGCTGGCCGCTCACCTCGCCACCACGCCCGAAACGGTCAGCCGGGCGCTGCGCACGCTGGAGCAGATCGACGCGATCCGGTTCGACCGGCACGAGATCGCCATCCTGCGGCCCGACCTGCTGCACGCCGTCGCCATGGATTGACCGGCGGCCCTCTCTTGATCCAGATCAATGCTCTGTCAGCCGTTTTCGATTACGCTGGTCATACGGTTATCTAGTGGCAGGTGAAGCCTGGTGGATCGCGCCTGGATCCCCCAAATCGACCGGCGGAAGTGCACCGCGTGCGGAGACTGCATCGAGCGGTGCCCGACCGGGGCGCTCGGAATGGTCGCCGGCAAAGCGGCGGTGATCCGTCCGGACGCCTGCACCTATTCGGCCATCTGCGAGGCCGTCTGCCCGGTGGGGGCCATCGAGCTGCCTTACCTGATCCGGTGGGACGACGGCGATTCCGATCCCCAGGACGGCAGTTAGCCGGGCGCAGCACCCGCGCCAGAAAGGAGCTGTCCGATCGCGTTTCGACACCAGAGCGTCATCCCGCAGACGCCGCCCCATCCCGGGGTTTTTGTGCTTGGGATCTGAGAACGGTAAAGGGAGGTTATGACGTCGTACACCTATTTCGACAGCATCATCGAGTCCGTGCCGGAAATCCTGGACGACAGCATCATCAGCCGGACGCTGCACGCTGACGATCACATCAAGGTCGTGGTCTTCGGGTTTGCGACCGGCCAGGAACTTTCGGAGCACACATCGTCGCAGCCGGCGATCATCGAGTTCGTTCAGGGCGAAGCGACCGTCACCCTGGGGGATGACGTCCATCACGCTCGCCCCGGAACGTGGATTCACATGCCGCCCAAGATGCCGCACAAAATCACGGCGACATCGCCCGTGATCATGCTGTTGACCCTGCTGCGGTCGGGCGCGGTGGATCCGAGCGACTAATTACACGCGTGAAGGGGGAAACATGACCGAACAACCACAATCGACCGCCTCGAACGGTTGGCGGAGCTGGATCACCGCCGGGCGCGTGTTGATCATCGGCCTGGTGGGTGTGATCATCGTCCTCGGCCTGATCCTGATCATCACCGCCGTCGAAGAAGCGGACAAGGCCGCCGAAGGGCGCGAGCGGGTCGACGCGCTCGCCAACAGCGACGACTCCTGCGTGCAGTGTCACCGCCGCACCACGCCGGGGATCGTCCAGCAGTACGGCTTCAGCACCATGGCCGCGGCGAACGTCGCGTGCGTGGACTGCCACGAAGTAGACTCGAATTATGCCGGCGCGGTCGAACACGAGGGCACCTACGTGCTGGCCTCGCCCACGACCGCCATGTGTGAGACCTGCCACCAAAAAGAGGTTCGAGAATTTTACGCCAGCCGCCACTCCATCCCCGCCTACGTGGCGATGGTGGGCCTGGAGGGTATCTCGGAGGACCTGCTCGCCCGGTACGAAGCGATCCCCGAAGCCGCCGTCAAGCCCAACGAGATGCGCAACTCGCTGCACGCCATCGAAGGGCCGGCGGTGACGCGCTTCGCCTGCGAGAGCTGCCATAACATCGGCAAGCCCGCCGAGGACGGATCGATCGGCCAGTGCCAGAAATGCCACCTGCGCCACGAGTTCAGCCTGGAGCAGGTGCGCAAGCCCGAAACGTGCAACGCCTGCCACATCGGCCCCGACCATCCGCAGTGGGAGATCTACGTCGAGTCGCCGCACGGCATCGCGTATCACACCGGCGGCGAATACTGGAACTGGGACGCCGAAGCGGGCACCCTGACCGTCGAGGACTTCCCCGCGCCAACCTGCGCGATCTGCCACATGAGCGGCTTTGGTTCCACCGGCACGACGCACGACATCGGCGACCGCCTGACGTGGTACCTGTTCCAGCCGATCAGCGAGCGCCGCCCAAGCTGGCAGGACAACCTGGTGCGCATGCAGAACGTGTGCCTGGAATGCCACAACACCAACTTCATCGAAGGCTTCTACGCCGATTTCGACGACCTGGTGGGCGCGATCAACAACTGGGTCGAGGTCAGCGACGAGATGATCGCCCCGCTCAAGGAGCAGGGCCTGATGTCGCCGGAGCCGTTCGACGAGCCGATCGACTTCGTGTACTTCGAGCTGTGGCACCACTGGGGCCGCACGGCCAAGTTCGGCGCGTCGATGCAGGGGCCGGACTATACGCAGTGGCACGGCGCCTATGAAATGCTCAAGGAACTGGAAGAGCTCGAAGAACTGGTGAACGGCAAGCTCTCTGGCGAGATTCCGGCGGTCAGCCCGCGCGTGGTGAACGATGGCGTCGCCAGCCCGCCGCCGCTGGAAGAAGCGCCGGAAGAAGCCGAAGCGCCCGCATCCGAGTGAGTGAGGTGGCTATGTACCACCTGGCAACCATGGCGCCGCCCATCCAGCGCATCAAGATCCCGTTCTCGCGCGATCAGGTCATGCTGTTGATGGCGGCCATCAACGAGATTTTTCTGGGCATCGACATCTACCTGGCCCACAGCATCAGCGGCACGATTGTGCCCTACGAATGGATCCCGATCATCTTCGGGCCCGTCGCGGGGGCGGTGCTGCTGGTCGCCGGGCTGATCGCGATCAAACAGCGCGAGACGGCCACTGTGCTGGCGACGCTGGTCCTGCTGGGCAGCATCATCGTCGGCGTGCTGGGCGCCTACTTCCACCTGGAACGCGCCGCCCTGCCCGCCGGCCCCGAAGGCGAGAGCCTGACGGTGCGGCTGCTGGTGTGGGGGCCGCCCGTGCTCGGCCCGCTCATGTTCGCGATGACGGGCCTGCTGGGCATCAGCGCGGCCTGGGTCGAAGATCCGCCGGACAGCGGGCGGCTGCGGCTGTTGTTTGGCCGGACCCTGCGGCTGCCGCTGCCCAAGACGCGCGCCTACTTCCTGATCGTCTCGCTCGGCTCGCTCGCCACCGTGTTGAGCGCCGTGCTGGACCACGCGCGCACCGGGTACGAAAACGGCTGGCTGTGGATCCCAACCGTGGTCGGCGTGTTCGCCACCGTCGTCGCCGCGACGATGGGCGCCATCGAGCGGCCCACGCGCAGCGACCTGTGGACCTACACGGTCGCGATGCTGCTCATGATCCTCACAGGCGTGGTGGGCGCCGCCCTGCACGTGGACGACAACCTGACCTCGCGCGGCGCGTTCGTCGCCGAGCGGTTCATCCGGGGCGCGCCGTTCCTGGCGCCGCTGTTGTTCGCGAATCTCGGCTCGCTGGGCCTGTTCGTGCTGCTCGATCCGCGCTCGGAAACGCTGCGCGACGAGTCCTGACCGTCGGCGCCTCCCCCGGTCTGTTCAGGCCGGGGGAGGCGCTCACTCTGGAGCAAAGATAAACTATGCGCCTGCTGGTCCTGGTGACCGGAGAATATGGCTGGCGTCACGTCGATAACATCCGCCGCCACGCCCCGCCGGGCTGGGAGGTCGCGACGTGGCAGACGCCCAAAGTCCTGCCGCCCGTGCTGGACTATCCCGAAGACCACCTGCCGGACGCGCTGCCGCCGTGCGACCTGATCCTCTCGCTGGCCGAGGTCAAGGGCGTCGCGGAGATGATCCCCGAGATCGCGCAGATGACCGGCGCGCAGGCCGTCATCGCCCCGATCGACAACGTGGCGTGGCTGCCGGTGGGGCTGGCCCGCCAGCTTGGCGAATGGCTGGCGCGGATCGAGGTGGCGTGCGTGACGCCCAAGCCGTTCTGCTCGCTCACCGCCACCCACACCAACGCGCTGCGCCAGCGCGTGCCGTACCGGGCGCACCCGCTGATCGCGGCGTTCGCGGAGCACTTCGGCCAGCCCGCGTTTCGCGCCACCGTGGACGAGCGCACCCGGCAGATCGTCGCGCTGGACGTGGTCCGCGATGCGGGCTGCGGCTGCGCGCGCTACGTGGCCGAACGGCTGGCCGGCACCCCGGTGGACGAGGCGATCGAGGCGGGCGGCCTGCACCACCACCATTACCCTTGCCAGGCCAGCATGGGCATCGATCCGCAGTACGGCGACACGCTGATGCACGTCTCCGGCAACATCATGAAAGACGCGCTCCGCGAGGCGCTGGAGCCGCACCTGCAAACGCGCTACGTCCGGCCCACCGGGTACAGCGAGGCGGACGATCCCGCCTGACGCGTCCGGGAGCGGGCAGCAAAAACGGGCGCCTGCGGCCTGCAAACGCCCGTCGTGCTGCGTGCTTGTGGCGCGGAGCCTATTCCCAGTTCTTGAGCAGCTTGGCGGTTTCTTCGGCATGGCCCGTTTCGTCGCGGACCATGTCCTCAAGCTGGACCGCCAGCCCTTTGTCGCCGTACTCGTCGGCCTGCTTGGCCCGCTCGGTGTAGTCCTTACCGGCCTGAAGCTCGGCTTCGAGGATGGCCTTCAGCATGTCGCGCGGGTGTTCCGCCTGGGGGACGGGGCGCGGCGTGGTCGTCGGCTCGCCACCGAGCGCGGCGATCTTGTCGGCCAGGAACTGGGCATGCATCAGCTCGTCCTGGACCTCGGTCTGCATGAAGGTCACCAACTGGGGACGCCAGGGGCCGGTCACTCTGGCCGAATAGGTCAGGTACTGGATCACGGCCTGCAATTCACCGGCCAGGTCTTCGTTCAACGCTTCGATCAATGTCTTCTTGTCCATGGAAAATCAAAACCTCCTGAAGAGTGGGTTGCATAAGCCGGGCGCGAACCCGATCAGCAGAGGCTGGCATGCAGGGAGCAGGCGCTGTCGCTTCGGCCCGGTCGAATGAGGATGTTATACCGCTCGGCTACAGTTCAATTTTAGGGGAAACGCGGGCCAAACGGCAACCCGTCCCCGCTCACGAGCTGCGCCCCTCCACCGCAGGCCGGACCTCCGGCTGGGGCTGCGAGGCCGGCAGGCGCAGAAACGTGTTGCGCCGGACGACCGTCACGCCCCACAGGGTGAGCGCGCCGCCCACCACCAGCCCGACCGTCAGCGGATCGCCCAGGACCGCCACCCCGGCGAAGGCCGCGATGATCGGCGTGAAGTTGTAGTAGGTCGCGGTGCGGGCCGGGCCCAGGCGGTGCAGCGCGAAATTCTCGGTCAGGAAGCCGAACGCGCACGACAGAATCCCGCTGTAGAGCAGGTTGGGCACCACGCGCGCCGTCAGGCTGTCGCCGCCGAGCGTCGCCAGGTCGGGCAGCGAGGCCACGATCAGGCCAACGGTGGTCAGGCAGTAGGTCCAGAACGCGATCACCGTCCCGCCGTAACGGTCGACCAGCGGCTTGATGCTGATGTTGTACACCGCGGTCACCATCGCCGCGGCCAGCGCCAGGCTGCTGCCCAGGGCATCCGCGCGGGAGAGCGAGATCCCGCCCTCGGACTGGCCGACCACGACCAGCGCCACCCCCACCAGCGACAGCGCCACGCCGACCAGCATCTGCCGCCGGATGACGATGATCCCCAGGACGATGGTCAGCAGCGCGGTCCAGGTGGGCATGGTGGCCGTCAGCAGCGCCGTGTTGGTGGACGTGGTGCGCTCCAGCCCCAGGATGAAGAAGATCTGGTAGCCGAACGGGCCGATCAGCCCCAACAGCACCAGGCGGGGAATATCGCGCCGGGCGACGCGCAGCGCGGCGGGGCGCTGCATCCCGGCCAGCAGAATCACCGGCAGCCCGATCGAGAAGCGGATCGCGTTGAACGTCAGCGGCGCCAGATCGGAGAGCGCATCCTTGACGACGATGTAGTGCACGCCCCAGACGAGCGCCATCAGCGCCATGCCGATATCGGCTCCATACTGGCGCACGAAAGTCTTCGATTGTCCCAACACGTTGTCTGCCTGGCCTCACCGTAACAACCCCGGAAAACGAGCGAGATGGCGTTATTATACGCGGCATCGCGCGTTTTGTATGCCCCCAGTTGCGGCGGCGCGATCGCCTGGCGGGGTGGGGCGAGACAGGCACAAAAAAACCCCGGCGCAAGCGCCAGGGCCAGGGATTGGCAGATGATCGGGGGATCAGAATTTGGGCGGCGCGGGCAGCACCCCGCCGGTGACCTGCATGGTGTAAACGTCCGCCGCATGGCCGCCCGCCGCGCTGGCCTGAATGTCGGTCACGCACAGCGGCGCGCTGCCGTTGGCGACGGTGTGGATGGCCTCGCCGCCGGGCGCGCCATACACATACACCACCAGCTCGTACAGGATCTGGCGGGGGGTGCAGTCCTGCTGATCGTTGCCATCCGGCCCGCCGGACGGCGCGACCTGCATCGACGCGGAAACCGTCGGCAGCATCATCGCCAGCAGCAGGCCACAGAACGCCAGCGCGACGATGAGTTTACGAAGTTTCGGTATCATAGTTCCCCCAAGCCATGCCCGGCGGGTCCTGTCAATAGCCCCCGGGTACTACTATGATACGCGATTTTCGACCGGCGCGCTATAAAAAACGCGTAAATTCGGCAGGCGAGCGCGCTACGCCCGGCACACGCTCCGCCTACGTTTCCAACGCCGGGATGATCGTGTCTTCCACGAAGTTGAACTCGCACAACATGCGGTTGCTGCGGAACTGCTCCGGCGGCGAGCTGGCGTCGCCGGTCATGACCACCACCAGGTCGCGCTCCGGGATCACGTAGATGTACTGCCCGCCAAAGCCCACTGCCATCGCGCTGGCGAATTCCCCCTGCGGGCGCAGCCACCACAACAACCCATAGCCGATCGGGGGACAGTCGCGCGCGCCGGGCGGCACGACCAGCGCCTGCTGCCGGGTCGACTCCGTGATCCACGCGGCAGGGACGATCGCGCTGTCTTCCCACCGGCCTTCGTTCAACACCAGGTAGCCGATCTTCGCCATGTCGCGCGGGGTGAGCGACAGCTCCGCGCCGCCCACCGTCACCTCCTGCGGGTCGGCGGGCCACGTCCGGCGCTCGATGCCCAGCGGGCCGAACAGGTACAGGTCCGCGAAGGCCAGCGCCGTCATGCCGGTCGCGCGGGCCAGCATGGCCGAGAGAAGCTGCGAGTCGCCGGTGCTGTAGTTGTAGCGCTCGCCGGGTTCGTGTTCCAGCGGCAGGTCGAGCACGTAACGCACCCAGTTTTTGCTGGACGTCATCTCGACCACGCTGGGGCCGTATTCTTCCCACGCCAGCCCGGAGCGCATGCTCAGCAGGTCGCGCACGGTGATCGCCCGCTTGCGCGCGTCGCTGCTCGACGTGAAATAGTCCGGCAGCAGGTCACCGAGGGATTCGTCCAGGCCTTCCAGGTCGCCGGTCTGGATGGCGATCCCGACCAGCAGCGACAGGACGCTCTTGGTGACCGACATCACGTTGTGCAGCGTATCGGGGGCCGCCCCGTCCGCGTACCACTCGGTGACGAGGTGCCCGCCGCGCACGATCAGCAGGCTCGTCATGTGGGGCGCCTGCTGGAGCAGGACATCGCGCGCCTGCTCCAGCTGCGCGCCGTCCATGCCGTGCGCGCCCGGCGAGGCATCGCGCCATCCGGCGGTCGGCCAATAGTCCCGAAGAGTTGCCATATCATTAATTCTCCATTGTAGAGCGCCAGCGATTTTATTGACTTTAAATTATGCTTTTACGAGGGTTTAATTGCTGGCTGAGAAGATGGTCACAGACGAAATCCATCTATCGAACGGATAACCCACATGAATGGACCATGTCCAACTATCGATCCCACCTTCGATTTCCACGCGGGCGACGACGACATTTTCGACATCCAACCGCGGGGCCAGTTCGTGCCCGAGCTTTCGCAGGCGATCGTCCAGCAGGTGAAGAACACCATCGACGAGGGGGTTTCCCCGGCGGGCATCCTGCTCGACATGAGCCACAGCGATAACCTGAGCATCGTCCGGCTCAGCCACCTGATCGATCTCCTGACCGAATACCCGATCCCGGTAGCCGTGCTGTTCGGCACGGACGCCCAACGACAGCTCGCCGTCCTGCTGCACAATACGCTGAACAACCACCAACAGGTGGCCTACTTCACCGATAGAAGCCGGGCCCAGACCTGTCTGCGGGCCGGCCAACTCCCCCCTTCCCCGAACAAGGGCCGCTAGTCCTCGCTGCCCGACCCCAGCAGCGACCGTACCAGCGCGAGCACCTGAGCCACCGTCAACCCCAGAACGGCCCACAACACGATTTGCTGGCCGCGCGCCGCCTGTTCGAGCACGGGCGAGGTGGGCGTGATGATCTCCACGATATCCTCGTTGAACAGATCGCGTCCCTCGGCCACCAGCCGCGCCGCCTCGCCGGGGGACAACCGCTCCGGGCGATACGTCTCGCTGGTGACACGGGTGTAGGTGGTGCCGTCCGACCGGACATGGGTTTCGAGCCGGGCCGGGCGGGTGTTGAGCACGTCGTACACGTAAACCTCGCGCACGATCACCGTCACCACGATCGTGAGCGGCAGCGCCAGCAGAATCCCCAGAAAGCCGAACAGCGCCGCCCCGATGATCTGCGCGACGAGGATGGTCGCCGCTGGCAGCGAAATCTGGCGGGCCATGATGCGCGGCATGAGCAGGTTGCTCTGGAGCTGCTGCGTGATCAGGTAGGCCAGGATCACGAACGGGACCAGGACGGGCCGCGTCGCCAGGGCGATGATCAACGCCGGGATCACCGCGATGATCGAGCCGAAGTTGGGGATGAACTCCATCAGCCCGGAGATCACGCCCAGGGCCACGGCGTTGGGCAGCCCCAGGATCACGCCCGTCACGAAGGTGATCATCACGGCGGTGAGCGTCATGCTGATGAGCTGGCCCACGAACCAGCGTTGGAGCATGCGGCCCAGCTTCTCGAAGATCTCCAGCGCGCGCGGGCGGTAGCCGCGCGGGACGAGCGTGAGCATCCCGGCCAGATAGTCGATCGGCTCGACGACGAAAAACACGCCGATGAAAAAGATGAACACGACGCTGGTCAAGACACCGCTGAGGCCGCTGAGAAACGGAAAGACCTGGTGTGTCACCTTCTCGGCCTGCTCGCGCAGAAAATCCTCGATATCCTGCTCGGTGGTCTGGTACCACTCGACGCGGGGCAGACCCATCTTGTCGGCGATCTGCCGGTTGTACTCGACGCGCGCGTCGTCGATGCGCTGTGGCAGGATATCGGCCAGATCGCGCACCTGGTCGGCGAAGATGGGAACCATCAAAATCAGCAGCACGATCAGGAACGCGAACGCGCCCGCCAACGTCAGCGCAACGCTCAGGGAACGGTTGAGCCCCAGGCGCTGGAGCCTGCGCACCGGAATTTGCAGCACGATTGCCAGGATAGCGCCGAAGAACACCAACAAAAAGACGTCTCGCAAACGCCAGACGCCTAACAAAATGATGCCCAAAAACAGGACGACCAGAACGCGAAGCGTCCACTCGCCCAGCGACACATGCTCTGCCCTGGCTACCATGACAGCCTCCGTGATGGTAGAAGTCAGATAGCGATCTTGCCCATGACCAGCAGCAGCAAAAACCCGCCCAGGCCCGTCACCAGGAAACAACCGATCGAGACGAACATGCGCTCGGCGGGCGTCATGCCAAACATCTTGTCACTGCGCACGTTCTGGGCCAGGTAGTTCTCGAAGTGATCGGCCTCTTCTTCTTCCTCCAACGCCAGCCGGCGGAGATCGTCCATGTCAGAACTCACGACACACCTCCCTGAATGGGTTTCTCTGTGCACGTTTAGCATACTGGAAAAACGAGAGTTCGCCAACAGCGCCACGGCGCAGGATACATTTCACATTGGGGGTGGATTTTTCACCACAGAGCGCACGGAGATCACAGCGAGGGATTTAAGAGCGACTCTCGTAAATGTTCTTCTCTCTGTGGGCCCTGTGACCTGCGTGGTAAGCTTTCTGTCCCGAATCTGAAACGCACTACGCCGCGCGATCAGGGCGGCGGGATGGGCACGGCCCACAGGCGCAGCGTGCCGTCCAGGCTGGTGGACGCCAGCAGCGTGCCATCCGGGCTGAACCCCACCGCCGTGATGAAGTCCGTGTGCCCGCTCAGGCGGGCCAGGGGGGTTGCGCCGGAGCGGGCCACGCTCACATCCCACAGGCGCACGGCGCCATCGTCGGTGCCGCTCGCCAGCAGCGAACCGTCCGCGCTGAACGCCAGACAGCGCACCCACTGGTCGTGGACCAGCACGGCCAGCGACTCCACGCCCGCGCGGACGTCGCGCACGTCCCACACCCGGACCGTGCCATCCCGGCTGGCGGAGGCGAGCCGCGCCCCGTCCGGGCTGAACGCGACCCCGTACACAGCCTGGCGGTGGCCCTCCAACACGGCCAGCGACGCGCCCGTTTCGGCGTCCCACAGGCGCACGGTGTGATCCCAATGGGCCGACGCGACCAGCGCGCCGTCGGGACTCGCCGCGACATGCCACACGGCGGCCTGGGCCGGCTCGTCACCGAGCGGCAGCTCGACCAGCGGCTCGTCACTCACCGCCAGGACGGCCCGGCTCCACAACCGGATCGCATTTTCGCTGCTGCCCGAAATCACGACCTGTCCACCGGGGCGGTACGCCAGCCCGGTCACCCCGCGCGTGTGGGCGGTCACGGCGGCGATCTCGTCCCCGGTCGCGGCGTCCCACCAGCGCAGCGCGCCGTCATACCCGCCCGAAATCAGCTCGCGGCCATCGGGGCTGAAGGCCAGGGCGCTGACCGGGGAATAGAACGCCGGGCCGCCGGGCACGGGGCTGACGTTTTCCATCACGGCGCCCAGCCCACCAGCCGGGTCGTGCAGGCGGATCAGGCCGTCGCGCCCGCCGGTGGCGATCTGGCCTCCACCGGGCCGGAAGGCGAGGCTCAACAGGCCATCGGTAAACCCGTCCAGCTCGGCCAGCAGGGTCCCGGCAGGCACATCCCACACACGCACCTGCCCGTTCAGGCTCGCCGCCGCCAGGGCTGCGCCATCGGGCCGGAAGGCGAGGCTTTGCACGGGCCGGGCGTCGCCGCCGCCAAGCGTGCCCACGCTGCGGGTCGAAGCCACGTCCCACAGCCAGATCGCGCCGCTGTAGGTGCCGGCCGCCAGCGTGGAGCCGTCCGGCGAAAAGCCGATGCTGCCCGCGAATCCGCTCTGCGCCGCTTCGTCGACGATACCGTGCAGGGCGCGTTGGTCCACGCCGGTCAGCAGAACGCGCCCGTCGAGGCTGTTCGAGGCCAGCAGCGCGCCATCCGGGCTGAACGCCACGCTGCTCACCGCCGCGCTGTGAGCCTCCAGCGCGGCCACCTGCTCGCCGGTCGCGGGGTCCCACAGCAGCACCATGCCGCTGTTCGTGCTCGTCGCGATCAGCGCGCCGTCCGGGCTGAACGCCACGCTGAACACCGATCCGTATTCGGGCGGAAGCACGAGCGTGCGGGCTTCCCACACCCCGACGTGCCACAGGTGCACCATGCTCTCGCTGCCGGTGCCCAGCAGCGCGCCGTCCGGGCTGAAGGCCACACCGTACACCGGCTCGTCATGGCCGAGCACGGCAGCGACCTCGCCCGTCGCTGCGTACCACACGTAGAGCAGAGAATTGGGGAACGTGTCGCTGCTGGCCGCGATCAGCGCGCCGTCCGGGCTGAAGGCCACGCTGCCCAGGGGACCGGTTTCCACCGGCAGCAGGCGCGGCTCGGCCCGCAGATCGGCGCCGTCGTACAGCCACAGGCCAGTCGAGCTGCTGACGGCCAGCGTCGCGCCGTCCGGCGACCACGCGACGGCATTGGGCTTGCCCCGGCCCACCATCATCACCTGCGCGGCCTGCCCGGCGTTGTCCGGCTCCAGGGGAGGATACACGCCGCCCTGCGCCCCGGCCCGCGACGCCGCAAAGGCGCCCAGCCAGATCAACAAGACGACGGCTATCCTGCGCTGCATGTGTGCGACCCCCCAGGCCGGTGATGGTTGCGTGCTGCACCCTGATTATAGGGCGCGAGCCGGGCGGTTGTCCAACGACACGGGCAAAGGGGGGTGCATTCCAAATCTGAGGCGGATTTTGAACCACGGCGATCACAGAGAGGGATTTGGAAGAACCTCTCGAAATATCCCTCTCTCTGTGTCCTCTGCGCTCTCTGTGGTGGGCTTTTTGTCCCGAATCCGGAACGCGCCCCGGCTAACTCAGCAGCCGGTCCCAGCGGCCCGAGCCGGGCACGCGCTCGTCGCCTTTGCGCCGCGTGATGCCGAGCGCGTCCAGCCGTTCGAGGAAGTCCAGCGCATAGCGGCGCGTCGTCTGGAAATGATCGCGCAGCACGGCCACCGTCAGCGGCTCGCCCGCCTCCAGCCGCTCGCGCGCAAAGTCGATCCACTCGCGCAGCACGTCCGGCAGCAGCACTACGTCGTCGCTGATGCGCACCAGCTCGCCCTGCTCGATCAGGCTGGTCAGCACCGCGTCGCCCACCCGCTCGCGGACCTGTCCCGCCGTGGGCGGCGTGTGGCGCGCGCGCTCGAAGTCGCGCCGCAAGGCCCGCAGCGCGTCTTCCTGGGCGGCGGTGAAGCGGATCGCGTGATCGGGCAGGCGCAGGACGCCGCCATCCTCGATCACGACCCGTCCCGCCCCGGCCAGCGCGGCCAGGCTGGCCTCGAACGCGTCCGGCTCCAGGCGCAGCCGCCCGCGCAGCGCGTCCCGCGGGAGGCCCACGCGCAGCGGCTCCGCGGCGTGGAACTCGGCCAGGACGCGGGTCGCCCTGGCGACCAGCCGCTCCCAGCTTTGCGCGTGAATCACCCAGCCGGAGTCACCGAGCGCCAGCAGGTCGCCGCTGGCCAACGCCTTTTCGCGTCCCTCCGGCGGCAGATCGAGCGCCCCGGCGCGGACCGGCCCGCGCGCGCCCGCCAGCGCCAGCAGCGCCGCCGTCACCGGGTCGCCGTCCAACAGCGTTTCGAGCCGCCGGACCACGTCCGGCCTGAAGCGTTTCCAGCGGCGGCCCGGCGCCGTGTCGAGGATGACGCCGCCGCCGATCGTCTCCGGCGGCGAGGCGCGGCGCACGATGTAGCGGTCGCCGTGGGCGGCCACGATCGGGCGCTCCAGCCGGAGCTGGATCCAGCTCTCCTCGCCGGGCAGCACCAGCTCGCGGTCCAGCACGCGGACGCGGCCCATCACCTCCGCCGCCCCGGCGAACACTTTGACCTCGTCGTTGTGCGCCAGCGGCTGGTGCGCGCCGGGCAGGTAGCGCAGCCAGGCGTCGGCCAGCGTGGTCGGGTGCCACGCGCCCGGCAGGCCCAGCACGTCGCCGCGCGCGATGTCGGCTTTCTCCACGCCGCGCAGGTTGACCGCCACGCGCCGCCCCGGCCCGGCCTGCGCGAGGCTCTCCTCGTGCGATTGCAGGCCGCGGATGCGCGCGCGCACGCCGGCGGGCTGGATCTCGACCTCCTGCCCGACTTCGAGCGAGCCGCCGAGCAGCGTCCCGGTCACGACCACGCCGAAGCCGCTGATGGTGAATACCCGGTCGATGGGCAGGCGCGGCTGGCCCGCGTCGGGGCGGGCGGGCTGGTCGGCCAGCATGGCGACGAGCGCCGCGACCAGGTCGTCCAGCCCTTCGCCGGTGCGCGCCGACACCGAGACGATCGGCTTGCCGTCGAGCACGGTGCCCTGGACCGTCTCCATGACGTCGAGCTGCACCAGTTCCAGCCACGCCGGGTCGTCGACCAGGTCGATCTTGGTCAGCGCGATCAGGCCGGTGGGGATCGCCAGCAGGTCGAGGATGGCGAGATGCTCGCGCGTCTGGGGCATCACGCCCTCGTCGGCGGCGATGACCAGCACTGCCGCGTCGATGCCGCCCACCCCGGCCAGCATGTTCTCGATGAAGTCGCGGTGGCCCGGCACGTCCACGATGCCGACGCGCTCGCCGGTGGGCAGGTCCAGCCACGCGAAACCGATGTCGATCGTCATCTCACGGAGTTGTTCCTCGGCGAGCCGGTCCGGGTTGATGCCGGTCAGCGCCTGGGTCAGGGTGGATTTGCCGTGATCGACGTGCCCGGCGGTGCCAATGACGTGCATACTCACAACTCTTTCAGTGCAGCCAGCAGGTCGGCGTCCTGTTCCGGCAGGACGGTGCGCGGATCGAGCAGCAGGCGATCCTGCGCCACGCGCGCGATGACCGGCGGGTCGTGCGCCCGCAGGCGCGCCGCGGCGGCGTTGGGCGCGTCCACGCGCGGCGACAGCGCCCAGGTGGGCAGCGTCTCGCCCGGCAGACTGCCGCCGCCCACCGTCGACTCGGACGGGATCACATCGCCGCCCACCACGGCGGCCCAGCGTTCGGCCCGCGCGCGGATCGCCTCCGGCGCAGCGCCGATCATGCGCCAGACCGGGACCCGCTCGAGGGCTTCGCCGCGCCGGTAGTGCTCCAGCGTGGCCGACAGCCCGGCCAGGCACAGCTTGTCGGCCCGAATGGCCCGCGCCAGCGGGTGGCGTTTCAGCCGGTCGATCAGGTCCGCCCGCCCGACGATGATCCCCGCCTGGGGCCCGCCGAGCAGCTTGTCGCCGCTGAACATCACGAGGTCGGCCCCGGCGGCAAGACTGTCCTGCACGCGCGGCTCCGGGGCCAGCCCGAACGGCGTCGTGTCGATCAGGGTGCCGCTGCCGATGTCGTCCAGCAGCCACAGCCCGCGCTCGTGGGCCAGGGCGGCCAGCTCCGCCAGCGGGACGGATTCGGTGAAGCCGATCACCTTGAAGTTGGAGGCGTGGGCGCGCACGATGGCCGCGGAGTCGGCGGTGATGGCGGCGGCGTAGTCGCCCAGGTGGGTGCGGTTGGTCGTTCCGATCTCGACCATGCGCGCGCCGGACTGCTGCATCACGTCCGGCACGCGGAACGCCCCGCCGATCTCGACCAACTGCCCCCGGCTGATGATCGCCTCGCGCCCGGCAGCCAGCGCCGTCAGCGCCAGCAGCACGCCGGACGCGTTATTGTTGACGACCATGCCCGCCTCGGCGCCGGTCACGTCGCGCAGAATGCGCTCGATGTGGCGGTCGCGCTTGCCACGCTGGCCCGGCTCCAGGTCGTATTCCAGCGTGCTGTAGCCGCCGCCCACCGCGCGGATTGCGTCGAGGGCCTCCGCCGACAGCGGGGCGCGGCCCAGGTTGGTGTGCACGATCACGCCTGTCGCGTTGATCACCGGGCGCAGCGTCGGCTGGGCGTCGCGGGCCAGCATCGCCGCCGCCCGCCCGACGAGGCTGGCCGCATCGGGAATCGGGCTGCCGGAGAGCGCCGCCTGCCGCGCCGTCTCGACCGCTTCGCGCAGGGCGCGCACCGTCTGCGCGTGGCCGTACTGCGCCTGGAGTCCGGCGCTGGCCCGCAGCAGGGCGTCGATGCTCGGTAAATCGCTGAGTGAGGTCATATGTCGATTATACCAACGGTGCCAAAAAGTCGGGCGACTGCCCCCCGGAGTCGCCCGACCGAACGGAGCGAAGATCGCTCCTGAGACTAGCGTATGCCAGCGGCCTCAGTGATGGCCCTTCTCGTGACTCTTCGGGAACAGGGGCAGGAACCGCAGCCCCAGCGTGAGCATGAGCAGCGCATAGCCCAACACGCCGATCGCCACGCCCCACTCGGACATGGCGGGGACGTATTCGCGCACCGGGAACAACTCCGCCGCGCCGGGCGACCAGTCCATCGGCACCACCAGCCCGGACAGGGTTACGTTCCAGCGGTTGACGACGACCCCCACGATCGCCAGCAGGCCCGCCACTACCACCCAGCTATCCTGGCGGCGCAGGCGCGGCGTCAGCATGATGATCGCGGGGACCAGCGCGCCGACCACGATTTCGATCCACCAGAAGGTGAGCCCGTAGGGCGTCGCCGTTTCGAGCAGGTTGTTGGCCTGCACGCGCTCCGGCACGTGGCTGTAATAGGCCGTCGCCAGGAAGTCCCACAGCTTGAGGTACAGGTAGCCCATCATCAGCAGCCCGCCGAACATGGCGACGGCGTTGCGCAGCCGCGTTTCGATCTGGCGCTGGCGGATCATGTTCTCATAGAAGACCGTGAGCGCCAGCGTGACGATGGAACCCGCCGCCACGGCGGACAGGATGAACATCACCGGCAGCGACGGCTTGAACCACACCGGGCGCGCCACCAGCACGCCGTAGGTCGCGCCGAGCGAAGACTGGTGCAGCAGCGACAGGCCAAGGCCGACGATCGACACCGCCGGCGTGAACTGGTGCAGGAAGTGGCCCAACCGGGGCCCGCGCGCGAACCGCTGGGCGACGAAATCGCTCTCCAGCACGGCGGGCGCCAGCTCGAAGACCAGCACCATCGAGTAGAGAATCACGCACATGGTGATTTCCCACAGCACCGAGTGAATGTTCCAGTAGATGACCGGGTGCCAGAAACGGTCGGGCCGCCCGATGTCCATCAACAGCGCGAGCATGGCCGACGTGTAACCGACGAACCCGACGAACACCGCGATGCGCGCGATGCGCTCGAACGACTTGACCCGGAAGATGTACGCCACCGTCGAGAGCGAGAACGCCCCCGCGCCGAGCGCGATCGCCGACAGGTCGACCGTGATCCACAAGCCCCACGGCACGCGGTCGGTCAGGTTGGTGACTTCCAGCCCGTACCACAGCACGCGAATGCCGGAGATCAGGCCGACGATCACCATGATCCCCAGGACGAGCAGCCAGAAGCTGAACAGGGGTGCGGTTTGAACCTGACGCCGGACGGTTCCGATCATCGCTGTCATATCGCCATCCCCTCCGGAGGTACATAATAAACGTTTGGCTCGGTGCCCAGGTCTTCGCGCAGCCGGAACGTCGGCAGCTCTTTGAGCAGCCTGGAGATCTTGCTGTCGGGATCGTTCAGGTCGCCGAAGACGCGCGCCTCGACCGGGCAGATGTTCACGCAGGCCGGGGTCGCCGCGCGATCCTCACCGGGGACGAGGCCCTGGGCCAGCCCGCGATCAATGCGGTGAATGCAGAACGTGCATTTCTCGGCCACGCCGCGAGGCCGGCGGTCGACCTCGGCGTTGCCCCATTCGGGCTGGTAGCCGCTGGGGCCTTCGCGCTCCTGCCAGTTGAAGCTGCGCGCGTCGTAGGGGCACGCCACCTGGCAGTAGCGGCAGCCGATGCACAACTGGTAATCCATCACCACCAGGCCATCATCCCGCTGCCAGGTCGCCCGCGTGGGGCACACCGACACGCACGGCGCATCATTGCAGTGCAGGCAGGGCCGGGTCATGTGGAACGGGATGCCGGTGTCGGTCACCTCGGGGTGATAGACGTTCCAGCGCATGTCGTCCGGCACGTCGTTCACCGCCTGGCAGGCATACACGCAGTACTGGCAGCCGATGCATTTGCGCAGGTCGATCAACATCGCCCAGTGGTGCGTGCCGTCCACCGTGTGGCCTTTAGCCTCGCGGACGACGTCGGGCAGCTCCAGGGCCAGCTCGCGCTCGATCAAGTCCCGGAGACTGTCGACCTCGCTGAGCGCAGCCGCCACGGCGATGCTGCCGCCCACCGCCGCCATGGCGGCGATGAATTCGCGACGCGTTAGGTATTTTTCCTCAGCCATAGGACTACTCTTTGTGTTCTTTGACGATTCGGGTGGTCCGTGCGCGGAAGCGGTTCACGCCGAAGACGACCAGGCCGCCCACCGCCAATCCGATGATCAGCCCCTGGGCCAGCCTCAGCGACGACGTGTTGCCGCCCTGCGCCTTGACCGTATCGACCTCGGCCTCCAGCTCGCGGATGCGCACCTGCGCCTCCAGCAGCGGGTGCTGGCTCTCGGTCAGGCCCAGTTCCTGTTGGGCCTCGCCCTGGGTTTCCATGATGCCGCTCTCGCTGATGTCCTCGTGACAGGTCACGCAGGCAGTCGTCTCGACAGCGCCGGTGTGGCCGGTGGGGAACAGGTTCCCGCTGACGTAATGCTCCTGCAAGTCTTCCAGGGAGGGGCGGAACCAGTGGCAGTCCACACACTGCTGGTTGGCGTGCACCAGATGCGCGTAATCGTTGCGCGCGTCCTCGTTATGGCAGTTCAGGCAGAGCGTGTTCGCGTCCTCGAACCGGAGCGTTTGCGGATGCGGCTGGTGGCAGGTGGAGCAGGCCAGTTGCAGCTCGCCGTGGCGGCTCTCTTCCCATTCGTGGAAGGTCGTCGTGTGGCAGCTCGCACACACCTCGACGCCCGGCTCCAGGTCCATCGGCGCGGGCGGGTGATCGTCGGGCGTTGCGCCATGACACGCTTCGCAGGTCACGCCCTCGTGTTTGTATTCACCGGTGCGCGCCTCGTACCCGGTGGTGTGGCAGGCCAGGCACTGCGGATTCTGGTCCTGGGCTTCCCACGCTTCCTGGAAGATCGGATCGCTGTACGCCTGGGCGTGTACGCCGCTCTCCCAATCGCCCACTACGTTCACGTGGCAGGTCGCGCACTGGTCCGGCGATTGCTGGGGTGGGTTGCCCTGAGCAGGATCGCCCGCTTCGGCCAGGATGGCGCCCATCACACCGAAAGCGAGCACGATGGCGAATCGTACGAAATGTCGAGAAAAGGACGAGTACGGCATACGCTGAATCCTTTATGTAAAAAACTGACGCAAGTCCTGGTTTTCGGGCGCAAAGACAAAATCCCAAAACGCGGTCTGCGCCTCAGTTGCGCGAAAACCCGTGTGCCGGGCGATATACAGCCGCTGGATCAGGCGCATCCCCTCGATGGGGACCTCGACCGCGCTGCCGTGATCGAGGGCCGGCCCAGCCGCGATCCGCGACACAAACGCCGCGCCAATACCGCACATCACGGCCTGGACGACTGCCTCGGTGTTCCACAGCGTGAGGCGCGACTTCAGCATGTCCAGGCTCATGTCGTGCGCCACCAGCGCCCGGTTGAGCGTGAACACCGTGCCGGAGCCGGGCTCGCGCAGCACCAGCGGATGCTCGACCAGGTCCGCCGGCCTCAGGCTGCTCGCCCCGGCCCAGGGATGCCCGGCGGGAACGATCAGCACGACCAGGTCGTCCGAAAAATACTGGTACTCGATCGCGCGGCGCGGCACCCGCAGGTTGCTGACGGCGACGTCGATTTCACCGGCCATCAGCCGGTCGAGGAACGCGCCACGCGGCCCGACTTCGCAGTGAATCCGCACGTCGGGATAGGCTTCCAGAAAGCGCGCCATAATCCCCGGCAGGATGTACTTGCCCGCCGACGTGCTGCACCCGATCATCAACCGGCCAATCACGGTGCCCTGGCGCAGCGCGACAAATTCCTCGACGCGCTGGGCTTCCTTCAACAGGTTGCGCACAATCGGGACCAGCGCCTCACCGACCTCATTCAGTTTTATACTACGCCCGACACGGTCGAACAACTGCGTGCCAAGGTGGTTCTCCAACGCCTGAATATGGCCGCTGACAGCCGGCTGGGAGATTTGCAGGAGGCGGCCCGCTTCGGAAAAGTTCTCGGTTTCCGCCGCCACCAAAAACACCTGCAGCTCGTGCAGCTCCAGCATGATTGTACGCTTTCCTTATAAGGCGCGCGCCACAAACTGTCTCATTCTTATCAGATTTCGTGATGCTGCGAAATAGACGAACATCATAAGAAAAGTGGATAAATGTTATTGCCCCATATCAGAAAGTTCGATTAAACTGGGCCATAGTGAGATTTCTCACAACAAAGAAACCTGGAGTACTCATGAAACAACATCATGGCCTCTGGCTTTTCGTCGTTATAGGAGCGTGGTTGCTGGTCGGCGCAGCGCTGGCAAGCTGTGCCCCAGACACCTCGGCCCCTGAGCTGAATACCGAAGCTCGCCTCGAAAACCTGGTCACTCCAACCGACCCCGTCGAGGTCGCCCAGGCTGACACGGACAGCCAGGCAGCCGACGTCCCGGCGGCGGTCACCGACATTTATTGCCTGGATTGCCACACCAACCAGACGATCATGCAGGGTCTGGCCGTCGAAGAAGAGGTCGAAACCCTGTCCGAAGGTCCTGGTTGAGGTGGCTCGGTGCCTCCGGTGGAGGCCTGGGTGAAGGTCTGGATTGACGAGGAAGCATACGCCCCGGACGTGCATTCGTCACTTGCCTGCACGGCCTGTCATGGCGGCCAGCCGGTGCGCAGCATGTCTGCTCACGATGGCCTGATCGCCGACCCGTCCGCCGATCCCGAAACGGGATGCGGCACCTGCCATCCGAACATCGCGCCCTATGCCGCCGACAGCCTGCATAGCACGCTGCGCGGCTACGACACGGCGCTTTATGAACGCAGCATCCCCGAAAACCACGACACGCTCGAATTCATGGAGACGTACCACTGTAACGAGTGTCACGCCACGTGCGGCGACTGCCACATCGCCCAGCCGGACTCGGTGGGCGGCGGCCTGCTCGATGGGCACGCCTTTGTCCGCCAGCCGCCCATGAGCCAGACCTGCACGGCCTGCCACGGCAGCCGGGTCAAGAACGAGTACTACGGGCTGAACGAGGGCATTCCGGGCGACGTGCACCTGCGGCAGGCGCGGCTGGCCTGCACCGACTGCCACACCGGCGACCAGATGCACGGCATGGGCGACGCGGCAGACGCGAATCACCGGTACGATGGCGTGCGCGAGCCGCAGTGTGAAGACTGTCACGCCGATCAGATTGGCGTGGGATCGGGCATCTTGCAGCACGAGATCCACGGCACCGAGATCCTGTCGTGCCAGTCCTGCCACAGCGTGGCCTACACCAACTGCACCAACTGCCACGTCGACCGGACGGAAGAAGACGTGCCCTTCTACAAGATCGAAGAGCATTCGCTCGGGTTCTACCTGGGGCGCAACCCGCTGCGCAGCGCCGAGCGGCCCTACCGGTACGTCCCGGTGCGGCACGTCCCGATCGATCCGGAGTCGTTCAGCGCCTATGGCGAGGACCTGCTGCCGAACTTCCTGAACCGGCCCACCTGGACGTATGCCACGCCGCATAACATCCAGCGCAACACGCCGCAGACGGAAAGCTGCACGGCTTGCCACGGCAACGAAGACATCTTCCTGACCGCCGACAAGGTGGTCGAGTCCGAGCGCGCCGGGGCCAACCTGAACGTGATCGTGGACGTGGTCCCGCCCATGCCGGCCAACGTCGGCCAGTTCTTCACCGGCAGCGCGGCGCCGGCAGAGGCCCCGACCGAGGAGGCCGGGGAAGCGCCTGAGCCCGGCACCGATGACAGCTTCTGGGGCGCGGATGAGGACGAGCCTGCCGCGGACGAAACGCCGAGCGACGACAGCTTCTGGGGCGCCGATGAGGGCGAGCCTGCCGCCGAAGAGACGCCAAGCGACGACAGCTTCTGGGGCGAGGGCGATAGCGAGCCCGCTGCCACAGAAGAGTCAGAGAGTGATGACAGCTTCTGGGGGGCGCAGTAGCCTCCCAGAGGCCCCCAATCGACCGTGTTCCGGTAATCGACCTTTTGCTTTGACGGAGGAATTCACCTATGCGCAAACTTTCATACCTTCTCCTTGTTCTGGCGTTGGCGCTGCCGCTGGCCCTGCCCTTCGCTCCGGCGCTGGCACAAGAATCGGCCACCGTGGTGGCGGCCCTCGAAACCTACAACGAAAATTTGCCCGCCGGCTACGGCAACATCTCGGTCGCCGACCTGTCGGTGGAGATGATCGACAAGCCGGACCTGGTGCTGGTCGATGTGCGCCAGCCGGAAGAGTACGCCGAGGCCCACATTCCGGGCGCGTTCAACATCCCGCTCCGCGAGCTGGCGCAGACTCTCGACAAGCTGCCCGACCTCGACGCCGAGATCGTCGTCTACTGCGGATCGGCCTTCCGCTCGTCGATTGCCATGACCTCGCTCCAGGTGCTGGGCTACACCAACGTCCGCAACATGGCGGGCGGTTTTGCCGCGTGGCAGGGTGAGGAATTCGCCACGACCACCGACGTCACCGAGGCGGAAGCCGGCGACGCGCCCGAGGTCGATCCGGAAGTGCTTGCCGCCGTGGACGCGCAGCTCGCCGGCCTGCCGCAAGGCTGGGGCTCGGTCAAGGCCGAGGACCTCAACGTCGAGCTGATCGAGAACCCGCCCGCGCTGCTGATCGACGTGCGCACCCCCACCGAGTGGGAAGAGAAGGGCTACATCGCCGGTGCCGTCAACCAGCCGCTGGAGCAGTTCATGAGCTTCGCCGGTGAGTGGCCCGAAGACAAAGACGCCAACATCGTGATCTACTGCGCGGCTGGTCACCGGGGCAACATGGCCGCGACCCTGATGCGCACCCTGGGCTACACCAACGTCCGCAACCTGGCGGGCGGCTTCGGCGCCTGGTCGACCGCGGGCCTGCCCTTCGAGGGCGGCGAGCCTGCCCCGGCGGAGGCGGCGGTTGAAGAATTCGACCCGGTCGCGCTGTGGTCGGATTACCTGGCCGGGATGCCCGCCAGCTTCAACGCCGTTCGCGTGGGCGACGCGGCGGAGCAGGTCGCATCCAACCCGGAGCTGGTGATCGTGGACGTGCGCACGGTGGATGAATACACCGAAGGCCACATCGCGGGCGCGCTCAACATCCCGCTCACCGAGGTGACCGATCACCTGGACATGCTGCCCAACCTGGACGACCCGATCCTGGTCGTGTGCGGTAGCGGCCACCGCTCGGCGATGGCGATGGTAGCGCTCAACCTGTTGGGCTACGACGGCGCGACCAGCATGCTGTCGGGCATGAGCGCCTGGACGGGCGCGGGGTACGACGTCACCACCGAGCCAGCCGAGGCCGAGGCCGGCGCCGCGCCGGAGGTCGATCCTGCCGTGTTCGAGATGGTGGACGCCTACATGAAGGCGATCCCGGCGGGCTTCTACACGATCAAGGCCGACGATCTGAACCTGGCGCTGATCGAGAACCCGCCCGCGCTGATCGACGTGCGCACCAACTCCGAGGTCGAGCAGGGCATCATCGGCGGCGCGACTCACATCGAACTGCGCGAATTCATGAACCGCATGGGCGACTGGCCGGAGGACAAGACTCAGCCGGTCGTGGTCTACGCGCTCGGCCACCGCTCGGTGATCGCGATGATGGCGATGCAGATGCTGGGCTATGAGGATGTGCGCTCGCTGGCGGGCGGCGTCAACGCCTGGACCGGCGCGGACTACCCGCTCGTTACCGAGTAGTCTCCGACCGACCGAACACACTGTCACTGGGACCCCGGCAGCGCCGGGGTCTTTCGTTTGCGACACGCGCCCCCCTGGAACATCCCGATTACCCCCACCCGGCGCAAACGCGTTATCACTATACAGCGTTTCATCGAACGACATCACCATCACTCGAAGGGGTCTATTGTGTTAAGTTTGGCTGACGAACGGCAGCGCCGGTTAGTTCTCGATTCATTGTGGTTGGGCATCGTGGGCGCGGCGGCGGCTCAAGTCTTCACGTTTTTGCTCGGGCTGGCCCAGCGCCTGCTGCTGGACGGCATCGCGGGCTACAAGCCGCCCGGCCTGCCCAACGAGGGCGGCACGCTGGTCGAGGTCGCCGGCTCTCACGGGCTGTGGCTGATCCCGGTCGTGACGACGCTGGGCGGCCTGCTCGCCGGGGTGCTGGTGTATTCGCTGGCGCCGGAGGCGGAGGGCCACGGCACCGACTCGGCGGTGAAGGCGGTCCACCGGGCGGGCGGCTTCATCCGCGGGCGGGTGGTGCCGCTCAAGATGGTCGCCTCGGCCATCACGATCGGATCGGGCGGGGCTGCCGGGCGCGAGGGGCCGACCGCGCTGATCGCCGCCGGGGTGGGCTCGGTCTACGCCACCGTGCGCCACCGGTCGGACGACGAGCGCCGGCTGCTGGTGCTGATCGGCATTTCGGCGGGGCTGTCGGCCATTTTCCGCACGCCCATCGGCGCGGCGGTGTTCGCCATCGAAGTGCTGTACAGCGACATGGAATTCGAAACCGGCGCGCTGCTGTATACCATGCTGGCCTCGGTCGTCGCGTACACGGTGGGCGGCATGATCTCCGGCTGGGAGCCGCTGTTCCAGGTGCCGGCGAACCTGGGCGTCGAGCACGCCGCCGAATACCTGGAATACGCCGCCCTGGGCATCGCCGGCGGGCTGATCGCCGCGCTGCTGCCGGTGATCTTCTACGGCGCGCGCGACCTGTTTCACCGCCTGCCGATGCGCCCCCACTTCAAGCCAGCCGTGGGCGGGCTGGCGGTGGGCCTGATGGCGCTCGGCATGCCTGAAGTGCTGGGCGGCGGTTACGGCTGGATCCAGCGAGCGATGGACGGCAACATGGCCGTCGGACTGATGCTCGCCCTGGTGTTCGCCAAGCTCCTGGCGATGGCGCTCACCGTCGGGTCCGGCGGATCGGGCGGCGTGTTCGCGCCGAGCCTGTTCGTCGGCGCGATGCTGGGCGGCGTCCTGGCCGACCTGTTCAACCAGCCGCCCGCCGGATTCGTGATCGTGGGGATGGCCGCCGTCTTCAGCGGGGCGGGGCGCGTGCCGTTCGCCACGCTGTTCATGGTGCCCGAGATGACCGGCGGCTACCAACTGCTGGCCCCGGCAGCGCTGGTCGTCACGCTGAGCTATCTCGTCCAGGTGACGTGTTCGGGCCGGCTGAAATACAAGAGCCTGTACGAGGCCCAGGTGCCCACCCGCCGCCCGCGCGACGTCGATCTGCTGGAAGGGATCACCGTAGCCGACGCGATGACGACCGACTTCGACCGCGTGACGCCGGGCATGTCGCTCAAAGAGCTGGCGAACGAATTCGACCGCACCCACCACCACGGCTTCACCGTGCTGGACGACGAAGGCAGCCTGTTCGGCGTCGTCACCCTGGGCGACCTGGAAAAAGCCATGCTGAGGCCGGACTTCGAGACGCGGACCGTGGCCGACATTGCCACCACCACCGGGCTGGCGGTCGGCTATCCTGACGAATCGATGAGCACGGCGCTGTGGCGCATGGGGGTGCGCGGGGTGGGCCGCCTGCCGATCATCACGCGCGACGACCAGCGGCGCGTGGTGGGCGTGCTGCGCCGCCGGGACGTGGTCCGGGCCTACGAGCACGCCATCGCCAGCCGGAAGGATACCAGCGCCCGCCTGCGCGAGCTGCGCGAGGCCCACGAGGGCAACGTGCGGGTGATCGAGGTGGACGTCTCGAAAAACCTGGCGCTCGAAGGCAAGACCGTGCGCGAGATCGCGCAGGACCTGCCGCCGGACTGCATCATGGTGGCGATCCGGCGGAACAAGCGGGTGCTCATCCCGCACGGCGACACGATCATTCGCGAGGGCGATCACGTGGTCACGGTCGCCAGCGAGAGCTGCGCGCCCCAGGTCGAGCGGGTGTTCCAGCCAGAGTGATCGCGCAGCCCGCAAAAAAAGCGCGCCCCTGCACCCTCGCCGGGCAGGGGCGCGATTCCGTTCGGAACCGTGAGCGTTACTGGCCGGGCACGACCTTCAACACCGCGCCACCGTGATCAACCACGTACAGCTCGCCGCTCTCGTCCTCACCGAACGAGCTGATCTGCCGCCCGGATTCGAGCGCGACCTGGGTCTGCCACGTCCCGTCCGCGTCCTGCCAGCCGGTCCAGATCGTGCCGGTGCACCAATCACCGTAGAGGTAGACGCCCTGCAAACCCGGCACCTCGGCCCCGCGGTAGACATACCCGCCGGTGATCGAGCAGCGGCCATTGCTGTGCCCGTATTCGAAGATCGGCATCACCACGTCCGAGGCGGGCGGATTGCCCGAAAAGTCGTGGGTGCCCTCGATGGCGTTCCAGCCGTAGTTCTCGCCGCCGGGGCTGTCGGCGGGCTGGAAGCTGACCTCTTCCCAACTGTACTGCCCCACGTCGGCGATGTACAGGTCGCCCGTCTCGCGGTCGAAGCTGAAGCGCCACGCGTTGCGCAGGCCCCACGCCCAGATCTCCGGGCGGGCGGTGTCGTTGCCCACGAACGGGTTATCGTCCGGGACGAGATAGCCCTGCTCGGTGTCGACGTCGATGCGCAGCAGCGTGCCCAACAGGGTGCCCAGGTTCTGGCCGTTCCCCTGCGGATCGCCGCCGGAGCCGCCGTCACCCAGCGATATGTACAGGTAACCGTCCGGCCCGAAGTCCATGTGCCCGCCGTTGTGGTTGCCGTAGGGCTGCGGGACGTACAACAGTTGGACCTCGCTCGCCGGGTCGGCCCGGTTGGGATCGTCGGGCGAGACGGTGTAACGCGCCACGACCGTCCCGTGATTCTCGCGCTCGGTGTAGTTGATGAAGAACTGCCCGTTGGTCGCGTAGTCCGGGTGGAACGCCAGCCCCAGCAGGCCGCGCTCGGTATAGTCGGCGCTGCGGGCTTCCTGGCTGATCAGCTCGGACACGTCGAGAAACGGCGTGTCGAGCACCGCGCCGTCCTGCCAGACTTTGATCAGGCCGCCTTGCTCGAGGATGAACAGCCGGCCCGAGCCATCCCCGGCATGGGTGACGTACAGCGGGCGCGACAGGCCGCTGGCGACTTCGTCCAACTGGAAGGCGGCGGGCTGCTGGGCCGCCGCGCTGCTGACCGGCAGATTGTCGCTGAACGGGGCGAAGGCAAAAAGCGCCACAGCGACGATCACCGGAACGACGATCACGGTCAATAATACGGTTCGTCTCATCCACCTGTCCTCAACTCACTCATTTCTTACACAGATTGTTTCTATCCGCGATCTTAAGCACGCGGGCGGGTTGGTGACAAACGGGGAAGTGATTTACGTCAGTCTAAACGTTGCCAAGCGCCACTGTAATGAGGGTATCCCTCTTGTTACTCTAAGACGGAACGAACACGCTGAGCCGGGCAAAGCACGGCAGAAGCATTAGCGCGTATCTTACAAGGGAACCTTAGCGGAGCAACCCATGAGTCTATACATCTTGTCTAAGGAGAAGCTCCCTGCGTTCGTCGAGGCGCTGCAAGCCGGTTTCCGGGTGGTGGGCCCTGTCCGCACCCCAACCGGCTTCGCGTTCGAGGAGATCACGCAGGCCGATCAACTCCAGCTAGACTACACCACGACGATTCTGCCCCCGAAAAAATACTTCTTGCCCCAACGTGAAACGCTGTTCAAGTATCACACCGGCAGCAACCCCGAAGGCGCGCAATCGGTCGACGTCGAGCCTGTGTTCCAGGACGTTCAGCCCACCGTGATCTTCGGCATGCACACGTGCGACATGAGCGGCATCATGCTCTACGACAAGGTCTTCTCCGAAGGCTTTCGCGACGAGCACTACATGACGCGCCGGGACAAGATGGTGATCATCGGGATCGAATGCCTGCATCCTTGCGACGACGCCTCGTTTTGCAAGGATATGGGCACCCTCACCGCGCCGCCGATTTACGACCTGCACATGACCGAAGTCGACGACGACTACCTGATCGACACGGGCAGCGAGAAAGGCGAGCGCCTGCTGCTGAACTATTCGGAAGCAAAGATGGCGACGACCGACCACATGCAGCGGTTGGGCCGCGTGCTGTCGGCCAAGTGGCCGCGCTTCCGCATGCGCCTGAAGATGAGCAAGGACCAGACGCCGTCCCTGCTGACCCTGGGCTACAACGCGCACATCTGGGAAGAACTGGGCGAGCGCTGCCTGGCCTGTGGATCGTGCACCAACGTCTGCCCGACGTGCTTTTGCTTCGACGTGCAAGACGAGCTGGACATCAACATGCAGGACGGCGAGCGCGTCCGGGTGTGGGACTCGTGCCAGCTTCACGAGTTCGCGCTGGTGGCAGGCGGCCACAACTTCCGCGAGAGCAAGGCGTCGCGCGTGCGGCACCGCCTGATGCGCAAGGGCAAGTATATCAAGCAGGTGCACGGCCTGAGCGGCTGCACCGGCTGTGGGCGCTGCGAGCGGGCCTGCCTGGTGGACATCACGATCCCCGGCACGCTCAACGCCCTGCACGACGAGATGAAAGTCGAATCGGGTGTATAGAGACGAGGTGGCCGATGATTCCTAACCTGACAACTACGACAACGCCTCGGGCATATAATGGGCACACCTCGATCTATCTCCCTACCATTGCCACCATCGAAGATGTCCATAACGAGACCGAGCTGGAGAAAATCTATACCGTCCGGCTGCCCGGCGGCCAGAACCTGGGCCACACCCCCGGCCAGTTCGTGATGGTGTCCCTGCCCGGCGTGGGCGAGGCGCCGATCAGCGTGATGTCGTCGCCCAGCCGCACCGGGCAGACCTTCCGGCTGTGCATTCGCAACGCCGGCGACCTGACCAACGTCATCCACCAGTTGAAACCCGGCGACAAGGTCGGCATTCGCGGCCCGTTCGGGCGCGGCTTCCCGGTGGACCTGTACAAAGGCAAAGACGTGCTGATCGCCGCCGGCGGCCTGGGGCTGGCGCCCGCCCGCTCGTTGATCGACGAGATCCTCGACAACCGGGCCAACTTCGGGCGCCTGATCATCCTGTACGGCGCGCGCTCGCCCGCCGAGATCCTGTTCCGCGATGCGCTGGCCGAATGGAACGAGCGTGACGACGTCGAATCGCTGCTCACGGTCGACCGGCCCGACGAGGCGTGGCTGGGGCACGTGGGCGTGATCACGCGGCTGTTCGAGCACATTCAGGTCAACCCCTACCACACCGTCGCCATCACGGTTGGCCCGCCCGTTATGTACCGTTTCGTCGTGATGGAGCTGCTTGGCAAGGGCCTGACGCCCGAGCAGATCTGGATGAGCTTCGAGCGCCGCATGAAGTGCGGCGTGGGCAAATGCGGCCACTGCCAGGTGAACCATCGCTATAGCTGCCAGGATGGTCCGGCCTGGACCTATGCTGAAGCCCTTGCCTTCGAGGAGGCGCTCTAATGTCTGCAAAACCCAAAATCGCCTTCTTCGACTTCACCAGTTGTGAAGGCTGCCAGTTAACCGTGATCGATGCGCTGCAAACCCACCTCGGCCTGCTGGACCTCGTCGAAATCGTGCAGTTCCGCGAGGCGATGAGCGAAAAGGGCCAGAACTACCAGATCGCCTTCGTCGAAGGCTCGTGCACGCGCAAGAGCGACGAGGCCCGCCTGCTGGCGATCCGCGAGCAGGCCAGCGCCGTCGTGGCGCTGGGCGCCTGCGCGCACCTGGGCGGCGTGAACAGCATGAAAAATCGCTGGCCGATCGAAAACGTCCAGACGTATGTCTACGGCCAGAACGGCAAAGACGCGTACGAAAGCTACCCGGCCCGGCCCATCTCGGCGGTGATCAAAGTCGACGCCGTGATCCCCGGCTGCCCGATCGACCGCCACGAGTTCCTGCGTGTCGTGCAGATGATGCTCCAGGGCCGCACGCCCCGCCTGCCGGACTATCCGCTGTGCGTGGAGTGCAAGCTGCGGGAAAACGCCTGCCTCAACACGCTGGGCATTCTCTGCCTGGGGCCGATCACGCGCGCGGGCTGCGAGGCCATCTGCCCCAGCTATGGCGACGGTTGCGAAGGCTGCCGCGGCTGGCATCCCGAGGCCAACTTCGACTACATGCGGGAGATCCTCCGCGGGCACGGCCTGAGCGATCACGAGATCGATGCCCGGTTCACCATGTTCAACCACTACCAGATGGAGCAGATGAGCGGGCACGCTCCGCTGAGCGAGGCCGTCGCCCCGGTTACCGACACCAGCCTCCCGACATCCAGCTTCGCGGCGCCGAAGGAGGACTAGCACCATGCCCGAAAACATCAAGGTCAACGTTCATCACGTCACGCGGGTGGAGGGCCACGGCAACATCGTGGTCGACGTGCGCGACGGCACGCTCGAAAAATGCGAGCTTCAGATCGTCGAGACGCCGCGCTTCTTCGAGGCCATGCTGCGCGGGCGGCCCTACCAGCAGGCGTCGCACATCACCAGCCGCATCTGCGGGATCTGCGCCGTCGGCCACGCGACCGCCAGCCTGCGCGCCACCGAGCGCGCGCTCCAGGTGCAACTGAGCGAGCAAACCAAACTGCTGCGCCGCCTGGCCTTTCACGGCGAGATTCTCGACAGCCACATCCTGCACGTTTACATGCTGGTCGCGCCCGATTTCCTGGGCGTGGGCAGCGTGATCCCACTGGCAACCAGCCACCCGGACATCGTCAAGCGCGCGCTGCGCATGAAGAAGTTCTCCGGCGACCTGTGCCAGACCATCGTCGGGCGCCACACGCACCCGATCGCCATGACGGTCGGCGGCTTCACGCACTTCGCGACCGTGCAGGAGCTGGTCGAGCTGCGCGAGCGGGCCGAGGCGCTGATCGCCGACGTCGACGCGACGGTCGAGCTGTTCGGCACCCTGCCCTGGCCGGCCTTCGAGCGCGAGACGGAATTCATCGCGCTGGTCCAGCCGGATGACTACGGGCTCATCGACGGCAAGATCGGCAGCTCGGATGGCTACGAGCTGGAGCTCGACGACTACCGGCAGGTCACCAACGAGCGGCTGGCGCCGCACTCGACGGCCAAGCATGCCGCCTTCAACCGCGACAGCTACATGGTCGGCGCGCTGGCCCGCTACAACCTCAAGCACCAGCACCTGTCACCGCGCGCCAAAGCGGCGGCGGCACACCTGGGGCTGTCGGCGCCGTGCTACCGGCCCTATCTGAACTCCGCCGCCCAGGTCGTGGAGATCGTGCACTGCATCGACGACGTGATCCAGGTGCTCGACACGCTCATCGAGCGCGGCATCGAACGGGAAGACCCGGCGCCGGTCACGCTTTCGCCGCACGCGCGCGGCGTGGGGGCGTGCGACGTACCGCGCGGCATCCTGTTCCACGAATACCAGATCGGCGAAGACGGGCTGATCGAAGAGGCCAACTGCGTCATCCCGACCGGCCAGAACCTGGCGAACATCGACCGCGACATGCGCGCGTTGGTGCCGTCGATCCTGACCGAGCCGGAGGAGCAGATCACGCTCAAGCTGGAGATGCTGGTCCGTGCCTATGACCCGTGCATTTCTTGCTCGACGCATTTCTTGAACGTTGAGTTCACCGGCAAATAGTCCGGCGAATCGTGCCGGGAACAGCGGAGGGGCGCTCTGGGCGCCTCTCCGGCCCCCGGCAGAGGGCGAGGCAGTCCGTGATGGACAGGCACCCAACCACGCTGATCCTGGGCACCGGCAACCCCCTGATGGGGGATGACGCCGTGGGCGTGATCGCCGTCCAGCGGCTGCGGGAACATCCCGCGCTGCCGCCGGGGGTGGACGTCGTCGACGGCGGCACCGACGGGCTGGGCCTGATCCCGCTGATGGAGCCGTATGGCCGCGTGATCCTGGTGGACGCTGTGCCGATGGGCCTGTCCCCCGGCGCGATCCGGCGCTTCACCTGGGACGACGCCCGGCTGGTCGGGCACGGGCGCAGCCTTTCGCTGCACCAGACCGACCTGACCGACGCCCTGATCCTGGCAGAGACTCTCGGCTGCCTGCCGCCCGAAGTTGTGTTCTACGGCGTTCAACCGCACACTATGGAATGGGATCAATCCCTCAGCCCGGCTGTTGAGCGCGCGCTGTCCCCCTTAATAGAGGCCCTGATCGCTGAAGTCAGGAGTGAAAGCTGAGATGACGATTAAGATTCTGATTATCGATGACGATCCCGATCTCGTGCTGGCCGCGCGGATGCCGCTCGAACAGGCCGGTTACGAGGTCTTCTCCGCGGGGACCCTGGAAGAAGGGCTCGCCGCCGTGGACACGATCAAGCCCAACCTGATCATCCTGGACGTGATGATGGACACGCACACCGCGGGCTTCCAGCTCGCGCAGAAACTGCACGGCGCGGGCGCCAAGCCCGAGCACCAGGCCATCCCGATCCTGATGGTGACCGCCGTCCACCAGACGACGCCGCTGCGCTTCTCGCCAGACGACGACTACCTGCCGGTTGACGCCTTCATCGACAAGCCCATCGATCCCAAGACTCTGCTGGCTCAAGTGTCTACGCTGCTGCAAAAGACCTGAGATGTTCACCACGACGCAATCCCCCATCGTGTCTTCACCCAACGAGCGCGGGTTGCGGCCCACACGTGATGAATTGTGCCAAAACATCCAGCTGCTCATCCAACTGCGTTGGGCGGCTGGGTTAGGTATTCTGTCGGTTACCGCCTTCGCCCGCTACGCGCTGGATATCCGCCTGCAAACGGCAGCCCTGATGCTGATCGGGGTGGCGGTGCTGCTGTACAACAGCCTGCTGTCGCTCACCTGCCGGGGCGATACCAACGCCCGGCAGGTGGAACGCGCCGCGTGGGGCCAGATGATCCTCGACTGGGGGGCGATGGCGGCCCTGGTCCACTTCACCGGCGGAATCACCAGCCCAGCGCTGATCTACTTCGTGATTCACGCGGCGCTGGCCGGCACGGTGCTGCTGCCCTGGCAGGCGCGCAGCCTGTCCGTGCTGGCGACGGCCATCGTCATCGGGATCGCCCTCACCGAGCGGGAAGGAATCCTGCCCCACGTGGCGATCCCGGAGTTCGAGATGAGCGGCACGCTCTACCAGAACGGCACCTATATCACCGGCGTGGTCTTCTTCTTCGGCACGGCCATCCTCACGCTGTCCGAGCTGGTCACGCGCATCGCGCAGCGGCTCCGCCAGCGCGAGGAGCGCATTCGCCAGCTTTACGACGCCCGCTCGACCTTCCTGCGCGTGGCGACGCACGAGCTGCGCGCGCCGCTGGGCGCGGGGCTGTCGCTGATGCACAACATCCAGCAGGGCTATGCCGGTGAATTCACGCCCGAGCAGGGCGACATTCTGGACCGCGTGACGCGCCGCCTGGAGGGGCTGCGCACCCTGATCGACGACCTGCTGACGCTGGCGGCCAGCCAGGAAGTCACCGCCGCCCACGTCCCGCTGGAGCCGGTCGGCGTCTGCCCGATTCTGGACCGGATCGTCGAGCGCGAGATGCCCAACGCCGAGCGCAAGAACATTCACCTGACGTGCGACAAGTCCACCGACGCTGGAGTCGTCATGGCGGGGGATGTCGGGCTGGGCATCATCCTGGGGAACCTGCTGAACAACGCCATCAAATACACGCCGGAAGGCGGCAGGGTCAACGTGAAGTATCGCCTGAACCGGCCCGCCCAGCGGGTCGAGATCACCGTGTCGGATTCGGGAATCGGCATTCCGGCGGACGACATGCCACGCCTCTTCGACGAGTTCTTCCGGGCGCGCAACACCAAGACACTGCAGGTCGCCGGGACGGGCATCGGCCTGTCAACCGTGCGCACCCTGCTGGACCGCTATCACGGTCACATCACCATCGAAAGCGAGGAGGGCAAAGGCACCACCGTCCACGTGACGCTGCCCCTTGCCCTCCGCTAGACGCTGAGTGACGGCTAACCGTCAGGCGTCCGGCGCGGGAGCCTGCTCGTCGAAGCTCAGCCGGTCGCCGACGGCCACGCGCTCCAACAGGCTGGGCCGCGCTTCGATCAGGTAGCGCGCCGGCTGGGCGGGGAAATAGGCCGGTCGCCAGGGCTTCGCCAGCCGGGCATCGACCACCACGCCCTCCTCGTTGATCCACACCGCCGCAATCGAGAAGAACACGAAGAACATGTGTATCGACGTCTCGGCGACGCCCTGCCGCTTGAAGACGAACAAAAGCCCCTCGTCTTCGGGCAGGCCGCGCCGGAACTGCAATCCGCGAAAGTGGCACCAGAAATCCTGGCACCACTTCGCCCGCGCCAGCACGACATCGCCCGTGCCGGCGTTCCGGATCACGCGCCAGTCGCCCATTACGGAATCGTCAGCACCTGTCCGGCGAAGATCAGGTTGGGATTCCACAGGTTGTTGGCCCGCACCAGCGCATCGACCGTCACGCCGTATTGCAGGCTGATGCGGAACAGGTTCTCGCCCGCCCGGACGACATGCGTGCGCGGCTGGGTGGGCGGCGGGACAGCCGTGGGCACCGCCGGCGGCGGCGTTACCGCGCCGGGCACGGTCAGCACCTGGCCGGGATAGATCAGGTTGGGATTCACGATTCCGTTCAACTGCGCCAGCGTGGCGATCGTGGTGTTGAAGCGGCGCGCCAGGTCGTAGAGCGTGTCGCCGCGAACCACCGTGTAGGTGCCGGTACCGGGCACCGCCGTCGGGATGGGCGTCGCCGGGGGGCCGCCGGGCACCGGGGTAAAGGTTGGCGGTTGGGTGGACCCGCTTCTCACCGGCACGATCAGCGTCTGCCCGACGTAAATCAGGCCGACGTTGCTCAGGCCGTTCACCTGGGCGATAGCGTTCACCGTGCTGCCGAAGCGCTGCGCGATCCGCGAGACGGTGTCGCCCGCCACGACGGTATACACGATCGACGAATCGAAGTCGCTGGGCAGCGCGGGCGTTGCCGTGGGCGGCACCGGAGTCGGGAAAGCCGAGGTGGGCACCGGGGTGATGGTGCCTTCCTGGGTGGGCTGGAAGAAATCCGGCGTGTTGGTGGGGCCGGGATGGGTCGCGGTGGGCGGCGCCTGGTTCAAGGGCACCAGCATCGCGTCGTCCAGGTAAATATTATTCGTGCCGACAAAACCTTCGGGCGCGCTGCGGACGAACACCGTCACGGCGGTGCTGGCCGAGGTGGCGGTCACCGACACTTCGCGATATTGATCGTAATACTCTTCTTCGGACGACCACACGATATTCGAGCTGGTGCCGTCCGTGCCGCCGGTGGGATCGATGCCCACGCTGACTTTCACATCGTTGGGATCTGTGCTGACGTTCGGGTTGTCGAACGTGGCCGACGACCACACGTAAATGAACACGCTGAAGCGCAGGCTCGTATTCGGCGCGACCGGCACGCGCTGATAGACGCCGCCGGTATGCGTGGCGAAGAACGTGTCATACTGCTGGGCCGCGCTGCCCGACCGGACGCGCGTCGGCGGCGCGGGCTGGTACGTGGGCCGCGCATTGATCGCTGTCGAAGACCCTTGCGGCAGGCTCCAGGGCTGCCAGCTACTCGCCACGCGCAGCGTCTGATCGCCGTTGATGGCGACATAGGGCTCTTCGAACCCCGGATTTTGCAGCAGGTTGCCGCCCTGGTAGGCGTGCGCCGCCGGGCCGGGCAGCGGCAGCCCCACCATCATGATCGCAGCCAGCAGCGCCAGGCTGATTCCATAGCGGAGGATGAACGTCGTCCGTAGTCGCATGAGGCCCCCTTCCAGTCAAGAGTTAAGCCCAATGGCTTCTAGTGTAGCATGATTCACCGGCCAGGACACCGGGCCACTTGTCCTGGTGCGCGAGCCATCGACGCGGGCCGGTCAGGGCTTGAGCGCCTGGGCAATCGCGCGGATGTGGTCGGGCGTGCTGCCACAGCACGCGCCGATGATCTGCGCGCCATGCTCGCGCACCCGGCGCGCATAACCGGCCATGACGTCCGGCGTCGCGTCGTACACGGCCACGCCATCGACCATGTGCGGCAGCCCGGCGTTCGCCTTGGCGACCAGCGGCACGTCCGGCCCGGCGGCGCGCATCTTCTCGATCACGCCCTCGATCTCGTCCGGGCCGTTGCCACAGTTGGCGCCCAGCGCGATCACGCCGAACTCGCCAAGCGTGCTCAGCGCGCGCTCCGGCGTGACGCCCATCATGGTGCGCCCTTTGGTGTCGAAGGTCATCGTGGTGACGACCGGCACGTCCGGCGCGGCCTGCCGGCACGCCGTATGCGCCGCCCGCACTTCTTCGAGGTCCGACATGGTCTCGATCCACAGCACGTCGACGCCGTCCTCGACCAGCGCTCGCGCCTGCTCGGCGAACGCCGCGACGGCATCCTCGAACGACAGCGCCCCCATCGGCGCCAGCATCTGGCCGGTCGGGCCCATCGACCCGCCGACGACGACCGGCTGCGGGGCCGCGTCGGCTTCGGCGCGGGCCAGCCGAGCCGCCGCTGTGTTCAGCTCCGCGGCGCGACCGGCCAGGTCGTGCGTGCCCAGCCGGACCCGGTTGCCGCCAAAGCTGTTGGTGAGGATGATCTGGGCGCCCGCCTCGATGTATCCCCGGTGCACGCTGCGAATCCGGTCGGGATGATCCACGTTCCACAGCTCGGGCGAAGCGCCTTGCTCCAGCCCCAGCGAAAACAGCATCGTCCCCATGCCGCCATCGGCCACCACGGGCGTGCCCGCCGCTAACAGGTCCTGGAGCGTGGTGTGCATGAGACTTTCTCCCCTCTGGTGAACACCGGACGAACAAAAAGGGCGCTGAACAGCACCCTGAATGATACAACACAAAACCGGATAATGCTGGTTACTTGGCTTCTTCGGCCTCGATGCCGACCTCCTCCAGTACGCGCAGCACGCTGGACAGCAGCTCGGAGGGGCCAAACGGCTTGGTGATGTAGTCGTTGACCTTGGCGATGTGCAGCCCCAGCACCTTGTCGATGCTCTGCGCTTTGGCCGTCACGACGATAACCGGGATGTCCCGCATGGTTTCGCTGGACTTCATCTGCTGGTAGACTTCCCACCCGTCCATATCCGGCATCATCAGGTCGAGCAGCACCAGGTCGGGCTGGACCGCTTCGACGGTTTCGAGCCCCTCGCGCCCGCCCATCGCCCCGATCACTTCGTAGCCCTGGCGCGTGAGGATGAGCTTGACCAGCTCAACCATCTCCGGATCGTCTTCGATACAAACCACTTTAATGGCATCCGTATGATCTGCCATCGTGCCTCCACCCGAGCAGCCCCGCTTCGATCGGTTCGATGAATCGAAGCCTGCTTAGTCTGTTGCGAACTATTACAAATAGTTTACCACAGGCGCCGATTCTATGTCTATATCCCAATGATCACATCTTGTCAGGATCACCGGGGCAGGGCCGCCGCGCCGGCCAAGCGGCGAACAGGCTGCATGACCCGTTTGAAAGGCCATTCGAGAAGATCTCGTATTCTCGCTGATAGAGCACTCGATGGGACGAACCTCGTCTACTTCACCCGTCCCCCTCGTTGGGGAAGGGAGGCGGACCCGAAGGGTGCGCGGGGATGGGGGTTCTCAAACGGTCTCTGAAGATTGGTTATAATAGGGGCAACTGCACGACCTATTATCACTGGAGGAGCACACCGTATGGCGAAAATCCCGCCCGGTATCTCGCCTCGCCAAAGCGAACAGCAAGGCCAGGAATTCATCGCCCAGGTGCACCGAAAAATGAGCAAGCTGGTGCAGGAGTTTGCTCACGGTGAGATCAACCGCACCCAGTTTCACCAGCTTTACGACCGCTACCAGCGCCAGATCATGACCGTCGCGCAGATGATCGCCGAGTCCGACCCGGCCTCGTGGCGCGATGCCATCCGCGACACCGAGGACACGCTGAACATCAAGCAGCGGTTGACGGCGAAAGCCGTGGGCCTGCGCGTGGTCGATAACCGGAGCGGCGCGACGATCAAGACGTTTGGCGATTTCGCGATCGCGGACGAGCAGATCGCGCCCATGCTCAGCAGCTACCGCTCCGCCGCCGCCGAGATCTTCCGCGCGGGGATGCGCAGCGCCGAGTTGGAAAACGGCCAGTGGCTGTGTTTCGTGCCGGGGAGTTTCACGACGCTGGTCGCGCTGTTCTCGCTGGAGCCGTCGGACAGCCAGCTCCAGATGGTCGAGCGCCTGCACCACGACTTCGAGCAGGCCAACCGCGCGGCGCTCGAAACCGGGCCGGTCGATCCGCAAACGCTGGCCTACCCGTTCTACAGCTTCGTCAAACGGCGCACCAACCCCGGCGAATAGCGCGCGCGGCTGGGGCTGGCCGGTTCAGGGGATGTCCGTCGGGCGGGGCTGCTCGGTGATGTACTTGTCCAGGGCCAGGATCATCAGGCCGTGATTCTCGGGGAAGACCAGCCACGCCGGGTTGACGAACATCATCGCCATCCAACGGTCCAGCGTAGCCCACTGCGTAAAATCCGCATTCCAGAAGCGACCCGGCCTGCCATAGCGGACCTCGACGTGCACGTGCACGTTCTCCGAATAGCCGGTATTGCCCGCCACGCCGATGATCTCATCCGGGTGCACGTAGTCGCCCAGGCTGGCGAAGTCGCGCGCCAGGTGCGCGTACATGGTGTAGATCGACACGTCCGAGGTATACGGCGTCTCGACGAGGATGAAGGCGCCAAAACCGAAGTTGTAGCGGGGCAGTTTGTACGTGGTGCGGCCCTGCGCGTCGCCCTCCACAAAACAGAGCAGGCACGCCGAGCGCGCCGTCACGTAGCCGGGGCCGATCGGGTGGACCCACAGGGTCTTCCCGGCCAGGTAGTCGTCGGGGTAGGTGTAGTCGACGCCGTAGTGCGGGTCCAGGTGGAGCGGGTCGAGGAACGTACCGCCGGCGGGAACCATGAACCGGTCGAGCGGGCGGCGCGAAAACCCGGCCAGCGGATCGTCGGGCGTGCCGACCAGGTAGCGGCCCTGGGCCGGGTTGGGCAGCCCGGTGTGCCCGGCAGGCCGGGGGCCGGTGACCGGCTCGCCGGCGGGGATGCTCTGCGGGCCGCAGGGGCACGCCGGCCAGCGGGCCGGCTCGGGTTCGACGAACGCGCGCGCGCCGGTCCCGGTCGCCAGGCTCAGCAGCGTCACTAGCGCCGCCAGCACCCCCCACGTTCGCATCGGCCCGTCCTTCCCTTCTGCGATCGAACCGCAAACAAGCTATAATTCTTACAAAGCGGGCAAATAAACTTGTCCGGTCACGTTCCGGTCACGCTGGCCTGCCAGACTGGTACCAGATGCCGCGTCCGGATACACCCTACTATACGGTAAACGGTGGCATCCGTCCATCACCGATTGGGAGGAAAGCACATGTCTCGCGAAGATCTCACCACCATCGTCAGCCGCGCGCTCACCGACGAAGACTATCGCCGCAAGCTGCTGTCCGACGTCGAGGCCGCGCTCGAAGGCTATGACCTGTCGGAATCGGAACGTAAAGTGATCAACAACCTCAGCGCCGACGCGTTCGACCAGTTGACCATGGACCTGGAAGAGCGCCAGTCCAAGAGCGGTTTCCTGGGCGGCATCTCGCTGATGGGCGGCAAGGACGCCGTCGATGCCAGCACCGTCCTCGACCTGCTGACCAAAAAGTACGGCGGCTCGTAGGGATCGAAAACGGGCATAACCCCGCAGCGTTATGCCCGTCAAGCCTGGCATGGCTGGCCCGCGCGATCAGGGTGCGGGGATGACCAGCGTCTGGCCGACGTCCAGCCGGTTGGGATTGGCGAGGTTGTTCGCCGCGATGATCGCGTCCGGACTCACGCCATACTGCCGGCCAATCGAGTAGACCGTGTCGCCCGGTTGGACGACGTGCGTGGTTTGCTGCCCTGGCGCCGCCCCGGTGGGCTGGGCCGCCGGCTCTTCGCCCGCCTGACCGGCCTCAGCCGCGGGCGGGGTCGCGCCCGGCGGGGTGCAGCCGGGGATGTTCAATTCCCAGCCAAGCTGCAGCGGCGTGAACTCGCTGCCGCCCAGCAGCGCCGAGTTGGCCGCCACCAGCGCCCCCAGTTCTACTTCCTTGTTGCGCGCAATCGAGAAGAGCGTGTCGCCCGGCTGGACCACGTGAATGCACGGGTTCGCCTCCGGCGGCAGCGGCGTGTTGGTCGGCATCAGGGTCGGATCGATCGTTGGCGTGGGCGTCGACGTGGGGATGATGTCGCTCATGCCCGGCGTCGTGATCCCCAGCGTGGTCGGCGTGGCATTCACCGGCGCGGGCGTGAAGCTCGGCGCGACCTGCAGCGACGAGGCACCCGGCGCATCTGCTTCGCCGCCGTCCTCCGCACCGTCCGCCGGGGTGATGGTCGGCAGCAGGGTCCGCGTGGCCGTGACCTCAGGCTCGGCGGTGTCCTCCGGCTCGGCGGTGGCTTCAGGCGTGCTGGTCGCGGTCGGCAGGTCGGTGGGGAGTATCTCGGCGGTCGGCTGGATATCGCTCAGGTCCACCCGGTTCGAGGTGGGCTGCACGTTTTCGCCCGCGTCTTTGTAACACGCGGACACCACCAGCGCGACGAGCGCCAACAGGACCACCAGACGGATTCGAGTGTATTCCTGCAATCTCACCATAACATTTGAGCTCCTCAGCACCGCCAGGAGATAATCGTTGTCTGTACCAGCATACACCGAACACCTTGTTTGTACAATTTTCACGCCGATCTCACGCCGATCTATTGCAAACACCCTGCACATCTTCTATAGTTGTCGGCGTAAAACCATCCGATTGTTCGGAAAGGCACTCCAACATGACAGCAACCAATGAAGACACCTCCCGGACCGCAACCGGCCAGATCGCTGGCGTCCGGTTCTACGAAGTGGGCAAGCTCTATCATTTTGGCTGCGAGCACCTCCCCGACCTGATGGTCGGCGACTACGTGATCGTGGAAACCGCCCGCGGGCGGCAGATGGGCCAGGTGATGAGCATCATGCCGCTCGACGCGGACGGCAAAGAGCGCGACTACAAGCCTATCCTGCGCAAGGCCACGCCCACCGACACGATGAGCCAGAAGCTGTGGCAGGCGCGCGAAGTCGAGGCGCTGATCAACTGCCGCGAAAAAGCCGCCGAGCTGGGCGGCTTCAAGGATGCCAAGTTCATCGCCGCCCAGTACAACTTCGACGGCACGCTGCTCACGTTCCTCTTCACCGCCGAGGACAAGCTCAACACCAACAAGCTGCGGTCGGTGCTCCAGCGGAGCTACAAGGCCAAAGTCGAGCTGCGCCAGGTTGGCCCGCGCGACGTCGCCAAGCTGATCGGCGGCATGGGCGCCTGCGGGATTCCGCGCTGCTGCAGCACGCATCTGACCGACTTCAGCCCGATCTCGATCAAGATGGCGAAAGCGCAGGGCATCTCGCTCAACCCGTCCGAGATCACGGGGATGTGCGGGCGGCTGCGCTGCTGCCTGATCTACGAGTACGAGCAGTACGTCGAGGCCCGCAAACAGCTTCCCAAGCGCAACAAGCGCGTCGGCACGCCCCACGGCGAGGGCCGTGTGATCGACGTGCACCCGCTGCGCGACGCGGTGAGCGTGATCGTCGAAGATACGCGCTACCTCGTCGAGCGCGAGGAGCTGATCCCGATCGAAGAGTGGGAAGCGCTCAAGGCGAAAGCCGAGACGCCCTGCTCGAAGTCGGACGACGAGCCGTGCGAATGTGGCGCGCGCGGCGGGAACAAGGCCGCCGCCGAAACCGAAGAGGACAGCAGCACCAGCGAACCGGCCCAGGCGGAGAACGACGAGGCCCAGCCAGAGGACAAGCCCGGCTCGCGGCGCCGCAGCGACTCGCGCCGGCGAGGGCGGCGCAATCCCCGCCGGGGGCGTCCGCGCCGGAACAAGAAGGATCAAGCTGAATAGACCGGAGAATTCTATCGTCCATGAGTGACAACAACGACACCACCTTCCAACGCGTGATGGGCATCTTCGCCCATCCCGACGATCCCGAGTTTTTCTGTGGCGGCACGTTCGCCAAGTGGGCCGCCGAAGGCAAAGAGATCGTCTTCGTGCTGGCGACCAGCGGCGACAAAGGCTCGAACGACCTGGCGGTGACCTCCGAGGGGCTGGTCGCCACGCGCGAGGCCGAAGAACGCGCCGCCGCGGCGCGCCTGGGCGTGCGCGAGGTGATCTTCCTGCGCTATCCGGATGGCGAGCTTCAGCCCACCCTGGACCTGCGCCGCCAGCTCACCCGCCTGATCCGCCTCAAGCGGCCCGACGTCGTCGTGACCAACGATCCGACCGCGCGCTGGTACGGCCAGGACTACCTCAACCACCCCGATCACCGCGCCATCGGCGACGCGGCGCTGGATGCGGTGTTCCCTTCGGCGCGCGATCACCTGACCTTCTCCGAGCTGTACCGCGAGGAAGGGCTGGCCCCGCACAAGGTGAAGCAGGTGTACCTGTGCGGCGCGAAGGACCCCACCGCGAAGGTCGACGTGACCGACTATCTCGAAACCAAGATCGCGGCGCTGCGCGAGCACAAGAGCCAGATCGCGGATATGGACGAGATGGCGCGCCGCCAGCGCGAAAACGTCGATCCGCTGTTCGCCGGGGACGGCCAGCGCTATACCGAGTCGTTCCGCATCTTCCACCTGCGTTGATTGTCGCCGAGGAGCAAATTGTGATCGACCTTTCGGGTCTCATTCAAGCGCGCCAGGCCGGTTGGATCGCGCGGCGGCGCGACCTGCACCAGCGCCCCGAGCTGGCGTTCGACGAAATCCGAACCGCCGGCATCGTCGCGGCTGAGCTGACCCGGCTGGGCCTCGAAGTCCAGACCGGGATCGGCAGGACCGGCGTCGTCGGGATTCTCGAAGGCGCCGGGGACGGGCCAACCGTGCTCGTCCGCGCCGACATGGACGCGCTGCCGGTCCGGGAAGAGAACGGGGTGGACTACGCCTCGCAGCAGCCGGGCGTGATGCACGCCTGCGGGCACGACGGGCACGTGACCATCGCGCTGGCGGTGGCCGAGGTGCTGAGCGAGCACCGCACGCAGATACAAGGGCGCGTCAAGTTCGTCTTCCAGCCCGCCGAGGAGATCGCGCAGGGGGCCAGCGCAATGATCGAGGATGGCGCGCTGCTGGCCCCTGTGCCGGACGTGGCGCTGGGCCTGCACCTGTGGAACGAGCTGCCGATGGGGACGGTCGCCATCACCGACGGCGCGATCATGGCCGGGGCCAGCGACTTCACGCTGACAGTCACCGGGCAGGGCGGTCACGGCGGCCTCCCCCACGAAACCCGCGACCCGATCCTGGCCGCCAGCCAGATCGTGACCGGGCTGCAGAGCATCGTCAGCCGCAACGTCAAGCCGACCGAGGTCGCCGTGATCTCGGTCACGACCTTCCAGGCGGGCGAGGCGTTCAACGTGATCCCGCCGCGCGCCGTGCTGCGCGGCACGGTTCGCACGCTATCGACCACCGTGCGCGACTTGGTCGAGCGGCGGATGGGCGAGCTCGCGCAGGGCATCGCCGCGGGCCTGGGCTGCACTGCCGAGCTGGACATCCAGCATCTGACGCCCCCGGTGACCAACGCCACCGCGATCAACGACCGCCTGCGGCACGTCTTCGCGGAGGCCGCCCCGGATGTCCGGCTGGTGGGCGACTACGTGACGATGGCCGCCGAGGATATGGCCTTCTTCCTGAATGCGGTGCCGGGCGCGTTCTTCCTGGTCGGCTCGTCCAACCGGCAGCGGGGCCTGGATTACCCCCACCACCATCCCCGCTTCGACTTCGACGAAGCGGCTATCCCGCTCGCGGTCCGGCTGATGACCGCTGCCGTGGCGTCCTACGTGATGCCGGAGTAAGCCCGGCGACACCGTCACCAGCGCGGTCGAGATCGCGCCGGGCGATTCGCTGCCGGATGGCGGTCTTGGGATACAATTGTTGATGTACACGCTGCCAGACGTGCGCGACGCCAACGCGATCGACGAGGCGGGTAGGGTTCAGGCGCCCTGGCTCTTTCTGGCCGGACCGGGGAGCAGACAAGGAACGTGATGGACCATGCTGCAAAACAACATTTTCCGCTGGCGGATCGGGCGCGGCCTGATCGTGCTGGCCGGCGGCGGCGACTGGAATTCTGAGGATAACCTGAGCATCACCGCCAACCTGCTCAGCCACACGCTGTCGCAAGGCCCGATCGCGTACATCTGGGCGGCGAGCAACATCGAGCAGGCCGACCGCCACATGGACCTGCTGCGCGATCTCGGCGCGCGCACCGGGTACCTGGTGGACGTCCTCACCGAAGAGGACGACGCGCTGTTCCGCCAGTTGAGCGAGGCCGGGGTGATCATCCTGGGCGAGGGCCCGTCCGGCGACCGGCTGCAGGAAGCGCTGGTCGGGGTGGCGATGCGCGCCATCGAGGAAGCCTACCGGCGCGGGGCCACGCTCTACGCCATCGGCCCCAGCGCGGCGATGTGGGGCGCCTACGCGGTGCGCGGGCCGGACCTGGTCGAGGGCTTCAACTGGCTGGCCGGTTCGATCATCCTGCCGGGCTATTCTCCCGACGACGCCGACCGGCTGCGCGCCTGGGTCCACGAGCACCCGGACGGCTACGGCCTGGGCCTGGGGGCGGGCGCGGCGTTGATGTTGGGTCCCAACAGCGAGCTGGACGTGTGGGGCAACGGCGCGATCACGATTTCGCTTGGACAGCATTACCACATTGGCTAGGGGAGGAGGCACACCATGCCGGTAACCATTCTCATCGGCGCCCAGTGGGGGGATGAAGGCAAAGGGCGCATCGCCGACTGGCTGGCCCGCCAGACGGACGGCATGGCCCGCTGTGCCGGCGGCGACAACGCCGGGCATACGGTGATGGTGGGCGAGCGCGAGTTCAAGCTGCACCTCGTCCCGTCGGGCGTGATCCATCCCAACGTGCAGTGCTTCATGGGGGCCGGCATGGTGATCAACCCGATCCGGCTGGTCGAGGAGTTGGACATGCTCGCCGCGCAGGGCGTGGACGTGTCACCGGCGCGGGTCCACATCAGCGGGCGGGCGCACGTCATCACGCCGGGGCACATGGCGCTGGACGGCGCATCCGAGCGCGCGCTGGGCGGCGAGTCGATCGGCACCACCCGGCGCGGAATCGGCCCGGCGTACATGGACAAGGCCGCCCGGACCGGCATCCTGACCGGCGCCATGCGCGATCCCGCCGGTTTCGCCGAGCAGATTCTCGCGGCGGTGGACGGCGCCAACTGGCTGCTGACCGAGCGCTATGGCCTGGACCCGATCGACCCGGCGGGACTGGCCGATCAGTACCGGGCGGCGGCGGAACGGCTGGCGCCGTACATCGCCGACACCACGCACCTGATCCACACCCTGCTCGAAGCGGGCCAGCGCCTGCTGTGCGAAGGCGCCCAGGGCACCCTGCTGGACATCGACCACGGGCACTATCCCTTCGTCACCAGTTCGTCGCCGACGGCGGGCGGCGCCCTGACCGGGCTGGGCTTCGGCCCGCGCGCCGTCGAGCGCGTGGTGGGCGTCGCCAAAGCCTACTGCACGCGCGTGGGCAACGGCCCCTTCCCCACTGAGCTCGAAGACGCCACCGGCGAGCAGATGCGCCGGGCGGGTCACGAATTCGGCACCACCACCGGGCGGCCCCGCCGCTGTGGCTGGCTGGACGGCGTCGCGCTGCGCTACGCCGCGCGCGTCAACGGCCTGACGGAGATCGTGATCACCAAGCTGGACGTGCTGAGCGGGATCGATCCGCTGCGCATCGCCACGTCCTACACGCTGGACGGCGACCCGCTGGCGACGCTGCCGCCCGACACCGCCAGCGCCGAGCGCGCCGAGCCGGTCTACGAGACGATACCCGGCTGGCAGGCGGACATCTCCGGCGCGCGCCGCCTGGAAGATTTGCCCGGCCAGGCGCGCCATTACATCGATCGCATGCAGCAGATCGCGGGCGTGCCGGCCATGATGATCAGCGTCGGCCCCGAACGCGACCAGGCGATCATCCTTTAGGCGAAAGGGGAATTCGATGGGCGGCGGCCTTCATTCCTGGGATACCGGGCCGGAGCCATCCCCCGTCGAGGTCCCGCCCCGGCGGGTGGTTTCGCTGGCGCCCCAGCTCACCGCCACGCTGCTCGATCTGGACCTGGGCGACCGGCTGATCGGCGTGACGGACGCTTGCGCCGCCCCGGCAATGGGTGTACAGTCGTGGACGAGGATCGGCGGCGGTCAACAGCCGGCCATCGACTCGATCGTCGCGCTGGCCCCCGATCTCGTACTGCTCGACGCAGATGACAATCGCCCACAAGATGCCGACGCACTGCGGGCCGCCGGGCTGCCTGTCTGGATTCTCGGCCCGCGCACAGTGTTCGACGCTGTGAATTTGTTGTGGGACATCATGCACGTGTTCGATCACGCCGTCATGGTTCCTCGCGTTCGCGAAATAGAACGCGCCGCCGAGTACACCCAGGCGGCTGCCACAGGCACAGCGCCCGTCCGGGTCTTTGCGCCGCTGGCGGGGGGGGAATGGACGACGTTCAACCGCGAAACGTACGCGCATGACGTGCTGCGCGTGTGCGGGGGGCGTAACGTATTTGGCGGCCACGCCGCGCGCTTCCCAACCGTGACGCCGGGCGAGGTGGAACGCGCCCAGCCCGACGTCGTTCTACTGCCGGACGAGTCCGCCCTTTTCTCTGACGCCGACATCGCCACCATCCGCGCTCTGGAGATTCCGGCAGCGGCGCACGATCGTTTCTACCGGCTGGATCGCACGCTGCTCACATGGTACGGCACGCGTCTCGCCTACGCGCTGCGCGATCTGCCGCCGCTGCTGGCAGGGGATGGGGAATGACACGAACCGTGGACACGGAGATTCTGGAAACGATCAGCGATCATCTCTCGGACGCGCTGGTAGCCGTCGATGAGCGCGGGCGCGTGTGCCTGTTCAACGCCGCCGCCGAGGACGCCCTGGGCATCAGCGCGAGCGAAATCATGGACCAGCCGGTCCACGCCCACCGCGCGACTCGCTGCCTGGTCCGGCTGTTCGAACAGGGCGCCGCGCCGGAGGACGCCGAGCCGGAGCCGATTGTCCTGCCGTCCGGCAAGACCGCCTACGCGCGGGTGGTCGAAGTCACCGACCGGGTGCGGGTGGCGATCCTGCAGCGGCTCCACCAGAGCCCCAGCCAGTTCCTGAACCTCATGCGCGACATCGTCCACGATCTGAAAATCCCGATTGCGTCGGCGAAGGGCTTCGTCGATCTCGTCGGCGCGGCAGGCGATCTCACCGAGAAGCAGTCCGAGTTCGCGCAGCGGGCGCTGGGCAGCCTGGACACGATGCTCGGGCGCGTGCACGAGCTGCTCGACATGGCGTGGCTGGAGACGGGCGGCGAGCTGTCGCCGGTGGCGACCGACCTGGTCGACCTGGTGCGCCAGACCGTGACCGACCTGGAGCCGTTCGCCCGGCGCCAGAAGGTCCATCTCAATCTGGACCTGCCGGAGCGGTGCCCCCTCCACGCGGACGAGCGGCGGCTGATGAGCGCGATATACAACCTGATCAGCAACGCGATCAAGTATTCGCCCGACGGCGGGCCGGTGGACATTTCGGTCCGGCGGCGGCACGACGGCGTGATCGTGCGCGTGGAGGATCACGGGCTGGGGATCGAGCCGGAGCACCTGCCGCACATCTTCCAGCGGTTCTACCGCATCCACACCCCGCGAACGCAGCGCATCGAAGGCAGCGGCCTGGGCCTGGAGATCGCGCAGGCGATCATCGAGAAACACGGCGGCGACATCCACGTGCAAAGCCAGCCGGACGAGGGCAGCGTGTTCTGGTTCCGGCTGCCCGCTGCGCCTACTCCCTGACCTGCGACAACCAGTCCAGATAGGCGGCGGCGCCCTGCTTGCTGTCCCGCGCGACGACGATCGGCAGCGCGCGCGGCAGCAGGTCCGCGATGATCGGCGTGGTGCCGAGCGGATCGCCATCGATCTGGGTGGGCTGGGGGGTCTTGCAATCCACGACGATGCGCTTGCGCGCCGAGAAGTAGATAATCGACTCCGGAGGGAAGCCGCTGCCGGCGAACAGGTTGGTGAAGCTGTTGAGCAGGCGACCGGGGTTGAGCGTGCGCAGCACGCCCGCGTACAGCAGGCCGTCGTCGGGCTGGATCGCCGCGTTGATGACCGACAGGCTGTTGATCCACGTCAGCGCGCCGGTGGCGGTGACGAACGCCATGATGCCTTCCACCAGGATCGGCGGCTGCCCGTCGAGCGAGATCATGTACTCTATGGGGCGCGTCTGGCGCAGCGAGCGCAGGCCCGAAATGCCATACGCCAGGATGCCCAGCCGGTCTTTGTCCTCGCGCGTGACGTTGTGCGCCGCTTCGGCCTCGAAGCCGGTCGACACGCGCAGCACCGAACAGCGCTCCCCGACCTTCGCCAGGTCGATCCGGCGGATGGCGCCCGGTCCCAGCGCCAGCTTGAGCGCCGGCTCGACGCGGTGCGGAAGGCCCAGGAAGCCGGACACGACGTTGCCCGTCCCGACCGGCACCCACGAAAACGGCAGCAGACGGTCGCCCAGCACGCGCCGCGCGCCGGATACGACCTCCATCAGCGTGCCGTCGCCGCCGGCCACCAGGATCCGGTCGACGCCGTCGGCAATCCCGGCCCGGATGGCCTCGGCGAAGTCGAAATCGGGCGTGGTCATGCGCAGCGTCACGCGCGGGCGGGTGATGGACTGCAACCGCTGAATGACCGTGGCGCCGCGTTTTGAACCGGACGCGGGGTTGACGATGGCGAGAACGTGGCGCGGCTCGTCAACCGGAGTCAGTTCGAATTCGGCCATGTCATAATTCCATTCCGAACATTAAGTTTATTTAAGTATACCGGAATTCGAACCGCCTCGCCTAGAGGCTGACGCTGGGCGGCGATGGCGACGGCGTAAACGTGGGCGACGGGGTGGGCGTCACCTCCGGGTTGGGCGTGGGCGTCGGGCTGACGGGGACGGTCGGCAGCGGCGTGTCGGACGGCAGCGGGCTGACCGTCGGCAGCGGGGTGGACGTCAGCGACGGCGTGGGCGTGGGATTGACCGGCTTGATCACGCTCTCGTGCATGTACACGATGTCCCGGTACGCGCCGCCGGGATTCAGCTCGATCACGTACCATTCGGGGTTTTCGGGCGCGCGGTGGTAGACACACAGCTCGGTGTCATACGGGACGACTTCGACGATCGGGCACAGGTCGTTGTCCTGGCTGGGGCAGTCGCGATAGACGGCGCGCTCGGCAGTCACGCGGAACATCTGGCACGGCGGCAGCGGCGTGAACGTGGCGGGCATGAAAATCGTGGGGCGCATCGTGGGGCCGACCTGGGCGGTGGCGGTCGAAAACGCCTCGCGCGTTACCGGGGCGGTGATGTTACCGCCGTCCTCCAGGAACTGAAGAACCCCGCTCCAGACGTAATACCCGCCGAAGACGATCAGGGCGCCGATGACGACGATCAACAGAGGGGGAGGTCCTGATCTGCGTGCCATGAGTCTCTCTAGCTATCGAACACTGCTTTCGCGTTCTGTCAGCCGCAGTCACGGGCCCCCCTCTGCCGGCTATCCGTGCACCGCTTGCAGCTCGTACACAACGATCGGATGGCTGCGACCGGCCAGCTTGCGCGCCTCCAGTGGCCGGGCACGTACGTAAGGCTCCACCAGGCGATACGTCGCTTCGCTGATGAGCACCTGCCCCGGCTCGGCCATCTGCTGGAGCCGCCGGGCGATGTTGACGGTGTCACCGATAACAGTGTAGCTCATCACGCGCTCCGATCCCACATTTCCCACCGCCGCCTCGCCGGTGTGCAGGCCCATGCCCAGGTCGAGCGCGCGCAGGTCGTCGCCCGCCCACCCCGCGCGCAGCCCGGCGAACACGCCGCGCATTTCCAGCGCCATGCGCGCCGCGTCGAGCGGGTCGTCGTCGTGCGATACCGGCGCGCCGAAGAAGGCCATGATCTCGTCGCCGATGTACTTGTCGAAGGTGCCGTTGTGGCGAAAGATCACCTCGGTCAGCGCGGCGAAAATGCGGTTGAGCGTGGTCACGACCTCGGCGGCGTCGTGCGCCTCGGCGAACGTCGAAAAGCCGCGAATGTCGGCGAAGAACACCGTCACGCAGCGCGTCTCGCCGCCCAGCTTGAGATAGCGGTCCGGGTCCGAGAGGATGACGCGCGTCATGTCTTCGGCTACGTAGCGCGCCAGCACCTGGCGCAGCAGGCGGTTGCGGGCTTCGACCTCGTCGTGCAACTGCTTGATGCGCAGCACCGACCGCACGCGGGTGAGCATCAGCAGCGAGTTGAACGGCTTGGTCACGAAATCGTCGGCGCCGGCCTCGATGGCGGGCAGCTTGTCCTCATCCGACTCCAGCGCCGTGACCATGATCACCGGCACGAAGCGGGTGTGCTCGTCGTTTTTCAGGCGGCGGCAGACCTCGTACCCGTCGATACCCGGCATGCGAATGTCCAGCAGCACGAGGTCGAGCGGCGCGGCCTGGGCGATCTCCAGCGCCTTTTCGCCGCTGTGCGCGGTCAGCACGCGATAGCCCGCCGCCACGAGATACCCTTCGAGCACCTCGCGGTTCATCCAGTCGTCATCGACGACCAGAACCGTCGGAGCTTCGCCTGTCATGACCGCCTACGACCTGTCCGGCACAATCGCCCCCAACCGCTCGGCCACGGCTTCCACCGGCCAGGATTGCGCGCCGTCCAGCACGACCACCGGGGCCTCGGCCCCCGGCGCGAGCAGCCACTCGTCGTGGCACGCTTCGAGCTGCTGGAGATACGCGAGCGTGATGCCGCGCTCCTCGGGCCGCCCGCGCAGCCCCAACCGGCGGTAACACTCGTCCGCCGGGGTGCGCAGGTAGATGATCGCGTCCGGCGCGGGCACCACGCTCGACAGCCGGTCCCAGAAATGGCAGTACAACGCCCACTCGGTATCGTCCATCAGCCCCTGCTGGTGGAGCGACCGGGCGAATACGTGTCGGTCGCAGTAGATCGAGCGCTCGAACACGTGCACGGCCCGGTCGGACAGGCGGTCGAACATCTCCGCGCGGGTGACGAACGCGCCGATCTGCATGGTGAACGCCCAGCGCGGCGTGTCGCGGTAGAACCGTTCGAGCAGGTTGGCGGCAAAATCGGTTTGCCAGTGCGCGACCGGTTCGGGGATGAAATCAAATCTCTCGTCGGCAGCCAGGGCCTGGCCCAGCGTCGTCTTGCCGGCTGCGATGTTGCCTTCGAGTAAGACCAGCATCGATCACACATCCTCCGGGCTGAATCGATCACCGGTGAGGTACGAGCGCCCACCGGTGATCGCGGCCATGTGAATGGCAGAACGGTTGTTATTGATGATCGACCCCGCGCCGGATCGCCAGCTTCACCTCGCCAATCGCGCGCGTGACCTCGATCTCGCGCGGGCAGGCGGGCGTGCAGTTGAAGATCGTGCGGCAGCGCCACACGCCTTCCGGCTCGGCGAGGATCTGCAGGCGCTCGGCGGCGGCCTTGTCGCGGCTGTCGAAGATGAAGCGGTGCGCCTGGACGATGGCCGCCGGACCCACATAGACCTCGTTGGCCCAGAAGCTGGGGCAGGCCGTGGTGCAGCACGCGCACAGGATGCACTTGGTCGTGTCGTCGAACCGCGCGCGATCCTCCGGGCTTTGCAGGCGCTCGCGCCCGTCTTCCGGCACCGGATCGTCATTCATGAAGTACGGCATCACCGCGCGGTAATGCTCGAAGAACGGCTCCATATCGACCACCAGGTCCTTGATCACCTTGAAGCCCAGCAGCGGCTCGATCTGAATCTGGACGTGGTCGCCCGTGCCGAGCGCGTTGACCAGCACCTTGCACGCCAGCCGGTTCACGCCGTTGATCCGCATTCCGTCCGAGCCACACACGCCATGCGCGCACGACCGGCGGAAGGTGAGGGTGCCGTCCTGTTCCCACTTGGCGCGGTGCAGCAGTTCGAGCACGCGGTCGTTAGGCTCGACATTGTCGAGCGTATATTCTCCCCAATAAGGCTGTTGATCCTGCTCGGGGTTAAAGCGCCGGATTCGCAATGTCACTCGCATGGTTGTCCCTCTTCCGCCCCTTCTAATACACCCGTTCCTTCGGTTTGAAACGCTCGTCTTTTTCCGCCAGCGACAGGTCGACCGTCTTGTTGTGGTTCAGGCGCACCTCGCCATCCGGCGTCGGATAGGCCAGGGTGTGCACCATCCACTTTTCATCGTCGCGCTGGGGGAAATCGTCGCGCGAGTGGGCGCCGCGGCTCTCTTCGCGGGCCAGGGCGCTCACCGTAGTCACCTCGGCGATGTCGAGCAGGCAGCCCAGCTCCCACGCTTCGAGCAGGTCGCTGTTGAAGCGCTTGCCCCGGTCGTCGATCACCAGGTCGGTGCGATACTTCTCCTTCAGGCGGCGCACCGTGTCGAGGGCGGTCTGCATCCCCTCGGCGGTGCGAAAGACGCCGACGTGATCCATCATCACGTGCTGCATTTCAGCGCGAAGTTGGTAAGGTTTGGTCGACCCGCTGCTCTTGCGAATGCGCTCCAGCTCGGCCTCGACCTCACCCGCGGGGTTGTCCGGCAGCGGGGTGAAGTCCACGCCCTGGCAGTACTGGACCATGTGCTTGCCGGACAGCCGCCCGAAGACGATCAGGTCGGTCAGGCTGTTGGTGCCCAGGCGATTGGCGCCGTGCACGCTCACACACGCGCACTCACCGGCAGCGTACAGGCCCGGCACCGGCGTGCGATTCTCGTCGCTGATGGCCCGCCCGTCGAGATCGGTCGGGATGCCGCCCATGCCATAATGTGCCGTCGGCTGGACGGGCATCGGCTCCCTGACCGGGTCCACGCCCAGGTACGTCCGGCAGAAATCGAGAATGTCGGGCAGCTTCGCTTCGACGTCTTCGCCGGTGATGCGGCGGCTCTCGCCGGCCTCGGCCAGGTAGCGGTTGACCGTTTCGGGCGTCACGTCCAGGTGAACGTAGCGCTGGCCCTTGATGCCGCGCCCCTCCTGAATTTCGAGGTAAATCGCGCGCGAGATCACGTCGCGGCTCGCCAGGTCCTTGATGCTCGGCGCGTACCGTTCCATGAAGCGCTCGCCGCGGTCGTTGAGCAGCACGCCGCCCTCGCCGCGCACGCCCTCGGTGATCAGAATCCCCATCTTGTAAATGCCGGTCGGGTGGAACTGGAAGAACTCCATGTCCTGCATAGGGACGCCCCGCCGGTAGGTGATCACGTTGCCGTCGCCGGTCAGCGAGTGGGCGTTGCTGGTGATCTCCCAGACCTTGCCCCAGCCGCCGGTGGCGAACAGGACCGCCTTGCTGTGGAAGACGTGCAGCTCGCCATCGTCGATGTTGACGGCCACCACCCCGACCACCGTGTCACCGTTGCGGATCAGGTCGACCACGTGAAATTCGTTGAAGAACGTGACCTCGTTCTTGATGCACTGCTGGTAGAGCGTTTGCAGGATCATGTGGCCGGTGCGGTCGGCAGCGTGGCACGCCCGGCGAACCGGCTGGCCGCCAAAGCCGCTGGTGTGGCCGCCGAACCGGCGCTGCGAGATGCGCCCCTCCGGCGTGCGGTCGAACGGCAGGCCGAGATGCTCCAGCTCGATCACCGCCTCGATGGCGCCTTCGGCCAGGACCAGCGCGGCGTCCTGGTCGGCGAGATAATCGCCGCCCTTGACCGTGTCGAACGCGTGCCATTCGGGCCGGTCCTCTTCCAGGTTGCCCAGGGCAGCGCCGATGCCCCCTTGCGCCGTCCCGGTGTGGGAACGCGTCGGGTACAGCTTGCTAATGACGGCGGTCTTCACCCCCCGCGAGGCATACAACGCCGCCATCAGCCCGGCTCCACCCGCGCCGACAATCAGTGCTTCGTACTGGTGTGTTTGCATAGTGTCCCTCAAACCTAATGTAAGACGATATCTTCGGCGATCTCGTAAGCTGTTTCGTCTACGCCCGCCAGCAAAGCCCACGCGCCCACCACGATCAGCGCCACCGCTCCAAAGACAATCGCCCAGTTGAGCGCTCGGTTGACCAACGGCGGATGAGCGTAGTCATTGACCACGTAGCGCAGGCCGTTGAACCCGTGCAAGACCACCAGGGCCAGCAGCAGGCCGTCGTACACGCGCCAGATGGCGACCCCCGCCAGCAGCATATTCCACCGCGCGCCGACGAATTCCACCGCGTGCCCGGACTCGTTGACGATGTCGGTGCCCACCACCTGGATGCCCGCGCCGGTGATGTCGAACACGCCCTGGATGACGTGCATCATCGCCAGGTGGCCGAACACCAGCGGCAGGATGAGCACGCCCGACAGCCGCATGAACGACCACAGCGTGGCCTCCGCCCGGCTCGGCAGGTTGAAGCCGGAACGGCTGCGCGAGATGACGCCGTACAGCGCCGAGAGCACCAGCGCCGCGACGATGATCGCGATGAAGCCCAGCAGGAACTTGGACTGCATCTCGACGATGCTGCTGAACGAGGCCAGCTCCGGATCGTCTTCGTAGAACTCGAGCACGTGGTTGAGCATGATCGCGAAGACGGGGATCAGCGTGATGGCCGTGGTCGCGAACACGATGTTCGCCGCCCGCTGCTGGTGCTTCCACCATTCCGGCTTATAGTCGAACAGGATGATGCGCAGCCCATTGTAGGCGTGGTACACCACGCACGCGATCAGGATGAATTCACCGATCGTGAACAGCGGGCTCTGGTACTGGTCGATTGCCTCGGCGTACAGGTCCGGAGCAAAGGCCGCCCACGACGTATCGATGACGTGAAGAATCAGGAACAGAAGCGTACCGAGGCCGGAGACACGGTGAAGCACCCAGCTCCATTGTCCGATCTTGCCCCGGTACCTGAGCGTTTCAGTAACCGTGGTGACCAAAGTTGTCATAACGCAATTGCCTCCGCACAAAAATTAGGGTGAAGCAGTCCTATGCCAGTGCCGGTCACAATCTATGATACGCGGACTTTTTCGATGTCGCCATTGAAACAGCACGGTGACAGGGCGGTAGCACGGCGCCGGTCCGCGTGGGGATCGCCGGCACGATCCCCCAAAATGGTTTGTAGCCAAAATAATCACCTGATATACTCTACCACAGAAAAGATGCCATGTCTGTCCGGTCAGCACGTACCTGGGGCTACGACCGAATACTACCCGACAACATGCTGTTCCCCACCCACAGCGTGGCGTCCGTTGCAGCCTGCCAGTGGCGGCACACCCATTTACCTGACTTTCGCTTTTTGAGGAGCACAATACACGATGGCAGAAGGTGAACAGAAAAAAGGCTTGGAAGGGATCGTCATTGCCGATACGCGCCTGAGCAAAGTCTTTGGCGATGTCGGCAAGCTGATCTACAGCGGTTACGAGATTCGGGACCTGGCGAACAACGCCTCGTTCGAAGAAGTGGTCTTCCTGTTGTGGTACGGCGCGCTGCCGACACAGACGCAGCTCACGCGCTTCCGCGAGACGCTCATCAGCGAGATGACTCTCCCCGCGCCGGTCCTGACGGCGATGAAGTCGTATCCCAGCAACGCGCACCCGATGGCGGTGCTCCGCACGGCAGTCTCCGGGCTGGGCCTGTACGACGCCGCCGCCGAAGACAACAGCCAGGACGCGAACTTCCGCAAGGCGATGCACCTCACCGCGAAGATCCCGACGATCATCGCGGCGTGGGCGCGCATCCGCAACGGGAAAGAGCCGGTCGCCCCGCGTGAGGACCTGGGGCTGGCGGCGAATTTCCTCTACATGCTGCGCGGCCACGATCCGGAACAGGTTGAGGTCGACGCCGTCAACGTCTACCTGGTGCTGCTAGCCGATCACGGCATGAACGCCAGCACGTTCACCAGCCGCGTGGTGACCAGCACCGACGGCGATATGTACAGCGCCGTGACCGCGGCCATCGGCTCGCTGAAAGGCCCCAAGCACGGCGGCGCCAACGAGGCGGCGATGCGCATGTTCCGCGAGGTGAGCAAGGCCGGCAGCGTGGAGGAATGGTTCAAGCGCGAAGTGAAAGAACATGGCCGCCGCATCATGGGCATCGGCCACCGCGTCTACAAGGCGCCCGATCCGCGCGCCGAGATCCTCAAGGAACACGCTCACGCCCTGTGCGCCCAAAAGGAGAAATGCGGCCTGCTAGACGTGGCCGACCAGCTCGCCGAGCTGGCCTCCCAGGACGCGTATTTCATCGAGCGCAAGCTGTTCCCCAACGTGGACTACTACAGCGCGATCGTGCTGGACGCCATCGGCATCGAAACGGACATGATGACGCCGCTCTTCGCCATGTCGCGCATCGCAGGCTGGACCGCCCACATCATCGAGCAGTGGGCCGACAACCGGCTGATCCGCCCGCGCGGCAACTACGTTGGCCCGACGGACGTCAAGTGGGTTCCGCTGGAGGAACGCGTCGACTGAGCCGCCCCGATCGGACTCATACGGTGCCGGGCTGCCTGCACGGTCCGGCACTGTTTTGTTTGTATTGTGACACTCGTTCACCAGGCACGACGATGAGCAGCGTATGGCAGCCAAAAACCTGACGATCTCGCTGGCGGAGGCCGCGGCCCTGGTCCAGCCGGGGCAAACCCTGGCCCTGGGCGGCAACATGCTCTACCGGCGGCCCGTCGCGTTCGTCGCGGAGCTGCTGCGCCGGCCCGCGCCCCCCACCGATCTCACCCTGTTGTGTTTCACCGCCGCGTTCGAATCCGATCTGCTGGTCGGCGCCGGGTGCGTCGCCCGCACGCGTACCTGCTACTTCGGGCTGGAGGCGTTCGGGTTCGCGCCGATGTTCACCCAGGCGGCCAACGCCGGGGCGCTCCGGGTCATCGAGGAGACGGAAGCCAGCCTGGCGCTGGGCATCCGCGCGCAGATGAGCGGCCTGGGCTTCATGCCGTCGCGCGCCTGGCTGGGCACGGACCTGTTGGCGCTGCGCCCGGACGTCAAGACGATCGCCGATCCCTACACCGGCGAGACGCTGGTCGCCTTCCCGGCGATTCCGTGTGACGTGGCCGTGATTCACGCCCTGGTCGCCGACCGGACCGGCAACGCCCGGCTCAACAAAAACCTGGGCATCGACCCGGAGCTGGCGGTCATCGCTCCCCAGGTGATCGTCACCGCCGAGGCGATCGTCGACCGGCTGACGGACGACGTGCAGATTCCTGGCGCGCTGGTCACCGCCGTGGCCCCTGCGCCGCGCGGCGCGTGGCCGACCTCGTGTTACCCGCTGTATCCGGTCGCCGGGGGCGAGATTTTGGACTATATTGAAGCGTGTGACAACGGCGCGTTTCCGGCCTACGTGCAGCGATTCACCGGCCAGGGCAACGCCGGGGAGCTCTCATCGGATTATTAGCCGGTTGGCGCCGGTTCGCGCTTATAATCTACTCAAGACCGCAAGCGGGTTCACGGAGTTATGACCCATGCAAAACCGGACGAGAATGTATTGGAAGTGGTTGACGGCCAGCTTCGCGCTGACCCTGATCGTCGCAGTGTTCACCGGCGGCTACCTGCTGGGCACGCACGCCCCGCGCCCTTCGGTCCGCGCGCAAGGCAACCAGCCGCCCGATACCGAGGCGCTTTTCGAGCCGTTCTGGGAAACCTGGACCCTGCTGCACGAGAATTACGTCGACCCGCTGGACGACGAGGACCTGATGGAAAGCGCCCTGCGCGGCATGATCCAGTCGCTGGGCGATCCGAACACCGATTACATGGACCCCGAGACGTTCACCCGCGTCAACGAGAGCATGAGCGGCGAGTACGAGGGGATCGGGGCGTCGGTCCGCAAGAATGAGGACACGGGCGGCCTGGAGCTGGTCTCGATCTTCGACGGTTCACCGGCCCAGGCGGCGGGGCTGCGGCCCGGCGACCAGATCATCGAGGTGGACGGCGACAACGTGACGGACCTGTTGCAAGAGGAGATCATCGCCCTGGTGCGCGGCCCCGCGGGCACGGCGGTCACGCTGGGCATTCTGCGCGCCGACGAGCCGGACCTGCTGCAGATCGACGTGACGCGCGACCGCATCTCGGTGTCGACGGTCGCCCAGCGCGTGCTGGACGGCGAGATCGGGTACATCCGGCTGAGCCAGTTCGACTTCGAAACCGGCGGGCTGATGCGCGAAGCGCTCGAAGAGATGGACGTCGAGAGTCTCAACGGGCTGATCCTGGACGTGCGCGGCGATCCGGGCGGGTATCTCACCACGGCGATCGACGTCGCCAGCGCCTTCATCGACGAGGGCGCCGTCGTGATCGAGCGCTCGCCGGATAGCGAGTTCACGCACATGGCGCGCGGCGATGCCGTGGCGCCGGACGTGCCGATGGTGGTGCTCGTCGACCAGGGCAGCGCCAGCGCGTCCGAGCTGATCGCCGGGGCGCTCCAGGATCACGAGCGGGCGACCATCGTCGGGATGCCCACCTTCGGCAAGGGGTCGGTCCAGACCTGGCGCGAGCTGTCCAACGGCGGCGGCGTGCGGATCACGATCTCGCGCTGGTATACGCCCGACGGCCATTCGGTGAGCGAGGTCGGGATCACGCCCGACATCGAAGTGCCGTTCGACGTGGACGCGGCGCTGGAAGGCGTTGACAACCAGTTGGAAGCTGCCATCGCCATCCTGAATGGCACCTACGAGCCGAACACCGTCCTCGAGCGCCAGTCGGTCGAGCCGGCGCTGCCGTGAGGGAATTTCTATCGCGTTTTTTACGGGCGGTCTGATGCCGTTCTAACCGGCCCAGCGTATAGTACAGCAAGTCAACCTGTGCAACGAATACTCTCACGGAGGGTAAGATGTTCTTCGACCCCAACTATCTCATATTCGTGATGCTGCCGACCCTGATCATCACCGGGCTGGCGCAGATGTGGGTCAAAGGGGCATACCAGAAATGGAGCCGGATCCCGAACAGCCGCGGGGTCAACGGCCAGCAGGCCGCCCAGACGATTATTCGCAGCGGCTCGATCCAGCCGGTCCGCCTGGAAGTGACCGGCGGCAACCTGACCGACCACTACGATCCCACGCAGCAGGTCGTCCGGCTGTCGCAGGGCGTCGCCATGCAGCCGTCGGTGGCGGCGATGGCGATCACTGCGCACGAGCTCGGCCACGTCCAGCAGGATCAGCAGAACAGCGCCCTGATGAGCGTGCGCGCCCTGCTGATCCCCAGCGCGCGGCTCGGCCCGTCGGTCGGCATCACGCTGATCATCCTGGGCCTGATCATGAACCTGACCGGGCTGGCGACGATTGGCCTGGTCCTGTTCGCGGGCGCGACCCTGTTCACGCTGGTCACGCTGCCCGTCGAGCTGGACGCCAGCCGCCGCGCGATGAAGATGCTCCGCGAGTCCGGCCTGATCGCCGACAGCCAGGATGCCGACGGCGCGCAGGCGGTGCTGCGGGCGGCGGCGTTCACCTACGTGGCCGCCGTGGCGACCTCGCTGCTGACGCTGATGTATTACGCCATGCTCGTCTTCGGCGGCAGCCGCCGCGATTGATCCGCATGATGGCAGACACCGGCCAGCCCGCCGCCGACTACACCATCGACGAGCTGATCGCCGTGTGCATTGCGCGGCAGGTCCGCGACGGTGATCACCTGGCGCACGGCCTCGCGACGCCGCTGGTGGCGGCGGGGTACATCCTGGCCCAGCGCACCCACGCCCCCAACGCCTACTTCGCCTCGGCGGTCGGCCAGGGCGTGGTGTACGACTGGGCGCCGTTGGGCGTGGCCCGCGTCGAGGCGCTGTGGCTGGGCAAGGCGCTGGCGAACGCCAGCTTCGTGACGCTGGTCGCGGATATACTGCACACGCTGGCGCCCAAAGAGTTCTTCCGCCCCGCCCAGGTGGACCCCCACGGCAATTTCAACAACATCGCCATCGGGCGCGACTACGCCGCGCCGCGGCTGCGCCTGCCGGGCAGCGGCGGCATTCCCGATGTGTCGGTCGAATCCAGCCAGATGTATATGTACGTGCCGCGCCACTCGCGGGCCGTATTCGTGCCCCGGCTGGACTTCCTCAGCGGCATGGGGTACCACCCGGCGCGACAGCGCGGCAGCGGACCGGTCTACCTGATCAGCGACCTGGGCCAGTTCGATTGGGCCGATGGGACGATGCGCCTGACGACGATTCACGCGGGGGTGACGGTGGAACGGGTCCAGGCCAAGACCGGCTTCCCGCTGGCGATCGCGCCCGACCTGCACGAGACGCCGCCGCCCACCCAGGAGCAGGTCCGGCTGCTGCGCGACGAGATCGACCCGCTGGGCGTGCGCCGGCTGGAAACGCTGGCCGGTTCGGCGCGGCGCGATCACCTGCGCGCGATCCTGGCGAGCGAAGGCGTGCTCGGCCCGGAATCCCCCCCTCAGCCCTGATCGGGCGCGCGCAGCGGCAGCACGACTTTGAAGACGCTGCCGGGACAGCGGCGCTCGTCATAACCGTCGCTTTCGACCCACACCGCGCCGCCGTGCGCCTCGACGGCTCCCTTCACCAGCGCCAGCCCCAACCCCGGCCCGCCGCCCTTGAACGTCGTCTTGCCGGACGAATGCTGGGCCGCCGTCCCGACCTGGTAGAACTTCTCGAAGATCAGGTCGTGATGGGCCGGATCGATGCCTACGCCGCTGTCCTGAACGCTCACCACCACCGCCGGGCCGATCCCCTCGACGTCGCTGAGCCAGGACGCGATCCGGATCGCGCCGCCGTCGGGCGTGTATTTGATCGCGTTGCTGAGAAGCTGGTAGAACGTCTTGTAGATCAGGTTGGGGTCGGCCTCGATGAGCGGCAGGTCGTCGCCCTGCTCGATCTCCAGCGCCAGCCGGCGCTCGGCCAGCACGTCGCGGAAGTCGTGCTTGAGCTCGGTGAACACGCTGCGCAGCAGCACCGGCACGCGCGCGACGTTGAGCGTTTCGGTGTCGATCTTGGTGATGTCCAGCATGCCGTCGACGATCTCGTGCAGGCGCGCCGCGCCCTGGGCGATCCCGTGCGCGATGCCGCCCACGACCGGGTCCTGCGCGGCGGGATGATCGCGCAGCATGTCGGCGTAGCCCAGGATCGTCGTCAGCGGGGTGCGCAGCTCGTGCGCGGCGATCTGGATGAAGTCGAGCTTGGCCTGGTCCAGCCGCGCCAGGATGGTGTAGGCGTCGCGCAGGTCGTCCAGCGCGGCCTGGTCGTTAGTCCGCAGGCGGTCGAAGGTCGTGCTGACGATGCGCCAGGCGAGGCCGGGGCTGGACACCATCAGGTGCTCGAACACGTCGCGGTCGAACTCGAGCAGGGTCGTGGGCTGCGTGGTCCGCACGCTGGCCGAGCGCGGTTGATCCTGGATGAGCGCCATCTCGCCGAAGAAATCGCCCGCGCCGCTGTAGCGCAGCACGCGCTCCTCGCCGGCAGAGAGGTGCTTGGTGATGGCGACCTCGCCCGCGACGATGAGGTAGAACACGTCCTCATACGCCCCTTCCCGGCAGATCAGCGCGCCGGGCGGGTAGGGCTGGACGCGCACGAGCGGCGCCAGCGTGGCCAGCGCCTCCGCGTCCAGGTCGGGAAACGTGTCTTGCAGGATCTCCGTCACATCGATCGCCATCTGCCCCTCCGTCCGTGCGCGATGCCCTGCTGTGCAGTGTAGCATACCTGGTCATTTACGACAGCCGGGGCGGCGTTTATAATTGGCGCCATGATGCAATCCCTACACACCATAATAGTCTCCGCGCCACCCTGGCCCCGCTGGCTGGCCGTGCTGGTGTGGCTGGGCGTGACTGGTGCCTTGCTGCTGCTGCCGGGCGATGGTCTGGTGGTGGCGAACACGCACGACTTCATCGGCGGCACGTCGCTGGCGGACTGGTTCGGGCACGTGTGCCTGTTCGGGGTGTTGGCCGCCCTGGTCTACTGGGCGCTGTGCGCGCACCTCGCGCCGCCCGCAGCCCTACGCGCCACGCTCACCAGCACGATCCTGCTGGGCGCGGCGATCGAAGTCGCCCAACTCCTGATCGACAGCCGCGGCGCGTCCGTGCTGGACGCGATGGGGAATGGGCTGGGCGTGGCGTTGTTCGCGGCGTGGATGTGGTGGCGCGGGCAGGTTCCGCTCCGCGACCGTCAGAACAGGTGACCGTCGAGCAGGCGCGTGCCGGGTCCGGGCCGGTTGGCGATCACGTCCCCCACGCCCGGCTCGGCGCGCAGCCGGGCCCCGATCGCGCCCGCGTGCGCCCCCTCGCACAGCACGTGCACGTTGGCCCCGGCGTCGATGGTGAAATAGGCGGGCAGGCCCTCGTCGCGCCACGCGCGGATCGCGTGCATCAGCCGCACCGTCTCCGGCGACCAGTAGAGCAGGCTGGGCCGCGACGTCATGGCGACGGCGTGCATCCGGATCGCTTCCTGCTCGGTTTCCTCGCCGAACGCCGCAAAATCGCGCGCCAGGATCGCCCGGCGGATGGCCGGTAGGGCGCGCTCCGCCTCGGCCAGCCGCGCCGCCGCGAACGGGCTGGTGCTCACCAGCGCGTTGCCCTTGCTGGAACCGACCGTTTTGTGCGCCGTCTGCACGATCGCGATCAGGTCGCGCAGGTCCCAATGCCCCGGCGGGGCGATGGACTCGGCATACGATCCCGCGCTGGTGTCCGCGGCATGCCACTCGACGAACCCGGTGGGGATCGACCGGCAGGCCGAGCCGGATCCCTGCCGCGCCAGGATCGACAGCGCGCGCTCGTCCAGCTCGACCCCGGCGGCGGCGCACGCGGCAGCGGTCAGCGCGGCGAAGGCGGACGCCGACGAGGCGATCCCGGCGCCCATGGGGAACGAGTTGCGCGAGGCGACGCGGGCACGGGTCGCGATCCCCGCCAGCGCCCGGACCCGGTCGAGATGTTCCGACACGCGGCGGGCGGCCCCCCCGCCGTCCTCCGCGCCGTGAATCGTCACCTCGTCCGCGGCCAGCGCGGGATCGAACGCAACGGTGGTGGTCGTCGTCGCGGCGTCGAGATTCATCGAGATCGAGGCGTTGAGCGGCAGGCGCAGCGCGTCGTCGCGGCGGCCCCAGTATTTGACGAACGCGATATTGGCGCAGCTTTGCGCCGTGGCGATGGCGGTCATGGCTGTTCCTCCAGGCGCACGCCGGGCGCGTTGGGCCGAACCTCGACCAGGGTCCCGCCCGCGGCCTCCAGCGCGGATCGAATCGCGGCGCGGCGGTCCTCCGGCGCCAGGACGATCACGATGTCGCCGCCGCCCGCCCCGCTGAGCTTGGCGCCCCAGGCGCCCGCCGCGCGCGCCGCGAACACCAGCCGCGCCGTTTCGAGCGTGTCCACGCCGGCGGCGTGCGCCAGCCCGTGCTGCATATCCATGAGCTGGCCCAGCGCGGGCCAGTCGGCCCGTTCGAGCGCGGCGCGGCCATCGCGCACGATCTGGGCCATCGTGTCGAAGATGCCGGTCATGGCGGCGGGCCACGCGGCCAGCCGGTCGGCCACCTGCCGGACGACCGCCGGGGTGTCGGCCTTGAGGCCGGAATAGGCGACCACCAGCGGCAGGTGCGGGACGTCCAGCGGGACGATCTGGCGCGGCTCGCCGTTGTCGTAGTACAGCGTCCCGCCGGTGATCGCCGCCGCCAGGTCGAAGCCGGAGCCGGTCTGCTGCACGCGAAAGATCGCCTGCCGCCCCAGCTCGAACAGGTCGCCGGGGGAGAGACTCACGCCGCTGACGTGCGCCAGCGCGAACAGCGCGCAGGCCACCGTCGCCGACGAGCTGCCCAGCCCAAGCTGGCTGGAAAAGTCGCTGCGCGTGGTGATCGTGACGTCGCGCTCCAGGCCGAACCGCTCGCGCCAGACGGCCAGCGCGCTCTCGATGAAACGCGTCCCGTGCGCCAGCGCCTCCCCGCCCGCCAGCGCGTCCGCCATGCGCCCGGTCACGCCCGCGACGCCCACGTCCGGCGCATGGATGGTGAACGTCCCGCCGCCGGGCGGACCGGCAGCCAGCGTCAGGTGCAGGCGCGAATCGACGGCGGTCACCAGGCACGGGCGCGCGTGGACGACGGCGTGCTCGCCCAGCAGCATCGCCTTGCCCGGCGCCGAAACGTGAACGGTCTGTTGTGCGGCGTGCCCCATCGAACGCTCCTGAAAAACGCTGCCGGAGAGTGTAAATCGTTTGGGGCCGGGCGGCAATGACAGATCGGTCCAAACCGCGTACAATCGGGCACTCAATGCACACGGAGTTGTGAAAGGACGCACCACCGTCATGGCCGCACAATCATTCGAAGCGCTATTCGGATCCATCGTCGCGGACATCGACGCTGACATGCAGGCCGCCCGCGCCGCGCAGACGCCCATCGCCCCGATCCTGTGGGAGATCATCGATTACCAGTTCGGCTGGGACCTCGACGACAGCGCCGCCGCCCGGCGCGTTAGCGGCAAGAAAATCCGCCCCCTGTTGATGGCCCTGGTCGCCCAGGCGATCGGCGGGCGGTACGAGCACGTCCTGCCCGCCGGGACGGCACTGGAGTTCATCCACAATTTCACCCTGATTCACGACGACGTGATGGACAAGTCGCAAGAACGGCGCCACCGCCCCACCGTCTGGACGCGCTGGGGCGCCTACCAGGCGATCAACGCCGGGGATGGTCTGTACGCGCTGGGGAACCTGGCCGTGACGCGCCTGGAAGCGCTCGGCACGCCGCCCGCCAGGATCGTCGGCGTGATGCGATCGCTGGCCCAGGCGTGCCTGTGGACCGCCGAGGGCCAGATGCTGGACATGGACTTCGAAACGCGCGAGCGGGTCGCCACCGCCGACTACATCACGATGGTCGCCAACAAGTCGGCCACGCTCATCGAGTCGGCGGCGTACTGTGGCGCGCTGCTGAGCACGGACGACCCCGCGATCGTCGATGCCTACGCCCGGTTCGGGCGCAGCCTGGGGATCGCCTTCCAGATCCGCGACGATTACCTGGGCGTGTGGGGCGACGAGGCCGTCACCGGCAAGTCAGCGACCAGCGACATCCACGAGAAGAAAAAATCGTATCCCGTGCTGGTGGCGTTCGAGCAGGCGGACGCGTCCGACCGCGCGGCGCTGGACCGGATCTACGGGCAGGAAACGCTGTCCGGCGCGGACGTCGAGGCGGTGCTGGCGATTCTGGCGCGCGTCGACGCCGCCGCGCAGACCGACCGCATCGCCAGCGAGTATTACGACGCGGCGCTGGCGCACCTGGAGCGCACCGGCATTCGCGGCGCAGCGCAGGACCTGATCCGGCAGTACGCGGCGTTCCTGGTGCGGCGGGCGTATTGATGAAAAACCCGGGCGCTTGAGCCGATAACGACACGAGGCCAGCCCACCGGCTGACCTCGCGACTTTGTGCCCGTAAGACTCCGGCGCGGATTATGCCCGTTCGAGCAGCGCCAGCGCCTCGTCGGCGACGCGCTCCGGCGTCAGGCCGAAGTGCTGGTAAATCTCCTTGTACGGGGCCGACGCGCCGAAACGGTCCACACCGACGACCACGCCCCGGTCACCGACCCACTTCTGCCAGCCGAGCGTCACCCCGGCCTCGACCGCCACCCGCGCCGTGATCGCCGGGGGCAGCACGCTGTCGCGGTAGCTCTGCGGCTGGCGCGCGAACCGCTCCCAGCTTGGCATGCTCACCACGCGGGTCGCGACGCCCTTCTCGGCCAGCAGCTTTTGCGCGTCGAGCGCGATGTGCACCTCGGAGCCGGTGCCGATCAGGATCACGTCCGCTTTGCCACCGGGACCGTCCGCCAGCACGTACGCGCCGCGATCCACGCCCTCGGCCATGCCCAGCGACGGGTCCAGCACGGGGATATTCTGGCGCGTGAACATCAACACCGTCGGGTGATCGGTGTTTTGGATTGCGCAGCGCCAGGCCGCCGCCGTCTCGTTGGCGTCCGCCGGGCGGATTACGTCCAGGTGGGGGATCAGCCGCAGCGACATGATCTGCTCGATGGGCTGGTGCGTGGGGCCGTCCTCGCCCAGGCCGATGCTGTCGTGCGTGAAGACGAAAATAGGCCGGAACTCGCTGAGCGCGGCGAGGCGAATCGAGGGCCGCATGTAATCGGAGAACACGGCGAACGTCGCGGTGTAGGGGATCACGCCGCCGTGAGCCGACATCCCGTTGACGATGCCGCCCATCGCGTGCTCGCGCACGCCAAAGCGCAGGTTGCGGTTGTGATACTGCCCGGCCTGGAAATCCTCGTCGCTGTTGATGTACGTCTTGGTCGAGGAGTCGAGGTCCGCCGCGCCGCCGATCAGGCCCGGCAGGTGGGCCGCCAGGGCGTTGATCACCTTGCTCGACGCGTTGCGCGTGGCGACCGGCTTGTCGGTCGGGAAGACGGGCAGATCGGCATCCCAGCCCGCGGGCAGCTCGCCGGACACCATCTGCTGCCAGGTGGCCGCCCGGTCGGGGTTGGCCGCCGCCCACGCATCCACGACGGCCTGCCAGCTCGCCTGGGCCGCCTTGCCGCGCTCCACCGCCTCGCGGAAGTGCGCCAGCACGTCGTCCGGCACCAGGAACGCCGGTTCCTGCGGCCAGCCGAGGTTGTCTTTGGTCGCCTTGACCTCGTCGGGGCCGAGGGCGGCGCCGTGCGCCGCGGCGGTGCCCGCCTTGTTGGGGCTGCCATAGCCGATCACCGTCCGCACCATGATCAGCGAGGGGTGCTCGGCGTCCGCCTGGGCTTCCTTGATCGCGCTTTCGATGGCGTCCAGGTCGTTGCCGTCTTCCACGCGCAGCACCTGCCAGCCATAGGCGGCGAACCGCCCGGCGACGTCCTCGGTGAAGGCCATCTCGGTGCTGCCGTCCAGCGAAATCAGGTTGTCGTCGTACAGGTAGATCAGCTTGCCCAGCTTCAGGTGCCCGGCCAGCGACGCGGCCTCGGCGGCGACGCCTTCCATCAGGTCGCCGTCGCTGACGATCGCGTAAGTGTAATGGTCCATCACCGCGCCATCAGCCGTGTTGAAGGTCGCCGCCAGGAAGCGCTCGGCGATCGCCATGCCCACACCGTTGGCGAAGCCCTGCCCCAGCGGGCCGGTCGTCGTCTCGACGCCGGGGGTCGGGCCGTGTTCGGGATGGCCGGGCGTCAGGCTTCCCCACTGGCGGAAGCGCTTGATCTCGTCGAGCGGCAGGTCGTAGCCGGTCAGGTACAGCAGCGCGTAGAGCAGCATGGAGCCGTGGCCCGCCGAGAGCACGAAGCGGTCGCGGTCGATCCATTTGGGATCGGCGGGATTGTGTTTCAGGAAGCGCGTCCACAGCACGTACGCCATAGGCGCGCCGCCCATCGGCAGGCCGGGATGGCCGGAGTTGGCTTTTTGCACGGCGTCGACGGCCAGCATCCGGATCGTGTTGATGCATTTCTGTTCAAAGTCAGTCATCGGAATCCTTCCAAACGCTACAGCGAGCGCCCCAGGCGCCCGCAGACTTGATTCAGTCGGGGGCAGACGACGGAATATTGTAACAACGACCGCGCAACTACGCATAAATCCCGCTTGTGTGTTAAGCTATCATCAGCGCCGGACCATTCACAACGACACGGACCAGAAAAGCTGATGAACGACGAGTTTGATGCAGTGTTCGACGACGAAGACGACAGCGGTGAGATCGAAGCCTATTGCATGACGTGCCGGGCCAAGACGCCGATGGAGAATCCCCAACCCATCTGGACGCGGCGCGGCGCGCCGGGCACGCGCGGCACGTGCTCGGTGTGTGGCACCACCGTCTTCCTGATGGGCAAGACCTCGGCCCACAGCCGCACCGGGCCGCCGGAACCGCTCCAGGCCCCGGAAACGGGCAAGGCGGGCCGCAAGCGGCAAAGCGGCGTGACGTACCTCAACTTCTGCGTCTCGGATGCGGAGTTCGCCGAAATCCTGGCCGAAGACCTGAAGCGGATCGGGATTCAGACGTGGATGGCCGAGGAGCACGTCAAAGATGCCCAGTGGGCGACCGGCGTCCACCCGGCGCTGCTCGAATGCAAAAACATGATCGTCGTGCTCACGCCGCTGGGCATCAAGGCGACCAACGTCGTCGACGCGATCGACGTCTTCGCCAGCGCCCGCAAGCCGATCGTCGTGGCGCAGCTCCAGCCCGCCGACCTGCCGGACGTCCTGCGCCGCAAGCCGCGCTTCGATTTCTCCGGCGAGGATTACAAGAGCGCCTTCCGCGAGCTGGTCCAGGCGCTGACCGGGTGACGCGCGGCGCGTCCCCGCCATCCCCCGGTGCGATCCCGGCGCGGCCATTCTCCGCGCCGGTTTTTCGTCCGCGCGCCCCCGCATCACTTGCGTCATCGCGGCCCGCTGCGGCACAATGGAGCGCGTTCAGTTGCCGGATGTGAGCGTGTGGGAGACAGCCATGCCCAAAAAAGTGATGGTCAGCGGGTGTTTCGACCTGCTGCACAGCGGCCACGTGGCGTTTTTCAAGGAAGCCGCGGCCTATGGCGATCTGTACGTGGCGCTGGGATCGGACAAAACCGTGTTCGATCTCAAGGGCCGCCTGCCGGTCAACTCGGAGCAGGAGCGGCTGTTCATGGTCAAGGCGGTCGGCTACGTCAAGGACGCGTTCATCTCGCGTGGGTCCGGCCTGATGGATTTCGTCGACGAGTTCAAGGCGCTCCAGCCGGACGTCTTCATCGTCAACGAGGACGGCCACCTGCCCGACAAGCAAAAGCTGTGCGAGGATCACGGCGTGGAATACGTCGTCCTCAATCGCAAGCCGGCGGAAGGGCTGGCCCCCCGCTCGACGACCGCCCTGCGCACCGTCAACCGCATTCCGTTTCGCATCGACCTGGCGGGGGGATGGCTCGACCAACCGTTCGTCTCGAAACACTATCCCGGCCCGGTGATCACGATCTCGATCGAGCCGACCATCGACTTCAACGAGCGCAGCGGCATGGCATCCAGCACGCGCAACGCCGCGATCGACCTGTGGGGCACGCGGCTGCCGCCCGGCGATCCGGAGAAGATCGCCAAGATCCTCTTCTGCTACGACAACCCGCCGGGCACCACCGAGATCTCTGGCTCGCAGGACGCGATCGGGATCGTCTTCCCCGGCCTGGCAATAGCGACCTACGAGGGCGAATACTGGCCGACGCGCATCGAGCGCTATCACGATGAGGCCACCCTGCATTTCGTGGAGAGTGCGCTCTACCTGGTCGCGCTCGGCCCGCGCCACGACGATTTCGACGTCCTCTCGGACTTACGCATCGACCGCGACAAGGCGCGCGCGCTGGCCGAGGCGACGGACGCCTGCTGGGACGCGATCCTGGCGCACGACATTCGCGGGTTCGGCGAGGCAGTGCGGCGCTCGTACGACGCGCAGATCGCCATGTTCCCCAAGATGGTCACGGAGCAGGTCAGCCGGTTGATCGACCAGTACCGCGATCAGGCCATCGGCTGGAAGCTCTCCGGCGCGGGCGGCGGCGGGTACCTCGTGCTCGTGGCCGACCGGCCCATCCCCAACGCGGTGCGCGTGGTGGCGCGCCGGCCCAGCGACTGACCTCAGCGGACGGCCCAGATCAGCGGGACGAGCGCGATCACCACGACGAAGATCACCAGCGTCAACAGCCCGCCGACCCGGATGAAATCCACGAACCGGTAGCGCCCGACGCTGTAGACGATGACGCTGGCGGGCTCCAGCGGGGTGATGAACGACGTGCTGGCCGCCAGCGCGATCGTGATCGCGAACGGGCGCGGGTTGTAGTCGAGCAGCGCGGCGGTGTGCAGCGCGATCGGGACCAGCACCGCCGCCGCGGCCTGGTTGGACATCGGCTGGGTGAGCACCACCGCCAGCATGAAAAACAGCCCGAGCAGCGCAACTGGGGACTGCTTGAAGGGCAGGTCGATGATCAGGCCGGCCAGGTATTCCGCGGTACCGGTCGCCTGCATGGCCCTGCCGAACGCCAACATGCTGCCGATCAGGATGATCGTCTTCCACTGGATGTTGCGATACGCTTCCTCCGGCGTGATGCAGCCGGTCAGGAACACGAGCAGCGCGCCCAGCATCACCGCCACCGCGATCGGCAGCAGGCCGAGCACGGCGGCCAGCAGCGATCCCGCGAAGATCGCGCTCGACAGCAGCGCCCGCCGGGTATCGTTCCAGGGCGTGTCGATCACGTCCAGCACGCGGAAGTACCGCTCGGTTTCCATCAGGTGCAGGTTGTCTTCGGGGATGGAGATCAGCAGGACGTCGCCCAGGTTGAACACCATCCGCCCGATGCGGCTGTAGCGGAGGATGCCCGCGCGGCGCACGGCCAGGATTTGCATCTGGAAGCGCTGGCGCAGCCTGAGCCCCTTGATGGTGCGCCCGACCAGCGGCGAGCCGGGCAGCAGCACGACCTCGGCCATGCGCGCCGTGCCGTTCCTGACGTACTCCTCCAGCTCCTGGATTTTGCCGCTGATCTCCACGTCCGCCAGGTAGGGAAGCTGCACGATGTCCGCGCGCGGCCCCTCGACCAGCAGCACGTCGCCCGCCTGCAGGACCGTCTCGGCCAGCGGCTTGAGGTGCTGCGCGCCGCGCTGAAGCTGGAGCATCCCCAGCCCCTTGTTGTTCTTGAGGATCGCCTCTTCGATGGTCTTCCCGGCGACCGGCGACCCGGCGGGGACGATCAGCTCGGTGAAGTACAGGTCGGCGTCGAACGGCGAGGAATCCTCGCGGTCGGCGTCGCGCTCCGGCAGCAGCCGCATCCCGACAGTCGCCATATAGGCCAGCCCGACGATCAGGATCGGCAGCCCGACCGGCGTCAGCTCGAACATGCTCAGCGGCGCCAGGCCGTGCTGCTGCATCAGGCCGCTGACCACGAGGTTGGTCGAGGTGCCGATGAAGGTCGTCGACCCGGCCAGGATCGCGGAGAAGGCCAGCGGCATCAACAACCGCGACGAGCTGATCCGCAGGCGATTCGCCAGCCCCAGGGCAATCGGCAGAAAAAACGCCGCCGAGGCGGTGTTGCTGATGAAGGCGCTCATCACCGCCGGGGCGACGAGCATCACGACGTGCACGCGGCGCCTGCTCTGGCCGACCAGCGCCAGCAGCCGCTGCCCCACCAGGTCGATCAGGCCGGTGCTGACGAGCGTCTCGGTCAGGATCAACAGGCCGAGGATCATCAGGACCGTCTCGCTGCCAAAGCCGGCGAACGCGTCGGCGGGGTCGAGCAGGCCGAGCACGATCAATGCTAGCATGAGTCCCAGCGCGGTCACGTCGGCGGGCACCCATTCGTAGCTAAACAGGGCCAGCGCGATGAAAAACAGCAGTAGAAACAGCGCGATATCGAGAGTCATGGCGCGAGTTGGCTTCCCTCCGTGGCCGCTCCGGGATCATGATACCGTGTTCGGGGCCAGGGCCGCAAAGGGCCGCCACCCGGCACAGTCAGAAAATCAGTAGATCAAGCGAAAATCGTCACAAACGGGACCGCCCACCCGGTTTTAGCCGTATGATAAGGGTACCTAAAGGGGAGGCGGACATGAACAATCGCACCATTCTGGCAAATGCGTATATCGTCTGGTTCGTCATCGCGTCGCTGGTGATGGCAGTCGTGCTGGCGATGGCCTTCGAGGATGAACCGCTGGGGTTGTGGATCGTGGGCCTGGTCGCCTACGTGAGCCTCGTGCGCGGCGCGGCGTGCTGGTTCTGCAAGCGCAGGCGGGAGATCCTGGGCCAGGAAACGCCCTGATCGCCATCACCGTCTGAGCGCGCCAAACAAAAACCCGGCAGGCGTGCGGCTGCCGGATTTCGCTCGTGGTACCCCCACCAGGACTCGAACCTGGGCCTCTGCCTCCGGAGGGCAACGCTCTATCCTCTGAGCTATGGGGGCGTGTCGAGTAAATTGTACCAACATTGGTCAGGACGTCAAGGCTGCGCCTCGCCGCTCGCGGTTTCTTCCCCGGCGTCCGCGCCATCATCCGGCGGCTGCAGCATGGGCGCGACCTCGGCGCGGCTGGCGTGCTGCAGCACCTTGCTCTCGATCCTCAGCAGCGCGTTGATCCCGCCGCCGCCCGCATATACCACGTCATACGCCAGCACTGCCGGGTCCATGAACGCGGGCATCGGCGTCTTGAGGCCCACCGGCGGGACGGTGCCCACCGCGTAGCCCGTCAGGTTGAGCACCTGGTCGGCGTTCGCCAGCTTGACCTTCTTGCGGCTCACGTTCAGGCGGTCGGCCAGCCGGGTGTAATCGACCAGCCGCACGCCGCAGCCGTACACCAAAAACGGCTGGTCGTCCACCAGGAACAACACCGACTTCACGATCTGGTCGGGCTCGACGCCGAGCGCCTCGGCGGCTGCCGGGACGGTGGGCGTCGGCGCGCCGGGGTAGACGATCTCGGCGGCGATGTTGTGCTCGTTGAGGTAGGCTTGCAGGTTATCGGGCCCCAGCGGCTTGTCGGTCAGCTCGTCGGACGCCTCGACGAACAGCAGCTCGACGACGTCCCCGGCGTACTCCATCAGGTCTTTGCCCGCCGCCACGCCTTCCGGCGAGGTCAGCGCCGCGTCGAGCATGTCGAAGGTGGGGAAGGCCAGCTCCAGCACGCGGTAGAACGGCGTCTCACCCGCCGGGCCGCCCACCACCGCGCCAACCTGAATCCGCTGGATGCCGGGCATCTTCTTGAGCAGCGCCAGGTTGCGCGTATACCGGATCTCGAAGCCGGGCTTGTTGGCCGGGTGCCTGAACAACAGGACAAGTTTTACCATCGATCACGTTTCCATCGTCTGCGTTGGGCCGCGAAACATACCAGCGGCATTATACCGCAGTTCAGGCGTCCCGCCGGAAACTGTGGCCGAAGATCACGCCGACCACGAACGCGATCGCCACGGCCTGCCACGGCTTGGACTGGACGGCATGCGTCGCGTCGCCGGTGATCTGGTCGATCGTGTGCCCGTGCAGGTACACGGCGGCGCGCTCCAGGCTGCGCGAAAGTTGCTGCGCCTGCCGGATCGTGAAATCGTCGCCGGAGCGAAACGCCTCGGCGCGGATGCGTTCCGCCGCCGAGATCAACTGGTCGGCGGCAGTCTCTTTGGTCGCGTAGACGCGCTGGAGCACCGTCCGGCGCGCGTCGCGCAGCGGCAGGCGCGCCCAGGGCGCCGTGAAATCGTCGCCGGGGTCCGCCGGGCCGGGGCCAGCGTTCGGATCATTCGGGTTCATGGGAATCTCCTCGCCGTCTCGTTGCGGCATCGTTTGCCTCGCATTATAGTCTGATGTTGCATACGAGAGGCAACTTCCCGATGACACACCCACCCCGCGCGGTCCGGCTTCTGCTGGCGGCGCTGCCCCTGCCGGTCGCCGTGCTGCTGTACGGCTACACGGTCCGCCTGCCGTTCTTCCTGGATGACGGGCCGAACTTCCACTTCGTGCGCCACATCGACGGGCTGGAACAGTGGGCCGGGTCCGTCGCGTTCGACTACTACCGCCCGCTGCCGTTTTCGGTGTGGAAGCTGGGCGAGATCGCCCTGGGCGGGCACAGCCCGGCGGCGATGCACCTGCTCAACGTGCTGTGCTTCGGCCTGGCGGGCGTCCTGCTCGGCCTGGTCGCGCGGCGGCTGGCGCCCGGCGCGCCCACCCACAAGACCCTCGCCGGGACGATCGCCGGGCTGGCCTTCGTGACCTTCCCCTTCAACTACCAGGCGGTGACGCTGGTCAGCGGGCTGTTTCACCTGCTGTTCGCGCTGGGGCTGGCGCTCTGCATGTGGCTGGCGCTGCGCTGGCTGGACGGGCGCGGCGGCGCGCTGACGCTGGTCGCCTGTTGGATCGCGGCCTTTGCGGCGGCCTTCAGCCACGAAAACGCGCCGTTGATCGCCCCGCTGGTGGCCGGGGTGGCCGCCGTGGCGTGGCGGGAGAACCGCGCGCCGCTGGCCCGCGTGGCGTGGGCGGTCGTCCCGCCCGCGCTGATCGCGGGGCTGTATACGCTGCTGTGGTTCACCGTGCCGCGCACGCACGCCGGCGAAGACCTGATCTGGAGCCAGGGCGTCCGCCTGTCGCTCGCGCAGCTCAGCCAGGGGCTGGCCTATCCCGCCGTCGCCGTCGCCGGGTTGTTCGTGGACGGGCAGACCGTCGAGGCGACGCGCGTGCTGCTGCTGGTGGCGGCGGTCGTCGCGCCGGTCGTGATCTGGGTAGCGTGGCGGTCGCTGGCGGCGGGCGTCGTCGTGACGTTCGGCGTGGCATGGTACGTCCTGGCGCTGATCCCCGCCGCGCTGTTCCTCGGCGCGGATTACGTGCTCGGCTCGCCGCGCCTGATGCTGGTCGCCTCGCTGGGCGGCGGGCTGGCCTGGGGCGTAGCCGGCGCGGCGATCGTCCGCGCGACGCGGGCGCTGCGCGGGCGCCGCCGCTGGATGCTGTGGGGGCCGCTGGCCGCGCTGCCGCTCATCATCGCGCTGAACTTCCTGACCATGCGCCGCCACGACTTCCTGCACCTGGGCGCGTTTTCGTGGCGGCTGTACGACCTGCTGGGAGCCGCCGACATCGCCGGGCAGGACGTCCTGATCGTCAATTCGCCGAACTACCTCGCGCCTAAAGAGCCCACCTTCCTGCTCGGCGCGGAGGGCGCGACGTTCATGCTCAACGAGCTGGGCTACGAGCAGCCGTACTGGCTCAACACCGGGCGGGACTTCCCCGAGGCGAACGTCGACGCGCTGGCCTACCGCCAGACGATCAAGTACTTCAGCCGGACCTACGCGCCTTACCGGGCATTCGTCGAGGGGCCGGAGCTGATCGCGCGGCTGGGCGCGGCGTCGCGCCTGTTCACCACGCAGTTCGACGGCGCGCGCTTCCTGCCGGTCTACAGCGGCGGGGCCAACCTGCCCGGCGCGGATGCGCCGCTGGTCCGCTTCGACGCGGTCGGGCTGGCGATCACCGAGCTGGAGGCCGCCTTCTCGCCCGCGCGGCAGGTCGTGACGATCCACGCGCGCTGGCGGCTGGACCAGCCCGCGCCGGTCAAGTACTTCATGCACGCGTTCTGTAACGGCGAGCTGGTGGGGCAGGCCGACGGCTACGTCTGGAACGATCTCTACCCGTTCAGCGCGTGGCAGCCGGGCGACATCCAGACCGACATCCGCGAGCTGTGGCTGACCGGCAGCGCGACGCCGGACTGCCTGCACCTGCTGACCGGCGTCTACTGGGAAGCCAACGCCGAGCGCCTGGCGGCCATCGACGCGGCGACGGGCGCGGAATACGCCAACGGGCTGGTGCCCATCCCGCTGGCGCGCGTGACGGACGACCTGATCCCGTTCCCGCCGGGCGAATAAATCACGCGGCGGTGGTTGGCCCCTGGCCCGGCTTGCTTTATACTGGAAACTATCGTGTTGGAATAGGAACGGGTGTAACCATGAGCGCTCCCAACGTCCCCTACCCCCGCTACCCGGCGCCGTCGCGCCTGGCCCGCCCGCCGCGCCAGCAGGCCAACCCGTGGGTGATCCGGCTGGCGCTGCTCAGCGTCACCGGCCTGATCCTGCTGTTCTTCGTGATGCTGGTGCTCATCAGCGGCTACCAGTTTCTGCACCAGGACGAGATCTATCCCGGCGTCTCGACCGTGCTCGACGTGAACCTGGCCGGGCTGACGCGCCAGGAAGCCATCGCGGCGCTGTCGGAACGCTTCACGTATGCCGACGAGGCGACGTTCGTCTTTCGCTATGGCGAGCAGACGTGGGAGCATTCCGCCGCCGACCTGGGCGTGACGCTCGACGTGCAGGCCACCGTCGATGAGGCGTTTGAGGCGGGCCGGGGCGGAAGCTGGCTCGCGAACCTGATCGACCAGATGGACATGCGCGCCAACGGCTACCCGGTCGCGCCCGTGATCACCTTCAACCAGACGCGGGCCGAGCAGGTCCTCACGCGCATCGCCGCGGACATGATCGACCGGCCCACGCTCGACTCGACGCTGACGATCCGCGACGGGCAGGCCCTGTCCACGCCCAGCCAGATCGGGCGCCACGTGGACATCTCCACCACTCTCGCCGCGCTGCGCAGCCAGGTGTTGGGCCTCGCCACCCGCGCGGAGATCATGCTGATCGTGGAAGAAACGCCGCCCGTCGTGTGGGAAACCGATGCCGCCGCCGAGCGGATCAACGTGGCGCTGTCCGCGCCGGTCAAGTTCACCATGACCGGCGACGAACGCGGGCCGTGGGTGTCCGAAACTCCGTCGATCGAGCAGATGCTGGTGATCGACGAGGTGCGCCACGAGGACGGCACCGCGAGCTACGAAGTCGGCCTGAACCTCGACCAGGCGCGCGCGTTCCTCGAAGAACTGGCGCCGGAGCTGAGCGTCCAGCCGCAGAACGCGCGCTTCGTGTTCGACGACGACACGCGCCAGCTCCAGGTGATCGAGAACAGCGTCAACGGGCGGGTGCTGGACGTCGAGAGCACGCTGGCGCAGTTCGAGGCGGCGGTCTTCGCCGGCAGCGCCGCCGACCGGCGCGTCGAACTGGTCTTTCAGGACATCGCGCCCGACGTGCCGGACACCGCCACCGCCGTCCAACTGGGCATCACCGAGCTGGTCACCCAGAAGACGACCTACTACTACGGCTCGACCGCCGCCCGCATCCGCAACATCGAGGTCGCCACCGCGAACTTCCACGGGCTGGTGATCCCGCCGGGCGGCATCTTCTCGTTCAACGAGTGGCTCGGCGACGTGAGCGTCGAATCCGGCTACGAGCAGGGCCTGATCATCGTCGGCAACCAGACGATCACCGGCGTGGGCGGCGGCGTGTGCCAGGTGGCGACGACCGCCTTCCAAACGGCGTTCTACGCCGGGTTCCCGATCCTGGAGCGCGTCGAGCACGCCTACCGCGTCAGCTATTACGAGCACGGCGAGGGCCCCGGCCTGGACGCAACCGTCTATTCGCCGATCGTGGATTTCCGCTTCCGAAACGACACGCCCTATTACCTGCTGATCGAAACCTACAACAACCCCGGCAACGCCACGCTCACCTGGAAATTCTACAGCACGAGCATGAACCGCCGCGTGGTGAAAGAGGGGCCGGTCGTCCGCAACCAGACCTCGGCGCCGCCGCCGATCTACCGCGCCAACTCCGAACTGTCGCCGGGCCAGATCAAACAGGTGGATTACGCCGTCAGCGGCGCGGACGTGTACGTTTACCGGACCGTCTACCAGGACGACCAGATCATCATCGACCGCGAGGAATTCGCCAGCCACTACGTCCCCTGGGCCAACCAGTTCGAGGTCGCCCCCGGCGATCGACGCATCAACCAGTGAGTCCCCCGCCGGGGCGCGCGAAACGACCGTGTGCCCCGGCGCTTTCGGGCGTGCCGCAGATTCGGGATAAATATCCACCACCGAGATCGCAGAGGACACAGAGGGGGGTATTTTGAGGGGCTCCCCTCTGTGATCTCCGTGTGCTCCGTGGTTCAAACCTCGCCCCAGGTGTGAAATGCATCGTTTGCAATGACCTGTTAGCCGGGGCGCGGCGGCGTGCGCTATAATGGGGTTGTGGGGGTGTATGAGTCCCGGTGGACTTCCCGGTCTTCAAAACCGGCGGCGGGTCGCACAGCGCGGGCCGCGGTGGGTTCGACTCCCATACACTCCCGCCTTTTCCTCGCGCTGATCGCTGGTTCACCCTGCCTGACCGGTTGAGTCCGGTGATTGCCTGGAGCATCGCGGCAGAATCCTATGACACAACGTGGCGCGATAGTTGGTGCGATCATGCTGCTGGCGGCGGCGCTGTTGTTAGGGGTGCTGTGGCTCCCGGCGGAGTCGTCGCGCCCCGGCGAAACGCCCACCGCCACAACGAGCGCGCAAAGCGCCACGCCCGAACGGCCCGCCCGCGCTACCGCCACGCCGGACCCGGCAGCGACCGGATTCGCCCCCGCGCCCACCGGTTCGCCAACGCCCTCGCCCACCCCGGCGACGGCATGTGCCGCCCGCTTCCCGATCGACAGCATCGAGGCCATCGAGCCGGGCCGCACGACCATCGCCCAGGTCGAAGCGGCGTTCGGCCAGGCCGATTTTCGCGGCGGGCGACCGCTTCAGCTCCGGTTCTACGAGGGCGACTGCGAACTGCGCATCATGGTGGGGATCGACGAAGCGTTGGAGGTCGAGGCGATCGGGTACAGCACGCTCGGCTGGCTGTTGGAACGCTACGGCCCGCCCGATGCCGCTGCCATCTCGGAGGGCAACCTCGCGCTCATTCTGCCGGACGTCACCGTGCTGCTCTACGCGGAGGCGGGCATCGTCGCCGTGCTGGAAGCCCTGCCGGACGGCCTCACCCGCGAGTCGCTGATCGACAGCCTCGTGTTCCGCCCCCCGTTCGAGGTCGACCGGCAGCTCACCCGCCTGAACGCGCGCGCCGTCGAGTGGCTGCCGCCCCTGCGCTGAGAATTCCCCTGCGCGGCGAATCCCGGTACAATTGGCTTGTTGCCTTATGGTTTCGTTCATTTTGCATTGTGGCACACGGCCATCACTGCGGAGGCGCTGCATGGAAAATCTCAAAGAGATGATCGACTATCTGTGGCTGACCGACGATTTGCACTGGGATCTCGCGCTGTACTGGATTTTCCTGATCAACGTCGTGATGCTGTTCACCCTGCCGGACGGGGCTACCCTGGGCACCAGCATTGCGATCATCGTGATCATCGGGGCGGTGATCGACAAGGTGTACGGCTTCGGCTTCATGCTCGATCCGGGGCGCTATACGCCGGAACGCTATCACGCGGAGATCTTCATCGGCACGTATCTCATGCGAGCCGTGATGTTCGTCGGCCCGCTGTCGGTCGCGGGGTCCACCGACAACCCGAAAACCCGCGCCGTGGGGATTCTGGCGGGGCTTTCGGGTGGCGTGTATTCCTTCGCTCGGTGGTACTTCGATCAGCGCGAGGTCAGCACGACGGATATCGGCCTGTACCTGCACTGGGAGATGTTCGCCCAATCAGCCGGTATGGTCCTGGTGCTGGCTCGCCTCGCCCTGGGGCGCCGCTTCGGCTTCGTACACCGGGACGTTCCAGTGACGGTAACGCGGGTTCTTGCCGCGCACGACGTCGAAGTATAGGCTGCGCAGTTCGCGCACGACCGGGCCGATGGTGCCGGTGCCGATCTTGCGGTGATCGACTTCGGTGATGGCGACCACCTGGACGCCCGTGCCGCAGAAGAACGCCTCGTCGGCGATGAACACCTCGGTCCGGTCGATCTCGCGCACCTCGACCTCCAGGCCCATCTCCTCGGCCAGCAGGTGCATGACCGTCCGCCGGGTGATGCCTTCGAGGATGTTGGCGTAAATCGGCGGGGTGATCGCCACGCCGTCGCGCACCAGGAAAAAGTTCTCCGCGCTGCCTTCCGAGATGTGCCCGTTCTGGTTGAGCACCAGCGCCTCGTCGAACCCGGCCAGCATGGCGTCGGTCTTGATGAAGGCGGAGTTGGCATAGGCCCCGGTGATCTTGCCGCGCGCGGGGATCGAGTTGTCGTCGATGCGCCGCCAGGACGAGAACGTCACGCGCGAGCCTTCCTCGTTTTCGATGTAGCTCCCAAACGGCTGCGCGAACATCGTGAAGTCGCTCGCCAGGTCGTGGAGCCGGACGCCGATGACCTCCGCCGACTTGTAGATCAGCGGGCGGATGTAGACGTCCTGCCCCTGGTAGTTCTCCGTGCGCAGCAGCTCAAGCAGAATGTCCAGCATCGACTCCGGCGTGTAGGGCAGGTCCATCATCAACAGCTTGCCGGAGTTCAGCACGCGCCGGAAGTGATCCAGCGGGCGGAAGATGAACAGGTTGTCTTCCTCGTCGTTCCAATACGCGCGGACGCCGCCAAACGCGCCCGTGCCATAGTTGAGGGCGTGGGTCATCACGCTGACTTTGGCTTCCTCGATCGGTACGATTTTGCCTTGAAAATATGCATACGACGGTCCCATTTAAAACTCCTGTCGGCCTATGGATAACAGATGGGCGTTCTCGTACTTCAGTATACGCGGAATGGCCCGGCTGGCATGCAAACCATCTAGGACCATCCCGCCGGGTCGATGAACTCGAGCAGATCGGTGGGGGCGCCGTCCACGTCGCTGTAGAAGCCGCGCCGGTACTCCGGCAGCAGCAGCGCGATCTGGAGCATGGCCTGCCGCGTCATCTCGTGCATGACGTCGCGCGGGATGCGCTCGCCCTCCCCGGCCCGGAAGCGGAACGCCCGCCCGAACCGCATGACGACGTGCGGGCGGCGCAGGCGCCTGTACGCGGCGGGAAACTGGTCGGTGCCGTCCAGCCCGATGGGGACGACCACCGCGTTGGCCTTGGTGGCGACGTAGGTCATGCCGTCCTTCGCCTCCGAGAGGGCCGGTCGCCGCGTGCCTTCGGGCGCGATCAGCACGGGGCGATTTTGTTGCAGCAGCTCGATCGTGCTCGCCAGCGCCTGCCGGTCGACCTCGCCGCGCCGCACCGGGTACACGCCCCACGTGCGCGATATGAATGCGACCAGCGGATTGCGGTAGTTCTCGATCTTCGACATGGGCACCACGTCCCGCGCGGTGATGGCGCCGGTGACCACGAACGGATCGAGGGCCGCGATGTGGTTCATGACCAGCAGGGTTGGCCCGCTGGGCGGGATGTGCTCCAGCCCGGTGATGTCCGCCTTCACCAGCAGGCGGAACCCCAGCGGGCGCAGGAAATAGTCGCGCAGTAAGCGCCGCCGCAGGTTGTAGCGATCCTGGTTCAATACGACGTCGTACGCGCGCGGGTTGCGCGAGGCGGTGGGCGTGCTCATGCGGGATCCCCTGTCTTCAAACGCCGGACCTCTTTGGCCGACAGCTCGCGCCACTGGCCGGGGCGCAGGTGGCCGATCTCCAGCCACGCGATCTTGGTCCGTATCAGGCGTTTGGCCGGGTGACCGAGCAGTTCGGCCACGCGGCGGATCTGGCGCTTGCGCCCTTCGCGCATCACGATCTGGAGCCAGGTGCCGTCGTCGTCCTGCGACAGCACGCGGACCTTCGCCGGAGCGGTCATCTTGTCGTCCAGCAGCACGCCGTTGCGCCACTGTTCGAGCGTTTGCTGCAACGGCTTGCCCTCTACCAGCACGTGATAGGTCTTGGTGTGCTCGTAGCGCGGGTGCATCAGGCGGTTGGCGAGCTCGCCGTCGTTGGTCAGGATGATCAACCCTTCGCTGTCGGCGTCCAGCCGCCCGACGCTGAACAGGTGCCCTTCGTGCGGGACCAGCTCGCGCACGATGGGGCGGTCCTGGTCGGGAAAGCGGCGGTTGCTGCTGATCACGCCGCGCGGCTTGTAGAGCAGGTAATAGACCATCTTCGGGCTGGCTTCCAGCCGCTGCCCGTCCACGATCACCACGTCCTGCGCCGGGTCGGCCTTGTCGCCCAGGTGAGCGACCTGGCCGTTGACCGTGACGCGCCCGGCCTCGATCAACCGCTCGGCGGCGCGGCGCGAGGCGATCCCCGCCTGGGAGATCAGCTTCTGCAATCGTTCGGCCACGTCACACCTGCCCCGTATAGCGCAGCACGACCAGCGTCGTATCGTCGAACGGCGGCGCCGCGCCCATGAAGGCTGTCACCGAGCGGGTGATGGCGTCCATCACCCCGGCGGCGGGCAGCGCTGCCGCCGCGCGCACCGCCTCCACCAGCCGATCCTCGCCGTAAGGCTCGCCGCGCACGTTCTCCGATTCGGTCAGGCCGTCCGTGTAGAACACCAGGATATCGCCCGGATCGAGCTGGATCGGCAGGGCCTTTACCGGCAGCGTTTCGAACCAGCCCAGCGGGCGCCCGCCGCGCGGCAGAAATTCGTGCGTGCCCGCGCGCGTGTGGTAGTGCAGGGGCCGGTTGTGGCCCGCGTTCACGCCGGTGAGCTTCCCGCCCGGCTCGATGATCGCGTAGTACACCGTGACGAACATGCCGGACTGCGTATCGGTCAGGATGGTCAGGTTGGCGCGTTGGAGCGCTTCTTCGGGCGTGGCGGCGGTGATGGCCGTGCCGCGAATCAGGCTGCGCGCGACGGCCATGAACAGCGCGGCGGGCGCGCCCTTGTCGGACACGTCCGCGACGACCAGCCCCAGCTTGTCCCCGTTCAGCTCGAAGCAGTCGTAGAAGTCGCCGGCCACCTCGCGCGCGGATCGCCAGTCGGCGGCGATCTCGTAGCCGGGCAGCGCCGGCAGCTCGCGCGGGAGCAGGCCGCGCTGGATGTCTTTCGCCATCTGGAGCTCTTTTTCCATCCGGCCTTTTTCCACGGCCACCTGGTACAGCCGCGCATTTTCGATGGCGACCCCGGCCTGGCTGGCGAAGGCGGTCAGCAGGTCGCGGTGTTCCTCGTTGAACAGCCCCGCGTGCAGCCGGTTGTCGACGTACACCAGGCCGATGAACCGGTCTTTGACCAGGATCGGCACGCACAGGATCGAGCGCAGGCCGAGCACCATGATGCTCTCGCCGCGCTGGAAGCGCTCGTCGTACTGCGCGTTGTCGGTCAGCAGCGCCTTGCGGCTCTGTTTGACCTCGCGGATGATCGTCGTGCTCACCTGGAACGCGGGCGACGCCAGATCGCTGCGGTCGATCCCGCGCGCGACCTGGAATTCCAGCTCGCCCTGCTGGTCGTCGCACAGCATCAAAAAGCCGCGCTCGGCGCCAGTGACCTCGATCACCCGGTCCATGATGTTGTGGAGCACTTCGTCCAGGTCCAGGCTGGAATTGAGCGTGCGCGTGATCTCGTACAGCGTTGCGAGGTGCGCTAGTTTCGGACCGGGGCCTGAAGACGTCGGATCGGTCATATGTCTGTCCTATCGTGGGTGGAATGCCCGCATTATAGCATCCGCCCGCGAGCTTTGCCCAACCGTGTGTTATAATCGCGCCCGATAATGGTGGCACCTGGGCGAGGAGAAGACATGAATCCGTACGATTTCGTGGATGCAAACCGCAAAGACTTTATCGAGGAACTCAAAGAACTGCTGCGCATTCCCAGCATCAGCACCATGTCGGAGCACAAAGGCGACGTCCGGCGGGCGGCGGAATGGCTGAAGGCGCACCTGGAATCGATCGGGATGGCGCGCGTCGCGCTGTACGAAACGCCCGGCAACCCGATCGTGTACGCCGAGTGGATGGAGGCCGGTGACGCGCCAACCGTCCTGATCTACGGGCATTATGACGTCCAGCCCGCCGACGACGCCGACAACCTGTGGCTGAGCGATCCCTTCGAGCCGGAAGTGCGCGACGGCAGCCTGTACGCGCGCGGCGCAACCGACGACAAAGGCCAGACCTTCACCCAGATCAAGGCGATCCAGAGCTTGCTGGCGAACGGCCAGGTGCCGGTCAACGTCAAGTTCATCATCGAGGGCGAAGAGGAGAGCGGCTCGACCAACCTGTACCCGTTCGTGGAGCAGCACACCGACCTGCTGGCCGCCGACGTCGTGATCGTGTCCGACACCAGCATCCTCGGCCTGGATCGCCCGTCGATCGTGGTCGGGCTGCGCGGCATCGTCTCGCTGGAGATTGAGGTGCGCGGGCCGTCGTACGACCTGCACTCCGGCATGTACGGCGGCCTGGTCCAAAACCCCGCCCAGGCGCTGGTGCAAATCCTGGCGGCGATGCACGACGAGCACGGGCATATCATGGTGCCGGGCTTCTACGACAACGTGCGCGAGGTGGACGAGACCGAGCGCGCCGAGCTGGCGAAAGCGCCCTTCACGCTCGAACGCCTGCAGCGCGAGACGGGCGTCCGCGTGGCCTGGGGCGAGCCGGAATACGCCCCGCACGAGCGCATCGGCATTCGCCCCACGCTGGAGTTCAACGGGCTGGTCAGCGGCTGGACCGGCGAGGGCGGCAAGACCGTGCTGCCCGCCAAAGCGCTGGCAAAAGTGACCTGCCGCCTCGTGCCCGACCAGTCGCCCGACGAGATCTACCGCAAGATCCGCGATTACGTCGCGGCGATCACGCCGGAGACGGTCACCAGCGAGGTCCGCAAGCTGCACGAAGGCATGTGGGCCGTCGTCGATACCGAATCGGCGTACATGCAGGCGGCGGTGCGGGCGTATGAGTTCGGCTTCGGCAAGCGCCCGATCTTCATGCGCGAGGGCGGCTCGATCCCGATCGTCGGCACCTTCCAGCAGCACCTGGGCGCCCCGGTGATCCTGATGGGCTTCGGCCTGCCGGATGACGGGCTGCACGGGCCGAACGAGAAATATTCGCTGCACTGCTTCGACCGCGGCATGAAGACGGCGATCAAGTTCTACGAAGAGCTGGGCGGCTGAGCCCGCTCGCACCGGCTGCTGCACCCCGCGTCCCAACCCGGCACGTGGGGTGTTTTTCGTCCGGCTGCGGGGGTCCGTGCCCGGCCCCGGCGCGGCCCGATGCCGGGGGAACGACCGGGCCCTGCTGCCGCTCCGTTTGCGAGCGAATCCCGCCGGGACTACAATGACCTTTTCCCGCGTCTCGCCCCCAAGGAGTGCGTCATGCCGTCACGCGCCCAATTTGCCCTGCTCGTCGCGCTGCTGCTGGCCGGTTTCTTTCTGCGGGTGCACAATCCGGCAATCCAGGCGGCCTTCATCGACGAGTCGCGGCACATCGAGCGCGGGCAGATCGCCTACAGCCTTTCGACCAATCCCGTCGAGATTTTTCGCGGCAAGCTGCTGCTGTATTACTGGCTGGGTCTCTTCCAGCCAACCGGCCCCGGCGCCCTGGTTGTGTCGCGGCTGGCCGTGGCGATCGCCGCGCTGTTGAGCCACGCGGCCACGGTGGCGATGGCGCGGACCTGCTTCGGGCGGCGCGCGATGCTGCCCGCCGCGCTGTTTATGGTCGCGCTGCCCTACGACGTGTTCTACAGCCGGCTGGCCCTGGCCGACCCGCTGGCGACGGCGCTGGCAACCCTGACGGTGTGGCAGGCGGTGCTGCTGGCGCGCCATCCGACCCGGCGGCGCGGCGTCATCGTCGGGGAGCTGCTGGGCGCGACCACGCTGGCGAAACTGACCACAGCGGCTTTGCTCGCGATCCCGGTGATGGCGATCGCGCTGCTGGGCACGGTCCCGCTCGAGGGATGGACGCGCGCCGCGATCGACCGCTGGAACGCGGGCACCGCCCGGCGCTATGGCCCGGCGCTGAAAGCGATCAGCGCCGTGTACCTGGCGATGTGGGGCGTGATCGGCCTGCTGTCGCTCTATAGCTGGCGGTTTGGCAGTGGCCCGTTCATCTTCGCCTTCCGTCTGGTCGGCGTCCGCGACCAGACCGGCAGCAAGTGGCGGATCAAGCTCGACACGTTTTGGGACATCCTCACTCACCTGGTATCCGCGCCGATGGTCGCTCTGTTGGTCGCGCTGGTGCTGCTGCTGCTCTGGAAGCGGCGCGCGACCACGGTGTACGTGCTGGGCTGGCTGGCGCTGGTGTGGGGGCCGAGCATGGTCTTCGGCATCCAGCCCGAGGCGCGCTACATGATGCTGGGCGGCCCGCCGCTGGCGATCCTGTTCGGCGGCGGGATGATCCTGGCCGGCGACTGGCTGGCGGACCGCTGGCCGGCTGTCCCGCGCCGCGCGGTCACGGCGGCGCTGGTGCTCGTCGTCGTGGGCGCGTGGGGCGCCGGGTTCGCGCTGCCGTTCGCGCATGCCGCCATGACCGATCCGGAGGCGGTCGAGCTGCCCGAACTGGACGCCTACATCTTCTTCACCGGGCCGACCAACACCTGGGGCTTCCCCGAGGCGCTGGACGTCGCCGGGCAGATGTCCTCCGGCGGCGATCCGGTCCCCGTCGTGGGCGCGTTCGAGACGGTGGCGCACATGCACGGCTACTGCGAGATGTTCGCGCTGTACGTGCCGGAGGCGCTCGACTGGGCGTGCGTCTACCGGGAGAATGCGGACGGGGCCGCGATCCCGGAATCGCCCGCGGCGTGGCCGGAGCTGGCCGATCAACTGGCCCGGCGCCCGACAGCCACTGTGATCGCGAATGCCCTCGATCCGGACTCGCCGCCCGCCGATCCCGCCAGGACGTGGACGCCGCTGCACACCATCGAACGGATGCCGGGCAACGTGCTGACCGTCTGGCGCGTGACGGCGAACTGATCACGCGCTGCGCCCCGCGCCCCAACCCGGCGCGTGGGCTTTTTTGGTCCCAATAAATACGATTGAAAATAAAAAATTTGATATAATCGCGGTAACTTTTCACAGGGACTCAAGGGGAAAACTTTTCATGAGCAGCAACGGCAACGCATCCGGCGAGGTTTTTTACCCGCCCGAGCACATCATCCGGCAGGCCAACCAGCCCGACTACGACGCCATCCACCAGGCCATGCTCGACGACCTGGCCGGGACGTGGGGCGCCATCGCCCGCGACGAGTTCGAGTGGTTCAAGCCCTGGGACAAGACGCTCGACGACTCCGAGGCGCCCTTCTACAAGTGGTTCGTCGGCGGCAAGGTCAACATCGTGCACAATGCGCTGGACCGGCACACGCAAACGTGGCGGCGCAACAAGGTCGCGCTGTTGTGGGAGGGCGAGAAGTACGAGCAGCGCAGCTACACCTATCACCAGCTTGAGCGCGAGGTGTGCCGGTTCGCCAGCGTGCTGCGCGCGATGGGCGTCAACAAGGGCGACCGCGTGACGATCTACATGGGCCGCATCCCGGAGATCGTGATCGCCATGCTGGCCTGCGCCAAGATCGGCGCGGTGCATTCGGTGGTGTACGGCGGCTTTTCGGTCGAGGCGCTGCACGGGCGCATCGAGGACAGCCAGAGCAAGGTCGCCATCACGGCGGATGGCGCGTGGCTGCGCGGCAACATCGTCCCGCTCAAGGAGATCATGGACGAGGCGCTCCAGCGCGCGCCGACGGTGCAGACCGTGATCGTGGTCAAGCGCACCGGGCAGGACATCCACATGGAGCCGGGACGCGACCTGTGGTACCACGACCTGATGAACCTGCCCATCGCCGAGACCTGCATCCCGACCGAAGCCGTCGACGCCGAGGACCCGCTCTTCTTGCTCTACACCAGCGGCACGACCGGCAAGCCGAAGGCCATCCTGCACACACACGGCGGCTACATGGTCGGCGTGGCGACGACGCTCAAATGGGTGTTCGACCTCAAGGAAGAAGATACGTGGTGGTGCGCCGCCGATCCGGGCTGGATCACCGGGCACAGCTACATCGTCTACGGGCCGCTGCTGCTCGGCGCGACGAGCGTGATGTACGAGGGCGCGCCCAACCATCCGTTTCCCGATCGCTGGTGGGACGTGGTCGAGCGGCACGGTGTGACGGTGCTCTACACCGCGCCGACGGCCATCCGCGGCCTGATGCGCTTCGGCGACGCGTGGCCCAACCGCCACGACCTGAGCAGCCTGCGCCTGTTGGGCAGCGTGGGCGAGCCGATCAACCCCGAGGCGTGGAAGTGGTATTACCGCGTGATCGGCAAGGAACAATGCCCGATCATGGATACGTGGTGGCAGACCGAAACCGGCGGGTTCATGATCACGCCGCTGCCGTCCACGCCACTCAAGCCGGGCAGCGCCACCCGGCCCTTCCCCGGCGTGGTGGTGGACGTGCTCGACGAAGACGGCAGCCCGGTCGGCCCCAACGAAGAGGGCTACCTGGTGATCAAGACGCCCTGGCCGGCCATGCTGCGCACGGTCTACGGCGACCCGGACCGGTACGTAGAGCAGTATTGGAGCCGCTTCCCCGGCATGTACATGACCGGCGACAGCGCCAGGCGCGACGAAGACGGGTATATCTGGGTGATCGGGCGCGTGGACGACGTGATCAAGGTCAGCGGCTACCGGCTGGGCACCGCGGAGATCGAGAGCGCGCTGGTCAGCCACCCGTCGGTGGCCGAGGCCGCCGTGATCGGCGTGCCGGACGAGGTGCGCGGCAGCGTGATCCAGGCGTACTGCATTCTGGTGGCGGGCATGGAGCCAACCCAGCGCCTGGTCGAGATTCTGCGCGACCACGTGGCGCACGAGGTCGGGCCGATCGCCAAGCCGGCCAGCATCGAGTTCGTGGACGCGCTGCCCAAGACGCGCAGCGGCAAGATCATGCGCCGCGTGCTCAAGGCGCGCGCGCTGGGGCAGGACGAAGGCGACCTGAGCACGCTCGAACAGTGACGGCGAGGTGCCGCAGGTGAGGAATCAAAAACGGGAGCCAGCACGGCTCCCGTTGTGTGTTGGAGGCGACGGTGGGAATCGAACCCACGGTGAGGGTTTTGCAGACCCTTGCCTTGCCACTTGGCGACGTCGCCCGGTAGGGTCCAACGTGTTGAGAGTATACACAAACCTCCGGCGGTTGACAAGGCTGTTTCGGCGGATTCAGCCCCGCGCCAGCCACTCGTCGCGCAGGATGCCATAGGCGAACAAGTCGTAGCGCTGGCCGTCGCGCTGGACCATCTCGCGCAGCACGCCCTCGCGCGTGAAGCCCGCCCGCTCGTACGCCCGGATGGCCTGCTCGTTGTAGCTGAGCACGCTCAGCCCGACGCGGTGCAGGTTCAGCTCGCTGAAGGCGTAATTCAGGATCAGGCGCAGGGCGTCGCGGCCATAGCCCTTGCCCCTGTCTGCCGCGTTGCCAATGCCGATCGCCATCTCCGCCGACTGGTTGCGCCACTTGATGTTGAACAGCACGACGAACCCGATCAGCCGGTCGTCGTCCAGCGTGCGCAGGTGGAAATACGTGCTGGTCGCGCCGTCGTGGCCGGTGGCGAACGCGGCGAACTGCGACGGCGGTTCGGGCCGCACCGGGTCGTCATCCAGCAGGCGCAGGTAAACGTCGTCCTGGGTCCAGCCGGCGAACACTTCGGCGTCTTCGGGCAGGGGGGCGGCCAGCCGCAGGCGCTCCCCGCGAAAAATGGGCGTGAACATGGGCGTCTCCTTGTGGTGTCGTGCAAACGAAATGACCAGGGCCTGCCGCCCTGGTCATCGAAATCGGTATGTGGTTGTGCGCGTCTAGCTCAGATAGTCCCGCAGGTTGTGGGCCAGGCGCGGGTGGCGCAGCCGGCGCAGCGCTTCCTTTTCCAGTTGGCGGATGCGCTCGCGGCTGAGGCCGAATTTGTTGGCGATCTCTTCCAGGGTGTGCGGCTCGCCGCCGCCCAGGCCAAACCGCAGCCGCAGGATATGGCTCTGGCGCGGGGTCAGCTCGCTGAGCACCTCTTCGATCGTCTCTTGCAGCAGGTGCTGCGTGGCCGCCTCGACCGGGCTGGGCGAGTCCTGGTCTTCGATGAAATCGCCAAACTCGCTGTCGCCGTCGTCGCCCACCGGGCGCTCCAGCGCGATCGCGTGCTGGCTCGCGTCCATCATGCCGCGCACGCTCTCCGGCGGCAGTTCCATCTCGTGGGCGATCTCTTCCGGGGTGGGCCGGTGCCCCAATGTTTGCTCCAGCACTTGCGCCGTCCGGTACATTTGGCGGATGCGCTCGGTCATGTGGAGCGGGATGCGAATCGTGCGGGTCTTCTGGGCCAGCGCGCGGGTAATCGCCTGGCGAATCCACCAGGTGGCGTACGTGCTGAACCGGTTGCCGCGCTTGTAATCGTACTTGTCAACGGCGCGCATCAGGCCGACGTTGCCTTCCTGGATCAGATCGGGGAAGGGCAGCCCCTGGCCCATGTAGCGCTTGGCGATGCTGACCACCAGGCGGGTGTTGGCGCGGCCCAGGTGTTCGCGGGCGGCCTGCCCGTCGTCGATCAGCGCCTGCAAGCGGGCGTACTCGTCGCTGGCGGGGGCCACGCTGTCGATCAGCTCGACGGCGTCACGCCCGGCTTCAATGCGCTTGGCGAGTTCGATCTCTTCGCCCGCCGTCAGCAGCGGCTCCTGCGCCATCTGCCGGAAGTAAAGCCCCACCGGGTCGTCCGCCGACACCGCGTTGATATCGCCGACACCGGGATCGGTGGCGGTTTCGTCGGCTGCGAATTCGGGGTCGTTGGGGTCCAGTTCGTCGTCGTGGTTGCTTTCTTCCTGGCGAAGCTCGATTCCCAGTTCGTCGAGTTCATCCAGGACTGCCTCTATGGCGTTGACATCATCACTTTCTTCATCTAACAGCTCTAACACGTCCTCAAACGTTACATAGCCACGTTGGTCTGCGCGGTTCATGAGTTCCTGAATCACCTGAGCTCCGTTGCCTCCTGAGGTATTGCTGATCGGAACCATTTTTTACCTTCGGTCCAGTCACCAAAACAGCACCGTATCAGCCTGTCAATAGGAGAACGTTCACAGATTATATCATGAATTATAGTGGCTTGGAAGCCCTAGAGAGGAAACCCCATAATTGTATCCACATCTTTTCGATTAGTACAAAATTTGATCGGGACCGATCTGGTAAGGGGCGTTGAACATCGACCTAACCCGGTCGCTTGCGCGCGGCGGCCTCAGATACATTACCCGTTTCCTCGCCATCCGGTTCACCCGCTGCCAGCGCCGACAGCGGCACCCGCCGGTAAAACGCGCGCGCCGGCGCGCGGTTGATGTACCAGACCACGTACAGCGGCACGAGGATCAGGCCGGGCAGTTGGCAGCGCAACAATCCCTGTGAGATCTCCTGCGCCTGCCCGCCGGCGATGGGATCGATGGGCGTGGTCCAGGTCTGGGCCACGCGGTAGAGCATGACCACCGCCGGGAACAGGACCACGACCATGAACACGTACCGGATCCACGCCGGGCGGCCCCACCACGCCAGCGCGCACATCACCAGCACGAGCCCGCCATAGGCCGCTTCGAGCTGGGTCCAGGTGTCGATGCCCACGCCGCCCATCACGAACGTCTCTTCGGTGGCCGCGTCGATCCGCCGCAGGAAATACACCTCCAGCAGCGGCATCACGCCGTACAGCAGCGCGACGGCCACGATGGCGAGGGTGAGGCCGAGCGGGCGGTAGACTCGATCGCTGGCTGGGGATGCGGGGCGGGTCATGCCGGTTGTCCTGACGGGTACATGGCGGTCCTTCGCGGGTGGGCGGGCATGGCGGCGCGGCTAGATGCCCTGCTCCGCGCGCCAGGCGAGAATGTCGTCGGCGTGCTCTTCTTCGTGCCAGATCGCGTTTTCGGCCACCAGGTAACTGAGCGGCTCGCCTTCCATCCACGGCCAGATCCGGTTGTCCTCCAGCGTGCGCTCGTCCAGGGCCTCCAGCGCCAGGATCAGGTGCTTGTGCACGCCGTGGAAATCGTCGAGGATGGCCGCCAGCGGGCGCGATGCGTTGATGCGGTACTGCTCGGCGTTCCACTCGTCGATGTCTTCGATCTCGGCGATGCGCGGTGCGGCGCGTTTGTACTGGTCCAGGCGTGACAGCGTGGTGACCAGCTCGGCCTCCCACGCGACCAGGTGCGCCAGCACATCCTTGACCGACCAGATGCCCACGGCGCCCACCTGCAGCATGTGCTCGTCGGACAGCCCGTCGATGGCCTCTAGCAGCCTGGCGCGGGCTGCGCGTACATCGGCAATGACCTCACTCTTAGCCATGCGCCCCTCGTGACTCGATTCGCGGTGACCGGTGACAGAACATCATCTGAGCATTATAGCATTGTGCCGGTGCCAAACTCAACTGCGCGCCCATCGCGCTAATCCCCAAAATTTGGGGGGTGACAAACGCCGCGATCTGCGTAGAGTTGCTCTTTCGATCGTCCTGCGCTATAACGCATCACTATGGGGCTGGTATCATTGGTTCGCCGCGCCTACCGACCCAGGGGCACACCATCCACCGCAGCTTCGATAGTTGATTTGCCATATACGACATCTGGCGCAGTGAGTCCATTGCTGCGTTTGTGCTCTTGTCAGGAAAGGATGAATGATGGCAACCGATAACTGGTATGCCTTAGCTGCCGAAGAAGTGCTGCAGCGGCTCGAAACCGACGCGGCCAACGGGCTGAGCGCCCAGGAAGTCGAGCGCCGGCGAACCGAGCACGGTACGAACGAACTCCCTCGCGAAGGCGGTACCCCTCCCTGGAGAATCCTGCTCAGCCAATTCACCGAAATCATGGTCATCGTGCTGGTGGCCGCCGCCGCGATCTCGGTGTTGATCGGCGACACCAAAGACGCGATCGTGATCATGGCGATCGTCGTGCTGAACGCCGCGCTGGGGTTCTTTCAGGAATACCAGGCCGAGCAGGCGCTGGCTTCGCTGAGTGAGATGCAGACGCCGATCGTGCGCGTCCGGCGTGACGGGCACGTCCACGAGCTGAGCGCGGTGGAGCTGGTCCCCGGCGACATCGTGCTGCTCGAAGCGGGCGACCGCATCCCCGCCGACGGGCGCCTGATTGAGGCGGTGAACCTGCAGATCGACGAGGCCGCCCTGACCGGCGAATCGTCGGCGGTCGAGAAGAACACCGGCGCGATGGACGGGGGCGACTCGCCGCCGTCGCTGGCCGACCGCACGAACGTCGCCTACATGGGCACGGCGGTGACGTACGGGCGCGGCCTGCTGGCCGTGACCGGCACCGGCCTCAAGACCCAGTTGGGCAACATCGCGGCCATGCTTCAGCAGGTGGAAAAAGGCCGCACGCCCCTGCAGGAACGGCTGGAAAAGGTGGGGTACATCCTGGCGGGCGCGGCGCTGGCGGTGTGCGTGCTGGTGTTCGTCGTCGGCGTGGCGCGCGGCGAGGATTCCGAGCAGATGCTGCTGACGGCGATCAGCTTGGCGGTGGCGGCCATTCCCGAGGGCCTGCCCGCCGTGATCACGATCGCGCTGGCGCTGGGCGCCCGGCGCATGATCAAGCGGCGCGCGCTGATCCGCAAGCTGCCGGCGGTCGAGACGCTGGGCTCGGTGTCCGTGATCTGCTCGGACAAGACGGGCACGCTGACCCGCAACGAGATGACCGCGACCCTGCTGGCGCTGCCCGGACGGCCCGACGTCGCGGTGCGCGGCGTGGGGTACGAGCCGGTCGGCAATTTCTACGAGGGCAAACGCCAGATCAATCCCGTCAACGACGATGTGCTGGCGCGCATTCTCAAGGCGGCGGCGCTGAACACCGACGCCTATCTCGAACGTTCCGAAGAGGAGGACGGCGTCTGGACGGTCGTCGGTGACACGACCGAAGGCGCGCTGCTGGTGCTGGCGCAAAAAGCCGGCTGGAGCCGCTCGGCGCTGGAAGACGACCTGCCGCGCGTGGCCGAACTGCCGTTTTCGTCCGAGCGCAAGGCGATGACCACCATCCACGAGCCGCGCGGGCGCTTCGCGGCGGCCCTGTTCGAGAACGCTAAGTTCGTCTCGTTCACCAAAGGCGCGCCCGACCAACTGGTGAGGTGGGCCTCGCAGGAAACGCTGCCCGACGGCCCGGCCCCGCTCACCGACGAGCGCCGCGACGCCTGGCGCCGGCAGATCGACAAGATGGCGGCGGAAGGGCTGCGCGTGCTCGGCCTGGGCTACCGCGCCCTGGACGCCATCCCCGGCGAGATGGACCCCGAGCACCTGGAGCGCGACCTGACGCTGCTGGGCCTGGTCGGGATCGTGGACCCGCCGCGCACCGAGGCCAGGGAAGCGGTCAAGGTGGCGGAGACGGCGGGTATCCGCACCGTGATGATCACCGGCGATCACAAGATGACGGCGGTCGCCATCGCCAAGCAGTTGGGCATCATGGCCCAGGACGGCAACGCCCTGACCGGCGTCGAGCTGGACAGGCTGAGCGCGGACGAGCTGCGCGGCGTGGTGCTCGACACGTCCGTCTACGCGCGCGTGTCGCCGGAGCACAAGCTGCGCGTGGTCGAAGCCCTGCAATCGCACGGCCAGATCGTCGCCATGACCGGCGACGGCGTGAACGACGCCCCGGCGCTCAAGCAGGCCGATATCGGCGTGGCGATGGGTATCACCGGGACGGACGTCAGCCAGGGCGCGGCGGACATGGTGCTCACCGACGACAACTTCGCGAGCATCGTCGCGGCGGTGGAAGAGGGCCGCACGATTTTCGACAACATCCGCAAATTCATTCGCTACCTGCTGAGCACGAACGCCGGCGAGATCGTGTCGATGTTCGCCGCGCTGGTGATCGGCCTGCGCGTGCCGCTGCTCGCCATCCAGATTCTGTGGATCAACCTGGTGACGGATGGCCTGCCCGCGATCGCGCTGGGCTTCGAGCCCAGCGAGCCGGACGTCATGAAACGCAAGCCGCGCCCGCCCAAAGAGAGCATCTTCGCGCAGGGGGTCGGCTTCCACGTGCTGTGGGTCGGGCTGTGGATCGGCGTGTGCACGCTGATCGGGTACGTGTGGGCGCTTAACCGTCACGGCGGCGAGCTGTTCGACCCGACCGAGGACGCGCTGCTCGTCGCCCGGACGGTCGGCTTCAGCGTCCTGGCGCTCTCGCAGGTGTTCGAGGTTTCCGCCATTCACGCGGGGGATGCGTCGTTTCTGCGGGCGCCGCTGGCGCGCAACAAACTGCTGTGGGTCGCGGTGATGCTGACCGGCGTGCTGCAAATGGTGGTGATCTACGCGCCGTTCGCCCAGAACATTCTGGACACGACCTCGCTGGATGCCGTCGAGCTGGTCGTTGCGTGGCTCCTGGCGGGCTCGCTCTTCCCGGCGGTCGAAATCGAGAAGTACCTCCGCCGCCGGCGCCGCCGCAAGAACGGCGAGCCGATCTAGCGCCTTTTCACGTCACGCATAACAACGACGGACAGCCTCGCCGGGCTGTCCGTTTTTTCGTGCGAGTGGCGCGCGGTCACTTCCGGCGGCGCATCTGCTGGACCTTGAGCTGCATGAACGCCTGCACCCGCTCGACGGCGCGCTCGTCGCCTTCGATCACCAGCCGGTCGCGCGGGACGCTCGCCAGCCCGAACGGGTCCGGCTCCAGCGCCTCGATGAAGGCCGACCAGCCTTCGCCCGCCACACACAGCGTTTCGGTGGGCGTGCCGCCGGCCTGGACGAGGTAATCGATCACGCGGAAGCGCGGCAGGACGCGCAGCTCCAGCTCGACGCGCATGGCAATATTCTCCACAGGTGACGTATCCAACGCTGTGGAGATTGTACACAACCTGTCCCGCGGCGCCCTCATGTGCCCCGGCAGACCCCAGCCGGCCCGCCGGGCCTTCGCTTACGGCTCCGGGATCGCCAGGTCGGGCGATCCGACCGGAGACAGGCACAGCCGCGGATTGGTAGCCTGGATCAGCTCGTGGATGATCTGGGCGTATTTGACTTTCTCGCGGGCGAAGGCGGCCAGCGCCTCAGGGCTGGACCACGGCTTGTACATCGCGCCCCCGCCCGCCACCAGTGCCGGCCCCGGCTCGATCTTGAAATAGCACGGCGCGCACACACGCGCCATCTCCGCCGCTTCGTAAAACCGATTGAAGCCCCCGAACGAATCCGACAGGTAGATGTGCAGGTCGAGCGGGATGTCCACGCCCTGGCGGATGCTGGCAAGCTGCGGCAGCGACAGGTCGCCCAGCGGGTTGAACGTGCCCGCGCCGAGCGTTTGCAGCACGCGCCCCCCGGCGGCGGAGGCGTGCCCGGCGAAGATGCTCACCTTGAAGACCACGTCCTGAGGGATGTACCCGCGCCGCTTGAGCTCGTTGAGCAGCCACAGCAGGCCCTCGTCGATCACCAGGAAACCGCGAAAGCCCAGGTCCACGCAGCGCATGATCTCGGCGACGACGTAGCTGAGCTGGTCCGACCCGCGAAAGCGCAGGCCGGACAGCCCGCCTTCGGGCGTGACGAGCTGCCGCCCCACGTCCCAGCCGGCGCGCGGGCCGGGCGTCATGATCACCTCGAGGCTCGCTTCGGCGGCCATCTGCGCGAAGTCGTGCAGTTCCGCGTCGTCGAGCAGGGTAGAGCCCATCACGACCGAGATCATGCGGTGCAGGTTGATCTTGCGCTTGTCCATCTCGTCGATCACCGCTTCGAGCACGTTCGGGCGCTCGATGCCGGAGATTTCCATGCGGTAGTGACCGCCGTCGGGAAACGTTTTGTCGGATGACGGCAAATCGTAGGCGTCCCGGCCCGGTATCCCGATGGCCTGGATCATGTTTTGGATGTCCTTTAAGTTGCGCATTTTGAGGAAGCCCTTTCGCCAAAAATCAAAAATCTAATCTTTCAGTTGGCCGAGGAGTTCGTCGTAATCGTCGTCTTTGATGCTGAACCCGTGTTCCGGCTGGGGAAACGCGCGGTCCTGAACTTCGCGAACGTACTGCTTCACGCCGTTGAGGATCACCTCGCCCGCGTTGCCGTAGACCTTCGCCATCCGCGGCTTGAAGCGCGGGTACAGCCCGAACATGTCGTGGAAGATCAGGAGCTGGCCGTCGGCGTGGGGGCCGGAGCCGAGGCTGATGATCGGGATGTGGGCGCGCTCGGTGATGATCTGGCACACGCGGTCGGGTACCATTTCCAGCAGGACGGCATAAGCCCCGGCCTCTTCGAGGATGCGGGCGTCCTCGACGATGCGCAGGGCGCGCGCCGAGTCCTTGCCCTGGACGCGAAAGCCACCCAGGCTGGAGGCGCTCTGCGGCGTCAGGCCGAGGTGGCCCATGCAGGGGATGCCCGCCGCCACGATCCCGGCCATGCGGTCGGCCATCTCGCGCCCGCCCTCCAGCTTGACGGCGTCGCAGCTCGCCTCGGCCATGAAGCGCCCGGCGTTGCGGATAGCGGTTTCGACCGAGGGCTGGTAGCTCATGTAGGGCATGTCGCCGATCAGCCAGGCGGTCGGCGCGCCGCGGCGCACGGCCTGCGCGTGGCGGATCATATCGTCCATGGTGACCGGCAGCGTCGACTCGTAGCCGAGGATGGTCATGCCCAGGCTGTCGCCGACCAGGATCATCTCGATGCCGGCCTCCTCCTGCAGATAGGCGGTCGGGTAATCGTAGCAGGTCAGCATGGTGATGGGCTCGCCGCGGGCGCGTTTGTCGAACAGATAAGGGAGCGTAATTTTCTTGCGTTCGGTCATGGGGAATGTCCTCTACCTAAACATCAGTTGTTTGTATTATCAATCACAAATCCCGTTTATGGAAATCCTCCCCAGGTACGTTACAATTCGTGCTTCGGTTTTACGTATGTCTAGCTCCGAGAAAGTGCCATGCCATCCTCCTCTCAACGCCATCCGCTGCTCCGGCTGATCAGCTATTCGCGCCGTCACCGGCGGCGCGTGATCGCGGCCAGCCTGTTTTCCGTGCTCAACAAGATCTTCGACCTGGCGCCCCCGGCGTTGATCGGCGCGGCGGTCGATATCGTCGTCCAGCAAAGCGACTCGTTCATCGCCCGGCTGGGCATCAGCGACCCGGCGGACCAACTGCTCGCCCTGGCCGGTTTGACGCTGGTCATCTGGATCCTGGAATCCGTCTTCGAATACGTGCACCGCGTGCTGTGGCGCAACCTGGCCCAGGTGCTCGAGCACGAGCTGCGCATCGACGCCTACGCGCACGTCCAGGACCTGGAGCTGGCCTATTACGAAGACCGCAGCACGGGCGGCCTGATGGCGATCCTCAACGACGACATCAACCAGTTGGAGCGTTTTCTGGACGTGGGCGCCAACGACCTGATCCAGGTGGCGACCACCGTGATCGTCATCGGCGGCATTTTCATCGGCGTGGCGCCCAGTGTCGCGTGGATGGCGCTGCTGCCCATGCCGCTGGTGATCTACGGCTCGGTGTGGTTCCAGCGCAGGCTGGCGCCGCGCTACGCCGCCGTGCGCGAGCAGGTGGGCATCCTCAACAGCCAGCTTTCGAATAACCTGAGCGGCATCGCGACCATCAAGAGCTTCACGTCCGAGCGGCACGAGGTCGAGCGGATGCGCGCCGAAAGCGACATCTACCGCCAGCGCAACAAGGACGCCATCGCGCTCAGCTCGGCCTTCTCGCCGCTGATCCGCATGGTGATCGTGGCCGGATTCATCGCGATCATGGTGTTTGGCGGGCGGCTGGCGCTGGACGGGGCGCTCAACATCGGCGCGTACAGCGTGCTGGTGTTCATGACGCAGCGCCTGCTGTGGCCGCTGACGCGCCTGGGCGAGACGTTCGATCTCTACCAGCGCGCGATGGCCTCCACGACGCGCATCCTCGATCTGCTCGACGTGGAGCCGCAGATCGTCGATGGCCCGCGCCGCGTGCCGGTCGAGTCCGTGCGCGGCGAGGTGACGTTCGAGGACGTGCATTTCAACTACGGCAACGGCCAGAACGTAGTGCGCGGCCTGTCGCTGAACATCCCGGCGGGCGAGACGGCGGCCATCGTCGGCGCGACGGGCGCGGGCAAGAGCACGGTGATCAAGCTGCTGCTGCGCTTCTACGACGTCCAGCGCGGGCAGGTGCTGCTCGATGACCGGGACGTCCGCGAGTTCAACCTGGCCGATCTGCGCGGCGCGATCGGGCTGGTGAGCCAGGACGTGTTCCTGTTTCACGGCACCGTGCGCGAGAACATCGCCTATGGCACGTTCGGCGCCAGCGACGAACAGATCGTCGCCGCGGCCCGGATCGCCGAGGCGCACGACTTCATCATGGACCTGCCGCAGGGCTACGACACGGTCGTCGGCGAGCGCGGCCAGAAGCTGAGCGGCGGCCAGCGCCAGCGCATTTCGATCGCGCGGGCGGTGCTCAAGGACCCGCCGGTGCTGATTCTCGACGAGGCGACGTCGTCGGTGGACAACGAAACCGAGGCGGCCATCCAGCGCTCGATGGAGCGCATCGCGGTGGGGCGCACCACGATCGTGATCGCGCACCGGCTCTCGACTGTGCGCAACGCCGACCGGATCTTCGTGCTGGAGAACGGCGTCCTGCGCGAGCAGGGGCGGCACGAAGACCTGCTGCGCGATAACGGCATCTACGCGACGCTGTGGCGCGTCCAGACCGGCGAGCGGCTGCGGCTGGCGGGCGATTGAGCCGTGCCGGGCGGGGCGGTTCCGTGCTAAGATGAGGGGTGAGCGCGCGATCTGGCGTGAGCGAGGAGAGACTGGCGATGACCCTGCAACTGACCAGCCCGGCATTTACCGAGGGCGGGGCGATCCCCGCGAAATTCACCTGCACCGGCGCGAACGTGTCGCTCGCCCTGGCATGGAGCGGCGCGCCGGACGGCGTGCAAACTTTCACCCTGATCATGGACGATCCCGACGCGCCGCGCGGCACGTGGGTCCATTGGGTCGTCTTCGACCTGCCCGGTGACCTGTCCGGCCTGCCGGAGGGCGTGGGGCAGGATGTGGGCATACAGGGCGCCAACAGCTATGGCCGGACCGGCTACGCTGGCCCATGCCCGCCGAGCGGGACGCACCGCTATTTCTTCAAGTTGTACGCGCTCGACACGGCGCTGAGCCTGCGCGCCGGGGCGTCCAAAGAGGACGTGCTTCGCGCGATGGACGGGCACATCCTGGCCCAGGCGCAGTTGATGGGCACCTACCGCAAGTGACGCGTATCCCTACCGCGAGGAGACTGGCACCCCATGGCATTTGATGCATCTCACCTGCACGGCGTGATTCCGCCGCTGGTCACGCCCATGCACCCCGACGGCTCGCTGAACCTGGCGGCGATGCCAACGCTGGTCGAGGCAATGCTCGACGCGGGCGTGCACGCGATCTTCACGCCGGGCAGCCAGAGCGAAGCCTACGCCCTGAGCGCCGACGAGCGCGCCCAGGTGATCGACGCCGCGCTGGAGGCGGTCGCCGGGCGCGTGCCGGTCATCGCGGGCACGGGCGCGATCACGACCCGCGACGCCATCGCCCACTCGCAGCGGGCCGAGCGCGCCGGGGCCGATGCCCTGTCGATCCTGACGCCGTATTTCATCACGCCGTCCCAGGACGAGATTTACGCCTACTACGCCGACGTCGCGGCGGCGGTGTCGCTGCCGATCCTGGGCTACTCGAACCCGCAGCGTGCCGTGGTCCGGATCGCGCCGTCCACGCTGGGGCGGCTGGCGGCGGACATCCCGCACTTCGTCGGGGTCAAGGATTCGAGCGGCGACGTGGCCGAAACTGCCGCCATCATCCGCGCCTGCCCGCCCGGTTTCAAGGTGTTCGTCGGGCGCGACACGCTGATCTACCCCTCGCTGTGCATTGGGGCGGCGGGGACGGTCGCGCTGTCGGTGAACGTGGCGCCCCGGCTGGCGGTGGGCATCTACGAAGCATTCCGCGCGGGCGACCACGCGCGGGCGCGGGCGCTGCAAGAGCGGCTGTCGCGGCTGCGCGAGGGGCTGCCCCGCTTCGGGTCGTACCCGGTGTGGGTCAAGGAGGCGATGGGCCTGCTGGGCCTGCCTGCCGGGCCGGCGCGCAAGCCGATCCTGCCGCTGGGCGAGGATCAGCGCGCCGAACTGCGGGCGCTGCTGGCGAGCGTTGGCCTGCTGGACGCGTGAGACAGGCGAGGAGGCGACCATGACGTTTGCACCCGACTTCTGGACGAGCCACATGGGCAGCGTGCCCTACACCGCGAGCGATGGCGTGGCCGGGCGGCTGGCCGCGCTGCTGGACGTGCCCGCCTGGCCCCAGCTTCCGCGCCGGACCTTCCGCGAGAATATGTACGTCCAGTACAGCGCCGGGCTGCCGGGGCTGGTGCTGGACGAGGCCAACGAGAAGGTCTACTTCGACACGTCCGGCGATCTCGCGCCCGCGCTCGAAGCGTTCTATGAGCGCGTCCTGGCCGACGACGTGGACTCCTTCGGGCTGGACGCGGACACCGCCGAGGGCTTCTTCGCCACGCTGGACGCGCTGCGCGCCATGCCCGGCGAGTGGGCCAAAGGGCAGGTCACCGGCCCGGTCAGCTTCGGGCTGACGGTCACCGATCACAACCTGCGCGCCAGCCTGTACGACGAGCGGCTGGCCGACCCGATCGTGACCCAGCTCGCGATGAACGCCCGCTGGCAGGTCCGCCAGCTTCGCGCCGTTCGCCCGCAGGCGATCATCTTCGTCGACGAGCCGTACATGGCGTCGTTCGGGTCGGCCTTCATCAGCCTGAGCCGCGAGGACGTGATCGCCATGCTCGACATCGTGTTCGACGCGATCCACCAGGAGGGCGCGCTGGCCGGGGTGCACTGCTGCGCCAACACCGATTGGGCGGTGCTGCTGGCGACGTCGGTCGATATCCTGAACCTGGACGCATACGGCTACCTGGACAATCTGGCACTCTACCCGGCAGAGCTGCGCGCCTTTCTCGACCGGGGCGGCGTGGTGGCGTGGGGTATCGTGCCCAACACCGAGGCAATCTTCAGCACGACGCCGGACGACATCGCCCGGCGCCTGTGGGACGGCTTCGCGCTGATCGGCCAGAAAGCGGCGGCGCGTGGCGTCGCGATCGCGGTCGAGGAGCTGGCCGCGCGCGCGATGATCATGCCGAGCTGTGGCCTCGGCCCGCAGACGGTCGCGGTGGCCGAGCGCGTGTTCGAGGTGCTGCCCGCCACGGCTCGCCTGCTGCGCGAGGGCTAGGCGGGCGCGCCCGTCCTCAGGACCGGTTGGGCAGGCCGTCCAGCGCGGCGGGGTACGAGCCGAGCATCTTGACGATCGACGCCTGCCGCAGCAGGTCCACCAGCGCGGCCTCGGCGCCGGGGTCCTTCCAGTGGCCCTCGAAATCCAGGTAGAACCAGTACTGCCACGGGCGCCCGCGCATCGGGCGCGATTCGATCTTGGTCAGGTTGATGTTGCGCAGCGCGAACGCGCCCAGCGCGTCGTAGAGCGCGCGCGGGCGGTGGCGCACGGCGAATACCAGCGACGTCTTGCTTGGGTCGCGCCGGACCGCGTCTTCCATGCCGATCACGAAAAAGCGCGTCGAGTTGTTCGGGTCGTTTTCGATGCCGCTTTCCAGCGTGGTCAGGCCGTACAGCTCGCCCGCCAGCGCGCTGGCGATGACCGCCGTCGCGGGGTCCGGGTTGGCGGCCAGGTCGCGCGCGGCCCCGGCGGTGTCGTAGGTGGCGAGCGGCTCCCACCCGCGCCGCCGGATGTAGTCCGAGCACTGGGCCAGCGCCTGGGGATGCGATTTCACCTGCTCGATCGCGTCCAGGCTCGCCCCTTCCGGCGCCAGCAGGTGGTGCTGCACGGGCAGGATGTGCTCGGCCTGCACGCGAAAATCGTACTCCATCAGCAGCTCGTACGCCTGGGCGACGGTGCCCGCCACCGCGTTTTCGACCGGCAGCATGCCGTGGGTGGCCTTGCCGCGCTGGATGGCCTCGAAGATGCCCTTGAACGTCTCGCAGGGCAGCGTGGTCATGCCGTTGGCAAAATGGCGGTGGATCGCTTCCTCGCTGTACGCTCCGTGTTCGCCCTGGAAGGCGATAATCTGGTCACTCAATCGGTCGTCCTCCTGTGCAGTTCGAGCAGCGCTTCGAGCGCCAGCCGGTAGCCCAGCCAGCCCAGCCCGCCGATCTGCCCCAGGCACACCGGCGCGATCAGGGACGTGTGGCGGAACGGCTCGCGCGCGTGGATGTTCGAGAGGTGTACTTCGATGGTGGGCAGCCCGACCGCGCTGATCGCGTCGCGCAGGGCGACGCTGGTATGGGTGTAGCCGCCGGGGTTGATGATGATGCCCGCCGCCCAGTCGCGCGCCTCGTGGATGGCGTCGATCAGGCCGCCCTCGTGGTTGCTCTGGACGATGCGCAGCGCCGCGCCGTGTTGGGCGGCGGCCTCGCGCAGCCGGTCGTCGATCGCGTCGAGCGTCACGCGGCCATAGACCTCCGGCTCGCGCGTGCCGAGCAGGTTCAGGTTGGGTCCGTGCAGCACCAGGATGTTCATGCGTCCTCCCGCAGCCCGTCCAAAACGGCCAGCACGTCCGCGCGCGGCACGTCGCGGACGATGACCGGCCTGCCGGCGTCTTCCAGCAGCACGAACGCCGCCGCGCCGTCGCGCCATTTCTTGTCGTGGCCCATCGCGTCCCACAGATCGGCGGGGTCCAGCCCGGCGAAACGGACCGGCAGGCCCAACGCCGCCGTCGCGGCCTCGACCCGACCGGCCAGCCCGGCGCGGGCCACGCCTCGGCGCTCCGCCAGCCGCGCCGCCGCGACCATCCCCACGGCGACCGCCTGCCCGTGCTTCCACGCGTAGCCGCTGACCTGCTCGATGGCGTGGGCGAACGTGTGGCCCAGGTTGAGGAAGGCGCGCGGCCCATGTTCGAGCCGGTCCTGGTTCACGATGGCGATCTTCACCGCGATGGCGCGCGCGATCACCGGCTCCATGCCGGGCGTTGGATCGGGCGGCAGGTCGTCCAGCAGCGGCGGATCGCCGATCAGCGCCGCCTTGAGCACCTCGGCCATGCCGCAGCGCCATTCGATCGCCGGCAGGGTCGCCAGCGCCGCCGTGTCCGCGAAGACGGCCAGCGGGTCTTTGAACGCCCCGGCCAGGTTCTTGCCCTGGGGCAGGTCCACGCCGACCTTGCCGCCGATACTCGCGTCGACCATCGCCAGCAGGCTGGTCGGCGCCTGGACGAACGGCACGCCGCGCATGAACGTCGCTGCGGCGAACCCGGCCACATCCCCGATCACGCCGCCGCCCAGCCCGACGATCAGCGTAGCGCGATCCGCGCCCGCCGCCAGCAGGCCATCGTAGATCGCGCGCAGCGTATCGAGCGTTTTGTACTGCTCGCCGTCCGGCACGGTGATCAGGTGGCCGCCGGGCAGCCGCCCGGCCAGTTCCGCGCCATAGAGCGGGGCGAGCGTGGTGTTGGTGACGACGGCGACGCGGGTGAAGCCGCGCGCCGCGACGAACGCGGGCAGCGCCTCGCCCAGCGCGCCCGGCGCGACGATCACCGCGTAAGCGCCCTCGGCGCCATGAACGGTCAGCTCTGCCATAAGCGAATGATCTCCTCGGCCACGTCGGGCGGGTCCAGGTGCGTCGTGTCGATCTGGTGCGGGACGCGGGCGTAGTGGGCGGCGCGGTCGGCCAGCAGCCGCGCCAGCCGGGTGCGTTCTCCGGCGAACAGCGGGCGGGCGGGATCGTCCCCCACGCGGCGCAAAATCTCGTCCAGGTCGCAGGTCAGGCCCACCAGCAGGCTCGACGCGGCCAACGCGTCGAACACCGCCGGGTCGAGCAGCGCGCCGCCGCCCGCCGCGATCACCTGGTCGCGCCCTGCGGCGACTTCGCGGCAGGTAGCGGCTTCCAGCGCGCGGAAGGCCGGCTCGCCATCCTGGGCGAAGATGTCCGCGATGGTCCGCCCGGCGCGCGCTTCGATCAGGGCGTCGGTGTCGACGAAAGCCAGCCCCAGCCGCGCCGCGACCAGCCGCCCGGCGGTGGTCTTGCCCGTGCCCATGAATCCCCACAGCGCGATGTTGCGCTTATTCCCAGGCGTCATAGCCGAACCGCCATTCGGTGCCGTCCATCGGCAGATCGTCCACCTGGCCGCGCCGCAGCGCCGCGAAGCGCGGGCGCATCTCGTCCAGGCTGTCGCCGCCCAGCTTGCGAAGCAGCTCGCCGGCCAGCACGAGCGCGACCATCGCCTCGATGACCACCACGGCGCGCGGCGTGGCGCAGAAATCGCTGCGCTCGTACACCGTCTGGTCCGGCTGGCCGGTCGCCAGGTTGACCGTGGGCAGCGGCGTGAGCGTGGTGCTGATCGGCTTCATGGCGGCGCGGACGACCAGCGGCTCGCCGGTGGTCATGCCGCCTTCCAGCCCGCCCGCCCGGTTGCTGCGCCGGACCAGCCGCCCGGCGTCGTCCACGTCGATCGCGTCGTGGACCTGCGTGCCGCGCCGCCGCGCGTTGTCGAACGCCGGGCCGATCTCCACGCCCTTGATGCTCTGCACGCTGCACACCGCCGCGGCCAGCCGCCCGGTCAGGCGGCGGTCGTAATGGACGTGCGATCCCAGGCCGGGCGGCAGCCCCAGCGCCACGACCTCGATCACACCGCCCAGCGTGTCCCGGTCGACCTTGACCTGCCGGATCGCCTCTTGAATCCGCGCCGACGCGGCGGGATCGGGGCAGCGCACCTCGGACGCCTCGGCGGCGGCGAACCGCGCCGGGTAGTCGGGCGGCTCCGGCAGGCTGGCGGCGACCCCGCCGATCTCGGTCACGTAGCCGCCGACCGCGATCCCGAATTCGGCCAGCAGGCGCCTGGCGATCGCGCCCACGGCAACACGGGCCGCCGTCTCGCGCGCCGACGAGCGTTCGAGCGCCAGCCGCAGGTCGCGGTAGCCGTACTTGATCGTCCCGGTCAGGTCGGCGTGGCCGGGGCGGGGCGTGGTCAGCGGCGTGATGTCGCGCTCCGCCCAGTTCTTCCAGTCGCGGTTTTCGATCAACAGGCTGACCGGCCCGCCGGTGGTGAGGCCGTTCATCACCCCGCCGGTGACGCGCGCCCGGTCGCGCTCGATCTGCATCCGGCCCCCGCTGCCGTATCCCTGCTGGCGGCGGGCCATGTCGCGCTCGAGATCGGCGGGCGCCAGCGGCAGCCCGGCGGGCATCCCTTCGAGGATGGCGGTCAGCATCGGGCCGTGACTTTCGCCCGCGGTCAGAAATCGCAGCATAGGGGCCTCCGCACGCGCTATACTCGCACCAGGTGGTAGTTCTTCTTGCCCTTGCGCAGCACGATCACGCGCCCGTCGATCGCGTCGTCGAGCGTCACGGCGCGGTCGGGATCGTCCACGGCGCGGTTGTTGAGGTACAGCCCGCCGTTCTTGATCAGGTCGCGGATCAGCTTCTTGGAGCGGTCCAGCCCGGCTCCCAGCGCCAGGTCGACCACGTTGATCCCCGCGCCGGACAGGCTGCCGGCTTCCAGCGCGCTCGATGGCACTTCGGCGAAGATGTCGAGCAGGTCGTCGGCGCTCAGCCCTTCCAGGTCGCGCCCGCCGAACAGCACCTCGGTGGCGGCCTGGGCTTTGCGCAGCCCGTCCTCGCCGTGGACCGTGCGCGTGACCTCTTCGGCCAGCCGCGTCTGGGCGGCGCGGCGGTGCGGCTCGGTGGCGAGCGCGTGCTCCAGCTCCGCGATCTCCTCGCGGTTCAGCAGCGTGAAGAACTTGAGGTACGGGATCGCGTCGCCGTCGGTCGTGTTGATCCAGAACTGGTAGAACCGGAACGGCGAGGTCCGCGCTGGGTCCAGCCAGACGGCGCCCGCCTCGGTCTTGCCGAATTTCACCCCGCTCGTCGAGGTGACCAGCGGCACGGTCACGGCGTGGGCTTTGCCGTCGGCCACCTTGCGGATCAACTCCGTCCCGGCGGTGATATTGCCCCACTGGTCGCTGCCGCCCATCTGGAACGTGCAGCGGTGGTCGAGGTACAGGCGCAGGAAATCGTAGGATTGCAGCAGCATGTAGCTGAACTCGGTGAACGAAATGCCCTCGTCGCTCTCCAGCCGCGTCTTGACCGAGTCCTTGGCGAGCATGTAGTTGACGGTGAAATGCTTGCCGATGTCGCGCAGGAACTCGATCAGGTTGAGCGGGGCCAGCCAGTCCGCATTGTTGAGCATCAGCGCCGGGTTCTCGACGCCGTCGAAGTGCAGGAACGCGCCGAGCTGGCGCTTGATGCACTCGACGTTGTGCGCGATCTGCTCGTAGGTCAGCAACTGGCGCTCTTTGGTCTTGCCGCTCGGATCGCCGATCATGCCGGTGCCGCCCCCGGCCAGCGCGATGGGCGTGTGGCCGTGGCGCTGGAGGTGCACCAGCACCATGATCGGCAGCAGGTGGCCGACGTGCAGGCTGTCGGCGGTCGGGTCGAAGCCGATGTACGCCGTCACCTTCTCGTTGATCAGCGCTTCCTCCGCGCCCTCGGTCGCGGTGTGGATCAGGCCGCGCCAGCGCAGCTCTTCGACGAGATGGGTCGCAGTTAAGACATTCAAGGCTGTGTATCCTCTCCGTGATGAACCTGATTCAAGGCGTGCCGGGCCGCCTCCAGCATGACGTCCAGCGGCGGCGCGATCCCGGTCCAGCGCTCGAAGGCCAGCGCCCCCTGCCGGACCAGCATCCCCAGCCCGCCCACCGTGCGCGCGCCCGCGGCCTGGGCCCCGGCCATCAGGCGCGTGACGGGCGGATTATAGATCAGATCGACCAGCGCCGCCCCGCCGGGGAACGGCACACCCTCCGGCCAGGGACTCGCCGCCACGTCCGGGCTCATCCCGGTGGGCGTGCAGTTGACGACCAGGTCGGCGGTGGGGGCCAGCCGGGGCAGGTCGCCGTACCCGGCGACGCCGTCGCGCCCGTCCGGCTTCCGGCTGATCGCCGTGATCGCCGCCGCGCCGCCCGCCCGCAGCGCGTAGATCACCGCCCGCGCGCTGCCGCCCGTGCCCAGCACCAGGCACCGCGCTCCTTCGACCGTGATGCTGTGTGCGGCCAGGTCGTCCGCGAAGCCGCGCCAGTCGGTGTTGCCGGCGGCCAGCGTCCCGCCCGGCTCGACGACCAGCGTGTTGGCCGCGCCGGTGGCCGCCGCCGCCGGGTCGATGGCGCGCACCTGGGGCAGCCGCAGCGCCGCGCCCTTGTGCGGGATCGTCACGTTGAAGCCGCGATAGCTCGCCGCGATCCACCCGGCGACGGCGGCGGCGAATCGCTCCGGCGGGGCGGGCAGCAGGTCGTACTGCCAGTCCAGCCCCAGCGCCCGGAAGGCGGCATTGTGCATGGCTGGGGAGACGCTGTGCCCCACCGGCCAGCCGATCAGGCCGGCGCGCTCAGTCATGGCGGCTCCAGGTCATGTCCGCGCCCAGGGCCTGCATCGTCTCGACGAAGCCGGGGAACGAGTCGTTCACGCAGCGCGCATCGGTGACGAGCGTCTCGCCCTGGGCGACCAGCCCGGCCATCGCCAGCGCCATCGCCACGCGGTGATCGTCGTGACCGTCCACCGCCGCGCCGCGCAGCGCCTGCGGCCCTATCACGCGGAAGCCGTCCGGGCGCTCCTCGATTGCCGCGCCCAGCTTGCGCAGCTCGGCGGTCATCACCTCCAGCCGGTCCGTCTCCTTGACGCGCATCTCGGCGGCGTCGCGCACGATCGTCTCGCCTTCGGCCTGCGTCGCGGCGACCATCAGCGCCGGGAACTCGTCGATGGCGCGCACGATCACCGCGCCGCCGACGTCCGCCCCGCGCAGCGCCGCCCGATTCGCGGCCAGGTCGGCCACCGGCTCGCCGCCTTCCTCGCGCGGGTGGATCATGTCCACCGGCGCGTCCATCGCCGCCAGGATGTCCAGCACGCCGGTGCGCGTCGGGTTGACGCCCACGCCGCCAATCGTGACCGGCCCGCCCGCGCTCAGCAGCGCCGCTACCAGCACGAATGCCGCCGAGGAGATGTCCGCCGGGATCGCCATGTCGAGCGGGCGCAGCACCCCGCCGGGCCGGATCGTGACGCGGTTGTCGTCTGCATCCAGGTCCGCGCCCATGGCGCGCAGCATCCGCTCGGTGTGGTCGCGCGCCGGGCCCGGCTCGATGACGGTGACCGGCCCGTCCGCGAACAACCCGGCCAGCAGCAAACAGCTTTTGACCTGGGCGCTGGCGACCGGCATGGTGTACGTGATGCCGCGCAGCCGCGCCGGGGCGAAGCGCAGCGGCGCGCGCCCGTTCGCGTCATCGATCTGCGCGCCCATCGCGCGCAGCGGATCGGTGACGCGGCGCATGGGGCGGCGGCGGAGCTGGTCGCTGCCGTCGAGCACGCTGGCGAACGGCTGCCCGGCCAGCACGCCCGCCAGCAGGCGCATGGCCGTCCCGGCGTGGACGCAGTTCAGCGGGGCGCCGGGCGCGCTCAGCCCGTCCAGGCCGCGGCCCGCCACGGTCAGCGCCCCGTCGCGCTCCTCGACGGCGATGCCCAGCGCGCGGATGCAGTCCAGCGTGGCGAGCGTGTCGCCCGCCGGCAGGAAGCCGCGCACCGTGCCGGTGCCGTCGGCCAGCGCGCCGAGGATCAGCGCCCGGTGCGACAGCGACTTGTCGCCGGGGACGGTGGTCTGCCCGGCCAGCGCGCCGCCGGGCCGGACGCGAATCGCGTTGGGAACCGCGCTCATGTGATCAACCGCTCCCCATAGGCGGCGGTGTAGGCCCGCCGCGCCTCGACGATGTGGCACAGCTCGGCGTCCAGGTCGCCCGGCGCGTCGAGCAGGGACTCGAGCCGGTCCAGGTGGGCGCGAAGCTGGCCGGTCATCTGGCGGATCTGGTCGGCGTTGGTGCTGAACATGCCGACGATCATCGCCGCGTCGGTGCGGGCCAGCCGCGTCGCGCCGTCGAAGCCGCCCGCCGCCAGCTCGTAGAGCGCCGTGTCTTCCGCCGCGCCGTCCATCGCCAGCCGCATCAGCGCGAAGCTGAGCAGGTGCGGCAGGTGGCTGGTGAGCGCGGTCAGGTGATCCTGCCGGGCGCGATCCATCCACAGCGGCTGGGCGCCCGCGGCCCGCGCCAGCGCCTCGGCCAGCGCGCGGGCGCCGTCGGTGGTGCGCCGTGTCTCGCAGAGCACGAAGCGCGCCCCGTCGTACAGCGTCGGGATGGCGTGGCGGTAGCCATTTTCGGCCAGCCCGCACATTGGGTGCCCGCCCACGGCCAGCACGTCCGGCGGCAGGCGATCCAGCGCGTCGCAGATGCGCGTCTTGGTGCTGCCCAGGTCGATCACCAGCGCGCCGGGGCGCACCTTCAGCACCGGGACCAGGTCGATGATCAGGTGTGTGGGAATCGCCAGCACGACGACGTCCGCTTTGGCGGCTTCACCCACGGCGTCGATCACGCCCTGCGCCAGCGCCGCGTCGAGCACGTCCGGGGCGATGTCTTCCGCCGTCAGCCGAGCAACCTTGCCGCGCAGGGCCATCGCCAGCGAGCCGCCCATCAGGCCCAGGCCGGTGATGTGCACCGTACAGGCCGCGAGTTCCTTCTTCATGCGCTACCGCACCGTTTCGCGAACCGGGAACTGCCGCCCGACGATCGGCGCGAGCTGGCGCGCTTTCTCCACCAGCGCGGCGAATTTCTCCGGCTTGAGCGACTGCCGCCCGTCCGATTGGGCGTTCTCCGGGTCGTGATGCACTTCCAGGATCAGGCCATCCGCGCCCGCCGCGATCGCCGCCAGCGACACGCTCTCGACGTACTCCCATTTGCCGGTGCCGTGGCTCGGATCGGCGATGACCGGCAGGTGCGACGCCTGCTTGAGCACGGGGATCGCGTTGATGTCGAACGTGTTGCGGGTGGCCGTCTCGAAGGTGCGAATCCCGCGCTCGCACAGCATGACGCGCATGTTGCCGTGGCTCAGGATGTATTCGGCGGACATCAGCAGTTCCTCGATCGTGCTGCTCATGCCCCGCTTGAGCAGCACCGGGTGCTGGCTCTCGCCGACCGCGTGCAGCAGCGTGTAGTTCTGCATGTTGCGCGCCCCGATCTGCAGCACGTCCGCGTACTGGCAGACCAGCGGCACGGCCTGGGGATCCATGACCTCGGTGACGATCGGCAGGCCGGTTTCGGCGCGGGCGTCGGCCAGGTATTTGAGGCCCTCTTCGCCCAGCCCCTGGAAGCTGTACGGCGACGAGCGCGGCTTGAACGCCCCGCCGCGCAGCGCGGTCGCCCCGGCCTCGCGGACGGCGTGCGCGATCTCGATGATCTGCGTCCGGTCCTCGACCGAGCACGGCCCGGCGACGATCGCCAGGTCCGGCCCGCCCACCTGGACGCCGTTCAGCGGGATGAGCGTGTCGTCCGGGTGGTATTCGCGGCTGGCGATCTTGTAGGGGTGGCTGACCGGCATCACGTTCTGCACGCCGGACATCAGGCCGATCTGCTCGCGGTCGATGGGCCGCCCGCGCCCGATCACGCCGATGATCGTGCGCTCCTTGCCTTCGGACAGGTGTACGTCGAAGCCCATCGCCCGGATGCGGGCGATGACATCCGAGATGTCGCGGGCGCTGGCTTTGGCATCCATTACTACGATCATGGTGGTTCTCCCTGGCTGATAGCGACGTTATCGGGTCAATTGACTTGATCGTTCGGGGCGCAGCTCGACCGCGCCCCGCAGGTAAACGTGATGGATCTCGCGTGCCGAGCGGGGCGTGTTCCACAGGATCATCACCCGCACGCATTTCGGCAGCCCGTGCGGCACGTTCATCTCGTGCGCGCACATCAGCGCCGTGTCCGTCCAGCCGAGCCGGCGCGCGGCCACGGCGGGATATTCAGCGTTCAGATCGGTCGTGGTGGTGAACCACACCGCGCCGATGTCGTCCGGCTCGATGCCGTTGGCGTCGACCAGGGCGGTCAGCAGCTCGTGCGTCGCCGCCAGGATGGCCTCGGCGGTGTTCTCCTCGACGGTGATCGCGCCGCGCACGCCCCGGCACAGATACGATCCGGCCAATCCAGTTGGGGTCACGCCTTGCTCCTTTCGCTCCTGAAAACAAAAAGGGCGCTGAGCTTGTGCTCTGCGCCCTCGATCCTCTAAGGGATGGTGGGGGTGGCGACTCAGTCGCCAGCAGCCAAGCTCGGACCCGCCGTATGGCACCCAAAATAGAAATAAAAGTAGCCGAACCCACCCCAGCCGAGGCTGAGGTCGGTGTTGTGGTCAGGCTTGGGTGCGCGCGAATCCGACATGGTGCGTGTTCACTCCCATTGACAGGCACAGCTTAGCACGAGTGTGAAGGCATGTCAATAACCCGGCGCCAATTTAGTCGGATTGCACAAGGTGCTCGATCACGTGCGTTCCGAACGCCGCCGTGCTGGCGGGCGTCTCGCCGGGCGCGACCAGGTCGGCGGTGCGCAGGCCATCGGCCAGCGCCGCATCCACGGCGGCCTCGACGGCGGCGGCCTCGGTTTCCAGCCCCAGGCTGTGGCGCAGCAGCATGGCCGCGCTCAGGATGGTGGCGACCGGGTTGGCGATGCCCCGCCCGGCGATGTCCGGCGCGGAGCCGTGAATTGGCTCGTAGACGCCGAACCGGCTGGCGTTCAGCGACGCCGAGGGCAGCATGCCCAGCGACCCGGCCAGCACCGAGGCTTCGTCGCTCAGGATGTCCCCGAACATGTTCCCGGCCAGGATCACGTCGAAGCGGGCCGGGTTGCGCAGCAGGTGCATCGTGCACGCGTCGACGAGCACGTGCTCAAGCTCCACGTCGGGATAGTCGGCGGCGACCTGGTTGACCGTCCGGCGCCACAGGCGCATGGCGGCCAGCACGTTGGCCTTGTCGACCGACGCGACCTTGCCATAGCGCCGGCGGGCGGATTCGAACGCCACCCGCGCCACGCGCTCCACCTGGTCCACGGTGTAGAACAGGGTATCCCACGCCCGGTCGCCGTCGCCCTGCTCGTGGCGCTCGCCGAAATAGATGCCGCTGGTCAGCTCGCGCACGAAGAGGATATCGACGCCGTCCAGCAGGTCGGCGCGCAGCGGGGCGTGCCCGGCCAGCGCGGGATAGGTGCGCACCGGGCGCAGGTTGGCGAACAGGTCGAAATGCTGGCGCAGCCGCAGCAGGCCCTGTTCGGGACGGACGGCGGCGGTGGGATCGGACCACTGCGGCCCGCCTACCGCGCCGAGCAGCACGGCGTCGGCGGATTCGCAGGCGGCCAGCGTGGCCTCGGGCAGCGGGTCGCCCACGGCGTCGATGGCGCAGCCGCCCATGAGCGCTTCCTCGAACGCGAAGGTGTGGCCGAAGCGCGCGGCCACCGCCTCCAGGACGCGCACCGCCTCGGCGATGACTTCCGGGCCGATCCCGTCGCCGGGCAGCGTGACGATCTTGGCTTGCATGACGAGTCTCCTACAGGGTAGCGGCCCGGCTTGCACCGGGCCAGGAAAAATAACGCACAGGTTTCGAGCGGGCGCGGCGTCAGCCCGTCACGGTCAGGCCGTATTCGACGCTGTCGGCCAGGGCGCGCCAGCTCGCCTCGATGATGTTCGGGCTGGCCCCGACGGTGCTCCACCGCCGGTGGCCGTTCTGCGTGTCGATCAGCACGCGCGTCGTCGCGCCGGCGCCGTTTTGCCCGTCCAGAATGCGCACCTTGTAATCGATCAGGTGGAAGTCCTGAAGCTGGGGATAGACCGGGACCAGCGCCTTGCGCAGCGCCTTGTCGAGCGCGTCGACCGGGCCGTTGCCCTCGGCGACGGTGTGCAGCTCCCGCTGATCGACGCGCACCTTGACGGTGGCCTCGGCGAACAGGCCGCGCCCCGCGCGCCGCTCGACGACGACCATGAAATCGACCAGCTCGAACGGCGGGCGATAGTCCGGCTGGTGGCGGCGCATGAGCATCGCGACCGACGCCTCGGCGCCCTCGAAGACGAATCCCTGGTTCTCCAGCTCCTTGATCTCGCTGACGACGTCGCGCGCCGCCTCGGTTGACAGGTCCAGCCCGTACTCCTCGGTCTTGCTGAGGATGTTGCCGCGCCCGCTGAGGTCCGAGACGAGGATGCGCATCTTGTTGCCGACCAGCGCCGGGTCGATGTGCTGGTAGCTGTCGACGTTGCGGCGGATGGCGGCGGCGTGCATCCCGCCCTTGTGCGCGAAGGCGCTCTTGCCCACGTAGGCCGCCTGGGTGTTGGGCATCATGTTGGCGATCTCCGAGACGGTGTGCGCCACGTGGGTCAGGTTAGCCAGCTTCCCTTCCGGCAGGCACTGGCAGCCCATCTTCAGCTCCAGGTCGGGCACGATCGAGCACAGGTTGGCGTTGCCGCAGCGCTCGCCGTAGCCGTTGATCGTCCCCTGGACCTGGACCGCGCCCTGCCGCACGGCGGCCAGCGTGTTGGCGACGGCCAGCTCGCTGTCGTTGTGGGTGTGAATGCCCAGCCGCGCCGTCGGGAACGCGTCGCGCACGGTGGCGACGATCGTCTCGATTTCCCAGGGCAGCGAGCCGCCGTTGGTGTCGCACAGGACGAGCATCTCCGCGCCGCCGTCGAGCGCCGCCTGGAGTGTTTGCAGGGTGTAGTCGGCGTCGAGCTTGTAGCCGTCGAAGAAATGCTCGGCGTCGTAGATCACCTCGCGGCCCTGGGCCTTGAGGTAGGCCAGGCTCTCGCGGATCAGGCGCAGGTTTTCGTCGGGCGTGGCGCGGATCACGTCGCGGACGTGCAGCAGCGAGGTCTTGCCGACGACGGTCACCGCCGGCGTCTGGGCGTCGATCAGCGCGCGGATGTTGTCGTCCTCGTCGGGCGTCGAGCCGACGCGGCACGTCATCCCGAAGGCGGTGATCGTGGCGTGCTTGAGGTCCAGGTCGCGCACGCGCTCGAAGTAGGCCGCGTCCTTCGGGTTGGAGCCGGGCCAGCCGCCCTCGATGTATGCTACGCCGAGATCGTCCAGCAGGCGGGTGATTTTGAGCTTGTCGTCGACCGAGAGCGAGACGTTCTCGCCCTGGGTGCCGTCGCGCAGGGTGGTATCGTAGACCTCGATGGTGGTACTCATATCTGCCTCCTTTGGCGGGTATGGATGTCAACGTGCAGCGTTAGGTGTTTTCATAGGGGGCAGATCGTCCTGCGGCTGGCGGCAGACCTGCCCCTTGCGGAGCAGGCAGCCGCCGCTCCGCCAGCTCTAAATCTCAATACCCAGGGTGTGACGCGTGTACGGGACCAGCCCGCCGGCCTCGATGATCTGCAGCACGAAGGGCGGGAACGGCCTGGCCTGGTACGTCTTGCCGGTGCGCGCGTTGGTGATCGTCCCGGCGGTCAGGTCCACGCTCAGCGAGTCGCCGGGCTGCGCGTCGCGGGCGGCCTCGGCGCTCTCCAGGATGGGCAGGCCGATGTTGATCGCGTTGCGGAAGAAGATCCGCGCGAACGACTCGGCGACGATGCACGACACGCCCGCGCCCTTGATGCTGATCGGGGCGTGCTCGCGGCTGGAGCCGCAGCCGAAGTTCGCGCCGCCGACCATGATGTCGCCGGGCTGGACGTTCTGGGCGAAGCTCTCGTCGAGGTCTTCCATGCAGTGCGCGGCCAGCACCTTCGGATCGGTGGTGACGAGGTAGCGCGCCGGGATGATCACGTCGGTGTCGATGTTGTCGCCGTACTTCCAGACTTTGCCTTCCAGTTTCATCGCCGTGCCTCCTCTACAGCTCGTCCGGGTGCGCCAGCCGGCCCATGATCGCGCTCGCCGCTGCGATGGCCGGGTTCGCCAGGAAAACGCGCGCGTCGCGGTGGCCCATGCGCCCGCGGAAGTTGCGGTTGCTGGTGCTCACGCAGACCTCGTCACCGGCCAGGACGCCCATGTGCCCGCCCAGGCAAGGCCCGCACGTGCTCACGCTGACGGCGCCCCCGGCCAGGGTGAACAGCTCTATCCAGCCCTGGCGCAGCGCGTCGAGGTAGACCGCCTGCGAGCCGGGGATGATCATCACGCGCACGTCCGGGTGAAACTCGCGCCCGGTCCGCTGGAGGATGTCGGCCACGATGGCGAGGTCCTCAAAGCGCCCGTTGGTGCAGCTCCCGATGAAGACCTGATCGACCTTCTCCGGCTTGATCTGGCTGATCGGGTGGACGTTGTCCGGCGAGTACGGGCAGGCGACCTGCGGCTCCATCGTCGAGAGGTCGAACTCGTGAACGGAGCAGTACTCGGCGTCGTCGTCGGCGAAGTACGGCGTGTAGGGGCGGGTGGCGCGCGCGTCGACGTACGCCTGCGCCACCTCGTCGAACGGCATGAACCCGCATTTGCCGCCCGCCTCGATGACCATGTTGGTCATGGTCAGCCGGTCGGACATCGGCAGATCGGCGATGCCCTCGCCGGTGAACTCCATCGAACGGTAGAGCGCGCCATCGACGGTGATCTCGCCGATCGTGCGCAGGATCATATCCTTGCCATAGACCCACGGCTGGCGCTTGCCGTTGTAGACGAACTTCATCGTTTCCGGCACGCGCAGCCAGGTCTTGCCGGTCGCCATGCCGACGGCGACGTCGGTCGAGCCCATGCCGGTGGCGAAGGCGCCCACCGCGCCGTAGGTGCAGGTGTGGCTGTCGCCGCCGATCACCAGGTCGCCGGGCAGCACGAGGCCTCGCTCCGGCAGGACGACGTGCTCGATCCCCGCGCGGCCCACCTGGAAGCGGTGGGTGAGCGCCTGGGCTTCGGCGAAGGTCGCCAGCGTGCGCGTTTGCTCGGCGCTCTTGATGTCCTTGTTGGGCGCGAAGTGGCTCGGCACCAGCATGATGTTGTCCGGGTTGTAGACTTCGCCCACGCCCACGGCATTGAACGATTCGATGGCGATCGGTGCGGTGATGTCGTTCGCCATGACGACGGTGACATCGACCGTCACCAGATCGCCAGCCGAGACTTCGGCCTGGTCGGAGTGTGCTGCAATGATCTTCTCGGCAAGTGTCTTTCCCATGATTCCTCGCTGTTGGTAGATGCGGTCACTTATCGGTCGGCGTCACGCGCGACTTGTCTTTGTTGATCGAGAACATCGACAGCGCGTGCCCATCCCAGGCCAGGGCCCAACTCGTCGGCTCCGGAAAGGCCGGGAACAACGGCGGCTCGGGGGGCTGGGCGGGCGTTTTGCCGGGTTTCGGTGGCGTGTTCGGCTGGTTGCTCATGATCCTCGCTCCTCATGTGACGGGCTGGGGGCAGCGTCGGCTGCCCCGTGCTGCTAGCGGGCGGCTCCAACGCTCACCCGGATGGTGGACGAATCCCCTTCGGGCTGGCGGTCCTCGAAGCCGGTGAAGGCCAGCATCTTGTTGATCGCGGCCAGGTACGCCTTGGCGCTGGCAACGATGATGTCGGTATCCGCGCCGTGGCCGCCGAACGTGCGGCGCCCGTTCTCGTCGCGGCGAATGCGGACCGTCACCTCGCCCAGGGCGTCGATGCCCTCGGTGATGGCGGCCACGCGAAACTCGACCAGCGTGTTGGGCACACCGACGATCCTGTCGATGGCCTGGTAGGTGGCGTCGATCGGGCCGGCCCCGACCGCCGCTTCGATGCGCGTCGTACCGTCCGGGCCGGACAGCTTGATCGTCGCGGTGGGCATCCCCATCTGGCCGCAGGCGACCTGGATGCCTTCCATCGTGAAGACCTCGTCCGGGCCGTAGAATTCGTCCGCGATCAGCGCCTCGATGTCGGCATCGGTGACGGTCTTCTTCTTGTCGGCCAGCTCTTTGAACCGCTGGAAGGCCAGGTTCAGGTCGGCGTCTTCCATCTCGTAGCCCAGCTCTTCGAGCCGCACGCGGAACGCGTGGCGCCCGCTGTGCTTGCCCAGCACCAGGTTGCTCTGCGACAGCCCGACCGTCTCCGGCGTCATGATCTCGTAGGTGGCCTGGTGCTTGAGGATGCCGTCCTGGTGGATCCCGGCTTCGTGGCTGAAGGCGTTCGCGCCGACGATGGCCTTGTTCGGCTGGACGGGCATCCCGGTGTAGTTGCTGACCATGCGGCTGGTGCGCGTGATCTGCGTCGTGTCGATGTTCGTCGTCAGGTGGTAGAACGTGGGACGGGTGTGCAGCGCCATGGCGACCTCTTCCAGCGAGGTGTTGCCCGCCCGCTCGCCGATGCCGTTGATCGTCACTTCGGCCTGGCGCGCCCCGGCCTGCAGCCCGGCCAACGTGTTGGCCGTCGCCAGCCCCAGGTCGTCGTGGCAGTGCACGGACCAGATCACGCCGTCGCCGCCGGGCGTCTCGCGGATCAACGTCTCCATCAGCATGAAGTATTCCGCCGGGGCCAGATAGCCCACCGTGTCGGGGATGTTCAGCGTGGTGGCGCCGGCCTCGATGGCCGCGGCCAGCACTTCGACCAGGAAGGCCGGATCGGAGCGACCCGCGTCTTCCGGCGAGAACTCGACGTCGTCGCAGTAGTGCCGCGCATAGGCGACCATCTCGCGCGTGCGGGCGACGACCTGCTCGCGCGTCATGCGCAGCTTGTGCTGCATGTGAATGTCCGACGTGGCGAGAAACGTGTGGATGCGCGGTTTGGCCGCGTCGCGCACGGCTTCCCACGCCTTGTCGATGTCGCCGGGCGTGGCCCGCGCCAGCCCGCAGATCACCGGGCCATCGGGCGTGCCGACCTCGTTCGCCACGCGGCGCACGCCTTCCAGGTCGTCGGGCGATGCCGCCGGGAACCCGGCCTCGATGATGTCCACGCCCAGCCGGGCCAGTTGGCGGGCGATGTCGATCTTTTCGGCGCTGGTCAGGCTGGCGCCGGGCGACTGCTCGCCGTCGCGCAGGGTGGTGTCGAATATCCGAACGGTGTTAACCCCAGACTCGTCCATTGTGTGCTGTTCCTTTCGTGTGTTCCGCTGCATGTGGCGGTCGCTAAACTCGAACGAAAACGCTGCAATCCCGTAAGCCCGCTAAGGCCATCTTCGGACATTCACATCACCTCCTCTCCTCACGAACTCGCGGGCGGCTATTCGCCGGCACCCGGCACCGTCTTGGCGTTCAGGAAGGGCATCATGCTGCGCAGCTCGGCGCCCACCTTCTCGATCAGCAGGTCCTGCTCGGCCTGGCGCATCTTGCCGAACTGCGGGCGCCCGGCGCGGTTCTCGGCCATCCACTTTTCGGCGTAGGTGCCGTCGCGGATCTCCTCCAACATGCGCCACATCTCGCCGGACGTCTCCTCGGTGATCAGGCGCTGGCCGCCGGTGTAGCCGCCGTGCTCGGCGGTGTCGGAGACGGAATACCACATGTAGCTCATGCCGCCCTGGTACATCAGGTCCACGATCAGCTTCAGCTCGTGCAGCACCTCGAAGTACGCGATTTCCGGCTGGTAACCGGCCTTGACCAGCGTCTCGAAGCCGGCCTTGACCAGCGCCGTGACGCCGCCGCACAGCACCGCCTGCTCGCCGAACAGGTCGGTTTCGGTCTCTTCGGCGAAGGTCGTCTCGATCACCCCGGCGCGGGTGCAGCCCAGCGCTCGCGCATAGGCCAGCGCCTGCGCTTTGGCGTGGCCGCTGGCGTCCTGCTCGACAGCGACCAGGCCGGGCGTGCCCGCCCCCTCGATGTACAGCTCGCGGACGCGGTGGCCGGGCGCTTTGGGCGCGACCATGCTCACGTCGACGAAATCCGGCGGCTGGATCTGCCCGAAGCGGATGTTGAACCCGTGCGCGAACATCAGCGTGTCGCCCGGCTTGAGGTGCGGGGCGATGCTCTCGGCGTAGACCTGCGCTTGCAGCGTGTCGGGGATGAGCATCATGACCACGTCGGCGGCCTGGGCGGCGTCCGCGACCGATTTCACGGTCACGCCGTCGGCCTCGGCTTTGGCCCAGGACCGGCTGCCCTCGTACAGCCCGACGACCACGTTCACGCCGCTGTCGCGCAGGTTGAGCGCGTGGGCGTGGCCCTGGCTGCCATAGCCGACGATGGCGACGGTCTTGCCGTCCAGATAGCTCATGTTCGCGTCTTGGTCGTAGTACAGCTTAGCCACAGTCTGTCTCCTCGATGGGGTGCGGTAGGATCAAAGCACGTTCTGGCGGAAGCCGTTCGACCGGTTTCCGTTCGTCGCAAAGTAGAATTCCGGCGGGGCCAACACCGCGTCGCCGCGCGTCATGGTCACCACGCCGGTGCGGACCATCTCCAGAATGCCGATCGGCCTGAGCAGCTCGGTCATGCTGGTGATCTTGTCCTCGTTGCCGGTCACCTCGACGATCACCGTGTCCGGCCCGGCGTCCACGATGTGGGCGCGGAAGATGTCGCAGAGTTGGGTCACCTGGCCGCGCGTTTCGTTGTTCACCTGCACCTTGATCAGCGCCAGGTCGCGGCTGACGTTGGGCGTGTCGGTCACGTCCTCGACCTGGATGACGTTGACCAGCTTGTAGAGCTGTTTTTGCACCTTCTCGGCGTCGGCGTCCACGACGATCGTCATGCGCGAGACTTCGGGCGATTCGGTGCGGCCCACGGTCAGGCTGTCGATGTTGAAATTGCGCCGCCGGAACAGGCTCGCCACCCGGTTCAGCACGCCCGGCTTGTTCTCGACCAGAGCCACCAGTGTCTGTTTCATCGTCGGTTCTCTCCCCTCAAGGTGTTAAATGCCGTCCGGCGACGGCATGGGCCGGCGGATCATGTTGTGCAGGTCGGCACCAGCCGGCACCATCGGATACACAATGTCGTGTTTCTCCACCACGAAATCGATCAACACCGGGCCATCGGTGATGCTGTTGGCCCACTCGACCGCCGCGATCACCTCGTCGCGCGTGGTGACGCGCCGCGCCGGGATGCTGTAGGCTTCGGCCAGCTTCACGAAGTCCGGGTTGAACATCGGGGTGGCGTTGTAGCGTTCCTCGTAGAAGAACTCCTGCCACTGGCGGACCATGCCCAGGTAGCCGTTGTTGATGATCGCGATGTTGATCGGCACGCGTTCCTGCGCGGCGGTGCCCAGCTCGGTGATCGTCATCTGGAAGCCGCCATCCCCGACGATGGCCCACACGTTGGGCTGCTTGAGGCCCATCGCCGCGCCAATCGCCGCGGGCATCCCGAAGCCCATCGTGCCCAGGCCGCCGGACGTCAGCAGCGTGTGCGGGCGCTCGTGCGGGTAATACTGCGCTTCCCACATCTGGTGCTGGCCCACGTCGGTCACGATGATGGCGTCGCCGTTGGTCGCCGTCCACATGTCGTGGATGACGTGCGCGGCCAGCAGGCGGTTGCTCACGTTCTGGTTGACGATGTCGCGCTCGTCGGCGTCTTCCATCCAGTCGCGGATCTGCGCCATCCAAGCTTTGTGCTCGATCCGCTTCATGCGCGGCAGCAGTTGGTTGAGCACGGTTTTCAGGTCGCCCACGATCGGCACGTCGGCGCGCACGTTCTTGTGAATCTCCGACGAGTCGATGTCGATGTGGATCTTGCGGGCGTTGGGCGCGTAGGTCTTCAGGTTGCCGGTCACGCGGTCGTCGAAGCGCATCCCGAAGGCCAGCAGCAGGTCGGCGTTCTGGATCGCCAGGTTGGCCTGGCCGGTGCCGTGCATTCCCATCATGCCCAGCGACAGCGGGTGATGTTCGGGCACGCCGCCCTTGCCCAGCAGCGTGAGCGCGATCGGCGTCTGCGTCATCTCGGCGAACTGCAACAACTCGCGCGAGGCGCCGGACATGATCACGCCGTGACCGGCCAGGATGACCGGGCGCTCGGCGCTCTCGATCAGCTCCAGCGCGACCCGGACCTGCTCCTCCTCGGCGGCCTGGGGTGGGCGATAGCCGGGCAGGATGATCTCGTCTTCGGGATACTCGAACTCGGTGACGGCATTCTGCACGTCTTTCGGAACGTCCACCAGCACCGGGCCGGGCCGCCCCGTGCGCGCGATGTGGAACGCTTCCTTGATGGTGTAGGCCAGGTCTTCCACGTCGTACACCAGGTAGTTGTGCTTGGTGACGGGCAGCGTGACGCCGGTGACGTCCGTCTCCTGGAAGGCGTCGCTTCCGATGGCGGGGGTGGGCACCTGGCCGGTGATGCACACGATCGGTGAGGAGTCCATCATGGCGGTGGCGATGCCGGTGACGAGGTTCGTCGCGCCGGGGCCGGACGTGGCAATCGCCACGCCGACTTTGCCCGTCGCGCGGGCGTAGCCGTCGGCCATGTGCGCCGCGCCCTGCTCGTGCCGGACCAGCACATGCCGGAGCTGCGGGTATTTCGTCATGGCGTCATAGGTGGGCAGGATCGCGCCGCCGGGATAGCCGAACATCACCTCGACTCCCTCGCGGATCAAACACTCCAGGATAATTTCTGCGCCGGTTAGTTTCACGGTAGTTGCTCCTCTTGGCTGGTGTTTCGTCTTCGACGGTAATTCACAACCTTCAACGCTGGGTGCGATCAATCTCGCTCACGGAATCCTCAATCCAGAAAAACGGCCCCGGTGCTGGCGCTGCTCACCAGTCTGGCGTAGCGCCGCAGCCAGCGGCTGTCGATCTGCGGTTCGAAGGGCGGCAGCGCTTCCAGCCGCCGCCGGACCTCGGCGGGATCGACCAGCAGGTCGAGCGTGCCCGCGTCCAGGTCGATCGCGATCCGGTCGCCGTTCTGCACGGCGGCCAGCGGCCCGCGCGCGGCGGCCTCGGGGCTGACGTGCCCGATCGAAATGCCGCGGCTGCCGCCGGAGAAGCGCCCATCGGTCACCAGCGCGACCTGATCGCCCAGGCCCATGCCTTGAATCTGCGCGGTCGGCCCCAGCATCTCCTGCATCCCCGGCCCGCCGCGCGGCCCCTCGTAGCGGATCACCACGACCTCGCCCGGCTGCACCTCGCGGTTGAGAATGCCGCGCGAGGCGTCTTCTTCGGCCTCGTAGACGCGGGCCGGCCCTTCGAAGCGCCGCATGTGCGCCGGGGCGGCGCCGCTCTTGATCACCGCGCCATCGGGCGCCAGGCTGCCGAACAGCACGGCCAGCCCGCCGGTGGGGCTGTACGGGGTTTCGCGCGGGTGGATGACTTCGGGATCTTGGATGGTGGCGTGGGCGATGTTCTCGCGGAGGGTCTTGCCGGTGACGGTGGGGCGGTCCAGGTGGAGGGTGTTGCCAGCTTTGGCGATCTCGTGCAAGATGGCTGGCACGCCGCCGGCACGGTGCACGTCCTCCATGTGCCAGTGCGAGGCCGGGCTCACCTTACAGATGTGCGGCACGCGGGCGGCCACCTGGTTGATGCGGTCCAGCGGATAATCCACGCCCGCCTCGTAGGCGATCGCCAGCGTGTGCAGCACGGTGTTGGTGCTGCCGCCCATCGCCATATCGAGCGCGAACGCGTCGTCGATGGCTTCGGGCGTGACGATCTGGCGCGGCGTCAGGTCCATGTCGATCAGCGTCACGATCTGGCGGGCGGCCTGCTGGGCCAGCGCGATGCGCTCTGGCGTTTCGGCCAGCGCCGAGCCGTTGTAGGGCAGGGCCAGCCCCAGCGCTTCCATCAGGCAGTTCATCGAGTTGGCGGTGAACATGCCGGAGCACGATCCGCACGACGGGCAGCCGAAGTCTTCCAGCATCTTGAGCTCGGCTTCGTCGATGTTCCCAGCTTTGTACGCACCCACGCCCTCGAACACGCTGATCAGGTCCACCGTGCGCCCGTCGGGCGTCTTGCCCGCGGCCATCGGCCCGCCGCTGATGAAGATCGTCGGGATGTCGAGCCGGACGGCGGCCATCAACATGCCGGGCACGATCTTGTCGCAGTTGGGAATGCAGATCATGCCGTCGAAGGCGTGCGCGGCGATCATCGTCTCGACGCTGTCGGCGATCAGCTCGCGGCTGGGCAGCGAGTAATTCATGCCGACGTGACCCATCGCGATGCCGTCATCCACGCCGATGGTGTTGAACTCGAAGGGCACGCACCCCGCCGCGCGGACTGCCTGCTTGACCACCTGCCCGAACGACTGCAAGTGCACGTGGCCGGGGATGATGTCCACGTAGGAATTGACCACCGCGATGAACGGCTTGCCCATGTCGGCGTCGGTCACGCCGGTGGCCTTGAGCAGGCTGCGGTGCGGTGCTCGTTCGAAGCCTTTCTTGATCCGGTCTGAGCGCATACGGGTTCCTTTGGTGTCGTTCTGCATCATCTGACTGCAACATCTGAAAACGAAAGGGCCGCCCCTTCGGTTTGGGACGGCCCTTGCTCCGCTTCTCTCGGTGTGTGCCCTCTAACGTCGCCTGCTCTGTTCCTCGCGTCGTATCGGGACCGGCACCGCCCCAAACCCTGAGCCCCCCTTCTCAATGACGAGAAGGAGGCCAATAACGATAACGATAAGAAGGGCCAGGGCGGAAATCGCTGTCATGTTCCTGTCCACCGGACTAAAAAAGCCTCCCGGCGGTTGGGAGGCTTTTGCTTCGCTGCTCAGGCTCAGCCTAGGACTCACCAACCGCACAGACCCCGCCAAGAATGACGAGGACCGGAAGAATGACGAGGGAAATAAGGCCGAGACGGTTACGCATGATGTGCTTTCTGTTACAGCTTTTTTACAACCTTGTCGCATAGCGTAGCGCACTTGGGGCGAATGTGTCAAGGGGGCGATCCAAAGTTTGGTAGTTTTGCACAAGATTCAGTTGGGCGCCGCCGGCGTTGCGGCGAGCCCACCGCCCGGATTACAATGGGGCTGCGGGCCGGGTGCTGCCCGCCAGAACCGGGGATGGAAACCGATGTCGGACACATGCGAACGGGTGATCGAGGCGCTGCGCCAGCGCGGCGCGCGGCTGACGATCCAGCGGCGGCTGGTGATCGAGGCGCTGTGCGACGAGCCGGATCACCAGAGCGTGCAGGCGATTCAGGAACGGCTGCGCGCCAAAGGGACTCACCTCACCGAGCCGACCGTGTACCGGATCGTCCAGTGGCTCAAAGCGCTGGGCCTGGTGTCACAGACCGACCTGGGCCAGAGCGGGATCGTCTACCAGTTGATCGGCGACCGGCGGCACCATCACCTGGTCTGCCTGGCGTGCGGGCGCGTGATCGACCTGGACGACGGCATCATGGACGCGCTGCGCGAATCCGTGCGCCGGGACTACGACTTCGAGCCGCGCATCGACCACATGGCGATCTTCGGCCTGTGCCGCGACTGCCGCGAGCGGTCCGCCGGGGAATAGGCGCGGCGGGGGCGCCGGGCGCCCCCTGCCCACCGCGATCAGCCCTTCATGCCGGTCGTGGCGATGCCGCTGGTGATGAAGCGCTGCAAGAACGCGAACACCAGCGTGATCGGCAGCAGCGTGAGCACCGTCATCGCCAGGATGTAATGCCACTGCACGTCCAGCGCGCCCTGGAAGGCGTTCAGCCCCACCTGCAGCGTGAATTTGTCGTTGCGGCTCACCACGATCAGCGGCCACAGGAAATCGTTCCAGCGCCACATCACCGAGAAGATCGCCAGCACGGCGATGGCGGGCCGGGCCAGCGGCAGGATGACCTGCCAGTAGATGCGCCACTCGCTCGCGCCGTCGATGCGCGCCGAGTCGAGCAGCTCGTCGGGGATGGTCAGCATGTACTGGCGCAGCAGAAAGACGCCGGTCGGCGTGGCCGCGCCGGGGATGATCAGGCCCCACAGGCTGTTGACCCACCCCACTTTCGAGATCACCAGGAAGGCCGGGATCAGGATCACCGAGACGGGCACCATCAACGTGCTGATGATGATCACGAACACTATGTCGCGCCCGGCGAAGTCGTACTTGCTGAGACCGAACGCGGCCATGCTGTTGATCACCAGCGTGATGATCGTCGCTGCGATGGTCACAATCACGCTGTTGCGCAGGTAGGTCCAGAAGTCGAAGGCGTCCATCGCGTCGGTGTAGTTGGCCGTGTTGAAGTACACCTCGCGGATCGGCTCGAACTCCGTGCTGGGGCCGAGCGGCGTGATGTACGAGAACGCCGTGATCTCGCCCGCGCCGGGATTGTCCGGGTCGATCAGGGTGTAGGCCGCGCCGGTGGGGCTGCCGATCTGGGCCAGCCGGCGCGTGACGCTGGGCTGCAGGTTCGCGGTCAGCGCCGCGCCGGACAGCGCCGGCAGCGGCTCGCCCGCGCTGCGGTACAGGTTGACCAGCAGGTAGCGATCCGGCAGGATGTGGTGCTCGAGCAGCTCGCGCAGCAGGTCGGGATCGCCCGCCAGGGCCGCGACCGCGTCGGCGCCGTATTCCTCCGCGAAGGCCACGAACGCCTCGTCGGTCGGCGCCAGGACGGTGTGCCGGTCTTCGCCGGAGAGTTGGTCGTCCAGGCCGGCCCGCTCGACGAGCTGCGCCATGATCGACAGGCGGGCCTCGCCGCGCAGCGCGTCCGGCACCGTCACGTCACCATCGGGCAGCGGGACCGGCTCGGCGGGCGCGGGGAACGCGCTGTCCGCGCCAGAGGACAGCCCGGCCAGCCGGTCGGCCAGCGCCGGCGGGACCAGCACGCGGTTGATGCCCTGCACGGCGCCGTTGTCGGCGCGCACGTCGCTGAGCACCACCGCCGCATCCTCGATCAGCACGTCCTTGAACGTCACGTCGTAAACCGGCAGCGGCTTGTCGTAGCCTTCGACGTCCACCGACACCTGCCGGTAGGGCAGGAAGGTGGGGTGCGGCTCGAAGAGCAGCGACTCGTCCTTGAAGGACGACATCACCAGCCACAGCACCGGGCCGAACATCACGAAAATGCCCGCGATCAGGTAGAGGTAGGTCACCACGTCGGTGATGTCCAGGCGTTTGCCACCCCGGCGGCGGGTCAAAAAGGCCCACACGCCGCGCCGTTCCGGTCGAGAAGAGGTCGTATCGCTCGTCATGCTATGCGTCCTTTCCGGCTAGGTGGCTTCGCTGCGCCGCGCGAAGAAAAGCTGCGCCAGCGTCATGACCATCAGCACCGAGGCCAGGATCAGCGAGGCCGCGGCGGCCATGCCGAAACTGGGCGGGCTGTTCACGAACGCCTCGCGGTAGATGTACTGCACGATGTAAAGCGTCGCCGTGCCCGGCCCGCCGCCCGTCAGGACGAAAACCTGGTCGAACACCTGCACGGCCCGGATGAAAGCCAGCACCAGCACGACCGTCATGGTCGGCATGAGCAGCGGCAGCGTGATGAACCGGAAGCGGCGGAAGGTGTTCGCCCCGTCGATCTCGGCGGCTTCGTACAGCGAGGCCGGGATCGCCTGCAGCCCGGCGAGCAGGATCAGCGTGTAGAACCCCATCTGCGCCCAGTCGCTGACCACGATCACCCAGAATCGCGCCCACTGTGGATCGGCCAGGAACTGGATGCGGTCCTGGCCGAAGTTTTCGAGCAGGGCGTTGAGCAGGCCGTTGTCGTAGCGCAGGAACCATTTCCAGATGAGGGCGACGACGACCGGCGACAGCAGCACCGGGTAGAAGAACACGCTGCGGAAGAATCCGCGCAGGACGATCTTGCGGTTGAGCGCCAGCGCCGTGATCAGGGCCAGCACGACCATCGTGCTCACCTGCAGGGCGACGTAGGCGCCGGTGTTGCGCACGCCGCGCCAGAACAGGTCTTCCTTGCAGGTGTTCGGGTTGCCGTAGTCCTCGCAGGTCAGGATCGTCTCGAGGTTGTCCGTGCCGACGAACTCGCGGTTTTCGAGCAGGATCGACTGGCCGCTGGTGAAGCCGTAATAGAAATTGAGCACCATCGGCAGCAGGATGAAGATGCCGAAAATGATGAGGTTGGGGGCGATGAAAAAGTAGGCCATGCGCCGGACGCCCAACACCCACTGCAGCGGGGCGATGGCGATGTCCAGGCCGGTCATGAGCAGCTCGAACGGTTTGTTGACGATGTGGCTGAAAGCCAGTCGATAGCGCCGGGGGATCCATCGGGTGAATAGGCTCATCGAACCTCTCCGGGGGCACTCACCGATAAAAAAAGCCCCAGGCCGCCAAGACACGGCAGCCTGGGTGATTGGTCGGGGTGGGGACGGTTACTCTCCGTAGACTTCGGCGTAGGCTTCGTCGACCGTTTCCTGGATCATGACGATGGCCTCGTCGAGCGTCAGCTCGCCGACGATCACCTGGCCCAGGCGGTCGCGAATGCTGGTGTTCAGTGGGAAGCCGATCGGGCTGTACTGCAGGCCGTAGGCTTCTTCGGACAGCTTGGGCACTTCGGCCAGGAAGGTGTTCAGCGCCTGGAGCACGCTCGGGTCTTCGGTGTCATACTCGACGCCCGCTTCGGCGATCCCGATGTGGCCGGGGATGAACAGGGTCCGCGCGGTGAACTCGGTCAGCACGTCCACGCTCGCCAGGTAATCCATCACCATCGCGACCTCTTCGGGGTGCGCGGTGGTGTTGATGGCCGCCATCACGGCACCGCCGGGGATGCCCGTGCTGCCGCCCTCACCGTAGGGATTGGGGACGGCCTGCCAGTCGAACTCGTTGCCGATGTCCCCAGCAAAGCCCGCAATCTGCCAGCTACCACTCATGTACATCACCAACTGGCCGTTGACGAATTCGGGGCGGGCCGAGGCGTACTCGCCGCCGCTCTCCACCCACACGCCCAGCGGGGTGATGCCACGCTCGTGCCAGTCGATGATCATCTGCGCCGTCTCGCGGAAGCCGGGGCTGTCCACCGTGAACGAGCCATCTTCATTGAGGAAGGTCGCGCCGTTGCTCAGCGCCGGGCCCCACACGCGGTGGCCGGAGCGGTCGATGGCGATGGCGTAGGGCACGCCGGTCACTTCAGCGACCTCGACCGCCGCCTCGACCCAGTCGTTCCAGGTCGGCTCGTCCATCACTTCGCTGGGGACGTCCACGCCGGCCTGGTCGAACAGGGTGCGGTTGATGAACGGCCCGGTGACGGTGAACTGGGTGGGGAACCCGTAGATGCCCGTGTCGTCCGCGCCCTTGCGGAAGGAGTTGAGCACCGGCTCGGCGAAGCTGGCTTCCCAGTAGTCCGGATCGGGCAGGTAGGGAGTCAGGTCCAGGTAGAAGGGACGGTAGCGGGCGGTATCCGTCACGCGGACTATGTCCGGGGCGTTGGCGCCGCCGGCCTCGACCTGGGGCTGGAGCGTCTTGTCCAGGTCAGCATAGGCGACGGTGTCGATCTCGACCGTGATGTTGGGGTTTTCTTCCTCGAAGCGGTCGAGCAGGTCGCGCAGGACCTCGCCCTCGTTGCCGTCGTTGTACCACATGATGCGCAGCTCGACCTGGTCCTGGGCCATGATCGAGGCAGCCGGAACGGCCAGCGCCACCACCAATACCAGCAGCAAAACGGTTCTCAGTTTCACAATCTTCTCTCCTATGATGGGTTTAAGTTGAGGTCAGAATAGTAATCGAGCGAAAGTCTGTGCGCGGGCCAACCTTCCTTTCTCCCGACTCTATCATCGCGGTCCCTAAAAAATCGTGATGGGTCTTGAATGTCATTATACACGATCTGGCGCTCGGCGCAATTAAATAATCCCGCAAATTAATTAATTCTGTGGCCTCTCATTCTTCCGCTGAGCCGGTTCACCTTCGGGCGGGGTTGTGCTACACTATCTGCGACGGCAATTGCACGCGCCCCGGCAAGGACCGCTCGCGCCCGTGAGCGCAGGAGAGGGTTCGATGATCAAGCTGGCCTGTACGTCCCGTAGTTTTTGGCGCTCGTTCGACGACGGCTCGATGGCCGTGCTCGACTTTGTGAAGGTTTGCCGCGACCTGGGCCTGGACGGGGTCGACCTCGACGCCGGTTACCTGGCGAGCTTCGATCACGCGTACCTCTGGGAGATCAAATGGGCGTGCTTGCAGGGCGGCCTGAGCATCGCCAACATCGCGATTCCGAGCGATTTCACGCTGCCACCGTCCGGCCTGCCCCACGAGCTGGAGAAAGTGAAGACCTACCTCGACACGGCCTCGTTTCTCAACGCGCCGATGGTCAGCCTGTCGCCGGGCGGCGAGGGGCCGCTCGACGAAGCGGCGTGGGAGCGGCTGGTGGCGTACGTCCGCGCCGCCGCCGATTACGGGGGCACGGTCGGCGTGGCGGTCGCCATCCGCAACGACAGCCCGCGCGGGCCGCTGGCGACCGGCGGGGACGTCCTGCGGCTGGTGGACGCAGTGAGCCATCCGAATTTCGGCTACGCCATGCAGGCGGGGCAGTTCGCCGACCTGCCGGATGCCATTCACCAGACGGCGCGGCTGGCGCTGCACGTCGCGGTGCCGGTCGAGCCGGGCGCCCCGCTGGACGTGGGGCAGATGGTCCAACTGCTGCGCGAAACCGGCTATAACGGCTTTGTGGCGCTGGACCTCGCCGGAGAGCCGGACCCACAGGCCGCCGCCGTGCGCGCGGTGCCGGCCCTGCGCGGGCTGATACTCCCCTGAACGACCGGCAGCCACCCGGTCGAGATCGTGAGGCCGCTGCTGCCCGGCGAAGGATTGGCCGTCTTCGCCGGGTAACCATTCGTGCCCAAAGCGGTCCGGCACCGGCAGCGCCATTCACCGCCGGATCACTCCACGTGAGCCTGTACTTAAGTTGAAGCCCGGTTTTCGCCTCTCTTCGCTGTAAGATTGCCGTTTCGTGCGCGGTGTTTCTAATGAGCGAAGGGCCGGAATCGCGTTCGCATCTCTGGCGGCAGGCGTTTGATCGGCCACAACACCCCGGTTAGGCCGGAGGAAGTCCTGAGTAAGAGGATGGGATTCCCGCAAGACCAAAGTCCACTCGCACGAAGACGGGAAACCTTATATCCTATGAGGTACATGTGAGGACTATCTCTTCGGCCAAACTATATGGTGACCCCGCCAGAGCACCGATTGATCCAGCGCGCCCAACAGGGCGATCCTGACGCGATAGCCGGCCTGTACCGCCAGTACGTGCAGGCCATTTCGCGGTATATCGCCTACCGGGTATCGGATGAGGCGGTCGTCGAAGACCTGACGGCGGACGTGTTCTTGCGGATGGTCGAGGGCTTACCTGCTTACGAGGTGACCGGGGCGCCGTTCGAGGCGTGGCTGTACCGGATTGCGGCGACACGGATCGCCGACTTCTACCGCCAGCGAGGACGCCACCCGGTCGAGGCGCTCAACGAAGGGATCGGCAGCGGCCACACGCCGCTGGAGATGACGTTGCAGGAACGTGAAGAACTGGATGAGCTGCGCGCGGCGCTGGCGCAGTTGGATGACGAACAGCAGACGATCCTGATCCTGCGGTTTGTCGAACGCAAGAGTCATAAAGAGGTGGCCCAAATTGTGGGCAAGAGTGTGCGCGCGATAGCGACCGCCCAGCACCGGGCGCTCAAACGTCTGGCGGAGTTGTTGGGCACCGAGAAGACGGGCCGCCACTATTTGCGGGGAAGAAAACGGCAATGACTTCACCTTCAGCCGGCGATCCGCACGAGCGGGACCTGATAGACCGCCTGGACCGGGCGATCCCGCCGCACCGGGACGAGATCGGTGCAGGCGACGGCGATCCGCTGGTGGATGCCGCGCGGCGTCTGGCGAGTGGTCCCCGCCCCCGGCTGTCGAATGCTGCCGTGGGCCGCATCGAAGCCCGGCTGCGGGCGCAGGCTGCCGCGTCACGCGGAGCGTCTCTGTCCTCGCGCCGCGCGCCGCGCTTGCGGCTGGCGCCGGTGCTGCGCCTGGGGCTGGTCGCCAGCCTGATTCTGATCCTGGTCATCACCGGGGCGGCGCGCGCTTCGGCGGACAGCCTGCCCGGTGACCTGCTGTACCCGGTCAAGCGGGCAGTCGAGCATGGACGGCTCGCCCTGGTTTCGGACGATAGCGAGCCGGCGCTGCGCGTGGAGCTTGCCGGGCGGCGCATCGATGAGTTCGATTCCCTGCTGGCCCGCCAGGAGATCGAGCCCGATGTGCTGGAGGAAGCATCCGACCAGCTCGCTCGCGCCCTCGACCTGATGGCGCAGGGCCACGGCAGCCGCGAGGACCTCGATCCGCAGATCGCCGACCTCGCCTTTCGCCAGGCCGCACTGAGCGAGCACGCCCTGACGCTGGGAACCGGTCGCCCGGACGAGCGCCTGCAAGCGATCGTCCACGAGAGCATCGCCATCCAGGCGCGTATCGCGCAGGAAAGCCCGGACCCGGCGGCCATTGACGCGATCGTCGCGACGGTAACGCCCACCCACACGGCGACCGCTACCGGCACGCTCACGCCGACCAGCACCCCGACAGCGACGCCAACCGCAACCGCCACCCACACGCTCACGCCGACCAGTACCCCGACGGCGACGCTCACGGCCACGCCTTCGGCGACGGCAACACCTACCGCCACCGCGAGCGGGACTCAGGTGACCGCCGTGCCCGCGGTCATCGTGACAACCCTGCCCGCTGTGCGGCCGCCAGCAGACGGCGCGAATCCGACGCGCACGCCACCGGGGCACGGGCCGACGCCGGGCCTGGGCGACAACCCGCCCGGCCAGGGAGGCGATCATCCCGGCGTGGGCAACGACGGCCAGCCGCCCGGCCTGAGCGACAACCCGCCAGGGCCGCCCCACGTGCCCCCCGGCCAGGCCAAGAAGGACAAATAACCGCGCCTTTCTAACGCGATTTTTACACGCCGTTGAGGCGAATCTTACAGCCGTGTGCTACACACTGAATGAACTGCTTTTGCCGGTCATTCAGGAGAGAATCGCCCATGGCTGTCTCCGAGTCACAGACGTATACCTTCCAGGCTGAGATTCAGCAGCTTCTCAATATCCTGGTCCATTCGCTGTACACCGACCGGGAGATTTTTCTGCGCGAGCTGGTGTCGAACGCCTCCGACGCGCTCAACCGCTTCCAGTTCGAGCAGCTCACCAACGCGGACGTGCTCGATCCGGACGCCGAGCTGGCGATTCGCATCACCACCGACAAGGATGCCGGCACCCTGGTCATCGAGGATACCGGGATCGGCATGAATCGCGACGAGCTGATCGCCAACCTGGGCACCATCGCCCAGTCGGGCGCAGCCAGCTTTCTCCAGCGGCTGCAAGAGCAGGACAGTCAGAACGTGTCCGCCACCGACCTGATCGGGCAGTTTGGCGTCGGGTTCTATTCCGTGTTCATGGTGGCCGACAAGGTCACGGTGACGTCGCGCTCGTTCCGCCCGGACGAGGCGGCCTGGACCTGGACGTCGGACGGTAGCACCACCTACACGCTCGAACTGGCGGACAAGGCCACGCGCGGGACGACGATCACCGTGTACGTCAAGGACGACGAGAAGGAATTCCTGGAGCCGTACCGCCTGCGCGCGATTGTCAAGAAACATTCGGACTTCATCGCCTTCCCGATCTACGTGGACGGCGAGATCGCCAACCAGCAGAAAGCGCTCTGGCGCCGCCCCCCGCGCGAGCTGAGCGAGGACGATTACAAGTCGTTCTACAAGCAGCTCACGCTCGACTACCGCGATCCCCTGCTGCACCTGCACATCGTCTCGGATGCGCCGGTCCAGTTTTACAGCGTGATCTTCATCCCCGAAAAAGCCGACCGCGGCCTCTTCAGCGCGCGCACCGAGCACGGCCTGAAGCTCTACGCCCGCAAGGTCTTGATTCAGGACTACAACAAAGACTTTTTGCCGCCGTACATGCGCTTCATCGATGGCGTGGTCGACTCGGAAGACCTGCCGCTGAACGTGGCCCGCGAGTCGATCCAGACGACGCGCGCCATCAAGCGCATCGGCGCGTCGATCAAGGGCAAGGTGCTGGCCGAGCTGGAGCGCGTCGCCAGGGAAGACCCGGACCGCTACCGGGCGTTCTGGAAGGAATTCGGCGTGTTCCTCAAAGAGGGCATCGCCACCGAGCCGGGCGACGCCGAGCGCCTGTCGAAGCTGCTGCGCTTCCACTCGTCGGCCAGCGACGGCGAGATGCCGACCGTCACGCTCGATGAATACGTGGCGCGGATGCAGGATGGGCAGGAGCATATCTATTACATCCTGGCCGACGATCTCACATCGGTGGCGCACAGCCCGCACCTGGACACGTTCCACGCGCGGAATCTCGAAGTGCTGTACCTGATCGACACGGTGGACAGCTTCATGCTGATGAACCTGTCCGAGTATGACGGCAAGCCGCTGCGCAACGTGGACGACGCCTCGCTCGAACTGCCCGACACGGCGCCCGAATCCGAGCCGGCGCAGGCTGCGCTCGAGGATGATACGTTCGAGGCGGTCCGGAGCCGGTTCGCGGCGGTGCTGGGCGAGCGCGTGCTCGAAGTGCGCGAGTCGCACATGCTGACGGGCAGCCCGCTGCGGTTGGTGACGCCCGAAGGCCAGCCCGATCGCAACGTGCAGCGCGTCTATCGCATGTTGGAGCAGGATTTCGAGGTGCCGCGCAAGATTCTGGAACTGAACCGCCGCCACCCGCTGATCGCGAATCTGGCGGGGCGGCTCGCCGCCGAGCAGGACTCCGCGCTGGTGGACGAGGTGATCGAGCAGTTGTACGAAAACGCCCTGCTGGCCGACGGCATCCACCCCAACCCGGCGAGCATGGTCGGGCGCATCCAGCGCCTGCTGGAGATCGCGACCCGGCAGGCGGAATGAACGCGCGCGCCAGGGCTGGATGCAGATAGGGTCCAGCCCTGTTGTTTTGGCGCGGCGCATTTGCCTTGAGAGACTACGGGGGCTTTCAAAACGGCGGCGAGGCAGGTATGATTACTCCCCGAACAAGGGAGGTTTCGTTTGTACGGTATCTCAATCGAAATTCTGCTGGGCCGCGTCGTGGGCCTCGTGATCGGGTTCACCCTGCACGAGTGGGCGCACGCCTGGAGCGCGTATCGCCTGGGCGACATGACCGCCTATCGCCAGGGCCGCCTGTCGCTCGATCCGCGCGTGCACATCGAGCCGATCGGGATTTTCCTGGCGCTGGTCGCCGGGTTCGGCTGGGCGAGGCCGGTGCCGGTGAATCCGGCGGCGTTTTACCCCAACGAGAAGCGCGGCCTGGTGCTGGTATCGCTGGCCGGGCCGGTGACGAATCTGCTCATTGCCGGGTTCGTGGCGCTGTTCATCCGCATGATGGCCGCCGGGGGGTTGGTCGAAGGCGCGACCCGCGTGCTGGTGGGCAGCGGCGAATTGGTCGAGATCGGCATCGGGTCGGCGGGCGTGATCACGTTCCTGTACCGCGTGCTGGGGACGGTCGTGGTGTTCAACATCGTGCTGTTCATCTTCAACCTGCTGCCGCTGGCCCCGCTGGACGGCTATAAGATCGCGGTCGGCACGCTGCCCTACGAAGCCAGCCAGAGCCTGATCCGCCGCGAGCGCGAAACCACGCTGATCCTGATGCTGGTGATCATGCTCGGTGTGCTGACCGATGGCCGGCTCGACGTTCTCGGCGCGATCCTCGGCCCGGTGATCCGGTTCTTCTTCGAAACGCTGACCGGCTTCTATCCCAGTTTCTAGCGATGGGCGCCTTACACCGGCTGGATCAGGGCTTGCGGGCGCTGGCGGCGTGGACGCGCCCGGTAGATGACGCGCTGGCTGCGCGCTACCTGTCGCCGGAACTGGCCGCGCTGTACCGGCGAATGCGGCGCTCCGAGCGCCAGCACAGCCTGCGCGTGCTGCGGCGCCTGCTCGACGCCGGGCAGACCGATCCCGACCTGCTGGCGGCGGCGCTGCTGCACGACGTGGGCAAGGTGCGGACGCGGTTTTGGCTGCCGGAGAAGGTGCTGGTCGTGCTCGTCAAGGCGCTGGCCCCGGGCGCGTACCGGCGCTGGGGGAGCGGCCCGGCGCGCGGCTGGCGGCGCCCGTTTGCCGTCAGCATCCAGCACCCGGCCTGGGGCGCGGACATGGTCGCGGCGGCGGGCGGCTCGCCGCTGGCGGTCGAGCTGGTGCGCCGCCACGCCGATCACCTGGACGGCCCGCCGCAAACCGGGGCCGACCGGCTGCTGCTGGCGCTCCAATCGGTGGACGATCAGAGCTGACACATCAAACTTTTGACCGGCTCACGGTGTACATATACATAGACCGCTATCTCATCCAAAGGAAATTCTGATGCACGTTCATGTGGCTATCATCGGCCTGGACCGGGTCGGCACGTCGATCGGCCTGGCGCTCAAGCGCTACCAGAAACAGCCCCGCGCCGAGCACACTTTCACCATCATCGGCAGCGATCCCAAAGCCACGCCGATGAAAAGCGCCGAGAAAATGGGCGCGGTGGATAACTTCAACCGCGCGCTGCTCAAGGCCACCGACAACGCCGACCTGGTGTTCGTCAACGTGCCCTATGGCGACGTGGAAGAACTGTACGCGCGCCTGGGTCCGGAACTTAAACCGGGCGCGGTCGTCCTCGACCTGTCGCTGCTCAAGCAGCCGGTGATCGACCTGGCCGCGAAGCACTTCCGCACCAACGAGCAGGGCGCGCCGGTCGCCTACCTGGTGGGCATCACGCCGGTCGTTAACGTCAGCGGCCTGTACAGCGGCGACCTGAGCGCCGAGGCCGCGCGCGTCGACCTGTTCGACGAGGCCGAGTTCCTGGTCGCGCCCGACTCGAAGTGCCCCGCCGAAGCCATCGCCCTGGCCGAGGACGTGATCCGGCTAATGGGCGGCAGGTCGCGATTCATGGACCCGGTCGAGCACGATGGCCTGATCGCCGCGACGGAGGGCCTGCCGGCCCTGCTGGGCGCGTCCCTGTTCTACATGCTCAACCGGTCCGAGGGCTGGCTGGAGCTGCGCCGGATGGTCAACCCGTCGCTGGCGCTCGCCATGCAGAGCCTGCGCCACCAGTCGCACCAGGACCTGTTCGCGCTGTTCACCCAGAATCGCGAGAACATCCAGCGTCACCTGGAAGCGCTGATCGGCACGCTCGACCAGGTCCGCGACGCGCTGGCCGATCCGGGCGAGGATGGCGAGTTCCTCAAGCTGGAAGTGCTGTTGAACACGGTCCAGGGCGAATGGGACAAGTGGGACGTGAAGCGTTACAGCGGCAAGTGGGAAGACGTCAAAGAGCCGGACCCGCTGCCCGGCCCGCTGGGGTCGCTGGGCGGACTCCTGACGCCGCGCCGCCGCAGGGACCGGGACGAGGACGAGTCCTGACGGGGGGCGCCGCGCCGCGATCGAAAAGCCTCACACCGGGCCGCCGGCGTGAGGCTTGGCATGAATCGCTGTGACGCGGGTCAGCCTTTGACCGCGCCTTCGGTCAGGCCGCTGACGAAAAAGCGCTGGAAGCTCAGGATCACGATCACGATCGGGATCGCGCCGATCAGCGCCCCCGCCGAGAACACGCCCCATTCCTGGTTGAAGCTGTCGGTGATGAAGCGGTTGAGGCCGATTGCCAGCGTCTGGACCTCTTTGTCCTTGAGCAGCGTCAGCGCGATGATCACGTCGCCGTAGGTGCCGACGAACGACAGGATGCCCACCACCGCCAGGATCGGGCGCACCAGCGGAAAGATGATCCGCCAGAAGATCAGCCAGTCCGACGCGCCATCGATGCGCGCCGATTCATCCAGCTCGCGCGGGATCGAGTCGAAGAAGCCTTTCATCAGCCACGTGTTGATCCCCAACGCGCCGCCCAGGTACACCAGGATCAGCCCGCCGTGCGAGTTGAGCCCGAAGGACGGGATGTGCCGCCCGATGGTCTGGATCAGCAGAAACGTCGCGACGATCGTCAGCGAGTTGGGGAACACCTGCACCAGGAAGATGGTCAGCATCAGGTTGCGCCGCCCGGTGAACCGGAAGCGCGAGAACGCGTACGCGCCCAGCGCACACACGAACACCGTCAGAATCGCGGTGATGGCCGATACCTTGATCGAGTTCCACATCCACGTGGCGAACGGGTGGACATTGCTGTTGAGCAGGGTCCGGTAGTTGTCCAGGCCGGCGTTGGTCGGGATCAGTTTCTGGGTGTTGAGGGTGCCGGTTTCGTTCAGCGAGGCGGACACGATCCAGATGATCGGGAAGAAGGCGAACGCCAGCGCCGCGAACACAATGAGCAGGCGCCCAAAGTAGCCGAGCCACCGGTCGCGCTTCATTTTGTTGGACATGATATCCATCGTGGCGCTAGACATTTTCGGAAATCTCCTCCCACGATTGCGTAAAGCGGAAGTTGAAGAAGGTAATCGTGGCGACCATCAGGAAGATCACGATCGTGATCGTCGAGGCGAAGCCGTAGTCGGCCCCGCGCCCGCTGCCAAAGGCGAGATCGTAGGTGTAGGTGATCAGGATGTCGCTGTGCCCGGCGGCGGTATCCGGCGCGATGGGCGGGCCTCCTTTGTTGAACAGCTCGACTACCGTGAAGTTGTTGAAGTTGAACGCGAACGACGCGATCAGCAGCGGCCCCACCGCCACCAGCAGCAGCGGCAGCGTCAGGTGCCGGAACTGCTGGAGCACGCTGGCGCCGTCCACGCGGGCCGCCTCGTAGATGTCGTTCGGGATCGACTGGAGCGCGCCGGTGCAGATCAGCAGCATGTACGGGAAGCCCAGCCAGAGCTGCACCATCAGGATGCCGACCTTCACCCACATGGCGCTGGACGTCCAGCCGGGACCGCTCACGCCCAGCACGCTGCTGATCGTCTTGTTGACGATGCCTAACTGCTCGTTCAACAAGCCCTTCCAGATCAGCACGCTGATGAAGGCGGGGATGGCGTAGGGCACCAGCAGCGCGGTGCGCATCACCGCCCTCCCAGGCATGAATTTGGCGTTGAGCACGATCGCCAGGAACAGCCCTAGCGAGAACGTGACGAAGACCGTGAACACCGCGTGCGCGATGGTCCACAGGAAGACGCGCACGAACGGCCCGCGGATGCGGTCGTTGTTGATCAGCCGCTTGATGTTGTCCAACCCGGTCACGACGTAGAAGCCAGGACGGACCACCGGCAGCGGGTTGCCCTCGGCATCGGTGACCTGGCCCTCGTCGTTGACGTAAGGTCCATCGACCGGGGTATAGGTTCCCTTGACGGCTTCATAGGTCACGCCGGTTTCGTTGTCGAACAGCGTATCGTCGTCAGGAAACGAATATTTCTGGCGGAAGACGCCCGCCTCTTGCAGGGGGCGCCGGGGGCTGAGCTTGATCACCGCATCCGGATCGCCGAACTCGATCTGCGACAGCACGCTGTCCAGAATGGCGAGCAACTGGCCGCGCGCGACCTGTTCGTAGCCCGGCAGCCCGGTCGGGATGCCGTCTTCGTCGAGCGTGTTGTCGCCCAGATCGACCTCGTCCGCCGGGATGCTCTCGCCCTCCGTCGCCAGCACGGGCTGGTCGGCGCCCTGAATCGGGACCAACCAGAGCGCGTAATCGCTCGGATCGTCGGTGGAGCGGAACGCCGTCCAGCTATACGTGGGCGCGTCGGGGGGCAGGTAGAGCTGATCTTCGAGCACGTCCCGCGCCTGGGGTTTGGTCAACAGGTTGCCGTCGCGATAGTTGGTGAAGGCGACGTAGACCGTGAAGATGGTGGGGAAGACGATGAACAGGATGAGCAGCGCCAGGCCGGGGGAAAACCACCGGTATGGGTACATCCCTTCGACCAGAAAAGCGGCGTTGATCAGCAAAGCGACCGCCGCCACCAGGATCGCCAGGATCACTTCGCCTTCTGGCACGAGCTGCGCTACGAACCAGATGGTGAACGCGTCGATGACGGCCAGCGCGATCAGGCGTAACACAATAGTAAGTAACGATCCAGAAAAGATTGCCGCCGGTTGTCGCTGGGCCGCACCACCTGCGGACTGCGAATCAGTTGTCATGGGTCTTCAGGCGCACCGGCCCCACCAGGGTGGGCGAGCGCGTTGCGCCGTCGCTCCTTTCACAGAGGTTGCCCTTTGGGAAACAGGGCCGGTGGAAGACGCTCCACCGACCCTGTATCATCACACTATCCGGGCTGGTCCACTAAGCAGCGGGCCGCCGGTGCGGGCTGTCCGTCCGATCACTCTTCACCGGCGATCGTGCTGCGGATCGTGTCGGCAGCGGTCGTGAAGAGCTCGGCGGGCGACTGGGACGTATCCTGCATCGCCAGGGTCACAGCGTCGCCCCAGGAGGTCCACACTGCGGACATTTCGGGGATGGCCGGCATGGGCAGGCCCACCGCGCCCGCTTCCGCCAGCGCGGCGAGGTACGGATCTTCGAGTTGCTCCAGGGCGGACAGCAGCGCCGGGGCGCGGTTGCCCTCTTCGTACAGCGAGAGCTGGACGTCTTCGCGCGCCACGAACTCGGTCAGGAACGCCTGGGCCAGCAGCGGGTTCTCGCTGAACGCGCTGACCATGAACGCCTGCGCGCCGATGAACGGCTTGCCGGGCTCGCCGCCTTCTTCACCCGCGGGGATGGCCGGGGCGATGGCGAAGTTCAGGCCGGCATCCAGGAAGTTCTGGATGTTCCACGGGCCGGTGATGTACATGGCCGCGTTGCCATCCATGAACAGCGTCTCGGCTGCCACACCGTCGAGGCCGGTCGGGATCAGGCCGTCTTTCACCATGTCCTGAACCCACTGCAGCGCCGCGATCGAGCCGGGGGCGTCGATGCCGACATCGCTGGGATCGTAGCTGCCCTCAGCATCGATGCCGAACACGTACCCGCCAAAGGCCGTCTGGATCGGGAAGAAGTGATAGGGGTCGCCTTCCTGGCGGATGTAGCCGTAATCCGCCGCGCCGGAGTCCATGATCTCTTCCGACAGGCTGCGGACCTCGGCCCAGGTCGCGGGCGGGGTTTCGACCAGGTCGGTGTTGTAGAAGAACGCGATGTTCTCGGTCGCGTAGGGGACGCCATAGAGATCGCCGTCATAGGTGAAGGCGTTGATGGCGACTTCGGAGAAGTCCGCCGCCGCGTCGCCCAGGTCGATCGGGCTCAGCAGGCCATTGAGGACCAGCTCGCCCAGCCAGTCGTGCGCGCCGACGATCACATCCGGGCCTTCGCCCGCCGGGCCGGCGATGCGCAACTGGTCGCGGATGTCGCCAAAGGCCAACTGCTGGACGTTGAGCGTCACGCCGTATTCCTCTTCGAAGGCGGCGCCGAGGTCTTCGATCACGACGGCGCGCGTTTCGTCCGCCCAGATGGTGAGCGCGGGCGCTTCTTCCTGGGCCTGGATGGTGCTCGCGAAGGGGACCATCACCATGACGGCCACCAGCAGTAGAGTCAACCGTTTCTTCATCTTCAATCTCCATTTAGTTGTATGTATAGCGTTACTAACCACGACTTTTAACTCTTTGAAGTCGTCCTGAATACAAGATGCTGATCGCCAAAGTGTCTTATAGTTCTATTTGCCGTCTCCTTTCAGCACGTCGTATGTTGTAAAATATATATCCATCGGGGCGCGATTGTCAAACCGCGCGCGACACTCTGTGAAAAAAGGGAATTAATGTCATTTGATGTTAGTTCGATAACCAGCTTCGTGCTTACTGCCCTGTATACTTGTCTTGTGCCAGGTCACGGCCAGCCCGCGCCGCCCGCGCGGTTTGATGTGTGTCCCCCCGCCCGCTATAATCTGGCCTATGAGCGATCACACGAATCGGACGAACTCCCCTGAACACGTGGGCATTCTGGCGGCGGCGGGGATCATTGCCGTGACCGGCTGGCTGGGCCTGTGGCTGCTCGTGACGTCCAGCCTGCCGACAGCCTTCCCGCGCTGGCTGTTCTTCGTGTTTCTGTACCTGGCCGTCACCGGGACGGTCCTGCCGTTCATCCGCTTCTTGAGCCTCCAGTTTGCCCGCGACGGCGAGCTGCCCTCCGGCGGGGTGATCATGCGCCAGAGCATCTGGGTGGGGCTGTTCGTCGTGGCGTGCGCCTGGCTCCAGATCCCGCGCGTGCTCACCCCGGTGATCGCGTTTTTTCTGGCGCTCAGCCTGATCGTGATCGAGATCTTTTTGCGGGTCCGCGAGCAAGACCAGTCCCACGACTGACCCGGTCCGCCCTGCGGCATTTTTGCGAACCCATTTGCGAGTGACTGCACCAAAGGAAAAGCAACCGACGATGAAAGCCGACCTGGATCGCCTGATGCACGAGCGCAGCCTGGACGCGCTGGTGCTGTTCCCCACCGAGTTCGAGGACCCCTACCGCGCCTACCTGAGCAACGGCGCCCATTTCTCTGGCGGGACCATCAAGCGGCGCGACGAGCCGCCGGTCCTCATCAGCAACGGGATGGAGATCGAAGAGGCCGCCAGGAGCGGGCTGACCGTCTACAGCACCGAGGACTTCGGCGAGAGCGAGCTGATGCGCACCTTCCGCAGCGATTATGACGGGCGGCAGGTGGCCTTCTACCGCCGCGTGTTCGACCGGCTGGGCGTGGCGGGCCGGGTGGGCGTCTACGGTGCGGGCGATGCGAACGCCGTCCTGCGGCTGGTGGGGCTGCTCTCGGTGGCGTTGAGCGAGCAGGTCGAGTTCGTCACCGAGACGGTGCGCGCCACGATCTTCGATGCGGCTTACGAGACGAAAGACCCCGCCGAGCTGATCGCGCTGCGCGAAGTGGCCCGCCAGACCAGCGCCGTGATGCGCGCCGCGCGCGACTGGATCGCCGGGCACCGGGCCGCGGGCGACACGGTCGTGAAGGCGGACGGCACCCCGCTGACGATTGGCGACGTGAAGCGCTACGTGCGCGGCCAGTTGTTCGAGCGCGATCTGGAAGATCCCGAAGGCATGATCTTCGCCCAGGGGCGCGACGCGGCGCTGCCGCACAGCAAAGGCGAGGCGAGCCAGCCGCTGAAGCTCGGCGAGTCGATCGTGTTCGACCTGTTCCCGCGCCGCCCAGGGAGCTACTTCCACGACATGACGCGCACCTGGAGCATTGGCTATGCCAGGCCGGAAGTCCAGGCCGCCTACGACGCGGTGATGGAAGCCTTCCGCCGGTCGATGGCGCTGTGCAGGCCAGGCGTCTCGACGCGCGAGCCGCAGGTGGCGGTGTGCGAGTATTTCGAGAGCCTCGGCCACCCGACCGTGCTCAACACGCCGGGCACGTCGAAGGGCTACGTGCACTCGCTGGCGCACGGCGTCGGGCTGAACGTTCACGAGGCGCCCTATTTCCCCACGTTCTCGGATACGTACACGATCAAAACCGGGAGCGTGTTCACCATCGAGCCGGGGCTGTACTACGCGGACGAGGGGTTCGGCGTGCGCATCGAGGACACGGTCGTGATGAGCGAGGCGGGAACTGCCGAGAGCCTGACCGACTGTCCGTACGATCTGGTCATCGAGTTGAAAGGCTGAGCGAGCGCGGCGGCGCGAGAGCCGCCGGTGAGACATCGTAAGCAACCCCACGGCTAAAGCCGGGGGCTTTGTCCCTGGCGCTACGCCATAAGGGGCGTATCCGAGACGTTTGGGCAGCTTACAGCGCCCCGGCGACCAATATTGATCGCCGCGATGTGGTCGGCCTGTCCAGAGAAACCGCACGACACACAGGAGAACGTAGCTTGAGAAGGTCGATTGCGTTTGTCGATGTGCCCGCAGGTCGGGCAGGTGCGCGAGGTGTTACGGGGATCAACCGCGACCACCGGCACGCCTGCCAGGCGTGCCTTGTACTCGACAAAGGCCCGGAGTTGGAAGAACGACCAGCTATGCAGCGTGGCTCTCTGAGCGCGACGAACCGTTACCCGGTCGCGGATACCGCTCAGGTCTTCGAGAGCGATCCCGCGTCCGGTGTCTTGCGCGGCAGTCACGATGCGCCTGCTAATCGTGTGGTTAGTGTGGGTGGCAAAACGGCGCTCTTTGCCCGCCAGCTGCTTAAGGCGGCGTCGCGCCGACTTTGTGCCCTTGCTTTGCAGCCTGGCGCGCAGGCGGCGGTGACGGTGGCGCACGTTGTTCACCGCGCGGCTGCTGTGCCCCGTTCCGTCGCTGTCGGTGGCGATGTTGACAATGCCCAGGTCCACGCCCAGGAAGTCGTCTACCTCCGCGGCAGGCGGCTCGTCCACTTCGCAGACCTGATGCAGGTAGAACGCGCCACGGCGGTAGACCAAATCCGCCTCGCCCTGCATAAACGGCAGCAAGGCAAGCTGGCGTTCGCCCGCGACGAACGGGATGGTCTGCCGCCCGCCGACCGTCCAGATGCTCACGGTCTGCGCGGCGAGCTTCCAAGCCAGGATGCGCTTGTCGTAGGCGATGCTGCCGTGCGGGTGAAACGTGCGACGCGTCTTGCGGTCGAGCTTGTAGGCGTCCGCGACTTTGGCAATCGTGCGAACCACCATCTGGGCCGACAACTCAAACCGAGCGCGCACGTCATAGTAACAGACGTGGTGCAAGTCATACTGGCGAAAGGTCTGGGTGTCCCAGGCGACTTCGCTCACGTCGTTCGCCGCTGCGTTCGCCGTTTCCAGCGTGCGGCGCAGTAGTTCGGTTTGCCCTGGTTCGGGCTGGAGCTTGACCTGAGCAATCAGTTTCATAGTGCCCAGCATAGCACACTCGTTCTGAAAGTTCAAAACTTGAAAGGAGAAGTCTCGCCTACCTCCCCGCGCCTGAAGGCGGGGGTATCCGGCGAGTGTTTCTGATGACACTGATTTTTGGCATCGAAACCTCGTGCGATGAAACCGCCGCCGCCGTCGTCGAAGACGGCGAGCGCATGTTATCCAACGTTGTCGCGTCCCAGATCGACCTGCACGCCCAGTACGGCGGCGTCTTCCCCGAGGTCGCGTCGCGCGCGCACATCGAGGCGATCAGCCACGTCGCCCGGCAGGCGCTCGACGACGCGGGCGTGACGCTCGACGCGCTCGACGCCATCGCCGTGACGCGCGGCCCCGGCCTGGCGGGCTCGCTGCTGGTGGGCGTGAACTTCGCCAAGGGACTCGCCCTGGGCCGCGACCTGCCGCTGGTCGGCGTGAATCACCTGGAAGGACACGTCTACTCGCTGTGGCTGACCGGGCGCGAGGCGCCGGTCCGCTTCCCGGTGGTGTGCCTGATCGTGTCCGGCGGGCACAGCGAGATCGTGCTGATCGAAGGGCACGGGCAGTACACGCTCCTCGGCAGCACGATCGACGACGCGGCGGGCGAAGCCTTCGACAAGGTCGCGCGGCTGCTCGGCCTGTCGTATCCCGGCGGGCCGGTCATCGAGCGCGTCGCCCGCGAGGGCGATCCCCAGGCGTACAGCTTCCCGCGCGCGCTGCACGGCGAGGGCTACGACTTCAGCTTTTCCGGCCTCAAGACGGCGGTGCTGCGCGCCGTCCAGCCGCCGCAGGAAGGCAGGCGCCTGCCCAAGAACGAGGGCATGACGCCCGACCAGCTCGCGCCCGGCGTCAACGTGGCCGACGTGGCGGCCAGCTTCCAGGCGGCGGTGGTCGATGTGCTGGTCGAAAAAACGGTGGGCGCCGCCGGCGAGCACGGCGCGACCGAAATCTGGATGGCAGGCGGCGTGAGCGCCAACACCGCGCTGCGCGGGGCGATGTCGGCGGCCAGCCCGCTGCCGGTGCGCTACCCGCCGCTCAAGCTGTGCGTGGACAACGCCGCGATGATCGCGTCGGCGGGCTATTTCCGGTTCCGGGCGGGCTACCGCGACGACCTGGCGATGGACGTCCGCCCGATGTGGCCGCTGGTGTCCGTCGCGGAGGTGATGGCCCGCCCCGTGGCGCCGTGATCCCGCTCAGGGCGCGAAACGCTTTGCGCCCGGTGGCGGATTGGTTACAATCGAAACAGATTTGCATGACGAGTGAGTGAAAGCGGCTATTCCATGGCAGTTCGTGAAATCATCACGCCCAAGAATCCCATCCTGCGCAAGAAGGCGCGCAAGGTCACCAACTTCGACGACCCGAAGCTCCAGGCCCTGATCGACGACATGGTTGAAACGCTGTTCGACGCGCCGGGCGTCGGCCTGGCCGCGCCGCAGGTGGCGGTGAGCCAGCGCGTGATCGTCGTGTACCTGCCCGACGACGAGGAATCCAGGGAAGAATACGGCCAGGATGCGGGCGTGCTGCATATCCTGGTGAACCCGGAGATCGTGCGCGCCTCGCGCGATATGGTGGACGGCGTTGAAGCCTGCCTGTCCATCCCCGGCTATTACGGCTCGGTCGACCGGCACGCGGCGGTGACGGTCCAGGGCTACGACCGGCACGGCAGGCAGGTCCGCATCAAGGCGCGGGACTGGCTGGCGCGCGTGTTCCAGCACGAGATCGATCACCTGGACGGCATCCTGTTCATTGACCGCGCCAGCGAGATCTGGCGGGCGGTGCCCCAGGACGAGGCCGAAACGTTCGACGATCCGCTGGCCGGCGAAGTCACCGTGATCGAGAGCGAGGCCGAGGCGGGCGAATAGGCCCGGTAGAACGGCGCGATCGCGTCCCGGTGGGAACCCCGCCGGGGCGTTTTTTGTCGCGTGCAAACAGAACAAAAGTTCGGTATAATCTGGGTAGCGTTGGATGCTGCCGAGGATGCCGGACATGGATGGTGAAGACCTGCTCAAAAACCTGCGCGGCGTGACCGAGTTCGAGGTGGCGGGCGACCAGCCCCAGCGCGCGCGCCCGGTCCGCTCGCCGCGCCTGCCGCCGGACCTGAGCGGATGCGTGACGCACGTGACCGCGGGCAGCCGCAAGATGCCGGTGCTCAAGGCGCTGACGACCACCGCCTGCGAGCGCGACTGCTTCTACTGCCCGTTTCGCGCCGGGCGCTCGTCCATGCGCCGGATCACCTTCTCGCCGGACGACATGGCGCAGGGCTTCATGGCGCTGCACCGCGCCGGGGTGGTCGAGGGGCTGTTCCTGTCGTCGGGCGTGATTCGCGGCGGCGTCACCACCCAGGACTCGATCCTGGATACCGGCGCCATCCTGCGCGAGAAATACGGCTATAGCGGCTACATCCACCTCAAGATCATGCCCGGCGCCGAGCGCGATCAGGTCCGGCAGGCGATGGAGCTGGCCGACCGCGTGTCGATCAATCTCGAAGCGCCGAACGCCCGCCGGTTGGAGGTCATCGCGCCGGGGAAGAATTTCGACGACGAGCTGCTGGCGCGGCTGCGCTGGGTGACGGATCTGCGGCGCGAAAGCGAGGGACGGCTGCGGGCCAGCAGCACGACCGAGTTTGTCGTCGGCCCGGCGGGCGAGCGGGATCTCGAAATCCTGTCGATGACCGACGTGCTCTACCGCCAGTTGGGGCTGGCGCGCGCCTACTTCTCGGCCTTCCGCCCCGTGATGGACACGCCGCTCGACAACCTGCCCGCCACGGACAGCCTGCGCCAGCTTCGCCTGTACCAGGCCAGCTTCCTGCTGCGCGATTACGGGTTCGACCTGGAGGAACTGCCGTTCGTGGGCGAGGGCGACCTGCCGCTGCAGATCGATCCCAAGCGGGCCTGGGCGGACCAGCACCTGGCGCAGACGCCGCTGGAGCTCCACACCGCCTCGCGGCGCGAGCTGATGCGCGTGCCGGGGATCGGCGCCACGAGCGCCGACCGGATCATCGCGGCGCGGCGCAAGGGCCGCCTGCACGATCTGGCCGATTTGCGGGCGGTGGGCGTGGTGAACGTCAACCGGATGGCGCTCTACGTGCTGCTCGATGGCCGGCGGCCCGTGGAGCAGCCGCGCCTGTTCTAGCCGGTGGCGCTGGCCGGGCCGCGCTCGCCAACCCCGGACAGCTTGCGGATCAGGCGCAGGATGACGTTGCGCCGGTTGGGAGATTTGTCTGTGTCGCTGCGTGGCGCGGCGGGGGCCGGTTGGGAGGGCTGGTCTGCCGTGCTCCACCGGGAGACGAAGCGCGCGGGGAGCCATTCGGGCTGGTGGCCCTCGATGTGCAGCACGCCTTTATCCAGCAGGCGGATCACCGCGCCGCGCGGCATGTGAACGGCGGTCTCGCGGGCATCCTTCCAACAGAATACGAGCGATTTGTCGGTCCACCTCACGAAATCGACCTCGTTACCGTCCCACCACACCTGGGTAACGAGCAAAGGCTCGGCCTGGCTCATCGGTGCCTCTCGCTGTGTAATCGCCTGTCTGGCGTTCAGTATAGGCCATCGAACTAGACAGGGCCTAAAAGATTTGTTAAGAAAACGTCAACCAGGGGCGTGAAACTCGCGCAGATAGGCCAGGCTGCGCACCAGTTCGTTGATGTCCTCGATCTCGAGGGCCAGGGCGGGCCGGTTGGGAAGCCGGCACAACTGGGGCAGGAGGGCGCGATAGTCGAGCACGCCGTCGTCCAGGGCGCGATGCACGTCGATTTCGCCGTCGTTGTTGTTGATGTGCACGTGCGCGATCACCTCGTGCAGCCGGTCGATCCAGACTTCCAGCGGCACGTCCGAGAACAGGTGCGCGTGCCCCACGTCCAGGCACACGCGCAGGCCGGGCTGGTCCAGCCTGCGCACCACCTCGCCGATGATGTCCGGGTCGTATTCCCACATATTCTCCAGGGCGATGACCTGGCCCCGGCGCTGGGCCTGCTCGGCCAGCGGCTCCCAGAATTCGATCTGCCGCTGGGTCCAGCCGCTCCGGTAATCGAGGTTGCGCATGGTGGCGATGAAGTTGGCGTGAAAGACGATCGTCTGGGCGCCCAGCTCGGCCGCGATGTGCAGCGCATGGCGGGCGCGCTCGCGCACCACGCGGTTGATCAGCGGGTCGACGCTGCCGCTCGCCATGTCCATGAACGGACCGTGCAGCGCGACCGGCCCCGGCACGGACTCGAGCGCGTCCCGGTAGTGGTGGATCAGCGCCAGCCAGTCACCGTCCAGCGCGTCGGGATAGGCGAAGGTCTGCACCTCGATGCCCAGGCCGTGCTGCCGGGCGAGCGTCACGCACGCGTCGAAATTCGTCTGTTTGGCGCAAATCATCACATGATCGGACACGATACCCTCGGTTCACCTTCGACCACGGTCTTAGGTATTTTATACCAGAATAGGGATGGCATGGCCCGAATTCCCCCCAAAAGAATGGCATTCGACAGTTGAAGTAAACCCTAACGGCCAGTATGATTGGGCGCAGTGCTGCCCCTGCTCGCCAGAAAGAAGAGCGCCATGACCGTGACATTCGATACCTCGACGACCGCGCGGCCCAACCCCCAAAAACGAAACCTGTTGATCCGCCGGTTGGCGCGGGCGCCGTGGTGGCTGCTGGTGCTGATCGTGCTGGTGCTGCTGTTCGTGCGCAGCGTGTCCGACCGCCACCCCTACCCGATCATCTGGGAAGCGGTGCAGCAGGGCATCTGGACCACGATCTGGGTGTCGATTGTGGCGTATGCGCTGGCGTTGGTGTTGGGCCTGTTGATCGCGCTGCTGCGCCGGTCGTCGAACGTGGTCGTTTACCAGACGGTCACGCTGTACGTCGAGCTGGTGCGCGGCATCCCGACCCTGGTGCTGGTCTACTACATGGCGCTGGCGCTCATCCCCCAGATCATCTACCTCGTGAACGATGCCGGCGAGTGGCTGAGCCACCTGGCAATCACGATCGAGTTCACCCGCGACATGACGTACACGATTACATTCATTGATACGGGCAACAGCCTGGCGGAGTTTCAAACGCGCGACTTTCCGAACACCTACCGCGCGATCATCGGGCTGGCGATCTCCTACAGCGCCTTCCTGTCGGAGATCTTCCGGGCGGGCATCGACAGCGTGGGCGAGGGCCAGCGCGAGGCCGCCCAGAGCCTGGGCATGACCCGCTGGCAGGTGATGCGCCTGATCGTGCTGCCGCAGGCGTTCCGCACGATTCTGCCGCCGCTGGGCAACGACTTCATCGCCCTGCTCAAGGAAAGCTCGCTCGTGTCCGTGCTGGGCGTGACCGACATCACCCGCCGCGGCCAGACCTACGCCTCCAGCACGTTCACCTTCTTCCAGTCGTACAACGTGGTCGCGCTCACCTACCTGACGCTGACGCTGGCGCTGTCGATGGCGGTCAAGGGCATGGAGTGGTACCTGGACCGCGGCAAGCAGCGCGCCTCCTGACCGGATACCCGGTGTGCCCAAAAGTGTGTTATACATTGCATGTAGCAGGCACGGATCCCCTGCGTATCAGATTCGGGCTTAGGACCCTGGCGCCTGCCCTGACATTTGAACAACGTCTATCCACGCAAACGGAAAATCGCAATATTTTGCAAGACGAGCGTCGTCGAGGTTGTTTACATTCTCCACATGGCACGAGAATACGCGAACTTCTGGCAGGCAGACGATCTCAACGGAATGGAACTCCTCCATGCCCGCTACATCACGCATCGTTTTGACCGGCACATCCACCCGGGTTACGCGATCGGTGTGATCGAATGGGGCGCAGAGGGGTTCTACTATCGCGGTGTGCAAGCCGAAACCGCCCCTGTGGGGAGCATAGTCGCGATCAATCCTGGCGAGATTCACACGGGCTACGCACTCACGCCCGGTGGTTGGTGCTACCGAATGTTCTATCCCGGCATCGACTTCATGCAGACCGTCGCCTACGAGCTCACCGGGCGTGAGTGTGGCACCCCGCACTTCGCAGCGCCCATCATTCACGATGCGGACTTGCGCGATCGATTCCTTCGGCTGCACCGGATCCTGCAAACGTCCGATGACGCCCTGGTGCGCGAGAGCGCGGCGCGCGATGCCTTCGGACTCATGCTCGTGCGCCATTCAAGGACATTCACCCCTCCGCGGCGCACGGGGGATGAGCGCGACGTCGTGCGAAAGGTGCGCGATTACATCGACGCTCACCTGGCAGAAAATACCAGTCTGAACGAACTGGCCGCTTACGTTGCGATGAGTCCGTACCATCTGCTGCGCGTCTTCCGGCAGGAGATGGGTATCCCCCCGCATACCTACCGCATCCAACAGCGTATCATCCACGCGAAAGCTCTGCTGGCGGCGGGAGTCCCCATCGTGGACGTCGCCGCTGCGACAGGCTTCACCGACCAGAGTCATTTCACCAACCGATTCAAGGCGATTGTCGGGGTCACTCCCGGAACTTATAGCAACTCGATATGATGGCAGGGCTGATGAAGATGCGCCGAGGTACGGTCACACCGTACTCACAGTTCGTGGCCGGGATGCGTGGCGTGGCGCCGATGGCTATCGGCGCGATACCGTTCGCGCTGATCTTTGGGGCGCTGGCCGTTTCCGAAGGCGGATTGAGCATTTGGGCCACCTCCGGCTTATCGCTGTTCGTGTTCGCCGGGAGCGCCCAGTTCATTGCCGTCAATCTGCTGTCGCAAGGGACCGGGCTCATCCCGATTGTGCTGACGACCCTGATCGTCAACATGCGCCATGTCCTCTACAGCGCGTCGCTCGCGCCCTACATGAAGCACCTCCCCAAGCGGTGGCTGCTGCCCCTGAGCTTCTGGCTCACGGACGAAACCTACGCCACGGTTATCAATGTGTGGCAAGACACCAACCACGACAGGTCGCATAAGGCATGGTATCACCTGGGGAATGCGGTGGCCATGTATACGAATTGGAACCTGTGGACGCTGCTTGGCGCGCTCTTTGGCAGTCAACTGCCGAACATCGAGCAATGGGGCATGGATTTTGCGCTGGTCGTGACCTTCATCAGTATTGTCGTGCCCATGCTCGTCACGCGTCCGATGCTCATCTGCGCGCTGGTGGCCGGGGGTGTCAGCCTGGTGACGTATGGCATGCCCCATAATCTGGGGCTTCTCATCGCAGCGACTGCGGCCATTGCGGTCGGCTATAGCGTGGAAACGCGACTACAGCCCGCCGCCGCTTCCAGGCCGGTTCCGGACACCGATTCACAGGTTTGGCAATTGGGTCAGAAGCATGAATGAGATTCTCCTGATCGTTGGGATGGCGGTTGTCACCTTTGCGGTTCGTTACCTGCCGCTGCATTTGCTGGGCAGCTTCGACCTGCCCATCAGCGTGACTCGCGCGCTGCGCTACGTGGCTGTAGCGGTGCTCACGGCTATTGCCGTGCCTTACATGTTCTACCGGGACGGCGCTCTCAGTATAAGTCACACCAATTCCTATCTGGTCGTAGGGCTTGCGGCAGTCGTCATTGGCTTTCGGTCGAAGGCCCCTTCGGTAACCATCATCGTTGGTATGGCCCTGTTTGTCGCCTACCGTTTTCTATTGACTGCGCTGCCGGTTTAGTGCGTGTTTTGCGCTTCAACCGTGAACGCGCTAGACCGGGATCGTCACGCGCTGCGCGCCGCCCGCGCCGGTGGCGATCTGCGCGCCGGGGGGCGCGAGGATGCGGCGCGTTTCGCCCGGCGGCAGGATGAACTCGAGTGCGGAGTAAGGTAGGTCGTAGCCGCCCGACGCCTCGACCGCCAGCGCCACCTCAGCCGCGCTGGCGCGCACCGCCAGCCGGACCGCCGTCACCTCGCCGCGCCGGTAGCCGAAACCGATCCCGTCGTCCTCGTACAGCGTGAACGTCCCCTCCCCGCTCGCCGGGTGCGGGAAGACGCGCACCTGCCGCCGATCGTCCGGCTGTTCGCCCACGTAGCGCATGACCTTGCCCAGCGGGATCAGGCCGCCCGCCGGGGCCAGCAGCGGGACCCGGTCGAGCGGCGCGTCGAGCGTTACCATCCCGCCGCCGGGATGCCACGCGCCGGTGTGGACGTCGCACCACGGCGCCTCCCTCGGCAGGTAGACCTCGCGCCGGCGGGCGCCCGGCTCCAGCACGGACGCCACCAGCAGGCCCGGCCCCAGCATGAAGTCGAACGACTCGGTATGGCAGCGCGGATCGCCGGGGAAGGCGTAGACCATCGGGCGGATGATCGGGTGGCCGGTCTGCGCCGCCTCGACGAACAGGCTGTAGAGGTAGGGGATCAGCCGGTAGCGGAGGTGAATCGCCTCGCGGACGAGGGGCAGCACGTCCGGGTGCATCCACGGCTCGTTGACCGTCCCGTCCTCGTTCCACGAGTGGATGCAGAAGCGCGGGTGAAAGATGCCGTTCTGGACCCACCGCACGAACAGTTCCGGGTCCGGCCTGGGGCCGTTGAAGCCGCCGACGTCGTGGCCGGTGTTCGGCGCGCCGGACAGGCTGAGGCCCAGACCCATCGGGATGTTGTAGCGGAGCGTGTTCCAGGACGTGAAGTTATCGCCGGACCACGTCTGGGCGTAGCGCTGGATGCCGGGGCATCCCGACCGCGACAGGACGTAAGGCCGCTCGTCGGGGCGGGCGGCACGCTGGGCCTCGTACGAGGCGCGCACCATCAACAGCGTCTGCACCGGGCGCAGGTGCCCCAGCCGGACCGGCTCGCCAAACCCGGCGCAGCGCGCATTGTCGTCCCAGATCGCGTATTCGTTGTTGTCGTTCCACGTCGCGTCGATGCCCACGTCGAGCAGGCTCTCGCGGACGCGCGCCTGCCACCACGCGGCGCCCTCCGGCGCGGTGAAGTCGATGTGCGAGCCATCCCCGCCCCAGAAGACGTTGATCTCCGGCGCGCCGGACTCGGCGGCGCGGATGAACGCGCCCCGCGCGGCGGCCTCGTCGTACTGCGGGTGCGTGGTCAGCAGGCAGGGCTTGACGTTGGCTGCCAGCCGGATGCCCGCCCGGTGGAACGAGTCGACCATGCCCGGCGGATCGGGCACGCGGTCGCGGTTCCAGGTGAAGACGTAGCGCCTGCCGTCCGCGCCGGTGGTGTAGCCCGACGACAGGTGAAACAGGTCGCACGGGATGTCGTGCTGGGCGCACAGCTCCACGAAGCGCTGAAGCTGAGCCTGCGCGTCGGGCGCTTCGGTGTAGCTCATCGTCGAGCCGAGGTAGCCCAGCGACCAGCGCGGCGGCAGGGCCATGCGTCCCGTCAGCGCGGCGAGCTTCTCCAGCACGGCGGGGATGGTTGGCCCGTAGATCAGGTAATAGTCGAGATCGCCGTCGTCGGCCTGGTAGGTGCGGTAGGGGGCGTAATAGTTCTCGTGCTCGCGGCCCATGTCGAAGGTCGTGATCGCCAGGTTGTCGTACAGCAGGCCGTAGGCGATCTCCAGGTCGGGCACCCAGGTGATGTAAAACGGGACGTGCTTGTAGAGCGGGTCGCTGGTTTCGGCGTTGTAGCCCATCGCGTCCAGGTTGAACATGCGCATGCGCATCCCGGCCTTGTCCAGCGGGCCGGAGCGCTCGCCGAAGCCGTAATAGTGCTCCCCGGCGCGGCGCTGCATGACGTGGTAGACCGCCCGCGAGGCCCGGTCGTAGCCGTAGGCGCGGCCCGGCAGGTCGGCGGCGAAGGTCCGGCCCGCCCGGTCCGACCAGCGCAGCGCCACGTCGCCCAGCGCGATCTCGACGCGCAGCGCCCCGGTGCGCAGCGCCGCGTGCCTCTCGCCCACCTCGACGTCGAACGGCGGCAGCGGAAACGGCGTCAGGTCGTCGCGGCGGCGGCCTTCGGGCGGGGTATCGCCGTCCGGCCCGACGATCATCCAGGTGCGGTCGAGCCGGGGCGCGCCGTCGGGCCAGTGCTGCACGCGGACCAGGTCGTGATCGAGCACGCTGATCAGCAGGCGCTCGCCGCGCTCCCCGCGCAGCGCCAGCGGGTGCGCTGCCGGGTCGATCAGCGAGACGTGGGCGGGGCGGGTGAAGCGCATGAGAACCGTCCTTTGTGGTGCGCTGCGCGGATGCTGCCTCTAGTGTAACGCCCCCTGGCCGGTGTGCCAGGGCGAGCCGCGCCCGCGCTCACGCGTCCTGGTCGATCAGCGACGCGATCAGCGACTGCTTGAGATTCCACAGCCGGTCCGTCAGCGAGACGTGGTAGATGTGCGGGTTGATCAGGCGCGTCACACCGGGGTCCAGCCGGCTCACGTCCGCCTCACGGCGCTGGCGGATCGCGTCGATGGGCGGCGGGTCGTAGACCTGCTTCCCCTCGTGCAGCACCTCGACCAGCAGCGGCTCGATCTCGGCGATCTCGCTCCTGTCCAGGGCGCGGCACTTGGAATGGTCCGACGGGTGGCGCAGGATCAGCCGGTCTGCGGTGCGCGGGTCTTCGTCGTCGATGCTCATCAGGTCGGCGGTGGCCGTGCCGCGCGCGTCGTACACGCGCCAGGCGCGCTTGTGGCCGGGGTTGGGCGTCTTGTCGGCAGAGTCCGACACCTTGATCGCGGGGATCCACCGGCCCTCGTCGCAGACGGCGACCAGCTTGTACACGCCGCCCAGCGCCGGCTCGCCCCAGGACGTGACCAGCCGCGTGCCGACGCCGTACGTCAGCCGCCCGATCAGGTGATCGGGGTCCACGCCCCAGCGCGGCGCCTCGTCGCGGATCTGGGTGATGATCTGCCAGATCACCAGCTCGTCGAGGTTGTTGGAGAGCACGATCACGGTATCCGGGAACCCGGCAGCGTCGAGCATTTGGGCCGCCTGGATGCTCAGATAGGCCAGGTCGCCGGAGTCGAGGCGGATGCCGACCGGCTTGTGTCCCTTGCGGCGCAATTCCTCGAACACGGTGATCGCGTTGGGGATGCCGCTCTCCAGCGTGTCGATCGTGTCGACCAGCAGCAGGCAGTCGTCGGGATACAGGTCCGCGTAGGCGCGGAAGGCTCCCAGCTCGCCCATGCCCAGCGCCATGTAAATCTGCACCATGCTGTGCGCGTGGGTGCCTTTGGGCGGGTAGCCGAGCACGCGCGACATGCCCACGTTCGAGCTGAAGTCCGCGCCGCCAATCAGGGCCGCGCGCGCCCCCGCGTTGGCGCCGGTGCCCTGGCCGCGCCGCAGCCCGAAATCCAGCAGCAGCCGCCCGCGCCCGCTGTGGTGCATCCGGCAGGCTTTGGTCGCGATCAGCGTCTGGTAGTTGAGCACGTTGAGCAGCGCGGTTTCGAGCAGTTGGGCCTGGACCATCGGCCCCTCCACGACCGTCAGCGGCACGTTGGGATGCACGACGCGCCCCTCGGGGATAGCGTGCAGCGTGATGCCGTCGAAGCTGCCGTTGGCCCGCAGCCAGTCGAGAAAATCGTCGTGGAAGATGCGCGCGCCGCTGCCCGCCCGCTGGTCGCGCAGGTACGCGATGTCGTCATCGGTGAAGCGCGCCTCGCGCATCCAGTCCAACAGCCATTCCAGCCCGGCGTTGATGCAGTAGCCGGCCTGGTGCAGCCCGTAATCCGGATAGCTGCGGAAGAAGTGATCGAACTGCACGTGCTTTTCGTGCAGGCCCGCCCGGTAATACAACTGGGCCATCGTCAACTGGTATTGATCGGTGAAGAGGATGCCTTCGGCAATGCGCTTCTCGGCTGGGTTCACGGGTCATCTCCCTGCAAAATAACCGCCGTCATACACATTATCGCGTATCCCGGCGGCTTTGGCACCTGCCCGAACTGGCCTATAATGGCGATCATCCTGTTGGCGTGGAACCAATCGGCGCCGGGTGACGTCCTAAGAGTAACGCAGCCGTAGAGAATCAGGGAGCGCTTACCGTGAACCTTTTGAAGATCCTTACGTTTCGGAGCGCCGCCCTCGGCCTGGGCGCGGCGCTGTTGGTGCTGGCCGGGAGCGTGCTCGCCCAGGACGACCAGGGACGTTTTCCCCCCAACGCGATCGACGTGTGGCCCTATCCCGGCGAAGAGGTGGCGCTCGATACGCCGGTCGAGGTGACGTTCGACCAGGCGATGGACCCGGCCAGCGTCGAAGCCGCCTGGCAGATCGATCCCCCCGCCGCCGGGCAGTTCACCTGGCGGGACGCGCGCACGCTGGCTTTCCTGCCGGATGAGGGGTGGGCGCGCGCCACGCGCTACACCGCCACCATTGGGACGGGCGCGGCGTCGGCGGATGGTGTGGCGCTCGAAGCACCGTTCGAGTTCATCGTGCAGACTGCCGGCTACCTCGAAGTGGCCGCCGTGATCCCCGCGCCGGATGCCGAAGGCGTCCAGGCCGACGCGACGATCACCGTCTCGTTCGACCGCCCCGTGGTGCCGCTCGTCTCGACCGGTCAGCTCGACACCCTGCCCGATCCGCTGGTGTTCGACCCGCCGATCGACGGCGCGGGCGAGTGGATCAACACTTCGATCTACCAGTTCACGCCCGCTGAGCCGCTCAGCGGCGGGACGACCTTCGTCGCCAGCGTGCCCGCCGGCCTGACCGATGTCACCGGCTCGGTGTTGGAGGAGACGTATTCCTGGCGTTTCACGACACTGGCGCCCGAAATCCTGAGCATCACCCCCTACCAGGGCCAGACCGGCGTGCTGCTGGAAGCGCCGGTGAAAGTGCAGTTCAGCCAGCCGATGGACCGCCCCAGCACCGAGGCGGCGTTCATGCTGCTCTATGGCGGCGAGCGCGTGCCGGGTGATTTCGAGTGGTCCGCCGACGGGCGAGGGCTGACCTTCCAGCCCGCCGACCTGCTGCGCATCGAGGCGCTGTACTCGATCAGCATTGCGCCCACCGCGCGCAGCGCCGAAGGCGACGCCACGCTCGAAGAAGGCGTCACCTACACGTTCAACACCGTCCCCTATCCGGGCATCGAGCGGACGTCCCCGGCCAACGGCGAGCGGGACGCCCATCCCGGCGGCGGCGTGACCTTCACGTTCAAGTCGCCGATGGACACCGAGACGTTCGCGGGCAAGGCCGAGATCGTGGAGCCGCCGGGCGTGGAATGGGAGCCGGTCGTGCACGATAATCGCTCGTTCACGCTCAGCTTCGCCACCCAGCCCGAAACGACGTATATCATCCTGTTCCATCGCGGCGCGAAAGACCTCTACAGCAACGCCATCGAAACCGACTACACGCTGAGCTTCCGCACCAGGGCGCTAGAGCCGTGGGCCATGCTGCCCTCGCGCGAGAACTTCATGATCACCAACGCCTACCGCGAGGACACGCGCATCGCCATGAGCGTGCAGGCCAAGCCGGTGGTCGGCTTCACGCTGTACCACATCGCCCCGCAAGACGCCGGGATGGTCATGCGCCGCTATTACGGCGAAGACACGAGCAGCGTGCTGCGCCGGTCCGAACGGCTGCGCGAGTGGTCGCAGCAGCTCGACGCCGGCCCGGTGCTGTCCGGCGTGGACGAGGTGCTGCTCGCCTCCGAGCAGGGCGGCCAGCTTGCGCCGGGGATCTACTTCCTCCAGGCGCGCGTGCCCGGCTGGAACGATCCGCAGGCGCTGACGCTCGGCGTGGTGACGGCCAACCTGACCGTCAAGCGCGCGCCGGGCGAGGTCCTGATCTGGGCCACCGACCTGCAGAGCGCCGAGCCGCTGGCGGGCCTGCCGGTGACGCTGTACCGCTATGACGGGACGGCCATCGCCAGCGGCCAGACCGACGCCGACGGCATCTACCGCGCCTCGCTGGCGAGCCCGGACGATGTGGACGAGTTCCTGTACGCCATCGCCCAGGGCGAAACGGCTTACGGCGCGTGGTTCTCGTGGGGCGGATCGTCGCCGTCCGACGTGGCCGGCTACGTGTACACCGACCGCCCGATCTACCGCCCCGGCGAGACGGTTTACTTCCGGGGCGCGGTGCGCGACCGGGACGACATGACCTACACGCTGCCGCGCGCGGAGCAGGTTCACGTGACGATCGAAGCGAACTGGGGCGAGCGGGTTCTGTTCGACGAGGACCTGCCGCTGACCGAGTTCGGCACGTTCAGCGGCGCGCTGGACCTGGCCGACGACGCCCCGATCGGCACGGGGAGCATCGCTGTGCGCTACCGCTACGGGTACGATGCCCAGGTGCAGTTCAGCATCGCCGAGTTCCGCGTGCCCGAATACAAGGTCGAGGTTACGCCGGACTATCCCGCCATCACCCAGGGCGACCCGGTGAAGGCAGTCATCGCGTCGTCGTACTACTTCGGCGGGCCGGTGAGCGGCGCGGACCTGTCGTGGTCGGCCATCGGCGAATCGGCCTATTTCAACTACGCCGGGCCGGGGCGCTATACCTTCTCGGACGAAACGCAGAGTCATTTCAGCTACGTCGACCTGGGCGCCGGGAACGCGGTCACCGACGCTGACGGGCAGGTGATCGTCACGCTGGACAACACCCGGGCGCCCTCGACCCGCCCGATGACGATCGCGCTGGAAGGCACGGTCGTCGACGAGAGCGGCCAGTACATCGCCGGGCGGACGTCGATCCTGGCGCACCCGGCGGACGTGTACGTCGGCCTGCGCACCGACCGCTACTTCGGGCGCGAGAACGTCCCGGTGACTCTCGACCTGATCGCCGTGACGCCGGGCAGCGAGCCGCTGGCCGGGCAGGCCATCGAGCTGGACGTGGTCGAAATCCGCTGGGAGCGCATCCCGATCGAGGGCGAGTTCGGGCGCTACGAATGGAAGCAGACCGAGATCGAGGTCGAATCCAGCCGCATCGTGACCGGCGACGACGGCACCGCCCAGGCCACCTTCACGCCGCCCCAGGCCGGGATCTACCGGGTGCGGGCGCTCAGCCGCGACGGGCGCGAGCGCGCCAACGCGGCCACGCTGCGCTTCTGGGTGACCGGGCAGGCGTCGGTGTGGTGGGGCCGCCCCAGCGACACGATCGACCTGATCGCGGACAAGGACAGCTACCGGAGCGGCGACACGGCTGAAGTGCTGGTCCCGGTGCCGTTCACGGGCATCTCCTACGTGATGATGACCGTCGAGCGGGCGGGCATCCAGCAGGTGGACGTGCTGCGCGTGGACGGCTCGACGCTGGTCTACGAGCTGCCGATCACCGAGGCGCACGTCCCGCGGGTGTACGTCACGGCCACGCTGATGAAGGGCACCGACGCCGAGAACCTCAACCCGGCCTACCGGACCGGGACGCTGGCGCTCGACGTCGAGCCGGTCCACCAGCGCATCGACATCACGATCACCCCCTCGGCGGCGCTGGCCCAGCCGGGCGACACGGTGACACTCGACATCAAGGCGGTCGACTCGCGCGGCGAGCCGGTCAGCGCCGAGGTGGGCGTCGCCGTGTCGGACCAGGCGATCCTCTCGCTGATGCCGCCCAACAGCGTCCTGCCGGAGGGGGCGTTCTACGGCTACCAGCCGAATCACATCTACACGGGCGTGGCGCTGGAAGCGCTGCTCGACACGATGACCGACGAGCTGATCGAGCAGCAGGAGCGCATGGCCGCCGAAGCGCCGCAGGCCGCGCCCATGCCCACCATGACGGCGGCGTTTGGCATGGACGATGGCATGGTGGCGCAGGAAGCCGCCGCTGATGGGTTGGGCGGTGGGCCGGGTGAGGTCGAGGTGACGGTCCGCGAAGACTTCCAGCAGACGCCGCTGTGGGCGCCGCACGTCGTCACCGACGCGACCGGGCAGGCGTCCGTCGCGGTGACGCTGCCCGACAACCTGACCACCTGGCACGTCGACGCGCGCGGCCTGACGGTCGATACGCGCGTGGGCGATGCCGCGCTGGACGTGGTGAGCACGCTGCCGCTGCTGGTTCGCCCGGTGGCGCCGCGCTTCTTCGTGGAGGGCGACCGCGTGACGCTGGCGAGCGTGATCAACAACAACACCGGCGCGGCGCAGACGGTCGAGGCCACGCTGCGCGCCGAGGGCGTGACGCTCGAAACGGACGCGACCCAGACCGTCACCATCGACGCGGCGAGCCGCGCCCGCGTGGAGTGGGTGGCGAACGTGCAGGATGTGCCGTTCGTCGACCTGACCTTCGTCGCCATCGGCGCGGACGGCTACCAGGATGCCAGCAAGCCCACCCTCGCCACCGGGCCGGACGGCACGATCCCGGTCTATCGCTACACCGCGCCGGACACGGTCGGGACGGGCGGCGTCCTGCGCGAGGCCGGATCGCGCAGCGAGGCGATCAGCCTGCCGCCGCGCCTGGACGTGGACCAGGGCGACCTGACGATCAAGGTCGATCCGTCGCTGGCGGCGACGGCGGTCGACGCGCTGGACTACCTGAAGAACTACCCGCACCAGTGCATCGAGCAGACCATCAGCCGCTTCCTGCCCAACGTGATGACCTACCGCGCGCTGGCCGACCTGGGCCTGGACGATCCCGACCTGGAAGCCAGCCTGACGGCGGTGCTCGGCGAGGCGCTGGTCAAGCTCGCCCACGAGCAGAATCCGGACGGCGGCTGGGGCTGGTTCAGCCGGATGGAGAGCAACCCCTACATCACCGCCTACGCCGCGCTGGGGTTGGTGGAAGCCCGCGACGCCGGTTTCGACGTCGACCAGGGCATGATCGACCGGGCGCTGAACTTCGTGCGGAGCCGGGTGGCGCGGCCCACCATCGACACGCCGGCCTGGGAGCTGAACCGGCTGGGGTTCTATCTGTACGTCTTCGCCCGCGCCGGCCAGGTCCAGGCGCCCGATCTGGCCCTGCTGCTCGATCACCGGCTGGAGATGGACTACTGGGCGCTGTCGTTCCTGCTGATGGCCTACCACGAGTTCGACCCGGCGGACCCGGCGATCCCGTCGCTGGTGAGCGACCTGCAAAGCGGCGCGATCCTCTCGGCCACCGGCGCTCACTGGGAAGAGGACACGGTCGACTGGTGGAACTGGAGCAGCGACACGCGCACCACGGCGATGGCGCTCTCTGCGCTGACGCGCGTCCAGCCCGATCACGACCTGCTGCCCAACATCGTCCGCTGGCTGATGGTGGCCCGCCAGGGCGATCACTGGGTCACCACCCAGGAAACGGCCTGGGCCGTGATGGCGCTCACCGACTGGATGAAGGCCAGCGGCGAGCTGCAAGGCGACTACGACTACGCCGTGACGCTCAACGGCGAGGCGCTCAGCGAGGGGACCGTCACGCCGGAGACGGTGCGCCAGGGTGCAACCCTGCGCGTCCAGGTGGCGGACCTGCTGCGCGACGAGGCCAACCGCCTGACGTTCGTGCGCGGCGAGGGCGAGGGCGTGCTGTACTACACCGCGCACCTCAACGCGCGGCTGTGGGCGTCCGAGGCGAAGCCGATCAGCCGGGGCCTGACCGTGACGCGCGACTACTTCCTCGCAGGCGACCCGGAGACGCCGGTCACCGAGGCGACGATGGGCGACGTGATCGACGTGCGCGTGACGATCACGCTGCCGCAGGAAATCTACTACTTCGTGCTCGAAGACCCGATCCCCGCCGGGACGGAGCCGGTCGACACCTCGCTGCTGACGACCAGCCAGACGAACGAGGCGCCGGTCATCCGCCCGGATCGCGATCCGCGCTGGTACTGGGGCTGGTGGCTGTTCGACCACACCGAGATGCGCGACGAGCAGGTCAACCTGTACGCCGATTACCTGCCGCGCGGCACGTACGTCTACACCTACCAGATCCGCGCCACCGTGCCGGGCGAGTTCCAGACCATGCCCAGCCACGGTTACGCGTTCTACTTCCCCGAAGTGTTCGGTCGGGGCGCGGGGACGCTGTTCACCGTCGCGCCCGGCGAGTAGCGTTCGCGTTCGGGACCGTATCAGCCGCCCGCAGGTTGCGTCTCTGCCTGCGGGCGGTTCTGAAGGTTTTGTGAATTTCGTCTAAGGTTAGTGTTCGGTTAAAGAGGTGTGGTACAATCCACCCCTGTAGGGTTGTGGTGGTGAGAGCAGTTTCTTTGGACGATGGGGGTGTGTGCCGCCGATGAACATCGTTTACGTTGAAGACGATCCGGCCAACATTTTGCTGTTGGAACGGGTGACCTATTCGACCGGGGACGCGTTGCTCACGTTTCAGGATGCCGAGAGCGCCCTGGAGAGCGGCGCGATTGGGGATGCCGACCTGCTGCTGGTGGACATTCACCTGCCCGGCGCGCTCAACGGCCTGGACATGACCGAGGTGCTGCGCGATCACGGCGTCGATGTGCCGGTGGTCATGCTCACGGCCTACGACCTGCCCGACTACGTCCAGCGCACGCGCGCGCTCGGCGGCGACCAGTACCTGGTCAAGCCGGTCAGCGTGTCGGACCTGATGAACCTGCTCAACGGGTACCGGATGTAACCGGCTCGCGAACGGCGCGGGCGAGCGCGGGCTGCCCGCAGCGACATCGTAACAAAAAAACCGGGGCGTGTCTGTGCGACGCGCCCCGGCTGATTCTAGCGAGCGTATGGCTCGGCGATTAGATGTCGAACTGAGCCCACTGCTCGTACATCTTCCAGCGGGTCTTGACGTCTTCGCGGGCCAGGTCGAGCAGCTTCTCCGCGCGCTCCGGATCGGCGTTGCGCAGGATGCGGAAGCGGTTCTGCTTGTACATGAACGTTTCGATATCGACGGTCGGCGCCTTGGAGTCCAGCATGAGCGGCTGTTTGCCCTCGCGCGTGTTGTCCGGGTTGAAGCGGTACAGCGGCCAGAACCCGCTATCGACCGCGTCCTTCTGGACCTGGTTGCCGTACAGCAGGTCGTAGCCGTGCGCGATGCACTGGCTGTAGGCGATGATTAGCGAGGGCCCGTCGTAGGCTTCGGCCTCGGCAAAGGCTTTGATCGCCTGGTTCATGTTGGCGCCCATCGCGACCTGCGCCACGTAGATATTGCCGTAGGTCATGGCGATCATGCCCAGGTCCTTCTTGGGCAGGCTCTTGCCGGCGGCGGCGAATTTCGCCACAGCGCCGCGCGGGGTCGCCTTCGACATCTGGCCGCCCGTGTTGGAGTAGACGCCGGTGTCGAGCAGCAGCACGTTGACGTTGCGCCCCGACGCCAGGACGTGATCCAGGCCGCCGTAGCCGATGTCGTAGCCCCAGCCGTCGCCGCCGAAGATCCAGACCGACTTCGTGACCAGGTAATCGGCCACCGAATGGAGCTGGCCCGCCAGGTCGCTGCCGTCGGCTTCCAGCAGGTTCTTCAGCTCGGCCACGCGGGCGCGCTGCTCCTCGATGCCTTCCTGCGTGCTCATGTCGGCGTCGCGGATGGCGTGCAGCAGGTCCAGGTGGTTGCTGGCGCCGGCGATCAACCGGTCGAGCAACTCGAACGCGTACTCGGTCAGCTTGTCGGTGGTCAGCCGCATCCCCATGCCGAACTCCGCCGCGTCTTCGAACAGCGAGTTCGACCAGGCCGGGCCGCGCCCGTCGTCGCGCACGGCGTAGGGCGTGGTGGGCAGGTTGCCGCCGTAGATCGACGAGCAGCCGGTGGCGTTGGCGATGACGGCGCGGTCGCCGAAGAGCTGCGACATCAGCTTGATGTAGGGCGTCTCGCCACAGCCCGCGCACGCGCCGGAGAACTCGAACAGCGGGCGGATGAACTGCGAGCCTTTGACCGTGAACCGGTTGAACGTCGCCGGGTCGGTTTCGGGCAGGGTCACGAAGTAGTCCCAGTTGGCCGCCTCGTTTTCGCGCAGCGTGTCGTCCAGCACGGCCATGTTGATGGCCTTGCGGTCGGTCTTCTTGCCGTTTTCGTCCTTGGCATAGGCCGGGCAGGTATCCACGCACACGCCGCAGCCCGTGCAGTCCAGCGGCGACACCTGGAGCGTGTAGCTCATGCCCTTCCAGTCGCGGCCCTTGGCTTCCATCGCTTTGAAGGTGGCCGGGGCGTTGCCATTGGCGTACTCGCCGGGATAGACCTTCGGGCGGATGGTGGCGTGCGGGCACACGTAGGCGCACTGGTTGCACTGAATGCACACGTCGGGGTCCCACACCGGAATCTCGATGGCGATGTTGCGCTTCTCGTACTGCGTGGTCGCGGTCGGGAAGGTGCCATCGATCGGCATGGCCGACACGGGCAGTTGGTCGCCGCGCCCGGCGATGATTTCTGCCGTCACGTTCTTGACGAACTCGGGCGCGTCTGCCGGAACCGGCGGGCGCATCCGGACCTTGCCGGTCGCCTCGGCGGGATACTCCACGCGCTCGATGCGGTCCACCGCGATTTCGGCGCCCTTGATGTTCATTTCGACGACCTTGCCACCCTTCTTGCCGTAGGTGTCTTCGACCGCCGCCTGGATCATCTCCATGGCCTGTTCTTCGGGCAGCACGCCGGAAATCTTGAAGAACGCCGCCTGCATGATGATGTTGATGCGGCCACCCAGCCCAACCGACCGGGCGATGTCGTTGCCGTCGATGACGTAGAAGCGCGCCTTCTTGTCGATGATCTGCTGCTGCACTTCGCGCGGGATGCGATCCCACACCTCAGCCGCGTTGTACGGGCTGTTGAGCAGGAACACGCCGCCCTCTTGCAGGTTGGTGAGCATGTCGAACTGCTCGAGGAACGCGAAGTTGTGGCACGCGACGAACTGCGCCTGGTTGATCAGGTAGCTGCCGCGAATCGGCTTGGGGCTGAAGCGCAGGTGCGACACCGTGCGCGCGCCGGACTTCTTCGAGTCGTACACGAAGTAGCCCTGCGCGTAGTTGTCGGTCGCCTTGCCGATGATCTTGATCGAGTTCTTGTTGGCGCCGACGGTGCCATCCGCGCCCAGGCCGAAGAACATCGCCCGGTGGACTTCCGGCCCCTCGGTCGAGAAGGCGGGATCATAGTCCAGGCTGGTGTGGCTCACGTCGTCCTTGATGCCGATGGTGAAGTGATTCTTCGGCTTGGCGGCGGCCAGGTTGTCGAACACGCCCTTCGCCATCGCCGGGGTGAATTCCTTGGAGCTGAGGCCATAGCGCCCACCCACGATCGCGGGCATCTGGGCGATCTCGCCGTTTTCCAGCGCCTCGGCATAGGCCGTGATCACGTCCTGGTAGAGCGGCTCACCGGCTGCGCCGGGCTCTTTGGTGCGGTCGAGCACCGCGATGGCCTTGACGCTGGCGGGCAGCGCCTTGAGCAGCGCCGCGCCGTCGAAGGGACGGTACAGGCGAACCTTGAGCACGCCCACTTTCTCGCCGCGCTCGGCCAGGAAATCGACCGCCTCGTGCGTCACTTCGGCGCCCGAGCCCATCATCACGATCACGCGCTCGGCGTCCGGCGCGCCCGCGTAGTCGAACAGGTGATACTGGCGGCCTACGATCTGCGCGAAGCGGTCCATGACCTTCTGGACGATGGCGGGCGTCGCGTCGTAGAACGGGTTGACGGTCTCGCGTGCCTGGAAGAACACGTCCGGGTTCTGGGCCGTGCCGCGCAGCACCGGGCGGTCGGGCGACATGGCGCGCTGCCGGTGCTCGAACACCAGCCGGTCGTCGATCAGGGCGTGCAGGTCGTCGCGGTTGAGTTCTTCGATCTTCTGAATTTCGGATGACGTGCGGAAGCCGTCGAAGAAGTGCAGGAACGGAATGCGCGACTCCAGCGTGGCCGCCTGGGCGATCAGCGCGAAGTCGTGGACTTCCTGGATGCTGCCGGATGCGAGCATGCCCCAGCCGGTCCCCCGCGCGGCCATCACGTCGGAGTGATCGCCGAAGATCGACAGCGCGTGTGTCGCCACCGAGCGCGCGGCAATATGGAACACGGTCGGAGTCAGTTCCCCGGCGATTTTGTACATGTTGGGGATCATCAGCAGCAGGCCCTGCGACGCCGTGAAGGTCGTCGTCAGCGCGCCGGTCGTCAGCGCGCCGTGCACCGCGCCCGCGGCACCGGCCTCGGACTGCATCTCGGTGACATCCGGGATCGTGCCCCAGATGTTGGTTACGCCGGCTGCCGACAGTTCGTCGGCCAGCTCGCCCATCGAGGACGAGGGCGTGATCGGGTAGATGGCGATGACTTCATTGAGGGCGTGCGCCACCTGTGCGGCAGCGGTATTGCCGTCAATCGTCACCATGTGGCGTTGCGAGTCAGACATTATGCCTCCTATTTCCTCACGTAACACGACCACAAGCCTGCACAAAAGGAATAGGAGCTTGTGATCACGATCACGTTCCAGAAGTTTATGCACGTTTCGTTGAGTGTTCGCCACCAGTCTAGTCCCTTTGGAGTGGGCTCAACAGTGTGAAATGTCGCAATATAATAGATGAGTGTCACTTTTGCGGTCGGGCTGGGCGGGATACCGTATCTGCAAGGAAGGTGTTGATGGGCGTCGAGTGGCTTGTCCTGTTCGATATCGATGGTACGCTGCTGCATTCGGGCGGATGCGGGCGCGCCGCGACGCGCCTGGCCCTGCAGGAGGTCTTCGGCACGACCGGCGTGCTGGACGAGGTGAGCTTTGCCGGGACGACCGACTGGCAGGTGCTGCTCGAAGCGCTGGTGCCAGCCGGGTTTTTCGCCGAGGACATCCGGCGTGATCTGGACCGCTACGAGCGCGCCGTCGCCGGGCACCTCGCCCGGATCATCGACGAGTTCCCGATCCGGCCCTGCGCGGGTGCGCCGGACATCGTGGGGGCCCTGCGCGACGATCCCGCCGTGCTGCTTGGTCTGGTGACGGGCAACGTGCAGTCGCTGGTGGCGATCAAGCTGCGCGCCGCCGGGTACGACCCGCGCGACTTCAGGATCGGCGCGTTCGGCTCGGAGGGCTGGACGCGGCCCATGCTGCCGCCGCTGGCGCTCGACCGGGCCCGCCGGTTGGCCGGGCTGGACTTCGCGCCGGAGCGCGTCGTGATCATCGGCGACACGCCGGGCGATATCGAGTGCGCGGACAGCATCGGGGCGCGGACCATCGCCGTGGCGACCGGCCCGTTCTCCATCGAGCAGTTGGCCGCCCACCGCCCCGACCACGTCTTCGCGGACATGGCGAACCGGGACGCCGTCCTGAGCGCGATCTTCGCCAATGGGCACGCCCGCTAACCGCTTCCGGCGGACCGCGATCCTGGGGGTCCTGATCGGCGCGTTTGGCCTGCTGTGCCTGGGGGGTGGGCTGGCGCTGCTGGCGTGGCGGCTGCTCGCGCCGGAGGAGGCCGTGCTGCTGCCGCCGGGCGTGGTCATCACGCCGGAGGACACGCCGACGCCCGGCGTGTTGGGGCGCCCGCTGCCCGCCCCGCCGCTGCCGCCCGATCCCGCCCAGGTGGTGATCCTGCCGGAGAGCGAACTGCCCACGCCGACCGCGACCGGTACCCTGCCGCGCCCCTCGCCGTCGCCGCCTCCTAGCGACACGGCGGCGCCCTCGCCGTCCCGAACGCCCACCGCCTCCCCGACGCGCACGCCGGCCCCGGCCCGGACGCGCGCCGCGCCCACGCTGGCCCCGTCGCTGACGGCTACTTCCGTGCCCACCGGGACGCCTTCCCCCACTTCCACCGTGCCGCCGCCCGCCATCCCGGACCGGATCCTGATCGACGCCATCGGCTTGAACGCGCCGGTGGTCCCGGTCGGGCAGTCCGCGGTCCGGCTGGAGGGCGAGGTCTACAGCCAGTGGGACGTGCCGGACGTCTTCGCGGCGGGCTGGCACCAGAACTCCGCCCCGCTGGGCCAGCCGGGCAACACCGTGATCAACGGGCACCACAACATTCACGGCGAGGTCTTCCGCTACCTGGTGGCGCTGGAGCCAGGCGACGTGATCGCGCTGGAGGCGGCGGGGCAGCGCTACTATTACCTGGTGGCCCAGACGATGACGCTGGCCGAGCAGGGCCAGCCGCTAGACATGCGCCGCGAGAATGCGCGGTGGATATTGCCGACCGGTGACGAACGTGTTACGCTCATTACATGCTGGCCGTACAGCGCCAACACCCACCGGCTGGTGGTGATCGCCCAGCCCGTCTGGGCGTTGGGGCTGCCGGCTGAGCTGCCATGACGGTTATACAGGGTAGACAACAACATGATCCAATTTCTCGCGGTTTTGGCTGCGCCCTTCCTCAACCTGCCCGTGATCCGCCGCATCCGGCGCAATCACGGCCTGGAGCACGCGACGATCCACATGTTGAGTCGCAAGCAGAAAAACCTCAACATCGCGGGCCGTTCGACCAACACCGGCTTCTACCTGTACGGCAACGTGCCGACCGCCGAGGTCGAGGCTGCCGCCCAGGAGGCGCTGCACCGCATGCGCCACGGCGAGCAGGGGCTGGCGATCCATCCCAACTGTGGGACGGGCCTGGTGACGGCGGGCGTGCTGACCAGCATCACCGCGCTGGCGGGCACAGCGGGCATGAAACAGAGTCTGGCCGACCGGCTCTCGCGCCTGCCGACGATCGTGCTGCTCTCGACCTTCTCGCTGATTCTCTCCCAGCCGCTGGGGCTGGCGCTCCAGCAGCATTTCACCACGCTGGGCGATCCGGGCCAACTGGAGATCGTGTCGATCAACCGCTACGAATTCCCGATCCCGTTGGCCGGCCAGCGCCTGACCGTGCATTTCGTGCGCACCACGCGCGGCTAGGCTCCCGCAGGCGCCATGAGCAAACGCGCTCCTACCTTTTACGTCCTGCACGGGCCGGACAACTTTAGCTGCCGGGCGCAGATTCACACCATGCGCGACCAGATGGGCGATCCGTCGCTGGCCGAGTTGAACACGACCGTGCTGGATGGCAAGACCGCTACCACCGCCGACGTGCTCTCCTCGGCGGGCGCTATGCCGTTCCTGGGCGACAAGCGGCTGGTGATCGTCGAGGGGATGCTGTCATGGCTGGGACGCAAGGGCGCGGGCAAGGCGGGCAAAGCCCAGTTGGACGCGCTGGTCGAGGGGCTGAGCCGGCTTCCGCCGCACGCGCGCGTCGTGTTCGTCGAGAGCGAGGCCCTCTCCGAGCGCAACCCGGTGCTCAAGCTGGCGAAGACCGATCCGGGCGGGTATCACAAGCTGTTCGACCCGCCGCGCGACGCCACGCGCTGGATCGAGGCCCAGGCCCGGCAGGAGTACGACACCGAGATCGAGCCGCGCGCCGCCGCCGCGCTGGCCGCGCTGATCGAAAAGGACCTGCGCGCCGCTGACAGCGAGCTGGCGAAGCTGGCCGCGTACGTCGATGGCGAGCGCCCGATCAGTGAGGCGGACGTCGCGCTGCTGACGCCTTACGTGGCCGAGGCCGACGTGTTCGAGATGGTCGACGCGTTGGGGCGGCGCGACGGCGCGGCGGCGGCCCGCCTGCTGCATCGCCTGCTGGATGACGACGACCCGCTGCGCCTGTTCGGGATGATCGTCCGGCAGTTCCGGCTGTTGATCCTGGCCCGCGAATACCTCAACGAGGGCGGCGCCCCCGGCCAGATGGGCGCGGCGATTGGCGTGCATCCCTACGTGGCGGAAAAACTGACGCGCCAGGTGCGGGCCTTCACGCTCGACCAGTTGGAGATGATCTACCACTTCCTGCTCGAAACAGACGCCGGCATCAAGACCGGCAAGGTGGGCGACGTGCTGGCGCTCGACCTGCTGGTGGCCGGGATCGCGTCCTAGCCAGTCCCCCATTTTTTAGGCTGTTCGCCTCGCGGCTGGAACAACTCAGCCGCTTTTTGCGTATAGGATGATATATCGTTGATGCGGCAGGGAACCGGGGATGTGCCGTTGAGCAGGTAAACAGGTGTTACGATGGTCATGCAGTTAATTCAATCCAATCCGCAGCGCGTGCAGATCGTCGAGGTGTTGGGGCGGATCGATAACCACACCGTCGGCGAGCTGGTGACGCTGCTCGATCAAGCGATTGCCGAAGGGCAAAACCAGTTGGTGCTCGACATGAGCGGCGTGCAGTATATGAACAGCGCCGGCCTGCGCGAGCTGGTGCGCGTCTACGAACAGGTGTCGAACTCCGGCGGGATGGTGCACATCGCCAACCCGTCACCCCAGATACAGAAGCTGCTGGAGCTGGTCGGGCTGGACACGGTCTTCCAGATTCACATCGACCAGTTGTGGAGCATGGCCCGCCTGACCCACCACGGGCTGCCGGTGCGCCGCCACCAGGTGTGTATCTTCGCCTGAGCCGCGCCCTTCGATTCTCCCGCTACGGCAACTGAGACAGCGCCTCCAGCCGCCCCGGATCGTCTTCGGCGCGCCACACGGGGCCATGCCCCATGCAGATGATCGCGGGGGCGAGGGGCTGGGGTTGCTCTGTCATGGCATCTGTCCTTGTGTGCTAGAATAGGGAACGAATGGGGCGGGCTGCGCTGCACGTGAGGCGACGCAGGCGCCCATACTTGATATTACTGCAAAAAATCATAAGGAGTCTGTGTATGACCGACACGAAAACCGCCTGGATCGCTGAGGAGATTGCCAGCCTGCAAGACCAGGGCCTGTTCACCCACATTCGCACCCTGGGCAGCCCGCAAGGCGCGTGGCTGGTGGTGGATGGCAAGCGGGTCCTCAACTTCTCGTCGAACAACTACCTGGGCCTGGCGAACCATCCCCGGCTGGTCGAAGCGGCCAAACAGGCGATGGATACGCACGGCGTCGGGCCGGCGGCGGTGCGCACCATCGCGGGGACGATGGACCTGCACCTGGAACTCGAACAACGGCTGGCGGCCTTCAAGGGCGCCGAGGCCGCGGTCACCTTCCAGAGCGGGTTTACCGCGAACCTCGCGACGATCCCCGCGCTGGTGGGCAAGGGCGACGTGATCTTCTCCGACGAGTTGAATCACGCCAGCATCATCGACGGCTGCCGCCTGTCGCGGGCCGAGATCGTGCGCTTTCGCCACGCCGACCCCGATGACCTGCGCCAGCAGATCGCAGCTACCTCGGACTATGGCCGCCGCCTGATCATCACCGATGGCGTGTTCAGCATGGACGGCGACATCGCGCCGCTGCCGGCGCTGGCCGACATCGCGGAGGCGCTGGGCATCCTGCTGATGGTCGACGACGCGCACGGCGAGGGCGTGTTGGGCAACGGCGGGCGCGGCATCGTCGATCACTTCGATCTGCATGGCAAGGTGGACGTGGAGATCGGCACGCTCAGCAAGGCGTTCGGCGTGGTCGGCGGCGTGGTCGCCGGCAAGCAAACGATCGTGGACTGGCTGCGCCAGCGCGGGCGCCCGTTCCTGTTCAGCAGCGCGATGACCGTTCCGGACGTGGCCGCGTGCATCGCGGCGGTGGACGTGCTGGAAGAGAGCACCGAGCTGGTCGACCGGCTGTGGAGCAACGCCGCCTATTTCAAGCGCGGCATGAACGATCTCGGCTTCGATACCGGCGAGTCCCAGACGCCGATCGTGCCGGTGATGCTGGGCGAGGCGCCGCTGGCGCAGCGCTTCAGCAAACGGCTGTTCGAGGAGGGCCTGTTCGCCATGGCGATCGGCTTCCCGACGGTGCCGCACGGCAAAGCCCGCATCCGCGTCATGAACAGCGCCACCCACACCCACGAGGACCTGGACCAGGCGCTGGAGATCTTCGCCAAAGTGGGCCGCGAGCTGGGCGTGATCGCCTGATCCGGCGCGCTGGCGGCGGCACCTGTCGCATACGTAAAACGCCCGGTGGGTGCGTGCTTGCCGGGCGTTTTCGTTTGCGCGCGCGGGGGAAGGCTCAAAGCTGGAAGCCGGGCCGGAACTTGACGATCTTGCGGTTGTAGTTGGTCGCGTATTCCAGCAGTTTGTCTTCCAGGCCGTGCCAGGTGTCGCTGTGCATCACCTGGCGGATGGTGTCCAGGTCTTCGGCGACGAATTCGGCCTGCCGCAGCGGGCAGTCGCCATAGACCGTGTGAAACACCCGGAACATGTACAACTCCATCTCCTGGGCGGTGGGGATCATCTCGTTCATGATGAAGTCGTAATACGCGTCCATCGACTGAGGCTTCAGGTCATAGAAAAGCATCAGTTTGTATCGCGGGACAATGTGTTTGGTCATGGTTGCGCGTTCTTCCCTGCGTGATGAGTCTAGTGCCAGATGCCGGGGATTTGCGTGCCGCAGGTCGGGCAGGTTCCGCCTGTGTGGGCGAGCTTGTTCTCATGGACCATGAACCCGTGCCGGCGAATGAGCGTGGTCTGGCAATGGGGGCAGCGGGTATTCTCCCAGTCACCGGCGCGGCCCGGTAGGTTGCCCGCGTAGACGTACTTCAGGCCGGCTTCGGCTCCGATCTCGGCGGCGCGTTGGAGCGTCTCGGCGGGCGTGCGCGGCGGGTCGGTCATCTTGTAGTCGGGGTGGAAAGCCGTCACGTGCCAGGGAATATCCGGCGAGACGCTGGTGATGTAGCGCGCGGCGTCCCACAGCTCGTCGTTGCTGTCGTTGAAGCCGGGAATGACCAGCGTCAGCACCTCGAGCCAGATGCCCGCCTCGTGCACCCATTTGATCGTGTCCAGCACGTGCTGGAGCACGCCGCCCATCACCTTGCGGTAGTGCCGGTCCTGCATCGTCTTCAGGTCGATCTTGTAGCCGTCGATCCACGGCTTGAGGTAGTCGATCACCTCGCGGGTGCCGTTGCCGTTGGATACGTACATCGTCAGCATCCCGGCCTGGCGGGCGCGCTTGAAGACCTCGACCGCCCATTCGGTGGTGATCAGCGGCTCGTTGTAGGTGCTGGCGACGGCCTGCGCGCGGCGCGACGTGCCCAGCGCGATCAGCTCGTCGGCTGAGATGGGCATGTAGTCGCGGCCCGCCGCATCGTCGCGCAGGGTCTGCGAGATTTCCCAGTTCTGGCAGTAGCTGCACCGGAAATCGCAGCCGAGCATCCCGAAGCTGAGCACCGATATTCCCGGCAGGACGTGGAAGAACGGTTTCTTCTCGACCGGGTCGACTTGCAGCGCGCCCACGTAGCCGTGCGGGACGCGCAGCGTGCCCCCGTCGTTGTAGCGCACCTGGCAGATGCCGCGCCGCCCGTCTTTGATCAGGCAGCGGTGCCCGCAGGCCAGGCAGCGGATCTTCCGTTCTTCGGCGTCGACTATTTCGAACAGCTCGCCGGCTGTTGTCATAGTGTCCAACCGGTCTTGCAGCGTCACCATACCCTCTGCTCCGACATATCTGTTCTATGATCAGACTCTAGCATAAACGGTTGTTTCACTGCCCAATTTGAGCGCAAGATTCGGATAGCGTTTTGGCCCGTCTGCCGCTATCCTGAAGCTATCAAACAACGCAGCCATGCGAGGAACGCGAGTGATGCTTGATACCCTACCCCCCACTACCATGCCCGACGAGCGCGAATGCTGGCGGGCCGTCCAGAACCGGGATCGCCAGTATGATGGTACGTTCGTATACGCCGTGGAGTCAACCGGCATCTACAGCCGGCCATCGTGCCCGGCGCGGCATCCCCGGCGCGAGAACGTCACCTTCTTCGCGTGCGCCGACGACGCGGAGCAGGCCGGTTTCCGGCCCTGCGGTCGCTGCCGTCCCAACGAAGTCGATTCCCAGGTCGACCTGGTGCGGCGCGCCTGCGACGTGATCGAAGCGGCGAACGGCTCCGCGCCGACGCTGGCCGAGTTGGGCGCGCAGCTGCACGTCAGCCCGTACCACCTGCAGCGCGTCTTCAAGCGGCTGACCGGCGTCACGCCGCGCCAGTACGCCGACGCGCGCCGCCTGGACCGCTTCAAGTCCCAGCTCAAGGAGGGCGAGACGGTCACGCGGGCGCTCTACGATGCCGGGTACGGCTCCAGCAGCCGCGCGTATGCCGGGCAGTTGGGCATGACGCCCACCGCCTATGGCGGCGGCGGCGAGGGGATGGTGATCGCGTATACGGTGACGGACTGCCCGTTAGGGTACGTGCTGGTCGCGGCCACGGAGCGCGGGTTGTGCGCCGTCAGTTTAGGCGATTCGCCGGCGGATCTCGAAGCCGACCTGGTGAAGGAGTATCCCGCCGCGTCGATTCACCGCGACGATACCGGCATGGGCGAGTGGGTGAGCCTGATCCGGGCCTACATGGACGGCGCGCCGTTACCGCCTGACCTGCCGTTAGACATCCGGGCGACGGCCTTCCAGCGCCGCGTGTGGGATGCCCTGCGCGCGATCCCGGTGGGCGCGACGCGCTCGTATGCCGAGATCGCCGCCAGCCTCAAACAGCCCACCGCCACGCGCGCCGTCGCCCAGGCATGCGCTCACAACCCGGTCGCGATGATCATTCCGTGCCATCGCGTCGTGCGCAAGAACGGCGAGTTAGGCGGGTACCGCTGGGGCGTGGAGCGCAAGCAGGCGCTCCTGGAACGCGAACAGCAGGTGACGCATTCCGAGGAACCGGCATGAACACAGGGGCGTTTTGGACAGAGTCTTCTTCGAGCAATTACCGGGGCAGCCCGGAGCCTGACACCGTCACCGGTCAGGCGGGCGGAGTCACTGTGATCGTCATAACCGGGGCGGGCAGGCCGGCCATCTTCGTCCCCGCGACGCGCCGGGCGCGATCCGCGGCCCTCCGGCAGGGCGATCTCTGGCTGGCGCCGGGCGAGGTGCAGAGCTTCGCGCGGGCGGGCCAGACGGTGCAGGTCGTGTCGGGCGGCGCCTGGGTGACGTTCGCCGGGCAGGATACGGTCGTGCTGCCCGGCCAGGGGATCGTGCTGGAGCCGGGGCCGGACGCGGCTGTCGTCTCGGCCCTGGGCACCGAGTCGCTGGTGTATCGCGTGATCGACAGGCCCGAAGCGAGCGAATAAATCCTCCGGTCCGGGTGCGGAATAGAGGCCCGGTTTTCCACAACGCAACGTGTTGAAGCAGGGCGTCAGGCAGTGGTTTCGAGCCGGCGCCCTTCTTTGAGGCGGCGCGCCAGCATCAGGATGTCGTAGGCGCTCTGGCGAGCGCTGTCCGTTTCGGCGCCCAACATCTCGGCCAGTTCGTCGACGCGGCCCTGGTCGTCCAGCCGCTGGACCTGGGTCACCGTGCGCTTGTTCTGCACGTGCTTGCTGACGCGGTAGTGCGCGTCGCCGAACCCGGCGAGCTGCGCCAGGTGCGTGACGACCAGCACCTGGTGCCGGTCCGAGAGCCGCCAGAGCTTCTGGCCGACCAACGCGCCGACCCGCCCGCCGATGCCCTGGTCGATCTCGTCGAAGATGAGCGTGGGCACCTGGTCGGCGTGGGTCAGCACGCTCTTGAGCGCCAGCATGATCCGCGCCGTTTCGCCGCCGGACGCGACCTTGGCGATCGGGCGCAGCGGCTCGCCCACGTTGGCCGCCATGTAGAACTCCACCTGATCGATCCCGGTGGGGCCAAAGGCCAGCCGCCGGTCCTCGACGAAGCAGCCTTCGGGATCGTCCTCCCAGGCGATCTGCACCTCGAAGCGGGCGCCCTGCATTTTCAGCTCGTCCAGCTCGCGGACGATGGCCCCGGTCAGTTGTTGGGCGGCGGCCCGCCGCTTGGCGCTCAACTGCGCGGCCAGCGTGCCGATCTGGCGCAGCAGGCGGTTCTCCTGGGTCCGCAGCTCGGCCAGCCGTTCCTCGCTGTGCGTGATGGATTCGAGCTCGGCGCGGGCTTTGTCGGCGTGCGCCAGCGCGGCCTCGATGCTGCCGCCGTACTTGCGCTTGAGCCGCGTGATGATCTCGACCCGCTCCTCGATCTGGTCCAGCCGGTGCGGGTCGTATTCGATCGTTTCGCGGTACTGCCGGACGGCGCGCGCTAGCTCGTCGGCCTGGGCGCTCAGGCTTTCGGCCAGCTCGGCGTACTCGGCAATCGTCGGGTCGAGTTTCGCCAGCCGCGACAGGTCGATCGCCGCCTGGGCCAGCAGGTCGACGCCGGCTGTCTCGCCCATGTCGCCCAGCAGCGCGTACTGGGCCTCGGTCGCCAGCTCCGCGATTTTCTCGGCGTTGACCAGCCGGTTGCGCTCCTGCTGGAGCTCGTCTTCCTCGTCGGGGCGCAGGGCGGCGGTGTCGATCTCCTGGACCTGGTATTGCAGCATGTCCACGCGGCGGGCCAGGGCGGCCTCGTCGGTGAGCAGGCTCTTGATCTCGGCCTGGACCTGGTCCAGCGCGCGGACCACTTCCTTGAACCCGGCGCGGGCGTCTTCCAGCCCGGCGTAGCGGTCCAGCAGGTAGATGTGCTGGGCCGGGCGCAGCAGTGAGAGGTGCTCGCCCTGGCCGTGAATGTCGACCAGCATCCCGCCGATCTCGCGATAGACGGTCAGGTTGCAGGTCGTGCCGTTGATGCGCGCCTGGCTGCGCCCGCTGCTGCGCACCTCGCGGGTGAGGATCACCTCGTCGGGCGCCTCGCCGTCCAGCCCTTCGGCCTCCAGCAGGGCGTGCACCTCGGCCTGGAGCGCGGGCGGGATGGCGAAAATGCCCTCGATCACGGCCCGGTCGGCCCCGCCACGGACCAGCGTCGCGTCCGAGCGCTCGCCGAGCAGCAGGTTGACCGCGTCGACGATGATCGACTTACCGGCCCCCGTCTCGCCGGTGATCACCAGGAAGCCGGAATCGAGGGTGAGGGTCAGCTCGTCGATGATTGCGAAATCTTTGATGCGCAGTTCGTGAAGCATACCGGACCACTCTCAGGTTGTCAGCCGCAGGCCAAACTGCGCGACCGCCGTGCCAGTCGCCATGAACAGGTAGATCCCGACGCTGAGCGGGTTGAACAGCAGGAAGGGCAGCGCGCCCAGCACGACGCAGGTGCCCACCACGGCGCCGGTGTAGCGCCCGCGCCGCTTGCCAGTGAGCGTCATGACGGCCCTGCCGATCAGGCCGCCCGCCGCCGGCGCCAGGAAGAACGCAATGAAGAACCAGCCGATCCGCGCCAGAATCCCGGCGGCGAAGAAGCTCATGACCAGCGTCACACCCGCGGCAATCAGGTAGTCGAGCATCTGCGCGTTGAAAAACTTATCCTGCTGCTCGCGGACGCATTCCCGGCAGCGATAGCCGACCGGCGTCTTGACGGCGCAGCGGGTGCACATCGGGCGCCCGCAGCGATTGCAGCGCAGGCTGGTGGCCGTATTCGGATGGACGGTGCAGTACACCACCTCTTCTTCGCTGGTGTCGGTGTCGTCGATTCGCTCTGAAACGGTCATCATCTTTCCTCAAGGTCGATGTTTCATCCCTGATTCTGGCTTGAATCGGTGGAATTGCCCACTGGCAGGCGGTTGGTGTGCGGCGGCACGCGCGGCTCCAGCCGGTCGAGCAGCGAGCGGTAAAAATAGTTGCGCTCGCGCAGGCGCACGAACTGCGTGATCCGGTCGCTGGCGCGCACGACGACCTCGTCGGACGGTTCCAGGCTGGCGATCAACTCGCCATCCACCGTCAGGAACACTTCGGCCAGCGTCTGCGGCTCCACGACGACCGTGATCGTCGCGCCCTGCGACAGCACCATGGGCCGGTCCATGCTCAGATGTGGCGCGACCGGCGTCACCAGGATGTTCTTCAGCTCCGGCGGCAGGATCGGCCCGCCCACCGCCAGCGCGTAGGCCGTCGAGCCGGTCGGCGTGGCGATGATCAGGCCGTCGCCGTGATACGTCGTCGCCCAGCCGCCGTCGATGTACGTCTCCAGCCGGACCGACCGGGCGATGGCGCCCCGGTTGATCACCACGTCGTTGAGCGCGTCGTTGGTCCCCAGGCTCGCGCCGTCGCGCCGGATTTCGTAGCGGATCATCATCCGCTCCTCGATCCAGTACCGGCCCGCCAACAGGGCCTCCAGGCTGGCCTCCCATTCTTCCGGGTTGATCTCGGTCAGGAAGCCGAGATAGCCCGTGTTGATGCCGAACACCGGCACGCGCTCCGGCGCGCACACGCGGGCCGCGCGCAGCATCGCGCCGTCGCCGCCGATGGCAACGACCAGGTCCGAGTCGTGAACCAGGGGCCGGACGTTCGGCATGTCCCACACAGTGCGCATCCAGGTCGTGATGTGGTGATCTTCCAGGGACCGGGTCAGGTCCTGGGCGATGGGGACCGTGCCTGGGCGCAGCGGGTGAGCGAGTATGCCGATCGTCTGGAAGGTCTTCAACGAGTAGGCTCCCCTGGTGCGTGTAACGAGCGTAAAGCGATTATAGCTTGCTGGATAAGGGCGTCAAAACCGGGCTGGATCTTCCATTATACGAACAAAAGTTCTAACTCGCAAGCCAGAATAAAGACCAAACACTTGGTTCGCGAAGCGTTTGGTCTTGGGGGAGCACCCGGATGGCTGTGGGGGGCATCAGCCATCTCGGTACTACCCTGATCTTAGGCGGCGCCCCGCGGCCCAACTTGACGCCTGATCGATGGCTGGGCAACGGAACCCCGCCGGACCTGACAGAACCCTGACGCCTCGATCACGTCAGTCCCAGGACCGGCACCGCCGCCCCGTGAATCGCGCGCGCCGCGTCCGACGCCAGGAACAGGAACACGTCGGCCAGGTCTTCGGGCGGAACCCATCTGTCGAAGTTGGCGTTGGGCATGGCCTCGCGGTTTTGCGGCGTGTCAATCGTGCCCGGCAGGATGCAGTTGACGTTGATCCCGTTGGCTTTCAGCTCGGCGGCCATGCTCTCGGTCAGGCGGATGACGGCGGCCTTCGAGGCGCTGTAGGCCGCGGAATGCTTGCGCCCCTTTTCGCCCGCCGGCGCGGCGGTGTGGATGATCTTGCCGCCGCCCTGCCGCAGCATGACCGGCACCACGGCGCGGCCCAGGATGAAGGCCGTCCGCGCGTTGAGCGACAGCATGAACTCGAACGTGTCCAGCGGCGTGTCGTGGACGGGGTCCCCCGCCCGGAAGCCGCCGACGGTGTTCGCCAGCACGTCGATCCGGCCAAACCGGTCGATCACCTGGGCGACCATGTGGCGCGTGGCCGGTTCGTCGGTCAGGTCCACGCCGCCCAGCAGCAGGTGATCGGGCGAGTCCGCGAGATCCGCGAACGCCGCGCGCAGGCCGTCGCCGGCGTGGTCGACCAGGGCCAGGGTGGCGCCCGCCGCCAGAAACCGGCGCGCGACGGCGCTGCCCAGGTTGCCGCGGGCGCCGGTGACGACCACGATCTGGTTCGAGAAGTCAAACATGGTCACGTCCCTTCGCTTGTGAACGTCAGACTTGCAGCAGATTGTACGGTGTTGGCGGCAGAACGGCGATCAAAGCTGGTACAATCTGGCATGGAAAACGAAACGCGACGATCACAAAAGGTGGGATGAATGCGTATGCACGGTGGCGGATGGTTCGCCTACGTTCGCGGCGAAGACGACAAAGACAAGAAGCGATACATGACGTGGCCGCTGCTCAAACGGGTGTTGGGCTATGCCCGGCCCTATCGCGGCCAGATCATTCTGCTGTTGGGCACGATCCTGGCGGTGACGGGCCTGGGCCTGCTGACGCCGCTGATCATGCGCGACCTGATCGACCGCACGCTGCCCGCCGGTGACGCGGGGCGGCTCAACCGGCTGGCGATAGCGCTCGTGCTGATCCCGATCGTCAGCGGCGCGATCAGCGTCTCCCAGCGCAAGCTGAACGCGTCGATCGGCGAGGGCGTAATCTACGATCTGCGGCTGGCGCTCTACGCGCACTTGCAGCGGCTCTCGCTGCGCTTTTTCACGCACACCAAGACCGGCGAGCTGATCAGCCGCCTGAATAACGACGTGATCGACGCCCAGCGCGCGATCAGCAGCACGATCGTGGACATCGTGACCAACCTGATCCAGGTCACGGCGATCCTGATCGTCATGTTCTCGCTCGAATGGCGGCTGACGCTGCTGGGCGTGATGGTCCTGCCGGCGTTCATCGTGGCGGCGCGGCGGCTGGGCGCCAAGCTCCGCCACATCGCCCGCGAGGCGATGGACCACAACGCGCAGATGAACGCGATCATGAACGAGACGCTCAACATCGGCGGCGTGCTGCTGGTCCGGCTGTTCGGGCGCACGGCGACCGAGGTCGACCGCTTCGACGCGCGGGCGGCGAAAGTGCGCGACATCGGCATCACGCGGGCGGTGACCGGCAGCCAGTTCTTCGTGATCATCGGGCTGGTCGGCGCGATCGGCACGGCGCTGGTGTACTGGGTCGGCGGGCATCTCGTGCTGAGCGGCACGTTCACCATCGGCACGATCGTCGCGTTCGCGTCGTACCTCACCCAGTTGTACGGCGCGCTCCAGAACCTGACCAACGCGCCGGTCGCGTTCGCCACGTCGATGGTCAGCTTCGAGCGCGTGTTCGAGGTGGTCGACCTGCCGCTGGACATCGCCGAGAAACCGGGTGCGATCGTCCTGCGCGACGTGCGCGGCGCGCTGACGTTCGAGAACGTGACCTTCGAGTACCGCATCGACGAGGAGCACCTGCTGCGCGGCGTGGAGCGTCACGGGCAGGTCGATATGGTCCAGGCGGTGCTGTCCGGCGGTGAAAAGACCAACGGCAAATCGAGCGAGCCGGTCGCGGTCAGTCAGGCGCGCGAGATCGCGCTGGAGCACGTGTCGTTCGACATCCAGCCGGGGCAGTTGGTGGCGCTGGTGGGGCCGAGCGGCGCGGGCAAAACCACGCTGACCTACCTCATCCCGCGCCTGTACGATCCCACCGAGGGGCGCATCCTGCTCGACGGGCACGACCTGCGCGACGTGACGCTCAGCTCGCTGGCCGCCCAGGTGGGCATGGTCACGCAGGAAACGCACCTGTTCCACGACACGATCCGCACCAATTTGCTCTACGCCCGCCTGGACGCGACCCAGGACGAGATCGAGGCGGCCTGCCGCGCGGCCAACATTCACGACTTCATCGCCGGCCTGCCGGACGGCTACGACACGGTCGTCGGCGAGCGCGGCTATCGCCTGAGCGGGGGCGAAAAGCAGCGCCTCGCCATCGCGCGCGTGATCCTCAAAGATCCGCGCATCCTGGTGCTGGACGAGGCGACCAGCCACCTCGACAGCCAGTCCGAAGCGCTGATCCAGGACGCGCTGAAGAAGGTGATGGCGGGCCGGACGAGCATCGTCATCGCGCACCGGCTGAGCACGATCCTGGCCGCCGACCTGATCCTGGTGATCGACCGGGGCCAGATCGTCGAGCAAGGCCGGCACGCCGACCTGATCGCGCAAGGTGGGCTGTACGCGCGGCTGTACGAGACGCAGTTCAGCCGCGATCAGAACGGCGCCCGGCTCGATCCGGCTTAGAACGGGTACAACAGCGGCACGCCGATCAACGCCACCAGCAGCATGAGCAGGATCATCGGCAGGCCGATTTTGATGTAGTCCACGAACCGGTATTCGCCCGCGCCCATCACCAGTGTGTTGACTGGCGAGGCCACCGGCGAGGCGAAGGCCATCGACGCGGCGATAGCGACCGCCATCAGGAAGGCCTGGGGCGCGACGTCCAGCTCGCGGGCGGTCGCCAGCGCGATCGGCGCGATCAGCACGGCGGTGGCCGTGTTGGAGATCACCTGCGTGAAGGCCGACGTGATCAGGAACAGGCCGGCCATGATCACCAGCGGGCCGAAGTCGCCCAGGTGCTCGGTCAGGTTTTCGGCCACCAGCGACACCAGCCCGACCTGTTCGAGCGCCGTGCTCATGGGCAGCATCCCCGCGATCAGCACGATGCTCTTCCAGTCGATGGCCGCGTAGGCGTCGTCCATCGTCAGGCAGCCGGTCAGCACCATCAGCAGCCCGGCGGCCATGCTCACCGTCGCCACCGACCCCACGCCCGCGATCAGGGCGATCAGCATCCCGGCCAGGATCGCCAGCGCGATCGGCGCGCGGGACCGGTTCGGCGCGCCCAGCATCGACTCCGGCTGGCCCATCACGACGAAATCTTTTGGATTCTTCTTGAGCGCCAGGATGTCGTTCCAATAGCCCTGGACCAGCAGAATGTCCCCGAACTGGAGCCGCGTTTCCTTCAGGTCGAGCTTGCCATCCTGGCCGGGGCGGCTGATGTTGAGCACCGTCAGCCTGTGGGTCGAGCCGAAGCGCGTTTCGACCAGCGTCTTGCCCACCAACGACGAGCGCGGCGGCAGCACCACCTCCGCGATTCCGGCTTCCTGGTTGATCAGCGCGGCCTCGTCGGCGGGCTGGACCGGCTGCATCACCAGGTTCCAATAGGCGACCGCTTCCTTGACCGCGGTTTCCTCGCCCTGCGCGATCAAGACGTCGCCCTCGTGGATCACCGTGTCGGCGGTCGGGCGGACCGGCTCGGCGGCGTCCGACTGCCAGACCAGCCGCTGATCGCCAAACCGGACCAGGGGCTGCGGCTCGGCGGTGCGGCGGATCTCCAGCACCGTGACGTCGAATTCCTGCCGGAACTGCGAGTCCGCGACCGTCTTGCCGGGCAGGTTGGACCCGGCAGGCACACGGAGCCGGAAGAGGTTGTCCGGCAGGCGGTACACGTCGAGCAGCTCGCGCGGGCTGAGAAGCTGCTGCTGCAGGCTCTGCTTGCTGCGGCGGTCGGGCAGGATGCGGCGCCCGGCGACGATCATGAACGTGACCCCGGCCACGAGCATCATCACACCGACCGGCGTGTACGAGAAGAAATGGAACGGGTTTTCCGCGTTCTCGCGCAGCAGGTCGCTGACGATGATGTTGGCGGGCGTGCCGATCAGGGTCATGGCGCCGCCCAACAGCGCGCCATACGACAGCGGGATCAGCAGCTTGGACGGGCTGAGGTTGGCGGTGCGCGCCAGGCTGACGATGGCCGGCAGCAGCACGGCGACCGTCCCGGTGTCGCTCATGAATCCCGACAGCAGGCCGCTGGTCAGCATGATCACCAGCACCAGGCGCGTTTCGCTGTCGCCCGCAACGCGCAGGATTCGCTGGCCGATGACCGCCGCCAGCCCCGTCTTTAGCACGGCCCCGCCCACGATGAACAGCGAGGCGACGATCAGCACGACGGAATTGGAGAACCCGGCCAGCGCGTCAGCGGTCGAGAGCAGGCCGGTGACCATCAGCGTCACGACGACGCCCAACGCCACCACGTCCACGCGCAGCCATTCGGTCACGAACAACACGATGGCAACCGCCAGGATTGCCAGGGTCAGCCACATATCACCGGTCATACACACTCCAGGGAAATAGGGGGCCGGGGCGAGGTCACGGTGGTGCCCCGGCCCAAACAGGCTACAGGGTGGACAACGTATCGAAGGCGGGCTTGAGCGTGGGATACAGGTCCCGGTACAGCGCGTAAATCGCCTCGTAGTCCGGCGCGTGGGGGCCCGGCTCGACACGCTCGCCCAGCTTGACGGTCCGCTCGGCAGCGGTGGCGACGTCCGGCCACACGCCGCCGCCCACGCCGGCCAGCAGCGCCGCGCCATAGGCCGCGCCTTCGATCGCCTCGGCGACGACCAGCGGCACGCCGAACACGTCGGCCAGGATCTGGCGCCAGACCGGGCTTTTGACGCCGCCGCCGCTGGCCCGCACTTCGTCGATGATTCCCGCCTCGCTGTTCTTGATCAGCTCGAAACCATCGCGCAGACCGAAGGCGACGCCTTCCAGCACGGCGCGCGTCAAGTGAGCGCGCGAGTGCCGCGCCGTCAGGCCGACGAACGCGCCGCGCGCCAGCGGGTCCGGGTGGGGCGTTCGCTCACCGGTCAGGTAGGGCAGGAAGACCAGCCCATCCGCGCCGGGCGCCACGCTCGCCGCTTCGCCCGTGAGCGGGCCGAAGTCCTCGCCGGGGGCCAGCGTGTCGCGGAACCATTGCAGGCTGCCCGCCGCGCTGAGCATCACGCCCATGAAGTGCCACTGGTCGGGCACGGCGTGGCAGAACGCGTGCAGACGACCCTCCGGCTCGTAGGCGTAGCTCGCCAGCGGCGCGAAGACCACGCCCGACGTGCCAACCGTGAGCGCGACGATGCCGGGCTTCACCGCGCCGACACCGGTCGCCTGGGCGGCCTGGTCGCCGCCGCCGCCCACCACGGGCGTCCCGGCCCTCAGCCCGGTCTGGCGGGCCGCGTCTTCGCTCACGGTGCTGGTGATCTGCGGGCCTTCGTGCACGGGCGGCAGCCATTCGGCGGGGATGTCCAGCGCGCGCAGCACTTCGTCGGACCACTCGCGCCGGGCGACGTTGAGCAGCACGGTGCCCGCCGCCCCGGCCAGGTCGGTCGCGTAACCGCCGGTGAGCCTGAACCGGATGTAGTCTTTGGGCAGCAGAACGTGCGCGATCCGCGCGTAGACGTCCGGCTCGTGCTTGCGCACCCACAGGATCTTGGGCGCGGTGAAGCCGGTCAGGGCGCGGTTGCCGGTGAGCTGGATGAACCGCTCCTCGCCGACGGTGGCGTGAATCTCGTCACATTCGGCTTGCGTGCGCTGGTCGTTCCACAGGATCGCCGGGCGCAGCACCTCGCCGCGCGCGTCCAGGCACACCAGCCCGTGCATTTGCCCGGTGAGGCCGATGGCCTGGATCGCGCCGGGGTCGTCGATCTGCCCCAGCACGACCTTGATCGCCGCGGCCATGCCCGCCCACCAGTCGGACGGGTTCTGCTCGCTCCACAGCGGGCGGGGCTGGCTGAGGTCGTGCGGCGTGGTGTGGCTGGCGACCACGGCGCCCGTCTCGTCGATCAGGAGCGCCTTGGAGCCGGTGGTGCTCACATCCAGACCCAGTAAGTATCTCATTGTTCCTACTCCTCGTTAGCACAGAAACCAAAATGATCCGCGTTTAGTTGGGCGCCGCCAACACCTCGCCGAACGCGTGCAGGTTCTCGGCGGGCGTGTTGCGCGGGACCTCGCAGCCGGGCGCGGCCAGCCAGTTGGGACCGCCCGCATCGCGGCAGCCGAGAACCGCCTGACGGATGCCCTCCGGCGTGCCGCTGTACAACACGGCCACCGGGTCGATATTGCCGCACAGCGCGATCGCCGGATCGATGTCTTCCACCTGGGCGCGCGCCTTCGCCAGGTCGACCTGCCAGTCCAGGTCGATGATCTGCGCGCCGCTGTGGGCCATGTCACCGACAATGCGCGTCGTGTTGCCGCAAATGTGCAGCCGCGCGCTGGCGCCCGCCCCGCGCACCGCCTCGAAGATGCGCTGTTCGTAGGGCAGCGCGAACCGGCGGTAGGCGGCGGGGTTCACCTGCGAGGCGATGGCGTCGCCCAGGCCGATGATCGTCGCCCCGGCCTCGACCTGCGCCAGCGCGAACGCGATCGCCGTTTCGGTGCAGCGCTCGAGCAGCTCCTCGACCCAGTCTTCCCGGTCGTAGAGATCGTACATCAGGGCGCTGACGCCGCGCAGGTCGGCGGCTTCGGCCAGCGCGCCCTCGACCCAGCCCTGGACCGGCACCTGCCCCCCGGCGCGCGCGTGAAACAGGCGGATCGCGTCCACCCGGTCGCGCATCCGGCTGCCGGGCGCCAGCGGATCGGGCGCGGGCAGCGTGGCGAGGTCGGACGGGTCCTTAAGGCGCGGCTCGGTGCAGATCGGCAGGCCGTTCTCCGGGAAGGTGATCTGCGCGCCGAAATCGGCGGCTTCGCGGTACGGGTCGCTGATGGCGTCGAGGATGTCCAGGCCGAAGACCTCGACCGTCTTGAAATTCGCCTCGCACAGCACGTTGTAGTCCTGGTAGTAGCGGGCCAGCGGCGCGCCGATCTGGTCGGCGGCGAACTGCATGACCAGCGTCATGTTGGGGACGCGGTCGACCGGTTGCCCCCCCAGGCGCGCGGTGAGTCGTTCGGTAGATGTCATCATGGGTGGTGTGCGTCCTTCGGAACTATCCAAAAATCGAAACCAGTGTGAAAAAGCGTGCCCTTCGTAACAGCAATGATACCGGCAAAACGCCGCTTTCTCGATTCTCCCTCACCGCCTGCGCACGGCCTGCACCAACGACGTGACGTTCTCGTCCGTCCGATCCCGCTGGAGCCGGTAAATCGCGATGGCCTCCAGGTGGTAGACGACGGCGACGCCGGCTGTCAGGTACCCCAGGAGCGGGTAGAACCGGTCGAGCAGCATGGTGAGCATCAGCAGCAGCACCAGCGCCGACGCCAGCTTGCCGCTGTAGAGATGGATGGCCGCCAGGCTGTGCAGGTAGCGGTACGCCGTGGCGTACATCAGGATCGACGTGACGGTTGGGACGATGAACACGTGCGGGTAGTCCGGAAAGACCCTGGCGAACTCGTCCCAGACGAGCCAGACGAAGATCGCCATGCTGGGCAGCCAGATCGCCAGGTCGATCACCGTATCCAGCCGCCGCCCGAGGTCCGATTCGATGTGCAGCCGCCGCGCGACGAAACCGTCGATCGCGTCCAGGAACAATTGGGCGCCGAACAATCCCACGAACGCTTCGGGCTGTTGCAGGATTCCCGCGAGCACGATGAACGGCAGAAACCCCAGCCGCGAGAGCGAGATGATGTTCGCCAACTGCTGGCGCTGAAAGACGATCCGCACTCTTCACGCCTCCTGATGAATGTGCGCGGGCGCTCACCTCTCGTCGTGAGGGCCAACCCACAGCGAATGGGCGTCGTCCCACGTCCAGCCAGACGCGGTGATGGTCACGGATTGGCGGCCCCACCCGGCGGCCACGCGGGCTTGAGTCTCGTCCCAGGGCCGGACGCCGCTCAGGGCGTCGGCGGCTTCCACGTTGCACGCGCCAACCGCGACCGCGCTGGTCAGCGCCTCCTCGGGCGGCTGCCCGCGCAGGATGCCCGCCAGGAACCCGGCGATGGTGGCGTCGCCCGCGCCGGTCGTGCCCACCAGCGGCTGGGGCTCGAAGCAGGGCGCCCACAATTCGCGGCTCCGCCAGCCCGCGCCGCGCAGGAACGGCACGCCCTCCGGCCCGGTGCGCAGGTACAGGCCGCGGTCGCCCAGCTTGAGCACCACGATCCACGCGCCCAGCGCCAGCATCTCGGCGGCGATGGTCGAGAGGAGCGCGTCGTCGGGCGGGTCGGCGGCGGGCATATGCCCGCGCAGCATGACGACCAGTTCGTCCAGGCTGGGCAGGAAGATGTCCACGTGCGGCAGCGTGCGCGCGAAGACCGCCGGCCAATTCACCTGGCCGCCCAGCCCTTTCGGGTCGGGCATGGCCGTGTCGAGCGAGGTGATCGCCCCGGTGGCTTTGGCGCGGCGGTACATGGTGACCAGCTCCGCGCCGCCATTCGCCACCATGCGCGCCATGATCGGCGGGTAGCCGAAGTGGAACAACCGCGCCCCGTCCATCTGGTCGTAGCGCACGTCGTCCGCGCCGAAGGTGGCATTCGCCCCGGCACAGTGCAGAAACGTCCGGTCGTGGCCGGGCGGGCTGAACACGACCGAATAGGACGTCGTTTCGCCCGGCGTGACGATCATGTGATCGGCCAGGGCCGGGTCGTCGTCGCGCAACTGGTGCAGCACGATCCGCCCAAAGTCGTCGTCGCCAACCTTGCCCATCAGACGGGTGCGAATCCCCAGGCGGTGCAGGTTGCGCCCGGTGTTGGACACCGGCCCACCCGTCGCCAGAATGGCCGGGCCGATCTCGATAACGGCGCCCGGCCTGAGATCCGTCCGGACGTCGATCGGCGGCAGGTCCGGGATCATGTCCAGGCAGATGTGACCGGCAACAACCGCGTCAGGTTGGGGCATGGGCCTATCCTTCCAGCTCGGCCAGCGCGCCGTCCACGTCGAGATCGTCGTGAATCATCCGCCGCAGCACGCGCATCATCCGGCCCGGATCGGGCGCCTGGAACACGTTGCGCCCGATGAACATGCCGTTGGCCCCGGCGGCCAGCGCGCCGTGCACCATCTCCAGGGCTTCGCGCAGCGTCGCCGTTTTGGGGCCGCCCGCGATCAGCAGGGGCCGGTACGAGGCCGCTGTCACCTGGCGGAACGACTCGGCGTCACCGCTGTAATCCGTCTTCAGGATGTCCGCGCCCAGTTCGCACGCCATCCGCGCGCCGGGCGCGATGTATTCGGGCCGGTAGATGTCGTGTTCGGCACGCAGGCCGCGCGCCATCGGCTCGATGATGCAGCCGATCCCCAGGCGCTCGCACGCCTCGGCCACACGTGCCACGTCTTCGGTCTGGCGCGCTTCGGCGTCGGGATCGTGGTAGCCGATGAACATGTACACCAGCACCGCGTCGGCGCCCAGGCGGGCCGCGTCGTCCACCGACGCGATCAGCCGCCCGCGCCCCTCCTCCGAGCCGAGCAGGTCCGGCCCGCGCCAGCGGTTGGTCCAGTCGGCGCGCAGGATCAGGCCCGGCGCGCCGCGCCCGGTGAAGATCGAGGTGAACCGCCGCGCCGTGCCCGGCCCCACCAGGAACGCATCCGCCCCGGCTTCGGCCAGCGCGGCCAACGTCTGGCCGGGGTTCTCCGTGCCGGGGATGACGCCCAGGTGCACGCCGTGATCGAACGCGACGACCGCGGCGCGGTGGTTCCGCGGATTCAGGATACGGCCCAGGCGGATCGTCTTGCCGGGGTTGATGAATGCATAGGGCGAATCGGCCATCGTGTCTCCTCCTCATGCGGACGGGCAGCAGCGCCCACCCCTGTTACAGCGCGACGTCGCCGCACAGGTGTACGGTCACACCCATCGCGTCCAGCATGGCGGCTTTGGCCGCCAGCGCCGCGTCGGCCTGTTTGGCGCTCGGCGCATAGGCGACGTTCAGATGGTTGGCCTTGTGCTGGGCCATCATCTGGTCGCGCGTGACGCCGTGCAGCACGGCGTTCATGATCGGCCATTGCGGCGAGGTGATCTGCCAGCGGCGCTCGACTTCTTCGCGCGGCAGCTCGACCGACGTCGCGCGGCCCAGGTCGGCGTGGAGCTTGCCGCCCATCACGTACACGCGGCTCCACACGACCTCGCCCGGCTTGCTGATCCCCTTGAGCGTGCCGCCGCCCAACCGGAAGTACATCGGCGCCTGGCGCTCGCTGCTGGCCCCCGCGTATCCGCCGATGAAGTGCGCCGCCGGCGCCGCGCCGGAGATCAGGAACACCCATACGAACTGGCCGCCGTATTCTTCGCCGTAGCGCAGGTCGTGGAGCGTGGTCTCGGGCGGCAGGCCCATGCGCGTCCAGATGCGATTGGTCACCAGCGCGTCCAGCCCGGCGCCCTCGTCCACCTCGTTGAAGTGGGGAATCGCCTGGCCGGGATACAGCTCTTCGCCCGTCTCCTGGTGATACACCGGCGGTCGATCGACGTTGTTGAGCAGGCCCTCGACCAGGTCCGACGCCGGCACGAGGTCCTTCAGCCCCTGCTGGTACTGGATGCCGATGGCCGCGCAGCCGAAATCGTGCGCGATGCGCGCGGCGGCGACGTACATCTTGCACTGGGTGAAAATCTGCGCGTCGGTGAGCTCGGTGGCCTCGTCGGTTCCGGTGACGAACGTCACGCCCTTCGCGTCCAGCCAGTCGCGGACGGCCTGGGCTTCGGCGTCGGTCACCTGGAGCATGGCGGCGTACAGCGCCGACTGGCTGAGGCGCTCCTTGTAGACGCCCATCGGGTTGAGCATCTCGTCGTCGATGATGGCGTTGTACATGCCCATGCAGCCCTCGTCGAACACGCCGAGGATCGCCTTCTCGTGCTTGATCTGGCGGGCGAGCGCCTCGCCCAGCTCTTTTTCCGCCCCCGGCAGGCGAGCCGGATCGAGATCGCGCACGTGGCTGGTGTCGTGATCGATCTTCCCCTCGGCGATCCACTGGCGAATGCCCTGGCGGAAGAAATCGTCGGTGAAGTCCACGCTCCAGATCGTGCTGTACTTCACGCCCATCTTGGTCAGCGAGCCGTTGAGGTTCAACAGGCCGACCAGCCCCGGCCACTGGCCGCTCCAGTTGGCGACGGTCAGAATCGGGCCGCGATGATCGCGCAGGCCGGCCAGCACGTGGTGGCTGTACTGCCACACGGCCTCGGCGACGATCAGGCGCGCGTCGGGGTGAATGTCCTTGAAGATGTCCATGCCCATGCGCTGGCTGGAAATGAAGCCGTGCTGTTCGTCGGGGTCGTAGGGATGCCCGCGCCTGACGGTGATGCCCTCCGCCGCGAACGCCTGGATGACGCGCTGTTCCATGTCGTGTTGGGCGGGCCAGCACTGCTGGTTGGCGGCCAGCCGCAGGTCGCCGCTGGCGATGAGGATGGCTTCGTTCGGGGCCGGTGGGGCCGGTTCGACGATTTCCGGAAGCGAATAAGGCGCCATTGTGTCCTCCAAAAAAGATCAATTCAGCCAATAACCCACATCGTCTTTATTATAGTGGGTGATGGGCGATGGGGATAACTGTGTGGGAATGTGGGAAAATGTTTGATTCCTGTTGGAAATGTTGATTGATGTGGGATAAGTCAGCCCGCCGCGGGGGATTCCTCAAGCTCGTGTTGATTCATGCCATCCACCGGCAAGCCCTCCATCGCCATGATCTTGAGCGCGTTGCTGGTAGGGGATGGCCCCGGGCGCAGCGTGTAATCGAACGTCATGCGGCCCCCGGCGACCGTCTCCGCGAAGTGGTAATTGTGCACGTGCGGGATTTCGCCGGCCAGCTTGACCAGTTCGAGATCGTGCGTCGAGAGCACGCCGACCCCGTTCTTCCCCGCCACGGCGCGAATGTACGCCCGGCTGCCGATCAGCCGCTCGCGGTTGTTCGTGCCGCGGAAAATCTCGTCGATGAGGAAAAAGAGTGGGTAAGCGTGGGATTCCTGCAGCGCATCCAGCAGCACTTTCAGACGCTTGACCTCGGCGTAGAAATACGAGATGCCGTCGGTGACCGAGTCCGTCACGCGGATGCAGGTGGCGACGCGCAGCGGGGCGGTGGTGAACTCCCGCGCGACCACCGGGCCGCCCGCGTAGGCCAGGCACAGGTTGACGCCCAGCGTGCGCACGAAGGTGCTCTTGCCGGACATATTCGAGCCGGTGATCAGGGCGACCTCGCCCAGGCGCGACAGCGCGAAATCGTTGCAGACGCGCGCGCTGCGTGGGATCAGCGGGTGGCCGATGCGCCGCGCAGCGAGTGCCGGGTCGTCCGGCTGGGCGGTCACGGTGGGGAAGGCGTAGTCCGGGTTGAGATCGGCGAACGCCGCCAGCGCGCCGAGCGCCTCCAGCTCGTACCACACGTCCAGCCATTCGGGCATCAGGCGGGCGACCGCCGCCTTGCGCTGGTCCAGCCAGTGCGCTACCCACAAATCCCACGGCATCACCAGGTTGGCGACAAACCACAGGTACGGGTTGCCCCGCACGCTGGCCGCCGCCAGCACGCGCGTGATGCGCCGCAGGTGCGCCGAGGGGCGGTTGGCCGGGTCGAGGAACGGGGCGCACAGCGCGCGCAGCGCCGGGGTGTCGCCGTAGCGGTCGCGTTCCAGGTGCTCGAAGACCGCCTTCAGGTTGGTGAGCGGGTCGGTGAGGGCAAATGCCTTTTGGAACAGGTCGCCGGTCCGCTGCATTTTCCACACGTACAGCCCGGCGTAGACCAGCAGCGTGTAGCGCCACAGCGGCGGCAGCAGTCCCGCGCCCAGGTCCAGCGCCAGCAGCGCGAGCGTGGTCAGCGACAGGGCGGTGAGGCTCCACAGCCAGGGTTTCAGCCCGCTCGATGGCGCGAACGACGCCAGCCAATCGAGCAGCGCCGCGCCGTCCCAGCGCCGGAATTTGCCCTTGGCCGCCAGCAGCGCGCTGAGCTGGAGCCGGTCGCGGAACAGGGCGTGCGCCGCCAGCTCGCGGACCAGCGCCTGCCGCTGCGCGATCGCATCGGGATCGGGCGTGCCGGCGGCCAGCCAGTCGCGGAGCCGCAGGCTGCCCTCGCGCGAGACGGACGTATCCAACAGGCGGTGAATCCCGCGCGGGCCGGTCAGGTCCAGGTCGAGCTCCAGCGGGTGATCGGCGCGCGGCTCGGCGATCAGCGGCGGGGGCAGGCTGTCCCAGTCCAGCCGGGCGCGGGCGAGGTGCGCCTGTTTGATGTCGCGCCAGATGTGGTGGCGGACTGTACTGGTTTTGATCCGCCCGTGAAAATGCGCCAGGGTGAGGAAGCCCACCAGCCCGGCGGCAGCGGCGATGGCCGCGATCCAAACCCCGGTTGTGACCAGCAGCGCGACGCTGATGACCGCCCCGGCGACGAAGACGATCAGCCGCGCCAGGGCGATGCGGACCCCGGCGACGTCCAACCGGTACAGGCGCGCGTTCAGGCGCTCGACCTGGCGCTCGAGGGCGTGCTCGCGAGGCGGGGCGCTCATGACGTGACCGGGTGCGCTTTGAGCCACAGCACCTGGTAGGGCTTGACGTCGAAGGCCGTGCTCTCCGCGACCGGCGTCCCGGTGATCAGGTCGGTGTAGCCCGTGATGCCGTCCAGCGGGACGGCGGATAGGTCGGCGCGGGCCGTCTGGCCGGACACGTTGTGGATGGCGACGATCTGCTCGGCACCGTCGGGCGAGGTCCGCAGCAGCGCGAACAGCGCCGGGTGCAGGTCGAGCACGGTCTGCGCGCCGTTGGGATGAAAGGCGCGCTCGCCGGTGCGCCGGGCGATCAGGTTGCGGTAGGCGAAGAACACCCTGCCGCGCAGCGAGTCGGGGTCGGCCAGCGCCGCCTCGACCGCGCCGAGGTCGAGCTTCTCGCGGTTAATGCTGCGCAGGTGGCCGGTCTGGCGCACGCCGTCGTTCCAGTTGCGCGAGCCAAGCAGGCTGTGAATGTAGACGCCCGGCATGCCCATGAAGGCCAGCGCGATGGCCTGCGACACCAGGAAGCGCTGGACCTGCACATCCAGCGGCTCGTCCGCCGCCGGGTCCGAGAGCGCGTCGAAGTAGTTGATATTTAGTTCGTACGGGCTTTGCGTGCCGTCGGCGTTGGCCTTGTACGACACCGCGCCGCCGTGCGCTTTGGCGCGCTCGACCAGCATCGTGACGTCCTCACCCGGTAGAATGCCCTCGACCGGGCGCACGCCGATCCCGTCGTGCGAGGCGGTGAAATTGAAGAACGTGGTCTGGTCCGAGATTTTCTCGACCCCGGCGGCCCACCGGCTGAGCACGGTCGCGTCGCCGGTGGCAATGGCGTGCAGCGCCAGCGGGGGCAGCGTGAACTGGTAGACGAGCTGGGCCTCGTCGCTGCCGCTGCCGAAATAGGACACGTTCTCCGGGTGCGGGACGTTCGTTTCGGTGATGATCGCCACGTGGGGCGCGGCGTAGTCGAGCACGTCGCGGAACAGCTTGACGACGGTGTGCGTTTCGTCGAGGTGGATGCAGCCGGTCCCGATGCACTTCCACAGGTAGGCGATGGCGTCCAGCCGGATGAAGCTCATTCCCTGCCCGACGTAAAACAGCAGGACCTCGATGATCTTGAGCAGCACCTCTTCGTTGGCGAAATTCAGATCGACCTGGTCGGCGCTGAACGTCGTCCAGACGTGGGCCGGGCCGTCGCTCGTCTCGAACTCGGTCAGCAGCGGCAGGCTGCGCGGGCGCACCACTTGCGAGAGATCGGTGTTTGGATCGACAGTGATGAAGAAATCCTGGTAGGCCGGGTCGCCGGCGAGGAAGCCGCGAAACCACGCGCTGTGGGCCGAGATGTGATTGATCACGGCGTCGAACATCAGCTTGAAGTCCTGCCCCAGCCGCCGGATGTCGGCCCAGTCGCCCAGGTCGGGATTGACGGCGGTGTAGTCGATCACCGAGAAGCCGTCGTCGGACGAATACGGGAAAAAGGGCAGGATGTGGACCGCCGAGATCACGCCCAACAGGTGTTGGCGCAGGAACCGGCTCAACGTCTGGAGCGGCAGCAGGCCGGGCCGCTGCAGCGCGTCGCCGTAGGTGATCAGCATCACGTCGCGCTCGGTCACGCGCTCGCGCGGGTCGATGGATTGGGCGGACAGGTCGGGACGTTGGGCGCGGAAGTCGTCCAGCAGGGACATCAGGCGGGCATGGCACGCGGCGCCGCGCTCGGCGCCATAGAGCGCGATCAGTTTTTGGCGCATGGACTCGGAATGTTCGGTCATCACACTCTCACAACTCGATTGGCAGGTGGGGCTCCATCCAATTAGATTAAAGTCTTTAGGGGGGTTCGTCAAGGTTTTTTGAACTCGGCCCATCCATCCTATAATGGTTTGTCAGGTGAAAACAATTTTACGGGGGGTAAACCGCCGGTTAACAACTTATCGCATACTTATTGGCAGCCCTTTGTTTCCCGTCCGGGAACGATAGACACAGGAGAATTGACCTTGAAGAAACTGACTCTGGTGATCGGTTTGCTGGCGTGCTGCCTGGCCCCGCTGCTCGCCCCGGTGGGAACGCTGGGGGCGCAGGAGACGGTCGAAATCACGTTCGTCCACATTTTCCCCGACGAGCGCGACATCCGCCGCAGCACGGTGGAAGAGATCGCGGCGGCGTTCATGGCCGAGAACCCCGGCGTGACGGTGAACGTCCAGACCACGACCGACGATTATAGCGAAGTGTTCGAGGGCGCCCTGCGCGCGGCGGAACAGGGCAACGCGCCGCACGTCGTCCAGATCGAGGACTCGCTCACGCAGATCGCCATCGACTCGCAGTATTTCGTCAAGATCGGCGACTATGCCAGCGAGGAACAGCTCGCCACCATCCCCGACATCATCGCGCCGATGCGCAACTTCTACAACCTGGACGACGAGATCTGGGGCATGCCGTGGAACGCGTCGAACCCGGTGATGTTCATCAACCCGACCATGTTCGAGGCCGCCGGGCTCGACCCGGCCAGCCCGCCCCAGACCTTCGAGGAGATCACCGCCGCCTGCGAGGCGATCATGGGCGCCGGGATCGAGAACCTGGGCGGCTGCATCAACTGGCCGGTCAATAGCTGGCTGCCGGAGCAGTGGCTCGCGATGCAGAACGCGCTGTTCGTCAACAACGACAACGGGCGCTCGGCCCGCGCGACCGAGGCGTACATCGACACGCCCGAAATGGCGCGCGTGTTCGATTGGTGGAACGACCTCGACGACAACGGCTATTTCACCTACAGCGGCACGCCCGGCGCGTACACGCCCGAGGGGCTGCTGTTCGTCACCAAGAAGACCGCGATCCACCTGACGACCAGCGCCGCGATCAGCAACATCTTCTCGTTCGCGCCGGTGATGGGTCAGTTCACGCCGGTCGTGGCGCCGTTTCCCAGGCCGTATGCCGAGGCGACGAACGGCATCACGGCGGGTGGCGCGGCAGTGTGGGTGATGGCCGGGCATCCGGATGCCGAGACGCAGGCCGCGGTCGATTTCATCTTCTACCTGACCAACACCGAGAACATCAAGACCTGGCACAAAGCCAGCGGCTATTTCCCGGTGCGGCAGAGCGCGATCGACGAGTTGGAGGCCGAGGGCTGGTTCGACGAGAATCCGGCCTACTTCATCCCGCTCCAGCAGCTCCTGGACTCGACGCCCAACCCGGCCAACGCGGGCGCCCGATTTGGCGCGGCCAGCCAGGTGCGCGCCACCGTGATCGACGCGATCCTGTCGGTCATCGACAACGACGAGGACCCGGCGGCGGCGATGGCGGCGGCTCAGGACCGCGCCAACAAGGCCATCGCCGACTACAACAGCGTGATCGGCGGCTAGCCGCCCGCGACGGCACTCCGGCAGGTGGGATGGGCGGCGCCGCTCGTCCCGCCTGCGTTTTGACGCCAGGAAAGGACAGGGCATGGACGACGACTCCCGGCTCCCGATCTCGCCCCAGGCTGCCCAGCGCGTGCTGCTTGGCGCGGCGTTGGGTTTTCTGCTGGTCTTCTTCGTCCCCCGGCTGGACGGGCTGGCCGCGCTGTGGGACCTGCTGCGCGACGCGATTGCCGGGCTGCCGGGGTTCGTGGTCGACGTGATCGACTACTACCGCGCCGCGCCCGGCGAGCAGGTGGCCTACTCCGCGCTGGTGGGGGCGATCTTCGGCGCGGTGACGACCGCGCTGGTTGCGGGCGTGTTCGACCCGGCGCGGTTCGCGCAAGGGCGGACGTGGCTGGCCGTGCTGGCCGGGGCGGGCGCGGGGGCGCTCGGCGCGCAGATCCTGATGTACCCGGCCCAGCACTGCACCTACGCGCCGGACATCGACGGGGCGCAGTTCCGTGTTGGGCTGGTCGTGACGGCGCTCGGCGCGCTGGCGCTGCTCGTGCCAGTCTGGACGCTGCTGCGGGGCCGGCCAGGCGCGCGCGTGCAGCACGTCGCCGGGCATTTCAAACGCTCGCCGCTGCCCTACGTGTTCCTGGTCCCCACAGTGATCATCCTGGCCGTGTTCCTGTACTACCCCGCCGCCCAGATCATGCTCGTCTCGCTGCGGCGCAAGATCTTCCCGCTGCCACAGGAACGCTTCGCCTGCATGCAGAACTACGTCGATCTGGCGAGCGACGCCGTCTACCGCAACAGTTTCGCGAGCACGCTGTACATCACCCTGTTCGTCGTGCTGTTCAGCCTGGCGATCGCGCTGGCGATTGCCGTGCTGGCCTCGCAGAAGGTCAAATGGGCGGGCGTCTACCGGACGCTGCTGGTGTGGCCCTACGCGATCTCGCCCGTGGTGACCGGCGTGATCTTCCTGTCGATGTTCCGCGAGGGCGGGGCCGGGCTGCTCAACTGGGCGCTGGGCAGCACGCTCGGCATCACGCCCGGCTGGCTGACCGACAAAGACCTCGCGCCCTGGGTGATCGTCGCTGCCTCGGTGTGGAACCTGCTGGGCTTCAACGTGCTGTTCTACATCGCCGGGCTGCAAAACATCCCCACCGACCTGCTCGAAGCCGCCTCACTGGACGGCGCGGGGCGCGTGCGGCGCTTCTGGCGGATCACCTTCCCGCTGCTGTCGCCGTTTACGTTCTTCCTGCTGGTGACCAACGTCACCTATTCGTTTTACGGGATCTACGGCGTGGTGGACACGCTGACGCCGCAGGGCGGGCCGCGCTTTGGCCCCGGCGGCGAGAGCGGCGCGACGAACGTGCTGATCTTCAAGCTGTACAAAGACGCGTTCGACACCGGCGCGCCGGCGGGCCTGGGCGCCGCGCAGGCGGTCGTGCTGTTCGTGATGGTCGCCACGTTCACCGTGCTGCAATTCCGCTTTCTCGAGCGCCGCGTAACTTACGAGGGATGAGCGCATGAACCGCCGGCCACGCTACGGAATCCACCTCGCGCTGATCGTCGTCTGCCTGGGCATGGCGTGCCCGGCCCTGTACGCGCTCCAGGTGTCCACCCTGACGCTCGAAGAGGCGTTCACCATCCCGCCCAAGCTGTTCCCGCCCTCGACCGATTTCGTCAGCAACGTGCGGACCCTGTTCGACGGGCAGCACTTTGGCCGCCTGATCGCCAACACGCTCACCGTGGCGCTGGTCGTGGTCGTCGGCAAGACGGCGTTCGCCATGCTGGCCGGGCTGGCGTTCGTGTACTTCCAGTTTCCCGGCAAGTGGATGCTGTTCTTCTTCGTGCTGCTCACGCTGCTGATGCCGACCGAATTGCTGCTGGTGCCGCTCTCGAACCTGATCGCGGACCTGCAATGGGCCAGCGACGATCCGCAGCTCGCGCTGACGATGCCCTTCCTGGCGAGCGCGCTGGGCGTGTTCCTGTTTCGCCAGCACTTCCGCAACATCCCCCGCGAGCTGCTCGAAGCGGCCCAGATCGACGGGGCGGGGCCGCTGCGCTATCTGTTGTGGGTGCTGCTGCCCATGTCGTGGAACGTGATCGGCGCGCACGCGGTGATCCAGTTCATCTCGATGTGGCACCAGTATGCCTGGCCGATCTTCCTCCAGCTCAGCCCCGAAGACCAGTTGATCCAGGTGGGCGTGCGCAACTCGGTGATCAGCGGCACGCAGACCGACTTCGGCCTGCTGATGGCGGCGGGCGTGGTCGCGTCGATCCCGCCGCTGGTGTTCTTCGTGCTGCTGCAAAAGCAGTTCATGAGCGGGTTCGCCCTCATGCGCGACAAGTAGTTTCGACGTTTAGTTAGATAAAAATATTCTAATCTGTTCGTGATCGAATAGCACGATATTAGCGATCGCGCTATAGTCAATTGGGACGCGGGTTGCAACCTGAGGGGGAGACGATGATGAGCAAAAACGCCTGGGGGTGGTCCCTGGTGTGCGCGGTCGCGATCGGGGCCGGGCTGGTGCTGGTCGCGGGATATGGCGCGGCGCTCGCCCAGGACGGCGACGCTCCCCAGCCCGAGCCGTTCGAGGGGCAGCTGCTGCCCACGGACAAAAACGCGTTCTTCGCGGGGGCGGGGGCATGCACGAGCTGTCACACCAACATGGTCGACGAGTCCGGCGCGGACGTGTCGATCGATGCGTACTGGCGCGCGACGATGATGGCGAACGCCGCGCGCGACCCGTACTGGCTGGCATCGGTGCGCGTCGAGACGCTGGGCGCGCCCGGCCTGAAGGACGTGATCGAGGACAAGTGCACGACCTGCCACATGCCGATGGCGCGCACGACCGTCGCCGTGCAGGACGAGGCGCCGGGCCTGCTGCACGGGGATGGCGGTCTCGCGGACCCGGATCACCCGCTGCACGCGCTGGCGAACGACGGCGTATCGTGCACGCTGTGCCACCAGGTCGAGCCGGAGGGCCTGGGCGAGCCGGCGAGCTTCAGCGGCGGATTCGCCATCGACACCGCGCGCGCGGCGGACAACCGGCCCGCGTACAATCCCTTCGCCAGCAACCCGGAGCTGTCGGCGGTGATGCAGAACGCGTCCGGATTCGTGCCGGAGCAGAGCGAGCACGTCACCAAGGCGGAACTGTGCGCGAGCTGTCACACGCTCTACACGCCTTACCTCGACAGCAGCGGCGCGATCGCGGGCGAGTTCCCCGAGCAAACGCCGTATTTCGAATGGCTCAACAGCCAGTACGTCGCGTCGACGCCGTGCCAGGGCTGCCACATGCCCACCGCCGAGGGGGGCGTGATCACGAGTGTGGTCGGCGGCGAGCCGCGCAGCCCGTTCGCCAAGCACGTCTTCGTCGGCGGGAACGTCTACATGCAGTCGATCTTCCGCGCCTTTGGCGACGACCTCGAACTGACGGCCAGCAGCGAGCACGTCGAGGCGACGGGCGCCCGCACGCTGGACCAGTTGCAGGGCCGGACGGCGAGTTTGGCGCTCGAAAACCTGGGGTATGCCAGGTCGCAGGTGACGGCGAACGTCGTGGTGCGCAATCTGGCCGGGCACAAATTCCCCACCGGGTTTCCGTCGCGGCGGGCGTGGCTGCACCTGGTGATCGAGGACGCGGGCGGTAACGTCGTGTTCGAGTCGGGCGGTGTCGACGAGCAAGGCCGCATCACCGGCGACAATCACGACGCCGATCCGGGCAGTTTCGAGCCGCACCACAAGGTGATTCGCCAGCCGCACGAGGTCCAGATTTACGAGTCGGTGATGGTCGATACCGATGGCAACGTGACCAATATCCTGCTGCGCGGGTCGGGTTACATCAAGGATAACCGCCTGCTGCCGGTGGGCTTCGACAAGATCACCGCGCCGGGCGACATCGCGCCGGACGATCTGGCCCTGGAAGATGCCAATTTCACCGGCGGTGGCGACCGCGTGATGTATTCGATCAACGTGGGCGACGCGCAAGGGCCGTTCACGGTGCGGGTCGACCTGCTGTACCTGTCGATTGGCTACAACTGGGCCGAAAAGCTGCGCGCCTTCACCACCGACGAGAGCGCCGCGTTCATGGCGTATTTCGACGCCGTCCCGAACCTGCCGGTCGTGGTTGCCAGCGCATCCGCGACGGTTGGTGGCTGACCGGGAGTCTGTTCGCACACAACAGGCAGACGACTCCATACGTGCCCGGCAGGTTGCAGTCGTCTGTCGTGCTGATAGGCACTAACCCCGCGATCGGCGATCGGGATAAAATAGATGTGTTTCGCAGCCTATCCCGTGCCTCGGCGCGAATAGAGTGTTTGTGGCAGTTGGAGTGCACCGGGCCGGTAGGCTTTTTTGATCAGGCTGATCTGAGTGAGGAGTTTTTTATGAGTATTAGCCAGTTGGCCCGTTCGATCAAGGAATCGCCCACCCTGAAGCTCAACGAGGAAGCCCAGACCCTGCGGGCGCGCGGCGAGCCGGTGATCAACCTGGGGGTGGGCGAGCCGAAAAACAAGGCGCCGATCACCGCTGTGTTGGGGTCGGCGGCCAAGCTCAACGACGGGGACGTCAAATACGTGCCGGTGGACGGCACCAAGTCGCTGAAAAAGGCCATCATCCGCTACACAGAGGAGCACTATGGGCGGATGGTCGGCCCGGACAACGTGATCATCTCCACCGGCGCGAAGCAGTCGCTGTTCAACCTGCTGTTCTCGATCATCGATCCCCAGGACGAGATCATCATCCTGGCGCCCTACTGGGTGAGCTATCCCGAAATGGTCAAGATGGTGTACGGCGTCCCGGTGATCGTCACGCCGGAGGACGGCTCGTTTCACCCGCGGATGAGCGAGGTCGAGGAAGCGGTCAGCTCGTACACCAAAGCGATCATCGTCAACAGCCCGAACAACCCGTCCGGGGCGCTGTATTCAGCCGACTTCATCGCCGCGATCGTCGAGTTTTGCGAGAGCCGCGACATTTACCTGATCCTGGACGACATCTATCACAAGCTGGTGTTCGACGGCAAACAAGCACCGTCGCCCTTCAATTACACGAACAAAGACATCGAGACGACGCGCCTGGTGGTGTTGAACGGCGTTTCCAAGCTGTATGGCATGACCGGCTTCCGGATCGGGTGGGCTGTGGGCAACAGCCGCCTGATCGAAGTGATGGCTAACGTCCAGGGTCAAGTGACGTCGAACGCGTCCACGGTGTCGCAGGCCGCCGCCGAAGCGGCCCTGACCGGGCCCCAGAACGTGGTGGAAAACCTGCGCCTGGGCATCCAGAACAACCGCGACGTGATCATGAACGAGCTGCGGTCGTTCACCGATGTCCGCGTCACCAAGCCGGAAGGGACGTTCTACATCCTGCCGGACTTCCGCGCCTATACCAACGATTCGGTCGAGCTGGCGCAGTTCCTGCTGCGCAAAGCGCTGGTGGTGACCGTGCCCGGCAGGGAATTCGGCATGGAAGGCCACCTGCGCCTCAGCTACTCCGGCTCGGTCAAGGAGATCATCGAGGCGGTGGAGCGACTGAAGTGGGCGTTGGATCCGAACGCGCCCAACGAGATCTATATCGGCGACCGGAAGTGCATCAGGGACTGGATGTAGGGAATTGGTGATGAACAACAACCTGCTGAACATCAAGACACCGGCCCAGGATCAGGCCCACGCGCTCAAAGCGGATTACGGCCTGAGCAATCACGGGCTGGGCAATCTGCGGCAGAGCTATTGGAACCTGCCGTCCGAAGCGCTGTACGAGGAGATCGTGTTTCGCGGCGAGGGCCGGATCAGCACGCGCGGCGCGCTGGTCGTGAATTCCGGCAAGCACAACGCCCGCGCCGCCCAGGATAAGTTCATCGTCCGCGAGCCGGACAGCGAAGATCATATCTGGTGGGGCGAATACAACCGCCCGATCAGCGCGGCGCAGTTCACCGATACGCTCAACCGGCTGCAAGGCTTCCTGCAGGGGCGCGATCTCTTCGTGCAGGACTGCTACGCGGGCGCCAACCCGGCGTACCGGATGCCGGTCCGGATCATCACCGAGTATGCCTGGCACAGCCTGTTCGCGCGGAACATGTTCATCCTGCCTAAAACCCGCGAGGAATATCGCCAACACGTCCCGGACTTCACGCTGATCTGCGTGCCGTCGTTCAAGGGCTTCCCGGCCATCGACTCGACGCGCACCAGCACGTTCATCCTGCTCAACTTCGATCAGCGGCTGTGCATTCTCGGCGACACGGCTTACGGCGGCGAGATCAAGAAGTCGATCTTCACGGTCATGAATTACCTGCTGCCCCTGGAAGGCGTGATGCCCATGCACTGCTCGGCCAACCAGGGCGACGACGGCGAGACGGCGCTGTTCTTCGGCCTGTCGGGCACGGGCAAGACCACGCTCTCCGCCGATCCCAGCCGCGGGCTGATCGGCGACGACGAGCACGGTTGGAGCGACGAGGGCGTGTTCAACTTCGAGAACGGCTGTTATGCCAAGGTGATCCAGCTCTCGCCCACGGCAGAGCCGGAGATCTACGCGGCCACGCGCCGGTTTGGTACCGTGCTGGAGAACGTGGTCTACGACCCGGTGACGCGCTACATCGATCTCGACGACGACGCCATCACCGAGAACACGCGCGCGTCGTACCCGCTGGAGTTCATCGACAACGCGGTCCCGTCCAAGATGGGCGGGCATCCCCGGAACGTCATCTTCCTGACGTGTGACGCGCAGGGTGTGATGCCGCCCATCGCCCGCCTGACGCCGGACCAGGCGCTGTACCATTTCATCTCCGGCTATACGTCCAAAGTGGGCGGCACGGAGGTGGGCCTGGGCGAAGAGCCGGAGATCACGTTCAGCACGTGCTTCGGCGCGCCGTTCATGGTGCACCACCCGACCTTCTACGCGGACCTGCTCAAGCGCAAGATCGAGCGCTACGACGCCCACTGCTGGCTGATCAATACCGGCTGGGTGGGCGGCCCGTATGGCGTGGGGAAGCGCATCAGCATTCGCCACACGCGCGCGCTGCTCACCGCGGCGCTCAACGGCGACCTGCTGGACGTCGACTACTACGCGGACCCCATCTTCGGCTTCCAGGTGCCCAAGTCGTGCCCGAACGTCCCCGAAGACGTGCTGTACCCTGCCGAGGCGTGGCCCAGCCAGGACGAATACTGGCACAAGTACCGCCAGCTCGCCACGCGGTTCGTCGACAACTTCAAGAAGTTCGCGCCCGAATGCCCGCCCGAAGTGCGCGCCGCCGGGCCGAAACTCTGACGCGCCCGTTCGCGCCACGAATCCGCCGGGATGCCGCCGCCGCGCCGCATCCCGGCGTTGTATTTTTGGGAGACCGGTCAGCCGGTGCTGCCCCCGTTCTGGCGGATCGCCGCGCCGGTGGGCAGGCCCGCCAGCGACGTCGCGGCCAGGACGGCGCGCCGGATGGCCTGGGCGGTGACCTCTGCCGCAAAGGCGCCGATCACGCTGGCGTTGGCGTCGCCCGCGCTGCCGGTCGCCAGCGCGAAGATCGTGTCGCCATCGAACAAGGTGTGCGCCGGGCGGACCGCCTGGGCGAGGCCGTCCTGGGCCATCTGCGCGACCTTGTTCGTTTGTTCCTTGGTGAGCCGGGCATTGGTCGCCACCACGCCGACGACCGTGTTGCCGGATCGCCTGGACGGCGTGCGGGCCATCGACGGCAGCAGCGCCATCGCCCCGGCGAACCGGTCGCCTTCCGGCGGCAGGCGCGTCCCCGCCAGGATCGTCCCGTCCGCCGCGATCACGTCTCCCGCCGCGTTGGCGACCATCAGCGCGGCCACGATTAGCCCGTCGCCCAGGTCGACGGCGGCGCTGCCCACGCCGCCCTTGCACGCGAAGCCCGGCCCCATCAGGCCGCCGACGCGCGCGCCCGCCCCCGCGCCGGCGCTGCCTTCCACCACCGGATCGGCGCCCGCGGCCCGGCAGGCGGCGTAGCCCATCGCGGCGTCGGGGCGGATCGCCGGGTCGCCGGTGTCCAGGTCGAAGATGATCGCCGCCGGGACGATGGGCACCACGCCCACCCCCACGTCATAGCCGGTTCCCTGTTCCTCCAAAAAGCGCATGACGCCGCTCGCCGCGTCCAGGCCATAGGCGCTGCCCCCGGCCAGCAGCACGGCGTCGACGTGCTCGACCAGGTGCAGCGGGCGCAGCAGGTCCGTTTCGCGGGTGCCCGGCGCGCCCCCGCGCTGGTCCACCCCGCCGACCGTTCCGGGCGGGGGGAGCACGACCGTGCACCCGGTCGGTCCGTCCAGGTTGTGCGCGTGCCCGACGCGCAGGCCGTCGATGGCTGTGAGCGTTTCGTTCGACATACAGTCCTCCTCCGTTTGGGGCTATAATCAGGCGCGTTGATGAGTGGTTTGCGTTGTGCAAAGGATCGACATTGACCATGCTGCTGGCGATTGACATTGGCAACACGAATATCGTTTTCGGCGTTCACGATGGGGCGCAGTGGGCGCATCACTGGCGCGTCCAGACCGTGCGCGAGCGGATGCCGGATGAATACGCGGTGATGTTTCACAACTTTCTGCGCGAGGCCGGCCTGGGCCTGGACCGGTTCGACCAGACCATCCTGAGCAGCGTTGTGCCGTCGCTCACGTCCGGGCTGGCGGAGATGGTCGCCCAGCGCACCGGCTTTCGCCCGGTGGTGGTCAGCCACACGATCAACCTCGGTATCCGGATCGACGTCGATTATCCCGAAACCGTCGGCAGCGACCGCATCGCGGACGCGGTGGCCGCCTACGAGCGCTTCCATACGAACTGCATCGTGGTCGATTTCGGCACGGCGACGGCGTTCACTATCGTGTCCGGCGCCGGTGAGATGATCGGCGCGGTGATCGCGGCAGGGCTGGGCACCACGGCGGACGCGCTGGTGCGGCGCACGGCGCAGCTTCCGCAGATCGATCTGGTCCCCCCGCCGTCGGTGATTGGCCGCAACACGATTCACGCCATGCAGGCGGGGCTGGTGCTGGGCCACCTGGCGATGGTCGAGGGGCTGGTCACGCGGATCAAAGACGAGTTGGGCAGCGCGAAGGTGATCGCGACCGGCGGGCTGGCGACCGCGCTCGGCGCTTACACCGACTGCTTCGACACGATCGATCCCTGGCTCACGTTGGACGGTCTACGCCTGATCGCCGCCCGCAACCCCCGCGTGTGAGGCGGGTTTCGTCTCTAGCGTTCATAAATGACCTGCGCTGTTCTGACGACATCGTTTCGAAAGTGGGGGCTCAAGAAGCCCGGCGTGTTGAGATCGACTTCGCGGCCAATCAACGCGCTTAATTCATCTTGAATAGTGGCGAGCTTGAAAAAGCCAACGGGCACGCCTGGCTCGAACTCCACCAACACATCGACATCGCTTTCGGGACGGAAGTCATCGCGCAGCACAGACCCAAAGAGCGCCAGCTTGCGGATATGGTTGCGCCGGCAAAACTCTGCGATTGTATCGGGGGCGATCGTGATATGATGCCCGGTCATCGTGCCTCCTCGTCTGTGCCGAGCAGCGCGGCCACCCGCGCAATGACTGCCTCGCCGACGCGGGCCTTGCTCGTCAGGTCGAGCGGGTGCTGCGCGCCGCCCGCGTCGATCAGCACCACCCGGTTGGTGTCCACGTTGAACCCGGCATCCGGCGCGGTGATGTCGTTGGCGACGATCAGGTCCAGCCCCTTGCGGCGGAGCTTGGCCTGCGCGTTTTCCAGCAGGTCGTGGCTCTCCGCGGCGAACCCGATCACGGCGCGCGGGTGGCCGGTAGCGGCCCGCTGCGTCTTGATCGCCATCAGGATATCCGGCGTGCGGCGCAGCGCCAGCGTGGGCGCTTCGTCGTCCTGGTCGGCCTTCTTGATCTTGTGCTGGGCGATCTCCGCCGGGCGAAAGTCCGCCACCGCCGCCGCCATGATCAGCGCGTCGGCATCCCGCGAATACGTCAGCACGGCGTCGAGCATAGCCTCGGCGCTCTCGACGGGCACCAGCACAGCGCCCACCGGCACCGGTAGCTGCTGCGTGGCGCTGATCAGCGTGACGCACGCGCCCGCGTCGAGCGCGGCTTGGGCCAGCGCGTAGCCCTGCTTGCCGCTCGAACGGTTGGTGATGTAGCGCACCGGGTCGATCGGCTCGCGCGTGCCGCCCGCCGTGATCACGACCTTCATGTTTTCCAGCGGGCCGCCGCGCCCCAGCGCGCGCCGGATGTGGCCGAGCAGCACCGGCGTCTCGGGCAGGCGGCCCCGCCCCACCAGCCCGGACGCGAAACGCCCGCGGGCCGGCTCGATCACGGCCACGCCGCGCTCGCGCAGGGCCGCAAGGTTGGCCTGGGTGGCGGGGTGCTCGTACATGCCGCCGTCCATCGCCGGGGCGACGACGACCGGGCAGCGCGCCGCCAGGGCCGTCACCGAGAGCAGGTCGTCGGCCAGCCCGTGCGCCAGTTTCGCCAGGCTGTTGGCAGTGACCGGCGCCACGACCAGCAGGTCGGCGCCTTCGCCCAGGCCGACGTGCGCGATGTGAGTCGGCAGGCCGCCGCCGGTGTCCGTTCCCCACATCGAGGTATACACCGGGCGCCCGGTCACGGCCTGGAAGGTCAGCGGTGTGACGAACCGCTGCGCGGCCCCGGTCATGATCACGTCGACGCGCGCCCCGGCCTGGGTCAGTTTGCTGGCGAGATCGACGGCCTTGTAGGCGGCGATGCTGCCCGTCACGCCGAGGATGATGCGTCTGTCGTCCAGAACGGTAATATGTTCCATAGCCCCGCCATTCGAGAACCACAAAAAACAGGTCCCCAGATTGTACCGGAGACCTGCCGGACTTTCACGATTTTCATGAACGGCGCGTTACTTGTTCAGCTTCTTGCGGAATTCCTCGTTCAGCCTGGGCAGAATGTCGAACAGGTCGCCGGCCATGCCATAGCGCGCCAGCTTGAAGATCGGCGCGTCGGCGTCCTTGTTGATGGCGACGATGACCTTGGCGGTGCGCATCCCGGCCTGGTGCTGGATCGCGCCCGAAATCCCGGCGGCGATGTACAGGTCCGGCGACACGACTTTGCCCGTCTGCCCGACCTGGTGCTCGTAGGGGATCCACCCGGCGTCCACCGCGGCGCGGCTGGCGCCCACGGCGCCGCCCAACGTCTCGGCCAGTTCTTTGATCGGCGCGAAGCCCTCCGGCCCGCCCACGCCGCGCCCTCCGGCGACGATGATGGTGGCGTCGGTCAGGCTGATCTGGCCGCCCGCCGATTCGATGCTCTCGACTTTGGCCGCGATGGCGTCTTCGGCCAGGGCGGGCGCCGCGTCGATGACGTCACCGCTCCGGCTGGCGTCCGGCTCCGGCTGGGGGAAGGCGCGGCTGCGCAGCGTGGCGAACTGCGGCCCGCCGGCGGTGACGGTTTCCACGCTGAGCACCTTGCCGCCCAGCACCGGGCGAACCGCCTTGAGCTTGTCGCCGTCGAGCGAAAGCTCGGTGACGTCGGTCAGCAGGCCGCCCTCGACATCCGCTGCCGCCCCGGCCAGCAGCTCGCGCCCGGACGTGGTGGCGGCGGCCAGAACGATGGCGGGGTTGTGTTCCTGGACCAGACCGGCCAGCAGCGCGACATACGGCTCGAACCGGTAGCGGGCCAGCGAGGCGTCGTCGGCCTTGATGACGGCATCCGCGCCGTGCGCGAACGCGGCTTTGACCGCGTCATCGATGCCCTGGCCGAAGACCAGCCCGGTCACGCGGTCGCCCAACTGGCGGGCCAGTCCCAGCGCCTCGAACGAGGCCGGGATGGGCTGGCCGTCGTGTACTTCGATCCACACAAAGACGCTCATATCACCTTCTCCTCCAGCAGCTTGTCGACCAGCAGGGCCGGGTCGTCGATCATCTCGACGGCGCCTTCGCGCTTGGGCAGGTCCTGGTACGCGAGGCGCTTGGCTTTGGGCGCCACAGCAGCGGCGTCCAGCCCCAAATCGGCCAGCGACCAGACCGGCATGCTGGCTTTGGCGGCCTTGCGAATGCCGATGAAGGTGGGGTATTTCGGCTCGTTGATGTCCTTGAGCACACTGATGACGGCGGGCAGGCGGCTGGTGACGGTTTCGGTGCCGCTCTCGACCTGCCGCTTGACGCGGATCGTCCCCGCGGCGGGGTCGAGTGCCTCGATCTTGGCGACGAAGCCGAGCGGGGTCCAGCCGAGCTTGCGGGCGGTCTGGAAGATGTGCGCGTCCGAGGCGATGTCGGGCAGCTCTTTGCCGAAGAGGACCAGGTCGACGTCGCCCAGCTTGCCGATGGCCGCGGCCACGGCTTTGGCAAAGGCCAGGCTGTCCCAGCCTTGCAGAGCGTCGTCCCAGATGCGGATCGCCTGGTCGCACCCGATCGCCAGCCCGTGCTTGAGCGCTTCTTCGTGTTCCGGCCCGCCCAGGGTGAGGATCGACACCTGGGCGTTGTGCGCCTCTTTGAGCAGGATGGCCTCGGTGATGGCGTACTCGTCCCAGGGATTGACGACCAGCTTGTCGTCAACTTTCAGGTTGCCGCCGGCGTCGACCGCCACATCGGCGGCGGTGTCCGGCGTGCAGTTGGTTATGACTGCGACGTGCAAGGTACTCCCTCCTAAAGATGTTTTGTCTAATTCTCGCTCTGCCACCACTCGGGATCGTACCCCGGCAGCTCGCAGCGCAGCGGCCTGTCCTGGCGATAGCCCAGGGCGTAATCGGCCTGGATCAACTGCTGGATCTCGCTGGAGCCTTCGTAGATGGTCGCGCCCTTGGCGTTGCGCAGGTAGCGCTCGACGTCGTACTCGTCGCTGAAGCCGTACGCGCCGTGAAGCTGGATCGCTTCCAGGGCGGCCTTGACGCTCATGTCGGTGGCGAACCACTTGGCGAGGGCTGTCTCGCGGGTGTTGCGCTTGCCCTGGTTCTTGAGCCAGCCGGCCTTCAATATGAGCAGCCGGGCGGCGTCGTACCACTGCTGCATGTACGCGATCTTCTGCTTGATCAACTGGTGCTGCGCGATCGGCACGTTGAACGTGTAGCGCTCCTTGGCGTATTTCACACTGTCTTCCAGGCAGGCGCGGATGCAGCCCACCGCCCCGGCGCCGACCGTGTAGCGCCCGTTGTCGAGGCAGCTCATGGCGATGTAAAAGCCCTCGCCCTCCTCGCCGATCCGGTTTTCGACCGGCACTTCGACGTCCTGCATGGCGATCCAGCCGGTCGAGCCGGCGCGCACGCCCATCTTGCCCTTGATGTCGCCCACGGTAACGCCCTTCATGTCGCGCGTGATCATGAAGGCGGTGATGCCCTTGTATTCGGGCTTGGCGTTGGGGTCGGTCTTGGCGAAGACGAGCATGTGATCGGCCAGGGTCGCGAGGCTGATCCACATCTTCTCGCCGTTGAGGACGTACACATCCCCCTCGCGGCGGGCGGTGGCGCGCAGCCGGACCGGGTCGCTGCCGGCGTCCGGCTCGGTGAGCGCGTAGCCGGCGTATTTTTCGCCGGTGGCCTGCGGCACCAGGAAGCGCTGTTTCTGCTCCTCGGTGCCCCATTGCAGCAGCGCGAGACTGTTGAGGCCCGCGTGGACCGACATGATCACGCGCAGGCTGGCGTCGACGCGCTCGAGTTCCTCGCACACCAGCGCCAGGGTGATGTAATCGAAGCCCTGCCCGCCATAGCGAACCGGAACGTTGATCCCCAGGATGCCAAGCTCAGCCATGCGCGGCAGCACGTCGGGGTGCGGCTGGTGCTTGTGATCCCACTCTTTGATGGTCGGGTAGATTTCTTTCTGCGCAAAGTCCCGCACCATCTGCTGGGCCATGCGGTGCTCTTCGGTCAGTTCAAATTCCATAGGAGAAGCGTCCTTTTCGTCAAAAAAAGAAAGGTCCAAACGTGCTGGTCAGGTGCCCGCCATTATAACATGCCCCTCGTGGATGTGACATCAGTCGCCAGCGCGCGCCGAGCCGGGACCAAACTCCTCTTTTCCGTTTGGCGGTGACACGTGTACAATGAACGTGTCGCGCCACACATCTTGGGGAGCGCTCCATAATGTCTGCGTCCGATCTGCACGCCCAACTTCAGGAAGCGATCACGCTGGCCCAGGCCGGGCAGCGGTCCGAGGCCCGCGCCATGCTGCGCCAGATCGTCGAGGCCGACCCAGAACAGGAACTGGCCTGGCTGTGGCTGGCGACCGTGTCGACCAGGCGCGACGAGCGCGTCGCGTTTCTGGAGCGGGCGCTGGCCCTGAATCCCGATAACGCCACCAGCCGCCAGGCTTACGTCCAGCTCACCGGGCGCGAATACGTGCCGCCGGTGGGCGTGCCGATGGAGCCGCCGGGCGGGCGCTGGAGCAGCCTGACGCGCGACCGGTCCCTGTCGCTGACGCAGCTCGTCATCCTGATGCTCGTGGCGGCGGCGGGGGTCGCGGCGATCGTGATCGTGCTCAGCCTGCGCGACGAGTCCGGTGAGACGGCGGCGCCCACCTTCACGCCGACGCTCGGCCCGGTCACCGAGACGCCCACGCCGACCTCGCGCTATTCGCCGACGCCCAGCAACACGCCGCGCCCCACCTCGACGCCCGGCCCATCGCCGACCTCGGTGTGGGACAACCCGCCGCCGACCTGGACGCCCCCGCCCACGCTGACGACTGTGCCCAGCGCCACGCCGCTGCCGACGAGCACGATCACGCCCACCGTGCCGCCGCGCACGCCCACCGACACGCGGGTTCCGCCGAGCGCGACCGTGCCGCCGCTGTTTCCTGCCGAAGAGGACGCCGAGCCGACCCTGACGCGGACGCCGGCGGGCAGGGACGCGACCGCCACGGCGCAGGCCGAACCGGCTCTCACGGTGACGGACGTGGAGGACGAATCGTTCAACTGAGCGAGCGCTACGGGAAAAGTTGTGCATCCTTTCGCGTATCGTGGTACAATCAACAAGCATACGATACGCGAGGCACTTACCAGACTCGTGGTCGTTCGTCAAACTGGCACGGAGAGTCTCTTCAACACGTTTGTAGTGGGGAAAGAGATCGCCCAGATGTGGGAACGTGTCGAACGTATACTAGCGTCAGAACATAAGGAGTTTGAACATGGCTATCGAATTCTATGATGTCAAAATCCGCCAGAAAGTCCAGATCCCTGAGAAGGACGTTGTGAAGACGACGTTCACCACCAAGAAGGGCCAGGTTCGCTATGGCCTGCGCGGCAAGACCGCCGATGGCCGCAACCTGACCAAATTCGTCAGCAAGGGCGACTGGGAAAAGATGAAGCTCCCCGAGGGCTAAACCCCAGCCTGATGTCACCATGCAAAACCCGCGCCGGTAAAAAGCGCGGGTTTGTTTTTTTATGGGGCGGGTTCCTCGCGGCTCGACGGGGTGCCCGGCGGGCGGAACAGGTCCTGCACCAGCGCCTGGATGTCGCTGTGGATCGGCATCAGGATCTGATCGCCGTCGGCGGTCGTGCCCAGCTCCACCTCGCCGAACGAGATCTGGCTCTGGCGGATCTCGCTGTCGGGGATGCTCTCCGCCGTGCGGGCGAGGCTAATGACCTCTTCGAGCGTCAGGTCGGTGCGAATGTTGTCCTGCACCGACCGCCACAGGGCGGGGACCTGGGGCAGCAGCGACAACACGCCCCCGGCGCTGAGCACTTTGTCGCGCACGGCCAGGATCACCTCCTGCTGGCGGCTGGAGCGCCCGATGTCGCTGTCGCTGTGGCGCGTGCGGGCATATTGCAGCAGGCGTTCCGCGTTCAGCTCCTGGCACCCGGCGTCGAAGTGGATGCTGATGGTGCCATAGCTGCCGTCCGGGTACTGGTCGTCGTCGATCGGTTCCGGCGGGCATACCTCGACCGGCCCGATCGCGTCGATGAGCGTGGTGAAGACCTCGAAGTTGATCAGCACGTAATGCTGGATCGTGATGCCCAGCTCTTTCTCGACGACGCGGGCGGCGTAGGCCGGGCCGCCCCCGCCGGGGTAGTTGATGTCGTCCCCGATGATGTTGGCCGTGTTGATGCGCCCCGGCTGGTTGAGGCCGGGCATCTGGACCCACAGATCGCGCGGGATGGAGAGCAGCGCCCCGGTCTTACCGACCGGGTCCAGCGACAGCAAAATGATCGTGTCGGTGGCGAAGGTGCCCGTTTCGCCGGCGCGCTGGTCGATGCCCAGCAGCAGGATCGACACGCGGCGTGGGTCCTGCCAGGGCGCCACGGCGACGAGCGTTTCTTCGGACGAAGGCTCGGCTTCGTCCGGCGCGGACTCGGTGGCCTGGGCCGCCGGTTCGTCTCCGGCGGCGGCATCCAGCGTGGGAGTCAGGTCGCCGGCTGGCGCGGCGCCGTCGTCGGGCGTCGGCGTGGCGTCCATCTGGTCGGACGATCCGCTGCCGAGCTGCGGCAGCTCGGGCAGATCGACCACGCTGTCCAGCTCGGCGGCGCGGTCGCGCACGAAGGTGTATGCCAGCAGCGAGCCGCCGACCGCGATGGCGCCAAACACGACCACCCACGCCATCACAAACCATTGGGGAATGCTGCGCATTGGGAATCCTCCACATTGCCAGGTGGCGCGCATTATAACGCAAAACCGGCGGGCGACTGCCTCCTTCAGGTGAGCGTAGGGCAATCGCCCACTCGCCGCGCCTAGCCCCGGATGCGCCAGTCGAGCGCGGTCCAGCGGCGGGCGACCGCATCGTTGCGCACGGCGATGGCGATGGCTTTGCGCGTGCCGACCAGCACGACGAGCTGCCTGGCCCGCGTGACCGCCGTGTACAGCAGGTTGCGCTGGAGCATCATGTAGTGCTGGGTGGCGACCGGCATCACCACGCAGGGGTATTCGCTGCCCTGGGCGCGGTGCACGCTGATGCAGTAGGCGTGAGTCAGCTCGTCGGCCTCGGACCAATCGTACTGCACGGGCCGCCCGTCCATCATCACGGTCATCACCTGTTCGGTCATGTCGAAGCTGTAGACCTGCCCGATGTCGCCGTTGAAGACGTCTTTTTCGTAGTTGTTGCGCGTCTGGATCACCTTGTCGCCCACGCGAAAGAGGGCGCCCATCAGCCGCCGCTCCGCTTTGCGCCCGCGCGCGTTGGGATTGAGCCGTTCTTGCAGCACCTCGTTCAGCGCCGACACGCCGATCGGGCCGCGATACATCGGCGCGAGCACCTGGATATCCCCGATCGGATCGAGGCCGAATTTGCCGGGGATGCGCTCCTGCACGACGTTGACCAACAGCTCGGCGGCGGCCCCCGGGTCTTCTTCCACGAAGACGAAGAAATCGCCTCCCTGGTTGGACGTGTCCGGCGATTCGCCCTTGTTGATGCGGTGCGCGTTGCGGATGATCTGGCTGGTTTCCGCCTGCCGGAAGATCGTGTCCAGCCGCGTGACCGGCCCGGCGGCGCTGTGGATCATGTCGTTGAGCACATCGCCCGCCCCCACGCTGGGAAGCTGGTCCACGTCCCCGACGAGCAACAGGTGCGTGTCCGGGCTGATGGCTTTCAGCAGGTTGTAGAACAGGTGGAGGTCCAGCATGGACGCTTCATCGACCACGACCATATCGGTGTCGAGCGGGTTTTCCTCGTTGTAGGTGAAGCCGAAGCCCTCCGCCGATGGGCTGAAGCCCAACATGCGGTGAATCGTCCGCGCGGGGTGGCCAGTCGCCTCGCTGAGCCGTTTGGCGGCGCGCCCGGTGGGCGAGGCCAGCATGAAGCGGTGCCGCGTGCGTTCCAGCACGCCGATCAGCGTGCGCAGCGTGGTCGTCTTGCCGGTGCCGGGGCCGCCGGTCAGGATGCTGATCTTGTTCGTCAGCGCGGCGCGGACGGCCTGGCGCTGCTGTTCGGTGAGCATGCCCGGCCCGCCGGCGGCGCTGGCGTCGAGCAGGCGCTCCCAGTCCGCCGCGTGGAGATCGGCCAGCCGGCTGGAGGCCGCGCCGGTCATCTGCCTGACGCGGGCAGCGGCGCCCTTCTCGCTGTAGTACAGCGGCGGCAGGTAAACCGCCTCGACCTGTTCGAGTCCGTCCGGCACCACCTCGATCACGATCTCGCCGTGGGCCTGCTGCTGGCCGAGCAGGGCTTCGACCGGGGCCGGGTCCAGGCCGAGGATCGCCGCCGCGTCCTCGATCAGGGTGTCGCGGGGCAGGAAGACGTGACCGTTGTCGGTCGCCTCGCTGAGCGCGAACGCGATGCCCGCCGCGATGCGGGCCGGGGCGTCGGCGGGCAGGCCCAGGTCCTGCGCGATCCGGTCGGCGGTGCGAAACCCGATCCCGAAGATGTCCTTCGCCAGCCGGTACGGGTCGCGGCTGACGATCGCGATCGCCTGGTCGCCGTAGGTCTTGTAGATTTTCACGGCCAGCCCGGTGGTGATTCCGTGCCCTTGCAGGAACAGCATCACTTCCTTGATCTGCTGCTGCTCGACCCAGGCGTCGCCGATCATGCGGGCGCGGTGCTGGCCCACGCCGGGCACCTCCAGCACGCGGCGGGGCGTGCGGTCGAGGATGTCGAGCGTTTCGGCGCCGAAGTGATCGACGATGCGCTTGGCGGTGACCGGCCCCACCCCTTTGATCATGCCGCTGCCCAGGTAGCGCTTGATCGCCTCGGCGCTGGCGGGCCGGACCTGCGTCACCGTCTCGGCGCGGAACTGCCGCCCGAACTTGGGATGCGAGGTCCACTCGCCCTCCAGGCGGACGCTCTCGCCGGGCTGGACCTCCGGCATGTTGCCCACCACGGTCACGAGCTGGTCGCGGCCCAGTTGGAGCTGTTCGGGCTGCAGGCGCAAAACACAATAGTTCGTCTCTGCGTTATAGTAGGTAACGCGTTCGACCGATCCGCGTAGAACATCAGGCATGGGGACGTTTCCGCTTTCGTTTGCACTGCGCGATCTGCTGCTGGCGGCAGCATGACTATTGTATCGTATACTCAAGGTGAGCCACCCATCCTGTTCCAGCGGGGCGGGCGGCAGGTAGAGCACGAAGGAGTGAGCTATGGCGAACACGCAGCGGGCCGAAAAACTACATTTCGAGGAGCGCGGCAAAGGGCTGCCGGTGGTGCTGCTGCACGGTTTTCCCTTCAGCCATCACATCTGGCGCGCCCAGATCGACGCGCTGAGCGACTCGTTCCGGATCATCGCGCCGGACCTGCGCGGCCACGGCCAGAGTCCCGCGCCGCGCGGCGTCTACGATATGGACCTGCTGGCGTCGGACGTGTGCGCGCTGCTCGACGACCTGGGGATCGAGCGGGCGGCCTGGGTGGGCCACAGTATGGGCGGCTATGTCCTGATGGCCGCGCTGCGCCGCCACCCGCGCTACGTTCGCGGCGCGGCGCTGGTGGCGACCCATCCCCTACCGGATTCGCCCGACAAGCGGCTCCAACGGGTGCAGAGCGCCGAAGTCGTGCTGAGCGAGGGTCCGTCCGACCTGGCGCTGAGCATGATGGCCGTGCTGTTCGCGCCCAAATTCGACCGGCAGTCGCCCGCCGCCAGGGACATCTACGAGCTGATGGCGACCACGCCCGCCTTCGGCGTGGCCGGGGCGCTGCGCGGCATGGCGGCGCGCCCGGACTCGGTCGAGACGCTGCGCCAGATCGCGGTGCCCGCCGTCGTCATCGCGGGGGCGGAGGACCAGGTCGTGAAGCCGGCGGTGGCCGAAGAGATGGCGCGATCCATGCCCGGCGCGGCGCTGGTGCGAATCGAGGGCGCGGGCCACATGCCGATGATCGAGCAGCCCGAGGCGACGACTGCCGCGCTGCGCGAGTTTTTGAGCGGTCTGCCCCGTCGCTGAGCAGGACCGGCGGGGCATTTCTTCTATCGGCAGGGGTGAGATATACTTAATGCAGCATTGTGAATCCGCGCGGCTGGCCTATGTGACAGACCGGCCCACCGCCCACAGGTCATCGAGAATGTCGTATGGCGATGGAAGATTCTCTCATCGGGAAAAAACTTGGCGACTACGTCATACAGGGGTTGCTGGGGCGCGGTGGCATGTCGCGGGTCTACCGGGGCTACGACGAGAATCTTCAGCGCTACGCCGCGGTGAAGGTCATCAGCGGTGATTTTGCCACGACGTCCGAAGAAGAATACACGCGCCGCTTCCAGAGCGAGGCCCGCGCCATCGCGCACCTGCGCCACCCGAACATCGTCGGCGTGTACCAGTTCGGGCGCTGGGAGGGCATCTATTACATGGCGCAGGTGTTCCTCGAAGGCAAGGACCTGCGCCAGCTTCTGAAGGACTACGACCAGCTTCACAAGCGCATCCCCGTGCCGGACATGCTGCGCATCGCGCGGGATGTCGCCAACGCGCTCGATTACGCCCACGAGCAGGGCGTGATTCACCGCGACATCAAGCCCTCGAACATCATGCTGGAGAAGAACACAGGCCGCGCCATCCTGATGGATTTCGGCCTGGCGCTGAGCGTGCAGGAAGGCACCATGGGCGACACCTTCGGCAGCGCGCACTACATCGCGCCGGAGCAGGCCATGTCGTCGGCGAAGGCCGTGCCCCAGAGCGACCTGTACGCGCTGGGCGTCGTGATCTACGAGATGCTGGCGGGGACCGTCCCATTCGACGATCCCTCGGTGATGAGCGTGGCACTCAAGCACCTGAACGAATCCCCCCCGCCGCTGAGCACCTTCGCGCCCGACGTGCCGCCGGTCGTCGAGCAGGTGGTCATGCGGTCGCTGGACAAAGACCCGAATCGCCGCTATACCACCGGCAGCGCCTTCGTCGACGCGCTCGAAGCGGCCTTTGGCGGCGAGGACGGGGCCGCCGCGCCGGGCGCCGCGTCCGAACGCGACTCGTCCGAGCCGTTCTCGACGCGCCGCCTGTTCCGTACGGGGGCGGTGGGGCGCTCGTCCGACCCGGACGCGCCCGCGGGCGGGATCGCTGCGCGGTTCATGCGGCGTAAGGCGCTCAAAGACGAAGAGTCGGCGCTGGCGGCGCTGGACGAGGACGACCTGCAAATCGACGACATCACGCTCGATTCGATCCTGAGCGGCTACAGCGATCCCAGCGCGCTGGGGTTGACGGGGCCGAGCGCCAGCCGCCCCGCGCGCCCTGCCGAGCGCGACGAGTCCGCGAGCGCGCGCCGCCCGGCCCGGCGGTGGTCGCGGGTGGGGCTGCTGCTGGCGTTGATCCTGGTGGCAGCGATCGCGGGCGGCGCGCTCTGGCTGAACACGCAGCGCGACGACGACGGCGATGCGTCCGGCGGCGGGGCGGACCTGGACGCCACCGCGACCGGGGAGGCGCTGGCCGTGCTGGTTACCGAGGAGGCCACGCCCGACGCGGGTGACGACGTCACGCCAACCGCCACCGGCCAATCGCACACCGCCAGCCCGTCGCCGGGGATCACGGATGACGAGCCGGACGCGACCACCGCGACGGAGCCCACTACGTCGGCGCCGGTCCAGGTCGGGAGCGGGACGGCCAGCGGCGCGGCGGACTTGCGACTGATTTACAGCGAGGACGAATTCTTGCTGGTCAACGTCTCCGGCAGAACGCTCGACGTCAGCAGCCTGGTGTTCGAGCAGGAAGCGCCCGATGGCCGCGAGCTGGCCTTTGCGGCGACGCTGTGGGCCCAGGTTGCCATCGAGCGCCCGTCACGCATGGGGCCGGATGGCTGTTACCAGATCGTGACGTCGACGGCGACCCAGCGCACGCCGCCCAGCAGCGTGTGCCCGCGCCTGTTGGGCTTCTTCCGCTCCAACCTGACGCGGCGCTATTTCTGGGTTGCCGGCCAGCCGGGGGCGGCGTTCACCGTGCGCTATGCCGACGCGGATGCGCCGCTGGCGACCTGCCCGGTGGAAGCCGGCGAATGCACGATCGCGCTGGACGATGCCGTGCCCGTTGCGGCGAGCACAGCGACCGCCTCGCCGACCGAAACTTCGCTCCCGGCCACCGGCACGCCGGTTCCGACCGCGACCGGGCGCCCCAGCGATACCCCCGCGCCCTCACCCACGCCGACCGCCACGGCGACCTCGCCCGCGACGGCCACGCCCACCGCCACGCCCACCGAGGCGCTGCCGCCGTCGATCCGGTTGGTGTACGATGACGAATCGTTCCTGCTGATCAACGTGTCCGGCCAGCCGCTGGACGTCAGCGGCCTGGCGTTCGCCCGGACGCTGGCGGGCGGCGAGGAACGCTCGTTCCGGGCGTCCACCTGGCGCGATACGCAGCAGATGCAGGCCGGTGGCTGCTACCAACTGCTCTCGACGGGCGCCGCGCAGACCGTGCCGCCGGAGTCCGTGTGCGAGCGGTTCCTGGGCTGGTATCGCACCTCGCTCACCGAGCGGTATTTCTGGATGGCGGACCGTGCCGGGGCGACCTTCACCGTGCGCGCCGGGGGCGATCCGGCGCCGCTCGCGGAATGCGACATCGACGCGGGCGAATGCGCGTTTCATCTCCCACCCGGCGAATGACGCGCGGGGCGAGACGGGAATCGCGCCCCGGCCCTGCTGCCCGTGATGGCGCGGCGGGATGCCGTGACGCGTTGTGAGTGGCAGCGTAGCTAGCGTAATGGAAGGGACTCACTGATGTTCACCGTCGATCTTTCGGACAAGATGGCGCTGGTCACCGGCGCCGGGCGCGGCATTGGCAAGGCTATCGCGGCGGCGCTGGCCGGTTCTGGCGCGGTTGTCGCCGTCAACGACATCGACGCGGCCAGCGCGGAGCGCACCGCCGGCGAGCTGGGGCGCGGGGCGCGCGCCTTCCCCGCGGACGTGGGCGATCCGGGCGCGGCGGCGCGGCTGGTCGAGGATGTGACCGCGCGCTATGGCCGGCTCGATATCCTGGTCAACAATGCGGGGATCGAGCCCAAAGCGCCGATCCTGGAGCTGAGCGTGGCCGACTGGCAGCGCACGCTGGACGTGAACCTGAGCGCCGCGTTCTACACCAGCCAGGCGGCGGGCCGGATCATGCGCGCGGCGGGCGGTGGCGCCATCGTGAATATCGCGTCGATTGCCGGGCACAACATCCCGCTGCCCAACCGGTCGAGCTACGTCGCCAGCAAGGCCGGGCTGATCGGCTTCACCCGCGAGTGCGCGCGCGAGTTTGCCGCGTATGGCATCCGCGTGAACGCGGTGTGCCCCGGCGTGATCGAAACCGAGATGACCGCCGAGTCGCGGAGCAACGCCGCCCAGCTCGAGAAATGGCTGGCCGACATCCCCCAGGGGCGTTTGGGCCAGCCGCCGGACGTGGCCGGGCTGGTGTTGTTCCTGTGTTCGGATGGCGCGGCGTACCTGACCGGGCAGGCGATCAACGTGGACGGCGGCAAGGTCATGCTGTGACGCCCGGTTCGTCCGGGGTGCCAAAAATAACATGCGCGATACCCGATCCCTGGTATACTTGAGCCATTCGAAAAACGTTAGTGTGGGAAAGAGATATGCCCCAGTCGCCGCTTGACATCAGTGAGCAGGAGATCCGCAAGCGCTGCGGTCCGCTGCTCGAAGGCGCTATCGAAGAAGCGACCAGGCTACGTCACAACTATATCGGCACCGAGCACCTGTTCAACGGGCTGACTCAGGCGCCGGGCAGCCCCGCCGCGCGGATGCTGGTCGAAGCGGGGATCGAGCCGCGCGAGTTTCGCAACCTGATCCGGCGCGAAGTGGGCGCCGGGGATGACGTGGTGGGCGAGTGGCCGCCGCTCACGCCGCGCTCGCACCGCGTCCTGGCGATGGCCGTTTACCTGGCCGACGACGCCGGGGACCGGTTCGTGACCGAGGAGCAGCTTCTGCTGGCGCTGCTGCAAGAAGGAGAAGGCATCGCCGCCCGCGAGCTGATCAAGGCCGGGGTGGACATCGTGCACTGGATCGAACGCCTGCTGGACATCATCGAGGGCAGCAGCGACGACGACGATTTCGACGAATTCCTGTTCGACGACATCGACTCATCGTTGATGGCCTTCGACGACGATGACGACGACGCGGGGCGCCGGATGCCGACGCCGCTGCTCGACAAATACGGGCGCGACCTGACCGAGCAGGCTCGCCTGGGCAAGATCGGCCCGGCGATTGGCCGCGAGATGGAAATCCGCATGGTGGCGCGCACGCTGACGCGCAACAAGAAGAACAACCCGCTGCTGCTCGGTGATTCGGGCGTGGGCAAGACGGCGGTCGTCGAGGGGCTGGCCTACGCCATTGCCAACGGCACCGCGCCCAAGTTCCTGCACAACCGGCGGATCGTCGGGCTGGAGATCGGGATGCTGGTGGCGGGCACCAGCCTGCGCGGCCAGTTCGAGGAGCGGATCGTCGGCATCGTCGACGAGGTGAAGAACGCGCCGGAAGTGATCCTGTTCATCGACGAGATTCACACTATCGTCGGCGCGGGCGACACGATCGACAGCAACCTGGACGCGGCCAACATCCTCAAACCGGCCCTGGCGCGTGGCGAGATCACGTGCATCGGCGCGACGACGTTCGAGGAATACCGCAAGGCCATCGCCAAAGACCCGGCGCTCGACCGCCGCTTCCGCACCATCGACATCAAAGAGCAGAGCGTGGCCGAGTCGCTGGTCGTGGTCGAGAACGTCTACCACCGCTACGAGGAGCACCACAAGGTCACCATTCTGCCGGAGGCGCGCGCCGCGGCGGTGCACCTTTCCGACCGTTACATGCGCGACCGCCGCCTGCCAGACAAGGCGCTCGACCTGCTCGACGAGGCGTGCGCCCGGCTGGTGATCCAGTCCAACAGCCCGGACCAGGACGAAGATGCCCCGCTGCTGGAAGTCTCCGCCGAGACGATTACCCAGGTGCTCAGCGAGTGGACCGGCATCCCGGTCAGCGAGCTGACGGCCAACGAGCGCCAGCGGTTCGCCACCATGGCCGACGCGCTGCGCCAGCGCGTGGTCGGGCAAGATCACGCCCTGGAGATCGTCTCCGATACGATCAAGACCAACCGGGCCGGGTTGGGCGATCCCCGGCGGCCCGTGGGCGTGTTCTTGTTCCTGGGGCCGAGCGGGGTGGGCAAAACCGAGCTGGCGAAGGCGGTGGCCGAATTCCTGTTCAACGACGATGACGCCATGATCCGGCTGGATATGTCCGAGTTCCACGACGAACACACCGTCGCGCGGCTGATCGGCGCGCCGCCGGGCTACAAGGGCATGGAACAGGGCGGGCAGCTCACCGAGGCGCTGCGCCGCAAGCCGTACAGCGTGGTACTGTTGGACGAGGTCGAGAAGGCCGCGCCGGAGGTGTTCGACATCTTCCTGCAGGTGTTCGACGAGGGCCGCCTGACGGACTCGCAGGGCGCGACCATCGACGGCCGCCACGCCGTCTGGATCATGACCAGCAACATCGGCACGGGCGATGTGGGCAAAGGGCTGGGCTTCACGGCGATGCCGGACCAGTTGCCCGATTACGACTTCCACCTCAAGAAGCATTTCCGGCCCGAATTTCTGAACCGGCTGGACGAGGTCGTCGTGTTCCGCGCGCTGACGCACGAGGCGTTGAACGGGATTCTGGACCTGCAACTGCGCGAGGTCTATGAGCGCCTGGTCGAGCAGAAGCTCACGCTGACCCTCGACGAGGAGTCGCGGGCGCTGCTGCTGCGCGAGGGGTACGATCCCGCCAACGGGGCGCGCCCGCTGCGCCGCGCGATCTCGCGGCTGTTGACGCGCCCGCTCAGCACGGCGATTCTGAACGAGACGTTCGTGCCGGGCGATTCGATCCGGGTCGTCACGGCGGGCGACGAGCTGAAGCTGGCGAGCGAGAGCAGCCCGGCCAAGCACGACACGCCCGAAGGGAGCGCCGAGCGGGCCACCGCCGACGGGCCCGATCCGGCCCAGTCCGAAGCTGCTGGCGCCGAGTGAGCGCCGGTTATTCGCGGGGATGGGGACCGGCGTGGGGGTGCCGCGCGCCCCTGGCCGCGCCGGGATTCAATGACAGACGATAGAAACATATGACCACGAACGAGCTTCCTCCCGTTCCTCAAATCGGCGTGAACCCGCTGGACCTGCCGCCCGAGCAGGAGCAGCGCCTGCTGAACCGGCGGCGCAAAGCCGACCAGAGCGACCCATTCGCCACCGACCCGGATGAAGAGGTCCGGCGGCTGGGGCGGCTGGCGCTGCGCCGGGACGTCATGCACCCCTACGACTACCTGGCGTTGGGCGACCTGTGCGCGCGGCTGTCGCTGGTCGAGAATGACCGGCGGCTGCGCGTGTTCTACGTGGGCAAGGTGCTGTACGCTTATCGCCGGGCGATGGAGCTGGCCGGGTCCGATCCGGACGATCGCGAGCTGGCCGAGCGCGCTTACGAGTCCTTCGTGCGGTGGGTGGTGCGCGTGGCGCGCGCCGTGCCGTCGCGGCGCAATATCGCCGTGGCGCTGTGGACGGTGGCCGAGGTCGAGCAGAACGGCGCGCTGGACCGGCTGAGCGACGAGGCCCAACTGCTGGCGCTGTGGTACGTGGCGCCCCCCCAGGCCGAAGACATGACCCCCCCGCCGGACCGCACCCCGGCGCCAGAGCCGGAGGACGTCACCGAGATTTACCCGGACGAGATCGTGACGCACGGCGACGAGGGGACGGACGTGGGCACCGGCTTTCTCTCGATCGAAGCGCCGTCCGAGGTCAGCGAGACGCGCTCGGACAAGTCCGACGTGTTCGTGCTGGAGGTCGAGGCGACGCAGGGCGCCTCGCGCGGGCACACGTCCACGCCGGTCCCGCTGTTGAACGGTTTCGTGCGCCGCACCGAGGACGGCGAATTTGCCTATGGCGACCGGATCGACGGGCGCTACGAGGTGGCGCAGGTGCTGCGCGGCGGGATGGGCATCGTCTACCTGTGCTACGACCACGAGGACCGGAAATCGGTCGCCCTCAAGACGTTTCAGAGCCGTTTTCTGACCAACGAAAACGCCGTCGCCCGCTTCACCAACGAGGCGCTGACGTGGATCCGGCTGGAGAAGCACCGCCACATCGTGCGCGCCCAGCGCGTCCAGAAGTTCGAAGGGCGCCCGCACATCATCCTCGAGCACATCTCCGGGCCGGAGGGCCTGGGCCCGGACCTGCGAAGCTGGATCCGGCACAACCGGATCGACCTGCCCACCGCGCTCGAGTTCGGCCTGCACATCGTCCTGGGGATGCAGCACGCCTCGACCATGCTGCCCGGCCTGGTTCACCGCGACCTGAAGCCCGCGAACATCCTGGTGCGCCACGACGGCATCGCCAAGGTGACCGACTTCGGGCTGGTGCGCTCGCTGGACCTGGACGATCTGCCCGGCGCCGACGACGTCAACGGCGACGCCGCCCACCTGACGCGCGCCGGGGCGGTGATCGGCACCGCGCCGTACCTCTCGCCCGAACAGTGCCGCGCCGCGCCGGTCGATATGCGCGCCGACATTTACGCCTTCGGGTGCGTGCTGTACGAGATGCTGACCCGGCACACCGTCTTCGAGGCCAAGCGCTTCAGCGAGTGGGTCGAGGCGCACCTGCACGCGGCCCCGGCCTTTCCGGATTCGGCGGAGACGGTGCCCGACGAGGCGCGCGAGCTGGTGCTGGCCTGCCTGGAAAAAGACCCGGATAACCGCCCCCAGACGTGGGGCGAGCTGGTCGACGCGCTGGCGAGCATCTACGCGGAGGTGACCGGCGAGCCGCCCGAAATCGAGTTGAGCGGCCCGGCCCTGGAAGTCCGCGAACTGATGGACAAAGGTTACAGCCTGACCGAGTTGGGCTATGCCGAGGAAGCGCTCGAAGCGTACAACCGCGCGCTGGAAATCGAGCCGAAATCGGCCTGGGCCTGGGCACGCAAGGGCCGCACGCTGCGCCTGCTGGGGCGCTATGACGAGGCGCTCGCCAGCTACGACCGCGCGCTGGAGCTCAATTCGCGCTTCGCCTGGGCGTGGACCGGCAAAGGCCAGGTTTTGGAGCGCATGGGGCAGATTGAGCGGGCGCTGGCCGCCCACCAGACGGCGACCGAGCTTCAGCCGGGCAACGTGTGGGCGTGGTACAACCAGGCCGAGGCGCTGCACTCGCTGCGCGAATATGCCCAGGCGATGGACGTCCTCGACCGCGTGCTGGAGATCGATCCGCACCACGCCGAGAGCTGGGCCAAGCGCGGGCAGGTGCTGCGCGCCTTCGAGCGCTATCCCGAGGCGCTGAACGCCTACAACCGCGCGCTGGAGCTCAACCCGCCTTACGCCTGGGCGTGGAACGGCAAAGGGCTGGCGCTGAAGGCGCTGGGCCGGCTGGAGGAGGCGCTCGAAGCGTTCGAGCAGGCGGCGCGCCACCAGCCGGGCGAGGTCTGGCACTGGTACAACCAGTCCGAGATGCTGGTCGAGATGGGCCGCTACCAGGAAGCGCTGGCACCCACCCAGCAGGCGACGCGCATCGCGCCCGGCCACGCCTATTCGTGGGCCAAGCTGGGGCAGGTCTACCGCTACCTGGACCGTTTCGAGCAGGCGCTGCACGCCTACGATCAGGCGCTGGACCTGAAGCCGGATTACGCCTGGGCGGTCAACGGCAAGGGCATCGTCTACGAGCGCATGGGCCGGCTCGACGAGGCGCTGGAGATGTACCGGCAGGCGTCGGAGCTGGCGCCGGATGACGTGTGGCACTGGTACAACCAGGGCAACTTGCTGGTGCTCCAGGAGCAGTACGAAGAGGCGATCGCCATGCTCGAAAAGGCCATCGCCGTCAACCCGGACCACGCGCGCTCGTGGGCGCGGCTGGGCAACACCTATCGCCACATGGACGAGCCGGCCAAGGCGTTGAGCTACCTGGCGCGGGCGGTCAAGCTGGCGCCCGATTATGCGTGGGCGTGGAACGAGCGCGGCGTCGCGCTCGAAGTGCTGGGGCGCTATGACGAGGCGGTCGATGCCTATGGCCGGGCGTCGACTGCCGAGCCGGAGAACCCGCTCTACTGGTACAATAAAGGCGATACGCTGGTCTTCCTGAAGCGGCACGAGGAGTCGCTGGAGGCGTTCCAGCGCGCGCTGGAGGCCGATCCTCGCTACGTGCGGGCGTGGGCCAAGCAGGGACAGGCGCTGCGCCGCATGGGCCGCTACGAGGAGGCGCTCGCCAGCTACAGCCGGGCGGTCGAGCTGGCGATGGACTATGCCTGGGCGTGGAACGGGCGCGGGCTGGCGCTGAGCGCGCTGGGCCGCCACGAGGAGGCGTTGAGCTGCTTCCGGCGGGCGGCGTCGCTCCAGCCCGATGACGTGTGGTTCTGGTACAACCAGGCCGACGAGCTGATCGTCATGCACCGCTACGAGGACGCGCTCGCGCCGCTGGAGCGCGCGCTGCGGCTGAGCCGCGACCATCCCGAAAGCTGGGCCAAGCGCGGGCAGGCGCTGCGCCGCCTGGGGCGCTACAAGGAGAGCGTCGCGGCCTACGACCACGCGCTGAAGCTGGAATCGCATTACGCCTGGGCGTGGAACGGGCGCGGGCTGGCGCTCGAGGCGATGGATCGCCGCGAGGAAGCCCTGCTCAGCTACGAGCGCGCCGCCCAGGAAGACCCGTCGAGCATCTGGTACTGGCTCAACCAGATCGAGCCGCTGGTGTCGTTGGGCCGCCAGGAGGACGCGCTCGACGTGATCGAACAGGCGCTGGCGATCGACGCCAACAACGATTCGGCCTGGGCGCGCCGGGGGCAGGTGCTGCGCCGCCTGGACCGGCACGAAGAAGCGCTGGAGGCGTACGATCGCTCGCTGGCGATCTCGCCGGATTACGGCTGGGCGTGGAACGGCAAGGGGCTGGCCTACGCCGCGCTGGAGCGCTGGCAGGAGGCGCTGGAGTGCTACGAGCAGGCGACGAAAGTCGCGCCGCGCGACGTGTGGTTCTGGCACAACCGGGGCGAGGCGCTCATACAGTTGGAACAATGGGCGGACGCGGTGCGCGTGTTCAACAAGGCGCTGGAGATCGACCCGGCACACAAGCCCTCGCGCGATAAGCGCACCGAGGCGCGGCGCAAGCTGGACGATGGGGAAGAGTAGGAGCGGAAGCGGTGGACGAAATTGTGATTGCGTTGATGAGCGGGCCGCAGGATGGCGCCGTGCTGACGTTCGAAACGCTGCTCAATTCCGGCGAGCCGACCGAGATCACGATCGGGCGGCGCGAGGGCTGCGACATTAGCCTGAGCTACGACAGCCAGGTGTCGCGCGAGCACGCCATGCTGATCTACGATGGCGAGCAGTTCTGGCTGGAGGACACCAAGAGCACCAACGGCACGTTCATCGGTGAGGAGAAGATCACCGAGCGCACCGAGGTTTTCCCCGGCCAGTTGTTCCGCGTGGGGCGCACCTGGCTGCGCATCGAGCCGATGATCACCTTCACCTCGTCCGATATGGACGATCTCCCGTTCTAGGGCCGGAGCCGCGATGCCCTGCCGCGCCTGTGTGATCGTCCTGCTGGTGCTGGCGCTGGCCGCGCCGGTGGCCGGTGTCGTGCACCCACGGGCCGCCGCCCAGGACGAAGGCGTCCCGCTGCCGGTCGCCCGCGTGGGCCAGCATCCCCGCCTGTTGATCACGGCTGAGTACATCGACGCCACGCTGAAGCCGCGCGTGGAAGCCGCCGCGCCGACCTGGACGGCGTTCGCGGCGTATGTCGACTCCGGCGAGCCGGAAGAGGACGCCGCCTGGACGGCGGGCACGGCCCTGCGCTCGCTGGCGGCGGCGTGGCTGGTCACCGGCGAGCGGGTGTACGCCAACCGCGCCAAGACGATCATGGTCAACCTGGCGAACCGCGTCGAGTCGCACCCGGCGCTGTCCGGCGCGGGCGGCCTGGACGGCGCGCTGATGGACGACGTCGCGGCGCTGGCGCTGGGCTACGACTGGCTGCACGGCACGTTCACCGACCAGGATCGCGCCTACCTGCGCGGCACGCTGCTGCGCGCGTCGAATGCCCTGCGCGATCCGGCCCGCGACACGAGCGGGCTGATCTGGCTTGAGGGGCGGGTAATGGCGTTCGGCAATTACACGGCGCGCTGGCTGTGGGCGCTCAGCGCGACGGGGCTGGCGCTGTGGGGCGAGGATCAGGCCGCCAGCGGGCTGATCGAGTTCAGCCGCGACGTGCTCACCGGGGCGGTGATCCCCGCGCTGGACATCCAGACGGGCGGCGCGTGGGCCGAAGGGCCGGTCTATGGCTTCATTGCCAACTGGGCGACGGTCCAGACGGCGCTGGCGTGGTGGACGGCGCGCGGCGAGAACGTGTTCGACGATAGTGACTGGTGGTACGACCGGCTGGCCTACGACCTGTTCCTGTACCATCCCGCCCCGACGCGCACCTATCACCAGGACTGGGGCGACCCGATGCACGACTACCCGGCGATCATCGGGGATGCGGAGCGCTATCACCCGGCGGTGTTCTATGGCCGCGCCCAGGATTTGCTGTTGAGGACCGTCTTCGCCGGGACGCCGCACGCCGATTGGATGGACTGGTTCTTGCGCCAGCCGCCGGATTCGATGCCCGGCTGGATGGCAGTCGAGGAATTCCTGTGGCGCGACCCGGACCGGGCCGGCTACCCGCCGCTGGCGACGACCTGGATCGCGCCCTACACCGGGCACGTCTTCATGCGCTCGCGCTGGGCGGACGACGGCGGCCAGCTCGATCCCGCCGCCACCTACGTGAGCTTCGTCGCCGGCGACCGGCTGGCCTATCACCAGTTCTACGACCAGGGCAGCTTCACGATCTTCCACGGCGGGCGCGACCTGGTCGTGCGCAGCGGCGTCTACAGCGGCGACGGCACCTCCGACCACGACGCGAATTACGTCGCCCGCACCATCGCCGCCAACGCGATCCTGATCTGCGACCTGGCCGAGAATTTCGACGGCATCCGGCCCAACGGCGAGCGCGACGTGTGGCTCAACGACTGCGGCCAGCGCACGATGAACCCGTTCAGCCGCACCGCGATCGACGTCGATTACCTGATCGAGAACTGGCGCGCCTACGATACCGGCTCGCTGGTGCGCACGGCTGAGGTGGGTGACGTCACGTACCTGCGCGCTGACATCACCGGGGCCTACAACAGCACGGTCTACGTCACGCCGGAGAATCGCGCCAAAGTCTCGCAGGTCGTCCGCGAGCTGGTGTACTGGCGGCCCAACATCGTGATCGTGTCCGACTACGTTGTGACGACGTACCCCACCTACGCCCCGCTGCAGGTGTTCCACTTCCAGACCGAGCCGGTGCCGCACGGGCTGTTCTTCCGGTCCCAGGTGAATACGAGCGTGGTCTACATGCAGAACCTGCTGCCCAACAGCCAGGTGACGATGGTGCCGGGCTATCAGGTGGCGGGGCAAACGATCGATCAAAGCTGGGGCGAGCTGGTCCGCAACACGTTCGAGGAAGTGCCCTACGGCCCCTATCGCCTGGAGGTAGCGCCCGGCGATCCGGCGCTGGAGAACTGGTTCCTGACCGCCTTCGTGATGCAGGGCGACATGGACCCCCCGCCCGCCGAGGGACTGCTGATGACCGGCGAGAACGTGCGCGGCGTGGTGCGCGGCGCGGCGCAGGCGATGTTCGACGCGAATCCGGGCGACGGCGCGGACGTGACGCAGGCGGCTTTCACCGTGGGCGCGGGCGTCGAATACGTCCTGGTGACGGGGCTGGTCCCTGGCGCGGACTATGTCGTGCAGGCCGAGGGGCAGCTCAACCAGGCGCTGGCCGCCAGCGAGGCGGGCCTGCTGCTGATCGGCGATCTCCAGCCGGGGGCGATGCGCCTGACCCTCGTCGAATAACCCCTCGCGCGCCCGATTCCCCCAGGCGATCTGTGCATTTTCTCCAATAGACCCGCCCCCGGATCGCGGTACAATGCGACCAACGTATCACTTGTGAAGCGAGGAACTTATCATGGCATCCTGGAGTGAGTTTGCGGCTGCCGATCCCGATCTGGCCGCCTGGGGCGAAAAACGTTTCGAGCGCGAGCGCCTCGCCTACATCGCCACGCTGAACGAGGACGGGTCGCCGTGCGTCAACCCGGTACACCCCGTCATCTGCCAGGGAAAGCTGCTGCTGTTCATCGCGCCGGACCTGCCCAAAGCGCACAACCTGCGCCGCGATGGACGGTACGCCATGCATTCGCTGGTGCACAACCTGAGCGGCACGGGCGGCGAGTTTCACCTCAACGGGCGGGCCGCGCTCATCGAGGATGACGCTGTCCGCCAGCGCGCGATCGAGGCCGCCTGCTACACGCCGGCGGGACAGACCGTGCTGTTCGAGCTGAGCGTCGAGCGCGCCTATTCGACCGCGTATGAGGACGACCACGTCAAGCGGCAGGAGTGGCGCGCCAACGGCAAATAGCCCGGCGCGTCCCGCCTAATCCACGATCAGCGCGGCCAGCGGGCCAAGCCGGACGACCGCGTCGGGGTCCGGCGCGCCATCCTGCACGATCGGCAGGCGCGTCACGTCCGGCAGGGTGTACATGCCCGCGCGCAGGGTGACGTCTTCCGGCGCGACCTCGCCCAGGTCCAACACGTGCTCGGTGCGCACGCGCTCGCCCGCGCTCCAGATGAAGGTCGGGTACTGCCCGCCCCAGGGGCGGCGGTCGTCCTGCGCCACGTTGACCCCGTCCGGGCCTGCGGCGTGCACGAAGATCGTCGCGTCGAGCGCGGGCCGGTCGACGAGCGCTTCCCAGTCCAGCGCCAGCCGGATTTGCCCGCCGTCCAGCCGCTGCGCGAAGGCCGACCGCAGGGCGATGCCCTCCCCCAGCGCGGCATCGACCGCCAGCGCCGCGGGGTTTGGCTCTGGCGCGGCGCGCTGGGGCACCTTGATCCAGCCGATGGTGGCCGCGTCGCCCAGGCTGGCGCCGTCCGATCCCACCGCCTCGACCGGCTCCCCGGCGAACACCGTGATATAGACGCCCGTCACCAGCCGGTACGCGCCGGGTTCCAGGTCCGCGGAGATGGTCAGGATGTGCTGGTCCGGGACGGAATCCGCTTCATCCCACAGCGTGGAGGGGTACAGCCAGCGCCAGATCAGCACGTCGTCACCGGCCAGCCGCTGGCGGTCCTGCGTTTGGAGCTGGAGATAGGCGCTGTACTGGTGGTGCGCGGACGGGTACGCCGCCCAGTCGAGCGTGTAGGCGATGGTCTGCGCGCCGGAGTCGGGGGGCAGCGTGTCCGGCCCGCGCCAGCCGAGCAGTTGGATCTGGTTATCGAAGATCGCCAGCGGCGAAGGCTCGCCGGAGCGCGGCGCGGTCCGCGGCTCGAAGGCCAGCGCGCCCTCATCCGGCACCGGCCCGACGCGCGCCATCAGGTCGCCGTTGGGCCGCGTGACCGCCTCGGCCTCGTCGATGCCATCCAGCAGGCGGGCGTGCGCCGCCGCCGACAGCGGCGGCAGCAGCGTGATCGTGCCGTCGTGCAGCAGGCCATAGGCGCGCGTGTCGCGCAGGATGTCGTCGCGCTCCAACCACCACGGCACCACCAGCCGGGTTCCTGGCGGCAGCGTGAAGTCATCCCCGGCGGTCGTCACGTCCTGGTAGCGCGGCAGCAGCCACGCCCGCGTGGTCGGCAGGTCCAGCTCGTCGAGCGGCACCAGCAGCGGCGCATCCTGACCGGCCAGCCAGCGGCCCAGGTCGCGCTTGTCTGTCCGGAAGAACCATTCGCCGTGCCCCAGGTGCCGGTCGTAGATCTCCCACACGTAGGACTTGTCCCAGTAGGCCGCGTAGATGCGGTGGGCGCGTCGCGCGTCGAGGGCGGTGATCGCCACCAGCGCGACGACCATCCCCGCGGCGACCAGACGCCACACCGGCGGGCGGCGCAGCAGAGCGACCAGCGCCAGGATTAGCGCGACCCCGGCGGCGATCACCAGCGGAAACGCGGCATACGCGCCCGCGATGCGCAGGCCATGCGGCAGCTCGTTGGCGGCGGCGGCGGGGATGATGCCCAGCGCCAGCAGCGCGGCGATCAGCACGGACGACGGCTGCCGGAGCCGGACCAGCAGTGCCAGCAGGCCCAGCCGGAACAGCCAGTCGAACACCGGGGGCAGCAGGGGAGCCGAGTCGGCGTTGTACTGGGGGTTGATGTCCCCGCGGGTGAAGAACTGCTCCCACACCAGCTCCGCCCGCCGCTCCAGCGTCTTGTCTCCGGCATCGATCTCCTGGGTGCGGCCCAGCACGGCGTCGCGGTTGTGCAAGAACCGCCAGCCCACCGGCGCCACCAGCAGCGCGAACGTCACGCCCAGCCACACCAGATTCGGCAGCCAACGACGCCACGTCTTGCGCCGGACGATCACCAGGGCCAGCGCCAGCGGCGCCAGCGCGGCGGGCACGATCAGCGCGGCGGTGTAGGTGGCGAACGTGGCGGCGAGGCTGGCCCCGCTCAGCACGAACAGGCGGCGGTCGCCGGTGCGCAGCCCGCGCAGCAGCAGCCCGGCGAACAGCAGCGTGAACAGCGGCTGGGGCCCGGCGCGGTAGATGCTGCGCGAGAGCACGACGTGGCTCAGCGCGACGGCCAGCGCCGCCGCGGCGGCCAGCCCGGCGATCCCGCGCGTGGTGGGGTCGCGGTCGTAAAGGCACTGGCGCGCCGTCCAGTACAGGGTCGCGAGCGTCAACAGGCCGGTGTACACGTTGACCAGGCGCATCGTCCACACGCCCGGTCCGACGGCGAACGCCATGATCGCCAGAATGCCCTGGTACAGCGGCTCGGGCCGGGCGGGGTTTTCGTACACGGGATATTTGCCGGTCTCGCTGATCTGGTAGGCGTCCATGACGTTCCCGGCTTCGTCCAGGCTCACGCCGGGCGGCCACGTGTCGAGCCGGTCCAGGCGCAGCCAGAAACCCACCAGCAGCAGGGCGACCATCAGCCATTGGAAGTGTCGGGGCGTCATAAGCTCAACTGATCTCGAAGATGTGCACCTGCCAGGGCTGCAAATCGACGTACAGGCCGAACTCGGCCATGTCGCCGCCTTCGCGCTCGTACTGCGCGCCGGTCATCACGTCACGCAGGCGCCAGTCGCGCCCCGCCAGCCCGAACTCCGGCAGCGCGATGCGGCCCTGCGACGAAGATGCCGCGTAGTTGACCACGACCAGCCGCCGCTCGTCAGCGAGCCGCCACGTGAAGGCGATCAGGTTGTTGTGCGTGGCGTTCAGGTCCCAGGCCGGTGACGTCTCGCGCAGCGCCCATTCGCCGTGGTGGTAGACCGGGTGCGCGGCTTCTTCCAGCAGGGTGCGATAGAACGCCTCGATCACGGGGTCGATTTTCTCGGCGCTCCGGCGGCCCAACTGGACCGGCAGCCGGATGCGGGCGCCGTGAAGCTGGCCCTCGTGCAGCAGCGTGCCGCCCGGCAGCGCTGCGACCAGCCCGGCGGCGGCCAGGTGCCGCCCTGGGCCGAGCGCGTGCTCGGCGCGCTCCTCGTCGTGATTCTCGATGAAGCGCAGCATGTGCTGCTGGTAGCCGCCATCGGCGGCCAGGTGAGCCGTGATGGCGCGCACCGGGTCGTTCTTCAGCCGGTCGTAGAGCCGCTTGTCATACGTGTAATCGAAGCCCTGCTGCTGGAGCGCCCACTCCATGTCCCAGTACACCTCGGCGACGAACAGGGTGTTGGGGTGATGGCCTTTGACCGCGGGAATCACCACCGGCCAGAAGTCCAGCGCGGGCGGCGGACCGGCGCGCTCGCCCCAGGTCTGGGCGAACACCTGGTTGGTGACCAGCATCGCCATGTCGCAGCGAATACCGTCGCACTGGGTCGCGATGTCGCGCAGCGTCTCGACGGCTTTTTCGCGCAGGACGGGGCTGAAGGCGTTGAGCTGGGCGGTGTCAGTCCAGGCGGGGAAGTACGGGTCGCGCCCGTTGGCGAAAACCAGTTCGTGGCTGGCGACCGGCCCCAGGAAAAAGTGGTCGGGCTGGCGGTCCATGTCTTCGCTCGTGCCCCGGATGAAACATTCGGGGTGTGTCTCCAGCCAGGGATGGTCGACCGCGACGTGATTCGGCACGAAGTCCAGCACCAGCCGCAGCCCGCGCGCGGCGAGGCGTCCGCGCAGTTCGGCCAGCTCGTCGCGTCCGCCGAGGTGCGGATCGACCTCGTAGCGGCGGATGGCATACGGCGAGCCGACGACGTCCTCCGGCGAAAAGTCGGGCAGCGCGCGGTGGTATTCCGCCTGTAAGCCGGGGTGTTCCTGGGCGATGGCGCGGCCCGCCGGGCTGCGCTCCCACACGCCCATCAGCCACACGGCGTCGAATCCCCAGCTTGCGAGCGCGTCCAGGTCGGCATCCGGCACGGTGCCGAGCGTGATCGCCCGCCCGGTGGACTGGCCCAGCGCGTGCAGCCACGGCCACGTGTTGATCTCGTAGATCAGGGGATTGTTGCGCCAAGTGGTGTCCAATTCGCGGCCCTCGCTGTTCCGGTTTCACCGCTTAGCATAACCCAGAACACAAAAAAAGCCACCGGTCGGAAGCCGGTGGCTTGGGGTTGGCGTCAGGGGTTGGCGGCCCTGCTATTGCCGCTCGGTCGCCGCGGGCTGCGCCTCGACCGGCTCGTGTTCGGCCAGCCAGCGCTCGCAGGTCATGGCCGCGGCGGTGCCCTGCCCGACGGACGTGCCCACCTGGCGGAAAATGCGGTCCTGGACCTCGCCCGCCGCGAAGACGCCCTCGACGTTGGTGTGCATCTCTTTATCGGTGATCACGTACCCGAACGGGTCGCGCTCCAACTGGCCGGTGAAGATATCGCTGTTGGGATCGTGCCCGATGAAGATGAACACGCCATCGGTCGGGAAGTCGGACACCGCGCCGGTCTTGACGTTGCGCAGGCGGACCGCCTCGACCTGGCCGTCGCCCTTGATCTCCTCGACGACGGTATCCCAGATGAAGTGCATCTTTTCGTTGGCGAAGGCGCGGGCTTGCAGCGTCGCCCCGGCGCGCAACTCGTCACGGCGGTGGATGACGTGCACTTCGCTGGCGAACCGCGTCAGGAACAGCCCTTCCTCGATGGCGCTGTCGCCGCCGCCCACCACGACGACCTTCTTATCGCGGAAGAAGAACCCGTCGCAGGTGCCGCAGTAGCTCACGCCGTGGCCGGTGAGTTCTTTCTCGCCGGGCACGTTCAGGTGACGCGGCGTGGCCCCGGTCGTGACGATCACGGCATCGGCCAGGTATTCGCCGCCGTCGTCGGTCTTGATCCGGAACGGCGAACCGTCCTGGAAATCGACCTCGGTCACGGCGGTGAACGTTTTGATTCGCGCGCCGAATTTCTCGGCCTGCGTTTTCATCAGATCAACCAGCTCCTGCCCGCTGAGACCCTCGGGGAAGCCGGGATAGTTCTCGATCTCGTAGGTCAGCGACACCTGCCCGCCCAGCTCGTGCCCCGCGATGACCAGGGGGTCCAGCTTGGCGCGCGCGGTGTAGAGCGCCGCGGTCAGCCCTGCCGGGCCGGAGCCGATGATGATCACCTTCTCGTGTTGGATTCCGCCCTGGCTGTTTCCTGGCATGCTTTGAGGGGTGGATGTGTTGAGCGAAAATGATAGTTTATCGTTCATTGTGTCTCGCCTTCATGCTATCCGGGGGCGCGGGTCGCCCTCAATGACTGAGTTTGCTGCTAATGTCCTGGCACTAAGCCTATCTCATTTGATGCAAAAACAGGCGATTGGGTTAGGTCTTTTATACGATTCTAACACGGGCCTAGAGCGGATCGTCAAAGCGCTGGATTTCGATGAGGTGCCCGTTCGGATCGCGTAGCAAGCAGTGGTAGATCCGGAAGGTGTCGCCGTGCGGGGGCGGGGCGAGCAGATAGCGCTCATGACTCAAGCGCTATCTGCTGTTTTGCCAGCGTTTTACAAAATCTTGCTCAGGAACAGCTTGGTGCGCTCGTGCGACGGGTTGCTGAACAGCACGTCCGGCACGTCTTCCTCGACGATCTGGCCCATGTCCATGAACACGGCCCGGTCCGCCGCCGCCCGCGCGAAGCCCATCTCGTGCGAGACGACGATCATCGTCATGCCTTCTTTCGCCAGGGCCATCATCACGTCCAGCACCTCTTTGATCATCTCCGGGTCCAGCGCGGAGGTCGGCTCGTCGAAGAGCATGATCTTGGGGTCCATCGCCAGCGCCCGCGCAATCGCGACGCGCTGCTGCTGCCCGCCGGAAAGCTGCCCCGGATAGGCGTCGGCTTTCTCCGGAATGCCCACCTTGACCAGCAGGTCGTGCGCTTTGGCCTCGGCCTCGGCGCGCCGGCGCTTGCGGACCACGCGCTGCGCCAGCATGATGTTGCCGAGCGCCGTCCGGTCCGGAAACAGGTTGAAGCTCTGGAAGACCATGCCCACCTCGGCGCGCACTTTGTTGATGTTGCGCGCGCCGGTCAGGGGGATGCCGTCGACGACGATGCTGCCCCCGTCGATGGTTTCCAGCCGGTTGATGCAGCGCAGCATGGTGCTCTTGCCAGACCCGCTGGGGCCGACGACCACGACCACCTCGCCGGGCATTACGTCCAGCGTCACGTTGTTCAGCGCGTGGACGGTCCCGCGCAGGGTGTGGAAGCGCTTGTGAATGTTCCTGATTTTGATAATCGGTTCGCTGTTTTGGCTCATGGTGCAAATCCTAACCTGGCAGGCGCGAGCGCCGCTCGATGATCCGGACCAGCATGGACAGGAACAACGTCATCAGCAGGTACAGAATGGCGACGGTATTATACCCTTCGAACGCGCGGAACGTGCGCGACACGTACAGGCGGCCCAACTGGAGCAGGTCTGGCAGGGCCAGCACCGAGATCAGCGCGGAATCCTTCAGCATGGCGATGAAGTCGTTGCCCAGCGGCGGCAGCACCACGCGCACCGCCTGCGGCAGAATCACGTATCGCATCGCCTGCGGATAGCTCATGCCCAGGCTGCGGGCGGCTTCCATTTGGCCGCGGCTGATGCTCTGGATGCCCGCCCGGAAGATCTCGGCGATGAAGGCGCCATAGCCAAACGCCAGGCCGATGATCGCTTCCCACTCGTCGGACAGGCTGATCGGCGTGTTGTCGCGCAGCCACGGGCTGACGACGAACCCGGCGTACAGCAGGATCACCAGCAGCGGAATGCCCCGGATCACCTCGACGTAGAGCGTCGAAAAGGCGTAGAGGAACGGGTTGTGCTGGACGCGCATCAGCCCGATGATCAGCCCGATCAACAGCGCCAGCGCGTAGGCGATGAACGTCACGCGAAGCGTCAAAAAGATACCGGCATTACAGCCGCGCAGGTTGTTCAGGGCACACACGCCCGGCTCCATCCGCCGGTTTTCGAGGATGCTGTCGCGGTCGAGCACGACGAACTCCGGCGCGACGGTCTGCACCGTGATCTCATCGTCCGTCTCTTCGAGCACGGCGCCGCTGATCGTCTCGTCCACCAGCTTCACCGTCACCTCACAACCGCGCTGGCATTCGCGCGGCGGAGTGGGCAGGATCACGCCGCTGTCCGGGTTCTCGTCCATCCAGTCGGCCACGGCCAGACGGTCCTCGTCGCTGGCGAGATACACCAGCCCGCTCACCTCACCGGTGCCGGTCGCCTCCAGCGCGGCGTCGATGTCCGGGTACGACACCAGCGCGGCGCGTGCTTCGCCGTCGGCGTATTGCAGCGGCACGGGGATGTCTTCGAGCGAGTTCAGCTCTTCGAGGGCGGCGGTGATGTCGGTGCCTTCGACGAACGCGATGCGGACCTCGTCGCCCGGCGCGATGGCCTGGTCGGCCCGATCCTGGTTGATGGCGATGGTCAGCGTCGGCACGTGGAAATAGTCGACATCGCTCTGGCGAATTTCGCGCGTGTCGCCGCCCGGCAGCGCCAGGCTCATGTTCGTCTGGCTGAGCGTGTTGAGCGTGCCGGTGATGATCTCGCCCTGGCGCTCGATGGTGACGACCTCGCGATCCTCACAGCCGGGATTGGCGTCCGTGTCGCATGGGATCACCGTGCTCTCGCGGCTGAGAATGCGGTCGGTGGAGAAGGTCGTCGTCTCCTCGTTCACCGTGCGGATCGTCATGGTGTCGTCGTCACGGTCGGTCATGATGCCCGTCACGGTGACCCGGTCGATATACGTCAGGGTGATGCGGACGCCGTCGCGATCTTCGGTCCGTTCTTCGGTTTCGATCCGGTCTTTGGGGATCGTGATAAGCTGGTTGTCCAGCGTGCGCACGGTGATCGCTGCCGGCGATTCCGACTCGATGAAACCGGTCTGCGTGACCAAATGGTGATCGATCACGTCGTCCAGCAGATTGTAGATCACCGTCTGGACGGAATCCTCGGTTTCGCCCACGTAGCGCCCGATGATCGACTGCGGCTCGCCGACGATCTGGACGACGGAGAAGAGGTCGGTCGTCGAGCTTTGCGGATCGTCGGTCAGGAAGCGGATCACGCGCTGGTAGGCGACGGAGGTGAGCATGGAATACAGCACGGCGACGGCCACCACGCCCAGGATGATCGCCCACCAGGGCAGGCTGGCTAACCAGCCGATGGTGCGCTCGTATGCACTTGGTTCAGGGATGCCTTCGCCGGAATGCTCGGGGGGAAGAACAGAAGCGGGTTGGACAGGGTCTGTGCGGCTGCTTTCGTCTGGCATGGCATTTCTCGCTGATCGATCAAAGCTTATACATAGACGCCAGGCCAGACCCGGCGCCCTGGTTGCTGACCTAAGTTGATTTCAGTGCCGCACCGAACAATCGACCGGCAACGGACTGGGATTTCCCTCACAAAAGGACGACCATTTAGACACACTGGGCGGCTGGGAGTGATCACCAGCCGCCCAGGTCCAGGCTTGCTCTTAAGTTACTCCGCGGGTTGGAACATGCTGGGTGCATCGATGCCGAACCACTTGTTGTAGATGTCGTTGTAGGTGCCGTCGGCGATCAGCTCGGCGAGGGCGTCGTTGATCGCGTCGAGCAGTTCGGGCATGTCGGGCTGGACGGCGATGCCGTAGAACTCGTCGGTGAAGGGATCACCGACCATCACGGCGCCGAGGTCCGGGTTCTTGGCGATGATGTCGGCGCTGACCGGGCCATCGTTGACAATCGCG
>JAHDLB010000032.1 GCA_018432315.1 Anaerolineae bacterium
AACCCGCTGGGCGGGCGCGGGCTGACGCACCTGAACCCGGGCATCCCGTGGGTCAAGGCGCTCAAGGGCTTCGCCGAGGACCGGGTGACGCTCACCGCGGCGCTGGCGACGTTCGCCTTCAAGCAGAAGGTGCGCGGCAACTGGGTCGCGCTGCAGAAGCTGCTCGACCAGTGGGGGCGCTACGAGACGGAGAAGCGCTACGGCCCGCCGGGTGACAGCCGGGAACGGCGGCAGGCGGCCAACACGCTCATCGAGAACGAGGCGAGCACGCTGGAGCAGCTCAAGACCGATTCGGGCTCGTCGAACGCCTACCTGGACATGCGCATGCTGCGCCAGATGGCGGGGCTGGGCCTGGGACACATCTTCGAGCACTACCTGGGCGACCCGTCGACGGGCAACCTGGCGACGGCCACGGCGATGGAGCTGCCGATGCTCAAGCTGTTCGAGTTCGAGCAGCAGGTGTGGGAGGACGTCATCGGCGACCTGGTGACGTTCGTGGTCCTGCAGGGACTGCGCTACGGGCCGCGCGAGGTGCGGGCGCTGGGGCGCGTGGCGGTGGACCGGGCGGGCGGCTCGCCGCTGTGGGTCGTCGAGCCGAAGGGGGACGTCGACCTGACGGTGACGGCGTCGCTGCCGCCGATTGTGCAGTCCGACGTGGCGGTGTGGGCGAACGCCTTGTCGAGCATCGCGCAGGCGGAGGTGATGACCGGGCAGCAGATCGTGCCGCCGGAGCAGAAGGCCATCACGGCGCTGCACGTGCTGGGTGTGGACGACGTGGGCGCGCTGGTGGACGCGATGAAGGAACGGGGATTCGAGATGGCTAATCATCCTGCCAATGCCGGTGGGCAGACGCCAGATAACCAGACGCCCGAGGACGCGGTCGAGGAGCGGCTGGTGGCGGCGGTGCGCGAGCGGTACCGGGCACGGAAGGCGGCACATGTAAAGCACTTTACAAGTGACGCGCGCGAGAAGAAGCTGCGCGCGGCGGACGCCGGCGACGAGCCACCGCGCGACGTGGGCAAGAAGCCGCCCAAGGAAGACATCGAACACGTGGATCCCATCACGCGGGAAGAGGTCGAGGACTACTTCGACTGGTTCGCCCGCATGCCCACCCTCGAGGACCTGCTCGACGAGACGGGGCTGACCATCGACGACGTGGACGAGAGCTGACGCCATGCCCGACCCGCTGACCGACCCGGTTGACATCCGCCGCTACTCGAATGCCCTGCGGCGTCAGGCTGAGGGGCGCATGGCCGCCGTCACCCAGCAGCTCGTCGACGGCCAGATCGACCTGCCGAAGTGGGTCGACGAGATGAAGGCGGAGCTGCGGCGCGGCAATTACGAGCAGCTCGTGACCGGCAAGGGCGGCGACCGGTCGCAGATCGACCGCAAGGAGTATTTGCAGTTGGGACCGGAACTCAAGCGGCAGTACGCCTACCTCAACCGCTTCGCGGCGGACATCGAGGCGCGGGCGGCGGACGGGAAAAGTCTCGACTTTGCCGTCGAGCGGGCGAAGCTGTACGCACGCTCGACGCAGGCGATGATGTGGCGGGCGGCGATTCCGGTGAAGCTGCCGCAGGTGCCGCGCGACGGGCAGACGCGCTGCCGGACGAACTGCCGGTGCCGTCTCGACTACAAGTACGAGCGCGACAGCGACGGCGCCATCACCGCGGTGCTGGTGTGGTGGAAGCTGAACCCCGCCGAGCACTGCGAGGACTGTCTAGCACTGGCGCGGGAGTGGAATCCGAAGCGGTTCCCCATCGACCTGGCAGAAGCGGCGCCGATCGAACAAGCGGTGCAACTGCTGGTGCTGGCGGAAGGTTGGGATGCCGACGCCCCTACCCTGCGGGCGATGTGGGGCATCCCGGAGAGCCAGCCGGCCACTTGTAACACGTGTTACAAGTGATGAGAAGGCATTAGCGCACTTACGTGCATTGGAGGCGAACGTGCAAGAAATCCGACAGTGGCTCCAGGAAGCGGGCGGCAGCCTGGACGACAAGGTGGCCCGCGTCCGGAGCGCATTCCACAAGTGGTACAACGAGGGGCTCTCCTGGGAGCGCATGGCCTGGGTGCTGGACGTGTTCGAGGGACACGTGATGGTCAACTTCGGCCAGAAGGTCTTCCGCGTCGATTACACCATCGACGCCGAGGAGAACGTCGCGTTCTCGGAACCGCCCTGGCCGGTCTACGCGCTGCGCTACGTGCCGGCGGCAGAGGCTGAGACGGCAGAAGCGGTAGACGCCGAATCTGGAGACGCCAGCGAAGCGCTGCATGAAGCGCCGGAAGCCGTGCACGAGGCGGTCAAGCTCACCGTGCGCCTGGCCGAGGCGGCGAAGGACGACGCGGGGCTGTTCCCCGGCTCCACCATCGTCGTCGAAGGGCTGAGCGCCAACCACAACGAGTACACGCGGGCGGCGCTCGAGAGCGGCGTGGAGATCTTCGAAGGCGCCAAGCTGGTGGCCGACCACGAGCTGGAAGAGGGCGAAGCCGCGCGTCCGGAAGGCTCGATTCACGACGTCATCGGCAAGGTGACGAACGTCCGCCTGGGTGAGCGCGATGGGCGCTCGGTCCTGCTGGGCGACGTGTTCATCAGCGAGTCGGAGACGAAGATCCGCACGAAGGTCAAGGAGGGCATCCTGGGTGACCTGTCGATCCGCGCGTGGGGCGTGGGGACGCGGGCGAAGGACGGCCATTTCGTGGTGGAGAGCTTCCAGCCGCACCCCTACACCAACATCGCGATGGTGACGGTCGGCGCGGCGGGTGGACGGCTGGTTTCGGAAAGCCGGGGGGAGCCGGCAACTGTGGAGGATTCCACAGTTGACCTCCCCGAACGCCAGGCAGAGTCCTCTGAGTCAAGTGATGAGGAACAACCCGTCACCGAGGCGCCGCGGCGCGAGGTGCGCGCCCTGCGCGAGTCGGAGCAAGCCGAGCTGACCGAAGTCGTCGCCGAGCGCGACCAGCTCCTGCAGGAGAATACCCGGCTGTTCCGCGAGCTGCGCGAGACGCAGGCCGAGCGCCAGATCGCCGAAGCCGTCAGCGGCGCGGGGGATTTGCCCCAGGCGACGCTGGCGCGCATCGCCGAGCGGACGGCGGCGCTCAAGGACGCCTTCGCCACCCACGGCAGCCAGCAGACCGTCGAGCAGTTCCGCGAGGCGGTGGACGCGCTGGTCGAGGCGGAGCGGGCGTATCTCGCCCAGATCGTCCCCAACGGGGCGGTCACGGGGTTGACGCAGCCCGGCGGCGGCGAGCCGGTCGAGGAGATCCTGGCCGAAGCGTTCGAGGGCATCGTGCCGCCCGAACAGGTGGCGGTGGCCGTCCGCGGGCGCGGTTGACGACAGATCCGGGCGATCACTTGTGGAATCGTCCACAAGTGCCGCCTTCGAAGGAATCGCAGGTTGAGTTCGCAGAACAAGGAGTGAGCAAGCATGGCGACGAATGTACGGTACGACAAGCGGTCAGGCGTCCGGCTGGAGCTGACCGTCGGGGCGAGCCAGGAATCCGGCGAGGTCATCCTCCTCAACGAGATGCCGGTCTTCCTGCTCGAAGACAGCGACGCCGAGGACAAGGCGACCGTCGAGCTCATCGGCGTGAGCCTGGTGGTCGAGCTGCCGGTGACCGGCGCCGACGGTGCGGGCAACGCCGCGGTGGCCGTCGGGCACGCCATCTACAAGGACGGCGCCGATTACAACCGCGACGCGACCAACGGGACGCCCATCGGCTACGCGCTGGGGGCGGTGACGAGCGGCGCCACCGAGACGATCCAGGTCGCGCTGGCCGCGCTCACGCCGTAACGGCGCGCACGCGAGTCATTCATACAGGCAACGGAGGACACACACGATGGCAATCGACGACATCACGCTCCAGACGCTGGAGCACATCGAAGAGGCGGCGAGCGAGGTCGCCAACAACCCCGCTCAGCCGGAAGGGGAATCGGAATCCCTGCGCGAAGGTCAGGGCGAACCGCGCGCGCAGACGCCGATGCAGGAGCTCGGCTCCTACGAGGGCGAGCAGATCAACTCCGAGGTCATCTTCGCGCGCGAAGGGCTGAACCTCACCCAGAAACGCCCGATGACCCCGCAGTACGCGCGCGGGCTGGCCGAAGCGGCGCGCTTCTACCGCCGCGCGCTCGAAGGGCGCGTGAGCATGCGCCAGGTCCAGGAAGTCATGATGAGCAGCGAGTTCTCGGTGCTGCTCGGCGACACGCTCGACCGCGTGCTGCTGGCGAAGTACGCGACCTATTCGCCGACGTACCGCCGCTTCCTGCGCGGGCGCACGGTGCGCGACTTCCGCGCAGTGGGCAGCGTGCGGCGCAACACCGGCGGGCGGCTGAGCCCGGTGCCGGAGGGCGGCGACTACCGGCAGGAAGGGCTGACCGAGGAATCGTTCACCTACGCCGTCAAGAAGTACGGCAAGGGCTATCCCCTCACCTGGGAGATGATCGTCAACGACGATCTGGACGCCTTCACCAGCCTGCCCGACGACATGGCCGACGATGCGGTGCAGACCGAGATGTACCTGGCGTCGAGCTTCTACGTGGCGAACACGATCCTCTTCTCCACCACGCACAGCCACGAGGGGGCGACGTTCAGCAACAAGGGCACGGCGCCGCTGAGCATCACGGCGCTGAAGGATGCCATCAACGCCATGCTCAAGTTCCCCGGCGACAAGGACAAGCCGCTGAACAACATGCCGGTGTTCCTGGTCGTCCCGCCCACGCTGCAGATCGAGGGCGCGCGCATCCTCAGCTCGGAGTTCCTCATCGTGTCGGGTGGCGACGCCACGACCGGCGCGCTGCCGGTGGCGCAGCCGTCGCGGACGGGCGTGGAAGGGCTGTTGGTGCTGGTGGTCGACCCGTACATCCCGGTGCTGGACCCGGTCAACGGGCACACCTCGTGGTACCTGTTCTCCGACCCGCGGCGCATCCACGCGGCGGAGTACGCGTTCCTGCGCGGGTACGAGCAGCCGCAGGTGTTCAAGCGGATGGCGAACGCGATGCGGCTGGGCGGCGGGCAGGTCGAGGAAGACTTCGACACGGACAGCATCGGCTACAAGGTGCGGCACGTGTTCGGCGGCAGCCACGCGAATGCGGCGGGCGGCTGGCGGGCAGCCTACTGGAGCGACGGCTCGGGGTCGTAAGCCCGGCCTGAGCGAGAGGGTGAGAGAGGGGAAATTCCCCTCTCTAGAAACGAGGATGAGATGGCACATCTATGCATCAACTGCAACGCACCGGCGGTTCAGCGCAGCGGCGACAGGTTCGTCTGCAAGAAGTGCGGCTACCGCTGGGACGTGGCGCACGAGCAAGCGAACGCGGCCTACCTGGCGAGCCAGGGCCGCCAGCCGGCTGAGTCGAGCGAGCCGGCGGTGAGGGGCGCAGGGCAGCCCCCGGCCAGCGGCGAGCCAAACACCGAAGATCACCTGGTGGCCGCGCTGGTCAAGTACACCGTGGCGGACATCGACGAGCTGGCCGGCGCTGCCGGCGTGGACCTGGGCGACGCGCGCCTGAAGCACGAGAAGGCCGCGGCGCTGATTCGCTCCGGGAAGATCGCGCTGGACGAGGCCGGCGCGGTAGTCGTCGTCGACGAGGGCGAAAGCGAGTAACCGATGGGCGCGTACACCACCGGGGCGGACGTGTTCGGCCTGCTGCTCGACCTGGGCGTGGGTCCGGTCGCGCGCATGACCGAAGCCGACGCCGAGCAGATCATCGCCGGGCTGGAGGGCGAGGTCAACGGCATCCTGAAGGCGCAGGGCTACGCGGCGGTGCCGGCCACCGGCGACGCCGATCGCGCCCTGCTTGGCCAGCAGGTGCGCATGAAAGCCGCCGCGCGAGTGTACGTCACGCTGCACCAGCCGCAGCGCTCGCCGGACTGGGTCCGGACGGCGGACATCGACTGGTCGGAGTTCCTCAACCGCCTGCGGCAGGGCCAGCAGCGGCTGGTCGACCAGGACCCGGCGGGCGAGGACCTGCCGTTCTTCGCGGTAGTCCGCCACCCGACGCGCGACGACTTCTTCACCGCGCGGCATGGGACGCGAGACTGGGACGAGTAGCGGCGGCTGAAGGAGCAGTGAGGCCATGCCCGATCAAATCGCCCTGGTGACGAAACAGGTGGGCCGCAAGCGCGG
>JAHDLB010000024.1 GCA_018432315.1 Anaerolineae bacterium
CTGCGTCTTGAGGCTGCCCCAGTTCTCTTTGGCTTTCGCCAGGTCATCGCCGGCGATGTCGTCGAAGCCGTCCGCAAACGCCGTGGAGATCTCGCCCCACATCTGGTCGACTTCCTCGGACGACACGCCCAGCCAGTCGCCAATCGGGTCGCCGCCCAGCGACGGCAGCGCACCGCCGCCCACCGGTGCTTCCTCGTCCGTCCCGCCACCACCTTTGGCGGCTTTCTCGGTTTCCTCGGCGACCTTGCCGGCGGCTGTGCTGGCCTTTTCGGTGGCTGTGGCGGTGTCTTCCGTCTTCTTCGCCCGCCGCGCCTGGATGGCCAGCAGCGCGCGCTCGACGGCCTGCTCGGAGCGCTTCAGCGCGAGCTGGTACTCGGCCTCGACGGTGATGTCCTCGGCGGCCTGGATGCGCTCGCTCAGCGCCGCGTTCTGGCGGTCGAGGGCGCGCACCGCTTCGGCGTCGACTTCGCCTTTGGTGAACAATTCCAACTGCCGGGCGAGCTTCTTCTGCAGCGCGTCCTGCACGCCCTTGAGCGGCTCGATGAGCGCTTCCATCTTGGCCTTGGCGATATCGAGCCGGTCGATGAACGGCTGCAGCGCCGCGTCGAGCTGCGCGATCCGCGCCGCGACCTGGTCGTGCGTGAACCGGCCAATCTTGCCCAACTCGGCGTTGACCGCTGCCGTGACCTCTCTCACCGGCTGGAGCGAGACGCCCATGAACCCTTGCAGCCAGGCGCGCATGACGTTGGCGCCGCCTTCGTCGATGCGGCTCAAGGGACCTTTCTTGGGCGGCGAGAAACCCATCAGGAAGTCGGCAATGAACTCGGCTATCATGATGACCGCCGGGAAAATGTACGTGTTCGCCGCCCACAGGATGCCCTGTGCCAGCGCCCCAAACGCATTCCCTGCGCGGCGGGCGAATTCTGTCGGGTCGAGCGCCTTGCTCACCGGCTCGACCAGGTACTTCTTGAGGAACCCGGCCACCGGACCGAGCGCCTTCGTCACCGTCTGCAGCAGCCAATCCCAGGCCATCCCGAACCCGCGAATGGCGCCGACCAGCACGACCAGCCAGCGGTGAATCAGGTTGGCGACCGGCTGGAACACGTCGCTGATCAGCGACGTCGTGCGCTCCCAGGCGCGGGTCATCGGGCCGAACAGCGCGTTGGCGACCTCGTAGATGACCGGGATCACCAGGTTCTGCAGCGGCCACACGACCTCGGAAATGAACGTCTGCCCGATGGCCAGGATATAGTTGAACAGCGGCTGCACAGCGACGGCCAGCTTGTCGAGCGTGTTGGTGATGGTCGTGCGGATGATGGCGATGCGCTCGCTGGCTTGCAGCGCGCCCTGGCCGTACGTCTCGACGGCCAGCCGACCGGCTTCCAGCGTGGCGTTGAGCAGGGCGATTTGCTTCTCTTCCGCCGTCAGCGCCTCGACCGACTTGCCGATGGACTCGGCGAAGCGCTGGTTGGCCTCGCCGACCTTCAGCACCAGCCCGGTGTTGTCGATGAGCATCGGGCTGGAGCGCTTGACACCGCTCACCAGCGAGTCGAACAGGAATCCCACGTCCTGCCCGGTGGCGCGCGCCTGGGCGCGGGCGACCTCCATCAGGCCGGCCAGCCCCTTGCCCGGACCGAGTGCTTTCGCCAATCCCTCACTCGCGCCGGCCAGCGCGACGTTGGCGGTCTTCATGAGCTGCATGTCGGCAATCGTGCCGCGCGAGGCGGCGCGCAGGTCGCCCAACAGCGTCTGGCTGTAGACCCCGGCGCGCTGCGTGGCCACGTCGAACGCCTGGATGACGCCGGGGAAGGCCGCCCCGCGCATCCCCAGGCCCAGCAGCGCGGCGCCAAATATCGCCACGCCGGCGGTCGCCAGCGACAGGCCGCCCGCCACCCCGCCCAGCGCGCCGGTGAGCTGCCCCAATCCGCCGACCGCGCCTTGAATCTGCGGCGGCAGGAAGCCCAGCCGGCCGGTCAGCTCGCCGATGCCTTTCGTGAACGTGCTCAGGCGGTCGGTGGCCGCTTTGGGCACCAGGTCCTTGACGGACTTGCCGCGCAGCTCGGCCAGCGTCGAGCGCACGTCACCGAGCTGCACGCGCATCTTCGCGATACGCGCGAACGTCGCCTCGACGCGCTCGGTGGCTTTGTTCACCGCCTCGGTGCTGCGGATGAACTGCCGGTAGCCCTTCGCCTGGAATTCCAGGCCGGTCTTTCTCAGCGCCATCATCTCACATCCCGGCGATCTGCCCGCACCGGCGGACGTCTTCGCCAATTGCCCTGTTTCTCAGGGTCACATTCCGTCTCGCTGCATCGCGTCCAATGCCTGCGCGATGCGGTAGCTCTCCAAGACCCACGCTTTACAGTCCGTCGCCGCAGTCGGGTCCGACCAGCGGAAGCTGCCCGGCAGCGCCAGGAACGCGTCCCAGCTATAGCCGGCCCACACCGCCGCCAGCCGCCATTCGAGCAGCGACGTGATGGTGTACTGCAGCGCCTTACCCTTCGCCCGCTTCCGCTGCTTCGCCGCCTGCCGGCTCAGCCACCGTTCCAGGTCCATCCACGCGCCCCGACCCTCGCGCCACTGCGCTTTGAAACATCTCGCGGGCTTCGGCCTGCCCCGCCTCCGTCGGCATGGTGAGGGAGAGCACGTCCTCGTAGAAGCGCTCGACGTCCCCCGGCGTCCGGAGCTTGGACGCCAGCCAGTTGTACTTGATGTCGTAGGCGTCGGTGAACCCGATGGCGCGCATCAGGTCCACTTCCTCAGCCGGCGGGCCGTCCTTCACGCCCACCAGGAACAACAGCCGGGCGATGCGATATTCGGCATTCGTCTCCCACTGCTGCAGGGCGATGCGGTAATCCCGGTAGGCTTGCTCGTCGGTGCGCTGCTGCGGGTCTTTGAGTTTGGCGATCTCGTCTTCGTCCAGCACCGGCTCGTCGTCGCGGCGGGCGACTTCCTGCACGCCGCCGCCGGCCATCTTGACGGAGCGCTTGGGCGGCTCCGGTCGTCCGACCGTGCTCTGCGCCCCGATGAACATCAGCGGCGGGATGCCGTTCAGGCGCACCGTCGTGCCGTCGCTGAAGGTGTACGTCGCTTCCGGCGCGGGCGTCTGCTCGCCCACGATCTCGGCCAGCGTCCGGTCGTCGGGCATCTGCCCGTTGGTCTTCTTCTTGGGTGCCTTGGGTGTCGGCATGAATCACTCCTCATGCGGGAGAGCGAACTGTGCCGCCCTCCCGATTCATTCAAGAACGATGTCAGGCCGTCGCCAGCGCCAGATAGCCGTCTTCGCCAACCGCCGTCACCACGCCAGCCGCGACCACGTAGTTCGGGCCGCCCACCGCCAGCGCGTTGATACCCTCGTTGGACGTCACGAACCCGCCCACGCTGAAGGTTTCCCACTCCGCGCCGTAGTCGGTCGTGCGCAGCACGTGCGCGGTTGGCGTGGCCGTCACGACGCCCACGTAGCCGACGCCTTTCAGGTCCCTGGCGAACCGCACCGCCCGGACCGACGCGACGGTCATCCCCAGGTTCACCGCCAGCCAGCTCGCGCCCCGGTCGCCGGTGAAGTACAGGCCATCACCGCCGATCCAGAACGTGTCTTTGTCCCACACGTGGACGGCATTCAGCGCCACGCCCGCCGCCGGCCCGGTCGGAGACGACCAGGTGCGGCCCGCGTTGCTGCTGACCAGCACGGCGTTGTCCGCCCCGACCGCCACGAGGGTGTCGCCCGCGCCGTGGATGGCCGCCAGGTTCTGCGCCGTCAGGTCGCCCGCCTCGAGGGCGGTCACGTCGCGCCCCGGGATGGTCAGCTTGTAGACGTATCCGCCCAGCCCGGTGAAGTAGATCGAGCCGACCGCCGGGGCGTAGATGGCCGTCGGGCCGCTGCCCGCCTGGATGCCGCCGGCCACCTTCGTCCAGCCGGCGTTCGCCAGGTCGTCCTTCCTGGCGAAGTAGTACGCTTCGCCCGCGCTCGACGTGACGATGACGTAGTCACCGACAACCGCGACGTCGTCCGGCTCGTCGGTGCCGATCACCGTCAGCGATTCGGCGGTGAACGTCGCCCCGCCGTTCGTGCTGTAGACCAGCTTGGGCGCGGTCGTGTCGACCTTCGTGATGGCGTAGATTTCCTTCGTCGACGGGTCGCCCCGGTCGTCCTCAGGGTAGACCGCGACGGCCACCACTTCCTTCGTGATGTCGGTGCCCGCCTTCTCCCCGAACGTGATGGGGAAGACGCGGTCGAACGCGGCGAACTGCGCGTCGGCCTCGATCTGCACCAGGTCGTCCTCGTCGCCCTCCGCGTCGTTGCGGGTGATGCTGGTCAGCCGCACGCCGTCGAAGACTTCCTTGGACTCCCAGCGGGTGTAGTTCTGCGGGTCGGCGTTCTGGTGGATGACGGTGTGCACCGCGAACGGCTCGCCGGATTTCTTGAGCTGTTCGAGCAGCGTGGCCGTCGCGCGGGGCATCAGCTCGGTGAACGAGGTCGTCGGCGCGTCGGGCGGCGACTCGATCTCCCCGACCCGGTCCCACGCCCCGCGCCGCGTGACGCTCTTGCGGTAGCGCGGCTCCGGCTCGCCCAGCGGCTCCTCGGCGCCCCCCATCGCGCCGTGCAGCGAGAACAGCTCCAGCGAGTAGCGCGGGCTGCCCTTGCGCTGGATGAAGCTGTAAACGTGCGTGCGCTTGGTGAGAATGTCTTCTCGGTTGATGGTTCCCATGTGCTAGTCCTCCAGGCGGAACCGGGCGGCGGTGCCGGTCAGGCTGTGCGCGTCGGCTTGCAGCGCGGCCACGAGCACCCGGCGCACCAGGTTGACGTTGGCGTGTGCCAGGTCTTCCTGGGTGTGGATGCCCGCCGCGTGCAGCCCGGCGGCGATGCGGTCAGCAGCCACGGTCGGAGTCTTCTCGACCAGGTTGCTGATCCACTCGCGCGCGATGCGCTGCAGGACGTCCTGCTCAACCGGCGCTTCTACCGGTTTCGCGTCCTGAACAACCGCCGCCGGCGCTTCTGCCGGTTCCGTCTCTTGTGCAGCCGCTGCCGGCTGCTCGATGTCGGTCTTTCGTTTGGTCATAGTCCTCGCTCCACTGCCCGGGCGATGGCGCGCTCGACGTCCCGCTGGTGCGGCTTCTTGTGTTTCTTCTCGACCGCCTCGGGGAAGTTACGCGCCTTGATGCCGGGCAGATTCAACTTCGCGCTGACGAAGATCACGCCGCCGCGACCGGGGAAGCTGTCCAGGGCGCCGGGCCGGGTCTTGGCCTCGAAGTCGGGCGACATCAGCGCCCGCCGCACCCGCGTCCCGCCCGACACGTAGCCGTACTGCTCATCCTCGGTGTAGACCGCGACCGTCGGCTCCGGCTCGATCTCGGTGATCTGGTGAAACGTCGGTTGGTGTTCCCAGGTCCGGGTCGTGCGCCGGAACGAACGTTTCATCTTCGCCGCCCGGTTCTTGTTGATGCGCCGCAGGTCGCGCCGGAACGCTTTGTCGTCGAACAGCTTCCCGCGCTTGCGGCCCACCTGTTTCGTCACCAGGGCGATTTGATCGGGCATGGCCTCACTGCTCCTTCAGCCGCCGCTACTCGTCCCAGTCTCGCGTCCCATGCCGCGCGGTGAAGAAGTCGTCGCGCGTCGGGTGGCGGAC
>JAHDLB010000047.1 GCA_018432315.1 Anaerolineae bacterium
CAGCTTCATCAGGAAACATTGGCCTGGGCTGCCAAACGCAATGAGCAAGAAGCGATGATTCACTGGTGCTTTGATGTGCACCAGGCACGTACCAAGCTCGCACGTCTTTATCCTTAGAATTCGCTGTGGTCAACCACTAGTTGTACTGCTTGATTCTGACCTTCCTATTTCGTCTAACAGACTTATGCGACGAATTCTTTGTCCGGCTGACATCTCTTGTATGAATCCTGCTAGTTCGAGCGCGTCCTCAAATGAAATGGATGGATATGGTCGGAACGTACGCGTTCGCTTTTTCTCAGGCTTTTTTGGTTGGAAGGTTTCATCGTTGTTTTGCTGTTCAAGTTCTTCGCTCATCGTTTCACCTATTGCTATTTCAATTGGCCACACATTTGCGTCTAAAGTCAATACAAACATTTTATCTGTTTCGCTTTATAAGAGTCAAGTTGCTTATTGATGTACCTTCTTAGTAATCGAAAATCAGTGAGTAGCTGGCAAACGATTTGTGTGTAATCTAGAGGCGCGGGCGGTTCCTGGGTGGGGACCCCGGCGCGAGCACGGGGGTGGGGGCCAGGAGGGACCCGCGCCGCGCAGAGCGGAGCGTCTGACACCGGCGCTAGTCCCTGGAACAGCGAACCTCCCTCTGCGGCGGACCTGATGCGCGTTTTTCGCCGCCGGGCCAGCTTGACACCAGCAGCATGGGGTGGCTGTCAAGGGGCGCGGCAGGCGTTCCCAGGTCCCGGATGTGAGTAGAGGTCCCCTTGACAGCCGGGGTCCCTCATGCTGCTACAATGAAACAAGCCCGGCGTGAAAGGCTCTCGCTTTTTCGCGTCGCGGGCGAATCTGAGTCTTGCGCGGCTTGGAGAGTCGGTGTAGAATGTATGTGCTACTGCCGAAAGCGTGGTCGACCAGGGGAGACGGTCGAGTGAAGAGAATCTCCGCTGATAAGTGAATGAGAGAATGATGGTCTGGCAGGTGTAACGCGCAGACCGGCGTCCGAAGGGCAGGCGGAGCGGGCGCTAGAAGAGAGAAGTCTCCTAAACAGTGATGACAGCATATCGCAATGGCATAGCGATTATCCTATGTGATTGCGATGGGTGCTGTCTTTTTTGTTGCGACATGGGCGGCATTCATCCGAAAGGAGTGGATAACGCCCATGTCAAATCAAGGCAATACCTCACGCGGCGATTCTTCGCCGGAATCCCCCCGTACTGTATCACGGGGGGTGAACTTACAATTAGGCTTTCTAGGAATAGACAGCCTGTATGTGGTTATCGAGTATCCTCACGCTGACACTTTCAACTACTGGTGGGCCCAGGTGGGCGACCTGCACAGTCCCAGGCTCTATGACGGGATTGTGTGGGGTGACTTCGTGTTGCGCACCGGGGCGCACGGGTACAAGCTGTCGGTCTGGGATGGGGATGCTCGGCTGTATCTGACCGACCGGGTTGCTGATAACCTGCGCGGGACCCGTTACGAGGGGCAGGGCATGGGGGCGCTGCTTCAGCTCGGGCCGAAGTGGTTGCGGCAATACGGCGATGATGGGGTCGGGCCAACCAAGCGGCTGATGGCCGATGTGCTCGGCCAGATGATGTACTTCGGGATTCGGGAACCCGAAGCGTATCCTATCCGGCTCAACCGGCTCGATATCACAGTCGATGTCATCGGCCTGGACGCGACCAGCCTATCGATTACCGAGTGGCACGAACAATGGGTGGGGCGTGCCAAACCGCGGGCGCTGTACTTCTCGCCGAAGTCCGGCCAGGTGCAAGGGTTGCAGGTCGGCTCAGCAGAGGGCGCGGTTGCACTGCGAGTTTATGATAAGGTCTTCGAGAGCCAGCAGAAGGGCTTAGGGACGTTCTGGCGGTCGGTGTGGGGGCTGTCGGATGATGCGCTGCCGGTCACGCGGTTTGAGTGGCCGATTCACTGCTACCGGGGCAAGTTTGCGCGGGTGCGCTATCTGCAAGACCTGACGTTTCAAAGCTTCATGGGTTTGTTGAATTACGCCTCGCTCAAGTGGGGGCGGCTCTGCATCCCCAACGCAGACGACGAGAACCAAACCCGCTGGCCGCTGGCGCCGCTGTGGGCGGACCTGCGCCGCATGATTGATGATTGGAGTCTGCACTATGACGAAATCATTCCACGGCGTTACGACTACAGCATGGATGTCACCGATGCGTACCTTAACGCCATATCGGGATGGTTCGCCGGGCTTCAGGCGCGGGTGGGCATGGTCGAGAACCTGGGGGAACCGGCCAGCCTGGACCAGAGCCTGGAATACCTGGAAAAGCAAGGGTATGACAAGTCCGATATTGCGGAGAAGGCGCGGGAAAAGTGGGAACGGTGGACGCGGCTGCAAGGGGGTGACCGGTGATGGCACCTCGCGGGCGGCGGAGTCACACGTTGACAAACACGGCGACATGCTGTACTGTTTGGACAGCACCTGAACATAAAGCGAACCGTGCGGAGTGCGGTAACACTCCACACGGCTCTAACCCGACACTGGATACAGCAGTGACCGGGCTGCATGGGATTATAAATCATCGCGGGATGTTTGTCCTGCGTGGATTCGGCGGCCCAACTGACTCCCCTGTCGGTTTGGGTCGCTTTGTTGTTCCGGTTGCGGGGAGGGGGTAACGATGCCGCGTTACGTCTTCTCCCAGGGCAAGGTCACGGTCGAGGATGGCGTTTACCTGCCGGTCCTCCGTGACGACAAACCCAGGCGGCGGGGCGTGTTGATTGTGGTCCAACCGTCCAGCCAGAACGAACCGGATGATTCCACACACGAAAGGGGACAATCCCATGACCAGTAAGCGGACGCGATTTGCTATCTATGCTCGGTATTCCTCGGACATGCAGAACGAAATCAGCCTGGAAGACCAGGAGGCGGTCTGCCGCCAAGCTGTGGCCGACCGGGGCGGGGTGGTGGTCGCGGTGTACAAAGATGGAGCGAAAGACGGATGGAACCTCGACCGGAACGGGTTTCAAGAGATGCGGGCGGCGGCTGCACGGGGTAAGTATGACGCGCTGATGATGTGGAAGTTCGAACGGTTGGCGCGTGACCACGAACAGACCGTGATGGTCAAGATGCTCCTGCGGCGGGAATACGGGCTGAAGTTATATTGCGTCGAGGGATTCAGCGAGGATGACGATAACTCGCCCTACGCGGCGATGATGGAGCAGATGCTGGCGGTCTTCTCGGCGTTCTACTCGCGCAACCTGAGCAGCGATACCAAGCGGGCAAAACGGCAGCGGGCCATCCGGGGTGAGTTCAACGGCAGCGTTGCGCCGATTGGCTACATGCTGGTCACGGCGTCTGAAGCGACCGAAGACCGTCCGGCGGGGTTGTACCTCGTGCTGCGGGTCGCGGCGGTCGTGCGGCGGGCGTTTCTCAAGTACGCGACCGGGTTGTACAGTGATTCGGAAATTGCGGTCTGGATGAACAGTCAGCGGGTGATTCAAGACCTGCGGGCGGGCCAACAGCCCATCAACAAAGAGATGGTGCGCGACATGCTGCAAAACCGGCTGTATACCGGGCGTGTGCCGTATGCGGAGACGGAATACAGCGAGACGTTGGGCGAGGGCAAGAAGTCCAGCCGGGGGCGCAAAGAGTGGTTCGAGGGCAAACACCAGGGGTTCATCTCGGATGACCTGTTCGAGCAGTGCCAGCTGGTGAGGGCAAATCTGGCGCGGCGGAAAAAGGCACCGAGCCAGCACCGGACCTACATCCTGCATGACCGGGTGTACTGCGCGCAGTGCGTCGCCAACAAACCGCACGGGCTGGTCGATGACAACTACGGCAAGATGCGTCCCTTCTGGCACAAGCAAAACGAGAAGGCTTACTACCGCTGCCGAGCGCGGGAACGGGGTTACGAACCGTGCGGCCAGGGCTTCATGGACGTTGAAACGCTCGATGAACAGGTCGTGGCTATTCTGTCGAACCTGCGGATACCGGACGGGTTTCGGGACCGGGTCGAGGACGCGGTGCAAAGTCGGGTCGAGAACGGGGCGGCGCTTGACCGGATGGAAGAGATTCGGCGCATCATCGAGCGGATTGATTTTCGATGGGACCAGGGCTATATGTCGCCGGAAGAATATATCGAAAAGCGGGAACAACTGGAACGGGAACTGGAATCGCTGCGGCCCATCGACTACGACGAGTTAATTGAAGCGGCGGACCTGATCGAAAACTTCGGGACCTATTGGGATGCGTGTGAGACAGTCCACAAGCCAGAAGAGGCGCGAAAGCAGTTACTCGACAAGATTATCGAGCGGGTCTTCGTGCATGATGGGCAAGTGCTGGCGGTCGTGCTGCATGGTGATTTCAGCGTGGTGCTCGGCAAGGATGATGAAGAAAGAGAGGCGATAGCAGGGGCGTTGGAAATAAAAATGGCTACGAGTATGCCTCGTAGCCAGAACGGGAGCGACGGGATTCGAACCCGCCTAGTCAAACTTTTTTCCATCATGCTCATCCCCACGTGCGCTGGCCGATTTCATCGGTCTGGCGAGAGCCCGCAGCCGAGGCCGGTGACAATGACAGTGTACTGGATTGCCCGCGGTTACCCTCCTCTTGCTGTTACATCCGCATAGCTCACTCTCTTCCGCGTTGAAAGAACCTCTCCGCCGATTGCCTACGACCCAAAAATGAACATGGGGGGTCTTGCCATCCATCGCTGGTGGGGTATGATGGGGGTAGGGCATCAAGAGGAATTGAAGTCATGGAAAACAAACAGGTGTCAATTCCCGGTGTTGAATTGGTCGAGTTCTGCCGGCGTCACCCCATTCGGAAATTGTCGGTGTTTGGCTCGGCATTGCGCGATGACTTTGGCCCGGACAGCGATATTGACATGTTGGTGGAGTTCGAGCCAGACGCGCGGATTAGCTTCTTCGACATAGTCACCATGGAAATGGAACTCACCGATATGATGGGACGTCAGGTCGATTTGAGGACACCACAGGAACTCAGCCGCTATTTCCGCCAGAAGGTGCTTGACACGGCTCAGGTGGTGTATGAACGAGCAGGATGAAATCCGCTTGCGCCACATGCTGGATGCTGCCCGCGAAGTGGTTGGTTTTGCTCAGGACCACACGCGCGAAGACCTGGACGGCGACCAGATGCTGGTCCGGGCTATGTCGATGTCGATTGGTATTATCGGCGAAGCGGCTTCAAAGGTCAGTGCCGACGTTCAACAGGCTAATTCCGAAGTTCCGTGGCCGCAAATCATTGGCATGAGGAACCGCATTATTCATGCCTACTTCGAAGTCAACCTCGATATCCTGTGGGAGACAGCGACCGACAGAATACCCGAACTAATTGGGCAGCTTGAGACAATCCTGGCGGATTAGAATGGTTTCATTCACCATCTCAAGCGAGCTAATCAGTCGGCTATTGGCACTGCCAGGTCGTCAGGTCTGGACAGACTATGATGTCGAAGCGGACGTGTTGTACATCAGTTTTCGCAAACCACAGCAGGCAAATGATAGTGTGATGGAAGACGACGGCAATATCTATCACTACCGCGATGATGAGTTGGTCGGCGTGACGGTGCTGAACGCGTCTCGGAAGGCACCACCTTCCCAGACATCATCCTGATACGGGACCAACAGCGTGCTTTCAGCACCCCACGTTGAACGGGGTGCTTTTCATTGGTGGCTGGGACCTCAAAGTGAACATGGGGGGGGCGCGATACCAGCGGATGGTCCCCTGACGATACAGACTGAACGGGAAGACCGAGAGCGCTCATCCATCACGGGCTTTGTCTTTCATCCTGGCCAACAACCGCTCTGCGTCGTCAATTGTGGCTGTTCCCCTGGCCGATGCTTCCTTCCTGAATCGCCTGAGCCGTGGTCGCGCCAGGGGAACCTCAGGTACAGCAGCCGCAATGCCGGCTATCACTGCGGCGACAAGACCCTTCTCGGCTGCATCATCTACCGGGTCTTCATAGCCTGGAACGGCGAAGTAGAAGATGACGTCACCGCCCGTGGAGCGGACCATGCCGCGGTATTCCGGGTCAACCTCCGTGTTCACCCGTGTGAAGACTCACAACGGGATATCGAGTTCTTTTGCGGCATCGGCAAAGTCACGAATCTGTTCGAAGTCACGGTCTACAACAGCCATGTCGGCGCGACTCTTGGTGCTCTGTGTAGAACAGATGGCTTACCGTGTCGCCAGAAACCGAAAGAGTGAACATCCCCCGAATAGAGGGTACCTGTAGTAATTGAAAAAAATGGGAATTTCAGATAAAGCCAATAGTACTCTGGAATGCCCTATCAAGTCTCGGTATTGACTATCATCCGAAGCCACCATGGCAACCGGCGTACAGCAAGTGCTGCTGCATCACGCACATCAGGGTCATCGTCTTTTAGGGCTCGTGTGAGCAATCCAACAGCGTTTATTCCGCCCAGTTCGCCAAGGGCTTCAACTACATCCATACGTACAGATGGGGACTCCACAGCAAGCGCACTGGTCAAAGCATCAGGTGTCCCGATTTCTGCCAAAGCTAATGCTGCCGCCTTGCGGACTTCAGAATTCTCATCATCTTCTAGGGCCCGCTTGAGCGGTTCAACAGCATTCTTTCTGCCCAGCTTGCCGAGGGTTTCAACTACATGCATACGTACAGATGGGGACTCCACAGCAAGCGCACTGGTCAAAGCATCAGGTGTCCCGATTTCTGCCAAAGCTAATGCTGCCGCCTTGCGGACTTCAGGGTTCTCATCGTCAAGTGCTCGTTTGAGTGGCACAACAGCTCGTTTGCTTCTTGACTCTCCAAGGGCTCTCGCAACATGTTCCCGCACGATTGGGGCTCTTGACGAAAGGGCCTCAATCAGATGATGCACGGATTTCTTCCCTCCCAGTTCGATTATCACCTGAGCAGGGTTCTTTCGTGAAGGGTTTGCAAAGAAGCCACTTATAAAAGCCCCGCCGACAGCTCCGAGGCCTAATCCTACGGGACCCAAGAAAACGGCACCCAGGCCCGATGTCGCAAGTGTCAGCCAATCCCCCGCACGGGATGGTGCCTCGTGCTCGTACAGCGTTGAATCCTGAAGGTTGGCAACCGCACATCGATACGCAAAGAAATCACGCAGCAGGGAGTGTGTCAATTGATAATGTGACCCAATTGGCTTCAGTAGATGTAAATCAGTAGCGGTTTGGATAATCTCAGCCCTGTTCCCAGCGATTTTCATCAGGTCATTGGACTTGATGAGATTAGCACTCTGTTGGCTAACCTGCATGAATGCAGCCAGTCCGAGCACATTTGTGAGTTCTTCAACTCCGACCTCCAAGCCATTCGGTGACCTGGCTGCTTCACGTTCGAAGAGATAGTGAATATAGGCCGAGAAGAGAGTATCTCTGCTGTCTAGACCGAACTTCCCCTTGCTCATTGTGCGCAGTTGACTTCCATATTCATCCCACACAGATGAAAAAATCGTCAGAAGCAGTGGTGAGCGCACCCATTCATGGAGTTCTGGAGTCGCCTCAATCGCCTCGAGAATTTCTGGTTTTTCATCCAGATAGGCGCGTATCTGGTCGTCCGTGAGCCCCTGGAGAATCACCGGATGTAAGCCCGAGTTATCTTCCATGCCCTGATGTTCCTTCAGCCTGCACGTAACGACCACTCGATTTCCAGGCGGTATCTGCTCCAAAAAACGTTGGCGAGGGTCAAATGTTGTATTCTTTGACTCGACTTGCCACTCACTGCCAAGCTGGTCAAGCCCATCAAGTACTAGCAAAGCGTTCCCTGCTGCCACTACATTGTCGACAGTCATAGGCGGCAGTAAATCGTTTTGACCCGAAAGCCAGTCGGCCAACGATGGCTCTGTTTTGTCCCAGGTTGGAATCAATCCTAGCAATGGAAGCGGGGCTTCGGGGTCGGCCAGGCGTCTCGCGATTGCATCTCGTAAGAAGCTCATTACCGTTGTCGTCTTTCCGGAGCCGGGGTCTCCAAGCAACAGCACACGCCCATCATAGAAATCAAACGCGCTTGCGAAATTGACAAACGGATTGTGAGATGACCGGCTTGTACCTTCAACAAAAACCTGCTCAATGACACGGTTTGCCGTAGTGGCATCTTTACTCTGGTTGACCGATGGTAAATCCACAATAACCGCGTTTTGGTCAATGAAACTCAACACACGTTCGTACAAACGCTCGAGATAGGGCGTGAAAGGGTCATCTACACGGGGTGAGAACACTTGAGGAGGAGTTTCGGCAGTCGAAGGACCAAGGATGTCCAGCAACCTCTGAAATCCTTCGTCCCAGTTTTTGTGGAACTCCAGGAATGAATTATTGATGACATGTATCGGAGGAAGTACCTCCTCGAAACGAGCGACAATCACTTGTTTGCCGCACAATAGAGCGTACTGGATTTCGCGACGTACAAAACTATCGTCCCGTTCGATATCCGGGGTTACGCACACAACGACATAAGTCGCTGACTTGATTGCACGCTCAATTTCTGCCGTAAAGTCTTTCGAGGGGTCGATACCACGTGTGTCCCGCCAGGTTCGCACCCCTGTCGAATTCAATGCCTCAATTAGCTTACCAACATGTTCATTGCCATCAGTTCGTGAATAACTGATGAAAACCTCTGCGGAGGGCCCCCTGTCGTTCATGGTAGTAACCTTGTCTCATTGATAGCTACAATGACGGTATTTCTTGAATATACACTAAACTAAATTTGCCGCCAAGCGCTGGTCTAGGTGTTGCACATAGGGGTCTCGCCCCCGAAGCACAGCCTCACAAGAGCGGGGCTGTCTTTCCTGCTTTATAATGAGTGCGACGTGACCGGCAGCCAAACTCAATGGGCACATCAGCAGTGTGGCGAGTAGGACCAGTGGAAGAAGTGCGAAGTCAGTGGCTTCACTGTGAAGGGGGGAACACATGTCAGACCTGAACCGCAACACGATTCTCGAAGCCGAGTTCAACTACGTCGCCCAGATGGTCTTCCAGAACCAGGAAGACCGCGCCAACGCGACCACCTTTTACCTGACCGCGTTCGGCAGTTTCATCGTCGCCATCGTGAGCGCCAGCAGGGAAGGGCTGGACGGCGACTACATCAACCTGGCCTTTGGCGGGCTGTTCGTCGTGGTAGGCCTGATTGGCGTCCGGACCCTCATGCAGCTCGTTCTCTTGCGCAAGGCGTGGTTCGACAGTGTCAAAGCCATGAACCGTATCAAGCGGTACTACCTTGAGAGAAATGGGGACCTGGAGGCCGCGTTCAGGTGGACGGATGGGAACCTACCCTCAGGTTTCAAGCCAATGAGCGTGTCCTTCCTGATGGCGCTGCAAACCGCTGTGTTGTCCAGCGCCGCGTTCGGGGTGGCGGGTGTGTTCTTCCTCCGGCATGTGAACGGCGATTTCGCCGGCTCTGGCGCGTGGCTGGGGACAGTGCTCCTTGCGGTGGCGGCACTTATCATCCAGTTGGCTTGCTACATGTGGTCCCTGAGTGGCATTGAGCAGGAGACTGGCGAGGTGAAACAGCCCGCGGCAGACGGTGCATCCAAGGCACCATGACAGGATGAAAGGTGCCCGCGTCGGCGTCTGCCACGTTACGCGTAACGGTGATGGCCGAAGTAGTAGTCGGGCTCACTGTCCGGGTCTCCAACGCCCCGCGTTGAACGGGGTGTTTTTTGTGTGCCCATACCCTCAAAGTGAACATACCCCCTCACTCCGTCGGCACATTATCCCCCGCCACAAACGCAGTCACAACGGAATCCCAGCCGGATTATAACCCACCGCGAGTTTCAAAACAGAACGCGTGGTCTATAATGACAGTAGTACATACGTTCTTATACGCATCCCGGACGCCAGATGACTACCCTCCAGCCAGAGCCTATCGAGCACGTCGTGGCCGCCATCCAGCAGCGCTGGGGCGCCAAGGCCCTGCGGCGCATGGAGCGCGTCACCGCCCATACCAGCGGTCTGCCCACCGGAATCGCCGCGCTGGATAGCCTGCTGGGCGCGGATGGCCTGCCGCGCGGCGCGCTGACGTGCCTGTCCGGCGACCTGACGTCCGGCAAGACGACCCTGGCGCTGGATGCGCTCGCCTGCGCTCAGGCGGAGGGCGAGGTGACGGTCGCCATCGACATGACCGGCGCGCTCGACCCGGAGTACGCCGAGCGGCGCGGGATAGACCTGGCACGGCTGCTGATTGTCTGGCCGCAGCCGCCCGCGCTGGGCCTGGACATCGCGCGCGACATCGTGACGAGCGGCGGGGCGGGGCTTATCGTGCTGGACGTGGGCGACGGGGGCGGCCCGCTGGAGGGCGTCGCCCGCACGCTGCGTCACCTGTCCGCTGCCGTCCGCCGGACGCCTTACGCGCTGCTGTGCCTGGTGGCGACCGCGCCGGACCGGCTGGGGGCGGCTTTGCTGCGCCGGGCGGACGGTCACTTGCGGGTGGAGCGCCAGCGTTGGCTGTGCGACGAGCAGGGCGTGAGCGGCTACGAGATACGCGTCACAGCGCTGAAATCGCGCTTCGGGCCGCCGGGGCAGCACATCACTCTGCCCCTCGCGCTGGACGAGCGGAGGTCGGAGCGATGATGGCCTGCGTCCGGCTGCCGCACTTCGCCGCCTCCCTGGAAGAACGCGCGCACCCGGACCTGAGAGGCAGGCCGTTCGTGCTGGTGGACGAGGCCGGGCAGGTCGCCGGTCTCTCGCGCCCGGCGGGGCGGGCGGGCGTGCGCGCCGGGATGGGACTCTCCCAGGCACACGGGCAGTGCGCGGGGCTGCTGGTCCGCCCGGCGACGCCCAGCCGCTTCCGGGGCGCATTGGATGACCTGCTCGGCGCGCTGACGGCGTTCACGCCGCAGGTCGAAGCAGAAGACGGCCTGGAGCTGCGCGCTGATGGGCGGCGCTGGCGGGCGACGGCGTTTCTCCACCCGGCGCAGTTGGACGACGACCCGGCGGTGACCTGCTACCTCGACCTGGGCAGGCTCAAGCCGGATGACGCCCCGGACCTGGCCCGGCAGGTGCTCGGCTTCGTCTGGGAGCGAGCCGAGGTCCCGGCCAAGCTCGGCCTGAGCAGCGGCAGATTCCCGGCGCGCGTGGCGGCCACCTCGGTGAACGCGGGCGACTTGCTGGTGGTGCCATCGGGGCGGGAGGCGCCCTTCCTGGCGGGGTTCACCGCGGCGCTGCTGCCGGTAGACGGCGAGACGCTGCGCCAGCTCGACCTGCTCGGCTGGCACACGCTGGGCGACGTGGCGGCTCAGCCGGTTGCCGCGCTGCTGGACCGCTTCGGCAAGCAGGGGCGAATCATGCACCGGCTGGCGAACGGGCGCGATACCAGCCCGGTGGGGGCCTACCAGCCGCCGGTCGAGGCGCGCGTCAGCCGGCAGGTCGAGGGTGGGATTGCGGATTGGGGGCGGTTGGAGGCTGTGTTAGGCGAGATGGTCGAGACGGCGGCGGCGGGGCTGCTCGATGGCGGGCAGACGGTGCGCCACGTCGCGCTGGCCCTGGCGCTGGAGGACGGCACCGCGTTGGAGCGCAGTCTGGCGCTGCGCCAGCCGACCGGCAATCTGTGGCACCTGCGCGACACGGTGCGCGAGCTGGCCCAATCGCTGGCCGTGTCAGGCGCGGTCGTTGGGCTGGAGCTGACTCTGAGCGACATCGCGCCCGCCGTGCCCCGCCAGCTCAGCCTGTTCGACCGGCCTGCCGTGCCCCAGGCGCACCTGAACACCGTGCTCAAGGATTTGGTGGCCCGCTACGGTGACTCTCATTTCTACTGGGCGCGCGCCGTGGCGCGGGATGCCCGCCTGCCGGAGCGCCGCTACCGCTGGGAACGGGCGGACGGGCCATGATGACGCACTTCTGGCCGGAGGGGCAGCCGGTGGACGTCGAGGCCGACGGGCTGTGGACCCCGCTGCACATCACCTGGGACGGCGAGCGGCACCCGGTCCAGGCCATTCTCGACCGCTGGCGGGTGGACGAGGACTGGTGGCGCGGGCGGGTCTGGCGCGAGTATTTCCGCCTCATCACGCGCACCGGCCTGCTGGTCGAGGTCTTTCACGACCTGGCGGCGGGAGATTGGTACGTGCAGCGGGTCTATGACTGACTACGTCGAGCTTCACTGCCACTCGAACTTCAGCCTGCTGGATGGCGCCTCCCACCCGGAGGAGCTGGTCGCGGGAGCCGCCGCGCTGGGGATGCCCGCCCTGGCCCTGACCGACCACGACGCCGTCTACGGCGCGATGCGCTTCGTCGAGGCGGCGCGGGCGGCGGGCGTCCGGCCCCTCCTCGGCGCGGAGATGACGCTGGAGGACGGCGCGCATCTCACCCTGCTGGTCGAGGACGAAACCGGCTGGCACAACCTGTGCGCGCTCATCAGCGCCGCCCGCCTGGGTGCGCCCAAAGGCGAGGCCCGCCTGCCCGATGCCGCCCTGCGCGAGCACACCGCCGGCCTCATCGCCCTCTCCGGCTGCCGCCAGGGGCGCATCGCCCGCGCGCTGGCGAGCGGCGAGTGGGTGGAAGCGGTCCGCGAGGCGGGCGCGTTCCGCGACCTGTTCGGCCCGGAGCGCGGCTGGATAGAGCTGCAGCATCACCTGCTGCCCGGCGACGATGCGCGGGTCGCCGGGCTGGCCGCGCTGGCCGAGACGGTGGGGCTGGGCTGCGTCGCTACCAACAACGTGCACTACGCCACCCGCGACCGCCACCGCCTGGGGGACATCCTGGTCTGCATCCGGCACAACACGACCCTGGAAGGCGCCGCGCACCTGCGCCGCCCCAACTCGGAGTATTACCTCAAGTCCGCCGCGAAGATGCGCCGCCTGTTCGCCCGCTACCCCGGCGCGGTCGCCAATACCGCGCACATCGCCGAGCGCTGCCGGTTCGAGCCGCGCTATGGCCTGCAGGACCTGCCCGCCTACGACGTGCCCGCCGGGCTGGACGCCCGCGCCTATCTGCGCCACCTGTGCGCCGCCGCGCTGCGCGAGCGGTATCCCGGCGCGCCGGACGCGGCCCGGCAGCGGCTGGAGACCGAGTTGGGCGTCATCGAGCGGGCTGGGCTGGCGAACTACTTCCTCATCGTGTGGGACATCGTGCGCTTCGCGCGCGAGCATGGCATCCGCTGCCAGGGGCGCGGCTCGGCGGCCAACTCGCTGGTGGCGTACCTGCTGGGCATCACGCCCATCGACCCGCTGGCGCACAACCTGGTCTTCGAGCGCTTTCTCTCCGACGAGCGCCGCATCGCGCCGGACATCGACATCGACTTCCAGGCCGACCGGCGCGAGGAGGTCATCCAGTACGTCTACGGGCGCTATGGACACGACCACGCGGCGATGGCCTGCACCTTCGTCACCTACCGGGCGCGGGGCGCGATTCGGGACGTGGGCAAGGCGCTCGGCCTGCCGCCGCATCTGCTGGACGAAGCCGCCCGCTCGATGGACTTCCGGCGCGACGCGGCATCCCAGGCGGCGGGCCTGCGCGAAACGCTCGGCAGCCGGTGGAGCAGCGGCGTCTGGGCGCAGTTCGCCACCCTCTGCCAGCAGATTCGCGGCTTCCCGCGCCACCTGGGCATCCACAACGGCGGCATGGTCATCACCGGGTCGCCGCTGGCGGGCCGGGTGCCGGTCGAGCCGGCCACCATGCCGGACCGGTACGTGGTCCAGTGGGACAAGGAAGGGCTGGAGACCGCCGGACTGGTGAAGATAGACATCCTGGGGCTACGCATGCTCGCGCTGATTGCCGAGGCCGCGCGGACGGTCGAGGTCCGAACCGGCGCCGCGCTCGACCTGTCGCGGCTGGCGTTCGACGACCCGGCCATCTACAAGCTGGTGAGCCGGGCGGACACCATCGGCGTGTTCCAGGTGGAGAGTCGCGCCCAGGCGCAGATGCAGCCCCTCTTCCAGCCGCGCTGTTTCGAGGACCTGATTGTGGCGATTTCGCTCATCCGGCCCGGCCCCATCCAGGGCGACATGGTGCACCCGTACCTGCGGCGGCGGCTGGGCGAGGAGCCGGTCACGTACCCGCACCCGAGCCTGGAGGCAGCCCTGGGTGAGACGCTGGGCGTGGTGCTGTTCCAGGAGCAGGTGCTGCAGGTGACGCGCCAGATGGCCGGGTTCTCGCCGGGCCAGGGCGAGCTGCTGCGCCGGGCGCTGGGGTCGAAGAACGCGGGCGAGGCGATTGAGTCGTTTCACGAGGCGTTCGTCCAGGGGGCGCTGGAGCATGGCGTGGCGCGACACGTGGCCGAGGAGGTGTTCGACCGGCTGCGAGCGTTCGCCGGGTATTCGTTCCCCAAAAGCCACGCGGCGGCGTTTGCCGTGCTGGTGTACCAATCCGCCTGGCTGAAGGTCTACCACCCCGCGGCGTTCTTCGCGGCGCTGCTCAACCACCAGCCGATGGGCTTCTGGTCCCCGGCGGTGGTCGTCGGTGACGCGCGGCGGCACGGCATCCGGGTGCTGCCGGTGGACATTCACCGCAGCGCGGGCGTGTGCATGGCCGTCGAGGGCGGGCTGCGGCTGGGCTTCAACTACGTCAAGGGGCTGGGCGAGGCGAGCATCGCCCGGCTGACGGATGCGCGGCTGGCGGGACCGTTCACCGGCCTGGGCGATTTCTGCCGCCGCACGCGCCTGCCGCCGCGCCTGGTGGAGCACCTTATCCTGGCCGGGGCGTTCGATGGCTGGGAGGTGCCGCGCCGCAGGCTGTTGTGGGAGCTGGGCAAGCTGCGCTACCAGGCCGACGAGCTGGAGCTGGCCTTCGTCGACGACGGCGTGCAGCTACCGGAGCTGTCCGAGGTTGAGCGGTTCGCGCTGGAGCGGTCGCTGTTGGGCGTGTCGGTGGAGGGGCACGTCATGGAGTTCTACCGCGCGTGGCTGGACGGGCGTGGCGTCCTGAGCAGCGCGGCGGTCCGCGAGCGGCAGAACGGCGCGATGGTCCGGGTCGCCGGGCTGGTGGTGATGCACCAGGCGCCACCCACGGCCAAGGGCGTGCATTTCGTCTCGCTGGAGGACGAGCACGGGCTGCTGGACGTCATCGTGTGGCCGGACGTGTACGAGCGCACCCGGCGTGTGTTGCACGGGGCGAGCCTGCTGCTGGTCGAGGGCGTGGTCCAGCGGCGGGACGGCGTGATGAACGTGATAGCCGGGCGGGTGGGGATGCTTGGCGCGCCCTCCGGCGCGTGAGCGCGCCGAAACTACTCACCAGGAATATGCCACCAGAGTATATGGTCAACATCTGCACGTGAAACGATGACGATAACGAGTTCAGCATTTTCCAGTTTGGCCTTTTCAACCTCTATTGTCTGCGTTATTCGATAAGCATATACATGCAGACCTTGATTCTCTATTTCTCCCAATTGCCGCGATAACCAAAACGCAGCTTGCACTTGTGCGCCAGCCCCTGATTCGATGAAAATATCTAAGTTATCGAGATAGCCGAGTAAACCCTGGACCAGTTCCAGTTCCCCATCGGTTTGTAACTCATCGCATTGATGTGCGTAACCGTGAGCATCCGCGAAAAGGTCTACAAGCTGCCTGCCTTCTTGGATTCTCGGGATGGGAATAGACTGCGGGAGTTTCACGCCCTGTTCTTCGAGATGTTGTAAGCGAATTCTTGCCAATTGCTGTATGAAGGCAAAGGGAGGTAATTGCTGATTTCTAACATCGACAAATTCGATACTCTGCACGGACAGCCACGTCTCATCCCCCTCGAGCATCAAAGGGAATATAGGTTTCTTTTTGGCTTGCGCGCGTGCCAATTCGTTTTGCACCCACAAGCTATCAAACGACCTCGGGGTCATGATGAGAACAAGGGCGCTGCACGAGTCGATTTTCTCCTGTAAGACTCGAGGCCATTCAGAGCCGTAGTTAATCCGCTCGTCAATCCAAACCTCAAAATAGTGCTCTTCTAGGTACTTAGCGAGTTTTTTTGCGTAGTCGCTGTCTTTGTGACTGTAACTGATGAAAACATGTGACATGGGTTCCTCGCAGATGACACAGATTGCGTCGTTTACGGGTCCAGGTCGCGTGTGTCGCGCCAGGCATCGATATGCTGCGCTCTTAAGTCATGGCAAAGGCGCTCGAGACAAAGATGTTGTGCGCGGTGGGCATGGACACTCCTCGTCAGTAAACGTGGTACTTCCTTTAAGGTGCCTTGTCGTTGGCAACAACACTATGAAGGAGGTTATCTTTTCAACACCGGCTCCAATTGGTCAATTGAGTGTCTGATAGCACGTCGGGCTTGTGCCGCTTCGGGTCTGTTAATTATGTCTTTCAGGATTTCAAGAGCAAGCGGTTTGTAGGTAATTCCTAGTGGTCGACCACACAGGAAGGCGAGGAAATGAGGTATCCTTATGAAAAACGGAGGATACCATGGCCAGGAAACAGCACTACCCGATCCGGTTAAGCGATAGTGAACGGGAAGAATTGGAGAAGTTGGTCAGGACA
>JAHDLB010000025.1 GCA_018432315.1 Anaerolineae bacterium
GAACGCCCGGAAATCCGCCCACCCCTTCAGCGACAGCGTCTTGGTGATCGCCGCCGTCAGCGTCGTCTTCCCGTGGTCGATGTGCCCGATCGTCCCTACATTCACGTGCGGCTTCGACCGCTCAAACTTGCCCTTGGCCATGTAATGCCTCCCTCGTTCCGATTGAGCTGGAGAATCCCAGCTATTTGCCACCTTTTACGATGTCGTCGGCAAGCGACTCCGGTACGGGTTCGTACCGTTCAAACTCCATGGTAAAGCTGCCCCGGCCCTGCGACATGTTGCGAAGGTTGGTCGCATAGCCGAACATTTCGCCCAGCGGGGCGTGCGCGTGAACCGCCGACACGCCGTCGCCGCGCGTATCCAGCCCGGCGATGTTGGCCCGCCGCGCCGAGAGATCGCCCATGACGTCCCCGGCGTACTCCTCGGGCACGACCACCTCGACCTTCATGTACGGCTCCAACAGAACCGGCCTGGCTTTCATGAACGCGTCTTTCATCGCCATCGAGCCGGCGATCTTGAAGGCCAGGTCCGACGAGTCGACCTCGTGGTACGACCCGTCGAGAATGGACGCCTTGACGCGCACCGCCGGGTACCCGGCCATGATCCCGCTCTGGGCGGCTTCGCGGATGCCGTCCTGCACCGACTTGATGTATTCCTTCGGAATGGAGCCGCCAACGACCTTGTTCTCGATGACGATATCCTCTTCCGCGTCGTCGGGCAGCGGTTCCACTTCGACGACGGCATGGCCGTACTGGCCGCTGCCGCCCGTCTGGCGGACGAACCGGCCTTCGCCTTCCGCCTGCTGCGTGACCGTCTCGCGGTACGAAACCCGGGGCCGGCCTACGCGCGCGTCCACCTTGAACTCGCGGAACATGCGATCGACCAGCACTTCCAGGTGCAGCTCGCCCATACCGGCGATCAGCGTCTGGCCGGTCTGCTCGTTGGTGCTGACCACGAACGTCGGGTCTTCCTCGGCCAGCTTGGCGAGCGCCTCGCCCATCTTGTCCTGGTCGGCTTTGGTCTTCGGCTCGATCGCGACGAAAATCACCGGCGCCGGGAACTTGATCGTTTCCAGGATAATCGGGTAACTGGCGTCGGCCAGGGTTTCGCCGGTGAAGGTGTCCTTCAGGCCGAGGGTCGCGGCGATGTCGCCCGCGTGCACCTCGGTGACGTCCTCGCGCCGGTCAGCGAACATGCGCACCACGCGGCCTATCCGCTCGCGCCGGTCCTTCGACGTGTTCATCACCGTCGATCCGGCGTGGATCACGCCCGAATAGACGCGGAAGAACGCCAGGCGTCCGACGAACGGATCGGTCACGATCTTGAAGACCAGGGCCGACAGCGGCTCGTCATCCGACGCGTGCCGCTCCTCCACCTCGCCGCTCTTGGGATTGATGCCCTGAATGGAAGGCACGTCCAACGGCGACGGCAGGTAGGCGACGACGGCATCCAGCAGCAGTTGGACGCCCTTGTTCTTGAGGGACGACCCGCACAGCACCGGCTGGAGCTGCCCGGCAATCGTCGCGTTGCGCAGCGCCTCGACCAGCTCTTCATCGGTGATCGGCTCGTCGCCCATCAGGTATTTCTCGGTGAGCGTCTCGTCCGTCTCGGCGATCTTCTCGATCATCTCGGCGCGCGCCGCTTCGGCCCGCTCCACCAACCCGGCGGGCAGCGGGACCTTCTCGATTGCCGTGCCCAGGTCATCGCCGTAGGTGACAAGCTCCATGCGCATCAGGTCGATGATCCCCGCGAAATCGGGGCCTTCGCCGTGCGGCAGTTGGATGACGACCGGGTTGGCATTCAGGCGGTTGACGATCATTTCGACACAGCGCTGAAAGTCGGCGCCCACGCGGTCCATCTTGTTGACGAAGCAGATGCGCGGCACGCGATATTCATTTGCCTGGCGCCAGACCGTTTCGGACTGGGGCTCGACACCGGCCACGCCGTCGAAGACGACCACGCCGCCATCCAGCACGCGCAGGCTGCGCTGTACTTCAGCCGTGAAGTCCACATGCCCAGGGGTATCGATCAGGTTGATCTGGTGACCAAGCCAGGTAGCAGTGATGGCAGCAGAGGTAATCGTAATACCCCGCTCTTTTTCCTGCTCCATGTAGTCCGTCGTGGCAGCGCCGTCGTGCACCTCGCCCATCCGGTGAATCTTGCCGGCATAGTACAGGACGCGCTCGGTCGTCGTCGTCTTGCCGGCGTCGATGTGGGCGATGATGCCGATATTACGGACCATTCTCAGGTCAAGAGCAGTTTCGGTAGTGGCTTTCTTGGCCATAATGCGTTACAGCGATTCCTGATTTACCAGCGATAGTGTGCAAACGCCCGGTTGGCCTCGGCCATACGGTGCGTGTCTTCTTTTTTCTTGATGGCCGATCCCTGGTTGTTCGCCGCGTCGAGCAGCTCGGCAGCCAGTTTTTCGGACATGTTGCGGCCACCGCGCGCCCGCGCCGCGGCCAGCAGCCAGCGCATGGCGAGCGACAGCGCGCGCGCCGGTTCCACCTCGACCGGCACCTGGTAGGTCGAACCGCCCACGCGGCGCGGCTTGACTTCCAGGATGGGCGTGGCGTTGCGGATAGCCTGCTCGAAAACCTCGATCGGGTCGCGCTTGGCGCGTTCCTCGACCAGTTCCAGCGCATCGTACAGCACGCGCTGCGCGGTGCTCTTCTTGCCGCCCCGCATCATACGATTAATGAACATCGTGGCGTGCACGTTGTTGAACCGCACATCGGGTTCCACGACTCGTCTCGGTGGGCTGTTCCTTCTCGGCATCCTATTTCTCCCCAGGCCAGACCATTACTTCGGTTTCTTGGCGCCGTACTTGCTACGGGCCTGCTCGCGATTGCTGACGCCGTCGGCGTCGAGGGTGCCGCGCACGATGTGATAGCGCACGCCGGGCAGGTCCTTCACGCGACCGCCGCGAACGAGCACAACACTGTGCTCCTGCAACCCGTGTCCTTCGCCCGGAATGTAAGCCGTCACCTCGATGCCATTCGTGAGACGCACGCGCGCCACCTTGCGAAGCGCCGAGTTGGGCTTCTTGGGCGTCATGGTCTTCACCTGGGTGCACACGCCGCGTTTCTGCGGCGCACCCTTCGGCTGGCGAGTGCGGCGCTGGGTGTACGAATTGAACGTGTACTGGAGCGCCGGCGCCTTGCTCTTTTTCTTCTTCGGTTGACGACCTTTCCGAACCAACTGATTGATCGTCGGCATAATTTGCCTCCACGCCTATGCCAGCTTGCTGGCTAAAACCATCTGTACTTTGGCGTAACACACGGGCATTTAAGCCCGTTTGTCCTGCATAACGCGAGGCCATCAGTACTATGGCACAGGGATGGCCTCACGAACGATACCTGATCCAATTCGGTCATCATCGCCCTGGCAGGCAGGGATAATGCCGCGTGTCGGTCAAGGACAGCCAGTTTAGCATTTGACCGGGGGGCTGTCAAGGCTCAGTGGCGGATTTTTCGCCTCCGCCAGGGGCACCCACCGTCCGGCGCGAACTTGAAGGCCAGCCGGCGGTTATGGTTTATAATACAGGCTCCGCCGCGCGTATGGAGCGCGGGACTGGTTCTATCCGTCTGGTGACGTCAACGAAAGGCAAACCCCATGCCACCTATCACAGGATGCGCATATTACCCTGAGCACTGGCCCGCCGAGCGTTGGGCTACCGATGCCGGCTTGATGCAGCAGGCCGGCCTGAGCGTGGTCCGGCTGGCCGAGTTCGCGTGGGACAAAATGGAACCCCAACCTGGCGTGTACGATTTCGACTGGTTGCAGCAGGCGATCGACACGCTGGCCGAGGCCGGGCTGAAGATCGTGCTGTGCACGCCCACCGCCACGCCGCCCCCGTGGTTGACCCACCAACACCCGGAGATCTGCCGCGTGGAAGTGGGCGGAGTCCGCGTCAGCCCCGGCGCGCGCCGCCAGCCATGCGGCAACGTGCCGGCCTTCCGATCCGCCGCCCGCCACATCGTCGAGCGCATGGCCGAGCGGTTCGGCGATCACCCGGCGGTGATCGGCTGGCAGATCGACAATGAATTCGGCGTGGGCGAGACCACGCGCTGCGTGTGCGATCACTGCCGCGCGGCGTTCCAGCAGTGGCTGGCCGAGAAATACGGCACGCTGGAGACGCTGAACGCCGCCTGGGGCACGCAGTTCTGGGGCATGACCTATCACGACTGGAGCCATATCCCGGTCCCCGGCATCACCAACGAGCCGCAAAGTCCCTCGATGCGCCTCGACTACCGCCGGTTCTCGTCCGATACCTGGGAGCAGTTCCAGCGGATGCAGATCGACCTGCTGCGCCACTATTCGCCGGGGCGGTGGATCACGCACAACTTCATGACCCGCCACTGGTCGCTCGACTATTGGAAGCTGGCCGAAGACCTGGACTTCGTGTCCTTCGACAATTATCCACACGGCGTGAGCGAGCCCGCCGAAGTGAGCATGAACCTGGACCTGATGCGCTCGCTCAAGCGGCGCCCGTTCTGGGTGATGGAGCAGCAGCCCGGCCCGGTCAACTGGCACCCGTACCGCCCACCGGTCCCGCCCGGACAGGTGCGCACCTGGACGCACCAGGCCATCGCGCATGGCGCCGAAGCGGTCGTCTATTTCCGGTTTCGCGCCAGCCGGGTCGGCCAGGAGCAGTATCACACCGGTCTGCTCAAATGGGATGCCTCGCTCGACCGCGCCTTTCACGAAGCGCAGACCGTCGCCCGCGACCTGGCTGAGCTGCCGGACCTCTCGCGCCCGCCGGCCCGCGTCGGGATCGTCTTCGATTACAACGATCTGTGGTCGATCGAGCTGGAACCGGCCAACCAGAATTTCAGCTACTGGAATCTGGTCTTCGCCATCTACCGCGCCTACTGGGCCGTGAACATCCCGGTCGATTTCGTGCCGCGCGGCGCCGATCCCGCCGGGTACGACACGCTGATCGTCCCCGCGCCGATCCTGATTCATCCCGGTGAGGCCGACACCTGGCGCGCCTGGGTCGAACAGGGCGGGCGCCTGATCGTGACCTTCCGCGCCGGGGTGCGCGAGTCGAGCAACATCGCCACCGGCGGGCCGCTGCCCGGCGGCGGGCTGGCCGACCTGATCGGCGCGCGCGTGACCGATTTCTACTCCGTGCCGCCGGGGAGTTATGCGAGCTGGCCCGATCACCGCGCGGGCAGCCAAATCGGCGCCGTGACGAACGGGCGGACGCTGGCCTATCACACCTGGGCCGAGACGCTCGCCCCCACCACCGCCGAACCGCTGTTCGTCTACAACGACGGCCTCACCGCCGGGCAGGCGGCCATCACCCGCAACGCCATCGGCCAGGGCGAGGCGATCTACCTGGGCTGCTGGCCCGAAGATATCGCCGAGCTGGCGCGCCTGCTGGAGTGGATTCCCGGCACGGCGTCGCGGCTCCAGCAGGTTTCGCTCGTCGATGCGAACGGGGCGCCGTGGCGCCTGACGCTCAACCACAGCGGGCAGCGCGTCGAAGGGCTGGACGGATTCGCGATTCGGTACCAGAACAAGATCGGCGAGGCGTGAGAACGTCGCGCCGGGACAACCATCACGAGAAATGAAACCGCCAGGCCGCGTGATACCGGTCTGGCGGTTCGTTTGCAGAACAGCGCGAGCGTCGCGGTGAACCCCGCTAGCAGATGCGGGGCAGAATCTCGCCCAGCGGCATATCGACCACGCGCCGCCCGCCGATGGCGGTCCGGGCGACGACCATGCCGGGATGGTCGTCCACGGCGCGGCCAATGATCGCCGCGTCGCGCCCCAGCGGGTGCGCGCGCATGGCCTCCAGCACGGCACCGGCCCGTTCGCCGGGCACCACGGCCACCAGCTTCCCCTCGTTCGCCACGTAGAGCGGGTCCATGCCCAGCATTTCGCAGGCCGCCATCACCGCCGGGCGCACCGGGATCGCCGTTTCGTCCAGGTCGAAGCCCACCCGCGAGCGCTCGGCCAGCTCGTTGAGCACAGCCGCCACGCCGCCGCGCGTCGCGTCGCGCAGGCAGTGAATGTCCGGCGTGACGTCGAGCATCGCGCCGACCAGCGTGTGCAGCGCCGCGCTGTCGCTGACCAGCTCGGTTTCGAACGACAGCCCCTCGCGCACGGACATGATCGCCATGCCGTGATCGCCGACCGTGCCGCTGACCAGGACGACGTCGCCGGGCCGGGCGCGGTCGGCGGCGATGTTCACGCCGGGCGGCACCAGCCCAATCCCCGCCGTGTTGATGAACACGCCATCGCCCTTGCCCTTGTTGACGACCTTCGTATCGCCGGTCACCAGTTGGACGCCCGCGCTCTTGCACGCCTCGGCCATCGCCACGGCGATATTGCCCAGGTCGTCCATCGACAGGCCCTCCTCGAGGATGAAGCCCGCCGACAGGTACAGCGGCTGCGCGCCGCTCACCGCCAGATCGTTGATCGTGCCGTGCACGGCCAGGCTGCCGATGTTGCCGCCGGGGAAGAACAGCGGCTGCACCACGAACGAGTCGGTGGTGAAGGCCAGCCGCGCCCCGTCGATGTCCAGCACGGCCTGATCGTTCAGCCCGGCGAGGGCCGGGTTGTCGAACAGCGGCACGAACAGGTGTTGGATCAAGTCCGCGGACAGCCGCCCGCCGCTGCCGTGGCCCAACACGATCTGCGGGTAATCGCGCAGCGGGAGCGGGCACACGAAGCCTGAGAAGCTAAGAGATTCGGTCAAGGGGCGACATTCCGTTTCGATTATCGGTGCTATCTGGGTGAAACGGTATAGATTTTAGCATCTGAGAGTTCCATCACCAAAGAGACGTCAGCGAGCGTGCTCAGCTCGCCAACGTCAAAATGATACGAACGCCCTTCATCGAAATACACCACATAACCGGGATGCTCCGGCCATTTGCCGGCCAATGAGGACAGATCACCGGCTGGTTTGTCGGAATTGTAATACGTTCGCTGCGGCAGGGTGTGCGCTTCGATGCCGGCCAGAATATATAGAGCATCCGCCCGGTTGCTATAGATCGTCCCTTCTTCCTGCAGCGACGTTTTGTTGAGATACGCGATCGTCTCGCTCTGCCGCCAGGGCCGGGTGTTGTAACCCCCGGCGCCCTGCTCGGCCTTCGCCTTCACCGAAAGGAGCGTCTCACTTATCGGGACGATCGCGAACACCAGAGCACACGGAACAGCCAACACCATTATCGCCAGTCTGGGGCGTCGCGGGAGGGTTCCGGCCCACTTCGACGCGGCGTCAAGCACAAGCATGAACACGATGATGAGCGGGATCGAAATGGGCGACAACAGACGCGTATCGATGCGATCGTATGCCATCGTGGTTGAGGTGATCACGAGGAAGCTGGTATAGGTCACGATGAACAGGCTTAGTCGCGCGATCCGAGTCAGGCCGGCGTTGGATGAGATTCCGCCCCGGCTCTTCCGGATGATTGCCAGAACGCCGATCATCACGGCGATACTCATCCAGCAGACAGGAAAAGCACCGTCGGGCAGGAACCAGCGAAGGATCGACGAACAGGTGTAATCGAGATTCTCGAAGAGCGAATATCTCGAAGGCGCCCTGGGACCAAACAGCGTGCCTGAAACCACCCAATTCCTGACCAACCAGATGCCAACGGGCAGAACCGAGATCGCCCCGAACGAGAGCGAATTGATCAGCCTGGTTTTCAGTTTGTCTCGCTGAGCCAGGATGAGCATCAAGCCGGTTGCAATCAGGCTGTAACCGATGTAGCGCGTCAAACAGGCCAGCGCCGTGACGACGCCCAGGAATACCACTGCTCGCCGGTCCAGCCTCTGGCGACGGATGACGATCGTCAAGAAGATCAGAACCAGCAGATTGAACAGCGGCTCGCTCCACGCGTACGTCGCCACCGCGATCTGTGGCGCGCTGAACAGGACGGCAAGCCCGCCCAACAGCGCCAGTGGGCCACGTACGAACCGAAACAGCACGAAACCGCCGAGGCCAACGGTACCGCCCGCAACGAGTGCCCCCAACAGCCGTGCTCCGTCTGCGGGATCGATGCCGCCGATCAGGTTGAGCAAAGCCAGAACGATGGGGAACAGGGGCGGTTGCGTGACAAACGCGCTGCCCAGATGATCTGTAAACCCATCGCCGCTGCTCAGATTTCGCGCCACCGCAATGTATTCGACCGAATCGCGTGACAGGCCGGCACCATACGTAGCCGTGGCATAGATCACAGCCAGAGTCTCGATCAGACTGATCACGATAATGACTACAATGGCCGGATAGTTTTTCGGGATGCTCATCGCCATGAAAACGTTGGGGCCTGCTGATTGTCCGGTATAGTGAGAAAAGCCCGCCCGCCGCGACGAGTCGGGCGGACGGGCAGCGAATGCTCCGCGAAGCGCTGGCTCAGGCGTGTTGGGCCACGCCCAACTCCAGGCCGCGCGCCAGCGCGCGCAGGTTGGCCTCTTGCAGGTGAGCCTTGCGCGCGCCCAGTTTCTCGATCAGGATCTCCTCGACGGTCGCCACCTGGACCAGCGGGCGGCGGGCCAGCAGCGCCCCGAACAGGATCATGTTCGTCATGCGCGTGTCGCCCAGCTCCGATGCGAGGGCCGTCGCGGGCAGCCGCACGATCTCGATGTCGGTGCGGGTGGGCGGCGCCACCGTCAGCGACTCGTTCACGACCAGCAGGCCGCCCGGCTTGACCGGCTCCTCGTACTTTTCCAGCGACGGATTGTTGAACACGACCGCGATGCTGGGATGCTGGCTGACCGGCGAGCCGATCGCCTCGTCGCTGACGACCACCGTGCAGTTTGCGGTGCCGCCGCGCATCTCCGGGCCATAGGACGGAATCCACGTGACGTGCTTCTCTTCGGCCAGCGCGCAGTACGCCAGCAGTTGCCCGGCGAACAACACGCCCTGCCCGCCAAAGCCGGCAAAAATGATCTCCTCGTGCATCATGGTTCCCATGACCCCTATCTTCTCTTCGCCAACTGCTCGACGCCATCGGCGATCTTGTAGTCGCCGAGCGGGTAGTACGGCACCATCTGCTGCTCGATCCAGTCCATCGCCTCCGGCGGGGTGACCTTCCAGCCCGTGGGACAGGCCGAGAGCAGCTCGACCATCGAGAAGCCAAGCCCGGCCAGTTGGACTTCGAAAGCCGTCTTGATCGCCCGCTTGGCGCGGTTGATCTCCTTGACGTTGTGCAGCGACCGCCGCACCACGTACGCCGCGCCGGGCGCGCCCGACAACAACTCCGCCATGCGGATCGGGAAGCCGGTCAGCTCCACGTCGCGCCCCACCGGCGACGAGGTCGTGCGCTGCCCCGGCAGCGTTGTCGGGGCCATCTGGCCGCCGGTCATGCCGTAGATGGCGTTATTGATGAATATCGTCGTGAAGTTCTCGCCGCGCGTCGCCGCGTGGACGATCTCGGCGATACCGATCGCCGCCAGATCGCCGTCACCCTGGTAAGTGAACACCACGCGGTCCGGCATGATGCGCTTGATCCCGGTTGCCATGGCCGGGGCGCGCCCGTGCGCCGCCTCGGCGCCGTCGGTATTGAAGTATTTGTAGGCAAACACCGAGCACCCTACCGGCGACACACCAATCGTACGCTCGCGCACGCCCAGCTCGTCCAGCACTTCGGCCACCAACCGGTGGGCGACGCCATGCGTACAGCCGGGGCAGTAATGCGTCGGGATGCTTTCAAGCGATTCGGGTCGTTGGTAAACGACTTTTTCTTCTACCATTGCTGTCGTAGCCATCGATGTCTTCTCCCTAGACCGCGCTGGTTGTCAGCTTGTTGTACTGGGTGACGATCTCGTCATAGATCTCTTCGGGCATGGGCACCATGCCGCCGGTCCGCCCGTAGAACGTGACCGGCACCTGCCCGCCCGCTGCCAGCCGGACGTCGTCCAGCATCTGCCCGGCGTTCATCTCCACCACCAGGAACGCGCCGACCTGGTCGGCCAGCGCCGACAGCCGTTTTTCGGGGAACGGCCACAGCGAGATCGGGCGGAACAGGCCGACCTTCATCCCTTCGCGGCGCGCCTGTTTGACCGCCGTCTCCGCGATGCGGCCCGACGTGCCATAGCCCACCACGATCAACCGCGCGTCGCCGGTCAGCATCTCCGTCGAGCGCTGTTCGTGCTCGCGGATGTGGGCCAGCTTGGCCTGCAGGCGGTTGTTGAGTTCTTCCAGGTCCGGCGCGTTCAGCTCCAGCGAGGTGATGATGTTCTTCTCGCGCCCATCGGCGCCGGTCAGCGCCCAGTCGCCGCGCGGGCGGCGGATCGGTTTCATCGCCGGCAGCTCCGCCGGCTCCATCATCTGGCCGATCAGCCCGTCGGCCACCACGAACACCAGGTGCCGGTATTCGTCGGCCAAGTCGAACGCCTCGACCATCAGGTCGATCGCCTCCTGAACCGACGCCGGGGCCAGCACGATCGCGTGATAGTCGCCGTGCCCCGCCGAGCGCGTCACCTGGAAGTAGTCCGACTGTGAGGGCTGGATGTTGCCCAGCCCTGGCCCGCCGCGCATGATATCGACCACCACGCACGGCACCTCGGACCCGGCAATGTACGAAAAACCCTCTTGCATCAGGCTGATACCGGGGCTGGAGGAGGACGTCATCGCCCGCGCCCCGGTACACGCCGCGCCGTAAACCATATTGATCGCCGCTACTTCGCTTTCGGCCTGCACAAAGGCGCGGCCCAGCTCCGGCATGCGTTTTGCCATGTGCTCTAACAATTCAGTTTGAGGGGTGATCGGGTAGCCAAAATAGGCTTCGACCCCGGCGCGGATCGCCGCCTCGGCCAGCGCCACGTTCCCCTTCATCAGTTCGACAGCCATAAGTCTATTGCTCCTTCACCGTCACAGGGCCGCCGCGGCGGACGACGCCTTGACGGGCACCTGCCGGTAGACCGTGATGCACACGTCCGGGCAGGCCACCGCACAGATCGCGCAGCCCGTACAGTTGCCTTCCGGATCGACCAGCATCGCCGGGTAGTATCCTTTGGCGTTCACACGGTCGGTCGCCAGCTCGATCACGTTCTGCGGGCAGGCGATCACACACAGGCTGCATCCTTTACAATGATCCTCGTTGATCTCGATCCGGCCTTTTGCCATTCCAGTTATCCTCGTCTCTCATTCCATTTCTACGTCGTTTAGGTCTGCTCGGTAGGCAGTTCGGGAACGGTGAACTGCGGCACGCGCACGTGATACAACTCATACGCCTGCCGGGCCAGGCCCTCGCGGAAGTCCGGATGGGCGATGTCGATCAACGCGCGGGCGCGCTCGCGAATCGTGCGTCCGTACAGGTCCGCCACGCCGTACTCGGTCGCGATGTAGTGCACGTCGTTGCGCGTGGTCACGACGCCCGCGCCGCGATCCAGCGTGGGCACGATCCGGCTCACCTGGCCGCCTTTGGCCGTGCTCAGCATGGCGATGATCGGCATCCCGCCGCGGCTGCGCGCCGCTCCGCGCACGAAGTCCACCTGCCCGCCCACGCCGGAGTAAAAGCGGGTGCCGATGCTGTCGGCACAGACCTGCCCGGTCAGGTCGACCTGAATGGCCGAGTTGATCGACACCATCCGGTCGTTCTTGGCGATGTTGAACGGGTCGTTGATGTACTCGGTAGGGTGCAGCTCGACGATCGGGTTGTCGTCGATGAAGGTGTACAGGCGCTGCGTGCCCAGCACGAACCCGGCGATGATCTTGCCGGTGTGGAACGACTTGCGCTCGTTGGTGATCACGCCGGCCTCGACCAGGTCGACCACGCCATCCGAGAACAACTCGGTGTGCACGCCCAGGTGCTGGTGATTGCGCAGCTTCTTGAGCACCGCGTCGGGGATCCCCCCGATGCCCATCTGGAGGGTCGCGCCGTCCGGGATGATCGCCGCCACGTGATTGGCGATCGCCTCCTGTTCCGGCGACGAGATCGCCATCTGCACTTCGGGCAGCGCGTAATCGACCTCGACCACGTAATCGATCTTGGACACGTGGATGAAGCTGTCGCCCAGCGTGCGCGGCATGTGCGGGTTCACCTCGGCGATCACGATTTTGGCGCTCTCGGCGGCGGTCTTGGTGACGCCCACCTCCACACCGTACGAGCAGTACCCATTCTTGTCCGGCGGCGTTACCTGGATCAACGCCACGTCCAGCGGCAGCCGGCCCGACCTGAACAGGCCCGGCATCTCGGACAGGAACACGGGCGTGAAATCGGCGCGCCCATCGTTGACCGCCTCGCGGACGTTGTCGCTGATGAACAGCGAGTTGACGCGAATGTGCCCGACCAACTCCGGCTTGACGTAATCGGCCTTGCCGATGGTCAGCACCTGGATCAACTTGAGATCCTGCAGTTCGCGCGCGCGGTCGTTCAACGCTTCCATCACCCGCTGCGGCACAGAGCAGTTGCCGGTGATGAAAATGCGGAATCCCGACTTCAGCGCCTGGACGGCCTCTTCGGGGGTAACAATCTTCGGTTCGTATTGGCTGAGCCAGTCCATACGTGTCTCCACTAAGGTGTCGATAGCGGCACGGAAGATGCCTGCACTTGTACGATGGCTTCCGACAGCCGCCGGATGCCCTCGATGATGCGGTCCTCCCCCACCGTCGAGAAATTCAAGCGCGCTGTGGGCGGCGGGTTGGGCCCGGTGAAGAACGCGTCACCCGGCACGAACGCCACGTTGCGGCGAACCGCCTCCTCGAACAGCGTCCGCACCGGCGTCCCGGCGGGCAGTTGCATCCACAAGAACAACCCGCCGTCCGGGTGCGTCCATTCCACCTCCGCCGGCATATAGCGGTCCAGCGCCGCCAGCATCGCGTCGCGCCGTTTGCGATAGACTGTGCGCAGTTCGGCCACGTGCTCGTCGATGAACCCGTCGCGGGCGACCTCGTAGATCACCATCTGGTTGAAGGTGCTCGTGTGCAGGTCGGCGCCCTGCTTGAGCTGCGTCAGCTTGGAGATCACGTTCTTCGGCGCCACGATCCACGCCGTTCGCAGGCCGGGCGCCAGCGTCTTGGAGAACGTGCTGAGGTAGATCACGTTGCCCGTATACGAGTCGCCATTGTGGCCGGCCAGCTCCGCGTCGACGGCCACCAGCGGCTCGATCGCCTCGCCCTCATAGCGCAGCTCGCCGTACGGATCGTCCTCGACGATGGGGATGCCGTGCCCCTGCGCGATGCGGATCAACTCGTGCCGCCGCTCGCGGCTGATGGTGACGCCCGCCGGGTTCTGGAAGTTGGGCAGAATGTACATGAATTTGGGCCCGTGCCGCAGCGCCTCGGCCAGCTCGCTGGTGCGGATGCCGTCCGCGTCGGTCGGCACATCGACGTAGCACGCCTGGTAGGCCGTGAACGCCTGGATGGCGCCCAGGTAGGTGGGCCGCTCGACCAGCACGTGATCCCCCGGATTGATCAACAAAGCCCCGATGAGACTCAAGGCTTGCTGCGATCCGGACGTGATCATCACGTTGTCAACCGACACATGCACGCCATAGCTGGATAATCGACCGGCGATGAACTCGCGCAGCGGCATATACCCCTCGGTGGGGCCGTACTGGAGCGCGTGGTGCGACTGCTCGGCCAGCACGCGGCGGCAGGCTTCTTGAAACCGTTCTACGGGGAAGTATTCGGCAGCCGGCAGGCCGCCAGCAAAAGATATAACTTCAGGACGTTGCGTTAATTTAAGTAACTCGCGAATCGTCGAACTTGTGACGCCTTTTGTACGCAAGGCGTAGCGCGACTCCCACAAAATACTCATACCTGCTTCCTTCGATCTTCTTGAACGGACAATAGTAGCGCGCCGGAAAACCCGGCTGTAACCTCTCTTTTACTATAGGTTGGCGCGTCGCACAATGCCTAGTGGCAACATGCACCAGCGCACACGCGCAGTGTCACTTCAAAAAAGAAGGCCAGTTTTGTGAACTGGCACCATCTCTCGCAGCACGGCAGATGCCGCCGCTCATCCGCCCCCGCGTGGCTATCCCGCGCCGTTCTCCCGGAACGCCTCGGGCAGCTCGTCGATGTCCCAGACGCCCGTCGCCAGGAAGTGGTTGATCGAGCGCGCCGCCTGACGCCCGTGCCCCATCGCCAGGATCACGGTCGCCGCGCCGACAGCGATGTCGCCCCCGGCGAACACGCCGCGCTTCGACGTGCGCATGGTGTTCAGGTTGGTGACCACGGTGCCCCGCTTCGGGTCGACTTCCAGGTTGTCGGTCGTGCGCGGCACCAGCGGATTCGGCCCGTTGCCAATCGCTACCACCACCGTATCCACGTCGATCGTGTGCTCCGAGCCTTCGACCACGACCGGGCGGCGCCGCCCCGACGCGTCCGGCTCGCCCAGTTCCATCCGGACGCATTCGACCTGGCACACGCGCCCCTGCTCGTCGCCAATGTAGCGCACCGGGTTGTGCAGCAGCTTGAGGATGACGCCTTCTTGCTTGGCGTGGTGGATCTCTTCGAGGCGGGCGGGCATTTCGGCCTCGGACCGGCGGTAGATCAGATAGACTTCCTCCGCGCCCAGACGCACCGCCGTCCGCGCGACGTCCATCGCTACGTTGCCGCCGCCGACCACGGCGATGCGCTCGCTGGCGGCGATCGGCGTGTCGTAGTTCGGGAAATCGTACGCGCGCATCAGGTTGCAGCGCGTCAGGTATTCGTTGGCCGAGTACACGCCGCACAGGTTCTCGCCGGGCAGATCCATGAACCAGGGCAGCCCGGCCCCCGTCCCCAGGAAAACGGCGTCGTGCCGGTCGAGCAGCTCGTCGACGGTTTCGATCTGGCCGATGATGGTGTTGTACTCGATATCCACGCCCATTTGCTGGACGACATCGACCTCCGCGTTGACGATCGCTTTGGGCAGGCGGAACTCCGGAATGCCGTACATCAACACGCCGCCCGGCAGGTGCAGCGCCTCGTAGATCGTCACCGCGTGGCCCGCGCGCCGCAGGTCGATGGCGACGGTCAGGCCGGCGGGACCACTGCCCACCACGCCGACGCTCTTGCCCGTGTCGGCGCCAATCGGCGGCACGTCCGCCAGGCCGTGCTCGCGCTCCCAGTCCGCCGCGAACCGCTCCAACCGGCCAATCGCCACCGCCTGCCCCTTCTTGGCGAGCACACATGCCTCCTCGCACTGCTGCTCCTGGGGGCACACGCGGCCACAGATGGCGGGCAGCATGTTCGTCTCTTTGATCACGTGAATCGCACCCTCGAAGTCGCCCTCGGCGATGCGCCGCACGAAGCCAGGGATGTTCACCCCCACCGGGCACCCGATCACGCAGGTCGGTTTCTTGCACTGTATGCAGCGGTTGGCCTCGACGATCGCGGCCATGGGGAAATAGCCGAAGGGCACCTCGGAGAAATTGGCGCGCCGCACGTCCGGCTCTTGCTCCGGCATGGGCTGGCGCTCGATCTGCATCCGCTCTTTGGCTTTCAGGTTGTACAGCCGCTCGATTTCGTTGCGATCCAGTTCTTGATCCATAGACACACCTACAGGGATTGGTTGGCTTGGGCGATGTGTTCCTGCGACCGGCAGCGCTGCACGTATCGCTCGTAGGCGACACGCTCCTGCTCTTTGTAAAACGCCTGGCGCTGCATCAGCTCGTCGAAATCGACAAGGTGGCCGTCGAAGTCCGGCCCTTCCACGCAGGCGAACTTGGTATGCCCGCCGATGGTGACCCGGCAGCCGCCGCACATCCCCGTGCCGTCCATCATGATGGGGTTCAGGCTGACCATCGTGGGGATGCCGTACTCGCGCGTGAGCAGGCTCACGTATTTCATCATGGGCACCGGCCCGACGGCGAAGACCTGGTCCGGCTTACCGCGCGTGTCGATCAGGTCGTTCAGCACGTGCGTGACCAGCCCCGGACACCCATACGAGCCGTCGTCCGTGCACACGATCACCTCGTCGGCAGCCCGGCGCATCTCGTCTTCCATGATCAGGAGGTTTTTGCTGCGCGCACCCAGGATCGCGATCACCGTGTTGCCCGCCTGTTTGAACGCCTGGGCGACCGGGTGCGCCGGGGCGATCCCGATGCCGCCGGCCACGACGGCGACCGTCCCCACGCGCTCGATGTGCGTCGGCGCGCCCAGCGGCCCCACCACGTCCAGCAGGCGGTCGCCGGGCTTGAGAGTCGCCATCTGGGCGGTGGATTTGCCCACGGCCTGCACCACGAGGGTGATCGTGCCCTGCTCCGGGTCGGCGTCGGCGATGGTGAGCGGGATGCGCTCGCCGAACTCGTCGATACGCACGATGACGAACTGCCCCGCTTTGCGCCGGGCGGCGATCTTGGGGGCCGCCACCAGATACCGGTTGACGCTGTCGGCCAGCACCACGTTCTCCAGAATCTCATTCACGTGTGTTTGCCCCGCTCCTCATCACTAAGAGACCATTTGAGAACCCCCATCCCCGCGAACCCTTCGGGTCCGCTTCCCTTCCCCAACGAGGGAAGGGGAAATAAGACGAGGTTCGTCCCATTGAGTGCTCTACCAGCGAGAAAAAAAGTGCCTCTCGAATGGCCTTTAAAGCCCGCCGGATAGTGGCTATGGCCGCACAGCAGGCGTCACGCGGTTGACCATTCGGGATTAACCTATAGTCAATACTACGGGTGTAAATCAGATTTTGATAGTTCAAAATAAACCAATCTCGTATGGAAAATATCACGTTGACGGCGCGCCGGCGCCGGTCGTGAGGGGCGCGATTCCAGTGACGGCAGGCGTCACGCGGCGGTTCTGTGCATATCGAAACTCCGAAAAGTATTGTAGAATGAATAGCGTCTTACAACACAAGCCCAATCTAAACACTTTGCAGCGGCAACGGGCCGTGCCGGACACGGGCGGGCGCTGGCGCAGCACCACTCACGCAGGCGCCGCAGACGGTCCTTTCTCTGGCGGGGATTCCCGCGTTTCACGGGAAAAGGGAAAAGCCGCCCCACGCTGACGATCGCGGGCAGGAAGCCGTATCACCATGGATTTGCAGCAGCAAATCGATTCGCTCAACGAAGAAGCCTGGTCGCTCAAGGACCGCGATCCCGAGCGCAGCCGCGTGCTCTGCGAGCAGGTGCGGCGGCTGGCCTCGGGCGAGTCGCCCTACGAGGACGGGCTGGCCGACAGCCGCCTGCTGCAATCGATCCTGGAATGGGACCGCTCGAATTACCAGGAGGCGCTCTCGCTGGCGCTGGAGGCGCAGGCGGTCTTCAAACGGACCAACAACCTGCCCCGCCAGGCGGCGGCGTTGAGCCACCTCGCCGGCATTCACTTCTTCCTGGGCGAATATCTGCACGCCGTCGATCTCGGTTCGGCGGCTATCAAGCTGGCCGAAGAGAGCGGCGAGCGCGGCCTGCAGGCCGACCTGCTGAACGACACCGGCTACATCTACGCCCACATGGGCCGCTTCTCGGACGCGCTGCCGCACCTCCTGCGCAGCCTGGAAATGCACCACGAGCTGGGATCGCAGCAGGGCGAGGCCAACGTCCTGGACAGCCTGGGCAAAACCCATTACCTGATGGGCGACTATCCGCTGGCGCTGTCGTACGCGTTTCGCAGCCTGGAACTCAGCCGCGCCATCGGCTACAAGCGGGCCACGACCGAGACGCTGAGCAACATCGGCAAGATACACGCCGCTTCCAGCAACCCGGCGCAGGCGCTGGCGTTTTTCGACGAGGCCCTGTCCCTGGCGCGCGAACACGGCTACAAGCAGTTCGAAACGCAGATCCTGCTGGATATGGGCAAGGCGCACCTGTCCTTACAGGACATGGCGAAGACGCACCGGTACCTGGCGCTGGCGCTGGAAATCGCCGAAGACATTCGCTCCAAACCGGTCATGTTCGAGATCCACGAAACCTGGGCCGCCGCCTGCGAACAGGCCGGCGATTTCGAACAGGCGCTGGCGCACTATCGCCAGTTCCACGACATCAAAGAGGCGGTGTTCAACGAGAAGTCGGACACCGTGCTGAGCAGCAAACAGGCCATTCTCGAAGTCCAGAAACAGCTCGAAGGGCTGGTGGAAGAACGTACCCAGCAGGTCGAGCGCGAAAAACGCCACCTCGAGGCGGTGGTGCTCAACAGCCCGGTCGCGATCGTCGTGATGGACCTGTACGGCGCGATCACGTCGTGGAATCCGGCAGCGGAGAGACTCTTCGGGTATACCGAGGCCGAGGCGGTGGGGGGCAACGTCGATGACCTGCTGGCGACCGGCGCCCTGCGCACTGAGGCGACGACGTTTTCGCAGCAGACGCTGCGCGAGAACAAGCTCATCCGGATCGTCACGCAGCGCAAGCGCAAAGACGGCACGCTGGTCGATGTCGAAGTGTCGGGCGTGCCGGTCGTGCTGGACAACCAGCGAATCGCCGCGCTCGCCATCTACCACGACATCACCGAGCTTCAGCGGGCGCGCCGCGAGGCCGAGGCCGCCAACACGGCCAAAGGATCGTTTCTGGCCGTCATGAGCCACGAGATTCGCACCCCGCTGAACGGTGTTATCGGCATGACGAGCCTGCTGCTCGACACCCTGCTGACCCCCGAACAGCGCGACTACGCCGAGACGATCCGCAACAGCAGCGAGGCCTTGCTCGCCATCATCAACGACGTCCTCGATTTCTCCAAGATCGAGGCGGATAAGCTGGACCTCGAATACCAGCCGTTCGACCTGCGCGAGTGCATCGAGAGCGCGCTCGATCTGGTGGCCGTCAACGCCCACGCCAAAAAACTCGAGCTGGCCTACCTGATCGAGCCGGGCGTGCCGATCACGCTGCTGGGCGACGTAACGCGCCTGCGGCAGATCCTGCTCAACCTGCTGAGCAACGCCATCAAGTTCACCGAGCGGGGCGAAGTGGCGATCCTGGTGGATATGCAGCCGGATGCGGGATCGCCGCACGGCCTGCTCCATTTCTCGGTGCGCGACACCGGCATCGGCATCCCTCCCGACCGGCGCGATCACCTGTTCCAGTCGTTCAGCCAGCTAGACGCCTCGACCACGCGCAAGTACGGCGGGTCCGGCCTGGGGCTGGCGATTAGCAAGCGGCTGAGCGAGCTGATGGGCGGGGCGATGTGGGTCGAGAGCGAGGTGGGCCAGGGCAGCACCTTCCACTTCACGATCCGCGCCGAGCCTGCGCCGGTTCAGGCACGGGGGCATTTCCGGGGCGAACAGCCCCACCTGCGCGACCGGCGCGTGCTCATCGTGGACGACAACGAAACGAACCGGCGCGTGCTGGTGGCCCAGTCGCGCGCGTGGAACATGATCCCGCGCGAAACGCCGTCGCCGCACGAAGCGATCGCGTGGCTCAAACGGGGCGACCGGTTCGACATCGCCCTGCTGGACATGCAGATGCCCGATATGGACGGCGTGACACTGGCCCTGGAGATACGCCGCTACGTCGACGCCCAGGCGCTGCCGATCGTGATGTTGAGCTCGCTCGACCGCCGCGAGATCGGGTCCGACGAAGCCCAGTTCGCCGCCTACCTCAACAAGCCAATCAAGCAGTCGGCGCTGTACGATACGCTGGTGCAGATCTTCGCCGAACAGGGGGCCGAGATTCCTGAGCGCCCGCCCAGGAGCGATCCCCAGTTCGACCGGCACCTGGCCGACCGCCTGCCGCTTCACATCCTGGTCGCCGAAGACAACGCCGTCAATCAGAAACTGGCTCTGCAAATGCTGCGCCGGATGGGCTACCTGGCGGACGTGGCCGGGAACGGCAACGAGACGCTCCAGGCCCTGGAGCGCCAGCCTTACGACATCATCCTGATGGACGTCCACATGCCGGAGCTGGACGGGCTGGAGGCGACGCGCCGCATCCGCGAGCGGTGGCCCGGCGACCAGGGCCCGCGCATCATCGCGATGACGGCCAACGCCATGCTGGGCGATCGCGAAATTTGCCTGGCAGCGGGCATGGACGACTACCTCAGCAAGCCGATCCGCATCCACGAACTGCAAAGCGTCCTGGAGCGCTGGGGCCAGAAATCATCCGCTGCGCCCGCCGCCCCCGGCGCACACGACGCGCCCGCTGGCATCGACTGGGCGATTCTGGATGAGCTGAGCGTGCTCCAGGAGCCGGGCGAGCCGGATTTCGTGCAGGAAACGATCGAGCTGTACCTGGCGGACACGCCCGCGCTGATCGATGCGCTCCACCAGGCCATAGACCGGGGCGACGCCGGCGCGCTCCACATGGCAGCTCACACCCTCAAGGGCAACAGCAACAGCCTGGGTGCGACCCGGATGGGCGCGATGAGTCTCGAGCTGGAAACGATCGGGCGCGGCGGGTCTGTGGACGGCGCCGGGCCACTGGTCGAGCAGCTCGTGCAGGAATTCGAGCGTGTGCGGCGGGCATTCGAAACGCGCAAACGTGCGTAAGGAGATACCATGACCGATTCTCCCGTCATTCTCGTCGTCGACGACAGCCCGCTCCAGCGCAAGATTTACGCGGCCCTGCTGGGATCGCACGGCTACACGGTGGTCGCTGCGGAAAACGGGCTGGAAGGCGTGGAGCTGGCTTTGCAGCACGTCCCGGCCCTGATCCTGATGGACGTTCTCATGCCGGAGATGGACGGTCCCACGGCGGTGCAGGAACTGCGCCGCCACCCGGAAACGGCGCGCGTGCCGGTCCTGGCCCTCACCGCGCTCTCCGAGCCGGACGAGCGGGAGAGCCTCTATCAGGCCGGTTTCGATGACATCGTGGACAAAAACAGCGAACGCGACGTGTTGTTACAGCAAGTGCACCACTGGCTTTTCGGATAAAGGGTGAGAGAGCGCATGATTCTCGACGAGAAAAGTATTCTCATCATAGACGACTCAGATACCATTCGAACCTACTTGCAGAACGTCCTCGTGCAAAAAGGAGCCAGTACCGTCCGGTGCGCCGCCACCGCGCAGGAAGGGCTGGCGATGTGCGCCGAGCACACCTACGATCTGATCCTGCTCGACCTGTTCCTGCCCGACACGGACGGGATCGAAGTGCTCAAGGACATCCGCGCCACGAACGACGTCAGCACGATCGTCATGATCACGGGCTATGGCGGCATCAAGTCGGCCATCGCGGCGGTGCAGATGGGCGCTGATGGGTACATCGAAAAACAGGACATCACCTCGACCCAGCGCGATCACATCGATTTCCTGTACGCGCTCGACCAGGCGATGGAGCACCGGGCCGGGGTGGCCGCGCAAAAACAGCTCGAGCAGATTCGCACCGAGCTGTACGCGATGGTCACGCACGACCTGCGCAACCCGACCAGCCTGATCCTGATGACGACCGACGTGCTGCTCTACGACGAGGTAGAGCCATCCCAGCAGCGGCAAATGATCGAGCTGATCGACACGGCGGGCCAGCGCTTGATCCGCCTGATCAACGATTACCTGGACTTCGCCAAAATCGACGCCGGTTATCTGCGCCTGGATATGGGCACGGTCGACCTGATCCAGGTCGTCGAATCGAGCGCCCGTTTCGCCCGTTTGCAGGCCCAGGCCAAGCAGCAGACGCTGACCGTCACTGTCCCGCCGGCCCCGGTCAACGCGCGGGTCGACGCCGAGCGGCTCCGGCAGGTGCTCGATAACCTGCTGTCCAACGCCATCAAGTACACGCCCCAGGGCGAGCGCATCGCCCTGCAGTTGTCCCTCGACGGCGGGCAGGCGGTCTTCCGCGTCAGCGATACCGGCCCCGGAATCTCGCCCGAGCATCTGCCCAAACTCTTCACCAAGTATTTCCGCGTGCCCGGCGAGACGACGCGCGGCATCGCAGGGACGGGATTGGGGCTGCTCATCGCCAAGGAGATCGTCGAGGCGCACGGCGGCACGGTCGAGGTCCAGTCGGAGGGCGTGGCGGGCAAAGGCACCACGTTCACCGTCACGATTCCGCTCCGGGGGGCAGAGGGCGAGGCGGGCGCCTCCCCGCCACCAGAGCCGACGCCCGCCGCCGTCGCAGTGGATGATTCCGCCGGGGAACAGGATTTGAAACTGCGCGAGATATTCTGGCGGGAAACGCAGCGCCACCTGTCGATGTTGGAAGAAGCGCTCAAATCGCCGCAGCTTCTCGCCGGCAACCCGGAGCTGCTCGACAAGGCCCGGCAGGCCAGCCACACACTCAAGGGAAATGCGGGCGCGATGCAGATGGACGCGCTGGTCGAGCTGGTCGCCCAGGTGGACAGCACGCTCCAGCGGGCGGCCAACGGGACGCTCGTCCTGGCGCAGGCGGACATCGACAGGCTGCGCGACATACTCAACCGCATCCGCGCCATGGCGGCAGACGAGGGGATTTTCTGAAGCGCCGGCGGCAAAAACGATGAGCGGGATCGTCACCTGGACGCGCTGCCGGCCACTGTCGCCCCGGTAGGCCGGGCGCTCACTTGCGCTACTGGATCTGCGGGAGCGTCACCGTGACCGTCGTCCCGGCGCCTTCTTCGCTCTCCAACGTGATGCTTCCGCCGTGCAGTTCGACCGATTGCTTGACGATCGCCAGGCCCAGCCCGGTGCCGGGCGTGGTGCCAACGTTGTCGGCACGGTGAAACGCCTCGAAGATGCGACCCAGGTCATGCGCGGGGATGCCAATGCCGCGATCGCGCACGCGCAGTGTGCACGTGTCTCCGGCACACGTGACGTCGAGGCTCACCGTCGTGCCGGGCGGCGAGTATTTGATGGCATTCGACAGCAGGTTGTTCAACACGTACCGCACCAGCTTCGGATCGAGGAACACCTCGGTGCAATCGCCTGTGCTCGAATATGTGACCTCGTGCTCAAGGGTGGGCAACTGCTGGAACTCCCGGACGATCTCCCTGCAAAACGCCTCCAGGTTGACCCACTCCGGCTCGAACCGGATCTTGCCCGCTTCGACACGCCCGATGGTCAGGATGTCGTCGAGCAGGTCCACCATTTGCGAAATCCCCGCGCGCAGCCGCTTGAAGGTCGTCTCGCGCTGGACCTCGGACATCCGCTCGGCATAGTTCGAGAGCAGGTCGGCAGAACTCTGAATCACGGCGAGGGGCGTTCGCAAGTCGTGCGCCGCCATTGAGACGTAATGCGACTTCAGCTCGCTCAGTTCCATCTCGCGTTCCAACATCTGCCTGAGCTGGGCTTCCATGTGTTTTCGTGTCGTGATATCGCGCACGCTGCACACCACGCCCAACAGCCGGTCGTCGCGCTCTAAAATGGGCGACATCATCATATCCGCGTCGAAGATCACGCGCTGGTGGCAGTACATGGTCAGCTCCAGGCGCTGCGGCTGGTGCGTCTCGACGACGTTGGCGAGCATCGCCGTCACCCGGTCGGCATCGTCGGCATGCACCAGCCCGGCCAGGTGCTGGTCCACGACCTCCTCCGGCGGGCACTGGAAGACCCGGTCGAAGGTCGTGTTCACCTGCTCCACCATGCCATCGCGTCCGACCAGGATGATCACATCGCTGCTGCTGTTCAGGATGGCCTCGATCCGCTCTTTGGAGTGATTCAGCTCGGCGGTCCGCTCCTGGACCCGTGTTTCCAGCTCGTCGGCATAGCGGCGAGTTTCGTCGTACAGCCGCGCGTTTTCGAGCGCCACGGCGGCCTGATCGGCAAATGCCTGCAAGCGTTGGGCGTGCAGCGAGGAGTAAAAGCCGGGCGTTTCGCTGGACAGGTTCAAAAAACCGATCACCTCGCCGCGCACCTGGATCGGCACGCCGATGTACGACCGCTGCCAGGACGGCCCATCAAAGCTGCGCCACGTCGGTGACTCAGCAGTATCGGGCACCACCACCGGCTCGCGAGTCCGGATCATCGTGCGAAACGTTTCGAAATCTTCGATGCGGAAGTGTTGGCTCTCGACCGGGTTCGCCACGCCGCGCTCAGTATAGCCCTTATGGCGAACGATGGTGACCCGGCCCTCGTCGATGAGCATGATATTGGCGATGTCGTGCGGCACCACCCGCCCGGTATTCTCCAAGATGTGGTCGAGAACCTCGTTGATATCGAGCGTCTTGTTCAGGGTGGTCGCGATGTCGGCCAGGGCCTCGGCCAGCGCGCGCTGTTCCCGCTCGGCCCGCTCGATCCGCTTGCGCTCGGTGATGTCCGCCAACACGCTCATAATCCCGGTGATGTTGCCCTCAGCGTCCCGCAGCGGCGCCGTCGAGATGCTGACGTCTACGGGCGTGCCATCGCGCCGGTGCCGCGTGGTCTGGACGTCGACCAGGGACTCGCCGCGCAGAATGCGGTCCACGAACCCGCGAAACTGGGGCTGGTTCTCCTCGATGACGAACGGCAGCGGGCGCCCCATGACCTCCTCCGCGCGCCAGCCGAATACCCGCTCAGCGGCCTGGTTCCACATCACCTGCACCTTGCCCTCCGGATCGATCACGAAGATCGGCAGGGGCGACGCCTGGATCAGGGCTTCGAGGGCCTGGTTGGCTTCATACAGGGCCGCTTCCGCCTGTTTGCGCTCGCTGATGTCGCGCGCAATGCTCAGCATCACCGGCTGCCCGTCATAGTCGATGACGCGGGTGTTGATCTCGACCGGTATGCTCCGCCCGTCGCGGTGAACGTGCGCGGTTTCGAACACCCAGAAACCCTGCTCTGCGATCGTGCGGAGCCGCCTGGGAATTTCGCCGGAGTAGCGCGGATCGTCGATATCCTCCGGGCTCATCGTCAGCAGCTCGTCGCGCGTATAGCCGAGCCGCTCGCACGCGATCTGGTTGACGTCGATGAACCTTCCCGGCAGCGTGTGGAGGAAGATCGCGTCGTTGGCGTGATCGAAGATCGAGCGGTACTTGACCTCCGAGGCGCGCAGCGCGTCCTCGGCCCGCTTGCGCTGGATCGCCAGCGCGTACACCTCGCCCAGCCGCTGGAGCGCGTCCAGGTCGTGGCCGTCGTAATCGCGCGGGGCGTTGGCGAGGGCGATCTGGCCGACCAGCTCGTCACCCAGGAACACCGGGACCGACAGAAACCGCCGCAGCGGCACGTGGCCCTCCGGCACGCCAGTGAACGCCGGGTGCGTGTCCGGCGCATTCGTGAAGAACGCCTCGCCCGTGTTGAGCGAATGGCCCCACAAGCCGGGATACGTCCCGTCTTCGTTGGGCGAAAAAACCAACCTCTGCTGACTCGCTGGCAAGCCACATTCCTCGCCGAACATGGCCGACAGGGTATAGCCCACGTTGTCGCCGGTGGCCGGATCGATCGCCGAGACGAACCCGTGCTCGCTGGATGTGAGCTGCTTGGCCTGTTGGAACACCGTGTCGGCGATCTGCTCGATCGAGGAAAAGGGCGACACCAGGGGACGGTACAGCGCGGACAGCGCCCTGCCAACACTCAGCTCGCGCGTCAACGCCATCTCGGCATGCTTGCGCTCGGTGATGTCGCGCGTGATGACGATCACGCTCGTCACCTCGCCGTGATGTTTGATCGGCCCGAGCATGGACGAGTACCACGTTTGAACGCCATCCGGCCCCAGCGCCTTCAGCTCGTGCGATGTCGGCTGGCCGGTTTCGAAGACGGTCGCGATCGCGTCACGGACCATCTCGTGATTTTCGGGCGCGATATAGTGGTAAACCTGGTTATGGGATGCGTCGTTCAGGCTGAGGTCTTCGGAAGCGTGGTTGATGAAGAGGATGTTTCCCTGGCGATCGACCGTCAGGATGAAATCGGGGGCGTTTTCGACCAGCGAGCGCCACTTGGCCTCGGACTCGGCCAGCGCCCGGTTCGCCGCCTCGCTGTTCTGGAACTCGCGGCGCGCGAACCAATACAGCAGGCTGGCGGTGAGCAGGATATAGAAAAGCCCCTTGGCGGACTGGAGCACGTCGCGCACATCGGGATCGGAGACCAGCAGGGCCACCAGGCGATCGGATGCGATGATCCACACAGCCGCGATGAGGACGTAAACGATGCTCAGCCGCAAGCTGGGGGATAATCCTCGGCGTTTCATGGAGAGTCCTAGCGCAAACCACTACCCCCGGGTGAGTGACGGCGGGACAACAGCCAGGGCATCGCCTCCCGCGCCACCGATCTTGTGTGATGCTGTGACAGCCCAGCACACCCACTATAGAATGTATTATAGCGAAATCGCGATCCCGCGCTCAACACCGGCCCTGCATCCGGACGGCTGGCGAGCGCGCGGCGCGCGCGTTACACTCCGCCCGTGTTCACGCCGCTTCCATGCTGGAGATCAAGCCGCATTGTCCCTGCATCCTCCCGCGCGCTCGCGCCGCCTGGCCGGCGTGGCCCGCCTGACACGCGCGAAAGAGCACCTGCTGTTCACGGTCACGCTCACGCTCATGGGCGCCAACCTGGCCGTCGCAGGCCAGCCCGCCCGCCTCGATGCGCGCCTCGTCACCGTCCTGGGAGCGAATGTCCTGGCCGTGACCTTCGCCTTCATGATCAACGACGTCGAAGACGCCGGCGACGATGCCGCCGACCCGGCCCGCGCCGCCCGCAACGCGATCGCGCGCGGCGACCTCTCGCGGCGCGCGGGCTGGCTGGCCGCGCTGGCAGCCGGCGCGCTGGCGCTGGGCCTGTACGCCCTCACCCCGCCGCTCGCCTTCGGGACCGGCGCGCTGACGCTGATCCTCGCGCTCTTGTACTCGTGGCGGCCCGTGCGCCTGAAAGCCATTCCCGCCCTCGATGTGATCGCGCACGTGTTGATGCTCAGCGCGCTGTTGTTCCTGGCCGGGTTTTTCGTCTACGACCCGGCGCCGGGACCGGCCTGGTGGGCCGCTGCCGGTGTGGCGCTGGTGTCGGCCTACGGACAGCTCTACAACCAACTGCGCGACTTCGAGCCGGACCGCGCCGCCGGGCTGCACAATTCCGCCGCGCTGCTGGGCCGCGCCTGGACGCGGCGGCTGATGTACGTCGCGCTGGCGTTGGCCGCCGGGTGCCTGGCCGTGACGGTGGCGCGGGGCCTGTGGCCGCTGTGGCTGGCGCTCGTGCCTGTCGCGCTGGCGCCGGTCGTCGCGTGGCGGCGATCCGGCACCGACATGCGCGGGACAGCCGCCGTCGATGCCAGCGGGCGCTATCAGGGCAGATGCATGCTCGTCGCGGCTCTCACGATGATCGCGTGGCTGGGGGCGCTGGCGATCACCGCGTCGCGGTGATCCCTGCCCCGGACTGCCCCCGGCAGGCCGGCCCGTTTCGCAGCCTGCCCCGGTTCATTATATAATCCGGTTACACGTTCAGCCCCCATGTGGTCACGTTCAGAACGATTGAAGGGTGAAGTATATGAAAACACGGGTCCTGGTAGTTGACGACGAGATCGATACCCTGAACCTCCTGCGCACACTGCTCGACATTGCCGGCTACGAGCCGATCACGACCCTCAACTCGGTCGAGGCGATCACCCTGGCCGAAACCGAAAAACCGGACGTCCTGCTGCTCGACATCATGATGCCAGACCTGGACGGCTTCACCCTGTGCCAGATGATGCGGGCGAACGAAGCGACACAGCACCTGCCCATCGTTTTCGTGACGGCCTACACCGCGCTCGATCTGGAAGAGCGCCGCAAGGAAGCCGGGGCCGACCTGCTGATCTCCAAGCCGATCGACATGGACATCCTGGTCAAGACGATCAGCAGGGCGATCGAGCTGCGCCCTGGGCGGGCCGGCGGGTCGGACGGGTCCGCGCCCGCGAGCGATGGCAAGCCCGGCGAGCGGCCCCACTGACCGCGCGCCACCCGGCGACTGTGACGCCGTGTGATTGTGCCGAAACGACACACCAGAAAGGACAGACACCCACCGTGGACGACACCCAGACGATCGTTGTGATGCAAGGCGACCAGACCGGCCAGGAACTGTTGGACGAGACGCTGCGTGTCCTTTCGCCCTCCATCATCCCGCCGCACATCACATTCCAGACCTTCGACCTGTCGCTCGAAAACCGCCGGGCCACCAAGAACCAGGTGGTACACGACGCGGCGGAGGCGGTTAACCGGCACGGGCTGGGCCTCAAAGCGGCGACCATCACGCCCGGCGATCCGGACGACGTCGGCAGCCCGAACGCGATCCTGCGCGAGGCCATCGACGCCCAGGTGATCCTGCGCGTGGGACGGCGCATGCCGCCCATCCGGCCTATCGCGGGCGTCCACGCCCCGATCGCCGTCGTGCGGATGGCGGTCGATGATGCGTATGGCGCCAAAGAGTGGCGCGAGGGCGAGGGCCTGGACGAGATCGCCTACCGCACCGAGCACATCACGCGCCGCACCTGCCGGATCGTGGCCGAATTCGCGTTTCACCACGCCGAGCGAACCGGCGCGAAGGTCTTCGGCGGGCCGAAATACACCGTCAGCCCCGTCTACGAGGGCATGTTCAAAGAGGAACTCGACGCCGCCGCCGAGCGCCATCCCACCGTGCGCTACGATCCCCAGTTGATCGACGCGACGTACGCGCTGCTGCTCGAAACGACCGGCGAGGCGCTGGTGATCCCCATGCTCAACCGGGACGGCGACAGCATGTCGGACCTCGTGCTGAAGATGTACGGCACCATCGCCGGGTCGGAGTCGGTGATCCTGAGCTTCGACGACGATCTCCAGCCGCGCGCGGTCATCGCCGAAGCGCCGCATGGCACCGCGCCCTCGCTCCAGGGGAAGAACCTGGCGAACCCGGTCGCCATGATCATGGCCGGCGCGACGATTCTCAGCCACGTCAACAGCGACCAGGCCCAGCGCACCTGCCGCGCCATCCGCGAAGCCACGCTCGAAGCGGTGTACGATGGCGTGCGCACGGCGGACCTGGGCGGGCAGGCCACCACCACCGAGTTCACCGACGAGGTGATCCGGCGCGTGGGTGCCAAGCTGGCCGTGTGGGACGCGCTGGGCTGAGTAGAGCATAAGCCGGGCACCGTGAAGCTCATCCTGACCCACGACAACGCCGATTTCGACGCCGTAGCGTCGCTGTTGGCCGCGGCCAAACTGGACCCGGCGGCCACGCCGGTCCTGCCGCGCCGCGTCAACCGGAATGTAGAGCACTTCCTCAACCTCTACAGCAACGCGCTGCCCTTCCTCCACCCGGACGATCTGAGGCGCGGCGGGACGGTGGAGCACGTGACGGTCGTCGACACGCAGAGCTTCTCGACCGTGCGCGGGATGCGCCCCGCCACGCCGGTCCACTTCATCGATCACCACCCGCTCACCCGCGAGTTGAGCGAGGAGCAGCGCTTCACCGGCGAGACGGTCGGCGCATCGACTACGCTGCTCGTCGAGCAGATTCACGCCCAGCGCGTCCCGATCGAGCCGCTGGAAGCCACCCTGCTGATGCTGGGCATCTACGAGGACACCGGGGCGCTGTCGTACGGCACGACCACCGCCCGCGACATTCGCTGCGCCGCGTGGCTGTTGGAATGCGGCGCCGATCTGGACGTCGTGCGCGAGTTTCTCCAGCACCGGCTGATGCCCGAACAGCGCGCGCTCTACGAGCAGCTTCTCGAAAACACCGAGTCGCTCACCGTCAACGGGCACGCGATCGTGCTGGCGCGGGCCTACACCCAACAGCCGGTGGACGAGATCGCGACGCTGGCCCACAAGCTGCGCGAGTTGTTCGAGCCGAGCGCGGTCTTCGTGCTGGTGCAGCTCAACGGGGACGTGCAGCTCGTCGCGCGCGGCACAACCGACGACGTGGACGTGTCGAAGGTTGCGACGCACTTCGGCGGCGGGGGGCACGGTCGCGCTGCCGCCGCACTGATCCGCGACCGCTCGCTGGAAGACGTCCACGACGTGATCCTGGACCTGCTGCCGCGCATCGTGCAGGCGTCGATCCAGGTGGCGTCCCTGATGTCGATGGGCGTGCAGACCATCCTCGCCAGCGAGCCGGTCGTCAAGGCCGCCGAGCAGATGCAGCGCACCGGGCACGAAGGCTTCCCGGTGCTGGAGGGCGGCAGGCTGGTCGGGCTGCTCACCCGCCGCGCCGTGGACCGCGCGATGAGTCATGGCATGGGCCACCAGACGATCCGGCAGATCATGGATGCCGGGCAGGTCAGCGTCCGCCCCGAGGACTCGATCGAAGTGCTCCAACAGCGCATGATGCGCTCCGGCTGGGGGCAGATCCCGGTCGTCGACGACCAGGATCGCCTGCTGGGCATCGTGACGCGCACCGACCTGATCAAGCGCTGGGGCCAGCACCCGGACGAGGCCCGCCGGGAGGAGATCGCCATGCGGATGCAAAAGACGCTGCCGCCCGGCATGTGGCGGCTCATCCATGCCATCGCCCGGCAGGCCCAGGCAGCCAACGTCGGCCTGTACGTGGTCGGCGGCTTCGTGCGCGACCTGCTGCTCGGCCAGCCGAACGTCGACGTCGATCTGGTCGTCGAGGGCGATGCCGTGGAACTGGTGCGCCGCCTGCGCGATGCGTACGGGGGCGACATGCGCAGCCACGCCCAGTTCGGCACGGCCAAATGGCTCCTCGATGAGTCGGTGGCACGCGCGCTGGACGTCGATTTCGCCGGCGCGGGCTGGCCGTCCTTCGTGGACTGCGTGACCGCCCGCACCGAGTTTTACGACGAGCCAACCGCCCTGCCGACCGTGGAGCGCGGCTCGATCAAGCTGGACCTGCAGCGCCGCGATTTCACCATCAACACGCTGGCGATCCGCCTGTCGCCGGAGCCGTTGGGCGAGCTGCTCGACTATTATGGCGGCGAGCAGGACCTGGCCGACGGCGTGATTCGCGTTCTGCACAGCCTCAGCTTCGTGGACGACCCGACGCGGATGCTGCGCGCCGTGCGCCTCGAACAGCGGCTGACCTTCGCGATCGAGCCGCGCACCGAAGAACTGATCCAGAACGCGATCCCGCTGCTCGACCGGGTGAGTGGCGACCGGATTCGCCACGAGTTCGCGCTGATCCTGGCCGAGCCGCACCCGCTGCGCGCGCTGGCCCGCCTCGAACGGCTGGGCGTCCTGGCGGGCATCCATCCCGATCTGCGCGTCGACGAGTGGGTACGCTCCGCGTTTTACGCCATCCGCTACGCGCGCGATCACCTGCCGTGGCCGTCGCTGGCCGAGTTCGACAACTGGATGCTCGCGACGTTTTCGCTGCTGACCAGCCGGCTGCCCCAACCGGAGCTCGAACAACTGGGCCGGCGCCTGCAGTTCTCGCGGCGCTACCTCGATCACCTGCACGACGCGCGCACCGCCATCGCGCGGCTGCCCCTGCTGGGCGAGCCGCAGCCGCCCAGCCGCGTCGTCGAGCTGCTGGAGCCGCTGGACGAAATGGGCTGGCTGGTGGCCTGGGCCGCCGCGCCCGAAGCCACCTCCCGCGACGCGATCACGCGGTTCGCCCGCGAATGGCGTTTCATCAGCCCCACCCTCAGCGGGCACGACATCCAGGCGCTCACCGGCCTGAAGCCGGGCCCGATCTACACCTCGCTGCTGCGCCAGCTCCGCGCCGCCTGGCTGGATGGCCTCGTCCAGACCCCCGAAGACGAGCGCGCTTATCTGCTCAGCCTGATCCCCGAAGATTAAGGTTTAATGAGATTCTGCACGCAAACGTAAAAAATCCTTGAAAAACCGTTTCGAAGTGGTGTACTATTGCCACAATCTATCGTTCGGTCTCAGTCGTCTAATCCGCAGAGAGGTGTCTATGTCAGGTGCAAGCGTTCAACAAGCGAGAATCACGCGTTGGCGCGGCGGACAGCACCCCACCCTGGACAACATCACCCGCCAGATGAGAGACGAAGGTCTCCGCCCCTACATTTGGTCCAACATTCCGAACTTCCGCTATCCCGTTCGCAGTCATGGCTACGACAAGACGCTATACTGTATTCAAGGCTCGTTGGAAATAGTGTTTCCGGCGACCCGCCAGCGCATCACGCTGCGCTCCGGCGATCGTATCGATCTGCCGCGCGGCATGCGCTACGGCGCCACCATCGGGGCGTCGGGCGTGCAGTGCGCCGAAGGAAGCCGGGTATAGTTTTTCAATAACTGGATTTTGATGTACAGTTTGCAGGGTGAGTTCCGCGCGGACTCGCCCTGCTTACTTTTGACGTCGATCGCATATCGACAGTGGAGATGGCCCTCATGCCACGCCTGCGCCCATTTGGCCGCCGGTCGCGGCGGCGCGAAGACGACGAACCGGCTCCCTGGCTGGAGGACGAGAGCGCCCCGCCCGAAGACGAAGCGCCCGCCGATGCGTTCGACACCGGCGAGGATGCTGCCGGCGACGAGTCGTTCGAGCCGTTCGTCCCGGTCCCGGCCCGCCCCGATTATGCCGGTGACGAGGCCGGCGATTACCCGCCCGAGACACGGCGCCGCCGTCGCCGTGTTTCGCTGCCGCGCCCGCGGCGGCCCGCGCTCGACCTGGGCATCCGGTTCGGCGCGCTCGCCCTGGTGATCGTACTGGTCGGCGGCGGGATTTTCGGCACCCTGTTGAAACAGGGGCGGCTGGAGCCGGAGATCGAGGAATGGTGGCCGGCAGCGATCATCGCCGGGGCCGGGCTGTGGATGCTCGCGGCGCTGGTCCAGCGACGGATCACGTCCTTCCTGGGCGGTGCAGCCGCCGCCGGGGTGGGGCTGAGCCTGCTGATGGATACACAGGACATCGCCGCCGCCGAGCAAACGCTGCTGGGCATCGTCCTGGCGACGGTGGGCCTGGGCATCGTGATCCGGGGTTTTCTGCTCCGCCAACAAACCACGTCGTAAGCGCCTCACCCCTGTCCGCTGCCGCGCCGGCGGCCCTCGTTTGGCAGGGCGCGGTGAGGTACGTTATGCTCGAATAATCAAGATAATCGTGTGTATAATTGGCCGTGATGGGACGCGATGTAACCGGATGTGCGCGACCGGCATCAGAATAACAGGCTATGCCGGAGGATAAGTGACGATGACGGGTGATGTAACGATTGGGTTCGCGTTTCTTGCAGGATTGATTTCGTTCATTTCGCCGTGTGTACTGCCGCTCGTGCCGGCCTACGTGGGCTACATGGGCGGGCGCATCACCCAGCAGGTGACGCACACCGGCGCGGCGAGCCAGTCCCTGCGCGGGCGGTTTGGCACGTTCACGCATGGCCTGTTCTTCGTGCTCGGCTTCACCCTGTTCTTCGTGTTCTTCGGCCTGCTGACCACGGCGGCGGTGTCCTCGCTGACCTCGCTCGGCGTGACCGAAGGCGACGTGCGCGACGGCATCGCCCGCATCGGCGGCACCGCCGTGATCCTGTTCGGCCTGCACGTGATGGGCGCGCTCAACCGCGTGTTCGGCTGGCTGCTGCGCGGCGCGGCCTGGCTCGACCGGAATCCCTACGGCAACGTCGTCTCGGCGCTGGTCGGGATCGCGGCCATCGGCGCGATCTACTGGCTGTTCGTCGAGTCCTGGTTCCTGACCCTGGTCGTGATCCTGGTGCTGGCGCAGCTTTTCCGCGACGCGCTGAAGGCCGACACCGCCGGGCAGTTCTGGTCGCGCATCATCCTGCGCCTGCAAACGGCCCTGTACGTGGACACGCGCCGCCAGAACCAGCCCCAAAACCAGTACGGTTACCTGGGCTCGCTGTTCATGGGCGTCGTCTTCTCGGCGGGCTGGACGCCGTGCATCGGCCCGATCTACGGCACGGTGCTGATCAAGGCCGCGTCCGGCGGCTCGGTGTCCGAAGCGGGCACGATGATGACCGCCTATGCGCTCGGCCTGGGCATCCCCTTCCTGCTGACGGCGCTGGCGCTCGACCAGGCGCAGGGGCTGTTCCGCCGCCTGCAGCGCAACATGCGCACCATCGAGGCATTCAGCGGCGCGTTCCTGATCCTGATCGGCGTGCTGGTGTTCAGCGGCCAGCTCGAACGCCTGACGCGCATCGGCGGCAGCCAGGGCGCGTTCGGCGATCTGTCGCTGAACCTGGAGAACTGCGCCATCGCCGTGGTCGAGGGGCAGGTGCGCCTGGGCAACGCGTGGGATTGCCTGGGTGATGGTCTGAAAGAGGACTTCTACATCGCCAATCCGAAGGGGATCGATCTCGCGTCCACCGCGGCACTGTCCACCGGCAGCAGCGCGTCCTTCCCCGATCTCGCGGCGGATTCGAACGGCGAGCAGTCGCCCGGCCTGGATGTCCCCAGCCTGGACGCGGGCGCGTCATCCGGCGCGGCGCTGGCCCAGCCGGACGATCCGGCGCCGGTGAGCGCGCCGGTGGGCCTGGAGGTCGGCCAGCGCGCGCCCGATTTCGAAGCGCAGACCCTGGACGGCGAGACGGTCGCCCTGTCGGACTATCGCGGGCAGACGGTGCTGGTCAATTTCTGGGCAACGTGGTGCGGGCCGTGCCGCGAGGAAATGCCCGACTTCGAAACGATCTACAACCTGCACCGGGCCGAGGGGTTTGTCGTCCTGGCTGTGAACAACGCGGAAGATCGCGGCACCGTCCGGGCATTCGCCGGCGAGCTGGGCCTGACGTTCCCGATCGTGCTCGACGAGACGGGCGCGATCAACGACACGCTGTACGGCAGCGCCATCCAGGGGTACCCGACCAGCCTGCTGATCGATCCGGACGGGATCATCGTGCAGCGCTTCTCCGGCCCGGTGAACGGCGCGCAACTGCTCAACGCGCTGGACAGCCGCCTCACAAGCTGACCCGCCCGCCCTAAAGGACAGCACGCTCCATGAGCAAAGCACGGCAACACAGTGAAGAAGACCTGCGCCGGATCGTCCGCAACAACCGCTGGGTGCTGCGGCTGTCGCGCAACTGGCTGGCGATCGTGCTGGGGTTCCTGCTGGTGTATACCGGCCTGTCGCTGACCGCGCCCGTCCTGATGAAAGCCGGTTACGAGGGCGCCGCCGACATCGTCTACAAGATTTACGGCCCGTTGTGCCACCAGTTCGCCTTTCGATCCGTGTTCTTCTTCGGGGACCAGACCTTCTACCCGCGCGCGGTTGCCGGGTCGGACCTGGGCTCGTTCGAGTCCTACGCGGCCAGCGATCCCGCTTTCGCCGGGATCGATCTCAGCGTGTGGTCGGCGGACCTCCAGCTCACCGCCCGCGCGTTCAAGGGCAACGACGACATGGGCTATAAGGCCGCCCTGTGCGAGCGCGACATCGCGATCTACGGCACGATGTTCCTGGTGGGCCTGCTGTTCATCCGCGTGCGCCGCTGGCTGCGGCCCGCGCCGCTGTGGCTCTACCTGATCCTGGGCCTGATGCCGATGGGCCTGGACGGGTTCAGCCAGTTGTTCAGCTACCCGCCGTTCGAGTTCTGGCCCGTGCGCGAGACGCTACCGCCCTTCCGCGTGCTCACCGGGGCGTTGTTCGGCCTGATGAACGTGTGGCTGGCCTTCCCTTACCTCGAAATGTCGATGAACGACACCATCGAATCGCTCGGCGCCAAGCTGGAAGCCGCCGAGCAGCGCCTCACCGTGCTGGAGCGCAAGCGCCAGCCGCGCTGATCGGCGTACACGTCACTGCAAAGTGAAGCCCCGGCTGTGACACCGGGGCTTTTTTCCATGCCTGAATAGGGGCGCCGAACGGGCTGGTGACGCTAGCCGCCTTCGCCGCCGAAGTCGTCCGTCTCGATCACCTGCGGCGTGACAGGCGTATTCGTGGGCGTCTTGCTCGGCGTGTAGGTCTTGCTCGGCGTGGGTGTATTGCTGGGCGTGCGAGTTGGCCCTGGCGTGTTGGTCTTGCTCGGCGTCAGCGTGATCGTCGGCGTGTAGGTATTGGTCGGCGGCAGCGTATTGACCGGCGTGTTGACCGGGTTCGCCGAGCCGTTGCAGATGAAGTTCATCTCGAAGGACGTGCCGTTGAAGTCCGAGCGGAAGAAGCCAAGATCGCCGTCGAGAGTACCCGCCGTGCCCTCGAAGTCCAGCCAGACATCGACGGCCTGCCCCGGCTCAATGTAGGCGCTCACCAGCCAGCCTGGGTCACCGGCATTGACCACCGCCGGGGAGTTATCGATGCGGCCATTCCACACAACGACGGCTCTTGGATCGAACGCGTTCGTACCTCCTACCGAAACCATGTCCAGATAAACGGAGTTACCTATCGGGCGGTTGTACGTGTTCCAGTTGATCGTGAAGCCGGTCAGCACGCCCATCGCCACGTCCGTATTCCGGATCGTGTAGTGCACCACGGCGTTGTTGTCGAAGCCGACGAACTCGTACTCGAAGTTGGTGCAGATCGGCGTCGGGGTGAAGGTCGGTGTGTGCGTGAAGGGCGTCGGTGTCGGGAAGCCTTCCAGCTCGATCACGCAGGGCGACAGGCCCGTGCCCTCGCGGTCGTGGCCGCCCCAGGTCCGCGCCAGGGTGAGCGTCGTGCCGTTGAACTGGCCCAGCGTGTACACACTGTTGAGCTGGCTCGGCCCGTTGCGGAACTGCATCTGGAAGGTCGTGATGGCGCCCGCGTCGAACCGGCGCAGGAAATAGTTCGGCGCATCGTCCTGCCAGCCCGCGTCACCCTGCTGGATCACGGTTGGCGGGTTGAGCGAGACACCGGTCCAGAACGGGCTGCGACCGACGATCCGCGCGTTGCTGGCGTACATCTGCGTGAAGTTCGGATGCTTCTCCCATTCGACCCTGGCTTCCGTGATGAACAGCGGGCCGTACGGGTTGTCGTTGCGCACCCGGATCTGCAGGGCATCATCGACCAGGCGCGCGCTGTAGAGCGTCACCAGCGCGCAGTCCGGCGTGGGCGTCGGCGTGTTGGTTTCGGTCGGCGGCGGCGTGAAGGTCTGGGTCGGCGTGAACGTCGGCGTCGGCGTTTCGGATGGCAGCGGCGTGTTGCTGGGCAGCGGCGTCCTCGACGGCGTGTACGTCGGCAGCGCGAGCTGCGGCGGCAGGTTCACCACGCGCGTCGAGCGGAACGATTCGTTGATCATGACGCGCCGGGCCTGGAGCTGGATGTGATCGACCAGCCCCAACGGCGTGATCAGCGGGTGATTGAAGAAGACGACGATCTCGACCGCGTCCCCCGGCCCACCGGCGTCGTATTGGTTTGGTCCGATGAAGTCCTCACCGGGATTCGCCGGGATGCCCGGCCCTTCCATCAGGCCACAATTCCGGTCGCGACGATCCTCGCTGGGCTTGTAGCGGTTGTTGACATCCTCGTTGATCAGGGGCCGGCGCGAGCTGCACACCCACACGTGAAACCAACCGGATTCGTCCTCCCCGACGGCTTCCGAGTCGATCTCGGTGCCCCCTGCCGTGTGCAGGCCGGCGATGCGCGTGCCCGGCTTCAGGGACAACCCCGCCGCGCCGATTCGCCCGCGTTCCACGATTCCCGGCAGGCGAGCCATATCGACACGCAGGCCCTGGTCTTCGTCGTCACCGGGGTCGCAGTCGAAGCCCCAATGGCGGGCGAACGCCTCGTCGTGACCGCCCGTGCAGGGCACCAGCTCGTCCAGCACAGCCGCCCGGTACTCTTCGAAGCTGAGTCCATCGGGGCGCACGTACCCGATCGCCTCCGCGACCGCGTCCACATCCCACTGGCCGGTCACGGCATAACGTGCCGCTGAGCGTGCCGCGTTTTGCAGCGTAATCCATGCCTGGAAGATGCGAGCGAACTCAATGACACCGAATAACAACAGCAGCAGAATCGGCAAGGTGAGGGCGAATTCGACCAACGTCTGGCCGCGCCGGCTGCGGTGTCGCGTGACCTTCTGTTCTTCTGATGGGCTCATCGAGACCCCCTTTGCACGCCTGTCAGCGTCCTTCATACTCAAACTACCGTGCTAGCCGCGTGAACATACGACTGGCGATATCTTCGAAGACCTGCGTCAGATCGGCCAGGTTGCGCGCATAGTAGTACTGGCCGCATTGTTCTGTTTGCGGTTTGCCTTCACACACGTCCGGATCGCCATAGCGCGAATAATCACCGCCGTCGTACTGGCGGTTGTCGCGCCAGTCCTGCTCCAGGTTGTTGTCGATGAAGCCGTTGTCCCCGGCGTCGGCGATATAGCGCATCAATGGCGCAGCAGTTGGCTCCAAGAGCACTCTATCTCCGAACAGAATCGCGAACATGGCGATGAAGTTGCCCGGCGTCCCGCCCGGCGACACCTCGACCAGCCCGGCGAAGTCCGCCATGTCGCGCGCGTAGTCGTCGGCGTCGTAACGGGTCTCACACTGCGGGTTGGTCGGGTCCGGCAGGCCGGTGTCCCAGTCGATGCAGAAATGGCGCGTGTCCGGGTCATTGTCGTTACAGATCGGCAGCGCGCGCTCGGTCTGGCTCGGGTTGTTCTCGGTGCACTCGTCCCAGTGATTGATGTGCTCTTCGTCCAGGTAGCAGAAGGTCCACCACGGGCAGTAGCCGAAATAGCCATACTGCGTCTCGTCGGTGATGTCGGGAATTGCGTTGGTGACGTTGGCCGCGCCGTCGCTCAGCACGATCATGACCCACACGGCCTCACGACGGACGTCGATCGGGTCGGTCAGCGCGTTGTTGGCCGCCAGGATGCCGCCGCCGACGTTCGTGTTGCCGCACGACGCGATCGTTTCGTACGCATTGGGCCGCAGCTCCGGCGGTTCGTCCAGGTCGCCGTGGAGCCACGCCTGCCATTCGACGTAGGCGACGTTCTGGCGCTCGCACTTGTCCCACAAACCGCTGGGGTTGATCTGTACGCCGATCCTGGTATTCAGCGTGTCGATCGCCACAGCCTCGCTGCGCAGCAGGGGGCGCAGCCGTTCGCCGCCGGATATCGGCGCGTAGGGGACGCCCTCGCGGTCGAACGTGACCAGCACCACGCGGTCGCCGCGCACGAAGTCCAGCCGCTTGATGAACATGCGCGAGGCGTCCTTCACGTCTTTGAACGGCTCGCAGACCAGCGTCGTGAAATTGAACCCATCGGGATCGGTCAGACTCGAGCTCTGCGGTTCAGAACTCGCCAGCCCGTTTTCGTGCCCGCCATCATACATGCCGTTGCCGTTGGTGTCGTGCCAGATGAGGCCATTCGGCACCACGATACCATTGGCTTGCATCGAGCCATCGCCCACGTTGCCGGTGCCCGCGTCGTTACAGCAGCCGGCCCACCTTCCGCGATCCGGGTCCATATCAGTGTCCGTGCCCCAACACTCGGCGCGCGCCGACGTCGGCAGCCCGCCGCCCACCGGCAGGTCCCAGCCCACACGTGTATAGCTATTCTCTTTAGTATCTGCCGACATCGACTCGGACGTGTCGATCACCAGCGCCACGTCGAGCACCGCCGTCTCGGAGACGGACGTCGTTTCGAGCGTGATCGTCCCGATGCCGATCAGTGACAGGAACGTCGTGGGCGAATCGATCTGGGCGCTCACGCGGACCAGTTTGTGCGGGTCGCCCCAGTCGCACAACTCGGTGTTGGGCATGTGGTCCGATACCGGCGGCGGGAACAGCGACTCCGGGTGAGGGCCTTCGTCCTGAAACTCGCCGGTGCCCGCTCGCCAGTGCATGATGTCGGTTTCGCAGGTTTCGACCAGGATGCTGTCGGGCTGGAGGTTGTGAAGCTCGATGTACTGCTGGGCCGCGATGGCGACATCGCCATAGTCGGTCCCCTCGCGGATCTGCCCGGCAGCCGCGATCGCCGCCGCATCGACCGCGCGGCGCAGCGCGGCATAGCGCACGAACAGCAGCGCGAGATCGGTGACCAGCCCCACAAACGCCACCAGGGCGATGAACGCAAACGCGAGCAGCACGATCGATTGGCCGCGCTGGCTGCGCATCAGGCGTCTGGAAATCGGGTTGTTGAAGATGACGTTTTTCATGATGCTACACCGTATCCACTAGAACTCGATATCCGGCTCTGCCGCCGACACCGGGAAGAAGGCCCACACATGGATGATCTGCCCCTCGCCCACCGGCCCCAGCCGGAACCAGGGCAGGCCCAGCAACTGGTCGTGAGACCAGAAAACCTCGACGAGCACCATGCCAAAATTGGTCGTCTCGGCGATCTTGCGCGCGCGGTCGGGATCGTCCTCGAAGTTGAGCATTTTCTCGACTTCCGCCGTGGAGAACTCCGAGCCCAAACACGGCACGCCGGCGCCATAATCGTGCTGGTGGTTGCCGCGGAAGACGTAGCCGCGCACGTTGTCCCATTCCGGATCGTAGCGCGAATGGTCTTCGTCCGGGTCCATGCCGCTGCCGTTGCCGGTCATGCGTCCCTCACCATCCGTGCCGCCCTGGAAGTCGAACGGGTCGAAAACGTCGTCATTCTGACACTCGTTCGCCCGCGCCGGATAGCGCCCCACGATTTTGACGTACGCGTTCGGGGTGCCCTTGTTGACGACCCCAAACGAGAACACCGATATCACAATGTCATCTTTCGAGTCGTCGAATTGCAGCGGCTCCATGTTGCCGATGACCGAGCAGGCCACGCCGTCGTAATAGCCGATGCTCGCGCTCTCGCCGCCGATGTAATAACCATACGCCGACAGGTCCGGGCCGGGCCACAAATTGTGGGTTTCGAAGGCTTTCTTGTTGAACTTGTCCGACAGCAGTTCGCAGTCCATGCGGTGGTAGTTCTTCTCTTCACCATCGACCCACAACATCGGGTCGCGCGTGGCACCAAACCGGCCCGCCTCGCGCACGACGTCCAGCAGGGTGAGGTAGTTGTTGGCGTACCAGCCGATCTCGGTCAGGCCCATCAGCATCACCAGGAGGACCGGCAGGGTCAGGGTCAGCTCGACCAGACTCTGCCCGCGTGCACCGGTCGGCCTTCCGTCCAACAGGGCGAGCAATCTACGGAATGTGGCACGCATGATTCACCTCGACGAACGTTGCTTATATAGAAGCAGAGGTGGCGCCCAGCAGCGGGCCAGCCCCTATTTGGAATGATACCATAGTTGCTTTCGCCAGCCTGTTGTCTTTTTGTGAGGAGTTTATAAGGATTTGTCAGCGGGCGGGTACGCTGCCCCGGTAATCGACCGTCGCGCCGATGGCGTAGCCGCGCCCGTGGGCCGACACGATGATCGCCGGGTGTTCCGGATCGGGCTCGATCTTGCGCCGCAGGTTGCGAATGTGGTTGCGCACCAGCGCCGTATCGCCGCCTTTGGGCGGGTATTTCCACAGGTTTTCGAGCAGCGTGATCGCCGAGTGGTGCTCGTCCGGATGCTCGCACAGGTACTTGAGCAGCGCGAACTCGGTCGGGGTAAGCGTGACGGTGCGCCCATCGACGATCACCGCCGTTTTGTCGGGGACGAACTGGAGGACCGCGATCTTGCCCGGCACGCGCGGGGCCGTGCGGCGCAGCAGCGCGCGCACGCGGGCCGTCAGCTCGCGCGTGGCGAAGGGTTTGCGCATGTAGTCGTCGCCGCCACAGTCCAGGGCGCGGGCCACGGCCTGCGCGTTCTGGTGCACGCTCAGGAACAGGATCGGCGTATCGTTGACAAACGGCATGCCGCGCAGCATGGTACACAATTCGAACCCGTTGATGTCGGGCAGGCTCACGTCGAGGATGATCACATCGGGGCGGTGCTCGCGCGCCAGGCGCAGCGCCGACTGGCCGTCCGGGGCCTCGATGATGTGGTGCAGGTCGCGCTCCAACACGCGCTTGATCGTCGCGCGCACATCGGGATCGTCATCCACCGCCAGGATAAATCGCTCGGATTGGGTCGAAGGGCTCATCGATTTGGGCTCGTTCACAGCAGCACGGTTTCATCATCTGGTCCCTAGTATAAAGGACAAACCAGGGCTGCGGACGCCCAAGCTATGAAAGACTTATGAAAATCGACCGCGTTAGCTCGAAATCATGTATCCGACGCCGTGTATGGTACGGATGAATCCCCCCTCGACCCTGTCGGTTTCCAGCTTGGCGCGCAGGTTGCGCACGTGCGCCCGCACCAGGTCCGGATCGCCCGTGTTGGGCGGGTAGTCCCAGACTGCCTCCAGCAGGTGCTGCGGTGACAGCACCTGGTTGGCGTGTTCCATCAAGTAGCGCAGCAGGCGATGCTCGGTGGCGGTGAGCTGCACGGGCGGCCCATCGAAAACCGTCATCTGGTGCGTGCTGGAATCCAGCGTCAGGCCGCCGATGACAATCGTCGGACTCTCGACGACGGCGTTGCGCTGCCCCCGGCGGACCAGCGCGCGCACGCGCGCCGTCAGCTCGGCCAGCTCGAATGGCTTGACCACGTAATCATCGCCGCCCGCATCCAGCCCGGCCACCACGTCATCCGTCTGCCCGCGCGCCGTCAGGAAGAGAATCGCGAGATCGTTGTACTGGCTGTCGGCGCGAACCTTGCGGCACACGGCCAGGCCATCCAGCCCCGGCATGATGATGTCGAGGATGATCAGGTCCGGACGGCGGTCGCCCAGCATCTTGAGAGCTTCCAGGCCGGATAGCGCGCGGCCCACCTCGAACCCTTCGCGTTTGAGCGCGCGGGATAGGGTTCCCAGGACCTCAGGATCGTCGTCCACCGCCAAAATATAAGGTTTTGTCATGATTCGTTTCGCCCACTATAAATGGGTAACTGAACGATAAATTCCGTGCCCTCATTATATGTGCTCTCGACACAGATGCTACCCTGACATTTTTCGACAATTTGCTGGCAGATGTGCAGCCCCAGGCCAGTCCCCTCGCCGGTGGGCTTCGTCGTGAAGAACGGCTCGAAGATCTGCGCCCGCACCTCGTCCTCGATCCCGATCCCGTTGTCCCACACGCGGACTTCGACGCTCGCCATGTCGGGCCGGTAGGCGCTGGCGATGCCGATCCGCGCGTCGGGAAGGTTGGCGACGGCGTCGCGCGCGTTCAACAGCAGGTTGAGCCACACGTCCTCCAACTGGCCGATGATCCCGGCCACCGGCGGCAGGTCCTCCGCCAGATCGACCGCCAGCCCGACGCTGCCGTGCTGGATGTGCCCGCGGACCAGCGTCAGCGTGTTGGTGATCGTCTCGTTCACGTCCAGCGGCTGCAACGACTCCTCCGCCGACTGCTGCCGCGCCATCCCCAACAGGCGGCGCACGACCTCGTGCGCGCGCTTGCCCGCCCGGAAGATCGCTTCCAGCGCCTCGGCGTCTTCCCGGTCCGGCGGCAGGTCTTGCAGCAGCATTTCCGTGTCGCCCAGGATCGTCGTCAGCGGGTTGTTGATCTGGTGCGCCACCGCTGCCGCCAGCTCGCCCATCGCCGACAGACGCGCCGTCTGCACCAGCTTGCTCTGGGTCCGGTGCAGCTCCTCCAGGCTGATCTCCAGGTCGCGGTACAGCCGGGCGTTGCCCAGCGCGTTCGCCGCCTGGAGCACCAGCGCCTGGGCGAGCTCCACTTCGCGCCGCGCAAAATGCCGGTCGGCGCGCGTGTCCACCAGCAGGACCAACCCCTCGGCCTGCCCTTTGATCACCAGCGGCAGGCCCAACAGGCTCTTGCCGTGCCCCAGTTCCGTCAGGTAGCGCAGCTCGTCCGCGGGCGGCTCGGTCAAGGGAACCTGTTCGGCCAGCACCTGGGCCAACTGCGGGAAGTGCTCCAGGTCCAGGCCGGGGCGCGGCTCCTCGCGCCAGATCGCTTCGCCATACGACAGCGACAGGACGAACCGCCGCTCGGTCGAGTCCCACAGCGCGATCTCGCACCAGTCCGACCGGGACGCGTCGATGATCCGCTGGGCCACGCGGAACAGCGTCTTTTGGTGCTGGCGGGCGTCGCGGCCCGACAGGGTGATCACTGTCTCCAGCGCCAACTGCTGGACCTGGGCCTGGACGGCACGGGAGTCGCGCGCATCGTCGAACGGGCGGTGAATGTAATACAGGATCACGACCGCCAGCGGGTGATCCTGGGTGAACAGCGGGACGTGGACGACATGCCGCGCCAGGTAACGGTGCGGCAGCCACGCCGCCGGCGGCTGGCCCACATACGACCGGGCAGGCGTCAGGATGGCGATCCGCTGCTGCTTGAAGGACTGCTCGATCCCCGGATGGTTGGCGGCGGACAGCACCGGCCCCTCGCCGGGACGCCACAACGCGCGGGAGCGCACCGCCAGCGTCTGCAGGTGATCGTGGTGCGGGCGCCCCTCGCCGATGTAGCATTGGGCCACATCCAGCGCGGCGATGAGCTGCCCGGCGATGATCGACAGCACGCGGTCGATCGCCAGCGTGGAGTTCGCCGCCTCGCCCGCCTGGACGAGCGTGCTCAGCTCGCGGGTGCGCAGGACGCTTTCCTCGTACAGGCGCGCGTTCTCGATGGCGACCGCCGCATGGGCCGCCAGGTCCTGCAAAAGCTCGCTGTCGTGCTCGGTAAACGTGCGGTCGGCGGATTTGTTGTTCACGCCCAGCACGCCGATCGTCTCGCCCTTGATCGACATCGGCACGTACAGCAGCGACTTGACGAGATACTCGGTCTTCAGCTTCTGGGGCCCCTGGTCGCCCACCAGGATCGGCTGGCCCTGGCGAAAGACCTGCCCCGCCAGCGTGTCGCGCGTTTTGATGCGGAAGTTGCGCGCCGTCTCGCTGTCGATGCCCTTGACCGCGCGGACGTACAGCGCTTTGCCCTCGTCGTCCGGCAGCAGCAGCAACCCCTCCTCGGCGTTGCTCAGCCGGACCGCCGCATCCACCACCTGGGTGAGCAGCACGTCCAGGTCCAGCACGGCGCTCAGCGAGCGGGCCAGGTTCGACAGCGTCTGCTGCTCGATCAGGCGGCGCTCCAACAGCGCGCTGAACTCGTCACGCTGCCGGTCGTCGTGACCCGCGGACGATCTGGCGTCCGGCGGCGGCTCGCCATCGAGCACGGCCTCGATCTGGCGCAGCAGGTGGACCGTCTTCGCGGCGTGCGACACCCAGCCGAGCGCGCCGCGCTCGGCCAGCGACTCCGGGTGGGCGTACCGCTCGTCGACGAGCGCGATCCAGCGAACCCACGGGAAATCGACCAGCAGGTCTACCATTGCGCGGTTCTGCGAGTCGCCCATGCGCGCATCGATCAGCGCCAGGTCGAACCGGCCATTCTCCAGCAGGTAGATCGCATCGCCGGCGTTGTACGCCCGGTGAACGCTGTAGCCCGCCGTCTCCAGCGTCCCGGACAGGCGATCCATCACGTCGGGATCGCCCTCGACCAGCAGCAGACGCGTCGCGTTGAGATTGGGCAAATAATCCATGATCCGCTCGCATCGACGGACAAACCGCCAACCGATCAGGCAGGTTGGATATACGACGAATACGTGAGTGATATGAAGCGGGCGCTACTGGCTCAGACGCGCGCGGCGCTGGGCCAGATCATCCTCAATCGCCCCGTCTTCCACCTCTTCCGGCGGGGCATCGGCTTCCAGGGCTTCCATTTCCTGCGTCTCGAGGAACAGGCGAGCCGTGCGCAAACGCGACGACAGGACTTCGACCGGGCCGGACTTGGCGGCGGGTTCGGCGGGCGCTTCGGACTGCTGGGCGCGCGCCTCTGCGACCAGGGCTTCCAGCTCGTTGACCCGGTGAATCAGTTCGGAGGTTGCGCGGCGGTGCTGGTCGAGGTCGGATTCGGCCATCGCCAGCCGTTGGCTCGCGTGCTGCATCTGGCGAACGGCATGGCGCGCCGTCGCTTCGTCGTCCCGTTCCAGGGCGCGATCGGCCTGCTGATCCCAGTCCGCCACCTCGCGGCGCAGCGCGTCGATGGCGGCGGCCTGTTCGTCTTCGTCGTCCAGCGCCCGGTTGATCCGCTCGCGCAGCGCGGCGATCTCCTGGTCGATGTCGTCGCCCAACTGGTCGCGCCGGGGCGGCCCACCGCGCCGCCGGGGCTCGTCCCCGAACACGCTGTTGATGCTGGATCGAACCAGCACGTTGAACTTGCTGAGTAAATCGCTCATAACTCTGTATTGTACAGGGTTGAAATAGCGCCCGCAATGCCTGATCGCGCGAATCCTGCCCGGCGGTGGCGGTCGACGGAGTGCGATCGTGTGCGGTATAATCGTCTCCGGGACGGAATGACACCACCAGGACGAATTGTGCAGCGCATCGAAAACAACGGATTGGTGTATTACCAGTTTGACCAGTGGGCCGGCGCCGGGCCGTTGACGCACGGGATTTTCACCCGGCACGGCGGCGTGAGTCCCGCGCCGTGGGCATCGCTCAACGTGGGCGGCACGGTCGGCGATTCGCCCGCCGCCGTGCAGGAGAATCACCGCCGCATGCTCGCCGCGCTGGACCTGGACAGCGCGCAGACGTGCACCGTGTGGCAGGTGCACAGCGCCGATACGGTCGTCGTGCGGGGCCGCGCGCCCAACCGGCGCTGGCTTGCCCGCGCCGATGGCATGGTGACCGACCGGCCCGGCCTGCCGCTGACCATGCGCTTCGCGGACTGCACGCCGATCATCCTGTACGACCCGGCGCGTCACGTGGCGGGAATCGCGCATGCCGGCTGGCGCGGCACCGTCCTGGGGGCGGCAGTGAGCGCGCTGCGCGCCTTACAGGCCGCCTACGGGACCCGGCCCCAGGACGTGCAGGCGGGCATCGGTCCCAGCATCGGGCCGGAGCGCTACCAGGTGGGCGAAGAAGTCGTCGACGCCGTGCGCGACGCGTTCGGCACGCTCGACGGCCTGATCCGCCGGGCGGCGGACGGCAGCGCCTACCTCGACCTGTGGGCCGCCAACCGGCTGGCGCTGGAACGCGCGGGCGTGGGGCAGATCGAAACGGCGAGCATCTGCACGGCAGCCCGCACCGACGAGTTTTTCTCTCACCGAGCCGAACAGGGCCGCACCGGGCGCTTTGGCGCAGTGATCGCCCTGACAGGATAGACCGATGGATCTGACAATCGCGTCGATGACCGAACGGATCGCGGACGTGCAGGCCGAGATCGAGCGCGCCTGCCACCGCGCCGGGCGCTCGCCGGACTCGGTGACGCTGGTCGCGGTCAGCAAGACGCACCCGCCGGAGGACATCGCGACAGCGGTCCGCGCCGGGCTGCGCCAGTTCGGCGAGAATCGCGTCGAAGAGGCGATCCCCAAAATGGCGGCGGTCGCCGAGCGGGTCGACGAATCGCTGGCGTGGCACATGATCGGCCACGTGCAGAGCCGCAAAGCGCGCCACGTGACGGCAGGCTTCACGCTGCTGCATTCGCTGGACAGCGTCCGGCTCGCCGAGCGCCTGAGCCGCGCCCTGGCCGAACGCGACGGCGCGCTGGAGGTGCTGCTGGAAGTGAACGTCTCCGGCGAGGAAACGAAACACGGCTGGGACGCGTATTATTGGCAAGAACGCACGGCAGCGCGGCGCGCCCTGTGGGACGACGTCGCCCGGATCCTGGCGCTGCCCGGCCTGGCGGTGCGCGGCCTGATGACGATGGCGCCCATCGTGGACGATCCCGAAGAGGCCCGCCCGGTGTTCGCCGCGCTGCGGACGCTGCGCGACGCGCTGGCGAACGACTTCCCGGCGGCGGCCTGGGATCACCTGAGCATGGGCATGACCGACGATTATCCGGTCGCGATTGAGGAAGGGGCCACGCTGGTCCGCATTGGCCGCGCCATTTTCGGCCCGCGTTTGACAACCTGACCGGGCTCCGGCCCGTGGAGCGACTTGTGAGTAGGAGATAGACCGTTGAACACGTCCGCGTTTGGCGCTTTGATTGCGCTGTTCATCCAGTTGTATTCGTTTGTGATCCTGGCCCGCGTGCTGATGAGCTGGGTGAATGTCGACCCCTACAGCCCGCTGGCGCGCACCATCTTCGACCTGACCGAGCCGGTGCTCCAGCCGATCCGGAACATGCTCCCGCCCGCCGGCGGGCTTGACTTCAGCCCCATCATCGCTATCATCCTTCTTCAGTTCCTGGGGCAGCTTTTCATCAGCGTGTTGGGCGGGTGACCGCCTGCGCCCCGTGCGAAGCCGGTTGGCGCTAGAAAAGGATGGTACCGATGACACGTGAATTCCGAATCACCGACGCGCAGCACGGCGCGGCGTTCACCGTCCGGGTGATCACGCGCGCGGATCGCGTCGAAATTGCGGGGATCCAGGATGACGGTTCGCTGAAGATCCGCCTGACCGAATCGCCCGGCGAAGGGCGCGCCAACGCCCAGTTGATCGAGTTCCTCGCAGGCGTGCTGGAAGTGGAGCCAGAACAGATCGCCATTGTGGCCGGGCACGACAAGTCGAACAAGATCATCAGCGTCGAAGGCGTGCCGCCGGCCTGGATCGAGCAGCGCCTGGCGCACCTGCGCTAGCCCGCCCGTCACGGCAGCGCCATGCTGGGCATGCATTTACCTCACCGGAGGATCGCCGCGATCCGGCGCTGGGCGCTGGTGGCGCTGAGCGTCCTGCTGCTGGCCGCCTGCGGGTCGGACTCGGGCGCGGATTCGCGCCAGCCCGCCCCTACCCGCACCCTGGTCCCTCCCACGCCCACACCGACCGCGCCCCCCTTCACGCCCACCATCACGCCCACCGACCTCCCCGCGCCGTCCGCATTGGAACCCGCCGCCACCGAAACCACCGGCGGCCCGCTGCCCGCCGACGCGCAGGCGATCATCGACCGCGCGCTGGCGGACCTGGCCGGGCAGCAGGGGGTCGATCAGGCGGACGTCCGCCTGATCAGCCTGGAGGCGATCACCTGGCCGGACGCGTCGCTCGGCTGCGGTGCCGAGCGCGAGGGCGATCCGGGCACCGTGCGCGGCTACCGGCTGCTGTTCAGCGCCGGGCGCAACCGGTATATCTACCACGCCGACCGGGGGGAAACCGTGCTGCTGTGCGAAGACGGGGACTGGACCGGCTGGCAGGGCGAGCCGCTGGCGCCCGACCCGATCGCCGAGTCGATGGTCGAGCTGGCCTCACGCGACGCGGCCCGGCAGCTCGACATCCCGCAGCGCCAGATCGCGCTCGCCAGCCTGATGGCGGTCACCTGGCCGGACGCGTCACTCGGCTGCCCCAAGCCCAACGCGGAATACGAGGAACAGACCGAGCCGGGCTACCGGCTGGTCTTCCGCGCGGGTGACGCCCCGATCATCTACCACACGAGCATTCGCCACGTGGTCCGCTGCGCGCCGGAAGAGGAAATCTTGCCCGGCCTGCTGCGCCCGCTGGTCGCCACCCCCGAACCCGCTCCCTGAACGCACGCGGGCCGGTCGAAACCAGCCCGCAATCGTCGTCTCCCAACCGGCGCTCTCGCCGGATCAGGTCAGGCCCGGCAGCGGCTCGCCGAGCCGCAGTTGCAGATCGGCCAGGGCCGCATACGCGGCGCTGCGCACATCCGGATCGCGGTCGCGCAGGGCGGCGTACAGCGGTTTGAGCGCGGGCACGTGCCCCAGGTAGCCGAGCGAGCGGGCGGCCAGCGCTTTGTAAACCGGCTGGCCCTCTTGCAGCACGCGGATCAGCACCTGGCGCGCATTCGGCCCGGCGGGCACGCCCTCACCGCGCTCGGCGGCCCACTGGATCAGCCAGGTCTGCGCGTCGGCTTCGGGCAGCGAGCGCGGCCCGCTGCGCTCCGGCGACAGCGCCCTGGCGAACGCTTCTTCCGCCGCCGCGCGGACGTACCACTGCTCGTCTTCGAGCATGGCGCGGTACAGCGCGGCCACCGCCCAGCCGGCGCCGACGCGGCTCAGGCCGTACACTGCCGCCCGGCGGATCATCATGTCGTCGGCGGCGATCCCGTCGCGCAGGATGGCGTGCCCCTCGCGGGGGATGGCGGCCAGCGCCTCGGCAATCGCCCGGCGCAGGTCCTCCGAGCCTTCCAGCAGCCCGTGGACCATCACTTCCAGCGCGCGCTCGCTGCCGATGGCGCCCAACGCGACCGCCGCCGCAAGCCGGATCTCGCGGTGATCGTCGTCGAGCAGCGGCGCCAGGTCTTTGACCGTCTCGGGATCGCCCAGCGCCCCCAGCCCGATGCACGCCAGCCGCCGCACGTCCAGGTTCGTGGCGCGCAGCGCCTGGCGCAGCACGTAAGCCACGTTCGGATCGCGGGACGCGATCAGCGCCGCCAGCGCGCGGTCGCGCACGGCAGGGTATTGGTCAGGCGCCATCAGGGCCGCCGCCAGCCGCTTGAACACGTCGCCGCGCCAGGGCACATCCGGCGGCGCGTCCGGCAGCCAACGCGCCAGCCCAAACAGGTTGGTATACAGCAAATCGGGCGAGACGCTCAGCCGGCGGTAGATCGCCGGCAGCAGGTTGAGCCGCGCCGCCGCGAACGCAAACGCGCCATCCCAGGCGGAGTCGAGCGCCATCTCGGCGGCTTTTTCGCTGCCGGCCTCGGCCAGCCATTCGCCCGCCAGGAAATTGGCGAACTGGACGTGCGGCAGGCTCACCGTGTCGCCCGCGCGGGCCACCAGCAGGCCATCTTCCTCCAGCGCGGCTACGAGCGCCGTGCTGTCCGGCGCTTTTTTGCCCTCTTCGGCGCGCGCAGCAGACAGCGCCTGGGCCAGCTCCGCGCGCGAGACCGGGCGCCCCGCCTCGACGATCCGCACGGCCAGATCGGGCAGGCGGTCGCGCAGGTCGTCCTGGGACAGGTGGCGGGCGATCCAGGCGTCGTACCAGCCCGCGCGCCCGGCAACTCGCGTGTCGTTCGCCAGCCCGGTCCAGATCTTCAGCGTGACGTCGAGCACGCTCAGCCCGCGGTTGCCCACCGAGATACGGCGCAGCACCTGCTCATCGGGCGGGCCGGCCTTGCGCTTGCCGTCGGTGCCGAGCGTCCACGCGGCGCTCCACCGCTGGACCAGCTCGGCGTAATGGTCGTCGTGCCACGCGCGCAGATAGGCCGGCGTGAATCCGAGACTCGCCAGCGGATCGAAGCCATCAACGGTCCCGGCGGCGACGATCATGTTGTGCCCGTACTGCGCCATGAATTCCCGCAGCCAGGGCATCAACAGCTCGCGCGCGGATGGTGACAGCTCGTCGAAACCGTCGATCAGGACCAGCGCCCGGCCCTGTTCCAACAGCGGGTATACCACGCTGCCGATCACCTGCCCGGTGACGGCTGTCACGTGGCGCTGCACGGCCCGCACCAGCGGTTCCGCCGGGTCGAGCGCCTCGCCCTTGCCATAGACGGCGGGGTCGAACTCGAAATCGGCCAGGTGGGCCAGCACCGGCATCAGGTCGCGCAGGTCGATGACCGGTTGGACCTCGGCGGAAGGCGCGCCTTCGGCCTGGCCCTGTTCGGCGCGCACGTTGTGGAGCTGTTCCAGCGCCCGCGCCTGGATCTGGGCGCGTTCCTCGGCTCGCTGGCGCCGCTCGTCCGCGGACAGGTGCTGCTCCTGCTCCAGCAGGGCGCGCTCGGTTTCGTCTTCGTCCGGCGCGAACGACACCTCACCGAGCGCCATCAGGGCCAGCGCCGCGAGCGCCGTGCTGGTGCCCATGCCCGGCTGGCCCAGGATCGCCACGTGGCGATCACCGGCACCCAGGTCTGCCAGCGAGATCGTCTCGATGTTGAAATTGGCATAGCCCTGCGGCAGGTCGTGAACCAGCGGCACCACGTCGTACACACCGGTCCCTTCGGCTTCGTCGTCGGGCGAATTCACCGCGCTGACGGCGGGGATCAGGCGTGGCTCGACCAGGATGTCCGACAGGTTGACCAGCCGCCCGGCCACGTGGCGCGCCTGCACGTGGCGGAGCAGATCCCGCTGGTAGCGGGCCGCCGCCGAACGCCCCACGAACTGCCGCGTGCCTTCGATCTGCGACCCGGCGGTTTCCTGCATCCGGGCGATGCGGGCGCGGGCGCGCCACACCACCAGCGACAACCCCGCCGCCGAGGAAAAGCCAATCAGGAATGAGAAGGGATCGAAGCGCATAGCAGGTCCTCTCTACAGCGCGATCAGGAGTCGCCCGCAGCTCGTACACGTGACCAGTTCGTCACCGTGGCGCACCTCCTGGACCACGTTGGCCGTCGCCCGCACGCCGCAGGACGTGCACGACTCGCCTTCCAGTACCGCCACGGCAACGCCGCGCTTGTTGGCGCGCAGCGTATCGTACAACTGGAGATTGCCCTCCGAGACGTTCTGCAGCGCCGCCTCGCGGTCCGCCTTCAGCTTTTTGATGGTGCGCTTGAGCGCGTTTTTCTCGCCGGTGAGCGCCTCTTCTTCGCCGGCGCGGTCCGCTTCGAGCTTGCCGAGGCGCTCGGTCGCCCCGGCGAGCGCGGCTTGCAGGTCGTCGATCGCGATCATCGACTCCAGCAGGGCGTTTTCGCGATCGGCCCGGCGGCGCTTGAGCTCGTCGATCTTGCCCTCTATGTCCTGGAGTTCCTTCGGGTTGCTGACGTGCCCGCCGTACAACCGATCGTTCAACTGCGTCGTCTGGCTGGTGATCGACTTGATCTCCAGGTTCAAATCCGCCGACTGCGCCTCCTGCTTGTGCAGCGAGTCTTGCAGGGCCGCCACCTCGGCGCGCGCCTCGCCCAGGCCGCCATCCTGTTCGAGCACGGCGTTGATCTCGCGCACCCGCCGGCGCTGCGCGTCCAGTTCGAGATCGATCTTTTGCAGGCGGTACAGGGCTTTGATCTGGCTCATGGAATTCCTCGCGGGCTGGCGGAACCGGTGGCTCGATGTACAATGAGCATAGCGTTAATGTCGCTAAAGCATAAATTGACAAGGCGCATTATACTACACCAGAATCACACGGCAAACCTGTCAGCTTGGTTTGGCTTTACCCGTTCTGCAACCAGCGAGGTCGCCTATGCAAACGCTGCGCTCCGTATATGTTTCGACCGCCGAATGGCGCTGGGTGATCGTGATCAGTGGCATTCTGGTGGGGTTGACGCTGGTTCCCTATGCCTGGGCACTCGCTACCAACGAAACCGCGGACGGGTGGCAGTTCATGGGTATGCTGTCCAATCCGAAGGACGGCGCGACCTACCTCTCCAAGATCGAGCAGGGGCGCCGGGGCGCGTGGCTGTTCGAGCTGCGCCACACGCCCGAAAGCCACAACGGGGCAGGCTTCCACACGTTTTACATCTTCCTGGGCCACACGGCGCGCGTCACCGGGCTGTCGAGCCGGCTCATCTTCCACATCGCGCGCGTGGCAACCGGGCTGTTCATGTACATCTCGATCTACCAGTTGGGCGCCACCATCTGGGTGCGGCTGCGGCCCCGCCGGCTGTTTTTCACCCTGCTCTCGGTCGGATCGGGGCTGGGCTGGCTGCTGCTGCTGCTCAACCCGGACCGGCTCGCCGCCGATATGAACATCCCCGAAGCCTTTCCGTTCTACGCGGCCTATACCAACCCGCATTTCCCGCTGAGCATCGCCAGCCTGGCGCTGATCGCCGCGCTGTACATCATCGTCTTCCGGCGCGGCTTCACCGATCCGCCCAGCGTGGACAACGGCGGGTTGGGATTGATGCTGCTCGCCATGCTGCTCGCGCTGATCCAGCCGACCGCGCTGGTGCCCATCGGGGGCGCGTTGGGGCTGTACGTGATCGCGCGCTGGTACCTGACGAAGGAATTCCCAAGCCACGAACTGCGCTGGTCGGCGCTGCTGTGGCTGCCGGCGATTCCGTTCGCCGTGTACGATTTCGCCGTCTTTCGCTTCAACGACATCATGGGCGAGTTCAACCGGCAGAACCAGACGCCCTCGCCCGATCCGATCCTGTACGTATTCGGCTACGGGCTGCTGTTGATCGTCGCTATACCGGGGCTGGTGCGGGCCGTGCGCCGCTTCGAGCGCGACGGCGACCAGTTCATGCTGCTGTGGTTCGCGGTCAACGTGATCGGCCTGTACGCGCCGTTTAGCTTGCAGCGTCGCCTCGCGCTGGGCCTGATCATCCCGATCGTGTACTTCGCCGTGCGCGCGCTCGAAGATTACTGGTTCTACATCGTGCCGAAAAACTGGCGCGCCCCGGCCATGATCGCGCTGATCGTCTTCGTCGTGCCCAGCAACCTGATCGTGCTCGGCATTCCGCTGGTGGGCGCGGTCGCCAGCCCGGAGCGCGGACTTGACGCCGGGCTGCTGATCGACACCGACTACTGGGAACAGATCCAGTGGCTGGACAAAAACGGCCAGAACGATGCCGTGGTGCTCGCCGCGCCGACCATCAGCCTGTGGATCCCGGCGTATACCCGGCAGCGCGTGGTGTACGGGCACGAGTTCGAGACGGTGCCCAACGACATCCGGATCCAGCAGGTCGAGGACTGGTACCGGGGCGTGGATTGTGACACGCTGCTCGGCGACGGCCTGCCGTTCCAGGTGCGGTACATTCTGTGGGGCCCCCAGGAACGCGATCTCGGGTACAGCGACGAGGACGAGGACGGCGACGAGTCCCGGCGCTTGCTCTACCCCGACACCGGCAAGTGTGTCGAGCAGATCCCCGCGAGCCGCATTGCAGAGGAAGTGATTCACGGTGATGTCACCCTCTACGTCCTGGCCGGCGCCAACTAAGCGAGCGGGCCTGGCCTGGACTGCCGCCTTGGCGTTGGGACTGGCGGCTTTTTTGTTCGGGGCGGGCCTGGGGCCGGACAGTCTGCCGTTTCCGCCGCGCTCCGACTTCTCGGACGCCGTCACCAGCCACTGGCCGAGCGCCGTCTTTCTGCGCGACTCCGTGCGCGAGGACGGCACGTGGCCGCTGTGGCGCCCCCTGATCATGAGCGGCAGCCCGTTCGCGGCCAACCCGCTCAACAAAGTCTGGTACCCGCCGCAGTGGCTCGTGCTGATCGTCCCGCCCATCCTGCACCTGAACCTGCTCGCGTGGCTGCACCTCGTCGCCGGGGGAGCCGGGGCGTGGTTGTGGAGCCGGGGCTCCGGCCTGGGACCGTGGCCCGCCACCCTGACCGGCGCGGGATACGCGTTCGCGCCGCGCATCATGGCGGCGGTCGGCGCGGGCCATCTCGACCTGGTCTACGCGGCGGCGTGGTTCCCGTGGCTGCTGTGGGCCATCGACCGGCTGGCGCGCCCCGTCCCCGCCCGCGGATCGGTCGCGGGGTTGGGAGCCATCGCCGCGCTGTGCTTCCTGGCGGACGTGCGGCTGAGCGCCTATTTCTTCGCCTTCGCGGCGGCTTATCTCGCGTGGCGCTGGCGCACCATCCCCGGCCTGACGCTCCGCCGCCACGGGACGCGCATCGCGCTGGCCGCGCTGCTGGCCGCCGGGCTGAGCGCCGTCCAGTGGATCCCGCTGCTGCTCTACCGCGCCGGCCTGTCGCGGGCGGACATCACGCTCAACGAGGCCGCGCTGCACAGCCTGAGTCCCGGCCAGTGGATCGGCCTGCTGATCGGCGATCATGGCGGCGGGTGGGAGACGCTGGTGTATATGGGCGTCAGCACGCTGCTGCTGGCGCTGGCGGCGCTGGCGCTGCGCCCGCGGGCGCTGGCGTTTTGGGGACTCGCGCTGGCGGCGGTCATGCTGTACGCGATGGGCGATCACTCCCCGCTATGGGTCGCGCTCAACCGGCTGATCCCGCCGCTGCGCTGGTGGCGCGTGCCGCCGCGCGCGTGGTTCATCGCCGCGCTGGCGCTGCCCTATCTGGCCGGGTGGGGCGCGCAGCTTCTGGCCGAACGCCCGCCCGATCGCAAGGCCGCGCGGCTGGGCGTCGCCGGGCTGTTGGGCGGCGGGCTGGTCTGCGGGATCTTCAGCAGCCTGACGCTTTCCTCGTCGCTGGAACTGACCGCCCTGCTCGGCACGTTCGCGCTGCCGGCTGCGGCGCTGGTGCTGCTGCTGGCGATGCGGCGGGCGCTGCCGCCGCGCGCGATCATGGCGCTGTTCGCGCTGGTGGTCGTGGGCGACATGCTGTGGATCGACCGGACGCTGATCGACGGGCGCCCGCGTGACACATGGCTCGACCCGCACCGCGAGCTGGCCGAATTTCTGGAGGCCGATGGCGCAGCGCGCGTTTATTCGCCGAGCTACAGCCTGCCGCAGCAGGCCGCCGCCCACTGGTCGATCGCGCAGTTCGGCGGGGTGGACCCCTTCCAACGGGCGGCTTACGTCGGCGCGTTCGAAGCAGCGACCGGGGTCGCGGCCCAGGGCTACAGCGTCACGCTGCCCGCCTACGATCTCGCGGGCGAGCCGGGCGCTGACGGGGACGGCGACGGCGAAGCGGCGATCCTCGCCCGCGCCAACCGCGAGGCGCCCATCGACGCTTCGCTGCTCGGCCAGTGGCTGGTAACCCACGTCGTCGCCGCCTTCCCGATCGAGGCCGATGGGCTGGCCCCGGCAGCGCAGATCGGCGATGTCTACGTCTACCGCAACACGCTCGCGCCGGACGTGACGCTGGCCTGGGACGGCCCCAACCGTGTGACGGTCCGCGCCGCCGCGCCGTTCGACGGGACGCTCTACGCCGTGTCGAACGGGCGCTGGCGGGACGCGGACGGCGATCTCCCCGGCCTGCCCGGCGCGGTGGCGGCTCCGGCGCGCGAATGGGCCTACCGTTACGACCCGTCCGAGGTCTGGATCGGGCTGGCGGCGGGCGGCGGGCTGTGCGCCGCGGCGCTGGCGGGCTGGTGGGTGGTGCGCTATGCCTGAGCGAGCCACGGTCTCGGCGCGGGAATGGCGCTGGGCGATCCTGTTCGCCGCCGCGGTGATGGTCCTCACGACGATCCCCTACGTGGCCGGGTGGCTGGTGCAGGACGACGACTGGCAGTTCGGCGGGATGCTGTTCGGCGCGGATGATGGCTACAGCTACCTGGCGAAAATGCGCCTGGGCGCGCGCGGCGACTGGCTATTCACCGTCCGCTATACGTCCGAGCCGCACGACGGCGCGCTCTTGTTCCTGCCTTACATCCTGCTCGGCCACCTGACCGCGTTGGTCGTCGATTCCCAGGGCGCGGACCTGACTCCCGCGCTGGCGGTGACGTTCCACGTGGCGCGGATCGTGTGCGGCTTTGGACTGCTGCTGGTCGCCTACCGGTTCGCTGCCGCCTTCCTGCGCCGTCCGCACACACGGCGGCTGGCGCTCGTCCTGATCGCGCTGGGCGGTGGGCTGGGCTGGCTGTTGGCGCTCGCCGGGCAGGGGCACCTGTTCGGGTCACTGCCGGTCGATTTCTACGTCCCGGAGGGCTACAGCTTCCTGATCCTGTTCGGCCTTCCGCATCTGGCCCTGGCCCGGAGCGGTCTGCTGGGCGGATTCCTGCTGCTGTTCGGCGCGCTGGGCGAAGCGGAGCCGCGCCGCTGGCTGCCGCGGGCCGCGCTGGCCGGGCTGTGCTGGGCAGTGATGGGGCTGTGCGTGCCGTTCTACGTGGCCGTGCTGTACGCGCTGCTGGGCGCCTGGGGACTGGCGGCCTGGATCGCGCAGCGCCGGTTCCCCTGGGCGCTGTTCTGGCGGGCCGCGGTGGGCGCGGCGGTTGCCCTGCCGGTGCTGCTCTACAGCGCGTTGGTCTTCGCCGCCAACGACGTCCTGGCCGAGTGGTCGAGCCAGAACCGGCTGCCGTCGCCGCACGTGCTGCACGCCGTCGCCGGCTACGTCGTCCTGGCGATCCCCGCGCTGTGGGGTATCCGCTGGGCGTGGCGCAAGAGCGCCCGCCGGGGTGATCTCCGCAGCCTGCTGCTGGTGGCGTGGGTCGTTAGCGCGCCGGTCCTGGTCTACCTGCCAGTGAACGTGCAGCGCCGCCTGGCCGAAGGCGTGATCGTGCCGCTGGTCGTCCTGGCCGTGGCCGGGCTGCGCCTGATGAGCCGCCAGCGGCGGCGGCGCGCCCTGGCGCGGAACGTCGTGCTGGCCCTCGCCCTGCCAACCGCGCTGCTGCTGTGGCTGGGTGGGCTGGTCAGCGCCCTCGCGCCGGACCGCCCGCTGTTCCGCCCGCGCGCCGAGATCGCCGCGCTGGAACGGTTGGACGCCGCCGCGCCGCGCGATGCCGTCGTGCTCAGCTCGAAGGAGACCGGCAACGTGGTGCCCGCCTACACCGACCTGATCGCGTACGTCGGCCACGGGCCGGAGACGATCGACTCGGGCCGGAAAGAACAGCAGGCGCAGGACTTTTTCGCCGGAACGCTCGCCGCGGACGAACGCCGCGCCCTGCTGGACGCGGTCGATGTCGTCTTCTACGGGCCGCTCGAAGTCCCTGAGGACGGTGCGCGCTCCCTGGACTGGGCCGCCGGGCTGCGCCTGATGCCGGGGTTCGCGCCGGATGATCCGTATGTCGTCTACGAGGTGCCGCATGACTGATCGCGACATCCCCGCCTGGCTGCCGTTCGCCCTGCTGATCCTGGCCATGGCCGCGCTGTTTCCGGGCGTGCTGGCGGGCGAGGTGCTGTTCTGGGGGCTGCCGTCGCTCCAGTTCTACCCGTGGCGCGAATACGCCTTCGAGCAGGTCGCCGCCGGGAACCTGCCCGCGTGGAATCCGCTGGTCGGGGCGGGCGCGCCGCTGCTGGCGAACTACCAGACCGCGGTCTTCTACCCGCCCAACTGGCTGCACCTGCTGCTGCCCGACGCGCACGCCATGTCGATCGTCGCCGTGCTGCACGTGCTGTGGGCCGGGCTGGGGATGTGGCTGTTCAGCGGGGCGCTGGGCCTGCCGGCGTTCGGGCGCGCGTTCAGCACGTTGGCCTACGCGCTCTCCGGCTACCTGATCGGGCGCGCGGGGTCGTTCCCCACCGCCGACGCCGCCGCCTGGATCCCGTGGATCTTCTGGCTGGCGTGGCGCGTCGCCACCGGCGGGCGCTGGCGCGACGCGGGCGGGCTGGCGCTGGCGTTCGCCATGCAGCTCCTCGCCGGGCACGCCCAGACCACCTGGTACAGCGCGGTGGCGGTGGGCCTGTTCGCCCTGTGGATCGCGCTCTGGCTCCGGCGCGGCGATCCGGCTCCCCAGCGGGCGGGCGCGCTGGCGCTGGCCGGGCTGGCGGCCCTGCTCGGCGCCGGGATCGCGGCGATCCAGTTGCTCCCCACGGCGGAATACCTGCTCGAATCGCAGCGCTCCGGCGGGCTGGATTACGACACGCTCACCAACCTGTCCTATCACCCGCTGCGGCTGGTGACGTGGCTGAACCCGAATTTCTTCGGCTCACCGGTCGATGGCTCGTACCTGACCAAAGGCAAGGGCGCGTTCTTCGAGGATCACGCCTATATCGGCTTTTTGCCGGTCATCGCGGCGGGCGCGGCAGTGATCGGCTGGCTGCGCCTGCGCCGGACGCCGCCCGGCGATCGCGCCTTTCGCACCATCCCGTTCTGGGCCGGGCTGGCGCTGCTGGGCCTGTTCTTCGCCGGGGGCAAGCACAACCCGCTGTTCCGCACGCTGTACGACGTCGTGCCCACGTTCGACGCCTTCCGCGACCCGGTGCGCTGGCTGATCCTGCCCGCGTTCGGCCTGTCCGTGCTGGCCGGGATCGGGACGGAGCATTGGGGGCGCGGCAGGTGGATCGTCTTCTGGTCGCGGCTGGCGGGGGCCGGGGGCGCCGGGCTGGCGATTATGGCGCTGGGCTTCGTCACGCTCTCCGATCCGGAGTCGGACACGCTGCGCGTGCTGTCGTGGAGCATGGCCGAGTTGGGCTGCTGGATCGCGGTCGCCGCGCTGCTCACGCTGGTCAAGCCGGACGCGGCCACGGGCACGAGGCCGGGCCTGTGGCGCACCACCGTGTTGATCTTCGTCGCCATCGATCTGGCCTGGGCCGGCGCGGGGCTGAACCCGACCGTCACGCCGGACTATTACACCGGCGAGGTCGCCATCGCGCGCCCGGCGGGGCGGATTTACTGGTTCGAGGATACCGAAGACGACGTCACCTTCGGCGGCGACGAAGACGCGCCCAACTCGCCGCCCGGCTATTTCAACCTGGGCGACTACCGCATCGCCCAGGACGACTGGCGGGCGGTCCGGACGTCGCTGCTGCCCAACCTGACCATGCTCGACGACGTGGCGACGCTCAACAACAACGACCCGCTGCTGCCGGGCAGCTTCAGCCGCTACGTCGCCCTGATCGAGGACCTGGGCCCGGCGGCGGGATCGCTGCTGCGCGCCGGCGGGGTGAGCCACGTCTTCGGCCCCGCGCCCGATGGCTGGCGGGGCAGCAACCCGGCCACCGCCCCGGACGATCCGCTGGCGGCGTGGCTGGTACCGGACGCCCTCTGGCTGGCGGATGACGCCGCCATCGAAGATACGCTGCGCGATCCGGCCTGGGACCCCCAGCGAACCGCCATCCTGCGCGGCGCTCCCCCCGCGGGCGCGCCGGTCGCCCCGCTGGCAACCGGCGCCGCCACGTTGATCGACGAGGCCCCCACCCGGCTGGCCTATCGCGTGGAGGCGGACGGCGCGGGCGTCCTGGTACTCAGCCGGGCGTGGTATCCCGGCTGGCGCGCTGAGCGCGACGGGGAGCCGGTCGAGCTGCACCGGGCCAATCTCGCGTTCATGGCCGTGGCCGTCCCGCCGGGCGAGAGCACCGTCACCCTGAGCTACAGCCCGACCCACTGGCGGGCGGGCGTCGCGGTGTCGGGGATCGCGCTGGCGCTCGTGATCGGATTGGCCGCGTGGGCATGGGCGCGCGAGCGGCGGGCAAACGCGGGGGAACCCGATGGCTGACTCCCTGCCCACTGTGACCGTGATCATGCCGGTCTATAACGAGGCGGCGACGATCGAGCGCGCGCTGGGCGCGGTGCTGGCGCAGGACTACCCGCCCGACCGGTTGGACGTGCTGGTCGTCGATGGCGGCTCGGACGACGGCACGCTCGACGCAGTGCGGGCCATCGCCGGGGACGATCCCCGCGTCCGGATTCTGCACAACCCGGCGCGCCGGCAGGCCCACGGGCTGAACCTGGGCATCGCCGCGGCGGAGGGCGCGGTCATCGTCCGCGTGGACGGGCACACGTTCGTCGCGCCGGACTACGTGCGCCGGTGCGTGCATCACCTGGCCGCCACCGGCGCGGAGCACGCCGGCGGGCCGCTGCGCGCCGCCGCGCACACGCCATTGGGTCGGGCCATCGCCGCGGCGTACCGGTCGCCGTTTGGCGTGCCGAGCCGCTTCAGCACCAGCGCCCGCGCCGGGTTCACGGACACCGTCCCCCTGGGCGCGTGGCCACGCGCGGTTTTCTCGCAGGTGGGCGGCTTCAACACGGATCTAGCTGCCAACGAGGACTACGAGCACAGCTACCGCATCCGGCAGGCGGGCGGGCGCGTGTACCTCGCGCCGGACATCCGCCTGGAGTACCTCCCCCGCCAGACGCTGGGCGGGCTGGCGCGGCAGTATTTCCGCTATGGGCGCGGCAAGTGCCAAGTGCTGCTGCTGTATCCGCGCAGCGCCCGGCCCCGGCACTTCGTCGCCCCGGCGTTCGTCGCGGCGCTGGCCGCGGGCGCGCTGCTGGCGCCCGTCAGCCGGACGGTGGCGCGGCTGTGGCGGGCGCTGCTGGCCGCCTACGGGCTGGCGTCCGCGATCGCGTCGATCGATACGGCCCGCCGGAGCGAGTGGCAGCACCTGCCCCGCCTGCCGCTGGTCTTCGCCACGATCCACCTGGCGTGGGGCGCGGGCTTCTGGATCGAGTGGGGCCGCCAACTGGCGCCAGAACGCCGCCGCCGATGAGTTCCTCACCCAGGCCACCCAGGCAGCGCCGGATCGCCGGGCGCCGCTTCGTGTTGGTCGCGGGCGATCTGGCCGCGATTCTGCTGGCGGTGGTACTGGCGCTGGTCATCTGGGTGATCGTCGATGGGCGCGGCCTGGGGCTGTCGTTCATCCTCGGCCATCTGTACTGGTTCCCGATGCTGGCCGGGCTGTGGCTGGCCCTGGCGCACGCCAACGACTTTTACAACCGGCGCTTCTCCGCCCGGCTGGATGCCAGCCTGCTGCGGCTGGGGCAGGTCACGCTGCAACTGGTGATCGTCTACCTGGTGATCTTCTTCCTGTCCCCGCGCGACGCCCTGCCCCGGCTGTTCATCCTGTATTACGCCGCGCTGTCGTTCCTGCTGATCGCCGTGTGGCGCGCCGTACAGCCCACTGCCCTGAGCCGGACCGGCGCGGCCCGGCGGTCGCTGATCGTCGGCGGCGGCCCGGCGGCCCGCACGCTGATCGAGACGTTGCGCGCCGAAGCGCCGGGCGACTACGCGCTGGCCGGGGTGATCGTCGATGCGGGCGAGACGCTGGCGCCGGACTTCCCGCTGGCGCCGGCCCTGGGCGCCGCGAGCGACCTGCTCGACATCGCCGGGCGCGAGCAGGTCACCGAGATCATCCTAGCCCAACAGCGCGACCTGTCCGCCGGGCTGTTCCGCGCGCTGATGGACTGTACCGAGCAAGGCTACCGGGTGGTGCCCATGCCGCTGCTGTACGAGCAGATCACCGGGCGCGTGCCCGTCCAGCACGTCGATCAGCGCACCTGGACGACCCTGCTGCCGGTCGAGACCAACGCCCTGTTCGATCCCTATCCCGCCATCAAGCGCTTCGCCGACGTGACGCTGGCCCTGGCCGGGTTGGCGTTGTTCCTCCCGGCGCTGCCCGCGATCGCGCTCGCCATCCGGCTGGACTCGCCGGGGCCGGTCTTCTTCCGGCAGGCGCGGGTCGGCCAGGGCGGGCACCCGTTCCAGATCGTCAAGCTGCGCTCGATGATCGACCACGCCGAGCAGGTCACCGGCCCCACCTGGGCCAGCGACGCCGATCCGCGCATCACGCGGGTGGGGCGCTTTCTGCGCAAAACCCGCCTGGACGAACTGCCGCAGCTCGCGAACGTGCTGCGCGGCGAGATGAGCCTGATCGGCCCGCGCCCCGAGCGCCCGGAGTTCGTCGCTCACCTCAGCCAGCGCCTGCCGTTCTACCGGGCGCGCCACGCCGTCAAGCCGGGCATCACCGGCTGGGCCCAGGTGCGCTATCCGTATGGCAACAGCGAGCAGGACGCACTGGTCAAGCTGGAGTACGACCTGTTTTACATCCGGCACCGGTCGCTGGCGCTGGACCTGCTGATCATCCTGCGCACGATCGGCAAAGTGATCGCCATGCAGGGCACCTAGCCCGACACCAGGAACAGCAGTAGCACGATCCACAGCGTGCTGTAGACCAGCGGGCGCTGGTGCTTGTGCTGCGCCGCATAGAGGACGACCATCAGCACCAGGCCGGGAATGAACCGCAGCAGGCCCAGAAACTCGCGGTAGGTGGAGAACGGCACGAACGGCATCACGGCGGCGTTGGCGAACAGCAGACAGGTGTACGGCCCCCAGTGCTCGCGGCGCAGATCGCCCACCGTGCGCCACAGCGCCCACAGACTCGGCACGACCGCCGCCGGGATCACCAGCAGGCCGAGCACGACCAGCGCCGCCAGGCTGCCCTCGGTGCCGATCTTGAGCACCCCGGCGAAGGGGATGATCTCGAACGGAGTCGCCTTCGCCCCGCCGGAACCGATCCCGGCGCCCCCCAGCCAGTCGGCCAGCGCGATCTGCCACGCTGCGAACGGGATCCCGGCGACCAGCGCGACGCGCGCGGCCTCGCGCCAGCGGCGGTTGAGCGCGAAATGCAGCACGTATCCCGCCACGAACAGGGCCGTCACTTCTTTGGCGAACACGGCCAGCGCCAGCGCAATCGATGCCGCCCACGGGCGATCGCGCAAAGCGAACCACAGCCCCGCGATGACCAACCCGTAGGCCAGCGCCTCGGTCGTGCTGAGCCGCACCGCCATGAACACGCCGATATACAGCCCGTAGCTGAGCGCGAACCAGCGGCTGGCCTTGGCCGCTACCAGCAGGTCTTCGAGCAGCGCCGTCCCGCCCACCAGCGCGACCAGGTTGACCAGGGCCAGCGCCCACGGAATCAGCGCCGCCTGCCCCAGGCTGAGCGCGCGCGCCAGGATCGGCAGCAGAATGCGCTGCATCCGGTAGGCGGGCGCGTCCAGGCAGGGCGGCGACCCGCCCGGGTCGCGCGCGATGTAGTAGGCAAACTGGCCGTCGTAGCCCTCGGAATCGGCGGGGCAGTCCGTCCCGTCGTGCCCGGCGCACTGGCTGAAGCACTCGCCCAGCGTGACGAACGTCTTCGGGTCGCCGCCGTTCAGGGCCAGGATCACGCCCAGGTACAGGACATTCGCGATGAGGACGATTTTCCACGGGCGGAGACTGCGTAGATGGCGCGTATAATGAGTCATAGAACCTCGCAGCATGGGGAGATGCACATGGACACTTCACCGACATTCAACCAGTTGGTCTACGCGCTGGTGCGCCATATCCCGCCCGGCATGGTGCTCAACTACGGGCGCGTGGCCTATCTGCTCGGCGTGCCGCGCGGGGCGCGGGCGGTCGGGTGGGCGCTCAGCCTGCTCCGGCACGGTGACCAGGGTGTGCCGTGGCACCGGGTCGTCAACGCGCGCGGGCGCGTCAGCATCAAGGGCTCGCCCCAAAGCGCCGCCGAACAGCGCGCCCGGCTGGAGGCCGAGGGAATCGCGTTCGACGAGCAGGGCTACCTGGACATGGAGGGCCACCTGTGGAACCCCACGCCCGACGAGGTGGAGCGCATCCTCCGCGAGGCGCGCGCCCGGCTCCAGGGCCAGTGACGCCCGCCGTCCCTGCCCTATGATAGCCCGGCCCGCCGGAGGGGGAAACCGAACGCACCCGCCGCCGGATCGGCGCGGTATGCCCCCCGCGCCCCCGATGGTATAATCCGCCCTGGACCCGACACGCACACACCCGGAAAACCACCATGAGCCAATCCCCCACCAGCCCGTCTTTCCCCGGCCCCATCGTGATCGGCGGGGTGGGCGGCAGCGGCACGCGCGTCGTGGCGCAGATGCTGCTCGACCTCGGCGTTTACATGGGCGCGGACCGCAACCCGGCGCACGACAACCTGTGGTTCACCGTGCTGTTCCGCAAGCCGGCGTGGTTTGCGCGGCACAGCGATCGCGACGATCAGGCGATCGACCGGCGGCTGCGCCGCTTCGCGCACGCCATGCAGGGCCGCACGCCATCTCCCGGTGACGTGGCCCTTTTCGCCCGCGCCGCGCTGGGCATCGCCCTGCAGGACGGCAACTGGAAGAACGTTCGCTACCTGCGCTGCATCGCGACCTTTGCCCGCGCCGGACAGGTCGATCGGGCCGCGTACACCGGCTGGGGCTGGAAAGAGCCGAACGCGCACCTGTACATCGAGCCGCTCGCCGCGCTGTTTCCCGACCTGCGCTACATCCACACGATCCGGCACGGGCTGGACATGGCCTACAGCAGCAACCAGCAGCAGGTGCTGCGCTGGGGGCCCCGCTTCGGGATCGCCCCGCCGCGCGACCCGGCAGACATGCCGCGCGCCTCGCTGGCATTCTGGGTGGCGGCGAATCAGGCCGCGATCGAGGCGGGACGCGCGCGGCTAGGCGGCCGCTTCTTGCTGCTCAACTTTGACGCGCTGTGCCGCGATCCGGAACCACACATCGCGCAGTTGCTCACCTTCCTGGGGCGCGATCCGGCCTCGGTGGACCTGGCGCACCTCGCCAGCCTGCCGAAACTGCCGCCGTCGGTGGGGCGCTACCGGGAGCACGATCTGAGCGTGCATGATCCGGCGCTGGTCCAGGCCGTGCGCGACCTGGGCTTTGAGGTGGTGTGAGCGCCCCGCCAGCGGGGGAAGACAAAAACACCCGCCGCTGCGGGTGTCAAATTGAACAAAAACCAGTGAAGTGTGCGCATCGCACGATGCTTGCTCCTCTATACATATACTGTTACAATTCGGTCAGAAATCACAATTATTCAATGAGTTAAGAAGAATGAACAACACTTCCAATTCTTCTCTTTCCACGAGCACAATTCCAAAATGGGCAAGTGTCTACAAGGACAAGCCAGTGATCCGCGCGTTGGTGGCTTTCGTCACTGGACTTGATCCTACAGGCCTTCTGAGCGGGCTTGACGCGACACTCGTCGCAGTGATAGAGGAAAAAGTACGAGAACGGCAACGAGCCTTCTTTGACGAATTAGACAATGGAACACACCTCCTCACAGAGGAAATGATCCAGCAAGAGGATTTTTTGCACGCCTTTACCATCAGTTATAGAGCGGCTATCAGAACGCGCAACAGAGAGAAAATAAGGAAATTCGCTAGACTGCTTCTTTCTGCAGTAGAGAAGGATCAGCTTCAGGGGAGTGAGATAGAGGAGTTCGTTTCTATTCTCGACACCTTGTCGGAACGCGAGCTGCAAATCCTACTTTTGCTGAAGAAGTTTGAAGATGAAACTGAACCATCACGCGCGACAAAACCGCCAGAAGACGGACCCTGGCCAGAAAGCGTCAACGTGATGGCATCCAGAGCAGTAGACAAGGCAAGTGTATTTTGGCGTGACTTCGTGAGCGCTGTTGAACATGAGTACGGTATCGCACCAGCGCTACTTAAATCAATGCTCGCACGGGTAGAGCGTACCGGTTTATATGATGTATTTACCGGTGTGTTTTTCGGAGGAGATTCTGGCAGCACTACGCAGCTATTCGCTGAGTTTACTGAGTGGCTGCAGGAGGCAGGTGAGGATTAGGAACGTAGAAGAGGCTGTTACGTTTGCACGAGTTCCGATACTGATAGCCCGCCCTGCCAGCGGGGGAAAACAAAAACACCCGCCGCTGCGGGTGTCGTGTGCGTGGTGACCCTGAGAGGACTCGAACCTCTAACCAATTGATTAAGAGTCAACTGCTCTGCCAAATTGAGCTACAGGGCCAGTGCACAGGGAAATTTACCACAACTCGCCGCGCTGGTCAACGGTAAAAATCGCGCGTCCGCCGGCCTGTGCCGGGGGCTTGCGGGCCGGTCACAGGTTGCCCGAAGCCGCGAGCGCATCGTACATGGAGCGCGCCCACGCCCGCACGCTCTCGACGTAGCGATCCGCACCCGCCACGACGACATCGCGGGCGGTCATCGTCCACCGGACCGGGCGCTCGTAGGCGCCGTGCGCGTCCTCGGTGCCCGTCACCTTCCAGGATCGCCTGCCCGAATCTACCCTGTCGCGCATCCGCCGGCGCATTTCCGAAGGCGGGGTCCCGGCCAGGAAATCCGCCAGCATCCGCTTGCCTTCCGCCAGCGTTTCCGGCGAATACAGGCTCGGGTGCTGCATGTGATAACACAGCACCGTCAAATGGTGCACGATGCCGTATTCGGGAAACTCGGCCTCCCAGAACAGCATCTGGTGAAAATCATCCTGGCACGTTCGTCCATCCTGCCAGGCGGCGCCACATTCGGGACAGGCGCGCGGGGTGTCCATGTCGATTTCCTTCCTCCATCGGACCAGGGCGGGCGCACATCGACGATCGGATGGGTGGGCGGAGCACGGCGCGCGCCATCTGCGCGAGGCTTCCAACGCACGCTTGACCCACCTATAGCCATGCGTTATACTTACCGCTCGTCAAAATCGCAAGTGCCTACACGGTCGCCAAAAGCCAGCGTATTGCACAAACCGCGCCTCCGCGCGCGTTTTTTGAAAGAGGGATAGAAATGCCAAAACGTACCTACCAGCCCAAGAAGCGCCGTCGTGTTCGCGTGCACGGTTTTCGCCAGCGGATGCAGACCAAAGATGGTCGCCGCGTGTTGAAGGCGCGCCGTGCCAAGGGCCGCAGGCTCTTGTCGGTCAAGATGAACAATCACGTCAAGAAGATCAACTGGAAAAGCTAGCCTGCCCCGGCGAGCCTGCGGCGATGCAGCGTCACCTGCGACTCCGCCGGAAGGATGATTTTGCTCACCTGCGGCAGACGGGACGTGCGTGGCGCCACCCGTTTCTCATTTTGAGCGTGGCGCCCAACGACCTGACTCACAACCGCTATGGGTTCGTCACCAGCCGGCACCTGGGCAACGCCGTCACCCGGAACCGGGTCCGGCGCCGGTTGCGGGCCGTGGTGCAAGAGATTCATCCCCACGTGCTGCCTGGGCACGACATCGCCCTCATCGCGCGCGGCCCGGTCGCCGGCCAGCCCTACCAGAACATCCGCGAGGCTGTGATCACGCTCATGCAGCGAGCCGGTCTTTGGGAGTTTTCTCCGGGAGACACATCACCATGAAAGTCATCGGGTTGGCTCTGATCCGGTTGTACCAGCTCACCTTCTCGCGTATTCTGCCTCCCAGTTGCCGCTACGACCCCAGTTGCTCGCACTATACCTACCAGGCCATCGAAAAACACGGCCTCATCCGCGGCGGGTGGTTGGGAATGCAGCGCATTGCGCGCTGCCATCCGCTGGGCCCTGGTGGACACGATCCCGTTCCATAAACGCAGTCAGAGATAGCTAAGGAGCCAAGTTGATTACATCTCGTCTATTCACGGCACCGCGACGCGCGGTTATCGGCCTGATGCTGGCCGGGTCGCTGTTCCTGGCAGCCTGCGGCGGTGTCGCCGGTGATAGCTGGGCGGGCATCGCGCGCGACCCCGAAGGCGACGCCGTCTACGTGGCCTACAACGAGCGGGTTGTGGCTCTCAACCCGTCCAGCGGCGCTGTCCAGTGGGAATACAAGCACGACGGCGCCAAGTTCTTCGCCGTCCCGGCCATCGACAACGGATCGCTCTACATCGGCGATTACAGCGGGCGCCTGCATTCCATCAACCTGCAGGACGGCTCGCGCAACTGGCTGTACGAGCCCGACACCGAAAACATCATCGGCCCGATCTCGCTGACCGCGGGCGACCGCGTGATCAGCGGCGTGGCGTTCAACGACGACAAAGTCTTCTTCGGCCTGGGCAGCCAGAACGTGGTAGCCGTCTCGCGCGCTACGGCGGAGGAGCTGTGGACCTTCGAAACCGGCCACGGCGTGTGGGCATCCCCGCTCTACGTGCACGCGCGCGAAGGCGACGCCGGCAGCCGCGACACCCTGTATGCCGTGTCGCTGGATCACCACCTGTACGCGCTTGACCCGGAGACCGGTGACGAGCTGTGGAAACGGGACCTGGGTGGTGCAGCGCCCGGCAATATGGTTTATGATGAACAGTTGAACCGGATCTACATCGGCACGTTCATGTCCGAGCTGGTGGCCGTCGATCTCGACCAGCGCGCCATCATCGACCGCTACGAAACCGAAGGTTGGCTGTGGGGCAGCCCGGCCATCGAAGTGCAGGAAGACGGTACCGAGACCCTGTATTTTGGCGATCTCGACGGTTACCTGTATGCTGTAGAGGTCACGGAGAACGGGTTCAGCCAGCGCTGGAAAATGAAGATCGCCGAAGACGCGATCCGGGCCACGCCGCTCGTGACGAACGGGCTGGTAATCGTCGGCTCGAAAGACAAGAACGTCTACGCCGTGTCGAAAGAAGACGGATCGTCGGAATGGAGCGACCAGACGGGCGGCGAAGCATTGACCGAACTGGTGCTGGTTCCCGGCTCGGAAGGCGAGCAGGATGGCAGTATTGTCGTCCTGGGCACGTCTGAATCAGACGAACGGATCGTTGCCTACAACGTCGAAACGGGTGAAGTGGATTGGCGCTACGCCGATTGAAAGGCCGTTCGAGAAGTGCTTTTTGTCTCACTGACAGAGCACTAAACGGGACGAACCCCCGTTTTATTCCCCCTTCCCCCTCGTTGGGGAAGGGAAGCGGACCCGAAGGGTTCGCGGGGATGGGGGTTCTCAAACGGTCTCTGAGGCTATCCTAGCCCACTATCTAGCCGAGAAGTAAGAGGCGCTATACCATGCTCGATATCATCATCAATCCTTTCATCACCATTCTGCTGTTCCTGTACGAAATCCTGGGCGGGAACGTGGTGCTGGCGATCGTCGTCTTCACGATCCTCGTGCGGCTGGCGACCTATCCGCTCACCATGAAACAGCAGCGTTCGACCAAGGCGATGCAGGAAATTCAGCCTGAGCTGAAGAAGATCCAGGAAAAATACAAGAACGACCGCGAGCGCGCAGCGGCGGCGCAGTGGGAACTCTACCGCGAGCACGGCGTCAACCCGCTGGCCGGGTGCCTGCCGCTGTTGATCCAGTTCCCGATCCTCATCGGCCTGTACCGCGCGATCGTCGCCACGCTGGCGGCCACCCCGCTCCAACTGCTCGACCTGTCGGGCCGCTTGTGGGTCAAGGACCTGTCCAGCGCGGTGCCGATGGACAGCCGCTTCTTGTGGCTCAACCTCGCCGTGCCCGATCCGCTGTACGTCCTGCCGATCCTGGTCGTGCTGACGACGTGGCTCCAGCAAAAACTGCTGATGCCCGCCTCGCCGGCCAGCTCTGGCGGAGACAAGGCCACCGATCAGGCCGCCGCGATGAGCCGCCAGATGATGATGATCATGCCGATCATGTTCGGCATTTTCGCGCTGTCGTTCGCCTCGGGACTGTCCATTTATTTCATCGTGTCGAACATCATCGGCATCGGCCAATATGCGATGATGGGCAAGATCGACTTGAAGCAGGCGCTGGGCCTCAAGAAAGCGGAAGACGAAGCCGCCGCGCCGGCCTCCAAGCGGGCAGCCAAGGCCAAGGCCCGCGCCGAAGCCGGTGAGAGCGCCTCGGAACCCTCCAGCGCGCCGGTCGTCGCCTCGGAACCGGCTCGCCCCAAACGGGGCAGGTCGTCCGAACCGGCGCCCGCCAAAGCTAAGCGTTCTGGCGTCTACGACAGCCGGGCCCAACGGGCCAAGGCTAAGCGATAAATTTCATTACGCCAAGAGGGGATCACTATGAGTGAAACACGGTCGGTCGAAACCAGCGCATCCGACATCGAAACCGCGATTGAACAGGGTCTGAAAGAACTCGGCGTTGCGCGCGAAAGCGTCATCGTCGAGATCCTGGAGGAGCCAAGCCGGGGCCTGCTGGGCATCGGCGCGCGTCCGGCCCGCATTCGCCTGACGACTGCCGCGCCCGCGCGCCCTGCCTCCGCGCCAGAATCCGCCCCCGCACCGGCTAAGCCGGCCCCGGCCAAACCCAAGCCCAAGCCCGCCCCCGCCCCGCCGCCCGCCGACAGCCAGCCCGCCGCCGCCGAAGACGAAGAGGACATCGACCTCCCGGCGCCGGTGAGTGAGAGCGACATGGACGAGGACGCGCGGGTTGGTCTGGCGACGCTCGAGGAGCTGCTCGCCAAGATGCAGGTCGAGGCCGAGGTGGTCGTGTATCGCGCGCCGGAGGCGGCGGACAACGACTCGCCGTGGGTGCTCCAGATTCGCGGGCGCGATCTCGGCGTGCTGATCGGGCGGCGCGGTGAAACGCTGGCCTCGCTGCAATACATCACGCGCCTGATCGCCAGCCGCGAGCTTCAGCGCCGCGCCAACATCGTGCTCGACGTCGAGGGGTACAAATCGCGCCGCGAGCAGATTCTGCGCCGCCTGGCGAAGCGCATGGCCGACCAGGCCATCCAGTTGGGCCGGACGGTGACGCTGGAACCCATGCCGCCCTACGAGCGCCGCATCGTTCACCTGGCCCTGCGCGACCATCCAGAGGTCACTACCGAGAGCGTGGGCGAGGGTGAGCATCGCAAGGTCACCATCATCCCGCGCCGCCGCTAGGCCACATGGGCCCGCCTAACCCGCATGCCGCGCCGCCCTGGCCGCGGCATTTTCCATTCTCGTGAGGCCATGGCTGACCTGACCGACCAGATCCCTGACTATCTCTTGATCGGCCACATCACCCACGATGTGACTTCCGACGGGCCGCGCCTGGGCGGCACCGTATCGTATGCGGCCCACACCGCTGTCGCGTTCGGGCTGCGCGTCGCCATCCTGACCAGCGCCGCCCCGGGCGAGCCGCTGCTCGCCGACCTGCCGCCCCAGGCCCAGGTGCTCAGCATTCCAGCCGAGCACACGACGATGTTCGAGAACCTGTACGACGGCTGGAAGCGCATCCAGTACATGTACCACCGCGCCATCACGCTCCGTCCCGAACACCTGCCGCCCGCCTGGACGAAAGCCCGGCTGGTCCACCTGGGGCCGATTGCCTACGAGGTCGATCCGGCGATGATGGGCACCTTTGGCGACAGCCCGATCTGCGTCACGCCCCAGGGCTGGATGCGCCACCGCGCGCCGGATGGCTTCATCACGTCGATCCCGTGGGAAGACGCGGACCGCGTGCTGCCCCGCGCGGCGCTGACCGTGCTCAGCAAGGAAGACATCGATCACGATCCCGGCCTGGAGCAGGTCTTCGGGCAGTTGGCGCCGCTGATGGTCATGACGCGGGCCGAGCTCGGCGGGACGCTGTACCACCGGGGCATCGTGCGTGACTTCCCGGCCCAGCCCGCCGTCCTGGTCGACCCGACCGGCGCGGGCGACATTTTTGCCACCACGCTCCACATCGCGCTCGACCGGTTGGGGGACCTCGACCGGGCGATCCTGGTCGCCACCCGCATCGCGGCCATCTCGGTCACGCGTGCCGGGTTCGCCAGCGCGCCCACCCCCGAGGAAGTCGAACAGACGTGGGCGCTGTACGCCAGCTAATCACCCGTTTGCCGTTTGCCTGATGGTGCCGTGCCGGTAGTGGGAGGGAGAACCTTCGCGATGATCGACCGGATTCTGCTCAACGCACGCATTCACACGCTCAATCCTGCCCAGCCCCAGGCCACCGCGCTGGCCCTGTGCCGCGACCGGATCGTGGCCGTGGGCGACAACGACACGATTCGCGGGCTGGTCGGGCCGTGCACCCACGCCGACGATCTCGGCGGGCGCCCGGTGATCCCCGGCCTGACCGACGCGCACATCCATTGGGAAGGCGTGGCGCGCAGCCTGAACACCATCGACGTGTTCGAGGTGCCCAGCAAGCAAGAGGCCCTGCGCCGGGTGGCGGTCCGCGCCCGCAAGGCCGGGCCGGGCGAATGGCTCGTCGGGCGGGGATGGTCCCAGGCGTACTGGCGCGATCACAGCGCCTTCCCCACCGCCGCCGACCTGGACAGCGTCGCGCCGGACAACCCGGTGTACCTGGGCGCCAAGAGCGGCCATGCCGCCTGGGTCAACAGCGCCGCGCTGCGGGCGGCGGGCATCACCGGCTCCACGCCCAACCCGCCGGGCGGCAGCATTCACCGCGACGCGGAGGGCCGCGCCACCGGCATCCTGCTCGAAGCCCCGGCGATGAATCTCGTCTACAACCTGATCCCGGAGCCAACGCCCGAGCAGGTCGCCAGTTGGATGGGCGCCGCCCAACAGCTCGCGTGGCAGGCCGGGCTGACCGCCATCCACGACTACGACGATCCGAGCTGTCTGGTGGCGCTGCAAATCCTGCGCGAGCGCGGCGAATTGGGCCTGCGCGTGGTGAAGAACGTCAACGACCCGTACATCGAGCACGCGCACGCGCTCGGCCTGCGCTGGGGATTCGGCGATCACTGGCTGCGCATCGGCGGGCTGAAGATCTTCGCAGACGGCGCGCTGGGGCCGCGCACGGCGCTGATGATCGAGCCGTACGAGAACGAGCCGGACAATACCGGCATCGCCGTCACCGACAAGGAAGAGATGGCCGAGCTGGTCAGCCGCGCCAGCGCCGCCGGGCTGCCCTCGACGATTCACGCCATCGGCGACCGGGCCGTGCACGACGTGCTGGACGTCTACGAGCAGGTGCGCCGCGAAGAGGCCGCGCGCGGCATCCCGCCGCAGGCGCTGCGCCACCGCATCGAGCACGTCCAGATCATCCACCCCGACGACGTCCACCGGCTGGCGGACCTGGGCGTCATCGCCTCGATGCAGCCGATCCACGCTACCTCGGACTACGAAATGGCCGAATGGTATTGGGGCGAACGCGCCCGGTGGAGCTACAACTGGCACGCCCAACTGGAAGCGGGCGCCGTACTAGCCTTCGGTTCGGATGCGCCGGTCGAGCCGTTCGAGCCGGTGAAGGGCCTCTACGCCGCCGTGACGCGCCGCCGCCCGGACGGATCGCCCGGCCCGGATGGCTGGTACCCGGAGGGCCGCCTGGACATGCAGACGGCGCTGTGCGCCTTCACCCAGGGGCCGGCGTACGCCGCCGGGCTGGAGCACGACCTGGGGATGATCGCGCCCGGCTTCCTGGCCGACCTCGTCGTGCTCGACCGCGACCTGTTCGCCATCGAGCCGGACGAAATTCTCGCGACGCGCGTCCTGGGCACGATGGTCGGCGGCGAGTGGAAACACCGCCTCTTCGATTGAGTCAACGGGAAAAATGGTGGGGCGCTCGTGGGGGCGCTCCGCCGTTCAATTCAGCCGGATGTCGATCCAGTTGGTCCGGCCCGCCTCGACGAACACCCAGTCGTCGAACCGTTTCACGCTGCCCGTCCGCACGATGACGTGATACTCGCCTTCGGGCAGGTCGCCGTAGGTGAAGTTTTCGTTGTAGTACGGATCGGGATTCACGTTGTCGTTGGCGTACGTGAAGGTGTAGCGGTCCGGCCCCGAATCCGAGAGGATGGTGACCGTCGCGTCGCGGACCGGCTGCCCGTCGCGATCCACCAGCCGCCCGGCCAGCGTGCCGAAGGTCGGCCACGGAACGAGCCACAGGTCCGGGTTAACCGTGCTGAGGTAGTCGTAGGGATCGTCCAGCCGGACCTCGAGGTGCAGGTGCGAGCCGAGGGCCACGCCGGTCGCGCCGACCTCGCCGATCTTCTCGCCCTGGTCGACGAACTGCCCGGTTTCCACGTCCACCTGGGACATGTGCCCGTAGAGGGTGTACAGCATGGCATCGTTCGGCGCGCGCATCTCGTGCTCGATCACGACCAGATTCCCATAGAAATCGTTGCGCGGGCCGAACTGCACCTCGGCATCGCTGCCCGCGTATAGCACCCACCCGCTCGCCACGGCCAGGATATCCGTCCCCAGGTTGTTCTGGATGTCCACGCCGTGATGCACCTGGAGCCCGCCGCCGCCGGTCGTGCCGTAGGGATAGCTGCGCGAGAGGTAATCGTGCACACGGTTGGTCGGGTCGCGCGGGAAGGGCCGCTGAAGCCAGTAGTGATCGGCGATCTCGCTCGTCGCCGGGTCGTACTTGGCGATGGCCGTCGGCAGCACCGCCTGCGACACCGCCTGCGTCGAGCGCGGCGTGTTGGTCGGGAACGGCGTCGGCGTGGCCGGGGGCTCGGTAGGCGTTGGCGTCTCGCTGGGGAGCGGCGTCAGCGATGGGGTGAGGGTGATGGTCGCCGTAGGGATGGGCGTCGCCGTGGGGACGTCCGTCGCGACTTCCTGCATGGCGATCAGCGTGGACAGCTCATCGACGGTCGGGCTGGGCGGCATAGGCGTCGCCTGGGGCGACGCCTCGCTGCACGCGGCCAGGATGAAAACGACTCCTACCAATAAAAGGCTTGCCCAACGAATCCGGTTCAATCCGCCATCCTCGAAGACTCAACTCGTGCGTTCGGCTACGATGCAATACCCGCGCGGTCTTCCGCGGCGGCGATCACGGCGTCGCGCACCTGCCGCGCCTGCTCGACCAGCGCCTCGGCATCGTGCCGGTAGCGGGCGGCGAGGTCCGGATCGGACAGGCTGACCGCGTTCACGCGGACGTTGAGCGCCGCCCCTTCGACGGCAGCCAGGCCCATCAGCGCGCCGACCGCCCCATCGCTGGCCGCGTTCACGTTGCCCTGCCGCGCGACCTGCTCGGCCAGCCGCATGGCTTCCAGCGCCAGCCGCGCCACGTTCAGCGGCACGTCCGCGGCGTGGATCAGGCTGTTCTGGATCGCGTCGTCGCGCTCGGAGCTGTCCTTGGGCAGCCGGTACGCCTCCATGACCTCCTCGAACGCCTGGACATCCTCCTCGATAGCCTCCAACAGCCGGCGCCGCAGGTCCGCCGCCGCCGCCACGACCGCACCCATCGTCTCCTCGACGTCGGCGTATTTCTTCTTCCCGACGGTCAGCCGGGCGACCATCTCGGCCAGCGCGGCGCTCAGGCCACCGGCCAGCGCGGCCACCGCGCCGCCGCCCGGCGTGGGCGAGCCGTCGGCCACCGCCGCCGCAAACTGGGCCGGTGTCGGCAGCGGGTGATCGACCGTCGGGACCTGCCGGGTGGCCTCTTCCGGCACGGGCGGCTCCTCTTCGGCCAGCGCCGAGCGCTCGGCCTCGGCCCGTTGAATCCGGTATTCGAGGATCTGGTCCGGCTGGAATTTGTCGAGCTGCAAATACCACCGCGCCGCCTCGACGAAGAAATCCTGCGGCGCCAGCCCGATCAGCTCGCTGTGCGTGATACCGATGCCGTAACGGTCGGCCTCGCGCCGGATCATCTCGACCACGCGATGCACCGGCGTCTTCTGGTAATTCGTCAGGTTCATCGACACCTGGGCCTGTCCCTCGACCATGAACCCGGCCCCTTTGACGTAGCGCAGGCCGCCGCTCGAATGGCGCACGGCGCGCGCGATCTTCTGCGCGAGGGACTGGTTGTTCGTGCTCAGGTACACGTTGAACGCCACCAGCGGCGGGCGCGCGCCGATCACGGTCGCGCCGGCGGTGCCGATCTCCGCCGGGCCAAAGTCGGGCATGCGGGCGGGATCGGTCGCGATCACCTCGGCGAGCTGCTCGTACTGGAATTTCGAGCTGCGCAGGTCCGCCAGGTTTTCACGGTCCGGGCTGGCCGCCGCCGCTTCGTACAGGTAGACCGGGATCCCCAGCTCGTGGCCCACGCGCTGGCCCAGCCGCCGGGCGAGGTCCACGCATTCTTCCATCGTGACGTCGCGGATCGGGACGAACGGCACCACGTCTGACGCGCCCAGGCGCGGGTGCTCGCCGCTGTGCTGCGTCATGTCGATGTGCTCGGCGGCGGTCTTGATCGCCGCGAAGGCGGCCTGCTCGACGGCCTCGGGCGTGCCGGCGAACGTGACGACCGTCCGGTTGTGATCGGGATCGCTGCTCGTGTCCAGAATGTGCACCGCCGCCGCCTGCTGCATGGCGTTCACGATGGCGTCGATGACTTCAGGCCGGCGGCCTTCACTAAAGTTGGGAATGCATTCCACCAAAGGTCGTTTCATGGCTACAGAGGCATAACGCCGGCGCTATGCCGCCCTCCTTTCCATGTGTGCCATAAGTTCATTTGGGACCGGGCAAGGACGTAGTATTGCTACCGCACCGCCGGGGGTTTGTCAAATTGGCAGCGCCGCAAAAAACCGCCGGTCGGTTGCGCAACCCCGGCGGGCTGCATATAATTTCGTTACGATTGTGGCGGAGTACGGTGGGGTCAATTCAAGCGTGTCTGTCGTCGATGACGTAAAAGCCCGCCTCGATATCGTCGATGTCGTATCCGGATATGTCAATCTGCAAAAGGCAGGGCGCAACTACAAGGCGTTGTGCCCTTTTCATCACGAAAAGACGCCCTCTTTTGTAGTCTTCCCGGATACGCAAACCTGGCGCTGTTTTGGGGCGTGCGGCGAAGGCGGTGACGTCTTCAGCTTCGTGATGAAATCCGAAGGCTGGGATTTCGCCGAAACGCTGCGCGAGCTTGCCAAGCGCGCCGGGGTTCAGCTCGCGCCGCCCGATCCCGCCCAGGAGGAGCGGCAGGTCGAATCCGACCGCCTGCTCGGCCTGCTGGACGAAACGGCGCGCTTTTTCCACGACCAGCTTCGCACCGCGCCCGCCGCGCAGGCGGCCCGCGCCTACGTCGAGCGCCGCCACCTGGGCGGCGAAACCGTCACCGCGTTCGCGCTCGGCTACGCGCCGAACGACTGGCGGCAGGCGCTCCACCACCTGCAAATGCTCGGCTATTCCCAGGACGAGATCGTCGAGGCCGGCGTCGCCATCCGCAACGAAAAGGGCAACGTCTACGACCGGTTTCGCAACCGGCTGGTGATCCCGATCCGCGACGGGCGCGGGCGCACGGTCGGCTTCGGGGCGCGCGCGCTGAACCCGGACGACGTGCCCAAGTACCTGAACTCGCCCCAAAGCCCGCTGTTCGACAAAAGCCGCCTGCTGTTCGGGCTGGACGCGGCCCGGCGCGCCATCCGCGAGACGGAGACGGCGGTCATCGTCGAGGGGTACATGGACGTCATGCAGGCCCACCAGGCCGGGTTTCAAAACGTGGTCGCCCAGATGGGCACCGCCCTCACCGAAGACCAGCTTCGGCTGCTGAGCCGCTACGCCAACCGCCTGATCCTGGCGCTGGATCCCGACGCCGCCGGGATGAACGCGACCATGCGTGGCCTGAACGTCGCCCGCCAGACTCTCGACGGCGAAGGCTCGGTCTCTTTTGATCCGCGCGGCATGATGCGTTACACTGGCTTACTGGATATCGACATTCGCGTGATCAGCCTGCCGGAGGGGCAGGACCCCGACGACCTGATCCGCGAGACACCCGATGCCTGGACCAGCCTGATCGACCGCGCCATGCCGGTCGCGGATTACGTGATTGCCCAGGGCACCGCGCACCTTTCCAACGAATCGTCGTATCACGAGCGCGAGCGGGCCGCGCGCGAGCTGCTGCCGATTCTGACCGCCACAGAGAACGATCTGCAGCGCAACGTCAACATCCAGACGCTGGCCCGCCGGGTCCGGATCGACGCGCCGATGCTGATCCAGTGGTCGCAGTACCGGCAGGCCGCCCAGACGCGCGCGCTGCCGTCGATCCGCCAGCAGCAGCGGCTGGCCGAACGAACGGCCAGGCCGGACGCGCCCGGCGGGCCGCCGGGCCATTCGGCCATCCGCGAGGGGTTCTGCCTGCGACTGCTGATGGAGGAGCCAGAGCGGTTGTACGCGGCCAATCGCAAGCTGCGCGAATTGCAGGGGGGCGATCCCAGCCTGGAAACCGTCTTGGCCGCGATGAACGTCAACGACTTCAGCCGGCCCGACTACCAGGCGATCTTTGCCGCGCTGGCGCGCTCGTTGCAGCAGGACGACGCCGACGTGTTCGGCTTTCTCTCCCGCCAGCTTTCGCCCGAGCTGGTCGTGGTTGTCGAAGAGTTGCGGAGACCAACGCTCGAATCGTTTCAGCGGCGACTTTCAGGGCCGCTCATGACCGAACTGAAGTCGATTCAGCGCGAGCAGGCGCGGATCAACACGCTGCCCGAGCCTGACACGAGCCTGTTTGTCGAGGAAGCGCTCGGCCTGCGGCACAGCCGCTTGGAGCGCGAACTGCAAGAGTTGTACTTCTTGCAGGAGGACGCCCAGGAAGGCGCCCAGGGGGACGACTTGACAGACCGGCTGTATCAGGCCAAAGTTAAGGCTTACACACGGGCTCGCCAGTTGCTCGCCAAGGCTCTCCACCAGATTAGAGATCTTTCCCGAGAAATGTAGCGTCGTTCAATCAGCGCGTATGACGAGACGCGGGGATACCATGGCACCGCATCTAGAAGACAAAAATGCTACCAGTTCGGCGACGGCGATCGAAAAGCTGATCGCCAAAGCCCGCCGGGAAAAGCATATCGACGAGAGCGAGATCCTCCAGCTTTTCGACGATCCGGACAGCGACGAGGCGCAGGCCATTTTCGATCAACTCGAAGAGATGGGAGTTGAAATCATCGCGGACAACCACGGCTCTGGTTTCTCATTGGACGTCAACGAACCCGACGATCACGATCTCGACCTGAACGGCGTGGAAGGCGACGACAGCGAGATCGACGTCTCGCGCATCGAAGCGGCCAGCCTGGCGGACGACCCGGTACGGATGTACCTCAAGGAGATCGGGCAGGTCCAGCTTTTGGATCCCGATCGCGAAACGTGGCTCTCGTCGCAGATCGCGGCGTGCAACCTGCTCGACACGATCACCCGGCGGCTGGTCACCCTGGCGAGCGAACAGGACCAGGCCAGCCCTCAGCCCTGCGACGTCCTGGCCGAGATCTACGAGCATTTCGTCGTCCACTGGCAGCGCACGCGCGCCCAGGCCGCCCAGGCCAACGTCGAGCCGCCGCTGGCCGACCTGCTGGTCGGCGAAGTCCAGAACCTGCGCCGGACCTGGAACAGCCAGGAGCCCTCGTACGTCCGGCTGTTCCTGGAACAGGGCGACTGGGGCCGGGATGACGCCTGGAATAAAGTCGCCTCCAGCCTGTTCGAGGCGTTTCAGGCGTTCTACCTGATCCCTGGCCCGCTCCAGCAGCAGCTTCTGGAAGCCTGCGACGAGAACGGCGAGTGGCCGTCTGCGGCGACCTTCCGCGATTGGCTGGACAGCAACCGCGAGATGCTCAACGTGCTCATTCAGGACGAGTTCGACCGCGCCAACGAGCGCGGGCCGCAGGCTGCCGAAGCCCTCACCCGCGCCAACCTGCGGCTGGTGGTGAGCGTCGCCAAGCGCTACATGGGGCGCGGCATCAACTTCCTGGACCTGATCCAGGAGGGCAACATCGGCCTGCTGCGCGCCGTCGAGAAATTCGACCACACCAAAGGCTTCAAGTTCAGCACCTACGCGACGTGGTGGATCCGGCAGGCCATCAGCCGCGCCATCGCCGACCAGGCCCGGACGATCCGCATCCCGGTGCACATGGTCGAGACCATCAACCGGCTGATGCGCGTCCAGCGCGACCTGATCCAGGACCTCGGCTCCGAGCCGACCGCCGAGCAGATCGCGCTGGAGATGGAGTTCCTCACGCCGGAAGAAACCGAGGAGATCCGCCGGGCGTGGGACTTCGACCAGAAGTTGGAGCCGGGGCTGGCACGCAAGCTGCGCCGCGCGGCCAACAAGGTCCGGCGCATCCTGCGCATCTCGCAAGAGCCGATGTCGCTCGAAATGCCGGTCGGGCAGGAAGACTCCAGCCTGCTGGGCGATTTCATCGAGGACGACAAGATCCCCGGCCCGGTGGACGCCGCCGCCCGCCAGTTGCTCAAAGAGCAGATTCGCGGGGCGCTGTCGGTGCTCAACATGCGCGAGCGCGAAGTGCTCGAGATGCGCTTCGGCCTCAGCGACGGCCAGGAGCACACCCTGGAAGAAGTGGGCCGCCATTTCGGCGTCACGCGCGAGCGCATCCGACAGATCGAGGCCAAGGCGCTGCGCAAGCTGCGCCACCCCAACCGCAGCCACCCGCTGCGCGATTACCTGGAACTGTAACCGGCGCCACGAAGGATCATCGCCGTGACAACCCGCCCGACTTACTGCCCCGCCTGTGGGGAGAGGCTCGTCCACCGCGAGGTTGGTGGACGAGCGCGTTTATCGTGCCCGGCGTGCGGCTACGTTCACTATCACAACCCCGTGCCCGGTGTCGGCGTGATCATCGAGATGGATGATGGCGTGGTGCTCGTCAAGCGCGGGGGGAAAGTCAAGCAGGGCCATTGGGCGCTGCCGTCCGGGTACATCGAGGCCGACGAGAGCGTCGAAGAGGCGGCCATCCGCGAGAGCCGCGAGGAAACCGGCCTGGACGTCGAGCTGATCGACCTGCTGGGGATCTATTCCTTTCCCGAAGGGCCACCGTCGAGCGGCATCATCGTGTTCTACCGGGCGCGCCCGGTCGGCGGCGGGCTGCGCGCCGGGGACGACGCGCAGGAGGTGCGCGTTTTCCAGCCCGAAGACGCCCCGCCGATGCCCTTCCGCACCCACCGCGAAGCCTTCCAGCGCTGGCAGGCGCTGACCCGCTCCGCCGCGGCCACCCTGCCCCAGGAGCCAGGGTTCCACATCCGGCAGGCCGAGCTGTCCGACAGCCAGGCCGTGCTGGACCTGATGCGCCTGATCGACGCGAACCTCGCCCTCTCGCCGGGGGACTGGCAGGCGGTCGTACAGCGCTTCGCCGAGCGGCAGACGATCAGCGTCTACGTGGCCGAGACCAACGCCTCGCCCGCGCAGGTGATCGGCTTCGTGGCGATGTCGCTCGTCCAGGCGCTGACCGGCGGGCGCGGCTGGATCGAAGACATGGCCGTCGCCCTCGACTACCGGGGCGAAGGCGTGGGCGCGGCGCTGTTGGAGGAGGCGCTCCGCCACGCCAACCGGCTCAACCTGACGCACCTCTATGTGAACATCGAGCGAGGCAGCCCGGCAGCGCGCGCGTTCTACCAGGCGTCGGGTTTTCAGGAAAGCTCGATCTCGTATCTGCGCATTCGCTGACCGGGCGGCACGTGTCGCGGCGTATAACCGGTAAACGGGCACGGGAATGGAGAGATAACGTGATGCGCTTTCGACGTTCCTTTGCGCTGGTCCTCGCCGCGCTGGTGATCGCCCTCGCCGCCTGCCAGAAGGCCGAAGAGGCGCCGACTCCCACGCCGGACCAGGCCAGTTTCGAGGCCGCGAGCACGCTCTTCGCCCGCCCCCCGCGCGAGGTACCGCCCACACCGACCGTCACGCCCGTCAGCGCCGTCGAGCTGGAGCTCAACCGGTCGATCGCGCGCATGGAGCAGGCCGTCCTGGCGCAGGACAAGGACGGATACATGGCCTACGTCTCGGAGCGCGATCCCCTGTTCTGGGCCGAGCATTCGCGCTGGGCGCAGGACTGGGTCGATTCGCCCCTCGAACGCTTCGACATCGAGCTGTACGGCATCCGGTCCGATACGCCGGATACGGCCACGGCGCGCATGACGATCCTCTGGACGCAGCAGGGCCGCGTGTATGCCGGGTCGGCGGGCGGCGCGACGATCTCGGCCATTTTCTACTTCGAGGACGACCGCTGGCGGTTTGGCGGCGAGGACTGGCGCACGCTCGAAACGGACGGCATCCGGCTGACCTATTTCTCCGATCCCATCGTCGATCACAGCGAGCAGGCCAACGCCGTGGCCGAGTTCCTGCCTGGCATCTACCGGACGATCACCGGCGCGCTCGATTTCACGCCGGACGCCGTCGCGCCGATCCGGATCTACGACAACACCGCCACGATCCAGACGATGACCCGCCTCTCGATGCCGCGCATCACGACCTGGAACGAGCCGGGCGAGGGCATCAAGATCGCGCTCGGCCCCAACGAGCTGCCCCCCACCGAGCCGCAGATCAGCCGCGCGTTCACGCGCTTCGTCCTGTACGAGATGGCCGGCGGGACGCATGGCGGCTTCCCATGGTGGCTGGAGGAGGGGATCGCCGAGTTCGGCGGCAACCTGCTGAACACGCTCAGCCACCGCAACCGGGTCGTGCAGCGGGTCGCGGCGCGGTCCCTGGCCCCGGAGGGCGCCGACGAGCGCCTGATCGCCTGGGACAGCATCGAAACCCGGCCCGACTGGCCGCCCGACGAGCTGCAGGTGGCCGCCGACCAGGGCTTCTCGTTCGTGCAGTTCGTGACGGAGACGTTCGGCGAGGAAGCGCGCAACGCGTGGATCGGCGCGATCGCGGCTGACGATCCGCTCGACGACGCGTGCACGGCGCACCTGGGCGCCGGCTTCGCCGAGTTGGACGAGCAGTGGCGCGCGTGGCTGGCCGAACAGCTATGAGGCAGCATCGCATCTTAACGTTTGTGGCAAGAAGTGCTTGACTCCGCTTTGATGCCATGCTATACTGCCGTCATCTTAAGAAAGGAGTAGGGCGCAAGAATGGTCAATAACCTGTTTTTCACCCGTATGCGTGGGCAAGCCGTCAATGCGTTTGGCATTGATCCTTGCCGTATTGCGCCTGCTCGCCATTAGACAGCTTCCTGTGTAGAACAATGGCCGCGGGCGCGATGCCCGCGGTTTTATTTTGCAGCGGTTCTCCGTACCCGGAGTCCGCCGACCAGCAAAAGCCGTGGGCCACCGACCCGCGGCTTTTTTTTGTCGCGGCGAACAGGCACCAACCGGGTAACACGACGTTTCAGGCAGGCAGCACAACCAAGGAGTTCACAACCCATGAACACACCACGCTTTGCAGACCAGGACGCGCTCGTCGTCCAGGACGTCGTCAAGCGTTTCAACGTGGCTTCACAACCCTGGTGGCGGCAGTGGTTCGGCCATACCACCAACGGCCAGGAGCCTGCCAACGGAGAGCCGAAACCGCTCAAGGCGCGCCGAGGCAAAGAATTGATCACCGCGGTGGACCACGTCTCGTTCACCGTCCGGCGCCGCGAGATCTTCGGCGTCCTCGGGCCGAATGGCTCGGGCAAATCCACCCTGATCCGGCTGCTGTCGACGCTGCTGCTGCCGGATGAAGGCACGGTACACGTCTTTGGCCTGGACGTGGCAAAACACGAGATGCAGGTCAAGCGGCTGATCAACCGCGTATCAGTCGAGGCGGCCTTCTTCAAGAAGCTGAGCCCGAAGGAGAACCTGCTCTATGGGGCGCGGCTGTACGGCGTCTCCGGGGCGGAAGCCGACCGCAAGGCGCGCGAGATTCTCAAGCGGCTGGGGCTGCGCGAGAGCAGCTACACCAGCCCGATGGAAGACATGAGCCGCGGCATGCAGCAGAAGGTCGCCATCGCGCGCGCGTTTCTCACCCAGCCGATCCTACTGCTGCTGGACGAGCCGACGACCGGCCTCGACCCGCGCTCGAAGCTCGAAGTGCAGTCGTTCGTCAACGAGCTGCGTGACGTCCACGACGCCACCATCCTGATCACGACGCACGACATGAACGAAGCCGACGCCTTGTGCGACCGCATCGCCATCCTCGACGATGGCAAGATCGTGGCGATGGACACGCCCGAGGGGCTCAAGCAGTTGATCAACCGGAACGGGCACGCGCCCACGCTCGAGGACGTTTTCATGGAGCTGACCGGCAAGGAACTGATCGAGAAAGACGACCTGGAAGACTTCGAGCCGGAAAAGGTCCTCACCTAAAGGAGACACACAGCGATGATCCAGGGACTACGCTTGGAGATGCGCCAGTCGTACGCCTTCGTAGCGCGAAACTTCAATCTCGTGAAACGCTACTGGGGCTGGGAAGTTGTCTGGCTGGCCTACTCGATTGCCAACTCGCTATCCGTGACGTTCATCGGGGCCGGTGCGGGCGAGATCACCGGCGAAACCCAGATCAACACCAACTTCCTGATCACCTACCTGCTGATAGGGACCCTGGTGTGGCGGTTCCTCGCCAGCATCTTCAACAACATCAGCGAGATGATCGCCTGGGAACGGTGGGAAGGCACCATCGAATACACCTTCATGGCGCCGGTGCACCGCTTCAACCAGATGATCGGACAGACGATCTTCGCCATCCTCTACAGCCTGATCTTCACCGTGATCATCGGCGTAGTCGTGGCGGCGTTCTTCGATCTCGACTTCGGCAACGCGGACTTCACCAGCGCGACGATCATCCTGCTGGTGGGCAGCCTGTCGTTCGTGGGCATCGGCGTGGTGGCTTCCATCCTGCCCCTGCTCTACCCCGAGCGCGGCGCGCAGATGACCAACATCGTGCAGGCGTTCTTCCTGCTGGTGTCCGGCATCTACTACCCGATCAGCGTGCTGCCCGAATGGCTGCAAGTGCTGGCGCGCATCTCCCCGGCCACCTACGTGCTCGAAGGGATGCGGTCGGCGCTGCTGCCGGGCACTGTCGAGGCGAGTCCGATGAGTTTCGTCCCGCCCCTCCTGTTGATGGGCGTCGTCATGCTCCCGCTGGGCATCTACCTGTTCCAGCGCGCGGAGCGGTATACCAAACGCACGGGCAAGCTCAAGCGCAACGGATAAAGCCGCGCGCCTGCCCGTGTAGAAAGGACGTCTAACCGTGCGCTCTCACACGATAGACAACAACGCCTGGTATCGCCAGATCGCGGCGGGATGGGCTCGCCGCATGATCACCGGAGACTCGCCGGGCGCATGGGCACACAATACCGAAACTGACGTGCTGTTCGCCATCACGCAGCTCGACCTCCGCCCCGGCGACCGGGTGCTGGACCTGGGATGCGGTTGGGGCCGCCACAGCCTGGCCCTGGCCGGCTATGGCCTGAACGTGACCGGGCTGGACCTCTCGCGCGACCTGCTGACGCTGGCGACCTACAACGCCCGGCGGCACGGCGCCGCGATCGACTGGGTGGAAGCCGACGTCGCGCGCATGCCGCTCAAAGGCACCTTCGACGCCATCGCGCAGTTCCACGGCAACTTCCTGACGTGGTTCACCACGCCGCAGCAGGCGCTCGAAGCCCTGTGGAACGTGGCGAATCTGCTCCGGCCCGGTGGCCGCCTGTTGTTCGGCGCGGACGACTGGCAGCCCGATCTGCCGTTCCGCGCGCAGGACTGGGACGAGTGGCGCGGCGGCGCGGCCATCTACCGGCACACGTATGACGGCGACCGCCGCATCGCCGAAAACCAGGCCGTGATCTTCGGGCCGGGCCACGAGCGCCAGGAATACTACCGCCGAACGTGGTGGCCCGCGCCGTCGGAGATGGAGATGCTGTGCGCCCAGGTCGGGCTGGCCGTGCGCGAGCAGTTCAACGCCTTCGCCCACACGCCGTATACCCCGGACCAGCCGGGCCTGGTGTACGTCTGCGAACGCGAGGGGGATTGATGATGGGGTGACGATCGGAACGGGGACGCTAACCCGCTTCGTCCAGGGAGTCGGTGTAGGGAACGGTCAGATCCTGCACCGACTTCCGTCCCATCCAGTCGTCGATGGAGACGCAGATTTCGCCCGCCAGCAGGATGATGATCGCGGTCAGGTAGGCCCACAGCATGAGCACGATCATCGTCGCGACCGAGCCGTAGACCAGGCTGTACGAGGCCAGGTTATCGAGATACCACGCAAACAGCCGCTTGGCGAGCTCCCACAGGGCGCCGCCGAAGAACGCCGCCACCCAGATGGCATCCCACCGCACCCGCCGGCGCGGGATGAAACGGTACAGGAACGCGAAGATCGCCACGCTGAGGCTCAGCGGCACGATCAGCGCTCCCATCTGGAACCACGACGTTGATTCGTAGAACACGAACAGGTCGATCAGGCTGAAGACGACCGACGTCGCCAGCGACGCGGTGAGCAGCACGGCCAGCGCGACCATGATCCCCAGGCCGACCAGCCGCTTGTGCCACGTGTTGCGATCCTTCTCGTCGCGGAAGGTGCGGCTGAGCGCCGACGACAGATTCGAGAACAGCCCCAACGACGACCACAACAGCGTGATGCCCGCCACCGTCCCGAACGATCCGCGCTGCTTGAGCGCCTGCTCGATGTTGTCCTGCAGAAAGCCCGACGTTGATTCGGGCAGGAACAGGCGCAGCACCCCGTCGATCTGGTCTTTGGCGGCTGCCGGCCCCAGGATGGTGCCGATAACGACGATCAACAGCAGGAGCAGCGGGAACAGCGAAAAAATGGCGTAGTACGACAGGGCCGCTGCTTCGCGCATCCCGTGCTTCGAGAATCGGTCGATGGCCTTCACCAGGTGGTACAATAAGCCATCGGTCATGGCGTTGCCCAGAATCCACCACCGCTCGTAAAAGCGCAGCGTGTGACGGTCCTGGTGACGTTCCTGCGGCTGTTCGACAGTTGTCACGTCAAAATGCGTCCACTTCTCCAGCGTTGTGGTATGATTGTGTGCCAATCGATACACTGAGAATTTAACACAAAACCCCAAATGATTAAAGCGTTCATCTTCGACTTCGATGAGGTGCTGGTCCGCACGGAAGACGCCAGCCCGCACCACGCATGGGACCAACGGCTGGGGCTGGCCCCCGGCAGCGTCGAGCGCGCGATCCGTCACAGCGACCTGTGGATTCAGGCCCAGCTCGGGCGCGTCACGCCCAAGGCGTTTTGGACCGGCGTGGCCGAAATGCTGTACATGCGGCGCGAAGATGTCGCCGAGCTGCGTCGTGATTTCTACGGCGGCGACCGGCTCAACTACCGGCTGGTCGAGCTGCTGCGCGACCTGCGCGAGCGCGGCTGCACGCTGGCCCTGCTCGCCAACGACTCGATCGAGCTGGAAACCCGGCTGGCCGAGTTGGGACTCGACGCGCTGTTCGACCACGTCCTGATCTCGGCTCAGATCGGCGTGATGAAGCCGGACGTCACGGCTTTTCGCGTCGCCCTGCAAACCGTCGGGGCGGCGCCCTGCGAAGCCCTGCTGATCGACGACTCGCTGACCCACGTGCGCGCGGCCCAATCCCTGGGCATGCCTACCATCCTGGTCCGGCACGGCACGGACGTGCGCGCCGAGCTTCAGCCCTACCTCGACAATCCCGCCCCCTAGCCGGGCGCAGATTTGCACAGACCGGCCCCGACCGGCATACTCTCCGGGCGCGGACCGGTCAGGAGGTTGGTATGCCGCAGCTTGAGGTAAACGGCGCGACGATCGATTACGGCGACACGGGCGGCGACGACAGGCCCGTGATCGTCCTGATTCACGGCTGGCTGGGGACCGGGGACCACGAATTCGGCCCGGAGATCGCGTGGCTGCGCCCGCATTTCCGCGTGCTGGCGCCCACCCGGCGCGGGTATGGCCGGTCCGGCCCCAAGCCGCGCACGTACCCCCGCGATTTCTACCGGCGCGACGCGGAAGACATCGCCGCGTGGCTCGACGCGCTGGGCGTGCAGCGGGCGCACATCGCCGGGTACAGCGACGGCGGCGAGGTCGCCGTCCTGCTGCCGATCATCCGCCCGGACCTGATCGCGTCGGTGGCGGCGTGGGGCGCGGTGGGCTTCTTCCCCCCGGAACTGCGCCCGCGCGTCATGCGCAACTACCCCCCAACCTGGGTCGATGACGCGACGCGCACCCTGCACGGCGCGGAACACATCGACGGCATAGTGCTCGGCTGGGTCAACGCCATGAAGCAGATCATCGACAGCGGCGGGGACGTCAGCCTCGCCGAAGCGCACCGGATCGCGTGCCCGTTCCTGCTGATGCTGGGCCGCGAGGACGAGCTCAACCCGGAATACCTGGGGCGCAGGCTGGTCGAGCGTGTGCCCGGCGGGCGGCTGGTGATGTTCGACGGCGGGCATCCCGTCCACCGCGTGCAAACCGACGCCTTCCGCCGCGCCCTGTGGGATCACCTCCAGGCCGCGCTGTGAGCGCGCCCGGCGGTTTGCGATGACCGGCCACGCCCCGTCCCCGCGCCGTATCGCCGACACTTTCGCGGCGGAGTCCCTGGGCGCGCCGTGGCATCCCTGGCAGATCGGGACGGGTGCGCTCGATCTCGGCGAGGGCACGCTGCGCTGCCGCCTGGATGCGGCCTCCGAGCGCCAGTACAGCGACGCGCAGATCACCGACTACGCGCCCCGCGAGCGCCGCTTTGCGTGGCGCGCGCCCGTCCGGCTGACGGTCACCGCGTGGGCGTCGCACCGCGTCCGCGACCTGAGAGGCACCGCCGGGTTCGGCTTCTGGAACGAGCCGTTCGTGCCGGTCGGGATGCGCCTGCCGCGCCTGCCACGCGCCGCGTGGTTCTTCTTCGGAGCGCCGCCGCACGATATGGCGCTTGCGCAGGGTGTGCCCGGCTGGGGCTGGAAGGCCGCCACGCTCGACGCGGCGCGCTGGAGCTTCCTGGCGCTCGCGCCGCTGGCGCCGGTCGGCTTCGCGCTGATGCGCCTCCCGGCCCTGTACCGCCGCCTGTGGCCGGTCGGGCAGCGGGCGATCGGCGTTTCGGAAGCCGTCCTGCCGGCGGACCTCGCCGACCGGCACACCTACACCCTGGAATGGCTGCCGGATAGCGTCCGGTTCGCGGTGGACGGCCAGCGGGTCCACACCGCGCCCACCTCGCCCGGCGGGCCGATGGGCTTCATCGCCTGGATGGATAACCAGTACGCCGTCGTCACGCCGCAAGGGCGCTTCCGGTTCGGGCTGGTCGCCACGGATGCGCCGCAGTGGCTGGCCCTCGACCAGATCACCATCGAATCGCTGTAGACCCATCCGACATGTGAGAGGATATCGCCATGCACCACTCTGATCGCTTCCGCGGGAAAATCGCCCTGGTGACCGGCAGCGGGCGCGGCATCGGGAAATCGATCGCGCTGCGGCTGGCCGCCGAAGGGGCCGACGTCGCCGTCAACTACTTCCGCAACCGCCAGCCCGCCGAAGACACCGCCGCCGCGATTCAGGACCTGGGGCGGCGGGCGGTCGTCGTTCGCGCCGACGTGGGCAAGCCCGGCGATCTGGAGACGCTGATCGCGTCGACCGTCGAGGCGCTGGGCGGGCTGGATATCCTGGTTCACAACGCGGCTTCGGGCTACAACCGGCCCGTGATGGAGCAGCGCGTCAAAGGCTGGGACTGGACGCTGAACATCAACGCGCGCGCCGCGCTGTTCCTGGCCCAATATGCCGCCCCACACCTGGCGGCGCGCGGCGGGGGCGCCATCGTCAACATCTCCAGCATTGGCTCGCAGCGCGTGCTGCCGGAGTACGTCGTCGTCGGCGCGTCGAAAGCCGCCCTCGAAGCGGTGACGCGCTACCTGGCCGTGGAGCTCGCCCCGCAGAATATCGCCGTCAACGCGGTGTCGGCGGGCATGGTCCGCACCGATGCCCTCCAGCACTTCCCCGGCATGCGCGAGCAGTTCGAGGAGCGGTTCGCCTACGCGCTGGAACGCACGCCCGCCGGGCGCATCATCGCGCCCGAAGACGTCGCGGCGGCGGTTGCCTTCCTATGCTCGCCGGATGCCGTCATGATCCGCGGTCAGACGATTCTCATCGATGGGGGCGCTTCGTTGGGGTTCTAATTCGCGGCGAGCGGCAGCCGGAAGGTGACCTCGGTGCCCTCGCCGGGCACGCTGAACAAGATCACGTCGCCACCGTGCGCCGTGACGATGCCTTTCGCGATCGGCAGGCCCATCCCGATGCCCTGCTGCTCGGTGCGCTCGCGGCCCGACTGGAACAGCACATCCCAGATGCGGTGCTGGTCCTCGGGCCGCACGCCAAGTCCCCGGTCGATCACCGCCAGCACGCCCTGGTCGTCCTCGCGCGTGGCGACCAGCCTCACCTTCCCCGACTTGGGCGAGTACTGGATCGCGTTGCGAATCACCTCGCTGATGGCCGTGATCAGCAGCCCGCGCACGCCCCACACCACCACCGGCTCGGCCTCCGACAGCGACTTCGCGATCTCAGGCGTGTGCTCGCGGCACAGGTCGTGCAGCAGGTCGAGCGCATCGTGGACCAGCTCGTGCAGGGGCACCGGCTCGGACGCGCTGCGCACCTGGTTCGCCACCATGCCGCTGACGATCTCCGAATAGAGCACCATCTGCTCGGCCAGGCGGTTGAGGCGCTGCGTGCCGCTCTGGATCAGATCGAGACTGACGCGAATGTCCTCGGTGCGGCTGGACGCCGGCTGCGCCTCCAGCTCCTCGGCCAGCAGCGCGAACCCGCCGGTGACGTAGGTCAGCGGCGTGCGCAGCTCGTGCGATAGCAGTTGGACGAGCAAGCGCCGCGCGTCGTTGAGATTCTCGGCGGCGTGGGCGCCGATCTCGGCAGCGCGTTGGAGCTTGTTCTGGATTGCGATCAGGAACTCTTCGGGATCGAACGGCTTGACCAGGTAGTCGTCCGCGCCCAGCATCCGCCCCATCGAAATATCCTGGCGCGAGCCGCGCGCCGTGAGGAAGATGAACGGCACCGCTTTCAGATTCTCCTGCTCGCGGACCGCCGCGAAAAACTCGAAGCCATCCATGCGCGGCATCATGATGTCGCTGACGATCAGATTTGGGACAAATCCCTGCTCCAAAACATCCAGCGCCTCGCGCCCGTCGCGCGCCACCCGCACCTCGTACCCCTCCAGTTCGAGGACCAGCGCCGCGTTTTCTCGCAAATCGTCGTTATCTTCCACAAATAAAATGTTCGCCGGCATGGACTGCTGCCTCTATCCCATCCAAATCAAAACGTTGCCCTCGTGAATCCCACCACGAAGCCTGTTTTATACTAGGGCCATTATAACTTAAACTGGGAAAATAGTGCGGTATATTACTGCCCGGCCACGATCAACCGGCATCTCTCCCCCCCAGTAACGTGCCCTCCCTCACAGGAGGGGCCCCTCAGCGTTCGGACGACTCGTTGTTTTTGTCGTTCGACTTGAACTCCTCGTAAATGCGGTCGAGGCCGGATTTGATCCGCCGCTGCACGCGCTCCAGGTCGCCATCGTCACACGGGAACACGTCGAGCAGCTCGGGCACCAGTGCCGACGTATCCGCCCGCGGGCGCCCGGCGCGGTACAGCCCCTGGACCCGGCGGCGGGCCAGCCGCAGGTAATTGGAGATCGGCTCGGTAGCGCTTTTGTCCACCACGGGGCCGCGGCCCGGCACGATCGTGTCGGCGGCGAAGCGGCTGCGTCGCAGGACGGTGAGGCTTTCGAGCCAGTCTTTGGTAGTAGCGCTGGAGATGTACGGGTGCTGGCCGACGATGATGCTGTCCCCGGTGAACAGGATTCGCTCCTCCGGCAGGTGGACCCACAGGCTGCCCGCCGTCGGCCCCGGCATGGCGAGCAGCGGGACGATGCGCTCGCCGAAACGGAGCTGCATCCGGTGCGAAAAGCCCACCGTCGGCAGCGGGATGTGCACGCCCGAAAACGTGCTGCGTTCCGGCAGATCGCCGGTCAGCGCATCGACCGACGTCTCCAGAAAGGCCGCGGGCAGGTTGCGCATGTAAGCGACTGTCTCGTCGTGCGCGACGATCACCGGCGCCTCGAACCAACTGTTGCCCAGCAGCCGGTCGCGGTGGCAGTCGGTCAGGATGATCGCCCGCACCGGCACATCGGCGACCGCGGCCAGCATGTCGTGCCAGCAGCGCGCGTCTGCGGGATAGGGCGGCGTGTCGATCAGGACGAACCCGTCCCCGGTCAAAATCGCGCCGACGGTGATGCGCCGGAAACCCGTCTCGACAAAGATGCCTGGAGCTAGTTCTTGCACGGACTCATCCTTTACTCAGCACCCGGTCGAATCGTCTCGGCGGCGGCGCGCAGGGCGGACGCCACGGCATCCGGCCCGGCGGCCACGCCCCCGCCCTGGGCGAACGAGGGCCGCCCGCCGCCGCGATCCATGCCTAGCACGGCCAGCGCCCGCTTGAGCGCCGCGACCATGTCGAACGGCAGATCGTCGGACCGGGCCAGGATCAACTGGGCTTTCTCGCCCGACACGCCGCACAGCGCGATCGTCGCCGGATGCGCGACCAGCGCCTGGACCAACTGGCGCACGTCGGCCACGTCACGGTCGGCGAACTGCCGGACGATCAGCGCGTGCCCGTCCGAGCGGTCGGCGTCCTGCCACAATCGCCCGGCCTCGTGATCGAGCATAGCGCCGCGCAGCGTCTTGATCTCGCGCCGCAGCGCTTTGTTTTCCTCGCGCAGCTTGTCCAGCGCCGCCGGGACTTCCCAATAGCCGGTCGTCAGCTCGGCGGACAGGCGGCTCAGCAGCGCGTGTTTTTCGCGGTAATCGCGCAGGGCGCGCGCCCCACAGCGGAACTCAACCCGGGCGCTCTCGCCGCGCCGGTCGACGCGCAGCACCTTGATCAGCCCGATCTCGCCCGTGTGGCTGACGTGCGTGCCGCCGCACGCGTTCGCGTCGAAGTCTTCCACCAGCACGACGCGGAACTTCCCGTCCACGTCCGGCACCTTGCGCAGGTCCAGCCGCGCCAGTTCGTCGTCGGACGGGAACCACGCGCGCACCGGGCGATTCTCGGTCACGATCCGGTTGGCGAGATCTTCGACCTCGTCGACCAGGGCGGGATCGATGGCCGGCTTGTCCAGGTCGATGGTCACGCTGTCCGGGCTGAGGTGAAAGCCGATCGTCGCGGCACCGGCCACGCGAACGAATGCCTGCGAGAGGATGTGCTGGCCGGTGTGGTGCTGCATGTGGTCGAAGCGGCGCGGCCAGTCAATCGCCCCGGCCACGCGCCCGCCGTCGAGCGGGTGTGCCAACACGTGCAGCACGGCGCCGTCGGCCTCACGGATGCTCACGTCCACCACGCGAATCCCGCCGAGCGTCCCGCCGTCGTGGGGCTGGCCGCCGCTGGTGGGGTAGAAATACGTGCGGTCGAGCACCACCGTGGGCTGGTCCTGGAGAGAAGTCTGTTCGACGATCTGGGCTTCGAACGAAGTGGTGTAGGAATCCGTGTAATATAAACGCTCGGTAATCATAAACGTCCTGCGCGCTGAAACGGCAACGTGGCTGTATTGTAGCATCTCGCCGGATAAAATGGGAGGGGTTTTTGAACTGCGCTACAATGCAGGGCTGCGCTGACCCGTTCGCACCCGGCTGGATAACCCGATGCGTCACCGCCTGCACCCATTCGCCACCCGCGCCCGCCTGCTGACCGGCCTGCTGGCCGGGCTGGCCTGCGCCCGCCTCGGTCTCGATTATGGCGGCGGGCTCCCGGCGACCCTCGTCGCGCTGGCGATCGGCGTCGCGCTCGGCGCCGCGTGGCCCGCGCCGCGCTGGCCGCTGTTCGGGCTGTTCGCTGTGCTCGCCAGCCCGGTCCCGCTGCCGCGCCTCACCGTCTGGGCGATCGCGCTGGTCGCAGCGGGGCGGCTGGTGGCCCGCCGCGGGTCGCCGCGTTGGGCGGCGCTGGCGGGCGCTGCCGCGCTGGGGCTGTTCGCGCTGGCGGCTGCGCCGGGCGCGCTGCCCGGCGACGCGGGCGAGTTTCAGGTCGTGGTCGCCCGGTGGGGCGTCGCCCACCCGCCCGGCTACCCGCTCTACACGCTGCTGGCGGGCGCGCTGGGGCGGCTGGTCCCGGTGGGGCTATGGGCCTGGCGGGTGAACGTGTTCTCGGCAATCGTGGGCGCGCTGGCGGTCGCCGCCGTGGGAGTCGCCGTCGCCGGCGAAACGCGCCGCGCCTGGGCCGGTTGGATCGCCGGGCTGGCGCTGGCAGCCTCGGCCACGTTCTGGATGGTCGCCACCCAGGCCAGCATCCGCCCGCTGAGCGTGCTGCTGGTGGCCGCCATGCTCGAGGCGATGCTCGCCTACCGCCGCGCCGCGCGCGCCAATCGCGCCACGCGCCCGGCCCTGATCCGCTTCGGGCTGGCGGCGGGCTTCGGCGTCACCCACCACGGATCGCTGGTCTTCCTGGGCGCGGTGCTGGCCGGGGCCATCGCCGCCGCCGATTGGCGCGCGTGGCGACGCTGGCCGGTCGCGGTCCTCGCGGCGCTGCCGGGCGCGCTGCCGTGGCTGTATTTCCTCGTCCGCGCCGACGGGTTCCTGGCCCCTGCCGGGCTGGACACCTGGGGCGGTTTCTGGGATCACGTCCTGGCGCGGGGCTTCGCCGGGGACGCGCTCGGGAGCCTGGGGCCGGACACGTGGCCGGAGCACTGGCAGGTCGCGCGCGAGATGGTCGCGCTGCAGTGGCCGCTCGCGCTGATCGCGCTGGCGCTGGCCGGGCTGGCCGCCGCGCTGATCCGCGATCGCTGGCTCGGCCTGACGCTGGCCGCCGGGCTGCTGGTCCACACGGCGGTGAGCATCACCTACCCCGCCTCGCCCATGTCGGAATACATGCTGCCGGTTTACGTCCTGCTGGCGGTGGCGGCGGGCTGGCTGGTCGGGACGGTGCCCCGGCCCTGGTCCACGCTGCTGAGCGCGGCGGCGCTGGCCGGGATCGCGCTGGGGCTGGCGGCGAACTGGCGCACCACGGAACGCCTGTACGACCACGAAGCCGAGCGCCGCGCCGTCCTGCTCGAAACGCTGATCGGCGCGCCGGAGGGGGCGCTGGCTCTGGCCCCGTGGCATTCGGCCACCGCGCTGTGGTACGCGCAGCAGGTGGACGGCATCCGGCCCGACGTCGAGGTGCGCTACGTCGCGCCGCAGGGCGCCGAAACGCCGATGGAAACCTGGGCAGGCGCCATCGAGGCGGGGATGGCCGCCGGGCGCGACGTGATCGCGCTGCAGCAGTTCCCCGAAACGTACCGCAGCCTGCCCTACACGCTCGCCGGGACGCGCGTGCTGGACGCGCCGCCAGCCACGCCTGCCCCGCCAGACGCGATCCGGTTCGGCCCGCACGCGCTGTGGCCGGACTGGCGCTGGCTGTCCGGCGATTCGCAGAGCCTGCGCGCGGGCGAAATGGCGCGGCTCCAGCTCACCTGGACGCTCGGCGAGCCGGTCCCCTATGGCGCGCTGACCGTCTTCGTGCACGTCGGCCAGCCGGACGCGCCGCCGGTCGCGCAGGTCGATCTCCCGGTCCAGGCCCCGTCGCTGGACGGCGACGCCGGGACGCTGTCGCTGGCGGTCGATCTGCTCATCCCGCCGGCGGTCCCGCCCGGCGAGTGGACGTTGTTCGCCGGGGCGTATACGCCCGGCGGCCCGCTGACCGCGCCCGGCGGCCAACCCCGCGTCGCGCTGGGCACCGTCCGCGTGAATCCCGGCCCGTATCCCATGCCGACGCAGCACTGGCTGGCCCACGACATGGACGCCGCCCGCCTGATCGGCTGGGACGTCGACGGCACGCTGCCCGGCGAGCGCGTGTTATACCTGCACTGGAAGCTGGGCGAGCCTGACCGCGCGTACACCGTCACCCTCGAGGACACGGCGGGCGGGCGCTGGGCGCCGGTCACCGCCCAGGTGGGCGACGTCACCGGCTACTGGACCAGCGTTCACAGCCTGCCGCCGGCCATCGCGAGCGAGCCGGTGCGCGTGCACCTGGACGGGGAGAGCGTGCTGCTCCCCGGCACGGACGGCGACGCGCATTACATCCCGTTCGGGAACGTGGCCGCGCTGGTAGACTGGCGGATCGCCATCGAGGGCGGGGAAGCGACGGTCGGCCTGACGTGGCTGCCGTTCGGCGCGGCGGCGACCAACGTCAAGATCGCGATCGGGCTCCAGGGCGAGGGGTGGCAGCAGCCGGCGGACTTCGAGCCGGTGCGCGGCCAGCTTCCGGCCTACCGCTGGCTGTTCGGGCGGACGGTCCGCACCGAGCAGGTCATCGCGCTGGAAGGCGACAGCCCGCCGGACGCGATCACCGTGCAGCTTTACGACGGCTACACCGCGCAGGTCGCGCCGGTCGATGATCGCTACCAGACAGCGAACAGTCCCGGCGCGGTTATTGGTCCCTAGCCGCCCCGTCCGCCTCACGAACGCGCAACAGCCGCACGAACACGGTATCCACCCGCCACTCGCGGACCGGCTCGTACTGCGCCGGGTCGGAGAGCGCCGTCCGTTCGCCGTCGCTCAGGCCCGCCCACCAGTTGTGATCGATCAGCAGGTAGGCCGCGCCCGCCGCGCGCAGATCGTCCGCCCGCCGCGAGCGCTCCCAGGCGGCCAGCGCTTCCGCCGCCGCGCCGGAGAACGCATCCGGCCCCACGGCGGGGACGTTCAAACCGAGCGTGTTGGCGGGCATGAAGACGGTCCCCGCGTCGTCCGGCCACCCCGCGAAATAGGCGTCCACGTTCCAGCCCATCCACGGGAACAGGCCGCGCTGGAGCGCCGCCGCCCAGTTCACCGCCGGGTCGCCGGTCTTGAAGAACAGCACCAGGTCGCGGTTCTGGCTGTGGACCAGCGCGGTGTAGTGCTCGCGGCCCCAGGCGCGGATGTCGCTGCTGCCGATGGCGAATTCCTCGCTATAGGTTGGCTGGAGCGTCTGGATCGAGTAGGCGAGGTCGCGCTTGTTGTGGCCGGGCCAGCCGCGCATCGGGTCGTCCGGGTCGGGCGCCAGTGCCGCGATGACCGGGTCGGACTTGCCCAGGTAATCGATCGCGGTCCGTTCGGGGTTGTAGTAGGGGACGGTGCCGCCCCAGAACACGCCCAGCGTGGCGTCCGGCGCGGTCACGGCGTCGATCAGCAGCGCCTTGTCGACGTTGATCGCGTTGAGCGGCGCCTGGTAGGGCGGGACGTCGAACGCCATCTCCGGCCAGAAGCGATCCAGCGCAGCGCCGAGCGCGATCCCCCCGGCGAGCACCCCCGCCGCCGCCCAGCGCGCGGGCCGGGCGCGCGCCACGGTCACCAGCGCGGCAATCGCCAGGGCGAAGACCAGCGGCATGGCCGGGGCGGTCATGCGCCAGTAGGTCCAGGCCGGGACGTCGCCGCCCACGAAAACCTGGTAGGCGATCAGGGCGGCGATCATCGCGCCGAGCAGCGCCGTCTCGATCCGCCGCCGCAGGGCGACGCCCGCCGCCAGCGCCAGCAGGAGCGCGTGCTCGCGCAGGAAGGGCGCGGTGTAGTCCCACCCGTAGCCGACGCGCTCGTCGAGCGGCAGCCCCTCGGCTTTGAGCGTGTAGGTGTTGGCGAACAGCGCGCCGTCGTAATACCACCAGCGGAAAGCGTGCTGCGCCAGCGGCAGCGCCGCGAACAGCGCGCCCACGGCGATCACCTGCCGCCACGCCACCGGCACGGGCGCCGTGCGGGCCATCACGAGGAAGGCCAGCAGCGCCAGCCCGGCCAGCAGCAGCGACTCCGGGCGCGTCAGGTAGCACAGTCCCAGCAGGACGGCCATGCCCCGCGCCCAGCGCAGATCGCCGCTCCGCCGGTAGGCCAGCAGGGCCGCCACCGCCGCCAGCAGCAGCAGCGTCAGCAGGCCGGTTTCCATGCCCAGCAGCGACCAGTACGCCAGCGGGTAGTACGCCAGGGGGGCGGCATATCCCGCCAGCCGGGCGGCGGCGCGCGCCCGCGGCGAGGCGTCCGGCACCAGCAGGACGGCGATCTGCCCGGTCAGCGCGGCGATGCCGATCATCGTGGCGACGCCGAACACCTGCACGCTGAGCACGGCCAGCCGCTGCTCGGCCAGCGCGTTGGGGATCGCCATCACCAGCACCATCAGCAGGTTGGTGTAGCCCTCGACGTGCTCGCCGGGATTCCACACCAGCCCGTGCCCGTGAGCGAAGTTCCACGCGTAGCGCATCGAGATCATCGCGTCGTCGAACAGGGCGAAATAGCGCTGCCCATCCAGCGCGACGAGCGAGGTCGCGTCAATAAAACGCGCCGCCCAGGCCACGAAACCGGCAGTGACCACCAGCAGCGCCGCGACTGTCCAGGTGCGAAGGGTCATTCCGCGATCACAATCCGTTCCGGCATCGAAAAGCGCATTATACCCCCCTCCGGCAGGACGATGCTATACTGTTGCGCCGAGGGGCATTCCGATCCGTTGACTGAGGAGTTTCGTGTATGCTGCTATCGATCCGATCCCGTTGGCTGATTCCCGTCCTGGCGATCCTGGTCGCGCTCGGCGCAGCGCCCGGCGTCCCGGCGATGGCCCAGGGCGGCCCAAACCTGCTGAACAATCCCGGCTTCGAGGGCCAGTACGTGCCGTATACCTACCCCGATGGCACGCGCATCGGGGAGTTTCACATCGCCGCCGGGTGGAACCCGTGGTTCAACGATGGCCTGCGCCGACCGGAATACAAGCCGGGCAACTATTCGTACAACGGCACCGCGTCGCAGCAGTATTTCACGTCCTACAGCACCCACCAGGCCGGCCTGTGGCAGCGCGTCGAGAACGCCACGCCGGGCCGGACCTACCGCTTCAGCGTCGCGCTGTACGTGTGGTCGAGCAGCGAAGGCGACATCTCTACCAGCGTCCAGCCTGGCAACATCAACGTGCGCGTCGGCATCGATCCGACCGGCGGCATCAACCCGTATGCCAACACGGTCGTCTGGTCGCCGTTCGCCATGTTCTACGACGAGTGGCGCGTCCTGTCGGTGGACGCTGTGGCCCAGTCCAACGCGCTGACCGTCTTTGTGTGGAGCCAGCCGGAGTTCCCGGTGCTGCACAACGACGTGGCGCTCGACGAAGCCTACCTGGGCGAAGTGGCCCCGCCGCCCGCGCCCACCCAGCCCGCCGCCCCGGCAGTCGAGCAGGGCCAGCCGGCCCAACAGCCGCCCGCCGCCGCCACCCAGCCACCCGCGCCGGTGACGGTCCCCGCCGCGCCGACCGCTGCGCCGGGCGCGGTCACGATGCGCCCGCTCGACGACCTGCGGCTGCGCGCGTCGATCTACGGCGAGACGCTGAACGTGATCCCCGCCGGGGTCGCGGTGCCGGTGCTGGGCCGCACGGCGGATCGCAACTGGGCGCTGGTCGAATACGGGGACCAGCAAGGTTGGGTCGCGTCGTGGCTGGGGCGCTATTCGGCGGCCTTCGACACGATCCCGGTCGTCGAAGCGCCCTGATCGCCCGACATCATTTGTACTTTCTAACCAAAATGGGTTGTTCGACCGCCCAATCTGTGCTATCGTTTGAGCGTCAGTCAAAAACACAGTGAGAGATCGTACCGAATCATGCTTAGCCTGACCTTCGTCCCGCGTTTCCCGCGTCGCCGCCCGGCTCTCCATAGGAGGGGTCCGGCTTAGTGGTGTTTGTGGCGCGATAGGTCAGCGTATACCAGCCAACACAACCGCTCCCGGACCCCGGGGGCGGTTTTTTGTGGGCGTGTGAGGAGCATTGCATGAGCATCGACGTTGGGATTTACGGCGCGACGGGCTACACCGGCCTGGAGCTGATCCGGCTGCTGGCGGGACACCCTCACGCGAGCATCCGCTTCGCCACCTCGGAAGCCTCCGCCGGGCAGAGCCTGCGCCAGAGCTGGCCGCTGGCCCCGGACCTGACTCTCGTGCCATCCGCCGACGCGCCGCTGGACGAGGTACAGGCCGTGTTTTTGTGCCTGCCCCACACGCGCTCGGCCCCACTGGCCGCCCAGGCGCTGGGGCGCGGTGTCCGCGTGGTCGATCTCTCCGCCGACCTGCGGCTCGACGATCCCGCCGTCTACGCGCAGTGGTACAAGGTGGACCATCCCCACCCCGAGCTGCTGCCGCGCCCCTATGGCCTGCCCGAACTGGGCCGCGACAACCTGATCGGCGCGGAGTGCATCGCCAACCCCGGCTGTTACGCGACGTCGGTCCTGCTGGCGACGGTGCCCCTCGCCCGCCACGATCTGCTTATCCCCGGCGCGCCCCTGATCGTGGATGCCAAGTCCGGCGTGTCGGGCGCGGGCCGGACGCCCAAACAGAACATCCTGTTCGCCGAGGTGCACGGCAATTTCTCGCCGTACAACATCGGGCGGGGCCACCGCCATTTAGCCGAGATCGAGCAGGTGCTGGCCGCCGAGGGCAGCCAGGCCGGGCCGCTGATCTTCTCGCCGCACCTGCTGCCCACCGACCGGGGCATCCTCTCGACCGTGTACGCCCAGGTGACGGACGCCGGCGCCGCGCGCGCCGCCTTCACCACCGCCTACGCGGGCGAGCCGCTGGTGCGCGTGCTGCCCGACGGCGAGCTGGCGACCCTGCGCCACGTGGTCAACACGCCCGCCGCCGCCCTGTCATTGACGCCCGCCGGAGACAACCTGCTGATCGTCGTGTCGGTGATCGACAACCTGCTGAAGGGCGCGGCCTCGCAGGCCGTGCAGAACTTCAACCTGATGTGGAATCTGCCCGAAACAACCGGGCTAGCGGCGTGCTGATCCGCCAGAGGAAACCATCATGCTCGACACCATGCCTATCGTCGTCAAAATCGGCGGCAACGATCTCGAACGACCCGGCTTCATCGACGAGCTGGCCCTGTCGGTGGCGGCGCTGCACCAGCAGACGCCTTGCATCCTCGTGCACGGCGGCGGCCAGGCCATCAACCGGATGCAAAAGCAGTTGGGCCTGGAGCCGGTCTACGTCAACGGGCAGCGCGTGACCGACAGCGCTTCGCTGGCCGTGGCCGAGATGATGCTCTCCGGCGCGGTCAACAAGGAGCTGACCATGGCGCTGCTGCGCGCCGGCGTGGACGCGCTCGGCCTCAGCGGCGTCGATCGCGGGCTGCTCCGGGTGGAGCCGTGGGGCGAGAACATGGGCCGCGTGGGGCGCATCGTGAACGTGCGCGCGGACGTGCTGCTGGGCCTGTGCGAGCAGGGCGTGGTGCCCGTCGTCTCCCCGATTTCGCTGGGGCCGGAAGGGCGCTACAACGTCAACGCCGATCACGCGGCGGGGGCCATCGCCGCCGCGCTGCACGCCGCTCACGCCACCTTCCTCACCAACGTGCCCGGCGTGAAGATCGGCGCGGAAGTCGCCCCGTATCTCACCGTGGCCCAGGCCCAGGAGCTGATCGCACAGGGCGTGATCACGGGCGGGATGATTCCCAAGGTCCAGGCCGCGCTGGCCGCCATCGCCAGCGGCGTGCAGAAAGCGATCATCACCGACCTGCCCGGCCTCAGCGCCGGCACCGGGACGGTGTTCGCCGTTTAGCGTATTCTCGCGCAGCCACTCACCAGGAAGGCATTATGTCCAACCAGACTCCCGACAAGACCGCCCGCTACGTCCTCAACACCTACGCCCGCGCCCCGTTCGTGCTGGCGCGCGGCGAGGGGATGTATTTGTACGACGAGGACGGCAAAGCCTATCTCGATTTCACCGCCGGCATCAGCGTCAACGCCCTGGGCCACGCCGACCCTGAGATCGCGGCGGCGGTCAGCCAGCAGATCGCGCAGCTTTCGCACGTCTGCAACCTGTACCACAGCGCGCCCCACGCCGACCTCGCCGAGGCGCTGTGCGCGCGCAGCTTCGCCGGCAAAGTGTACTTTTGCAATTCCGGGACCGAAGCCGTCGAGGCGGCGATCAAATTTGCGCGCAAATACGCCCGCACGATTCACGGTCCCGGCAAAACCGGGATCGTGGCTTTTAGCGGCAGTTTCCACGGGCGGACCGTCGGGGCGCTGGCCCTCACCGCCCGCGAGAAGTACCAGGCGCCGTTCCGCCCGCTGATGCCCGGCGCCAGCTTCGCGCCGTTCGACGATCTCGCCGCCGCCGAGAAGCTCATCGGCCCGGACACGTGCGCGGTCTTCGTGGAGCCGGTGCAGGGCGAAGGCGGCATTCACCCGGCTTCCGCGGAATTTCTGGCCGGGCTGCGCGCAGCCTGCGATCGCTACGGCGCGCTGCTGGTCTTCGACGAGATTCAGTGCGGGATGGGCCGCACCGGAAAGCTGTGGGGCTACGAGCACAGCGGCGTGACGCCGGACATGATGACGCTCGCCAAGGCGCTCGGCGGGGGCCTGCCCATCGGCGCAACGCTGCTCACCGACCGCGTCGCGGACGTGCTGGCGCCCGGCGACCACGGCAGCACCTTCGCGGGCGGCCCGGTGATCTGCCGGGCGGCGGAGGTCGTCCTGCGGCGGGTGAGCGATCCCGCCATGCTGGCGCACGTCCGGGCGATGGGCGCGCGGCTGGTGGAGGGCCTGCGCGGGCTGAACCACCCGGGCATCGTCGAGATTCGCGGCCTGGGCCTGATGATCGGCGTCGAGTTCGACCGCGAGGTCGCGCCCCTGATCGCGGCGGGGCACGCCCGCGGCCTGCTGATGATCAACGCCGGGCCGAACGTGCTGCGTCTGATGCCGCCGCTGATCGTGGACGCGAGCCACGTCGCGCAGTTCCTGGACACGTTCGCCGCCATCCTCGCGGAGCAGAGCGCCTGATGATCCGCCACGCCACCCTGGACGAAATCGCGCAGATTCGCGCGCTGTTCGAGGACGAGGTTCGCGACGGGCGGATGCTGCCGCGCAGCGAGGAAGACATCCGCGCCACCCTCGGCGATTGGCTGGTCGCCGAGAAGGTCGGGCAGATCGTGGGCTGCGTCTCGCTGGTCCACTTCAACGCGGACCTGTGCGAGGTGCGCTCGCTGGCGGTCCACCCCACCTATCGCGGCAACGGCATCGCCGGGAACCTGATCGAGGCCGCGCTGGAATTGGCCCGCGCCCAGGGCCGGAACCGCGTGCTGACGCTCACCCGCGCCGCGCGCGTATTCGAGCAGAAAGGCTTCCGGCGCGACAACGTCGGCCACTTCCCCGAAAAGGTCTGGCGCGACTGCGCGCCCTGCCCGTTCCGCGACGCGTGTGACGAGGTTGCCCTTGTCTACCACCTGCGCCAGGAGACATCATGACCATCCACCCCGTTACCGGCTTCACCCTCGCCGGGACGCACTGCGGGCTGAAGCCCAACGGACACGACGACATCGCGCTGCTGGTCAGCGAGCGCCCGTGCCAGGCGGCGGGCGTCTTCACCACCAACCGGGTGAAGGCCGCGCCCGTGCTCTACGACCAGGCGATCCTCGCCCGGCCCGACGCGGCCATCCGCGCCGTGATCGCCAACACCGGCAGCGCCAACGCCTGCACCGGCGCGCAAGGGTTGGAGAACGCCCGCGCCACCGCCGCCCAGGTCGCGGATATAGTCGGGTGCGCGCCCGACGACGTGCTGACCCTCTCGACCGGGGTGATCGGCATGCCCCTGCCAATGGACGCCATCCGGCGCGGCGTGGCGACCCTGGGCGGGATGCTCCGCGCCGATGGCTGGGCGAGCGCCGCCGCCGCGGTCATGACCACCGACACGCGGCCCAAGCTGGCGAGCGTCCAGGTGGGCGGCTATACGATCACCGGCATCGCCAAAGGCGCGGGCATGATCGCGCCCAACATGGCGACCATGCTCGCCGTCATCGCGACCGATGCCGCCGCTCCGCGCGACCTGCTGGAGCGGGCGCTCGCCGCCGCCACCGAGAACAGCTTCAACCGGATCGTGGTCGATGGCGACATGAGCACCAACGACACGGTGCTCGTCCTGGCGAATGGCGCGTCGGGCGTGGCCGTGGCCGACGAGGCGGCGTTCACTGCCGCGCTGGCGGACGTCTGCGCGCAGCTCGCGCAGGCCATCGTGCGCGACGGCGAAGGCGCGACCAAGTTCGTCACCGTCCACGTGACCGGGGCGGCGGACGAAGCGGGGGCCGTTGCCATCGCCCGCTCGATCGCGACCTCGGCGCTGGTCAAAACAGCGTTCTATGGCGCCGATCCGAACTGGGGGCGCATCCTGTGCGCGGCGGGGTATGCCGGTGTCGATCTCGATCCGGGCCGGCTGGCGCTGTGGCTGCTGGACGCGTCCGGCGCCCCGGCGATCCAGCTCGTGGCGGGCGGCCAGCCGCTGGACTACGACGAACCGGCGGCCATCGCGCTCATGCAGACGCCGGAATGGGGCGCGCGGCTGGACCTGGGCGCGGGCGCGGCGTCCACCTGGGTGTGGACGTGCGATCTCAGCCACGATTACGTGACCATCAACGGGCACTACCGGACCTGACCGGAATCGAAAAGCGGCCTGGAACGTTCCGGGCCGCCTTGGCTGTTCGTTCTGCAAAACGCCTATCGCGCCGCCAGCCACGCCTGCGCGCGCGCGAGCTGATCGTCCACATCGCCCGCGCCGCCGGTCACCGCGCCGCGCCGCCGCACCGCCGCGTCGAAGTCGAACACGTCCAGCACGTCCGCCTCGAACACCTCGCTGATCGCCCGGTAATCGTCCAGCGCCAGCGCCGAGGGCGCCGCGCCCTTCGACTCGGCCAGCCGCACTACCTGCCCGGCCAGTCCGTGCGCCCGGCGGAAGGGCACACCCTTGCTCACCAGGTAATCGGCCAGGTCGGTCGCCAGCATCCCCTCGTCCAGCGCGGCCCGCATCCGGTCCGGATCGATCGCCAGCGTGCGGACCAATCCCGCCAGCGGGGGCAGCAGCTCCAGCAGTGTATCGACCGCGTCGAATAGCGGCTCTTTGTCCTCTTGCAGGTCCTTGTTATAGCCGCTGGGCAGCCCCTTGAGCGTCGCCAGGAACCCGCCCAGGTGCCCGATCAGCCGCCCGGCCTTGCCCCGCGCCAGCTCCAGCGGGTCGGGGTTGCGTTTCTGGGGCATCAGGCTGCTGCCGGTGCTGTATCGCTCGTCCAGCCGGACGAAGCCCAGCGCCGGGTTGGCGTAAACGATCAGGTCTTCGGCCAGCCGGCTGAGGTGCGTGCCCAGCAGCGCCAGCGCGAACAGGCATTCCGCCACGTGATCGCGGTCCGCGACGGCGTCCAGGCTGTTGGGAGTGGGGCGCGTGAAACCCAGCCGCGCCGCGAGGCGCGCGCGGTCGACCGGGTAGGGCGTCCCGGCCAGCGCGCCGGAGCCGAGCGGGCACTTGTCGCGCCACGCCGCGGCGAGAGTGTCCAGGCGCTCGACGTCGCGGACCAGCGCCCAGAAGTGGCCCAGCCACCAGTGCGGCACGGCCAGCGGTTGGGCCGGCTGGAAATGGGTATATCCCGGCATGACCGCCCCGCGCGCGGACTCCGCCTGCTCGACCAGCGCCCCGGCCAGGTCCAGCAGCGCGGCCTGCACCGACTCGCGCACGCGCAGCAGCCACAGCAGCACGTCGGTCGCCACCTGGTCGTTGCGGCTGCGCCCGGTGTGCAGCTTGCCCGCCACGTCGCCCACCAACTCGCCCAGGCGGCGCTCGACGGCGGTGTGAATGTCCTCGTCGCCCGGCGCGGGCGCGAACGTCCCCGCCGCGAACTCGGCGCGCACGCGCTCCAGCCCGTCGGCGAGAGCCGCGCGCTCGGACTCCGCCAGCACGCCTGCCCCGGCCAGCGCTTCGGCCCAGGCGATGCTGCCGGTGATGTCCTCGTCGTACAGGCGCCAGTCGAAGCGCAGGCTGTCGTTCAGCCGGCGCACGGCGTCATCGGTGGACCTCGAAAATGCCCCGCCCCACAGCGTACCGATCCGGGCCTGTGGGGTTTGTTCACTTGGATTACCCTGGTTGCTCATGTGTTTCACTTATCCGGCCAACTGGTCATCGGTTGAGACGCTTTGTTATGCTGCTTGACTGGACAAAGCCGGGCTCAGAGGCTATTCGAAAGTTCTTTACCTCACCCGTACCGCATAATGGCGGAGATCTCCGCCGCTCGTATGTATCTGGTATCACATCGTATCACACGTCTAAAACACCGTTGCGGGCTGTCGCAGGGGCAGGGCCAGATACGGCGGCATTGAAGCCTTTCACGATCAACCAGACGGCCATCACCATTTCCTGCAGGGCCATCGGCATATTCAAAAGGATATACGTCGTCGAGTCTGCCTCCACGACATCGAACAGATCCAACAAGGCTGCGGCTACATAAAAGAATACCGCGATGATACCCCAGGCGGATAGCCAACGAGGAATGAGTTTTGACCGGTACAACAGATAGTAGAACATCAACGCGCCCAGGGGAAAAATGAGTGACACGATGGTACCCGCGTTGTCCCCTGTTTCTACTAACGCAGTGCCCAACATCTCAAAACTGGAGACATCCGAGGCTTGAACATATTCCTGGCTTATCGGCACCAGCAGCAACCAACTGATAACCACGATGATATAGGTACCGGCTTCCAGAGCCCCCCGGAAAACGATATATCCGAGGGCTAAGGCTTCATTCTGTCTTTTCAACACGGGGAAGGCTACAATGGGAACCATTGCCAGGGATAAGCCCATAATCAACACACAAAGCGCTGCGGTGATCATCTGGGGTTCGTGTGCAGAGATTTCAGCAAGATAATCCGAAGCATCAAGCAGGGGACTTGAAACAACAACGCTCAGCACGCCTGCGACCGTCCCGATGATGTAGAACAGTCCCACAGCTAAAGCGATTTTTCGATCGGTAGCCATGTTTTCTCCTTACTCGACTTTCGCCTTAGTATACCCGCTGGAGTTTCGCCTTTTCCATGCTAATTTTCTGGCGAAACTCCAGCCCTCAATTCGGATTGTCCTGCAACCCTGTTCAAATGACCTCTCAGTCCCGCTTGAAGCGGGTGTAATCCGGCTGGCGATAGCGGCTGGCGCCGGTGCCGTCGATGCTGAGCATGGCGTCGACCTTCATCGGCAGGCCGATCATGTTGATGAAGCCCTTGGCGTCGTTCTGGTCGTAGATGTCCATGTGACCGAACGAGGCGTAATCCTCGCGGTAGAGGCTGTAGGGGCTCTTGCGCCCGGCGATGATCACGTTGCCCTTGTACAGCCGGAGGCGCACCGTGCCGGTCACGGTCTGCTGCGTCTCCTGCACAAAAGCGTCCAGCGCCTCGCGCAGGCGGGTATACCACATGCCGTTGTAGACCAGCTCGGCGTATTTGACCGCGATGAAATCCTTGTAGTGCATCACCTGCTTGTCCAGGCACAGGCTCTCCAGCGCCTGGTGCGCCACGTGCAGGATCGTGCCGCCGGGGGTCTCGTACACGCCGCGGCTCTTCATGCCCACCAGCCGGTTCTCGACCATGTCCACCCGGCCAATGCCGTTCTCCGCGGCGAGCCTGTTCAGGCGATCGAACAGCGGCACGGGGTCCATCGCCGCCCCGTCCAGCGCCACCGGGATTCCCTTCTCGAACCCGATCTCGACCAGCGTCGACTCGTCGGGCGCGTCCATCGGGCTGCGGGTCAGCACGTACATATCCTCTTCCGGCTCGTTCCACGGGTCTTCGAGCGGGCCGCCCTCGTGGCTCATGTGGAACATGTTGCGGTCGCGGCTGTAGATGCTCTTGAGCGTGGACGTGATCGGGACGTTGTACTCCTCGGCATACGCGATCGCGTCTTCCCGGCTGCGGATGTCCCACTCGCGCCAGGGGGCGATCACCTGGAGCTTGGGATTGAGCGCCATCGCCGTCAGCTCGAACCGCACCTGGTCGTTGCCCTTGCCAGTGCAGCCATGCGCGATGGCTTCCGCGCCTTCCGCCTCGGCGATCTCGATCAGGTGCTTGGCGATCAGCGGGCGGGCGAACGACGTGCCGAGCAGGTAGACGCGCTCGTAAACGGCCCCGGCCTGCACGGTCGGGAAGACGAAATCGGTCAGGAACTCCTCGCGCAGGTCGCGGATGTAGAGCTTGCTGGCGCCGGTCCTGAGCGCTTTCTCCTCAAGCCCGTCGAGTTCTTCCTCTTGCCCGAGGTCGGCGGTGAAACAGATCACCTCGCAGCGATAGTTTTCGCGCAGCCACGTCACAATGATGGATGTATCGAGGCCGCCACTATAGGCGAGAACTACCTTGTTAACCGGTTGCATGGTCGTTGTGTCCTTTCGTGACTGGCGTTGTGCAGACTGTCCGGCGAGTTTAGCTCCATTACAGGGCGCGTTATTTGGTGTTTTTGCCCAAACGACGGGACGGCATTCTCGGATAAACTCACAAATCCAAATTGAAGTATTGTCGCTATGCTTAACGCACGCTTGCCGGCCAGGATACCCCCACCGCTGCCCCGCTGCGCTCTCCCTGGCTGAGATTTGCATTTCGTGCGGAATCTGATTAATATAGTGCCTCACTCTCCACGATAATACAAGCAGCATCATTACAAATCCCGTCGAAAGGAGGTCCGCCACCGGCCAACACCCGAATGCACTCCCAACCACAACTCAGATCTGTCACACACATCCTTACCATCCACGCGGATTAGCTGTTTAGTTTAAACAGACATAGAGGAGAACATCATGCAGAGAATCGCTCGCTCATTGGTTTTCACCGGCCTGGCGCTCGCCCTGGTGGCGACGCTGGCCCTGCCGGTGGCTGGCCGCGCCCTGGCGCAAGACGATGCCAGCCTGCTGGACACCGTCATCAGCCGTGGCCGCCTGATCTGCGGCGTCAACGGACAGGTTCCCGGCTTCTCGTTCCTGGACCCGGATACCGGCGAAATGAACGGCTTCGACGCCGACTTCTGCCGCGCACTGGCCGCCGCGATTTTTGGCGAAGTGACGGCGGACAACCTGGAATTCGTGCCGACCACTGCGCAGGAACGCTTCACTGCCCTGCAGACCGGGCAGATCGACGTCCTCATCCGTAACACCACCTGGACGCTGTCGCGCGATGCGGAGCTGGGCATCGACTTTGGCCCCACCACCTACTACGACGGCCAGGGCGTCATGGTCCATGCCGACATGGGCGTCGCCTCGCTCGACGAGCTGGACGGCGCATCGATCTGCACGCTGACCGGCACGACCACCGAGCTGAACATCACCGAGGCGATGGAAGCCCGCGGGCTGAGCTACGAGCTGGTGCCGTTCGAGCAGTCGAGCGAGACGCTGGCTGCGTTCGAAGAGCGCCGCTGCGACGCGCTGACGTCCGACCAGAGCCAGTTAGCCGGCCTGCGCTCCAGCTCGGCGGATCCCGGCTCGATCGTCGTGCTGCCGGAAGTGATCTCCAAAGAACCGCTCGGCCCGGCCTACATCCAGGGCGATTCGCGTTGGGCGGACGTGGTGAACTGGGTCGTTTACGCGACCTTCACCGCCGAGGAGTTCGGCATCACGCAGGCGAACGTCGATGACTTCCTGTCCTCGACCGACGAGCGCGTGCAGCGCTTCCTCGGCCAGGGCGATGTGGCGTCCGGCTCGTTGATCGGCCTGGACAACGACTTCACGGTCAACGTGATCCGCGCCGTCGGCAACTACGGCGAGATCTACGAGCGCACCGTGGGCATCGACACGCCGCTGGGCCTGGATCGTTCCGGCGGCCTGGGCCTCAACCAACTGTGGACCGACGGCGGTCTGCTCTACGCGCCGGCCTGGCGTTAACCCGTCACACCGGTTTTACCCGCTCTCCCTGGGGACTCAGCGCCCCAGGGAGACGCTCACCGGCGGGCGCCGTGACCGGGCCGCGTCTTTCCTTTCTGCCGTCGCCGTGCACCACCAGGGGTCCTCACCATGACCGAACATAGACCCTCGACATTCGACAAATCGCTTCATGCGCCCGTCCCCCTGTGGCGCGACATCCGCGTGATCCAGATCGTCGCGCAGGTCGCCTTCCTAGTCGCCGTTGTCGCCGCCGGTTTCCTGCTGATCAACAACCTGATCAACAACCTGGAAGCGAGCAAGATCTCGATCGATTTTGGCGTGCTGGAGCGCCCGTTCGGGACCAAGATCTCCGAGGGGCAGCTCGACTTCAATCCCGGCGAGTCGTCCAACTGGAAGGCTCTGCGGGCCGGGCTGCAAAACACGCTGCGCGTGGTCGTCGTCGGCCTCGCCGGGGCGACCATCCTCGGCGTGCTGGTCGGCATCGGGCGGCTGTCCACGAACTTCCTGGTGCGCAGCGTGGCCGTGACGTATATCGAGATTTTCCGCAACACGCCGCTGCTGGTCCAGCTTTATTTCATTTACCGCGGCCTGCGGCTCACCCTGCCCGAGAGCCTGGCCGATTCGTACCGGCTGCCCGGCCCGGTCTTCATCAACCGCCGCGCGATCAATTTCCCGCTGGTGCAGGGGACGGACACCGCCTGGCTGCTGTATGCCGGACTCGCCGCCGGGGTGACGGTCGGGATCGGGCTGTGGATCTGGCGGCTGCGCGTTCAGGACCGCACCGGCCAACCCGCCCACACCGTTCGCTGGTTCGTGCCCGCCGTACTAATCGGCGCCGCCGCCGGGTGGCTGGCCTCCGGCGACCCGTTCACGGTGGATTATCCCCGGCTGGAGACGTTCAACTTCGCCGGCGGCGACCGCCTCTCGGCGGAATATACGGCGCTCACCCTGGGCCTGATCCTGTACACCGCCGCGTTCATCGCCGACATCGTGCGGGCGGGCATCCAGGCCGTGCCTTACGGGCAGATCGAGGCCGCTCGCGCCCAGGGATTCAGCGGCGGCCAGACGCTGCGGCTGATCGTGCTGCCCCAGGCGCTGCGCCTGATCATCCCGCCGCTGGGCAACCAGTACCTGAACCTGGCGAAGAACTCCAGCCTGGGCATCGCCATCGGCTTCTTCGACGTCTACAACGTCGCCAACGTGATCTCCAACCAGACGGGGCAGTCGGTCGCGCTGTTCGCCGTGATGATGCTGATCTACCTGGGCATCAGCCTGACGATCTCGGCGATCATGAACGCGGTCAATTACAGCATGCGGTTGAGGAGTCGGTAACATGAGCGGACGGACACCGGAATTTTACGTCGCGCCCACCGAGGCCCCGCCCAGCCGCCGCCCGCCCGTCACCAGCATCGGCCCGCTGGGCTGGGTGCGCGCCAACCTGTTCAGCAGCCCGGCCAACTCCGTCGCCACGGTGATCACGCTGGCGCTGGTCATCTGGTTCATCGTGAGCTTCCTGTCGTGGTCGATTCGCAGCGCGCAGTGGGGCGTGGTCTACAACAACCTGCGCCTGATCGGCAGCGGCCTGTACGACCGGCGCGAAATCTGGCGCGTCGAGCTGAGCACCGGCATTCTCGTGCTGCTGACCGGGCTGAGCCTGGGCATCTGGGCGCGGGTGGCGCGGGCCGCTTTCGTCGCCGTGCTGGTCACGCTGGGGATCATCCTGCTCGTGCCGATCCTCGCGGCGCGCATCCCCCAGCCGACGATCCACACGCTGATCGAGCCGCGCAAGTCGCCGTCCGATTTCGTGTTCGTCGGCTACAAAGGGGAGACCGTTTCCTTTACCCTCGCCCCGCAAATCGATCTGGCCGATTTGGACAAGCCGATGATCGGGTTCATCGAGATGCAGTCCCGCGCCGAGTGGTCCACCCAGGCGCGGCAGGCGCGCGCAGGCGAGCTCGACCTGGCGGCTTACAACCTGGTCGTCAGCCTGCGGCTGGTCGACAAGACGGGGCGCACCGTCTCCACGCCGGACGGCCCCGCCGAGGTCCGGTTCGGCCCGGACGCGCCGGGCGGCGAGCTGGAAGCCACCCTGCCCGCCGATGGGTGGTACGTGCTCAAGGTGACGCGCGATGACGAGGCCAACGGCGAGCGCGACGATAACCAGGGCTACGCGTGGCTGCGGATCGATGGCATCGAGCTGTTCTCCAGCCAGGAGGGCCGGACCGCCACGCGCGAGGCGGAATTCGGCGCGCCGCCGCAGGTCGAGCGCCCGCTGTACGCCGAGGAGAAAGCCTACCGTTTCGAGGGCACGCGCACCTTCGGCGAGTTCATCAACCTCCAGATCGCGCCCTTCTTCGAGCGCATCGCCATGCCGCTGGCCCTGGGCGCGGCGCTGTTCGCCAACGGCTGGGTGATCGGCGTGCTCGGCAAGCGCGAGCGCGTGGTCCGGCGCTGGACGCTGATCAGTTGGCTGGTCGCCGCCCCGGTGATCCTGATCATCCTGCGCGGTTTCGGCGGATCGCGAGCGCTGCCGCTGGTGTCGACATCGGTATGGGGCGGCCTGCTGCTGACCATGCTGCTGACTATCGTGGGCATCACGGCCTCGTTTCCGCTGGGCGTGGCGCTGGCGCTCGGTCGGCGCAGCGACCTGCCCGTAATCAAGTGGACCTGCACGCTGTTCATCGAGACTATTCGCGGCGTCCCGCTGATCACGATCCTGTTCATGGCGAAGCTCATCGTGCCGTTCTTCTGGTCCGGCCTGTCGAACATCGACCTGACGATCCGCATGATGATCGGCCTGACGTTGTTCAGCGCGGCCTACCTGGCCGAAAACGTGCGCGGCGGCCTGCAGATCATCCCCCACGGGCAGATCGAGGCAGCGCGCGCGCTGGGGCTCAACCCGTTCCTGACGACCACGTTCATCGTGCTGCCCCAGGCGCTGCGCGCAGTCATCCCGGCCATCGTGGGCCAGTTCATCAGCCTGTTCAAAGACACGTCGCTGGTCGCCGTGGTGGGATTGTTTGAATTGGTGGGCATTGTGGATACTATTGTAAGCGGGCAGCCGATCTACCGGCCCTACCAGCGCGAGGCCTATTTCTTCATCGCCATCGTGTACTTCGTCATCAGCTATGCCATGTCGGACGTGAGCCGGCGGCTGGAGACGTCCGGGGCTGGCAGTCTGCGCCAGTAGGCCCGCATCGAAGGGAAGCGCTTGATGGGTAACGACAACTCCAACGAACCGATCATCATCTGCCGCGACGTCAACAAGTGGTTCGGCAATTTCCACGTGCTCAAGGACGTCAACCTGGAAGTGCAGCCCCAGGAAGTCGTGGTGATCATCGGCCCGTCGGGATCGGGCAAATCGACGTTCATCCGGTGCATCAACCGCCTGGAAGAACACCAGGAGGGCCAGATCATCGTGGACGGCATCGAGCTAAGCCACGACGTCCGCAACATCGCCGCCATCCGCAGCGAGATCGGCATGGTCTTCCAGCAGTTCAACCTGTTCCCTCACCTGACCGTCATGCAGAATGTCTCGCTGGCGCCGCGCTACGTGCGCCGCCAGCCGCGCCGCAACGCCGAAGAGAGCGCGCTCCAGCTTCTGGCCCGCGTGGGGATTCCCGAGCAGGCGCACAAGTATCCCGGCCAGCTTTCAGGCGGCCAGCAGCAGCGCGTCGCCATCGCGCGCGCTCTGGCGATGCAGCCCAAGATCATGCTGTTCGACGAGCCGACCTCGGCCCTGGACCCCGAGATGATCAAAGAAGTGCTGGACGTGATGAAAGAGCTGGCGCAGAGCGGCATGACCATGCTCGTGGTAACGCACGAAATGGGCTTCGCGCGCGAGGTGGCCGACCGCATCGTGCTGTTCGACGAAGGGCGCATTATCGAGATGGGCACGCCCGAACACTTCTTCACCAACCCGCAGCACGAGCGCACCAAACTCTTCCTGTCGCAGATTCTCTAGGGAGCAGGAGCATGCCTGTCGCCGTCCCAACCTACCGGCGCATCCTCGTGCCGCTCGACGGCTCCGACGCGGCGGAGCACGCCATCGGGCCCGCCGCCGGCCTGGCGCGCCAGCACAACGCCGAGATCGTGCTGCTCTACGTCGAGCACCTGCCCGCCGAGTCGGCAGGGCTGGAACAAAGCGGCCATACGCGCGAGCACATGCAGGATTACCTCGCCCGCCTGCGGGACCGGCTGCGCGAGGATGGCCTGCGCGCCGGGGAACGGGTGATCACCGGCTATGCGCTGCCCGACTCGCTGATCAAGTTCGTCGAAACCGAGCACGTCGACCTGATCGTCACCTCCACCCAGGGCCGGACGAGCATGCTCCGCTGGCTGCTGGGGAATCACGTCGAGGCGGCGCTGAACGTCCTGCCGGTGCCGGTGCTGCTGGTGCGGCCCGTGCTGCAAAAGATCGTCGTGCCGCTCGACGGGTCGAAGTGGTCGGAGAGCGCGCTCCCCAAGGCGGTCGAGATCGCGCGGCAGCACAACGCCGAGCTGGTGCTGCTGCACGTGTACCAGTCGCCGGTGCGCAACTATGCCGACCAGCTCGCCGTGGCGGGCCAACAGCAGTTGGCCGACCAGCCCTTCGAGCAGATGCGCGACCAGCTCACCGCGCTGCGCAACCGGCTGCGCCAGGAAGGCATCCGCGCCCAGGTGCAAATCGTGCACAGCAACAACCCGGCCCAGGCCATCTGCGAATTCGCCGAATCGGAAGAGGGCATCAGCATGGTGGTCATGTCCACGCACGGGCGCACCGGGCTGTCGCGCTGGCTGTTGGGCAGCGTGGCCCAGCGCGTGATCAAGGACCTGCGCTGCCCGGTGACGCTGGTGCATCCGGGCAACGACTGATCGCGCGCCTGCGGCACTCCCCGGCGAGCTTTTCCCACGCTCATCCCCTTCACACCGTACTGGTGCGGAATCCCCCGTTTGGTATACTCGTGGAATGCTGCCAGCCCGAAGCGTGCAGCATACGACGACTCTCTCCACCGGCGCCTCTCAGATCGCGGTAATCGTGTACCCGGCACCCTGCACAACCGGAGGACTCACCCCATGTCTCATCCGACCCCCACGCACGATACGCTTGATGACTGGATCGCACGCGAGGCGATTCCCTTCGCTATCGATTCGCCCGCCACATTCGACACCGCCATCGACCGGGTGATCGCTGCCCTGGGCGACGCGGTGACCCTGCTCGGCTTCGGAGAAGCGCTGCACGGCGGCGAGGACCTGCTCATGCTCCGCAACCGGCTGTTTCAGCGGCTGGCCGAGGCGCACGGCTACAGCGCCATCGCCATCGAGAGCAGCTTCACGCGGGCGCCCGCCATCGACGACTACGTCGCCGGACGCGGCACGGCCTCGTACGACGCCGTGCGGGATGCCGGCTTCAGCCACGACTTCGGGAAGCTCGGCGCGAATCGGGACCTCGTCGAGTGGATGCGGCAGGCCAATGCCGACCCGGCCCGCGAGGTCAGGCTCCGCTTTTACGGCTTCGACACCCCGACCGAGATGATGTTCACCGACAGCCCGCGCCGGGCGCTGTATGCCGCGCTGGACGTCCTCGCCCTGGTCGACGGCGACCGCAGCCGGGCGATCCGCGAGCGGATCGATTCGCTGCTCGGCCAGGACGCCGCCTGGGAAACCACCGAGGCCGCGATGGACCCGTCGAAGTCGATCGGGCTGTCGCCGGACGCCACGGCGCTGCGCATCGAAACCGAGGAGCTGATCGCGGACCTGAGCGCGCGCCGCCCCGACCTGATAGCGGAAACAGGCCGGGATCGCTACCTGGAAGCCGTGCACTTCGCCTCGGTAGCGCGGCAGTTGCTGACCTATCACGCCCAGGCCGCGCGCGATTCGAGCGACCGGATCGTCAGGATGCTCAGCCTCCGCGACGCGTGGATGGCGGACAACCTGGCGTACATCGCCGCCCGCGAGCGCGGGCGCGGGAACGTGTTCGTCTTCGCGCACAACAGCCACCTGAAATACGGCCAGACCGAGTGGCAGTTGGGCCCTCACGCGCTGGCATGGTGGCCGGCGGGCGCGCACCTGCGCGCGATGTTCGGCGCGGGCTACGCCGTCATCGGCTCGGCGCTCGGCGTTTCGGACGCCAACGGCATCGGCCAGCCCGAACCGGGCACGCTCGAAGCGCGGCTGACCGCCGCGCCGGGACCGGCGCGGTTCGTCCCGACGCACCGGGGCCAGGGGCTGCCCGCCGCGGAGGTCGCCGCCCTTCCGACCCGGTCCGGCAGCGCGAAAAACGCGACCTACTTCCCGCTGACGCCCCACAGCCTGGCCGATTTCGACTGGTTGGTCGCCCTGGATTCGACGGCCTACGCGCGCGGCGGCCCGCCGCTGCCACCGTAACGTAGCGAACCTCGCGCCCGCCTTCGTGCAGAATGCCGTGTATTCGATCCGGCAGACTTGTTATCATGTGTGCCAGGGCAGCGGGCCGGCTAACGACCTGGCTGCCGGTTTGTCGCGCTCGATTATGGAATTGAAAAGGTTTTGGATCATCATGAATGACACACCCTGGGAGAATTTTTTGATCGCCGCGCGGGGCGGCATGCCGTCCCGGCCCCCGGTCGCGCTCATCGTGGACAGCCCCTGGATGCCCGGCCACGCCAACATGCACACGCTCGACTTCTTCCTGTACCCCGACCGCTGGCTGGCGGCCCACCTGGCGCTGACCGAGCGCTTTCCAGACGCCGTGTTCCTGCCCGGTTTCTGGGTGGAATACGGCATGGCGAACGAGCCGACCGCCTTCGGTGCGCCCGTGATGTGGCGCGCGGATGCCCCGCCGGCCATGCGTCACGTGAACCTGCCGCCGGAAGCCTGGGCCGACCTGCCCCGCCCCGATCCGCACACCGACGGCATGATGCCGCTGGTCCTGCGGCGGCTGGCGAACCTGGAAGGCGGCGAACTGCCCGAACCGCACCGCATCCGCATCGTGGCGGCGCGCGGGCCGCTGGCCCTGGCGACTCACGTGCTGGGTACCACGCCGTTCCTCGAAGCGACCGCCACCGAGCCGGACGCCGTCGAGGCCGCGCTGGACATCTTCACCGACACGGTCATCGCGTTCCTGCGCGCCCAGCTCGACTGCCTGCGCGAGCCGGTGGGCGTGCTGGTACTGGACGACATCCCCGGCATGCTCTCGCCGCGCGCCTTCAACCGGGTCGCGCTGCCGTTCCTCAACCGCATTTTCGGCGCGTTCGACGGCCTGCTGCGCATCTACCACAACGACACGCCCTGCGCCCACCTGCTGCCCCACCTGTCCGCGCTGGAGATGGACGTTTTCAACTTCAGCCACGAGATGCCGCTGGCCGAGGTGAAAGACGCGCTGGGGCCGGAGATCGCGCTGCTGGGCAACGTCGCCCCGCTCGATCTGCTGGTGCGCGGCACGCCGGAGCAGGTCGAGGCGGCGGCGCGGGACTGCATCGCCCAGGCGGGCGACGGGCGCGGGTTCATCCTGTCGGCGGGCGGCGGCGTCTCGCCCGGCACCCCTGCCGAGAATATCGATGCCCTGATCCGGGCCACGACATGACACAGATCATGTCCCGCCCGGCTTCTTTCGCGTTACACTAGGGCTGTTTGCCGTCCAACACGCGAGGAATGCCACCATGCAACGGTTGATCGCCCTCACCTGCGAAGCCCTGGCGCGCAGCATGTACGCGCTGGCGGCCCAGTCGCCGCACACGGTCTCGATCCGGCTGTATCGCCAGGGGCTGCACAACACCCCCAAGCGGCTGCGCGAGACGCTCCAGGAGCAGATCGACGCCATCGAGCCGGACGAGTGCGACGCGATCCTGCTCGTGTACGGCATGTGCGGCATGGCGACGGTGGGGCTGGCCGCGCGCCATACGCCGCTGGTCATCCCGCGCACGCACGACTGCATCGCCTTATACCTCGGCTCGCTCCAGCGCTACCAGGCCGAGTTCGACGCGCATCCCGGCACGTACTGGTACAGCCTCGATTACATGGAGCGCAACGAAGCGGGATCGAACGTGGGGCTGGGCGCGGCCAACCTGGGCGCCATGGACGAGATCTACGCGGAATACGTCGAGAAATACGGCCAGGACAACGCTGATTACCTGATGGAAGTCATGGGCGAGTGGGGCAAGCACTACGAGCGGGCGGCCTTCATCGACATGGGCACGGGCGACGGCCAGGAATTCGAGCAGCGGGCCCGCGACGAAGCCCAGCGCCGGGGCTGGATCTTCGAGCGCAAAGAGGGCAGCAAGCGCCTGTTGAAGATGCTGGCCGATGGTACGTGGAACGAGGACGAATTTCTGATCGTGCCGCCGGGGCACGTCATCCAGCAGACGGGCCTGGACGGTTTGATCACGGCAGCGAAAGCGAACGGTACCGGCAATGACTGAAGTCATTTTCCAGCCGATTGGGCGGCGCATTGACGCGCGGCCCGGCGACACGCTGTTGGAGGTCGCGCAGGAAGCGGGCGTCGCCCTGTCGGCGGTGTGCGGCGGGGTGGGCGTGTGTGGCGACTGCCGCGTGCGCGTGCTGCGCGGCGCCGTCTCCGGCGTGAATTCGACCGAGCGCGAAATGCTCTCCGGCGCCGACCTGGAGAGCGGGCTGCGGCTGGCCTGCCAGGTGGCGATCGAGGGCGACAGCGAGATCGTGGTCGATGTCCCGCCAGATTCGCTCAGCGCGCCGCAGCGCAGCCAGGTCGAGGGCGAGGAGATCGCGCTCGACGTCGCGCCGGTGGTCCAGCTTCACCACCTCGCGGCCCTGCCGCCATCGGTCGAAGACCTGCGCGGCGACTGGGAACGCGTGCAGGGCATCACGCCGTCCGACTGGATGGTGCCCGCCGCCGCCCTGGCCGACCTGCCCGGCATCCTGCGCCAGCACGACTGGCGCGTGCGCATGGTCACCCACGGGCGCGACGTGGTGCGCTTCCTGCCCCCGGCGCGCGTCCCGCTGGGCTTCGCGGTGGACGTGGGCACGACCGGGCTGGCCGCCTACCTGGTCGACCTGACGAACGGCCAGACGCTCGGCATCGCCGGGGCCACCAACCCGCAGATCGCCTATGGCGAGGACGTGATGGCCCGCCTGACGCTCGTCGTGCGCGACGCGGCGGGGGCCGGGCGGCTCCAGAAGACCATCGTCGAGGGCCTCAACGGGCTGCTGCGCGAGGTGTGCGCCCAGGCGAGCGTCACGACGCGCGACGTGGTGGACGTGGTGACGGTCGGCAACACGGCCATGCACCACCTGCTGCTGAGCCTGCCGGTCGAGCAGCTTGGCTCCGCGCCGTACGTGCCGGCCATCTCGTCGCCGATGGTCACGCCCGCTGCCCCGCTCGGCCTGGACGTCGCGCCGGATGCGCGTGTCTACCTGCCGCCCAACCTGGCCGGGTTCGTCGGTGGCGATCACATGGCGATGCTGCTGGCGACAGCCACCGCCAACCAGCCCGGCGTCACGCTGAGCCTGGACATCGGCACCAACACCGAGGTCACGCTCAACGCGCACGGCCAGATGTGGAGCTGCTCGACGGCGTCCGGCCCGGCCTTCGAAGGCGCCCACATCCGCGACGGGATGCGCGCCGCCGACGGGGCTATCGAGCGCCTGATCTGGCGCGACGGCGAGCTGCAGTGGCTGACGATCAACCACGCGCGCCCGGTCGGCCTGTGCGGGTCCGGCATTCTGGACGCGGTGGCCGCGCTGCGCACCGCCGAGATCATCTCGCTGACCGGGGCGATGGACCGCTCGCACCCCAACGTGCAGCCGGAGAAGGTCAACCCCTGGTTCGAGATCGCGCCCGCCTCACAGACCGGCCACGGGCGACCGGTCGCCATCAGCCGGTCGGACGTGAACGAGGTCCAGCTCGCCAAAGCCGCCATCCGCGCCGGAATCAAGCTGCTGACGGAGCGCGCCGGGGTGAGCGAAATGGACATCGACCGGGTGATCGTCGCCGGGGCGTTCGGCAATTACATCGACCTGGAGAATGCGATCGTGATCGGCATGTTCCCCGCGCTGCCGCTCGAACGCTTCCACCAGGTCGGCAACGCCGCCGGGATCGGCGCCAAGCGCCTGCTGATCAACGCGGAGGAACGCGCGCGCGCCGCGGCGCTGGTCCGGCAGTTGACCTACATCGAGCTGACCAACCATCCCGATTTTTCCGACCGGTTCAGCCAGGCCGTGATGCTCACCCCCGATCCGTGGGATTGAACTTTCGCCAAGAGGAGAGAGACACGCTATGCAGACCGTTCTCAAGGGGCCATCGACCGAGGTGGTCATCGGCCCGGACGAGCCGATCGTGATGATCGGCGAGCGCATCAACCCGACCGGGCGCAAGGCGTTCAGCGCGGAGCTTCAGGCGGGCGATCTGAGCCGCATCCCGCGTGACGCGGTCGCCCAGGCCGAAGCGGGCGCGACCGTGCTGGATGTGAACGTGGGCGCCGCCAGCGTGGACGAAGTCGCCCTGCTGCCGCGCGCCGTCCAGATGGTGCAGGACGCGGTCGATCTGCCCGTCTGCCTGGATTCGCCCAATCCCGCGGCGCTGGCCGCCGCGCTCAAGGTCGTCCGGGGGCGCGCGCTGATCAACTCGGTGAACGGCGAGAGCGACAAGCTGGCCGCCGTGCTGCCGTTGGTAGCGGAATACGGCGCCGCCGTGATCGCGCTGTGCATGGACGACAGCGGAATCCCGGCCACGCCGGAAGCGCGGCTGGCCGTCGCCGAAGCCATCCTCGAACAGGCCCAGGCGCTGGGCATTCCGCCGGAAGACGTCGTGTTCGACCCGCTGGTGATGGCCGTCGGCGCCGATCACACCGCGGGCGCGACCACGCTCGCCACCGCCCACCTGATCCGCGAGCGGCTGGGCAGCAACATGACCGCCGGGGCCAGCAACGCGTCGCACGGCATGCCGGAGCGCGAAGTGCTCAACACGGTGTTCCTGGCGCTGCTGGCACAGGCCGGGGTCAACGCGCCGATCTGCAACCCGCTCAAGAACGGGCTCGCCGTGCGCGCCATCGACCTGATGATGGGTCACGACGAATGGGGCGGCGCGTACATCAAAGCCTACCGGACCCTGCAAAAGCGCGAGGCTCAATCCTCGTAGAACGCCACGATCCGTCGGGCTGTGTCGATCACGCTCTCGCGCAGCTCCGGCGGGTCGAGCACCTCCGCCAGCGCGCCAAACCCGAGGACGTGCGTCCGCGCGATGGACAGCGTCTCGAAGGTGAGCGACAGCGTCAGCCAGCCGTCGCCGTCCGGCGGGCCGGCCCCGGCGATGGTCGCGTGGATGCCCTCGCCGAAGATGTGCGGCAGCACGGGCAGCAGCGCCGGGGCCAGCCGCAGCCGTACCGGGAAGCTCGCCCGGCTGGCCTCGAACTGCGCGCTCCACGACGCCCAGTACATCGCCAGGTCGAAGTCCGGAGGGCGCTCGAACCGTTCGTCGAGCACGGTCGCGTCCTGCACGCGCGAGACGCGATAGACGCGCACGCGGTCTTCCTCCACGCCCACCAGGTACCAGATGCTTGCCTTGGCAACAAGCCCGTAGGCATCGACACGCCGCTCGACCTGCTGGCCGTCGCTCCGCCGGTAGACCAGGTCGATTTTGCGATCGTCCCACACCGCCTGCTGCAGGGCGGGCAAAAACGGCACCGGCTCCTCGGGCCGGAACCACCCCGCCGCGTCGAGCAGAATCCGCTGGCGGACCCGCTGGGCCTCATCGCGCCGGACGGAGGGCAGCGCGGCCAGCAGCTTGAGCATGGCGTCCTCGACCGCCTGCCCCAGCCCCAGGTCGGCCAGCGGGCGCGACACGCTGGCGACGAACAGCGTCCGGACCTCCGCTTCGGTCAGGCCGGTCAGGCTGGTGCGGTAGCCCTCCACCAGCGCGCAGCCGCCGTTCGGCCCGCGCTCGGTGTAGACCGGCACGCCCGCCGCGTTGAGCGCGTCCAGGTCGCGGTAGATCGTTCGCTCCGAGACGCCGAGCGTCTCGGCCAGTTGGGCGGCGGTGAGGCGTCCTTTGGATTGCAGCAGCAGCAAAATCGAGAGCAGCCGGTCGGCGCGCACGGGGTCACCTCCTGAGACTGATACTCGTTCGAGCATACCACGAAAACCTGACAAAAGGTGTCAGGAATACCTGGTATGATGGATCAGAATATCCGTCCCCGTTCGATCAAGGAGTCCTTTGAATGGCTGAAACCACCGCCAACCCGCTCACCTATTACGCCTATCCCGGCCTGATGACGACCCCCGGCGAGCACGCCGTGCTGCTGCAAGGGCTGCCGGAAGCCATCCCGGCGTTGTGCGCGATCGTGCAGCACAACCTGCTGCACGTCCATTGGGCCGAGCGCTATGGTTCTCCCCTGCCGCCCGAACGCAGGGCCGAGGTCAACATCCGCCGCGCCTCGACCATGCTGGCGGGCATCGCCGCCCGCGACGACCGCCTGCTGACCCTGCCGCGCCCGGTGGACAGGCGGCAGGTGGGCAACTGCCGCCACTTCGCGGTGATGCTCAGCACGCTGCTGCGCCACCAGGGCATCCCGGCCCGCGCCCGCTGCGGTTTCGGGGCGTATTTCACGCCCGGCCAGTTCGAGGATCACTGGGCGTGCGAAGTCTGGAACGAGGCCGAGCGCCGTTGGGTGATGGTCGATCCCCAGCTCGACGCGCTCCAGATCGAGGCGCTGGGCGTGACGTTTGACCCGCACGACGTGCCCGCCGGCCAGTTCATCGTCGCCGGGCGCGCGTGGCAGATGTGCCGCCGCGGCGAGGCCGACCCGGAGACGTTCGGCATCTTCGACATGCGCGGGCTGTGGTTCGTGTGGGGCAACCTGCTGCGCGACCTGGCCGCGCTCAACAAGATGGAACTGCTGCCCTGGGACTGCTGGGGGCTGATGGAAACCGACGATCCGGGCAGCGATGAGGCCCTGGCCGTCTATGACCGCGTCGCCGAGCTGACGCTGGGCATCGACGACGACTTCGGCGCGGTGCGCAGCCTCTACGACAGCGATCCGGACCTGCGCGTGCCGCCGGAGATCATCAGCTACGTCGACGGCAAGCCGGAGATCGTCAACATCCTCGCAGGGGAGGAGTTCCCCGCCTGAAGATCGGCATAATTCGCGCAAATCCGGTATAGTGGCTGCGTTCTACCGGCAGCCACTATTTTTGTGATTCGCCCGCGACCAGAATGAGGAGCAGCCGCGTGGTTCGCCGTTTGACATTCAGCAGCCTGTTCATGGCCGCCCTGCTGGCCCTGGCGCTGTGGGGGCTCCGCGCGACGCCGCGCGCCGCGGACGCGTGGCAGCCAACCGCCTCGCCGGTCCCGTCGCCCACGCCGTTCGTCGAGCCGGTGGGCTGTTGGGAGCCACCCGACGACTATTCGCGCCTGTGGGTCAACGGGGGCTTATTCAACGCCCGCACCATCGCCATGCTCGATCACGCCCAGGCGCTGTACGATGCCCAGGGCGGGACGCTCGACCTGCGGCTGGCGATCACCCAGGGCAGCTACACCGGCGGCGCGCTGGCGGCCAGCTTCGGCACGCACGACGGCGGCGGCGCGGTCGACCTGTCGGTGCGCAGCCCGGTCGATTGGTCCGTGCAGGCGGATGAGATCGAGCCGATGCTGCGCGCGCTGCGCGCAGCCGGGTTCGCGGCGTGGCTGCGCGCCGAGGACGAGTTGTATCCCGGCTCGGTGATCCACATCCACGCCATCGCGGTCGGCGACGCGGAACTGTCGGAAGCCGCCCGCGCCCAGATCGACGGCACCTTCGGCTACCTGCGCGGCTACGATGGCCTGCCGCAGATCAACGGCGTGCCCATCCCCGACCGCTACGGCGGCCCGGTGATCTGCCGCTGGATGATCGCGCGCGGGTTCCAGGACATGCGCGGCTGGCCGAACCCCCTGCCCACGCCGGGCGGCACCGCCCAGGCCGTGACCGCGCTGCCATGAGCGCCGCGCTGCTGCTCACCGGCGATCCCGGCTGCGGGAAGACCACGCTCCTCCGACGCGCGGTGGCGCGGGTGGCGGGTCCCACCGGCGGCTTCTACACTGAGGAGATCCGCGCGAGCGGCGTCCGGCAGGGATTCGCCATGGTCACGTTCGACGGCGCGCGCGGCATCCTGGCCCACCGATCGATCCCCGGCCCGCCGCGCGTCGGCGCGTATGGCGTGGACCGGGCCGCGCTGGACGCCATCGGCACGGCCAGCATTCGCCGGGCGCTGGAGGGTGCCAGCCTGATCGTGATCGACGAGATCGGCCCGATGGAGATGACCTCGCCCGCGTTCTGCCAGGTCGTGCTCGACGCGCTGGAAGGCGACATCCCGATCCTGGGCACCATCGTCAAGCGCAGCAGGCCGTTCTCGGACCAGATCAAAGCCCGGCCCGGCGTCGAGTTGATCACCGTGACACGGGCCAACCGCGAGTGGCTCGTGGCGCCGATCCTCGACCGGCTGCGCGCCGCTGGCCTGACCCTGACCCAGTGAAGAGAGCCCCGTGAGAACCCTTTCCGCCAACCACGTTCGCCTGTCGCCGCTGCGCATCCAGATCATCGGGCTGGCCGTCGCGCGATTGGTGCTCAACGCCGGGCACCGCATGGTGTACCCCTTCCTGCCGACCTTCGCCCGCGGCCTGGGCGTGGACCTGGAAGCCATCGCGCTGGCGGTGACGGCGCGCTCCGGCCTGGGGGTGATCAGCCCGGTTTTCGGCGCGTTTGCCGACGCGCGCGGGCGCAAGAACGCCATGCTCGCCGCGCTGCTGCTGTTCGCCGCCAGCATGGCGCTGGTCAGCCTGTGGCCGACCTACCCGGCGCTGTTCGTCGCGCTGCTGCTCGGCAGCGTCGCCAAACTCGTGTACGACCCGTCGATGCAGGCGTACATCGGCGACCGGGTGACGTACACGCGGCGCGGGCTGGCGATCGCCATCACCGAGCTGAGCTGGTCCGGCGCGTTTCTGCTGGGCATCCCGCTGCTCGGCTGGCTGATCGCGCGGGCGGACACATGGCGAGCGCCGTTCCCGCTTCTAACGCTGGCCGGGCTGGGCGCGTCGATCCTGGTGTGGCGCGTGCTGCCCGCCGACGAGCCGCTCGCCGTCCGGCGCCCGTCGCTGGCCGAGGGCGCGCGGATCGTGCTGGCGCACCCGACCGCGCTGGCCGGGCTGTTCGTCAGCATGTTGATCAACCTGAGCAACGAGACGATCGGGATCGTCTACGGCGCGTGGATGGAGGACGCCTTCGGGCTGCAAGTGGCGGCGCTGGGCGCGGCCTCCGCCGTGATCGGGCTGGCGGAGCTGGGCGGCGAGAGCCTGGTCGCCGGGGTGGTGGATCGCGTGGGCAAGCGCCGCGCCGTGGCCGCCGGGCTCGCGCTCAACGCGGGGGCGTGCCTGCTGCTGCCCGCGCTGGCCTTCCGCGTGGAGGGCGCGCTGGTTGGCCTGTTCGTGTTCTACATCACCTTCGAGTTCGCCATCGTCAGCCTGATCCCGATCATGACCGAGCTGCTGCCCGGCGCGCGGGCGACGCTCATGGCCGGGAACGTGGCCTTCTTCGCGCTGGGGCGCATGGTCGGCGCGCTGATCGGCCCGCCGCTGTTCGCGTCCGGGCTGCTCGCCAACGGGATCGTCGCGGCTGCTGGCAATCTGCTGGCGCTGGCGCTGCTGGTGGGCTTCGTCAAGCAGGAGTGAGCGACATGACTTCCGACACCGTGGGATTCGCCATTCTCGGTCCTGGCATCGTGGCCGATCTCCACCAGCGGGCCATCGAGGCCAACGCCGACGTCGGCGCGCGGCTGGTCGCGGTCGGCTACCACAACGCAGCCCGTTTCGCGGAGATCGAAGGGCGGTTTGGCGCGCCCTGCCTCAGCGAAGCCGACCTGCTCGCCCACCCAGGCGTGGACGTGATCTGCATCTGCACGCCGAGCCACCAGCACGCCGCCCAGACCATCGCCGCAGCGCGGACAGGCAAGCACGTGTTGGTCGAAAAGCCGATGGCGATCGCGCTGGCCGACGCCGACGCGATGATCGCCGCCTGCCAGCAGGCCGGGGTGAAGCTGGCCGTCACCGTGCAGCGCCGGGCGGAACCGCTGTTCCAGCGCGTGGCGCGCGCCATCCGGGCCGGCGACCTGGGCACCCTGACGCACGCCGTCGTCACCGTCCCCTACACGCGAAACGACGCTTATTTCGCCCAGGCGGACTGGCGCGGCACCTGGGCCGGGGATGGCGGCGGCGTTTTGATGAATCAGGGAATTCACCTGATCGACCTGCTGGTGTGGTACATGGGCGATCCGGTGAGCATCCAGGCCCAGGCGGCCACGCTCAGCCGGCCCATCGAGGTCGAGGACACCCTTGTAGCCACCCTGCGCTTTGCGAACGGCGCGCTGGCGACCGTCGCCGCGACGACCACCGCCGAGCCGGGCTTCCCACACCGGATCGAGATTTACGGCACCGGGGGCGGCATCCAGATCGAGGGCGAGGCGGTCGTGCGCTGGAGCCTGCTCGACCCGGCGCGCGCGAAGGTCGAGCCGCCGCAGATGGGCGCGCCCGCCGCCACGGGCGCGGGCAGCGATCCGCGCGGCATCGCGGCCACCGGCCACGCGGCCATGTTCCGCGACTTCATCGCCGCCGTGCGCGAGGATCGCGCGCCGCTGGTCGACGGCGCCGAAGGGCGGCGCAGCCTGGCCGCGGTGCTCGCCATATACCGGGCGGCGGGACTGAACGCGTGCTAGACCGGTAGCTCAAACAGGAACGTCGTCAGCCCCGGCGCGCTCTCGACCCAGATGCGCCCGCCATGCAGCGCGACCAACTGCTGCGCGATCGCCAGCCCCAGGCCGCTGCCGCCCGTGTCGCGGGCGCGGGCGTCTTGGGCGCGCCAGAACGGCCTGAACACCTGGGCCGCCTGCTCCGGCGAGAGTCCCTGCCCCGTGTTGCTCACCGCGAAGCGCACCCGGTCGCCCTGCCGCGCCGCCCGCACCGTGATCCGGCCCTCCGGCGGCGTGTGGCGGAGCGCGTTGGTCAGTAGATTCCCCAGGACCTGCTGCATCCGGTCGACATCGGCGCGGACCGCCGGCAGCCCCGGCTCGAAGTCGTGCTCCAGCGTGATGTTCGCGTCCAGCGCCAGCGGCTCGAAGCTCTGCACGGCGCGGCGGGCCAGCTCGTCCGCGGGCACGGCGACGCGCTCCAAAGACAGCTTCCCCGCCTCGGCGCGCGTCAGCAGGCGCAGGTCGTCCACCAGGCGGCTGAGGTGGATCGTCCGGTCGTAGGCGACCGCCAGATGCTCGCCGTCCAGGGGAAACACGCCGTCGAGCATGGCTTCCAGGTGGCCGCGCAGCACGCTGACCGGCGTGCGCAGTTCGTGCGCGATGTCGGTCGCCATGCGCTGGCGCAGCGCCTCGCCCTCGGCCAGGTCGCGCGACATGGCGTTGAAGGCGCGGGCCAGGTCGGTCGTCTCCGCCGTGCCGCCGGCGTTCACCTGGCGGCCCAGCGCGCCCGCCGCCAGATCGTCCGCCGCCGCCGTCAGCGCGCGCAGGGGCCGCATGAGCTGCCACGCCAGCAGCGCCCCCGCCAGCACCGCGACCAGCGTCGCCAGGACCGCCGTGATCGCCAGCCGCTCGGTGGTGTCGTCCAGAAAACGCTGCTCCGCCTCGCCGAGCGCCTGCCCGCCGGGCGTCTGCTGGGCCAGCCACCCCACCTGCTGCCCGTCCACGTTCAGCGCGACGGCATTCGCGCGCGCCCCAGCGTCCAGCGCCGTGCCAACCAGCGCCGGATCGGTCGCGACATGAACGACACCCGCCATGTCGGCGATCATCACCTGCCGCCCGCCGCTCCCGATGCCGCTCCCGACGCCGCTGCTAGCACCGCGTCCCTGGCCTTGACCCGGGCCGGGCAGCAGCGTTTCGGCGCCGGTCCAGGAACCCGTTTTGGCGTAGTGAGCTTCGAGCCGCTCGACGAACGTCGCCTCGAATGAAGCGCTGTCGCGCTGGTTGACGTAGTGGCGAAAGCTGCTCTCGACGGTGCTGCGCACAACCAGCGCCACCGCGCCGACGGCGATCCAGGCCACCAGCAAAAACGCCAGCGACAGCCGCACCCACAGCCTATTCATGGTGCGACCGCATCCGGTAGCCCACGCCGTACACCGTCTCGATGAACTGCGGCTGGCGGGGATCGTCCTCGATCTTGGCGCGCAGGTTCTTCACGTGCACGTCGATGGTGCGCTCGTACCCGGCGAACGCTTCGCCCTGCACCCGTTCGAGCAGCTCCATGCGCGTGAACACCCGGTCGGGCCGCGCGATCAACACGGCCAGCAGGTCGAACTCGCTCGGCGTCAGGTCAACGCGCTGGCCGCCTTTGGTCACCAGCCGCGTCTCGGCGTTCAGCTCCAGGTCGCCCACGCGCCACACCGTCGGCTCTGATGACAGGTCGCCATACGCCCGCCGCAGCACGGCCCGCACGTGCGCGACCAGCACGCGCGGACTGAACGGCTTGGTGATGTACTCGTCCGCGCCGATCTCCAGCCCGGTGATCTTGTCGAAATCGTCCACGCGCGCCGTCAGGAAGATGATCGGCACGTCGCTCTCTTTGCGGATCAGCCGGGCGGCGTCCCAGCCGTCCATCTCCGGCATCATCACGTCGAGGATCACCAGATCGGGCTGCTCGTGGCGATAGGTGAACAGCGCTTCGCGCCCGTCCCGCGCGACGACCACCTGAAGCCCGGCGTTCTCCAGGTAGGCGCGCACCGTGTCGAGGATGTGTTGTTCGTCGTCGGCGATCAGGATTTTGCGGCTCATATTGCCCCCATCACGTCACGTTCGTCACCGTCAAATAAACACCGGGAACCCGTTTTTCGCCACTGCCGCCCGCGCCGGGCAGGCGATCCCACCCGGCGGCGCTCCACGCGCTCAGTTCTGCCGCCACGGCGGGCCGCCACCCGCGCCCGCTTGCGGCTGCGCTACGCCCGCGCTCGGCTGGACGATGGCCGGTGCAGTCGGCTCCAGGCTGCGCAGGTACGCCGTCAGCGCGGCGATGTCCGCGTCGGACAGGCGCCCGCCCCAGGCTGGCATGTTCGTCCCCGGCACGCCCAGCGCGATGATCTGCTGGATGGCCGCGTCCGGCGTCTCGTTCAAGAACGTCTGGTTATTCAGCGCGGGGGCCATGGCCGTGCCGAAGCCGGTCGAGCCGTGGCACTGGGCGCACAGCAGGCCGTACAGCCATTCGCCCTGCGCGACTGCCTCAGGACTCATGTCCACCGGCTCGGCCTCGATGACCGGTATCTCGATCCCGGCGGCGGTCAGCTCCGGCCAGCGACGCACCAGCAGCGTCAGGTTAGCGATGTCCTCATTGGAGAGCGCGCGGCTCCACCCGGCCATCAGCGTGCCCGGCACGCCCTGCTCGATGATGCGGCTGACGTCGGCGTCGGTCAGGCGGGCGCGCAGCTCGTCGCTGTCCAGCGCGGGGGCCAGCGTAGTGCCTTCGGCGTTCGCGCCGTGGCAGGCCGCGCACTCCGCCGCGTAGAGGGTCAACCCTCCGGCCAGGGCGTCGCCATCCGGCAGGCCCCGCACGGAGGCCAGCGTTTCGTCGGTCAGCTCGACGAGCACCGGCTCCGGCGGCGTCAGGCCCAGTTCGTCGACGCGCGCGGCTACTGCCGACCAGTTCCCATATTGGATCACCGCGATCAGCGTGTCGATCTGCGCGTTGGTGAAGATGCCGCCCTCGTTCGCGCCGTACGCCGCCATTAGGGTGTTGTAGCGCCCGCGCTCGATGACCTTGAACAGGTCCTCGTAGGCCATGCTCTGCACGCCCTCGGAGTTGAGCAGCGGCGTGGCGCCCAGCCCTTCGCCCGCCGCGCCGTGGCACAGCGCGCAGTTTTCGGCGTACAGGTCCATGCCCGCCGTCACCGCCTCGACGCGCAGATCGCGGATCGCGTCCGCCTGCCGGTCCGGTTCGCGCAGCATCGCCACGCCCAACACGACCAGAATCAGGCCGGTCGCCAGCAGTCCTATCCAGGTCAGTTCGCGTGTCATCGTGCGTCCCTCCTAGGCGTAAACGGCGTCATCGGGCCGGGTGTGGTCGCGCTGGATCGTCGTGCCGGTATCGACCTTGATCGTGCCAGCCTCGATGGTGATCGGAAAGCGGTCGAGCGGGCGCGGCGCGGGCGGGTTGATCACGTCGCCGTCGATCTCGAAGGCCGACGCGTGGCACGGGCAGATGAACTGGCCCGCCGCCTGGTCCCACGGCACGGCACAACCCAGGTGCGTACACTTGCGATACAGCGCTAGGAAGCCACCGTCCGCCTGCCGGACCAGGTAGAACCGCCCGTTAGGGAACGGCGTCACGCTGCCCGGCGGGTAATCGTCGGCCAGCCCCGCGTCGAACTCGCCGCCGAACTCGCCCTCGGTGACTTTCGGCGCGAAGAAGCGGAAAGTCACCAGTCCCCCTTCGGCCAGGGCCACCGCCCCCGCCGCGCCCCACGCCCACTTGAGAAAGCCGCGCCGCGTGACCTCCGCCCCGCCAGACGTTTCAGCCGCCATCACATCACCTCCCAGGGCCACATCAGCGCCATGCCCTCGCCGCGGAAGGCCACGCCGATCACCGTCAGCACGACGAACGACACGACGAGCAGCGTGAACACGCTCTGCCGGGTCTCGCACGCCGACGCCCCGAACGCGCGGCGCACGAAAACGTAATACAACACCAGCATCAGCAGCAGGATCGCCAGCGGCACCCAGCCGTTGCTGATGATCGTCGGCAGGCTGGGCAGCAGCGCGGGCAGATCGAGCAGGTATTCGTCCAGCAGCACGAGGACCGGCGTCGCCACCAGCCCGGTCAACGCGCCGACCGCCGCCGTGACGCGCCCGCGCCGCGACCGGAACCAGATTCCTTCCGCGTCGCTGTCGAAACGCAGGTACGGCAGCGCCGCCAGCGCCCCCAGCGCCAGCCCTGGCACCACGATCGCGCCAAACACGGGATGAAAGTGCAGCAGCAGTTCCTGAAGACCCATGAAATACCACGCGGCTTTGGCCGGGTTCGGGCTGTGATCGGGGTTGGCGGCCTCTTCCAGCGGCGCATCCATCCACGACGCCCACAGCAGGATCAGCGCGATCATCACCAGGGCGAACACGAACTCGATCGCGACGAGGTGCGGCAGCGTGGTCACCTTCTCGACGCGGTTCGGCGGCGGCTCGTCCAGGCGGCGCGGGATGGAGAGCGTATCCTTGCGCACGCGCCAGATGTGGAACGAGATGATGCCCATCAGCATCAGCGGGATGATCGCCACGTGCAGCCCGTAGAAGTTCGTCAGGGTCGCCGCGCCGACCTCCGGCCCGCCGAGGATCAGGCGGCTGATCGCCGGCCCGATCACCGGCACGTAATCGAGCAGGCTGGTGCCGACCGTCACCGCCCAATAGGCGAGCTGGTCCCAGGGTAGCAGGTAGCCGGTGAAATTGGCCGCCACCACCAACAGCAGCAGGGCGATCCCCAACACCCAGTTGAATTCGCGCGGGGGGCGGTAGCCGCCCGTGAAGAACACGCGCAGCATGTGCAAAAACGCCACCACGACCATCAGGTTACCGCTCCAGTGGTGCAGGTTGCGGATCATCTGGCCGAACTGAATCTCGGTGCGCAGCCGCAGCATGTCGTTGTAGGCGCGCTCCGGCGTGGGCGTGTAGACGAACATCAACATGATGCCCGTCACGGCGAGGATCATCATCAAGAGGATCGCCAGCCCGCCCAGGCCCCAGGTGTAGGTGAATTTGAGCGTCGGTTTGGCGACTTTGCTGGGGTGGATGTGCAGGATCAGGTTGTTCATCACGACGCGCATCCGGCCCCGGTCGTCCTGGGGCGGGAGCTCGTCGCGCTGGACGGACTCCCAGACGCGCTGGGGCAGGCTCTCCGGGCGCGGATCTTGAACGGTCATGCGGAATTCTCCTGGCTGGATGCGATGCGAATGGGAGAACGAGGGCGGGCGTTACTGCCGCCCGCCACGGAACTGCCGGCCCTGGGTGCCCTGCGCGTCGGTCGCAGCGCCTGCGGCCTGGTTGCCCTGACCACCCTGCGCAGCGCCCGCGGCCTGGTTGCCCTGGCCCTGAGCACCCTGGGTGTTCATCCACAGCAGCCGCCCGTTCTGATCGCGGATGGTCACCTGCTGGCCGCTGGCCTCGAACGTCACCACCCCGGCCTCGAACTGCCCGTTCAGCCAGTAGCCCTGGACCGCCAGCGCGTCGCGCACTGAGAACCAGATCCCCTGCTCGCTCCAGAAATCGACCTGGCCCAACGTGACGCGCACCGTCTCACCCGCCTGCGTCTGGAGCGTGAGCGCCAGCGGCTCGACCATCGTCACCGAGCCGCGCAGCGTTTCCCACTGCGTCGCGGGGACCAGCACTCCCTGCGCCTGGCCCTGGTTGCCCTGTGCACCGCCAGCGGCCTGATTGCCCTGGCCCTGGTTGCCTTGACCCTGCCCACCGGCAGCAGCGCCGTTGGTATTCCCGTTGCGTCCCGGCCCGGCCCACAGCGGGCGCCCGTTCGGGTCGCGCAGCATCAGGCGCTCGCCGGTGGCGGTCTTGGTCACCTCGCCCACCTGGAACTGCGTCCCCTGCCAGAAGCCCAACACGGCCACGGCGTCGCCCGGCGCGAACGTCACGCCCTGCGCCTGCCAGAACCCTGGCTCGCCCAACTGGATGGCGAGCGTTTCCCCGGTGCCGGTCTGCACGTTCAGCGTGGAATTCACCAGGCTGGTCACCGTGCCATCGATCGTGACCCAGTCTTCCGCGGGCACCTCGACCGCCTGCCCGGCTCCGGCAGTCGCGCCGCCGCCCGCCGCGCCGCCCGACCACAGCGGCTGGCCTTCCGCCGTGCGCACGGCAAGCTGCGAGCCATCGGCTTTGGTCACGGACCCGGCGTGCGCCTGCTCGCCGTTATAGAATCCCTCGACGGTCACGCGATCCCCGGCGGCCAGCGTCACACCCTGCGCGCCCCAATAGCTCGACGGCCCCAGCTCGACGTAAATCTCGCTGCCATCGTCGAGCGCCAGCGTGAAGCCGACCGCGTCCAACAGCGCGATGGTGCCGCTGGCCGACCACGGCTCGCCCACCATCGACAGCGACTGGTTTTGCTGCTGCTGGAGCTCTACCGGCCCGGTGCCATCCCCGGACTGGGGCACGGCGGGCGCGGTGGGCGTGGCGGTCACGGTCTGCGCCAGAGCGTCCGCGACGGCGGGCTGCGCGTCGCCAACAGCGGCGGCGTCCTCTGCCGAGGCGGGGTTGGCGAGCACGTCCGGCGTTTCTTCATCCGGCGCTTGGCGGGTCGCATCGTACATCCCGACCCCAGCCGCGCCGATCAATGTCAAAGCGAGCAGTCCAATCACGAGCTTCTGTATCATGGTTTTCTCTCCACACGTCACACTGCTTCAGCGGAATGCTCCTGATCATGACGGAACATTATGTAGAAATTATGAAGGCGGTATGTGAAGATTATGTGCGGATCGCCGGGCGGGAATACCACGGCGGGCCACACCTGCGGTACACTTCAGGCCATCACCGGCGCGTCACACGGAAGGAACGCCCGCCCATGTCCACGCTGTACATCGTGCCCACGCCCATCGGCAACCTGGAGGATATCACGCTGCGCGCGCTGCGGGTTCTGGGCGAGGCCAGCCTGATCGCCGCCGAAGACACGCGCACGACGCGCGTGCTGCTCGACCATTACGCGATCACCACGCCGATGACCAGCTACCACGAGCACAACAAGCTGGCGAAGCTCGACAGCCTGCTCGACGCGCTGGCGACCGGGGACGTGGCGCTCGTCTCCGACGCGGGGATGCCCGGCATCTCCGATCCGGGCTACGAGCTGATCCGCGAGGCGCTGGCGCGGGACATCCCGGTCGTGGTGCTGCCCGGCCCGTCCGCTGTGGTGACGGCCCTGGTCGCGTCCGGCCTGCCGACCGACCGCTTCCTGTTCGTCGGATTCCTGCCGCGCCGCAAAAAGGCGCTGCACGCCGCGCTGGCCGCCCTGGCGAGCGAGCCCGGCACCCTGATCGCCTACGAAAGCCCGAACCGGCTGGCGGCCACGCTCCAGGCCGTGCTGGACGTGCTGGGCGACCGCCCGGTCGCCGTCGGGCGCGAGCTGTCCAAGCTGTACGAGGAGGTCCGGCGCGGCCCGGCCAGCGCGGTGCTGGCCCACTTCGCGGAGAATCCGCCACGGGGCGAGATCACGCTGGTGATCGGCGGCGCGACCGACACGCCGCGCGACGAGCCGTGGGACGCCGACCGGGTCCGCGAGGCGCTGCAAGCCCGGCTGGATTCCGGCGACTCGCGGACGGCAGCCGCCCGCGCCGTCGCGGAACAGGCGGGCTGGAACCGGCGCGACGTGTACAACCTGGACCTGGACTGACCGGGCCGGAAGGTGGCGCTTCGCCCGCCAGCCGGTATCATATGGCGCGGGTTCGCGGGTTGATTCGCCCGCTTCACCGGGCCAGGACCCGATCGCCGTTCACCGACCGGACAACCGTATGCGCATCCTGATGCTGTCGAAAGCCTGCGTGGTGGGGGCCTACCAGCGCAAGCTCGAAGAAATGGCCCGCCTGCCGGACGTCGATCTGCGCGTGTTGGTCCCGCCGAGCTGGCGCGACGACCGGGGCGACCTGCGCCTGGAGCGCGCCCACGTCGAGGGCTACGATCTGCGCGTCACGCCGATCCGCTTCAACGGCCATTTTCACCTGCACTACTATCCCCGGTTCGGGCAGCAGGTGCGCGCCTTCCAGCCGGACATCGTGCACATCGACGAGGAGCCGTACAACCTCGCCACCTGGCACGCGCTGTGGCACGCCCGGCGGCACGGCGCCAAAACGCTGTTCTTCTCGTGGCAGAACATCCCGCGCCGCTACCCGCCCCCCATCCGGCTGGCCGAGCGCTGGGTGCTGCGCCATGTCGATTACGCCATCGTGGGCACCACCAGCGCGGCGGACGTCTGGCGCGAGAAGGACTACCGCGGCCCGCTGGCCGTGATCCCGCAGTTCGGCGTGGACCCGGACATCTTTCGCCCGGCGGAGCGCCCGCGCCAGGGCGGGACGTTCCAGATCGGGTTCGTGGGGCGGCTGGTCGAGGAGAAGGGCGGCGCCGATCTGCTCGACGCGCTGGCCGAAGTGGGCGGCATGTGGCGGCTGGACATCATCGGCGACGGGCCGCAGAAAGCCGCGCTGGACGCCCAGGCCCGGCGGCTGGGCATGGCCGGACAGGTGACGTTTGCCACGTTGCCATCCACGCGGATGCCTGGGTATTATCAGGGTTTGGATGTGCTCGTGGTGCCGTCGCGCACGCGCCCCAACTGGAAAGAGCAGTTCGGGCGGGTGATCGTCGAGGCGATGGCGTGTGGGGTGCCCGTCATCGGATCGTCCAGCGGGGCCATTCCCGACGTGATTGGCAACGCGGGCGTGATCGTCCGCGAAGGCGATCGCGCGGCGCTGGCCGGTGCGCTGCGCGGCCTGATGGGCGATCCCGACCGGCGGCGCGATCTGGCCGAGCGGGGCCGGGCGCGCGTGCTGGCCCGCTACACCCAGGCCCAGGTCGCCGCCCAGACCATCGACGTATACCGATTCATGTTGAGGAAGCCGGACTGATGTTGAAAGCCGTATTGTTCGATCTCGACCAGACCCTGATCACCTGGGACAACGCCGAACCATGGGAAACGTACCAGGGCCGGCGGCTGCGCCGCGTGTACGACTACGTGCACACCCACCTTCACCCGCTGACCGGCGGCGATGGCGACACGTTTTTCGCCGAGTTTGCGCGGCGGCTCGGCCAGGCGTGGACCGAAGGCAACCAGACGCTGCGCCCGCCGAGCGTCGCGGCCATCCTGGCCGACCTGATCGAGGCGTTTGGCGCGCCCGCGGATGGCGTGGACATGGACGCCGTGATGCACGCCTACGACTGGCAGCCCGCGCCCGGCGAGGCGGCCTTCCCCGATGTGCTGGAAGTCCTGCCGGAGCTGCACGCGCACGGCGTCGAGCTGGGCATCGTGACCAACGCTTCGCTCGCCATGCGCTACCGCGACCGCGAGCTGCACGCGGTGGGCCTGCTGGACCTGTTCCCGCGCTGCCGCGTGGCCGCGGTGGACGTGGGCTATCTCAAGCCGCACCGCGGCATCTTCGAGCGGGCGCTGGACGTGCTCGGCGTCGGGCCGGACGAAACCGTTTTCGTCGGCGACAACCTGGAGGCCGATATTCGCGGCGCGCAAAACGCCGGCATGAAGGCTGTGTGGCGCATCCCCACGTCCAATGGCAACGGCGACAAACCGGTGCCCGCGATCACGCCCGACGGCGCGATCGCGACGCTGCACGAACTCCTGCCCCTGCTCGATGGCTGGTACCCGGGCTGGCGCAACGGGCACACGCCATGACCCTGCTCGAGTCGACTCCCTACCAGAACCTCGTCCTGACCGGCCCGATGGGCTCCGGCAAGACGTCCGTGGGGCGGGCGGTGGCGGACCGGCTGGGCGCCAAGTTCTTCGACCTGGAAAACGAGATCCTCGCGCGGGAAGGGCAGTCGGTCGATTCAATCCGCGAGCTGTTCGGCGAGGCGCGCATCAGGGCGCTGGAGACGACAGCCATCCGCGACCTGACGCTGAACCGCAGTTCCGTGTTCGTCATCAGCGGGACGGCGCTGCTCGACGAGACAAACCGGGCCCGCCTGGCCGAATCGGGCGCGATCCTGTGCCTGACGTGCGCGGTCAACGAGATCTTGCGGCGGCAGCACGTGGCGCGCGGGGCGTGGTTCCAAAGCCCGGCCAACCGGGGCGTGATCCTCAGCCGGCTCAAGCGCGAGTGGCGCGTCACGACGCTGAACCTGCCCCAGCTCGATACCTCGCAGTTGACGCTGGAGCAGACCATCGACGCGGTGATCGACTACTGGAAAACCCATACCCAGGTGTAAAATACGTTTTCGTGGTGAAAGGACAATGGGATGACGACCCTAACCGTTTCGCTGGTCCAGATGGACGTTCGCACGGGCGCGCCGCGCACCAACTGGACCGTGATGCAAGAACACACCGCCGAAGCCGCCCGGCGCGGCGCAGACCTGGTCGTGTTTCCGGAGTTGTGGGACGCGGGCAGCGCGCTCGACAAGGGCAACGACTTCGCCAGCTCGCTTAGCGGCGGGCTGTTTGCGCAGGTGGTCGCGCTGGCGCGCCAGCACAACATTCACATTCTCGGCTCGATGTACGAAAAGCGCGGGGTGGGCGTCTACAACACCTGCGCCGTGATCACGCCGCGCAACGGGATCATGGGCGCCTACCGCAAGATGCACCTCTTCACGCTGATGGACGAGCACAAGTGGCTCCAGCCGGGCGAGGCGCCGCTCGTGATCGACCTGCCCTGGGGCCGGACCGGGATCGCGATCTGCTACGACCTGCGCTTCCCGGAGCTGTTCCGCCGCTACGCGTCCGACGGCGCGCAAGTCGTGATCATGCCGATGGCGTGGCCGCACCCGCGCCTGGAGCACTACCGGACTCTGCTGCGCGCGCGGGCCATCGAAAACCAGTGCTACATGGTGGCCGCCAACCGCGCATCACGCGACGACGACGGGACCACCTTCTTCGGCCATTCGTGCGTAATCGATCCCTGGGGCGAGCCGGTGGTCGAGGCGGGGGAGGTTCCCGGCCACTTCACCGTCGAGATCGACATGGATAAAGTTGCCCAGGTGCGGCGCCAGCTTCCCGCGCTGGATAACCGGCGGCTGTAGCCTCGCCGCGTCACGCCGTCACGGGCTGAGCGGGCCGGAGTGCTGGCCCTCGGCAGTGTATACGGCATAGACGTGTCCATCCGGGGCGGTGAACATCGCGCCGCGCTCGAAGTCCTGCCACGTGCTGCTGGCCGGTGTTTCGGGCTGCGTGCCCCACCCCAACGCGTCGCGCACCGCGCCGTTGGAGCGCCACGCCAGGCCGAATCCGCGCACCGGCTGGACCAGCCCACCCGGCGGCGCCAGCGCCGGATCGTCGGCAGGCATCCCTTCCTGCCAGCCATCGGGGATCTGCCAGAACTGCCCGTTGTGGGCCAGGACGTAAATCTGCCGCGTGTCGCGCCAGAACATCACGCCGCGCTCGAACGGCTGCATCACGAGCTGGACCTGCCCCCCGCCGCCAACCGGGCAGCCCAAGCGCTGCTGCACGTTGCCGGCATACGCGCTCGTGAAGGGCGCCGCGACCGCCATGCCGCACGATCCCGCCGCACTGCCGATCGGTCCGCTGGCAACCGGCGCGCCGCCCGCGCCCGGGTTGACCACGAACGGGGCCACCGTGGGCGGCGGCTCGCCCTCCTCGCCGCTGGCCGCGCCCAGGAAAATCCCCACGTAGGGGGTCAGCGTGGCGGTGGGGCGCGGCGGCTCCGGCGTCGCCGTCGGCTGCGAGAGGTCGACCACCTCGCCACCGGCCAGCACCGGGGTCGGCGTGTCGGTGAGCACGATCGTCGCGAGATGCTTGGGCATCGACTCGGGCCCGGTCAGGATCGGCGGATCGCCGCCCGGCGCGGGATCGTCGCCGCCGCACGCCGCCAGCAGCAGGACGAGCGCGATCGTCACCCCCAACCCGGCGTACCGGCTCATGGGGCGCGCTCCTGCAAATGCTGCCGCAAGACCGGCTCGCAGAGCAGGATCGCCAGCGCGCTGATACCATCCTGGATCGCGCCGCCCCGCGCCAGCGCCAGCCCTTCCTCGACCGGCACCAGCCGCAGCCGGATATGCTCGGTTGGCTCGTGCTGCGGCTCGCCCAGCGTCACACCCAGCGCCAGAAAGACCTGGGCCACCTCGTCGCCGATTCCGTTCATGCTGTAGAACTCCGCCACCGCGATCAACTGCTGCGCCGTGCCGCCGATCTCCTCGCGCAGCTCGCGCGCCGCCATGCCGGGCGCGTCCAGCTCCGGCTCGATGTTGCCCGCCGGCACTTCCAGGCACCACGCATCGACCGTATACCGGTACTGGTCGATCAGCACCAGCTCGCCGTCCGCCGTCACCGGCACCACCCACACGGCGGGCGGTTTTTCGATCACGGTGTAGGTCAGCTCGCCGCCCGACCGGCTGCGCAGGTGATCCTGGCGCACGTTATACCAGCGGCTCTGCCACAGGTAGCGGCGGGAGAGGGTCGTGTAGGGGCGTTGGGGGTCGCTCACGCGCAGCCTTTCCGTTCGAGAACTCCGATCCTCCGCCATTGTACGGACGAACCGCGCTTTCTGCCAGCCTCCGCCGACTTTCGCGCGGGCGAAGGGCTGCGTTATAATGCGCCCAGACCATCGATCTACGAACCGGAGCGAGTGATCGTGAAAATCGACCGTGCAACCGTAGAGCACATCGCCGAGCTGGCGAAGCTGGACCTGACCGACGACGAGATCGCGCTGTACGCCGGGCAGTTGTCGGACATCCTCGACGCCGTGGGCCAGCTCGAGCAGTTGGATACCGGCGCCATCCCGCCCACGGCGTCGGTGCTGCCGCTGCGCAACGTGTTTCGCCCGGACCGCGCCCAGCCCTCGCTGCCGCGCGACGCGGCGCTGGCGAATGCCGCCGACTCGGCAGAGGGACAGTTCCGCGTCGACGCTGTGCTGGATGATGCCGGGGAGGGCTGACCATGAGCGCCGACAAGCGGCTCCTGGTGATCGAGTCCGATGACGACCTGGTGGAAATGCTCCGCCGACATTTTGCCCCGGAGGGGATCGAGCTGCACGCGGCGGCCACCTGCGCCGCCGGGCTGGAACTTGCCAGCTCCGTCCGCCCCCACCTGATCCTGCTCTCCGCCGAGATGCCCGACGGGGCCGCCGCCGACACGCTGGGCGCGCTGAACGACAAGCCCCGAACCGGCCACATCCCGGTCATGATCCTGGCCGCCAGCGACGACGACGCGCAGCGCAACACGCTGCTGGCCGGAGGCGCATACGACGTCATCCGCAAACCGCTGGACCTGGACATTTTCGCGCTGCGGGTGCGGAACGCGCTGCGCCGGGCGGAGCGCGAAGGACTGGCCGAGCCGCGCACCGGCCTGCCTACCGGGCGGCTGATCGACGAGCGGCTGGCCGCCCTGGCGGGCGCGCGCGGCTGGTATCGCATCGACGTGACGATCACCGAGTTCGACACTTTCCGTGACCTCTACGGCTTCGTGACGGCCAACGAGGCGCTGCGCTTCGCCGGCAACCTGATCACCCAGATCGTCAACGAGTACGGCGACCCGGATGATTTCGTGGGCCACCCCACCGGCACCGAGCAGTTCGTCATCGTGACGACTCAGGCCCGCGGCCCCCGGCTCAAAGAGGCGCTGGCCGCCCGCCTGGACGGCGAGCTCCAGTCGTTTTACGGCTTCGTCGAGCGCGACCAGGGCTATGTCATGGTCGAGGACGGGACCGGGGCACAGGTCCAGACTCCGCTCATGTCCGCTGTGCTGGACGTCAGCCAGGGCGAGCCGGCCCCGTAAGCCCGATCCCTCGCCGCCTCACAGCCAAATCCCGGCAGCACAAAAAACCTCCCGGCCAGCGGCCCAGGAGGTTTTCGGTTGTCCGACTTCGCGCCGGCAGGCGATCACTCGCCGTCGACGAGCGTGCCGACCGGCTTGCCCATCACCGCGTCGACCAGGCTGTGATCGTCCCAGATGTTGAGCACGATCAGCGGCTGCTTATTGTCCATGCACAGCGTGATGGCCGTCAGGTCCATGACGCGCACGCGGTATTCGAGCGCCTGCGAATAGGTCAGGCGGTCGAAGCGCCGCGCGTCCGGGTTCTTCTTGGGGTCCTCGGTGTAGACGCCGTCGACCTGCGTCCCCTTGATGATCACGTCCGCGTTGACTTCCATGCCGCGCAGCACGGCGGCGGTGTCGGTCGTGAAGTACGGGTTGCCCGTCCCGCCGGCAATGACCACGACGCGCCCTTTTTCCATGTGGCGGATGGCCCGCAGCCGGATGTACGGCTCGGCCACCTGGTTCATCATGATCGCCGTCTGGACGCGCGTCGGCACGTCGATGCGCTCCAGGGCATCTTGCAGCGCCAGCCCGTTCATCACCGTGGCGATCATGCCCATGTGATCGGCGGTGGACTGCTCCATGCCGCGCTCGACGCCGGTATTGCCGCGCCACAGGTTGCCCGCGCCGCACACCAGCGCCACCTGGACGCCCAGATCGTGAACGGATTTGATCTTCTGGGCAATGATCGCGGCCTGGTCCGGATCGATGCCGAAGCCCTGCGGCCCGGCCAGCGCTTCACCACTCAGCTTCAGGACGATACGACGGTAGCGGGGGGTTGGGGATGGGGTTTCAGATGACATACGATCCTCGTTCTCTAGGCTGGTCGGTCGGTGGCATCAAAAAGGGGATTAGGAAACTGCCCTAATCCCCTTCCTGGTGTGCATCGTGTTGGCTTACGCCTCGTCTTCGCCGGCCTCTTCGCCCATTGCGAAGCGCATGAACCGGTTGACGGTGATATTCTCGCCCAGCTCGGCGATGGCCTGGGTGACCAGATCGCCGATGGTGACGCCGTCATCCTTGATGAACGGCTGCTCGAAGAGCACCATCTCTTCGAAGAACTTGCTCATGCGCCCGTCGACGATGCGGTCGACCACGTTCTCCGGCTTGCCCTCGGCCAGAGCGTGCTGCCGCTCCAGCGCACGCTGGGCCTCGACCACGGCCTCGGGCACGTCCTCGCGCTTGACGTACTGCGGGTTGAGGTTGGCAACCTGGAGCGCGATGTCGTTCGCCAGGCTGCGGAACTGGTCCGTATTGGCGACGAAGTCGGTCTCGCAGTTGAGCTCCAGCAGCACGCCCAGACGGTTGTTGTGGTGCACGTACGCGTGCACGACGCCTTCGTTGGTGGCGCGACCGGCCTTCTTGGCGGCTTTCGCCAGGCCCTTTTCCCGCAGGTGATCGGCGGCCTTCGCCATATCACCGTCAAACTGTTCCAGCGCCTTTTTGCAGTCCAGCGGACCCGCACCGGTCATCTCGCGCAGTTCTTTGACCATTTGCGCCGTAATCGTCATCGGTTATTCTTCCTCGCTCTCGTCTTCCTTGTCGACGTCCTTTAACTCAATATCCTCGTCCTCATCCTCGTCATCGCCCACGAAGTCGAGGTCCCCGCTGCGCAGCTTCGCCAGCGTCGACTCGCCCAGGTACGCCTCGTCGTCGAGATCGGCCATCGCTTCGGCAAAGTCCACGTCGCCTTCTTCGTATTCCTCGTCGTCCATGCGAGTCTTGCGCAGGGCGATGCCTTCGAGCACGGCATCGGCCATCTTGGCGGTCAGCAGCTTGATCGCGCGGATGGCGTCATCGTTGGCCGGGATGATGTGATCGATCGGATCGGGATCGCAGTTGGTATCCACCAGGGCGATCACCGGGACGTCCAGGATGTTGGCTTCCTTCACCGCGGTGACCTCGCGCCGCACGTCCACGACGTACAGCAGATCGGGCAGGCGCGACATGTTGCGCATACCGCCGAACCGCAGTTCCAGGCGCTCCATCTTGCGGTCGAGCAGCAGGCGCTCTTTCTTGGTCAACTGCTCGAAGACGCCTTCTTCACGCTGGCGTTCCAGGCGCTTCATGGTTTCGAGCCGCTCGCGGAAGGTCCGCCAGTTGGTCAGCGTGCCGCCCAGCCAACGCTGGTTGACGTAGGGCATGCTGCAGCGGGTGGCTTCCGAGGCGATCGTTTCCTGCGCCTGGCGCTTGGTGCCCACGAACAGCATCGTGCCGCCGTCGGCCACCGTGTCGCGCACCAATTCGTAGATTTCGTCGAGAAAAACGAGCGTTTGCTGTAGGTCGATGATGTGGATCCCGTTGCGTTCCGTGAAGATGTACGGCTTCATCTTCGGGTTCCACTTGCGGGCGCGGTGTCCAAAGTGAACACCCGTCTCCAGCAGGGATTTCATGGAGACAACTGGCATGAGATATATCCTCCTGAATGTGTTTGAACGTTCACGCCGTTCACCCCCCGCCTTCATCCGGCCTGGCCGGACAACACCGGCGGAGTCCCGGCGTGTGTTGATTGAATCCGGCGCGCCAGTTGGCAACGCCCGATCCGGCGAAGCATTGTATCACAAGCCCAGGCCGCTAACAAGACCCGGAATCGCCGCCGGGTCAGCCCTCCGCGGGCTGGCGGCCCGGCTGCATCGACTCCAGGCCGAGCGCCTGCAAGTCCTCCATGACCGCGTAACTGGTCATGTCCAGGTGAATGGGCGTGATCGACACATAGCCGTTGTGCGTCGCCCAGAGATCGGTGCCCTCTTCGGTCATGTCGCCGGTGGGCGCCGTCCCGCCGATCCAGTAGTACGGGCGCCCGTACGGGTCGATGCGCGTGATCAGTTCGTCGTTGTACTCGCGCAGCCCCTGACGGACCACCTTGAAGCCCTTGATCTGGTCCAGCGGCAGCGGCGGAACGTTCACGTTCAGCAGGGTCAGCGGCGGCAGTTTGGCGTACAGCTTCAGCGCCACGACCTGCCGGGCGACTGCCGCCGCCGCGCTGTAATCGGCATCCGTCGCGAAATTCACCAGCGAGAACGCAATGGCCGGCGTGCGCCAGATGACCGCCTCGAACGCCGCCGAGACGGTGCCGCTGTACGTCAGGTCCTGGCCCATGTTCGCGCCCCGGTTGATGCCCGATACGACCAGGTCGATCGGCTCTTTGATCAGGCCGAGCAGGGCCACCGCCACCGAGTCCGACGGCGAGTCGGACGTGGCATAGGCTTTGATACCCTTCACGGCGAACGACACCTCGTCGATGCGCAGCGGCTTGTGCATGGTCTTGCGGTGCCCGATGGCGCTGCGGTTCTCTTTGGGAGCCACGACCGTCACCTGGCCGAACGGCAGCATGGCCTCGGCCAGCGCCGCGATGCCCGGCGCATAGACTCCGTCATCGTTGGAAACTAGGATATGCATGGTGTTCTCAATCCGTTCAATGGTTGGTCAATGACTGGTGGTGTGGACGGGTGACGGCGAATTCTAACACGTCCGGCACGCACAAAACAGGGGCAATCGCTGATTGCCCCTTCGGGCGCGCGCGCAGTCGGGGATGAGGAACGCGAGCGCCATGAGTCAGGCTACTGCACGCGGGTTAAATCCAGGTTATTGGCAGGTAAAATCCGCCAAACATAACAAGACCCCCCGCCGCTTTCCGGTGGGGGGGAGAGTCACGTTTTTCGATATGGGGCGGGTCCGGGGCCGTCAGTCTTCCTCTTCCCAGTCCTCGTCATCCCATTCGTCATCGTCTACGTCATCGTGAGCATAGTCCAGCGTCGGCGGACGGAGCTCGACGACCTCTAACAGCGTGTTGCATTCCGGGCATTCGACAAGGTCCCACACTTCGACGTTATCCCGAAGGTTGACCCAGGTGTTGCAGGCCGGGCACCGCGCCCGCAGTTTGCTCTTTGGGCTTCGCGTTCCTTCAGACTTACCGAGCATGTAGTCGTCGTTCATGAGTCTTGCACAGGCTCCTCAATCACGTGTGCTATGCAGTCTATATCACGAAACAAGCGTCCTGTCAATCAAGCCAACTACGCGAAAATGAACAGGTCTATACCCTGATCCTTCGGCGGCGAGCAATTCATGAATTGTGCATAGACGCCACCCCTTAACGTGCTAGGGTTCGACCTCAATGACCACATGCCCGGACTCGGCGCTGTTGCCCGCCGCATCGAACGCCACGGCCCACAGCTCGTACTCGCCCGGCTCGGTGATGTTCCAACGCTCAGTATACGGCCATTCCTCGCTGGCGGCTAGCATCTCGCCGTCGATGTAGAACTCGACGTAAGCCATCTGCACGTTGTCGTCCGGCTCGGCCCGCAGCCGCACGAATACGTCCTCGCGGCGGCGGTAGGTGCTGCCGTCTTCCGGCGCGGCCAGCGCCACGGTCGGCGGCTGATTGTCCACCGTCACCGACACGTAAGCCGTTTCCAGGCTGTTATCCGTCCGCACCATCTGCACCCGCAGCGTGTACACCGCCCCGTCGCTCAGCCCGGTCGTGTCCCACGCGCCCATCAGGATATCCCGGCCCGGCTCGGTCTGCGTTTCGCCGATCTGCCGCCACACATCCGGCTGGGTCCCGGCGCCGTAATCGAGCCGGTACGACGCGAACGCCTCGTCGGTGGCGTTACCGCGCATCTCGACCACGCCGCTCACCCACGCCAGGTCCGGCGGCGAGATGATCGTCACCGGGCTGAACGGCGAGGTGGCGTCGGACACGTCGGTTTCCGCCGGCGGCATCCGCTGGCCCGTTTCGCGCGCCCAGGCGCGTGTCTCCGCCGGGTAGTCGAAGAACACCAGGTCTTCGACGCAGCTTGGGGGCGACGACAATGTCGCCAGCCGCCCGGAGCACACGTTGACCGAAACCGTCTCCCAATAGGTGTCGGTTCGGACCGGCTGCGTGTCGATCGGCACGGCGGGATCGACGTAGAACAACTCGCGCACCTGCGGGCAGGATCGCGTCGGCAGCAGGCCGGACGTCCGGCAGACCACGCGCTCGACCACCGTCGACGGGCGCGGCCATTCCTCTTTCGGCAGCGAATCGCGGATGTGGACGTACTCCATCAGTGCGTGCCAGATCGGCGCGGCGCCGTTCGTGCCGGTCACGTCGACCATCGAGTGATTGTTGTTGTTGCCCACCCACACGCCGGTGACGATCTGCGGGGTGTAGCCGACCGTCCAGCTATCGCGGTTGTCGTTGGTGGTGCCGGTTTTGGCCGCCGCCGGGCGCGAGAGTTCCATCGGGCTGTCGCTGCCAAAGGCGGGCTTGCGCGCCTCGCGGTCGGCCAGGATGTCGGTCATGATGTACGCGAGCGCCGGCTCCAGGATCAGCCGCCGCTGGAAAGTCGTCGTTTCCGTGCCGTATTCCCACAACACGCGCCCGTCCGCGTCCTCGATGCGCAGGATCGCCACCGGGTTCAGGGTGCGGAAGCCGGGCGTGCTCTGGTCTTTGTGGATCGGCATTCCGACCATGTAGCCGCCGGTGTTGAATACGTTGTACGCGTAGGTCAGGTCCAGCAGCGACACCTCGCCGCTGCCCAGCGCCAGCGCCAGCCCATACTGATCGACCCGGTTCAGCGAGTTGATCCCCAGGCGGTGAGCCGTCCGCACGACCGGCCCCAGGCCGATCAGGTTGACGAGCTGGACGGGCGGCACGTTGTACGAATTCGCCAGCGCATCGCGCACGCTCATCGGGCCGTGATACTGCCGGTCGATGTTCACCGGCGTGTACGGCTGGCCGCCGTTGTCGAACTCGATCGGCACGTCATAGGTCATCGTCGCGGCGGTGATGCCGTTGGGGTGCCCCGGCAGCGGCCCCTGCAAGAACGCCGCCGTATAGATGATCGGCTTGAACGTCGAGGCCGGCTGGCGCTGGGCGAGCGCCGCGTTGTAATTGCCCTGGATGCCCTCGTTCCAGTAATCCACGCTGCCCACCAGCGCCAGGATCTCGCCGGTCGAGGCGCGCAGCATCGTCACGGCGGCGTTGGTCACCTCGCGATCGACGCCGATCATCTCGTCGGGCAGCGCGGGCAGGTACGTGGCCGCGACGCACGGCGTGCCGGCGCTCGTGTTCTGCGCGACCTGCGGATCGGCGCCGTCCAGGCGCATCACGTGGCTGCGCGCGACACACTCCGCCTGAAGCTGCAAATCTACGTCGAGCGTCGTGTAGATGCGCAGGCCGCCCCGCGTCACCAGCCGGGGTCCGTCCAGGCCCAGGTCGGTCAGAATGGCCTCAGCCTCGGCGCGGGCGTAAGTCGAGAAGTGGGGCGCGATGATGTCGAACCGGTCGGCGAAGGGGCGCACGACCAGCGGCTCAGCGAAGGCTTCGTTGGCCTGCGCCTGCGCGATCATCCCTTGCTGGACCATCGCCGCCAGCACCAATCCCTGGCGCAGCTTGGCCGCTTCGGGGTTGTCGATCGGGTTTTGCAGCGGGTACTGCGGGATCGCCGCCAGCATGGCCGCCTCAGCCAGCGTCAGATCGCGGGCCGGCTTGCTGAAATACTGCTGCGCGGCAGCCTCGATGCCGTAGGCCCACCCGCCGTAAAAATTCGTGTTGACGTACCATTCGAGGATCTGGTCTTTGCTGTAGAGCCGCGAAATCTCGGTCGCCAGAATGACCTCTTTGATCTTGCGGTCGACCGTAATCTCCCGGCGTTCTTCCGGGTCCATCAGCACGTTGCGCACGAGCTGCTGGCTGATCGTGCTGCCGCCCTGGACGTACCCGCCGGTCAGGTTGTTCCACAGCGCGCGGCCCACACCGCGCAGGTCGAAGCCCGGATTCTCATAAAAGCTCGAATCTTCGATGGCGACGGTAGCGTCGAGGAAATAGCGGGGAATGTTGCTGGTGCTGACCCAGCGCCGGTCGCCGCCCAGCGGGTCCATCACTTCGTAGATCACCGTTTCGCCGGAGCGATCGTACAGCACCGTCGTCAGGAACGCGTCCTCTTCGGCGGCGATGATGTCCTCGGCGGGCGGCAACTCGGCGGCGTAATGGTTGTAGACAGCCACGAACGCGCCCGCCCCCAACAGGGCCAGCCCGGCGATCAGAACCAGCACGCCCACCATCACTGCGACCAGCCAACGCAAGAAGCGCGGGGCAGTCAAGCCTTGTTGCTGGCGGCGACGGCGGCGCTGGCGTGCCACGCGGGCGATGCTGAGGTTCAACATATCGGTTCCACAAAGACTGTGTTAAAATGAATTGCGATGTTCGCAGGTCGCAATCGCCCGAATCATAGCACGGCGAGCGCGCGCCTGACAAATAAGGGCCGGAGATTTTTTTGAAGATGCTGTCACCCGGGGAAAGGACAGCCTGATAATGCCTGGGTACGAATCGCGGCAGTTGATTGCTGTTGACGACGATAAGGGCCTGCTGCGTTTATTGAATGATACGTTTGAATCTGAAGGTTACGACATCGAGACATTCTGCGATCCGGTCCAGGCGCTGCGCTACGTCCGCAGGCGCGGCCTGCCGCACCTGGCCCTGATCGACCTGCAGCTCCCCGCAATGCACGGCTTCGACCTGAGCGCCGAACTCAAGGCGATGGGCGACATCCCCATCGTGTTCATCACCGGCGAGGACGAGCCCGAGATGGCCGTCACCGGGCTGGTCCAGTACGCTGAAGATTACGTCCGCAAACCCTTCAACATCGGCGAGCTGGTCGCACGTGTCCGGCGGGTTCTCAGCCGGTTCGCGGATTCGGTCTACACCCAAACCCCGGTGACGAACATCGACAACTGGCTCTCGGTGGACCTGGCGAACCAGCGGCTGTGGCGGGGCAAACAGCCGGTCATCCTCACGCCTATCGAGGCGAATCTGCTGCATATCCTGCTGCGCCACGCAGGGAACACCGTGACGACGGACACCCTGTTGATGCGCGTATGGCCGTACCAGGACGTCTATGCCGACACGCTGCGCGTGCACATGCACCGTCTGCGGCGCAAGATCGAGCCGGACTACCGGCGTCCGACATATATCCAGACGGAGCGTGGGGTGGGATACCGGTTCAGGATCGATTGACCGGCCTGCCCACGCCTATCGAACACGCTAACACGCATCGATCGCTGTTCTCGCGAGGAGAATGAGCGCAGATGGCCCACATCCTGATCGCCGAAGATGAATCCGACATCATGCTGCTGATCCGCCGCAGGCTCGAATCGGCGGGCTACACCGTGACCGCCACGAGCAACGGTCTCGATGTGCTGCCCCTCACCGAACAGGAGCGCCCGGACCTCGTGCTGCTCGACATCATGCTGCCGGGGCGCGAGGGAATCGATATCTGCCGCGACATCAAAACCGGCCTGGGGCCGGACGCGCCGCCGGTCGTGCTGATGTCGGCGCGCGGGCAGCAGTTCGACGTGCAGGCCGGTTTCGAGGCCGGCGCCGACGATTACCTGATCAAGCCGTTTTCGCCGCGCGCGCTGCTCGAACGGATCGAGATGTTACTGGCGTTCTAATCGGCTGCCGCGAAAACCCGCGTTTCCGCGCCTATCATCTGGCTCCACATCCGGGCTCATTCGCAGGTGAACGGTGGAATGCGCCCCGCGCGTGGAAAAATATTCGTGTCGTAATGTACTCCGTAATGCGGGGGGCCTATAATAGTAGGTGCATTTGAGTTGGATATGCTCCCGGCCCAAAAAAACCCGCTTAACCCTAGAGCATCTCTTCCCCACCCCTTTCAACTCAGATGCAAGGACCGCTCAGCGGTCCTTTTTTTCTCACGGCAGCACCGTTACCTCGCCCAGCACGGCATCATCGCCGGACGGCGCGCCCTGCGTCGTGACCGGCAGCGGCATCCCGTCGCCGTACCAGTACACGCGAATGTCCAGCGCGTACTCGCCCGGCGCCAACCCTGCGGGCAGGATCAGCCGGTGCGCGTCGTACTTGAGCGCGCCCGGCTCCCAGGCGCTGGTCGGCGAGGCGCCGTCCAGGGGCGCGCCGTCCTGCTGGGCGACGCGGTTCCCCTCGGCGTCGAGCAGCATCACCGAGATGCTGTAATCCAGCCCCGGCGGCTGGTCAGCCGTCCACCACAGCGCGACGTCGAGCGTCTCGCCCGCCCGCGCAGAGGCCGGAAGCTCGAAGCGGCGCAGCGTCAGCACGTCGCCAAAGCGAGCCACCACTGCCCCGGTCGTCCTGTCGTAGCGGAAGCTGTAAATCGGCGAGCCGAGATGGTCGATGCTGAAGGTCGCCGTGCGCTCGAAGCCCGCCTCGGCGATCACGCCGCCGTATTCCGGTAGAGCCGGGTCGCCCCAGTACACCAGCCAGAACGAGTCGATCTGCTGCAGGTAGTCCAACAGGTGCGGCAGGAACTGCTCGCGGTAAGCGTCGCGCCATTCGCGCAGCGAAACGCGCGGTGTGGCGTCGCCCATCTGCCGGTCGATGTAATACCGTACCGGGAAATCCCCGACCCACACGTCCATCAGCACCGGCTCCCCGGCGTGGTGAGCCGCCACCGTCCGCGTCAGCGCCCGCCAGTCCGGGTAATGGCGCCGCGCGTCGACCGTGGTCAGGCCCACGACGACGATCACGCCCACCAGCAGCCCGCGCGCTGCCCGATCCAGGTTGGTCAGCCCGTGCGCGATCAGCACGAGGATCGGCGGTGTGACCAGGATGAAGTTGCGCACGGTGAGGAACTGGCGCCGCTCGTTGATCAGCACCGTCGTGCCGACGACCAGCGCGATCCAGATGACCAGGTAGAGCGTGGGCCACGCCGGGCGCAGCCGCACCCGCACGCGCGGCTCGCCCGCCCCGCGACGGTACGCCAGGTACACCAGCCCGGCCAGCAGCAGGCCCGCCATCAGGCCGTAATGGCTGCCGAGCAGCGCGACGCGGACCGCCCGGTAGGTGTCGAGACTGTTGGGCAGCGCGTTCTGGTAGTACAGCGGATTGTCCCAGCGCAGCCGGTTTTGATCGAGCACGACCGGCAGCCACGGCAGAAAGCCCAGGCACGCCGCGCCGACCAGGAACAGCGCATCGGCCAGACGCCGCCAGGGCCGGGCGAAGGCCAGCATGTGCAGAAGCTGAGCGACCAGCACGAAGCCGCCGAGATAGTGCGTGTACAGCAGCGCGATTGAGGCGAGCACATAGCCGATCCGGTTGGCGCGGGTGGGATGCCGCCACCAGCGCACGTAAAACACGCCCGACGCAATCGCCAGGGTAGCCAGCAGACTGTAATGGCGCACTTCCTGCGACAGGTCGATGTGATTGTCGGCCAGCGCCAGCAGCAGCGCCGCCAGCACGCCCGCCAGCGGCCCGTACAGCCCCCGGCCAAGCTGGACGATGCCCGCCACCGCCAGCAGCCCGATCAGCGCGCTGAAGGCCCGCGTGGCGAACTCGGTATCGCCTGCGGCGCTGCGCCACAGCCGAAACGCCGCGAAGAACAGCGGCGGGTGCTGGTCGGCGGCCAGGGTGCGCGTCACGTCGTCCAGGCCCGGCCCCTCGCTGAGCAGCATGGTCCAGCCTTCGTCCGCCCACAGGCTCCGCGCGTCGATGTCGTGAATGCGCAGCGCCCATCCCAACAACAAGACGAGGACGATCGCGGCGAACAAGGAGCTGGAGCGGTGTGGCGTTCGGTTCATGCTGACCTATCCCTGGGCGTCCGGCGGGCGGTGATGGGTCCGTGAGAAGCGATCCGCGCCGCCGTGGCTCTTGACATCCGATCCGAATGGGGTATAGTAAATATAATTTATTTTTCCACTTGCTTAATTAATTGAGGACGTGAGGCCCCACCGGTCTCGGAGCCATCCCTTATGTTCACCCGACGATCCCTCACCGGCAGTTCATCCAGCGCCATCAAGTCGCACAATCTGCGCGCCATTCTGCTTATTTTACTCCATCACGCCCCGGTGTCACGCGTGCGGATCGCGCAGCTCACCGGCCTGTCGACCACTACCGTCACCAACCTGATCGCGGAGCTGGTGAGCGCGGGCATCGTGGCCGAAGACGGCCTCGAACAGGTGACCGCCCCGCGCGGCGTGGGCCGTCCGCGCACCGCCCTGCGCCTGGAGCCGGAATCGCGCTACGCGGTCGGCGTGCATATCGACGTGGGCAGCGTTCACGTGGCGGTGACGGACCTGTTCGCCCGCCCGCTGTGCATCCAGACGCTGGAGCACTCGCTCGACCAGTCCGCCGAGGACGTGCTGGCGGCGACCGCTGACCTCGTGACGGACACGATCCGGTCGTGCGGCGTGGACCCGGCGCGCGTGGTCGGGACGGGCGTGGGCGCTTCCGGCCTGGTCGATCCGTACACCGGGATCAACGTGCTCGCCCCGAACCTGGGCTGGCGCGACGTGCCGGTCCGCGACTGGCTGGCGGCGCGGCTGAAACTGCCCGTGTTCGTCGACAACAACGTCCGCGCGATGGCCCTGGCCGAAGCCCTGTTCGGCGCGGGCAAAGACGTGTACGTGCTGGCCTTCGTGTACGCGCGGGTCGGCGTGGGCGCGGGATTCGTCGTCGGCGGCGAGCTGTACCGGGGCGGCGCGGGCGCGGGTGAGATCGGCCACGTCACCATCATGGCCGACGACGGCGAGCCGTGCCGCTGTGGGAATGCCGGCTGCCTGGAAACGCTCGTCTCCGAGCCGGCCATCGTCCGGCTGGCCCGCGACATCGCGGCGGGGGACCCGCGGGGCATCCTGGCGGCGCACCTCGCGCAGGGCGACACATCGACCATCAACCGCATTTTCGACGCCTCCCGCGCCGGTGACGCGGCCACGCGCGCCATGCTCGAGGACCGGGCCCGCTACATGGGCATCGGGCTGGCGAACCTGGTCAACACCCTCAGCCCGGAGCTAATCATCCTGGGCGGCATCTTCGCGCGCGGCGAGGATATCCTGTTCCCGGTCGTGACCGACACGCTGCGCCAGCGGGCCTTCGCCAACCTGGGCGAGAGCGTCCGCGTCCAGACGCCGACCTTTGGCCGGCACAGCGGCGTGATCGGCGCGGGCGCGCTGGCGCTGCACGCCTTTTTCTACGAACAAGCCGAAGGGACCACCTGATGACATCGCGCTCGCTCAGGCTGGGTTTCGTTGCGATTGCCCGGCCCACGTTTGACATGCCCCTGGCCCGCGACGTGACGCGGCAGGCCCGCGACCAGCTCGCCGGGGCGGGGTTCGCGCTGGACGGGCCGCCGGAACTGGTGAGCACGCCCGACGACGCCGCGAGCGCCATCCGCACCCTGGCCGCCGACCCGCCCGACCTGCTGGTGATCTTCCAGGCGACGTTCGCCGACAGCACGCCAACCCTCGCGCTGGCCGAGGGCATCGACGCGCCGCTGGCCCTGTGGGCGGTCCCCGAGGCGAGCACCGGCGGGCGGCTGCGCCTGAACTCGCTGTGCGGGATCAACCTGGCGGCCCACTCGCTGACGCGCGCGGGGCGGCGCTACGCGACGATTTACGCCGCGCCCGGCGATCCCGCGGCGCTCGACCGGGTGCGGACACTCGCCCAGGCCGGGCACGTCCGGCGGCGGCTGCGCGGCGCGCGGGTCGGACGCGTGGGCGAGCACCCGGCGGGCTTCGACACCTGCCGCGTGGACCGGGCCGCGCTCAAGCAGACCTTCGGCCTGGACGTCGTCCAGGTCGACCTGGAAACGGTGTTCGAGAAGGTCCGCGTGGCGGACCCGCAGGCCGTCGGCGCGGTTGAGCAGCGCCTGGCGCCCCGTCTGGACGGCATGGCGGACGTCGACCAGACCGCGCTGCGCCGCACGCTGGGTACCTACGTCACGCTGCGCCAGTTCGCCGCAGAGGAACGGCTGGCCGGGTACGCCGTGCGCTGCTGGCCGGAGTTTTTCACCGGGCTGGGCTGCGCGGCGTGCGGGTCGTCGTCGCTGCTCAACGACGAGATGGTGCCTGCCAGTTGCGAAACCGACGTGAACGGCACCGTCACCCAGTTGATCTTGCAGTGGCTGAGCGGCGAGCCGGCGTTCGGCAGCGATGTGGTGTCGTTCGACATGGAGACGAACAGCGCCGTATTCTGGCACTGCGGCAAAGCGCCCCTCTCGATGGCCGACCCGGACACCGGGCCGCGCGCGACGATCCACTCCAACCGCCAGCTTCCGCTGCTGATGGAGTTCCCGCTCAAGCCGGGCCGCGTGACGCTGGCGCGGCTCAGCGAGGCGACCGGGCGCTTCCGGCTGGTGATCGGCGGCGGCGAGGTGCTGCGCGCGCCGATCAGCTTTGGCGGCACGTCGGGCGTGGTGCGCTTCGACAGCCCGGCGGGAGACGTGCTCGACACCATCCTGTCCGAGGGACTGGAGCATCACCTCGCGCTGACGTACGGCGATCACCGCCCGGCGCTGGAGGCGCTGGCCCACATGCTGGACATTCCCGTGCTGCGCCTGTGACGGCGCGGCTGTTTCGAATCGAACGCAGCAAGACGTAATAAGGAGCATCTCATCATGACCGATCCCCGTCCATTTCTGGTAGGCGGCGAGTGGCGCACCAGCGACGACATTCTCGACGTTCGGTTCCCCTACACCCATGAAGTCGTGGGCCGGGTCTGCCAGGCGACCGACCAGGACCTGGAAGACGCGATCACAGCCGCCGAGCGCGGCTTCGAGATCACCCGCAAGCTGCCGTCGCACGCTCGCTCGCGCATTCTGTACGCGCTGCTGGACCAGATGCAGGCCCGCGCCGGCGAGCTGGTCGAAACGCTGATCCTCGAAGGCGGCAAGACGCGCAACGTGGCCGAAGGCGAGACGTCGCGCGCGATGGAAACCGTGCGCGTGGCCGCCGAGGAAGCCAAGCGCGTCACCGGCGAGATCGTCCCCATCGACTGGACCGAGGCCGGGGAGAACCGGATGGGCTTCGTCCGACACCTGCCGCTCGGCCCGGTGCTGGGCATCGCGCCGTTCAACTACCCGCTGAATCTGTCGGCTCACAAGCTGGCCCCGGCCATCGCGGCGGGCAACTCGTTCATCCTCAAGCCGGCGTCGGCCACGCCGCTGTCCGGCCTGTTGCTGGTGGAGATGACGCTCGAAGCCGGGTTCCCGCCCGAGGCGCTGAGCTACGTCGTCTGCCCGGGGCGCATGGCCGAGCGGCTGGTCACCGACGAGCGCATCAAGTTCTTCACCTTCACCGGCAGCAGCGAGGTCGGCTGGCACCTCAAGAGCGTGGCCGGGCGCAAGCGCGTCGGTCTGGAGTTGGGCGGCAACGCGGCGGCCATCGTCCACGAGGACGCGAATATCGATTACGCCGTGCGCCGGATCGCGGTCGGCGGCTTCACCAACGCCGGGCAGAACTGCATCTCCGTGCAGCGCGTGCTGATCCACCGCCCGGTGTACGACCAGACGGTCGAAAAACTGCTGGCCCGCATCCGCGAGTTGAAGACCGGCGACCCGCGCGAGGCCGGGACCGACGTCGGCCCGATGATCGACGCGGCGGCGGCCAGCGACGCCATGGAGCTGGTACAGGAGGCGGTCGCGGGCGGCGCGGAAATCCTGATGGGCGGCGAGTGCAGCGGGACGATGTTCGCCCCGACGGTGGTCGCCAACGCCGCGCCGGAGATGCGCGTCAACCGCGAGGAGATCTTCGCGCCGGTGATCACGGTCGCGCCCTACGACGACTTCGACGAGGCGATCCGGCTGGCGAACGATACCGACTATGGCCTGCAATCGGGCGTCTTCACCCAGAACGTGAATCGCATCATGCGCGCCTTCGAGCTGGTCGAGGTGGGCGGCCTGCAGGTCAACGACGTCTCGACCTTCCGCGTGGACCAGATGCCGTATGGCGGCGTGAAGGGGTCCGGCGTGGGACGCGAGGGCCCGCGCTACGCGATCGACGAGATGACCGAGATGCGGCTGATGGTTTTGAACCTGAACGGTGGGATGGAGTGAGACAGGAGCACGATAGCATGAAGTTTTTCCTGGACAGCGCGATAGTCGAAGAGATCGAGCACGCCTTCACCATGTGGCATTTCGACGGCGTGACGACCAATCCCCGGCACGTGCAGGTGTCGGGTAAACCGTTTTTGAAAGTGATCAAAGAGATCGCGGCGCTGGCGGCGGGCACCGACCGGGCGATCTCGGTCGAGGTCAACCCGCACCACGACAACCACGCGGCGATGGTCGAGGAAGGGCTCAAGCTGGCCGCGATCAGCCCCAACTTCGTGATCAAGCTGCCCGCCACCGAGGCCGGGTTCAAGGCGATCCCGCTGCTCAAAGAGCAGGGCGTGCGCGCCAACCTGACGCTCGCCTTCTCGGCGGCGCAGGCTTTGCAGGCGATGCGCATGGGCGCGACCTTCGTCTCGCCGTTCATCGGCTGGAAGGAGAGCAACGGCGAGGAAACCGTCAGCATGATCGAGGAGATCGTGACGATCCGCGACAACTACGGCTTCGATACCGAAGTGTTGGTCGCCGCCGTGCGCAACGCGCGCCAGATCGTCGATGCGGCGGTGGCCGGCGCGGACATCGTGACCGCCGGGTTCGCCGTCTTTCAGGACGCCTTCGACCACCCCTACACCGGGGTCGGGCTGGCGAAGTTCCAGAGCTTTTGGGATCAGACACCCTACGAATAACGGAGAATACCTTAAACACAATGGCACCCACTAAGCCGCCAAAAATCGTCATTCTCGGCGCGGGCAGCGCGATCTTCGGGCTGGGCGCCATGGCGACGCTCATCCGGTCCGAACGGCTGCGCGGCGCCGAACTCGCCCTGGTGGACGTCGACGAGCCCGCGCTCGAAACGATGACCTTCCTGGCGCAGAAGATGAACCAGGCCTGGGACGCGGGCATGACGATCACCAGCACCACGCGCCGCGCCGAAGCCCTGCCCGGCGCCGACTTCGTGATCGTCTCGGTGCAGGTCGGCCAGCGCGAGACGGTCTGGGAGATGGACTGGCAGATCCCGCTGCGGCACGGCGTGCGCCAGCCCTACGCCGAGAACGGCGGTCCCGGCTCGTTCGCGCACACCTGCCGCAACCTGCCGCTGATCCTCGACATCGCGCGCGACATGGAGCGCCTGTGCCCCGACGCGTGGTACATCAACCTGGTCAACCCGCTGATCCGCCTGACGCTGGGCGTGCACCGCTATACGAACATCAAGGTGCTGGGCCTGTGCCACCAACTGCTCTGGGGCTACGCAATGGCCGCCGCGATCCTCGCGGACCGCTACGACATCCCGATCCCGGACGGCTTTCACGTCCACACCGACGCGGACAACCTGCCCCACTTCATCCCGGTGGCGCGCGCCGGTTACGAGCGCCTGGACATCAAGGCGGCGGGCATCAACCACTTCTCGTGGATCGTGGACATCCGCGACAAGGCCACCGGCGAGGACCTCTACCCGCTGCTGCGCGAGCGCTGGCTGACCGGCTATCGCCGCGACTTCGAGCCGCTCACCCGCGAGATGTTCGAGGTCTTCGGGCTGGTGCCCACCCCCGGCGACAGCCACCTGTGCGAGTTCCTGCCGTGCGTGGTCGATCCGGTCCACAAGCCGTGGGAGAAGTACCATCTCAAGCTGCAAAGCTGGGAGGGCAACCGCCGCCGCCGCGCCAGCCGGTGGGAGCTGGCCCGGTCGATCCTGTCCGAAGAGACGCCGGTCGAAAAGCTGCGCGACATGTGGCAGTTCAACATCCTGGAGGAACCGGTCGCCGAGATCATCGAGGCGATCACCTACAACGACAACTACTACGCCCAGCAGTTGAACATCCCCAACAACGGCGGCCTGATCCCCAACCTGCCCGCCGATGCCATCGTCGAGGTGCCAGGCGTGATCTCCGGCATGGGCATCCAGGGGCTGGGCTTCCCGCCGCTGCCCGACGGCATCGCCGCGCTGTGCCGCCGCGAGCTGGAGCTCAGCTCGATCGTCGTGGACGCGGCAGCGACCGGCGACCGGAGCCTGGCGCTGCAAGCCCTGCTGCTCGATCCGATGATCGACGACCTGGACACGGCGCGGGCCATCTTGAACGACTTTCTGACCGAATTCGCGGACTACCTGCCGCAGTTCGCATGAGTTTTTGAGTATGAGGAGCGAACCATCCATGAAAAAAGTGTTTGTCGTCGAAAAGAGTGACAACGTCGGGACAGCGGTCGGCGAGCCTATCGGGGCCGGCGAGACGGTCGGCACCGAGGGGCGCGTCACCGACCGGACGGTCGTCGCGCGGGCGGACATCCCTTACGGGCACAAGATCGCCCTGGCGGACATTCCCAAAGGCGCCCAGGTCACCAAGTATGGCCTGAGCATCGGCAGCGCCCTGGCCGACATCAAGGCCGGCGATCACGTCCACATTCACAACGTCGAGAGCAACCGCGGGCGCGGCGACAAAGCGGCCCAGGCTCGCTAACCAGGAGGGGAAACGATGACCGAATTCATGGGATACGTCCGGCCCAATGGGGCGGTAGGCGTGCGCAATCACGTCTTGCTCCTGTCGGGGACCGTCTACGCCAACAAGCTGTGCGACAAGGTCGCCAGCATGGTCGCCGGGACTGTATCGGTGACTCACCCCCTGGGCCGCTGCCAGGTCCGCCCGGACCTGCGCATGACGCGCCGCTTCCTGGCCGGGACCGGGATCAACCCCAACGTTGGCGCGGTGGTGATCGTCGATCACTTCCGCGAGGACGGCATGACGGCGGAAGACCTGGCCCACGACATCAGCGAGGCCACCGGCAAGCCCGTCGCGGTGGTCAACATTCGCGGCGAGGGCGGCCTGATCCACGCCACCGAGCAGGCTATGCGCTACGCGGCTAACTTCGCGCGCGCGCTCAGCGACATGCGCCGCGAGTCCGTCCCGATGAGCAAGCTGCTGTTAGGGACCGAGTGCGGCACGTCGGACACGACATCCGGTCTGGCGGGCAACCCCGCCACCGGCATCTGCTCCGACCTGGTCATCGCCGAGGGTGGGCGGGCCATCCTGGCCGAGTGCACCGAGTGGATGGGCTGCGAGGAGTGGCTGACCAGCCGCGCGGCCAGCCCGGCCATCGCCGAGCAGATCGTCGCCGGCGTCAAGCACATCGAGCAGCGCGCGCTCGCCAGCGGCGAGGACATCCGCGGCTCGCAGCCGACCGGCGATAACATGGTCGGCGGCCTGACCACTATCGAGGAAAAGTCGATGGGCGCGGTCAAGAAGGGCGGCAGCGCCCCGGTGGTCGGCTACCTGGACGTGGCCGAAAGCCCGACCGGCACCACGCCCGGCCTGTACGTGATGTACGGCCCCGGCCACGGCGCGGAGTCGATCAGCAGCATGGCGGCGGCGGGCTGCCAGGTGCTCGTCTTCTCGACCGGCGGCGGGCACACCTCGTCCCACCCGATCATGCCTACCATCAAGGTCACCGGCAACGCCGAATCATTCCGGCTGATGTCGGACACGGTCGAGCTGGACGTCAGCGGCGTGCTGCGCGGCGAAATCACGCTGGAGCAGGCCGGGCAGATGATCTTCGACGAGGTTATCGCCGTGGCGAGTGGCCGCCTCACCAAGTCCGAAACGCTCAAGGACGACAACAGCTTCGCCATTCACCGCGTTGGCATCAGCATCTGATCTGGGTTATCCTCGCGGGCAGGCCAAATCGGGCCTGCCTGCGTTGTTTTTAGGTGAGGGTTCCCCATGTCCGCACCATCCTACAATCCCGCTAATGTCGAACGCTTCAGTGGTTTTTCGGACACCTACGACCGCCATCGCCCACAGCCGCCCGCCATCCTGATCGACGTCCTGACACAGATCGCCGGGATCGAGCGCCCGGCGTTGGTGGTCGACGTCGGATCGGGCACCGGCCTCTCGACTCGCCTCTGGGCCGGGCACGCCGACCAGGTGATCGGCATCGAGCCCGGCGACGACATGCGCCGCCAGGCGGAAGCGCAAACCACCGCGCCCGGCGTGCGCTACCAGCCGGGCTCCAGCACGGCGACCGGCCTGCCCGACGCCTGCGCCGACATCGTCACCGCCTCGCAGGCGCTGCACTGGATGGAGCCGGAGTCGACCTTCGCCGAGATGGCGCGCATCCTGCGCCCCGGCGGTGTGTTCGCCGCCATCGACTGCGACTGGCCCCCGGCCATGCACTGGGAAGCCGAAGCCGCCTACGACGCCTGCATGGCGCGGGTGAATGCCATCAACCGCGAGCGCGGCTTCACCCGCGAGGTCCGGAAATGGGCCAAAGGCGAGCACCTGGGCCGGATGCAAGCCAGCGGACACTTTCGCTACACGCGCGAGGTCGTCCTGCACCACCTCGAAATGGGTAACGCGGAGCGGCTGGTCGGACTGGCGCTCAGCCAGGGCCGCGTGGCGACGGTGCTCAAGCACGGCATTACCGAAGCGGACGCCGGGATCACCGCGCTGCGCGCCGTGGCCCAGCGCGTGCTGGGGGACGATCCGCGTCCCTGGTACTTCAGCTATCGCGTCCGGTTAGGAATCACGTGACGATGTCCCGGATCACGGTCCCTTACGGAAAAACGCACCTCAGCGCCACGCTGCCGGACGAGTGCCCGGTCGAGATCATCGCGCCCAGGGATGCCCCCGCGCCCGCCCACCCGGCCCAACTGGTGGAGGCCGCGCTGGCTACCCCGCTGGGTGGCGTCCGGCTGTCGGATTTCGCGGGCGCGCGCTCGGCGGTCGTCGTCATCAGCGACAAGACGCGCCCGCTGCCGGCCCTCGCGCTGGCGCCGCTGCTGGCCCGCCTGGAAGCGCTCGGCCTGCCGCCGGACGCGATCACGCTGCTGGTCGGCACGGGGACGCACGCGCCCATGAGGCCGGACGAGTTCCCCGCGCTGCTGCCGCCGGACGTCCTGGGGCGCTACCGCGTGATCTCGCACGATTGCGACGACGCGGCCAACCTGATCCACAAAGGGACCACCTCGCGCGGGACCGAGGTCTGGGTGAACCGCGCGTTCGACGAAGCGGCGCTGCGCGTGGTGACCGGCAACCTGAACCCGCACCAGTTCATGGGCTTTTCCGGCGGGGCCAAAGCCGCCGCCATCGGCGTCGCGGGCCGCGCTACGATCAACCAGAACCACGCCCGCATGGTCGACCCGCTGGCCCGGCTGGGCGAATACGAGCGCAACCCGACCCGGCAGGACGTCGAGGAAATCGGGCGGTTGATGGGCATTCATTTCGCGCTCAACGTGATTCTCAACACGGCGAAGCAGATCATCGCCGCGCTGGCCGGTGACCCGGTCGCGGTGATGGAGGCCGGGTTTCCGCTGGTGCGCCGCCTGGTGCAGGTCCCGGTCGCCGCGCCGTTCGACCTGGTGATCACGTCGCCGGGCGGGCACCCCAAAGACATCAACCTCTACCAGGCGCAAAAGGCCCTCGGCCACGCGTCGTTGATCGTCCGGGACGGCGGGACGGCGATCCTGGCCGGGGCCTGCCCGGAGGGGACCGGCAGCGCCAGCTACGAGGCGTGGATCGAGGGCATGACCTCGCACGAGGCCGTGCTCGACCGCTTCGCCCGCGAGGAATTTCGCCTGGGGCCTCACAAGGCATTCCAGATCGCGCGGGATGCCGTTCGCGCCCGCGTGATCTTCGTCTCCGAAATGGACGAGGACCGGGTGCGCCGCCTGCTGCTGACGCCCGCCCACGACCTGCAAGCCGCGGTTGACATGGCCCTGGCCGACCTGCCGCCAGGGGCGCGGATCGGCGTGCTGCCCGCGGCCAACAGCACGGTGCCCGTCCTCGCGCCGGAGGGCTGAGCCGCGTTTCCCATGATCGACGCCTGGATCGTCTTCCGGCGCGGGCTGGGCCTCTGGCGGCGGCACGTCGTCGCGCTGACGCTGGTCAGCCTGGCGTGGGCCGCGCTGAGCCTGACCATCCTGCTGCTGCCCCCGGCCACGGCGGGCCTGTACGCCATCGCCAACCGCATCGCCTATGGCGAGCCACCGCGCGCCGAGCATTTCTTCGCCGGGGCGCGGCGTTACAGCGCGCTCAGCTTCCGGTGGACGCTGGTGAACCTGGCCGCCGGGGGCCTGTTTCGCGCCGGCTACTCGGTCGATGGCCTGCCCACGCTGGCGCGCGCCCTCTTGTTGCTCGCCCTCGGCGGCTGGATCGCCGTCCAGTTTTACACGTGGCCGCTGCTGCTCGAAATGCCCCGCAAGCGCCTGTTTCCCGCCTTGCGGACGGCGCTGCTGCTGGCGCTGGTCGCGCCGCTGTATTCGCTCGCGCTGCTGTGGGGTACCGCGCTGGTGGTCCTGGCCGCGACCGAGATCGCCGCGCCGCTGGGGCCCCTGGCGGCGGGATTCGTCGCGCTGGTGGGGAACCTGGGCGCGATCGAGCGGCTGGCCGCCTATGGCCGCACGCCCGACCCGCGCAGCGCCCGCCTCTATTGAGACAACACACCGCCCAGGCGCGTGGCATGGGCGGGTATTGCGTATGCGATTGTCGTGACGGTGAGCTACAGGTCCGACGTGGGCCGCGCCTGGAGCGTCACCGGCAGATCGAGGTACTGCCCGTCGCGCCAGATGCGCAGCGTGACCGTATCGCCCGGCAGGGTGCGGGATTCCAGGTACGCGATCAGGTCGCTCATCTGGGTGATCGGCTGGTCGTCGATGGCGACGATGATGTCGCCGTTCACCACCACCGGGCCGAAGGGCGTGTTGACCGCATCGGTCGCCCCGCGCAGACCCGCCGCTGCTGCCGGCCCGCCGCGCACGACTTCGCTCACAATCGCGCCGCGCACGTCACCCGGCAGATTCATCGCCTCGATCTGCGTCGCGCCGACGGTCGTGCCCGAAATGCCCAGCCAACTGTGATCGAACGCGCCATCCGCGACCAGGTACGGCACGATCCGGCGGACCGTGTTCGCCGGAATAGCGAACCCGACGCCGGACGCGGTGCGGCTCTCGCTGAGGATGGCGGTATTGACGCCGACCACGCGCCCCGCGCGGTCCAGCAGCGGCCCCCCGCTGTTACCGGGGTTGATCGCCGCATCGGTCTGGATCAGCTCGGGGATGCTGAACTGGTTGGCCTGCCGCAGGCTGCGGTCCAGGCCGCTGACGATGCCGGTGGTGAGGGTGAACGCCTGCCCCGCGCCAAACGGGCTGCCGATCGCCATCACTTCCTGGCCGATGAAGACCTCGCTCGAATCGGCGAACTGCACCGGCGTGAGAGCGATCGCGGATGGATCGACCTTGATCACCGCGAGGTCCGAGTCCGGGTCGCGGCCCACCAGCTCGGCACTCAGCACGGTATTGTCGACGAACGCCACCTCGATGTAGTCCGCCCCTTCGACGACGTGATTGTTGGTGACGATGTGGCCCTGCGTATCGATCACGAAACCGCTGCCCGTGCCGTAGCCGCCGCGCCGCGTCGCCACCGAGATATTCACGATCGACGGGATGACCTGCTCGTACACCGCGGACAGGTCCGCTTCGCCCTGCGAGGGCTGGTAGGTTTCCGCCGCGGGCAGGGGCGTCATCACGCTGTCACCGCCCTGGGCCTGCACGCCCACCACACCCACGACGATCCCCAACACGAAAGCCAATGCGACGATCACCGCCGCAAAGCGTTGTTTGTGGTTCATAGTGACATCACTCCTTGTCCAATACTGCTACAGAGGGTAGTCCCGATTTGTATAACGAAGCTTGGAGAAAGATTAGAAAATCTATAGAAAACTCAGTCGCTTCACCGAGGCACGTCCCAGATCCAACGTAGGCGGCAGCAGTCAATACGATAGTTGACGAGCAACATGAATCCAGGAACACACGTTCTTCAGGCATTTTTCATATAGCGAGCTTGACAACAGAGGTTACCAACCAATATCATCAAACTGGCATGAACACCTACAAACATCCGACTGATCTTGAGCTATCAAAACTGCGTTTAGCCATCCTACTGGCAGTGGTTTTTGCGCTACTTGTTGCCGTCTTTCTCGCCTCTCCCTGGCCCGGTGGCGATGACTGGGAGACTTTCCACGGCGCGGCGCAGCGTGTGCTCGATCGCGATCCCCTTTACGGCACCCCGGTCACGCATGCCTACTACTCCAATCCGGCATGGTTTGCCTTGCTGCTGGCACCTTTTGGCCTGCTTCCTATACGTTTCGGCTGGGCAATCCTGTCGGCATCCACGCTCATTGCTGGACTGGCATTGCTGCGGCGATGGGAATTGCACAGCGGCGCAATCAAACCGGTGTTGGTGTTGCTCTCGCCCCCCATGATCTACACGCTGCTGCACGGGCAGATCGACGCCATTATCATCTGTGCCGTCTTTCTGCCCGCTGAGTGGTGGGCGCTGGCGGCTTTCACCAAACCACAGGTCGCGCTTGGACTTCTGGCGGGGATCCCGCCGGCACATTGGCTTCGGGTCATCCTGGTGTCTGGGGCGGTCCTCGCCGTCACACTGGTTGTCTTCGGGCTATGGCCGCTCGACCTGATCGATCAGCCTACCCCCTTCGTCGATGCCGGTCACAATCTCTGGCGAGGACTGTGGCCCTTCCAGGTTCCGGCAGGCGTCGCCCTCATCGCTCTGGGGTTTTCGCGCAAGGACGAACGACTGCTCATTGCAGGGTCCCCTTTGCTTTCGCCCTATGCGGCCATCTCGACGCTGATTGGCCCCTGGATCGCCGCCGTCACCTATCTGAACAACTGGCAGTCGAGTCTGGTGTTCGCGAGCTGGTGGGCAGCCGTCATCTACCGGGGATTAGGTTAGGAGCATGGATTTGAGGATTTCAAAAACTCAGGCAACGACACCTTTCTTGTCAACTGTGCTTGTCATCCTGCTCGTCGCATTTGGCCTGCGTGTTTATGCCCTGGACTCAGCAAGCCTTTGGTATGACGAGGCATTGACGTTCATGCGAGTCCAGGATGGGGTGGTTGAGACAATCCGTATGACTCTGGAGAGTAGCAATCAGGTCCCACTTTTTTTCGTGCTCTTGCACGTACTCCCTCACGACACTGACTTCACACTCCGATACTTATCCGTGCTGGCCGGTCTTTTTGGGGTCGCCGCCATCATCGGAATCACCCGGAGACTCTACGGCTCGCCACGAAAAGCCTTGTGGGCCGGCGCGCTCATTGCTGCAAATCCTTTGCTCATCTGGCTGTCCCGGACGGCCCGCCCCTATGCGCTGCTTTTCGTCCTGCTTCTGCTGGCTTCCTACAGCTTCTTGGTGCTGCTCCGAAAACCAGACTCGAAATCCAACCTCATTCTTTTCACGCTGAGCAGCATGGTCGCTTATGCAACCCACTATTTCGCGCTCGCACTGCCAATGGCGCAATATATCACGCTGGGTTTTATGCTCAAACAGCGAAAAGTGTTTCGCCGGTGGTTCATCGCCCAGGTTATCGCCGGTGTCCCCCTGCTGATCTGGATTGCACTGCTCTCGCAGCAAGAGATGATACAACTCGCCATCGAATGGATTCGAGAGCCAACCCTCTCCGACATCCCCCTAACGCTGTGGAATCTCACGGTAGGATACACCGGTGAATATCATCTCCTGCTGTGGCCGGGTTTCATTGCCTCGATCGTCGGAATAGGTGCCGGCGTCTATTTCGCTATCCGCCACTGGAAAACGGAGCGCCCGAACTTGTACTGGTCCATCCTGATCAGCGCTCCGCTGGCGGTGGTGTTCATTGCATCTATCACTTTTAGGCCGGTCTACGAAGATCGGTATCTAATCTTCATGATTGTTGGGTTGGTTTTTCTCATTGTCGCCGGGTGGGAACGGCTCTCACCGAAGATGGCAAACATCGCGCTGGGCCTCATCGTGGTGAGCGGTGCGCTCCATACTCTGGCAAGCTTTTACACCGGCGATCACATTCGTGAAGACTGGAAGGGAGCCGCCGCATTCATCCAGGCTGCACACGGGCCGCAGGATGGTATTCTCGTGGACAACCAGCTCTCGCTGTATGCGTTTATGCGCTACTACAGCGATCTCGATGCACTGGAATATACACAGTTCTTCGGCAAGACGGGATTCGATCCGTACGTTCCACAGCCCGTTCACGACACATTGTCGCACCAGCCAGAACGGTTGTGGGCCATCTACCGAAACGGGCGCGATGACTGCCATCGCCAGGGCAAAATGCAGGACTTCGATCTCTTCGCGCCCGGTGTGACGCCCATCGGCGATTGGCTGATCGCCCACAGAGAGCAAATACGCGAGATCCACGAATTCAACGGCGTCAAGGTCATCCTGCTCGACAACCCGATTCCCGAAGCACAATGACCGGGTATTGAGGCAGGGTTGAGAATCGATAGAAAACTCAGGCAACCAGCCCGAATCAGGATTGACAGGGGGCCGCGCCCCGTGCTACGATGGGCGCGATCTTTCGCTCGATATGTTTCACCGAGTCCTTCAGGCAGGTGCACCATGCCAGCAACCATTCACCATACCGCCGCTCAACACGCGCCGCTGCTGTCTGCGTGTGGGTGCGCCCGCTGATCTAGCCACCTTCTGGCCTTTCGGATTTCGTAAAGAGCAACGCCCGGTGGGCGCACTGCCAGCCCTGCGAGGTTTTTCGCCCGCAGGGGCTGTCGTGATTCTGCTATCATCGACCGCTCACCAATCCGAAAGGGCTGAGACTTGTCTCTCGTTCAACCATCCAGACGCGATGCCTACGCCGTCTACCTGCTGATCAGCGGCGCGGGATCGCTGTTTTTCTCGCTCATCTTCACCGTCAACCTGTTCTATCACGTGACGACGGTCGAGCTTAACCCGCTCCAGTTGGTGCTGGTCGGCACCCTGCTGGAAGGGTCGATCTTTCTATTCGAAGTGCCGACGGGCGTGGTGGCCGACGTCTACAGCCGCCGCCTGTCGGTGATCGTGGGGTACTTCCTGCTCGGCCTGGGATTCGCGCTGGAGGGCGCCGTCCCGCGCTTCGAGGCCGTGCTGATGGCCCAGGTGCTGTGGGGCATCGGCTACACGTTCACCAGCGGCGCGGAGCAAGCGTGGATCGCGGACGAAGTCGGCGAGGAGAAAGCCGGCGACGCCTTCGTGCGCGCCTCGCAGATCGGGCGCATCGGCGGGCTGGTTGGCATCCCGCTCAGCGTCGCGCTGGCGAGCGTCCACGTCACGCTGCCGATCGTGCTGGGCGGCGCGTTCTTCGCCGGGTTGGCGCTCGTGCTGGCGCTGATCATGCCCGAAAACGGGTTCGCCCCCACCCCGCGCGGCGAGCGCGAAACGTGGCGCACCCTGACGCGCACGTTCACCGATGGCGTCCGGTTGGTGCGCGGGCGCGCGATACTGGTCACGTTCCTGGGCGTGTCGGTCTTCTACGGGCTGTACAGCGAGGCGCTCGACCGCCTGTGGGCGGCGCACCTGCTGGACATCGGGCTGCCGGGGCTGGGGCCGCTGGAGCCGGTGGCGTGGTTCGGGATCATCAGCGCGCTGGCGATGCTGCTCTCGCTGGGCGCCACCGAGTTGGTCCGGCGCCGGCTGGACACGACCAACCGCGCCGCGATCCTGCGCACGCTGCAAGGGCTGACCGCCGGGACCGTGCTGGCGATCTTCGGCTTCGCGCTGGCGGGCCGGTTCGGCGTGGCGCTGGCGGCGCTGCTGGCGTTCAAGGCGCTGCGCAGCACGAGCGGCCCGCTGTTCATGGCGTGGATCAACCCGCACATCGAGTCGCGGGTCCGCGCCACCGTGTTCTCGATGGCGAGCCAGGTGGACGCGATCAGCCAGGTGGCCGGGGGCCCGGTCCTGGGCTTCATCGGCAAGACATGGTCGATCCGCGCCGCGCTCGCCGCCAGCGGGCTGGTGCTCTCGCCGGTGCTGCTGCTCTACACGCGCGCGCTGCGCCGCGAGGAAGCGCCGGACGCGTCACTGGCGGCGCCCGTTTCGCTGGACTCGTAGCCGAACGGCGAGGGGTGGCCCCGCGCGGGCTGCCCCTCGGTTCTGACGCAACGTCACGAGCGCGAGATCAGGTAGATGCTCACCAGGATCAGCCCGCCGCCGGCCACGCCGAGCAGGTTGGGAATCTCGTCGAACAGGAACAGGCCGAACAGCACGCCGCTGACCGGCTCCAGCAGGGCGACCACGCTCACCACCTGGGCGGGGATGCGCTGCAAGCCCAGGAAGTACAGCAGGTAGGACAGGCCCAGCGAGAAGACGCCGAGCGGGATCAACAGGTGGACGTTGTCGGCCACCGTCTGCGCCGGGACGTCGCGCAGCGCCCAGGGCAGCAGCACCAGCGCCGTCAGGCCGTTGCTCCACAGCGTCTGGGTGAGGCCGGTCACCGCGCCGCGCAGCCCGCGCCCGATCAACATGACCAGCGCGTACGTCAGGCCGGAGAGCGCGCCCGCCGCAATTCCCCCCAGCGAATCCCAACTGAGCTGCAGTTCCGCCGGGTTAGAGACGAAGATCATGCCGGTGACGGCCAGCGCCAGGCTGGCCCACGTGTACCGGGCGCGCGCTTCGTGGAGCACCAGCGGCGCCAGGACCGCCACGTAAATCGGCGACGAGTTGACGAGCAGCGCGGCGTTGGCGGCGGTCGTGTTCTGGATCGCGTACGTGTACAGCGAGACGGTCATGCTGACGAACACGCCCAGCACCACCAGGCGGGGCATGGATGACCGGTACGCGCCAAACCGCACCGGCTCGCGGAAGCGAATCACCAGCGCGCACAAAAACAAAAAGCCGAACAGCGCCCGGAAGAATGCGATAGTGGACGTGCCGAGGCCGTCGGTCCAGCGGGTGAAGGGGATCGCCATGCTGAAGCAGAACGACCCCACCGCCACCATCAGGACGCCCTGCCATTCGACGGTGGATCGCGTGGCGTTCATCGAATCGATGTTATGACCCTGTGTGCGTGGTTACTGGTCCAGTTCCTGCCGTACCGTATCGACCAGCGCCGCCGCGTGCAGCTCGGCCAGCGTGTAGCACGGCCCCCCCAACCGGTCGGCGAGCAGTTGGGCCAGCCCCTGGTCGAAAGTGGCGTGCTCCATGTTGATCGTCACGTTGCGGATGTTCGCCTCGTTGATCTGGTCGGCGATGCGGTGGGCTTCGTCCTGCGGCGGCAGGTTGGTCATCGACACGTTTCCGGCGCCATCGGTGAGCAGGATCATCAGCGGCATCACGTCCGGGTGGCTGATCTGCTCGCGCTTGAAGACCTCCAGCGCCAGGTACAACCCCGCGGCCAGCGGCGTCTTGCCGCCGACGGGGATATCGGCCAGCGCCTTTTTCGCCAGCGTGACCGAATTGGTGGGCGGCAGCACCAACTGCGCGCGGTCCTTCTGGAACACGATCAGCCCCACGCGGTCGCGGCGCTGGTAGGCATCGGTCAGCAGCGACATGATCGCGCCCTTGGTGGCGTTCATCCGCTCGGCGACGGCCATGCTCCAGCTCGCGTCCACCACGAACAGGATCAGGTTGGCCGACTTGCGCACGCGCACCTTGCGCTGCAAGTCCCCTTTGTGGATCGAATACGCGAGATGGTTGGCGTCGCGCTCCGGCTCGCGGCCCAACTGGTGCGGCGCCGCGGCGCGCAGCGTGGCGTCGAAGGCGATGTCGTCCAGCCGGTCGCCGGCGGGCCGCGCCTGGATGTAGCGCCCGTGCTTCCGGTCGGTGCGGGTCCGGCTGCGGCGGCCCGACACCTTGCGCGTCAGGCGGTCGAGCGGCGTGTCCAGGCGGCGCGGGGCGAATTCCTGGTTGGCCTCGACCTGTTTACCGCCTTCCCACCAGTACGCATCTTGCGCCTGAAAAACGTCCTGGGGCGCGGGTTCGGGCTCGCTCTCTACGACGTCGGATTCCGGCTGACCACTCTGGGTCAGCGGCTGACTTTTTTTTCCGCGTCCGCGGGATCGCTGGTCGTCTCCTGGACGACCTCGGCAGCCTGTTCGTCGTACTCCTCGCTGATCTGTTCCAGGCGCTCGCCCAGGTCGCCCTGGTAGAGCGTCTGGTCGGAGAACGGGCCGCGCTTCATGCGGTGCGGCAGCGCCAGCTCCGCGGCCAGCAGGATGTCGCGCTCGGTGATCTGCGTCCGCCCCTCGAAGGCGGCATGCGCGCGCGCCGTCTTGAGGATGACGAGGTCGGCGCGGTGGCCGTCCACGCCCAGGCTGGCCGTGAGCGTGGCGATTGTGAACAGGTCGCGGCGGGTGTATTCCACGTCCTCGACGATCCCCCGCGCGGCATCGATGCGCGCCGAGAGTTCCTGCTCCCGCGGGAGCCAGTCACGGCGAAAGTGCTCGGCGTCGGCGTCGAACGCGATGTGCCGTTCGAGGATCGCCATGCGCTCGCCCGCGTCGGCCAGGCCGCGCACGTCCACCGACAGCGCGAACCGGTCCAGAAGCTGCGGGCGCAGATCGCCTTCTTCGGGGTTCATGGTGCCCACCAGGATGAAGCGGGCCGGGTGCTGGAAGCTGATCCCCTCGCGCTCGACGACGTTGACGCCCATCGCCGCCGAGTCGAGCAGCAGGTCCACCACGTGATCATCCAGCAGGTTTACCTCGTCCACGTAGAGAATGCCCCGGTTGGCCGCGGCCAGCACGCCCGGATCGAAGTGGCGCTCGCCCTTCTGGATCGCCTTCTCGATATCGAGCGTGCCCACGACGCGATCCTCGGTGGCGCTCACCGGCAGGTCGACCAGGCGCGTCCGGCGCCGGGCCACGGGCAGTTCTTCGCCCCGCGCCAGCCGGTCGCGGCATTCGTCACACAGGCGGTCGCGCTGGTGTGGATCGCAGTTGAAGCGGCAGTCGGCGACGACCTCGATATCCGGCAGCAAAGCCGCCAGCGCGCGCGCCGCGGTGGACTTGGCCGTGCCGCGCTCCCCACGAATCAGCACGCCGCCGATGCTCGGATTGACCGCATTCAGAATCAGCGCACGTTTCATGCGCTCCTGGCCCACGATCGCGGTGAATGGATAAACGGTCTGTTGCACGATGAACCTCGTTCGCTAGTGTTCTCTTACGTCAGCGCCTAGATTATAACGTAGTCCGCCACCTTGCGGCATGGTGAGTTTGACCAGCGGGCGCGCGTCACTGGCACGCCCCGACGCTGCTCACCACGATATAGCCCTGAATCGTCTCCGCGACGCGCTTCTCGCCGATGATCGCGGACACGTTCACGTAGATGAGGTGCATGCCGGGATCGAGATCTTCGGTGTCGGCATACACCTCGACGGTGTCGCCGTTGGTCACCTCCGGCGGGTAGATCTCCACCTCCGGCCCGTTGGGCGGCACGGCGGCCTCGGCGGTCGCGGTGAAGCTGCCGGGGAAGCCGGAGTTGAGCACCTCGAACTCGCCCACCTTGATCGAGCCGGGGCAGTACGCGCCGGTTTCGACCGTCATGTTCTCGGCGTAGATCGTCAGGCGCGGCAGGTAGTCGCTGGTGCGGCGCGGCATCGAGGCCACGCGCTGGAATACGGGCAGCGGCGATCCATCGCTGCGCAGCACGCTGAACCAGCGCATGTGGCTGCACGCGCCGTTCATGTCCGTCGGGTAGAGCGCCCAGTTGAGGTTCCACAGGAACATCGGCCCGGCCCAGGGCCAGTGACGGTCCGCCCACTCGAAGGCGCGCACCGTGTAATCGGCCTGGGTCTGGCCGGAGACGCGCAGCCACGCGAAGCCCTGGAAATCCGGATCGGTGTCCGAGCAGGTGACGCCGTCCTCCGCCGGGTCGCGCAGCCAGCCGAACTCGGTCATCCAGATCTGCTTGTCGACGATCCCGCGCTCCTCGAACAGCGCGCGGATCAGCTCGGCGCGGCGGAAGGTGAGCCGGTTGTAGGCCGGCTCGGTTTCGGGCGGCTCGTTGTAGCCGTACGGGTGATAGCCGAACGCGTCGAACCACTGCGCCGCGCCGTTGTCGAGCATCTCGGCGGCGTAGTCGATGTCGCTGATCGCGCCCCGGTCGCCCGTCGTGATCGTTGGGGCCAGCCCGCCCGACACGACGATGATGTCCGGATTCACGCTCTTGATGATGGTGTAGGACACGCGGAGCATCTGGGTGAACTCCCACGCGTTCGGCCCGTGCGGCCACTCCATCGCCAGGTTCGGCTCGTTGTGGACCTCGATGGCATCCACGCCCGCCGCCGACAGCTCGACGGCCCGCTGGCGCACGCTCTCGCGGAAGGCGTCCCAGTTGCTCGGCCAGGGCAGGTCGATGCGAAACAGGACCCGCTTGTTCGCGTACCGGGCGATCTGCCCGGCCTCGTAGAGCTTCACCCAGTCCATGCCGAGCTGGTCCACCAGCGCCGGATCGACGTTGGTGTGCGGGCCGATATGGACGCCGTAGCCCAGGTGCGGCGCAGGCAGGTTGTCGCGGACCTGGGCGGCGGCGGGATGCCCGCCCCACGCGGGCCAGCCCACCCCGGCCAGAATGAGGATCAACAGGCTGTGCTGTATGAGTGTTTTGAGTCGCATGGGCTCATTATAAACCAGAACAAATCCGGTGCGAACGGTCGGTTGCCGGGCAGGGGGCAGTGCGTTATAGTGTTAGCCTCAAGACTGTGTTGACGATCCTTGCGACGGAGCGAGGCATAATGAAGGTAATGGTGATCCTGCCGACCTACAACGAGGCAGAGAATCTCGAAACGATGATCAACGCGCTGTTCGCGCTGCCCGTGCCGGACCTGTCGGTGCTGGTCGTGGACGACAATTCGCCGGACGGCACCGGGCAGATCGCGGACGAACTCGCCCAGAAACATCCCGACCGGGTCGCGGTCATGCACCGCGCCGGCAAGCTCGGCCTGGGGACGGCGTACATCCAGGGATTCCGCGAAGCATTCGCGCGCGGCGCCGACTACATCCTGCAAATGGACTGCGACTTCTCGCACGATCCGAAATACATCCCGCAGATGATCGAACGGCTGGACACCTGCGACTGCGACATCGTGATCGGCTCGCGCTATGCGAAGGGCGGCAAGCTCGACGAGACGTGGAGCTTCTTCCGCAAGCTGCTGAGCTGGTGGGCCAACAGCGTCTACGTCCGCCTGATCCTGGGCGAAAAACTGCGCGACGCGACGGGCGGCTTTCGCCTCTGGCGGCGCGAGGTGCTGCAGGGTATGGACCTCGACCGCATTCGCTCCAACGGCTACGTCTTCCAGGTCGAGACCATCTACGTGGCCGAAAAACTGGGCTACAAGGTGGACGAAATCCCGATCTATTTCGCGGACCGGCGCCAGGGCCAGTCAAAGATGAGCTTCAAGATCCAGTTGGAAGCGGCGCTGCGCGTGTGGCAGGTCTGGCTGCGCCACCGCCACCTGAAGCCCAGCATGCGCCTGCCCGTGCCGGACCAGCAGCCGGCGGCGTGAAACCGCCCGACTAACCGGCAACTCGCGGGTGCCTCAGCGCCACCGCCAGCCTAGCGGAGCCGTGTCTTGCGGATCAAAACCATCCTCCCCGACCTCGTGATTGTGGCAGGGCTGTTGCTTCTGCCACTGTTGTTTTTCGCCCCGGTGACGCTCGGCAGCCGGACGCAGATCCCCGCCGACAACCTGTACCAGTTCCAGCCGTGGCTCAGCGCGCGCGACGCGGTGGGCGCCCCGGACGTGCCGCACAACGGGCTGTTGTCCGACCTCGTGCTGCAAAACTTCCAGTGGAAAACCTTCATCCGCCGCAGCCTGTCGGACGGCGTGATCCCGCTGTGGCAAACCGAGCAGTTCGCCGGGACGCCCTTCCTGGCGGCGGGGCAGCATTCCGCGCTCTACCCGTTCAGCCTGATCTACACCATCCTGCCACTGCCGCGCGCCTATGGCTGGTTCACGATCAGCCAGTTGTGGCTGGCCGGGGCGCTGATGTACGTGTTCGTCCGCGGGATCGGGCTGGGCCGCGCAGCGGGCGCGGTGGCCGGAGTCGCCTACCAGTTCAGCACGTTCTTCATCCTCAGCGTCGTCTTCCCGATGATGATCGCGGGCGCGGCGTGGCTGCCGCTGCTGCTGCTCATGATCGAGTTCGCCATCCGGCGGCGACCTCTGCGCGGCGACCGGCCCGCCACCGTCCCCTGGATCGCGCTGGGGGCCATCGCGCTGATGATGAACATCTTCGCCGGGCACGTCGAGATCACGTACTACACGCTGATCGTGATGGCCTATTATGCGGCGGCGCGGCTGGGCTGGCTGTGGTGGCGGGATCGTGGCGGCTGGCGGCGGCTGGCTCGCCCGGCGGCCTCGCTGCTCGTCATGGTGGCGCTGGGGCTGGGCCTCGGCGCGGCGCAGTTCATCCCGCTCTACGAGCTGGGCACGCGCAACTTTCGCGAAGACGCCGCCGATCTCGACACCGTGCGGAGCTGGGCTTTCCCGGCGCGGCACGTCGCCAAGTTCCTGATCCCCAACGTCTACGGCAACCCGGCCCACCACGCCTACCGCGACGTCTTCACCGGCGAGCGCGTGGCCCACGACTGGGCGCGCCCGTGCGATTGGTGCCCGGATGGGGTCGAGCGCGTGACGGATACCGCGTTCGGCATCAAGAACCACGTCGAGGGCGGGGCGTACGTGGGCATCCTCACGCTGGCGCTGGCCGCGATCGGCCTGCTGGCGCGGCGGGGTCCCGGCCCGGACGAGCGCAGCGAGCGCGACGATTCCGATCCGCCGTTCCGCGCAATCTTCGCCGTCCTGGGCGCGGTCGCGGCGACATTCGCCTTCGGCCTGCCCACCTACGCCGTGCTGTACCACGCCTTTCCCAACATCAACCAGCTTCACACGCCGTTCCGCTGGGTGTGGCCGCTGACGTTTTGCGCGGCGGTTCTGGCCGCGTTCGGCGTCGAGGCGCTCGCCCGCGCCCGCCAGCCGGGCGCCCCGCGTTGGAACATCCGGCTGATCCGCGCCGCCGGCCTGGGACTCGTCGCGGCGGGCGTCGTCGTGACGGGTGGGCTGCTGCTCAGCCGCGCCGCCTTCGGGACGTTCGAGCCGCTGGTCGAGCGGGTCTTCGAGGGACTGACCGGGGCCGACCGGGCCTTCCCCGACGCGCACAGCTTCTACAGCTACCAGTTCTGGAACGTGTTGATCTTCGGGATTGTGCTGCTGGCATCCGGCGCGGTCGTCCTGCTGGGCCGGGCGCGGTGGGTGCTGCCGCGCCGCCTGGGGCGCGCGCCGCTGTGGGCGGCGGGCGCGGTGGCCGTGATCGCGGTCGACCTGATGATCGCCGGGTGGGACTTCAACCCGTCGGCGGACCCGGCCTGGCTCGACTACACGCCGGAGTCGGTGACGTGGCTCCAGGCCAAACAGGCCGAGGGCGTCCCCTTCCGCTACACGACGGTCAACTTCGGCAAGGCGCCGCTGCACGCCAACAGCACGTGGCGCTATGGCCTGCACGACGTGCGCGGCTACGACAGCATGATCCCCCGGCAGTACGCCGACTACATGGAACTGATCGCGCCGCAGGGCGAGCTGCAGTTCAACCGCATCGCGCCCGTGCAGTGGGACGATACCGCCGCGCTGGCGTCGCCGCTGCTGGACCTGCTCAACGTGCGCTACATCGTCGCCGATTATGTGGTCGAGGATGCCGGCTCACTGGGCCTGGACGAAGTGTACGTCGATGGCGCGGTCCGCATCTACGAAAACCGGGACGCGCTGCCGCGCGCGTACACCCTGCCCTACACCGATCTCACCGAGGAGCAGTGCGGCGCCACCCCGGACGACTTCGCGACCATCGTCACCAGCCCGGATTTCGCCGCCGACCCGCGCCGCGTGGTGATCGAAGGTTTCCCCGATGCCGACGACTGCGAGCTGGTCTATCACTGGCCGGAGCCTGAACACGAGGCAGACCCGGTCGCCGCGCAGATCACGAATTACGGCGCGATCGAGGTCATCGTGGCGCCGGAGGTCGACGCCGAGTCGTGGCTGGTGCTGGCCGACAGCTACTATCCCGGCTGGAAGGCGTTCATCCGCCCGCAGGGCAGCGGCGAGGATGCCGAAGAACAGGTCGACATTCACCTGGTCAACGGCAACTTTCGCGGCGTGCGCGTGCCGCCCGGCGCGTGGATCGTCCGCTTCCGCTACAGCCCGCCGAGCTTTCAGATCGGCGCGTTCGGCTCGTTCCTCAGCGGGATGCTGATCATCTTCATGCTGATGTTGTGGCTGTGGCGCCGCTTTTACCGCGAGGACGCCGAGGGCGACAGCGCCAGGCGCATCGCCAAGAACAGCCTCGCGCCGATCATCCTCAACCTGTTCAACCGCGGGATCGACTTCGCCTTCGCGTTCATCATGCTGCGCATCCTCGGCCCGGCGGACGCGGGAATCTACTATTACGCGATCGTGATCTTCGGCTGGTTCGACATCCTGACCAACTTCGGCCTGAACACCTTCCTCATGCGCGAAGTGGCCCGCAACCGCGCGGAGGCGGGCCGCTACTTGCTCAACAGCACGGTGTTGCGGCTGGGGCTGGCGGTGGCGGGCGTGCCGCTGCTGATCGCGTTTCTGGCGGCGCGGCAGGCGACGGTCGATCCCCCACTCGAAACGCAGGCCATCGCAGCGATCGTCCTGCTGTATGTGGGGCTGCTGCCCAACAGCATCAGCACCGGGCTGACGGCCCTGTTCTACGGGTTCGAGAAGGCCGAATTTCCCGCCGCGATCACGACCGTGAGCACCATCGTCAAGGTGACGCTCGGGCTGGCGACGCTGCTGCTCGGCTGGGGCGTGGTCGGGCTGGCGGGCGGCGCGGTCGTCACCAACCTGGTGACGTTCGCCGTGCTGGCCCTGCTGGCGCGCCCGCTGGTGGGCGATTTTTTCCAGAAGCCGGACGGGCGCGTCATGCGGCACATGATGGGCGAGAGCTGGCCGCTGATGCTCAACCACCTGCTGGCAACGGTCTTCTTCAAGATCGACATCGTGCTGATGGAAGCCATCAACGGCAACACCGTCGTCGGGCAGTATTCGACCGCCTACAAGTGGCTCGACGCGCTGAACATCATCCCGGCGTTCCTGACGATGGCGCTGCTGCCGGTCATGGCGCGGCAGGCCCACGCGGACCGGCCCGGACTGCGGCGCAATTACACGCTGGCGGTCAAGCTGCTGTTCATGACGGCGGTGCCGATCGCGGTGGTGACGACGTTCATCGCCGAGCCGCTGATCCGCGTGCTGGGCGGCGCGGAATACCTGCCGGCGGGCGGCATCGCGCTGCGGATCATGATCTGGAGCATCCTCATCGGCTGGATCAACAGCGTGACCAACTACGTGATCGTGGCGCTGGATCGCCAGCGCACGCTGACCTTCGCCTTTGCGATCGGCGTGGCGTTCAACGTCATCACGAACCTGATCCTGCTGCCGGTTTACAGCTACCGCGCGGCGGCGGTCACGACTATATTCTCGGAACTCACGCTGATGCTGGCTTTCGGCTGGATCATCCGGCAGGAGATCGGCGGCATGCAGTGGCCGCGCGCGCTGTGGCGCCCGGCGCTGGCGGGGGGCGTGCTGCTGGCGCTGTTGGGCGTGTTCTGGCAGTTTTCACCCGCTCTGGGGCTGCTCCTGTCGCCGGTGATATACGGCGCGGTGGTGCTGGGGCTGCGCCCGTTCGGCCCGGACGAGCTGGCGCGCATCGCGCCGCTGCTGCCGGGGCGGCTGCGCCCGCGCGCCGTCCCCCTGCGCGAGGGGCGGTAGGGCCGCGCGGTCAGTCCTCGCCGGGGTCCTCGAGCGAGCGTTTCTTCTTTTTCTTTCTGCCGCCGTTTCCTGATTCCATCGCCGCGCCGATGGCGACGCCGAAAACCAATCCCAGCGCGGCATTGCCAAACAGCACCGTCCCCATGATCACGCCGATGACCATCCCCACCGCCAGGCCACCGACCGATGTGGTGTCGGTTCGTTTTCCCATGCGACTTTCTCCGCTATAACAAAGTCCAACCCGCGTTGGACTTTTCTGCTGTTCTATCTTGTTATACGTGAAGACCTGCTTGGGGTTTCAGCAAACGGAAGCACGGCCAACCTTGCGGTTGCCGTCAGCAGGCCGGCGTGGGCGGGTTTAGCCGGTGAGTCAGTCGGACAACTGCACGTTGTCGCGTTTCAACAAAACGATCTTCAACTGGCGCTGGTTCATCAAACGGCGAATAACAGGGTTGCTCTGCACTGGAAGAATCTGGGTTTGACCGTCTTTGGTTAGCTCAAAATGGTACACGTCGACACGACGAACGCCGGCGTGCCAGTGTTCCTCGAGTCCAACGACCGGGCTGATCTCCCAACCTTCGGCCAAATACTGGATCAACACATCGGCTGGGGCGTAGGTCTGGGATGACGGTGACCAGTGTCGCCGCGTGTCGTTAGACCGCAGTTCCATCTCCACAAAGGATGGTGCGGCTCCTGACATAAGTTTCACTCTCCTTGTCCTGATACATTCCGGCAAACAGCCAATCGACCTGGCTCGGAAAACCAGCGTACGACGGTACCGGTATGATTCTAGCAGCAGTGACGAGAACGAAGCCATGTCGCCCGCCCACCGCGCCTGCTTGACCGGCACCAACCGCCGGGCTAGAATACCTGTCACTTAATCTGATTATAGCACACAAGAGGTTATGCAACGTGCTCATTCAAGTGAGTGATATCGCCCGGTACGAAGGCCAGGAAGTGACCCTTCGGGGCTGGTTGTACAATCGCACCGACAAGGGGCGGCTCCAGTTTTTGCTGGTCCGCGACGGCAGCGGCGTGGCGCAGTGTGTGGCCTTCAAGAAGGAACTGCCGCCGGAAGTGTTCGAGATCGCCCAGACACTCACGCAGGAGTCGTCGGTGATCGTCACCGGCGTCGTGCGCGCCGACGAGCGCGCGCCGGGGTATCCGGGTGGCTTCGAGGTCGGGATCACCGGGCTGGAGTTGGTCCAGATGGCCGGTGAATACCCGATCCAGCCGAAAGATCACGGCGTCGAGTTCCTGATGGACAACCGCCACCTGTGGGTGCGGTCGTCGCGCCAGTGGGCCATCCTGCGCATCCGCGCCACGATCATCCACACCATCCGCACCTGGTTGGACGATCACGGCTATTTGCTGGTCGATACGCCGATCCTCACGCCTGCCGCCGGCGAGAACACCACCACCCTGTTCGAGATCGACTATTTCGGCCAGCCCGCCTACCTGGCCCAGACCGGCCAGCTTTACAACGAAGCCAACATCGGCTCGTTCGGCAAGGTGTACTGCTTCGGGCCGACCTTCCGCGCCGAGAAATCGAAGACGCGCCGCCACCTGATGGAGTTCTGGATGGTCGAGCCGGAGATGGCCTTCTTCTCGCTCGAAGACCTGATGGACATGGAGGAGCAGTTCGTCAGCGCCATCGTCCAGAGTGTGCTCGAAAAACACCGCATGGAGCTGGACATCCTCGAGCGCGACACGACGCGCCTGGAGACGGTCACCGCGCCGTTCTACCGCATCAGCTACGACGAAGCGGTCGAGCGCCTGCAACAACTGGCCGCCGAAACCGACGACCCGGAGCGCAAGGCCGAGCTGGCGATCACCTGGGGCGACGACTTCGGCGCGCCGCACGAGACGGCAGTCGCCGAGATGTTCGACAAGCCCGTGTTCGTGTACCACTATCCTACCGCGGCCAAAGCGTTCTACATGCAGCCGGTCGAGGGGCGGCCCGAAAGCTGCCGCAGCGTGGACCTGCTGGCACCGGAAGGGTACGGCGAGATCACCGGCGGCAGCGAGCGTATCTACGACGCGGACCTGCTCAAGCAGCGCATCGACGAGATCGGCATCTCGCCGGAGAATTACGCGTGGTATCTCGACCTGCGCAAGTACGGCTCCGTCCCACACGCCGGGTTCGGCCTGGGGCTGGAGCGAACGGTCGCCTGGATTTGCGGGCTGCCGCACATCCGCGAGACGGTGCCCTACGCGCGGATGCTCAACCGCCTGTACCCGTAGCCGCATGAACGAGACGACGTCGATTCACCAAAAGCGCCAGCAGGTGCGCCGCCTGCTGGACGATTCCAGCCCGGCAGACGCGCCGACGGCGTATTACGCGCTGTTCCATTCCCCGGCACGGTCGGCGTTGTACACGCACGTCAACGGGGACGAGCGGGTGCAGGGCTTCGTGGGCCAGTTCCAGACCGGGATCGACCTGTTCCGCCCGCTGATCACGCTGGTCTGCCGCGACGCCGAAACCGCCGCCGACCTGATGGCCGAGGCGCTGACGCCGGGCCGCCCCTACATCCTGTTCGCCAACCTCAACCAGCTCCCGCTGGTGGGGGGCAGCCTGCGCATCGTCCAGCACCGCGTCCTGGAAATCTTCCGGCTCGACGTGGGGCGCTTCCAGCCAGAGATCAACGTGCTGGTGCAGCAGTCCCAGGCGCCCGACGGCACGCCGCGCTGCGCGATCGAGTCCGGCGGGCAGGAGGCCGTTGCGGGAGTCAACTGGCAAAGTCCGGGCTTCGCCGAGATCTACGTCCACACCGACCCCGGCGCGCGCCAGCGTGGATGGGGGACCAGCGTCGCCGCCGCCGTCACCCAGGCCGTGCTGGCCGGGGGGCGCATCCCGGTCTACCTGGTCGAGCCGGACAACGACGCGTCGCGCCAGCTTGCGGCCAGCCTGGGGTACGTGGATACCGGCGCGCGGCAGGTATACGCCGACGTCGCGTACGTGGGACATCCACGCGCCGGGGCCAACAACCGCCGCTAAATCGGATCGAGGGGGTGGAAAGGTCGTCATGGTCGATTTTTCGCTCGGTTTTCCGGCGGGATTTTTGTGGGGAGCCGCCACCGCCGCCCACCAGGTCGAAGGGAACAACACCAATAATAACTGGCACGCCTGGGAAGAGGCGGGCCGCGTCTTCCGCCAGCAGCGGTCCGGGCTGGCGTGCGACTGGTGGGGCGGGCGCTACGTCGAGGATTTCGACCGGGCGGCGGCGCTGGGCCACAACGCGCACCGCTTCTCGATCGAGTGGAGCCGCATCGAGCCGGAGCGCGCCCGTTTCGACGGCGCAGCGATGGACCACTACGTGCGCATGGTCGCCGCGCTGCGCGAGCGCGGCATGGAGCCGCTGATCACGCTGCACCACTTCAGCAATCCGCTGTGGATCGAGAATGACGGCGGCTGGACCAATCCGGAGACGATCCGCCGCTTCGAGCGCTTCGTGCGGACCGTCGTCGAGGAATTGGCGCCGGGCGTCCGGCTGTGGTGCACCATCAACGAGCCGATGATCTACGCCACGCAGGGCTACCTGTTCGGCCACTTTCCGCCGGGCCGCCGCAGCCTGCGCGAAACCTTCACCGTTGCGGAGAACCTGCTGCGCGCCCACGCCCGCGCGTACAACGCCATCAAAGAGATCGACCCCGCGGCGCAGGTCGGTCTCGCCAAGCACCAGATCAGCCTCAAGCCCGGCTTCCCCGCGCTGGTCAACCGCCGCGCGCGCCGGATCGTGTGGGACTTCTTCAACGCGGCGTTCGTCGACGCGCTGCAAACCGGGACGCTGGCGCTGCCCCGCCGCACCGTCGAGGTGCCCGAAGCCGCCGGCACGTTCGACTGGATCGGCCTGAACTATTATTACCGCTTCCTGATCCGGTTCCACCTGCTCTATCCCCAGCGGCTGTTCCTGCACCAATCCCGCCCGCGCGACGGCATCCAGGGGCCGGAGAGCGTGGGCGAGATCTGGCCGGAAGGGCTGTTCGAGCACATCAAGTGGCTGGGCGACCGCACCGGCAAACCGATCTACATCACCGAGAGCGGCCTGCCCGACCCGGACGACGCGATCCGCCCGCTGTTCCTGGTGCGGGCGCTGCGCAGCGTGTGGCAGGCGATCAACTTCAACTACCCGGTCAAGGGCTATTTCTTCTGGACGCTGGTGGACAACTTCGAATGGTCCGAAGGCTACGACCCGCGCTTCCGCTTCGGGCTGTTCGGCTGCGACCCGGAGACGCAGGCGCGCACGCGGCGGCCCAGCGCCGATCTCTACGGCGAGATCTGCGCGGCGAATGCCCTCACCGCGGACATGGTGCGGCGTTACGTGCCGGACCACGCCGGGGAGCTGTTCCCCGGCGTCGACGTCCTGCCCGAAGTGACGCTGCCCCCGCGCGCCTGACCCGCCTCACGGGACGCGGCGGCGCAGCCAGAACTGCCACGCGCCGAAGACCAGCCCCGCCACGATGACCAGCGCCAGCAGGTGCAGGCCCATCCGCGCCAGGCTGGCGTCGGCCACCATCACCGCCAGCATCGCCAGCCCCAACACGCCCACCACGTAGACGAGCATCCGCTCGCGCTCGCCTTGCAGCAGCGCGAGGCGCGTTTGCAGCGTGCGCATCATCACGTCCAGGCGGCGCAGCGTCACGTCGATGTGCTGCTCGTCGTGCGCGATCTGCGCCTGAAGCTCGGCCAGGCTCGATACCTGCGCCTCCCACACGCTCGGCGCGGCGTCCCACAGCCCGCTCTGCATCAGCGACAGCCGGTAATCGGTCATCAGCATCTTGACTTCCTGGGCCGCGGCGCGCGTCATCGCCAGATCGCTGAGGACGTTGCCGTAGGTCGACTCCAGCAGGTCGAGGTCGGCCTGAAGCGGCAGCAGCGACCGCAGCCGCCGCTGCTCCTGCGGGGCGGCCCAGAACTGGACCGACTGGGTGACCTGCTCCAGCGCCTGCTGCTGGTTGCGCACGGCGACCGCGGCGTGGTTGGTGTACTGCTCCAGCCGGTAGCGGGCCTGGACCGGGTACCAGTCCAGTTGGGGCGCCAGCGAGCGCAGGAAGGTGCTCGCGCGGGACTCGGTGCGCTGGTCCGCGTAGATCAGCAGGTGCGAGGTCGCGCCGCGGCCCAGGCTCAGCACGCCGAACGGCGTCTTGACCGGCAGCGAGCGCTCCTGTTCGAGGTCCTCCGGCGGGCGCGGGGCCATCCCGCACCAGTAGCGCACCGTTTGCAGCCAGGATGGCGCGGTTGGCGGCATGCCGAGCGCCTCGTCCAGCATCGACCAGGCGGTTTGCTCGTGCTCGCCGGGGCGCAGCAGGGCCACGCGCAGCAGTAGCATATTGCGCAGGACGAACGCTTGCAGCCACGCCGACGCGTTGATCTGGCCTTGCAGCTCGGCGGTTTTCATCAGCGGCTGCGCGGTGGGCGGCCCGTCGTCGTCCCAGGGCGCGATCGAGAGCGACACCGGCGACGACATCGACAGCCAGCCGGTCAGCGCGTTCTGGATGCGCTCCGCATCCTCGACGAACGCCGCGTGCCGGTCCTGGCGGCGGGCCGGGCTGTCGCCGGGCGCCTCGCGCAGGTAGTAGTATGTGGCGTGAACCAACGGCTCGCGTATTAACATCGTGTTCGCTTTTCTCCGTTCCGTTACTGTTCCACCGGCACAATCCGGTACAAATGCAGCCCGTGCTCCGGGAATTCGACGATTCGATCCAGGCGCGGGCTGGACGTCTCGCCCCGGTCGACCGAGTTGATCGCCGCGCGTGGGACCGGCGCCAGCAGGTGCGTCACACCGTACCGGTCCGCCACGTCGAGGATCACGTCGAGCGGCTCGTTGGGCACCATCACCGCGCGGTAGCCGGTCACGAACGCGATCGACCACGGATCGCGCGTCATGACGATGATCTCGCGGTCCTCGCCCGCCGCCAGCCGGTCGAGCTGGGCGCCAACGTCCTGGTAGATCGCCATCTGGTCGTTGTTGAGCTTGAAATCGGCGCGGGTCAGCTCGACCGCGTTCGCCAGCAGCAGCGCCAGCGTGATGCCGCTCATCAGCCGGAACGCGGACTGGGGCCGGACGTAGCGCTCCGCCGCCCGCGCGCCGATGATCAGCAGAAAGGGCACCATCGCCAGGTACGCTTTCTTGAAGCTGCCGCCCTGGCTGAGATACGGCATCAGCACGCCATACGCGCCGAAGGTGAGCACGATGAAGGCCAGCCCGGCCCCATAGGGCGCCAGGTCGAATCGCCCGGGGAAGTTCTCCGGCCCCGGCTCCGGCAGGCGGTGGCGCGTGCGCCAGGCCTCCCACAGGCCGCCCAGAATCGCCACCGGGAAAATCAGCTCGACCAGGGTCAGCATCAGCTTGACGCTGGCCGCCAGCTCGAACGCGATCTTGCCCAGGATGGCCGGCATTCCCTGGTCGAGATACGTCGCGGGCGAGATGTCCTTGGCATAGGCGTAGAAGTCCTCGTGGTCGGTCACGAACATGCTCCGCACGGCGCTGCCCGGCCAGTACGTGCCCAGCTCGGACTGGTTGCGCGCCACCCACGGCAGCAGCACCAGCGCGAACGCGATCCCCGCGCCGAGCACGTGCAGCCAGCGCGGGCGCGCATCGCCCCGCCAGACGAGCCAGCCCGCCGCGAGCAGGCCCGCCGGGACCAGCATCACGCCGTCGTTGCGGGTCAGCGCCGCCAGCCCGGCCAGCAGGCCCGCCGCCCACAGCCAGCGCCCGTCCTCGCGGACGCCCAGGTACACCGCCGCCATGCTGCCGAAACCCAGCACGCCGAAAAGAGTCGTCGTGTCGGTGTGCAGCGACGACAGGAACAGCCACGGCATCCACGCGGTCGCCAGCGCGGTGAAGATCTGGACGTTGTGGCTGGCGTGGATGCGCCGGGCGAAGGCGTACACCATCAGGCTCTGCACCGCGCCCAGCAGCGCGAATGGCAGCAGCGCCGCCGGCACCGATACGCCGAACAGCGCGAACGATCCCGCCGCCACGATGCCCGGCAGCGGCAGCCAGTGATCGAGCGGGTGCGTCACCGCGGCGGGATCGTTGGCGAAGCTCCAGATGTGGTCGAGCGTGAAGCCGTGCCCCGCGTGCAGGTTGGCCCCCAGCAGGTAATACTCGGTCGGGTCCCACAGGCCGGGATGCTCGCTGATCGCGACGAACACCAGCCGCGGCGCCAGCGCCAGGATGGCGATTGCCACCGGCCAGAATCCGGCCCGTGTGGTGAGGAATGTCAGCCGGTGAGTCCCGTTCTCCTGCATTGTTGCCTGCCCCCGGGTAACACGGTATAAACGGCGCGAACTCCTACGCATTGGCGGTTGATTATACCTTGACCAACGGCACTCGCTTAACTCAACTCCGCCGCCCGGCCCTGATCATCTTCGTGGCGGCGCTGGCCCTGCGCCTGATCTTCGTCCTGATCCTGGAGCCTTCCCCCGATTTTAGCGGGGGTGACGCCAATTGGTACATGAAAAACGGGCGCGACCTGGTCAAGTTCGGCAAGACGCTCGGCCCGCTCCAAACCGCCCCGCTTTATCCTGTGTTCCTGGGCGTGGTGCAGATGGTGATCCCCGGCGAGCGCCTCACCGGGTTTTACTACAGCCACGCCGAGATGCAAACCGTGCGCATCCTCCAGGCCGGGATCGGCGCGGCGCTGTGCGTGGCGCTCTACTGGATCGCCCGGCGGCTGTTCGGCGAGCGGGCGGGGCGGCTGGCCGCGGCGATCATGGTCATCAGCCCGGCCCTGATCATCGAGTCCGGCAACCTGGCAACCGAGGGCGTCTACCTGCTGGGCGTGTTCGGCGGGCTGGCGCTCTACGTCGACCAGCGCCCGCCCCGCACCGCTCGCCGGATGGCCGCGACCGGCGTCGTCTTCGGCCTGGCGACGCTCACCCGCGCGGTGTTCCTGCTGTTCCCGCTGGCGATCGCCGCTCACCTGCTGCTGACCGAGCGCGCGCGCTGGGCCCGGCTGGCGGCGGCGCTGCTGGTCAGTTACGGGCTGGTCGTCTCCACCTGGACCGTCTACAACCTCGCGGTGTGGGATCGCTTCGTCATCGGCGGCGAGGGCCTGTGGAGCTTCCTGTACCAGGGCGCCGAGGGGCGCGGCTCGCCCCAGGAAACGGACAGCCAGATCGGGATCACCGCCGAGCACGACCACGAAGAACGTCAGGACATCCTGCGCGAGCGCGCCGCCGAGAGCATCACCGCCGACCCGGCGGGATGGGCGGCTCACCGCGTGCGCGAGCTGGCCCACTCGTATCTCCAGCCGCACAACACCGTCCACTATGGCGGGCGCAGCGTCAAGGATGCGCTGGCGGACTGGCTGCGCGAGGACCGGTCACCGGGCGGGCTGGCCGACCTGACGCACCTGGAGTCGTTCTGGCCCAAGCTGGCGCTGTACGTGTTCCACTTCACCGGCCTGCTGCTCGGCGCGGCGGGCATGATCCTGGCCGCGCGGCGCTGGCGGGCGCTGCTGCCCCTGTACGCCGTGGTCGTCTACTTCACCGGGATTCACCTCGTGCTGCTGGCCCTGCCGCGCTACGTCTTCCCAACCTACCCCGTGCTCTGGATGTTCGGCGCGGCGCTCGTCGTCCGGGCGGCGGACAGGTGGCGCGCGCCTCACGACCCGGTCTGACTCTCGACCGCTTCCAGGCGGGCGGTGAGCTGGATCGTCGAGTTGCCGATCATCGCCGGGAACTCGACCTCGTGATTCGCCAGGTCGAGATCGGACGTCGCCTCGGCCCGCATGTCCCCGCCGACAAGCTGGGCGCGCACGGTCATGCTGTGCGGTGCGGCGACGTTGTGGACGTCCAGCTCGCCATCGAGCAGGAAGGTGATCTCTTCTTCGGTGACCGGCACCGGCTCGCGCGACTCCGCGACGTAAAAGGCGATCGGGTAATCGCCGGTTTTCATCGCGCCGCGCAGCACGGGCGTCACCAGGGCGCTGGTGCTCACCGCGTCGACGTCGATCTCCAGGTAGACGTGAACGCGCAGCGCCTCACCTTCCGGCTCCAGCGTGATCGTCCCCGCCTCGACCGGGAACACGCCCTCGACCGGCACCCCGCGCACCTCGGTCACGAAATCAACCTGCGAGCGGTCCGGCAAGATGTCGAACGTCCGCGCCGACTGCGCGGCCAGGGTGGGCGTGACCAGCCCGGTCGACGTGTCGCCCTTGTCACCGGGATCGATGACCTGGGCGTAAACCACCACCCCCGCGAGTATCATCACCAACGCCGCGATTCCGGCCACCAGGGCCGCGCGGCGGTGCCGCATGCGTGCCATAGGCAAAACCTCGTGTTCGTCTCGAAACTGTGCGATTACCGGGCCTTGAGCCGGTCGTGGGCCAGCATGTACAGCAGTCGCCCGGCGAAATAGGCGCTGAACCCGCCCGCCGCCAGCAGCAGCGCCAGCAGCGCCGTGAACGCCCGCCCGGTGTCGTCCGGATCGTCGGTGAGGATGCCGCCCGACTGCGGTTGGACCGGCGGCGCCAGCCGCACGACGACCGGGTCGGAGGCCAGCGTTGTGCCGTCCGGCCCCGGCACCTCGGCCACCAGCGCGATCTCGCCGTCGCCCGCCAGCGTGACGGACGCCTGCCAGGCGCCGTCCGCCGGGACGGTGACCGTCGCCAGAACCTGCCCGCCGTCGCGGTCGCGCAGCGTGACGGTGACGCCCGGCTGGGCGATGCCCCGCACGGTGACCGGCCCCGGCGAAAAGACGCTGCCCGGCGCGGGCGCCGTGATGCGCGGGCGCGGCGCGACCAGCTCGACGCGCAGCACTGCCGGCGGGCTGGCATTCACGTCGCCCTCCACGGCCACCGCCTCGAGGGTCACCTCGCCCAACGTGCCGCCCTCCCAGGTGACCGTCCAGGCACCATCCGGCCCGGCAGCCACCGTCCCGACCGGGTCACCGTTGGCGGTCACGACCACCGTCTGGCCCGGTTCGGCGCGCCCATCGATGATCACCGGCTCCAACGCGGACACCTGCGCGGGCAGCGCGGCGATCTCCGGCGGCGCGAGCGGCGTCACCGTGGGCGAGGGGGAAACGGTCGGTGTGGCGGTCGGGGCGTCCGTGCCCTGGACCTGGAGCGGCGCGACGGTGGGCTGCGCGGTGTCGCTGGGCGTGGCGCTCGGCGTCAGCGTGTCGGTCGCGGTGGGCGGGATCGGCGTGCGCGTCGGTGGAACGGGCGTCTCGGTCGGCGACGGGCTGGGCGTGTGCGTCGGCGTGCCAGTGGGGGATGGGCTCGCCGTGGGCGTTTGCGTCGCCGTGGGCGTCCGGGTGAGCGTGGCCGTCGGCGGGGCAGGCGTCTCGGTCGGCGATGGGCTGGGCGTGTGCGTCGCGGTGAGCGTCGGCGTGGCGGTTGCCGTGGGCGTGCGCGTGAGCGTCGGCGTGCGGGTGGGCGTATTGCTCGGCGCCCGCGTGGACGTCGCGGTGGGCACCGGCCCCAGGTTGAAAGCGATCTGGGACGTCTGGAAGGTGGCGCCGTCCAGGTCGATCAACCGGATGGTCAGCTCGTAATGGCCTTCGGGCATGTCGACCGGCAGGCTCACCGACCACAGCCCGCTCGCCCCGGCGACCGCCGACGCCAGCAGTTGGTCACCGTCGTATACCTCGACGGTGTAGCCGGGCTGCGTCTTGCCGCTGAGCGTCACCGGGCGGCTCACGGTCACGCCCGGCAGCGGCGGCAGCGTGCCGTCACTCGCCCCCGGCGGCGCCGTGCGGGTGGGCGTGCGTGTCCCCTGGAGCAAGGCGACCGGGGTACCCCCAATGCTGATGCTGGCCTCCTCCGTCGCCGGCTGGCGATCCGGCTCGGTGGCCGCCGCGTCGTCTGGCCCGGGCGAGAGCGCCGCTTCCGTCGCCGCCGGATCGGGCGTCCAGGTGGGCGGGACCGCTGTCACGGTGTTCGTAAGGCTGGCCGTCAAGGTGGGCGGAACCGCTGTCACGGTATCGGCAGGGCTGGCCGTTGGAGTGGGCGGGAGCGGCGTGCGCGTGGCGGTGACGCCCAGCGCCGCCGCCGTGGACGTCGAGCGCGGGGCCGCGTCGACGTCTTCCTGATCGAGATAGAACTGGGTCCAAAACAGGAGCGCAGCCAGCCCGGACGTTACCAGCAAGCCCACGAAAAACAGGGTATCCAGGCGCCGTACCAGCCGGTGCCGGTCAGGTGTTCTCACCGTGTTGTCTCAACTTTCTCGCGCTGCGCGACCATCAGCTTCGCCTGTTCGATCCAGCTTTCGGCATCGATCGCGCGTGCCCGCCATTCCGGCTCGTCGATGACCATCTTCAACACCTCCGGTGACATGGACGCCAACTGCCGGTAGGTGAAAATGCCCGCTTCATAGAGCTTCCCCGCATAGACCGGGCCGATGCCCTTGATATCGGTCAGCCGGTCGTGCTCGGCGCGCGGCGGGTTGGTGACCAACTGGTTGACGACCGTGAACAACTCGCCCACCCGGTACAGCACCCGGTCGACCAGGCTGGCCTGCTCGCGCCGCTCGGTTTCGGCGGTGACCAGCAGGGTCGTGTGCTCGCTGATCTTGGCTTCCATCTGCCCGATGGCCTGCGCCGTCGCGATCAACTGGCGATCCAGGTCGGTCAGCACGCGCGCCTGCTCGGCCAGGGGATGGCTCTCCGGCACCCCCGCCGACGCCCAGGCATCCAGGCGGTCGGCGAGCGCCACCAGCCGGTCGATCTGGGCCTGGATCAGGCCCGAATAGCCCTGCGTGTCGGCGGCGGTGACGCTCGTGGGCCGGGCTTCCAGGCGTTCCAGCGCCCGGCCCTGCCCGGCGACCTGCTCGAACAACGCGGGCAGGGTCGTCCCGGTCAGCTCGTCCACCTGCTGCGCCGTCCGGTCGAGCGTGGTTTCCTGGCGGCCCAGACGCTCCGCCAGCCCGGCCAGGTGCGACGCGTGCTCTTGCAGCAGGCCGGTCAGCGTTTCGACAGCCTGGCTGTGCGAGCGCAGCATCGCGCGCAGCGACTCGAACTCCTGGCCGAGGCCCGCCGCCGCTTCCAGGCGCGAGGTGTGGTGTGCCAGCGCGACGTTCAAACGCTCGACCGCCGCGTGCTGGCCGGCCAGCCGCGTGCCCATCCGGTCGTCGAACACCCCCAGGCCAGCCGCCTCCTCGGGATCGAGCAGGCGCGGGCGAACGGTGAACACGTAGAACAGGGCCGTCACCAGCACGGCGACGAAGGCGCCCAATGATAGGATTGCCAGAGCCTGGATGGGGTCCATTCCGATCCTTCTGCCGGTTTGCCGTCGCCTACCGTGTATTATAGTGCGACTTTGGCCCCCGGCGAAACCACCCCGCCGCTCTTTGACAGAGTACCCTGTCTCCACTATCATAGATTAACATCACAATTAGTCGAATCATAGAGGGCCATATGCGTCGCAGTCTCCTGGTAGGGCTCGTTTTGATCGTGCTGCTCGGCGGGCTGTCCCCAGCCCGCGCCCAAGGGCAGCCCCGCGTCGTCCCCGAACTGATCGCCGCGCTGAACGCCTGGCGCGTGGAACACGGCATCTGGCCGCTCAAGCCCAACCCCACCCTCGACAAGCTGGCGCTCGCCCAGGCCGAATACCTGCTGACGCTGCCCGATCTGCCGGATGGCGGCGCGATCCACGACGACGCCAATGGCGGCGGCCCCAAAGACCGCGCGCGGCGGGCGCCGTTCGACTGGCCGACGTATGGCCGGCCCGACCAGATCGCGCTGGACGAGATCGCGTACGTCGGCCACGACGTCGACGCAGCGCTCGCCTTCTGGAAAAGCTCGTCGATCCACACCACATCGAGCCTCAACCCGGCCTACCGCGAGATCGGCGTCGCCGCGCTGCCGCACACATTCGGCTACCTGTTCATCGTCGTGCTGGGCGGGCGGCCCAACGTCCTGCCCGCGCTGGCCGATTCCGCCGGGGATACGGTTTACCTCTCCAACGACACGTACCGCGTGCCCGGCGCGGACTCCGCCTGGATCTACCAGGCGACGCAGGTGCGCTTCTTCGACGAGGAAGGCCGGCCCCTGGGCAGCGGCTGGCTCGACTGGAAGCCCGCGCTCCCGCTGCCCGCCACGGACGGCGACCGCGTCTTCGTGGCCTACACCGACGGCAAGCAGACCGCGCTGAGCGAGGTCGACCTGGTGCGCGGGCAGGTTCTGCTGCCCGCCACCGCGACCGCCGTCGCCGCCATCGCGACGCCCACGCCCGCTCCCGCCCGGCCCACCGCGCCGCCGGTCACCGCGCCCGCCGCCATCATCCCCGGCCCCACCAACACGCCCGGCGCGGCCATCCCCACGCCCACCGCGCCGCCGCCGGTCGCCACCCGCACCGCCACCCCGCCCGCTCCCGGCGCGCTGCTGGTGGTCTACGACCGGCGCTCGCTGGCGCTGGTCAACGCGTCCTCCGGCGTGCTGGACGTCTCGCAGATCGTGCTGGCGCAGGGCGATGACACGCTGCCGGTGGCTGCCTGGAACACGCCCTGGCTGGCCGCCCCGCTGACGGCGCTGCCCAGGCAGGACTGCCTGCAAGTCTGGTCGTGGGACGAGCCCACCGACGTCGGCCCGCCCAGCGACTGCCGCTACCAGCGCGGCGTGATCAATGTCGCGCCGGACGAGCGATTCTGGACCGGCGGCGTGTTCGAAGTGCGCCGGGGCGACACGCTGTTGGCGACCTGTCCGGGCGGGGCGGGACGGTGCACCGTCGACATGCCCTGACAGCCTCCGTCAGGCGTGCGCCGGGTTGCATCGGCTAGCACATACGGTATAATCCCGTACATTCTGTCCGGCATCGTTAGAGGGTGGTTGTGGGTCATGGACATCACGTGGTACGGGCATAGCTGCTTCCGAGTCACCGAGCGCAATTTCATCAGCATCATCACCGATCCGTTCGACGAAAAATTGGGCTATCCCTTGCCCAAGCTGAAAGCGGACATCGTGACCGTCAGCCACGACGCGCCGGGCCACAACAATCTGGCCGCAGTGAAAGGCTATCGCCACGTGATCGACGGGCCGGGCGAATACGAAATCGGCGGCGTGTTCATCATTGGCGTGGCAACCTACGACCAGCGGGAAGAAAACCCGCGCCGCAACGTCGTCTACGTGCTGGATTTCGACAACCTCACCGTGGCGCATCTGGGCGATCTGGACCACGTGCCGACCCAGGCGATGATCGACGCGCTGGGATCGATCGACGTGGCGTTGGTGCCGGTCGGTGGGGGCGGCGCGCTCACCTCCAGCCAGGCGGCGGAAGTCGTCAGCCTGCTGGAGCCGAGCATCGTCGTGCCCATGCACTACCACACCGACGCGCTGCGCGGCCTGGAGCTCGACCCGGTCGACCGGTTCCTCAAAGAGATGGGGATCAACTCGTACCAGGAAGAGCCGATGCTGCGCGTGTCGTCCACCAACCTGCCAGAACAGACCCAGGTCGTCATCCTGGACTATCGCCAGTAAGTTTTACAGTGCCCGCCGGGACGGCAGCCGCCTTCCCGACCGGGCGGACGGGGAACGAACTCGACGATGATGAAACTCCTGTTAAGTTGGGACATCAAACCGGGGCGCGACCAGGAATACTTCGAATTCATGGTCCGCGAGTTTGCCCCCGGCATTACCAAGCTGGGGCTCACGCCGACCGAAGCCTGGTTTGCCGTTTACGGTGACTGCCCCCAGATTCTGATGGAGGGCATCACCGACGATCTCGAAACCATGCGCGGCATGTTGAACAGCAACGACTGGGAAGCCCTGTACGACAAGCTGATGACCTACGTGGACAACTACCAACAGAAGATCGTCCGCGCGACGGCAGGCTTCCAGATCTGACGCGCAGGCTGCGCGGCCCGCGCCCAGCGACCCGATCGCAACAAAAAAGGCGGCCCCGAAAAGGGTCGCCTTTGTATTTTACGCGCCGGACGGCAGCGGTCAGTCGCCGCCGGTCTTGCTGTCGGAGCTGTCTTTGGCCGGGGTGTTGTCGGCCTTGGCGTTCTTCTGCTCGCCGCCGCCATCCGAGTCGCCCTCTTTCTTGTTGGGCGCCACCGCCAGGTTATTGCGTCCCTTGCTGTCGGTCACATACCAACCGGAACCTTTGAACACAATCCCGACGGCCTGCGGCACGCGGTGGGTATTGCCACCGCATTCGGGGCATACGGCGATGGGATCGTCGGAGAATTTCTGACGGGCGTCGAAACGCACGCCGCATTCATCGCATTCGTAGGTATAGATTGGCATCCGGGTCACCTCAACTTCTCAACGTCCAAGCACAAAGTATACTCCTTTTTGCCGCCTCAGACAAGACAAATCGAATAAGAAATTCGCATAATCGCCCCGCGCAGCCCGCGCGGCGGTGCAAAATTCCCGGTTGAGTCTATACTAGGGCGCGTGGCGCGGTATTCGCAAACCAGGCGGTGATCATGCGGCTGACTCACGATCGCGTAGACGTGGTATTGGGGATCGACGTGGGCACCCAGAGCAGCAAATGCGTGGTGCTCGATGTGTCCGGCGATCTGCGTGGCAAGGGCCAGGTCGGGTACGGCTACCAGACGCCCCGCCCCCACTGGATCGAGCAAAACCCTGAGGAGTGGTGGAACGCCGTGGTGGGCGCCGTCCGCGAGGCGCTGCGACAGGCCAACCTGCCCGCCAGCCGCGTGCGCGGGATCGGCCTGACGGGGCAAATGCACGGGCTGGTGCTGCTCGGGCAGGACCTCGCCCCGCTGCGCCCGGCGATCATCTGGATGGACCGCCGCAGCGCCAACCTGTGCCCGATCGTGATGAACCGCGTCCCGCACGACGTCATGTTACGGACGGCTGGCAACCGCCTGTCGCCGGGCTTCGCCGGGGCCAGCCTCGCCTGGCTGCACGAGGTCGAGCCGCAGGTGTTGGACCAGGCCCGCGCCGCCGTCCAGCCCAAAGATTTCGTCGCCCTGCGCCTCACCGGCGAGATCGGCAGCGAGCCGAGCGACGCCTCGGCGACGTGGCTGTACGACATCACCCGCCGCGAATGGTCCCCCACCCTGGCCGAAGCGTGCGGCGTCCCGCCGGACATCCTGCCCCCCATCGCGGAGTCGGCGGATGTGATTGGCACGCTGCGCAGCGAAGCGGCGTTCGCGCTCGGCCTGCCGGAGGGCATCCCCGTCGTGGCCGGGGCAGGCGACCAGGCGGCGCTGCTGTTGGGCGTGGGTGTCGTCGAAGGCGGGCGCGGCTCGATCACGCTCGGCACCGGCGGCCAGTTGACCGTCGTCACCAACCGCCCGTGGATCGACCCGGAGATGCGCCTCAACACGTTCTGCCACGCCATCCCGGATCACTGGTACACGATGGGCGCCATCCTCAACGGCGGGATCGCCCTGCGCTGGTGGCGCAGCGCGGTATCGGACAGCCTGTCCTATAACGACCTGATCGCCGGGGCAGCGGACGTGCCCGCCGGATCGGAGGGGCTGATCTTCCTGCCCTACCTGGAAGGCGAGCGCACCCCGCACATGGACCCCCAGGCGACGGGCGCCTTCACCGGCCTGACCACGCGCCACACCCAGGCGCACCTGACGCGCGCCGTGCTGGAAGGCGTGGCGTTCGCCTTCCGCGACTGCCTGCACATTCTCCAGGCGGCGGGGCCGGTGCCGGACCATTTCCTGATTGGCGGGGGCGGCTCGCAGAGCGAGCTGTGGCGGCGCATTCTGGCGGACGTGTTGGGGGTTTCACTGCAAACGATCGAAGGGGCCGAGCACACCGCCATCGGCGCGGCCATGCTGGCCGGGCTGGGCACGCACGTGTTCTACGATCTGCCGCAGGCGGTGGCGACCTCGGTCCGCTATGGCCCGACCCTGATGCCGGACCCGGACGCGCACGCCACCTACAGCGACGTCTTCGCGCAGTATCAGGCGCTCTACCCGGCGCTGCGCGCGGCTCGCCAGTGAGCGCGCGGGGCGCGACCGGCCTCGATCGCGCCCCGCCTCCGGGAATCAGTCCCCTGCCTGCAGCGCGTCTTGCTGGGCAGCCTGCCGGGGCCGCGCTTTGGGCACGCCGCCCGGCCACCACGCCCACCGGTCGAGCAGGATGGTGATCGCCGGCACGAGCATGGTCCGCACCACGAACGTATCGATCAGGATGCCGACCGCCACCGCGAAGCCCAGCTCGATCAGCCCCTTGATCTCGCCGGCCATCATGGCCGCAAACGTCCCGGCGAGGATCACGCCCGCCGACGTGATGATCGCGCCGGTCGCTGCCACGGCTTTATGCACGCCTTCGCGAATCCCGTGGTTGCCGACCTCTTCCTTCACGCGCCCGATCAAGAAGATGGAATAGTCCACGCCCAGCCCGACCAGCATCACGAAGATGAAGAAGGGCACGTACCACGTCAGCCCTTCGACACCCAGCCACGCCCGCATGACGACGTTGGTCAGCCCCAGCGTGAACGTGAAGCTGAGCACCACCGTCGCGATCAGGTACAGCGGGGCAACGGCGCTGCGCAGCATGATCAGCAGCACGATGAAAATGCCCAACAGCACGAACCCGATCGCGCGCAGCAGGTCGCGGTTCATCGTGTCGCGAATGTCGGCGTTGATCGCCCAGCCGCCGCTCACCACGGCCTCGCCACCGTCCCGGTAGTCCGCCAGCACGGACCGGATCGCCATCACCGCATCCATCGCCTCGTAGCTGTCCGCGTTGCCCGACAGCACCACGTCCAGCTTGAAGGCGGTCCCCTCGTTGGCGAGATACGTCGCCGCGAGCTGCCCCAACACGCCGCCACCATCGCCCGGCAGTTGGCTCAACAGCCCGGCCAGCTCCAGCGGCAGCAGGTAGGGGTCCTCGACCGACTCGAACCGATCGGCCAGCCCGTCGATCGCGGCGGCCAGCTCGTCCTGCCGCGCCATCAGTTGCAGCGGGTTCGCCAGCAGGTCGCGGATGGTCACCAGGTTCGGATCGTCCGCCACTTCGGGGAACTGCCCGGCCAGCAGGTCGACGTAGCCCTCGACCGCGCCCAGCGCTTCGAGCGCCTGCTGGGGATCGATCGATCCGGCGTCTTGCAGGCCGGACATCATGCCCTGCGCCATGCGGAGCTGCCGGTCGACGCGCAGCAGGCCGCTGTACGCTTGATCGGCGCTGCCCAACGGCGAGTTCATGCCGCGCACGTCTTCCACGCCGTCGAGGGCGGCCAGCTCGCCGGTCAGTTGCACGATGTCCACGGCGACGGTCTGCGGATCGCGCCCGGTCACGACCACGGTCAGCGGCAGCACGTTCCCCGCGCCCATTGTGTCCTGCATCAATTGGTAGCCGGCGACGGAGTCCTTACCGGATGGCATATCGCCCAACAGGTCGTAACTCACGCGCCGGGTGATGCCGTACACCGCCAGGGGCAGCATGATCGCGCTGATGACGATCACCGTCACCAGGGGGCGCGCGCTCACGAACTGGGACGTGGCCGCGTAAAAGCGCCCGGTGGCGCGGTGCATGGCCGGGCGCGGCCAGAAGGCGCGCTCGCCCAACGTCGCCAGCAGGGCCGGGACGAACGTCAGCCCGGCCAGCAGCGACAGCACGATGCCGATCGCCAGCGCGGGGCCGCTGGTGTTGAAGACGCCCATCTCGGCGAACACCATCGCCATGAAGCCAACGAAGATCGTGCCCGCGCTGCTGGTGATCGTCTCGCCCACGCGGCCCACCGTCTCGCCGGTGGCGGTCCGGATGTCGCGGTGATTCGCCATTTCCTCGCGAAAACGGCTGATCAGGAACAGGCAGTAATCGGTGCCCGCGCCGTACATCACGACGACCATCATCACGTTGGCGTAGGAGGTGATCGTCATGACGTTGTCGCCCAGGTAGGCCACGATGCCGCGCGCGATCAGGTACGCGACCGTCACCGCCGACAGCGGCACCAGCGGGCTGACCGGCGACCGGTAGATCAACAGCAGCAGCACGATGACCAGCACGATCGTCACCCAGATCGTCCGGTCCACGCTGGTCATGATCGACTCGGTCGTATTGTTGACGATCGGCGCTTCGCCGGTCTGGTAGGTTGCCAGCCCGGCGGGGCGGTTTTCGGCCAGCCAGTCGTCGATGAGATTCAGCGTCTCGGTGGTGGCCTCTTCGGGATTGGTGGTCGTCAGGCTGACGCGCACGATCGCGATGTCGTTGTCGGGCGCCACCATCAGCCCCACCGTCGCGGGCGACATGGTCGGCGCCGTCACGCTCAGGATGTTGTCCGGCGCGGCGTCGCTGGTCAGCCATGCCACCAGCTCATCGATGAACCGGCCCGTGGGCGTGTCGATCCGGTCCTCGAACGACTCGGCTCCGTCATCCAGCACGCCGCCCGTCCCGCGCGCGTCGATCACGACAACCGTGCTGCCCGGCGCGTAGCTGTCCGGAAATGTCTCGCGGTAAACCTCGTTGGCGCGGGCAAACGCGGCGTCGTCGGGCAGAAAATCCGCCTGATCCGAGCTTGCTACGTCGTCGATGTTAGGCGCCAGAACTGTGATCACCACTGCCGCCAGAATCCACGTCAGGATGATCGGATAGCGGTATTGCGTCGCGAAGTGACCTATCCGTTCGAACATCACGTTTTGCCCTCACTGTCTGTGTCGAATGTGCCTGTGCCGAATGGTGTTTCAAAACCTGCAGGATGCCCCAGCCCGCGGATGACGATCGCCTGGATCATCTCCGCCAGCTCCGAGGCAGAATAGCCCGTGTCGGACTCCAGCCACCAGCCCAGCAACTGGATCAACATGCCGGTGATGACCTGGGCGCGGACGTCGTGCGGGTAGGGGCTGATGTTGGCGTCCAGCTCGAACTCGTCGATGGTGCGCTCGACGAGGTCTACCATGTACTGGCGACCAAACGCGTTGAGGTGCGACGACGCCGCGCCGCCGACCATGATCAGCATGAACGCGCGGTTTTCCGCCGCCCAGTTGAGCACGCGCTCCAGGCTCTGGCGCAGCCACGCCTCGTGCGAGGGCGCGACGCGCCCGCCCTGGAAGATTTCCTCGGCCAGGGCATCGAAGCCATCGTGCATCAACTCGCGGACGCAGTCTTCCTTGTTGGCGAAATGCTTGTAGAACGTGGCCTTGCTGACGTTGGCGCGCTCGGTGATGTCGAGGATATCGACGTGGTTGTAGCCCTTCTCGATGATCACCTCGCGGGCGGCGGCCAGCATCGCCTCGCGCGTGGCGGCTTTGCGCTGTTGGTGCCGGTTAGCCATATCAATCGACGTCCCGTATAAGATTAGACGCGAAGTCTACTATTTTAGAGGCTCGCGCGCCGTTGTCAAGAACGTGTGCCCGGCCAAACCACAGCCAAACCACAATTGACCGCCCCCCCACCAGCGGATAGAATGATGCTGACAGCGGGGCTTCACGATCACCCACGGAAAGAGCACACCAAAACGCGCATGGCGAGGCGACACTGGAACAAGGTATTTGTCACCGGCGGGACGAGCTTCATCGGCCTGCGGACGGTGGCCGCGCTGATCGACGCGGGGGCCGACGTCACCGTGTTGGTGCGTCCCGACCACGAGGAGCGGCTCGGGGCGCTGCGCCGCCACATCCGGCTCGAGAGCGGGGACGTGTGGAACATCGCCAGCCTCAAGGGACGGTCGCGCGGGCATGGGGTGGTGATCCACCTGGTGGGCAGCGTGCGCGCCCAGCCGGAGCGCGGCCTGACCTTCCAACAGCTCAACCTGGTGTCGGCCCGCAACGCGATCAGCATGGCCGTCAGCGACGGCGTACCGTACTTCATCCTGCTGAGCGCGGCCCATAAACCGGCGGGCGTGCCTTACGAATATCTGCGCAGCAAGCGCGAGGCGGAAGAATACCTGCGCAACAGCGGCCTGCGCTGGGGAATCGTGCGCGCGCCGATGGTCTTCGACCGGACGCAGGGCGGCGGGGCCTTCTTCACGGTGCTGTCGGCCATCGGCGGGCTGCCGGTGCTGCGCGTGCTGTTCGGGCGGCGCGCGCCGCTGCCGGTCGATATCGCCGCCCGCGGCATCAGCCGGATCGCGCTGGAGGAAGACCTCCCGCGCAGCCGGATCTACTACGCGAACGACCTGCGCCGCCTGGGGCGCCCGCCCAGGATCATGGCCGCGCCGGAGCCAAACCCGGCGCGGCCCGGCCCGCAAAGCGTCGAAACCGAAGACGTGCCCTTCGGCTGGCTGCCAGGGCCGCCCCCGGACGACGACTGACGGCTAGAGCGGCGATCCGGCCCCCCGCTCGGCGACGGGCTGCCCCGGCTCGACGCCCCGCCGCGCCAGCATCCCAAACCCGGCCACGGCGACCGCGCAGAAGGCCATCGCGCCGTACCACGTCGCCGCCGGGGCGATGTGATCGTTGAGCAGCCCGCCCACCACCGGCCCGATCCCCGACCCGACGCGAAACGACAGGCTGAACACGCCCATATACCGGGCGCGCATCTGGGGCGGCGCGATGTTGGCGACCAGGGCGGTCGCGGTCGGCACGAGCAGCAGCTCGCCCACGGTGAACACGACCATGCCCCCCAGGAACGCCCCGAACCCGCGGCTGATGGCGAACACGCCCAGCCCCACCGCCTGGAACATCCCCCCGACGGTGATGGCGTTCAGCGGTGCGCGGCGGTTACTGGCGCGCGTCACGGCGTACTGGAAGACGACGACCATCAGCGCATTGGTCCCGATGATCAGGCCGTAGCGGTCTTCGGGGATGGCGTAGTTCTCTTTGACGTAGACGCCCAGCAGGATGAACACCATCGAGTTGGCGATCTGGATCAGGATGTACAGCCCCCAGATCACCAGAAAGGAACGGTCGCGCAGCAGCGGGCCATAGCCCAGTCCGCCGCCGCCCGCCGGAAAGGCCGTGATGGCCGCGCCCGCGTCTTCCCTGGGCAGCGTTTCCGCGATCATGGCGCTGGTGAAGACGGCGAGCGCGATCTGCATCCCCGCCGCGAGGAAGTACGACAACTCGTAAGCCACCGCCGCCAGGAACCCGCCCATCGCCGGGCCGACCGAGATGCCCAGGTTGTCGCCCATGCGCAGCAAGGCGTACATCGCCGCCCGGTGCTCGGCGGACACCAGATCGGCGACCATCGCGTAACTGCCGATGCGGAAGATCGCGTTCACGACGCCGTACAGCGGCAGCAGCACCGCCCACTGCGCGTAGGTCCCCGCCTGGCTCATCGCCAGCAGGACGGCGCTGCTCGCCACCAGCCCGACGACCATCAGCCACTTGCGGCCAAAGCGGTCCATCAGCGGGCTGACGACCGTCGTGGCGGCGAACCCGGCGATCGATTGCAGCGTGAACAGCAGCGTGATCCGGCTGAGCGGGATGTCCAACTGCTCGCGAATGAAGATCGTCAGGAAGGGCCAGACGAGCGCCTGCCCGGTGCTGCTGAGCAGCGTGCCGGCGAACAACAGCCAGATCTGGGGCGGAAAGGTGCGCAGACGTGCGAACACAGGTCCCGGTCCTTATCGGTGACAGCCGCGACAAACACAACCCGAACACAACAAAGAGGGGCGCGCTCGACGCCCCCGGGGTGCACAGTGGAGAATTATCGCTCTAATCGGCCAGTCCGGCTACGTCGCGCAGAAAATAGCGGTGGAAGCGGTCGTCGGGCGTCAGCTCCGGGTGAAAAGCGGTCGCCAGCCAGCGCCCCTGGCGGACGGCGACGATCGCGCCGTCTTCCAGCCGCGCGAGGACTTCGGCCCCGTTCTGCACCGCAGTGACGACCGGCGCGCGGATGAACACCGCGTGGAACGGGTCCGGCCCCAACTGCGGCACGTCCAGGTCCGTCTCGAAGCTGTCGAGCTGTCGGCCAAAAGCGTTGCGGTTGACGGTAATATCCATCACGCCGATCAGCGGCTGGTCGCGCCCGATGTCCTTCGCCAGCATGATCATCCCGGCGCAGGTGCCCCACACCGGCTTCGTCGCGGCGAAGGCGCGCAGCGGCTCCAGCAGGCGAAAGGTCACCGCCAGCTTGCCGATGGTCGTGCTCTCGCCGCCGGGGATGATCAGCGCGTCGAGCCCGTCCAGGTGCTCCGGCAGGCGCACTTCGACCGCGTGCGCGCCGAGCGCGCGCAGGGTTTTCTCGTGTTCGATAAAGGCGCCTTGCAGCGCCAGCACGCCAACGTTCATCGTCGTCCACTCTACTCCGGTGTTTGCTGTCACGACGTCCCACTGTCAACTCTAGCGCCCGCCGCCCCGGCTGGCAACCCCACTTGGTCTCGGTTGGCTCTATGCGGTCGAGCGCGCCCGCACGCCAGAATCGCTTGGCATTTTCGCCCGGCTCGCGTACACTGGGCAGGGAATGCGCAAGTTGATCGCAGGGCCGGGCGATGTCCGGCTCCATACGGGACGCGACATGAAAATCCTGGCAATCGAACACGAGCTGCCCGGCGCGGCGCCGGACCGGTTCACCCCGCAGCTCAAACGGGCCGAAGCCGCCCGCGTGTGGGAACTCCAGCAGGCGGACGTCATCCGCGAGGTGTATTTCCGCGCCGACCGTTCCGAGGCGGTGCTGGTGCTCGAATGCGCCACCGTCGACGAAGCCGAGCGCGCCCTGGCGACGCTGCCGATGGTGGCGGCCAACCTGATCGCGTTCGAGATCATTCCGCTGGCGCCCTATCCCGGCCTCAGCCGGTTGTTCGCCGGCGACGGTTCCCTGTGACGGGACACCCGCCGGCGCGCTGCGATTTGGTTTTTTCCCCCAGTTCGACTACACTGTGATCGGTTGCCACTCACGCTTCGACCAAAGGATATTCGTCCGTGTCCGATCCGCTTCTGCGCTGGCGCGACCAGTTCCCGATCCTCGACCAGACAACCTACCTGATCAACAACTCGCTGGGCGCTATGCCGCGCGGCGTTTACGACAGCCTGCGCGACTATGCGGACACGTGGGCCGCGCGCGGCGTCCGGGCGTGGGGCGAGGGCTGGTGGGAGATGAACGTCGCGCTCGGCAACCAGGTCGCGGGCATCATCGGCGCGCCGCCCAACACCGTCTCGATGCACCAGAACGTTTCCATCGCCCAGGGCATCTTGCTCTCGTGCTTCGACTTCGACGGGCCGCGCAACAAGGTCGTGATCGAGTCCGGCATCTTTCCCTCGGTCTACTACGTGCTGCGCGGGATGCTGCCGCCGCACGTCGAGCTGTGCATGGTCGAGAGCGAGGACGGCGGAACAACGGTCCCGGTCGAGCGCATCATCGACGCCATCGACGAGCGCACGCTGCTGGTGCCGATCAGCCACGTGCTGTTTCGCAGCGCCTACATCCTGGACGTCAAGCCGATCATCGAGAAGGCGCACGCCGTCGGCGCGATCGTGATCCTGGACGGCTACCACGCGGCGGGCATCGTGCCGTTCGACGTGACCGCGCTCGACGTCGATTTCTACCTGGCGGGCGTGCTCAAGTGGATGTGCGGCGGGCCGGGCGGCGTGTTTCTCTACGCGCGCCCCGATTACCTCGAGACGATCCGGCCCGGCCTCACCGGCTGGATGGCCCACCAGCGCCCGTTCGATTTCGAGGTGGACGACATCGTGCTGCGCGAGGACGCGTTCCGCTTCCTGAACGGCACCCCGGCTATTCCCAGCCTGTACGCCAACCGGCCCGGCGTGGAGATCATCGCGCAGGTCGGCGTCGGGGCCATTCGCGAAAAATCGAAACGGCAGACGGCGCTGTTGATCGCGCTGGCCGAAGAGGCGGGCTTCGCGGTCCATTCCCCGCGCCAACCGGACGAGCGCGGCGGCACCGTGACGATCGACCCGCCGCACGCGTACGAAGTCTCGCGCGAGCTGCTGGCGCGCGATATTCTGATCGACTACCGGCCCCAGGCCGGGATTCGCGTCTCGCCCCATTTCTACAACAGCGACGACGAGATCCGGCTGGTGATCGAGGCCATCCGCGACATCCTCGAAACCGGCGCCTGGGAACGGCACGCAGGCGGGCGCGCCTTCGTGACCTGAACGAGAGCATGGCGGGCCATGCAGCGCGCGATCCCGCGCCGCGAGTCGCCGTACTGGTTCAAACACAGGGCTGATCGATTCGAGTCGATGTGGAAGCAGCCCAACACGAGGAAACCTTATGACGCGTATCTACGACATCAGCCGCACCCTGTCGCCAAGCCTCGCCGTGTGGCCGGGCGATATGCCGTTCTCGTTCACGCACAGCCTCCGCCTGCGCGACGGCGCCGCCGTCAACCTGACGACGCTCACGCTCAGCGCCCACACCGGCAGCCACATCGACGCGCCCTATCATGTCGTCGATGAACACATCCACCCGGCAGACCTGCCGCTGGAGCCGTACATCGGCCCGGCCCACGTCGTGACCATCGACCGGCGGCAGGGCGGCATCGTGCCGGACGATTTTGCCGGGCGCGATCTGGCCGGGATGCAGCGCCTGTTGATCCACACCTGGGTGAGCGATCTGCCCGATGACCGGTGGCCGGACGGCTTCCCGTACCCAACCGTCGAGCTGGCGGACTGGTTGGCCGAGCGCGGAGTCCGCCTGCTGGGGCTGGACAGCCCCTCGGTCGATCAGCAGGACAGCCAGACGCTGCCCTGCCATCACCGGCTGTACGCGCACGGCATCGCCAACCTGGAAAACGTGCGCCTGTCCGGCGTGCCGGACGGAGTCTACGAACTGATCGCGCTGCCGCTGAAGATCGCCGGCATCTGCGGGTGCCCGGTGCGCGCCATTCTCCGCACGCCGGCTTCCCGGCCCAGATCGGACGGGTAATAGTGATGGCCCTCCCTGAGATTCTCATCGTCGATGATGAGCCCGGCCTATTGAAGTTGTTCTCCAGCCTGATCCAGCGCCTGGACTGCACCGTCATCCAGGCTGCGGGCGGCGCAGCGGCGATCGCCATCCTCGAAAAGCGCACGCCCTACCTGCTCATCCTCGACATCGCCATGCCCGAGGTGTCGGGCATCGACGTGCTGGCCTACGTCAGCCAGACGCCGCGCCTGGACGCGATGAACGTCATGGTCCTCACCGCGCTGGGCTCGAACCGCGGGTTCCAGGAGCTGGCGCCGCGCGTGCAGCGTTGGGTCAGCAAGCCGGTCATGCCGCTCGATTTTTTGCAGATGGTGCAGGACCTGCTGCCGGACGACCGCAGCGAGCGCGCGTAATCCGTCTCGACAACCTCGCCCGCCGGGTGTATCATTGGCTTGGCTGCTCTACCGGGAAAGGGAACGCACCGTGTCCTCGCCATTGGTCCTGATTGTCGACGATGAACCAGGGCTGCTCAGGCTGTTTGTAGGTTTGGTCGAACGGCTGGACTGCGAGACGCTGCAAGCGGAGGATGGCGCCGCCGCGCTGGATATCCTCGAACACGAAACCCCGGACCTGTTGATCCTGGACCTCGCCATGCCGGAGATGTCCGGTTCCGAGGTATTGGAGTACGTGCGCTCGGTGCCCCGGCTGGAGGGGATGAAAGTGATGATCCTCACCGCGCGCCCCAACCTCATCCCGGAGATCGTCCAGATGGGCATCGATTACTGGGTGAGCAAGCCGGTCATGCCCAAAGATTTCATCGAGATGGTCGCCGAGCTGCTCAACGGTTATTGAACATCACTCGGTGGCGACCGGCGCGCTCGCGCCGGACTGGGCCCGTAGCAGCAGCGTCCGCACACTGGTGCCCTGGTAACCCCATTCGCAGTTCTCTTCACACAAGCGCTCGAGCACCGGCAGCGCCGCGGCATAGTTGCCGCCGTTGACGTAGCTGCGCGCGTTGAGATAGCGCTGGGCGAAGTCGGCCTCGTAGAGCAGGCTGGCCGGTTCCACCGTGCCGATCTCGTCCGCACGATAGATCAGGTTGATGCCCCGCTGCAAACGGTCCTGGCCGTCCTGGTTCATCCCGCGCAGGTAGATCCGCCCCTGCTCGACGAGCGCCTCCAGGTACATCGCCTTGACCTCGGCCTGCTGGGTCGCGTCCAGCGTCTGGGGCGCGATCACCATCAGCGGCTCCAGCCACGAAATCGCCTCTTCGTAATCGTCGAAGCGCATGGCCGTCGCCGCCCGCTCGTACATCACCGCCGGGTCCGGCCCGGCTGCATCCTCTGCCGCCGCGTCGCCCTGCGGCGCCGGCTCTTCGGTAGCCGGTTCCGGGCTGGGTGTCGCCGTGGGCGTGGGCGTACCGGTCGGCGCGGGGGTCGGCGTCACCGACATCATCGCCCGCGCGGTGGCGAGCTGCTCGCGGCTGTCGAGCGCGTACTTAGTCGGCGCCTGGATCGTCTCCACGATCCACTCGAACCGCGCGGCGGCCAGCTCGGCAAACCCGTTTTCCAGGTCCACCCGCCCGCTGGCGTACTGCTGCGCGATTCCGGTCGCCATCGTCTGCGTGATGCGGGCGTCGTTCGTCGCCAGGCCGTCGCGGTACCCGGCAAACCCGGCGAATCCGAGCAGCGTCACGCACATGCACACCGCGCCGGCCATCACCAGCGCTACCAGCAGCACGCGCGTCGGCGCGGCGCCGGACAGGAACGAGTCGCGCGGGGCGGTATCCATGAACGGATCGACCGGCGGCTCCTCGGCGGCCAGCCGTTGCAGCACGTCGACCGGCGCGGGCACGGCCTGCGGCTTCGTGTCTTCCGGCTCGACCGGCGGCTCCTCGGCAGCCAGCGCCGCGCCGGCTTCCGGCTCCACCGTCACGGGCTCGTCCGGCGGGGCAGGCTGCGAACGGTCTTCCAGTTCCGGATCGCCGGGTTCGGGTTGGTTTTCGCGTGGATTTTCGGCCATGGGCATCATTTCGTCTCGTGAATCAGCGAGCGGCATTATAGCGAGTCCCTACCCCCTTGTCCAAGACGCTTGCCCCACGCCATGCTCACGCTGCGCGGGCCGCCGCCACTTGTGCAGAATCAGCGCGCGCCAAGTCATCCCGCCCAAGCATTTGGACCAGTTTTGTGCAAGTTGCACAAGTGTATTCGTGTGAATCTCATAAAACATGCCCGAAGACATCCGATAACCGAACTCCTACAATGGAAAATGGTCCCTTATCACTGCAAGCCAGGCTGTCTAGAGAACGCTGGCTTATTAGAGAGATTGCACAAGAACGGCACGCACCTGGGGGAGGACCACTATGAGCGCCGTATCGACGTCCACGGACATTCGCTCTTTGCTGAAGTTGGCGCTGCCCATCGGCAGCCGGTTGATCACGGGACATCCCGATACGCCGGTGAATTGGGTCTGCAACCTCCGCACCCGCCCGCCCATCTTCGCGGACATCGAGGGCGGCGAGCTGGTGCTGCTGTCCACCGCCACGCTGAGCAATTACCAGAAGCCGCTCACGCTCGAAACCGTGATCGAGGAACTGACCCAGACGCGGGCGAGCGCGCTGGCCGTGCGCGGCACGCTGATGCCCCGCGCCCACCAGATCGCCAAGGCAGCGAACTTCCCGGTGATCGTGCTGCCGGATCGCGCCGTGCTGCCCCAGGTCGAGCGGGCCGTCCAGCGCCTGCTGACCAACCACCAGGCCCAGCTCGCCCACCGCGCGTTCGAGCTGCAGCAGACGCTCCAGCGCCACGCGGCCAGCCATCGCGGGCTGACGACCATGCTCAACGCGCTGGCGCGGATGCTCGATCGCCCGGTCGTGATTCACGACCGCGCCGGCGAGGTGCTCAGCCGGGGCCTGCCCGCCTCGCACGGGCACGACTGGGATTCGCATCTGGCGCTGGTGGGCGGCGCGGAGTTCGTGCGGCGCTTCGACATCGATGGCCGCGCCTTCTTCGAAGACGACTGGCAGATCATCGAAAGCCCGGCGGGCATCACCGCCCCGCTGATTCACGAGCGCCAGTTGCTGGGCTACGTCTCGATCCTCAGCGCGGGCGACGCGCCCGACCGGTTTGACCTGCTGGCGCTGGAGCACAGCGCGCCGGTCTTCGTGCGCGAGATGGTCCACCAGCAGACGACCACCCTCACCCACGAGAGTGCGCCCCCGGTGCGCGACTGGCTGACCGACTGGCTGCACGGCACCGGTAGCGACGACGCGCTGCTGGCCCTGCGCGCCGAAAAGGAATGCTACCAGGTGGACGCGTGGCACGCCGTCGTGCTGTTCCATTGGCTGCCGTCCAACGACCGCGCCGCGGGCACCTTCTCGCCGGAGCGCATGGTCAGCCTGATCCAGGCCGAGATCCACCAGCGGCGGATTCAGGCGCCCGTCGGGCAGTACGTCGACCGCGCCGTGATGCTGTTCCCGCTCGACGAGCCGCAGCAAACGCAGCGCCTCAAGCAGATCGTGGACCTGCTGCACGACACGCTGACCGCCGCCATCCCGGACGGCGAGATCACCGCCGGAGTCGGGCGCCCGGTCAAGGGGCTGACCGCCCTGCGCGACTCGTTCCAGGAAGCCGAGCGCGCGCTGACGCTCTCCGAACAACTGTGGAACGAATCACAGGTGGCTTTCTTCGGCGACCTGAGCCTGTACGAGCTGCTGCTGGGCGTGAGCGATCCGGGGACGCTCGCCAGCTTCTGCGATCACTGGCTGTCGCCGCTGGCGAAATACGACGAGCGCCACCAGACCGACCTGCTGCCCACGCTGAGCGCCTACTTCGCCAACAACGGCAACATGGCGCGCACGGCTCACGTGCTCAACATCCACCGCAACACGCTGGTCTACCGGATGGCGCGCATCACCGAGATCATCCAGCTCGACATGGACGACTCCAACGTGCGGCTGAACCTGCACCTGGCGCTCAAAGTCCAGCGCATGCTGGACGCGTCGGGCGGCGATCCGGTGCAGTAATCGCACGTCCCGTACACAAACGAAGGGGTAGGCCGCCGTCTGGTGACCTGCCCCTGTTGCGTGGACCGTGCGCCCTCACTCTCCCAGCAGGGCCGCTTCGGCGGCGCGCAGCACCTCGTCCTCGTCCGACAGCAGGCTCTCGACGGTGACCGGCACGCGCACGTCCGGCTCGACGCCCTTCCCTTCGATCAGCGTTTCGCCCGTCACGGGGTCCACCGGGCGCCCGGTGGGAATCTGCAGGGTCAGGCCGCTGGGCAGCGTGTACTGGCCGTCGCTCACCTCGCCGGTGAAGCCGCCGGTCGGCGTGTGCCCGACGACGATAGCCCGGTTGCCGGTGCTCAGGGCGTAGGCGAACATGTCGCCCGCGCTGCCGGTCATCTCGTTGACGAGCAGCGCCACCGGCCCGCCGTAATATGGCTCGCCCACCAGCGTCTCGACGTAACCGCGATAGGCGAATCCGCCCTCGCCATCGGCATAGTACAAGTCGAACAGGCGCAGGTAGTCCGGGAAGAAGCGCCCGGCGATCGACATGGCGAGCTGGACCAGCCCGCCGCTGTTGTCGCGCACGTCGACGATGATGCCCTGCGCCCCGGCATCGATCAGGTTCTGAAGCTCCGCGCCAAAGGTGTGATCCGCCTGGCTGACGTCCTCGGCAAAACCGCGCACGCTGATGTAGCCCAGGCCGGAATCGAGCATCCGGGCGGTGATGACGCCTTCCCTGGGATCGCCCGTGTCGAAGGCGACCAGCAGCGCGGCCACGTCGAACTCGCGGATCAGGCTCGCCGTGTTGTCGGACCCGTCCGGCGCGCGCCACGTCAGTTGCACCTGGGACCCGACCGGCCCTTGCAGCATCGTCGCCGCCTGGAAATACCGGCGGCTGTGCGGCGTCGAGGCGCTGCTGAGCAGCAGCGGCGTTTCGTCCAGCACCTGGAGCGCCGGGTCGCCATCCACCGCCAGCAGCACCGCGCCGGGCGCGATCCCGGCCCGTTCCGCCGGCGAGTTGGCGCCGACCTGGGTCACGACCACCTCACCCGCGTCGGTCACCGCCATGGCCTCGATCCCCACGCCGCCGATCAGTAACCGCTGCGTGACCGACAGCGAGGCATAGCCGATGTGCGTGTCGGGGATCAGCGAGCCGAACGACGCAATCGCCAGGTCGAACTCCAGGTGGGATTCCGCCTGTTTGATCAGCGGCGTGACCGCGCTGTAGATCGACTCCCAATCGAGGTTCTTCTCGGTCGTGAAGGGATAGGTTTCGCGCGTCCGCTCGAACAGGTCCTGCCACGCGTCGAGGTAGCTCAGGTCCGAGTAGTCGTTGAGCGCGCCGATACTCTCGATGATCGGCACGTCCACGCGCGCATCACGCACCAGGGTGAACGGGTCGGTTTCGAGCGAGATCACGCTCCACCCGGCGGGCAGCTCGATCAGCGGGTCGTCCGGCGTGAAGGCCGCGCCGTCCGCGCCGAAACCGCCGGGGAACGCCTCACCGTCGGACGGCGACCAGACGATCACGTGCCCGCCCACGATGTGGTAAGTCAGCGGTTCGAGCCGCACCGACAATTCCATCGGGGACTCGCCCCGGTTGACGTATTCGTCGCCCAGGAATTCGATGAACGTGGCCGTCATGAAGACCTGCACGGCGGGCGGCGTGTCCGGGTCGCTGTCGAAATCGAGCGCCGCCGCCTGCGGCGTCTCCGGCAGTTCGATCACGTAATCGCCGCTGACGATGTCCCCGTTGAGCCGGCCCAGGGTCTGGGCCTCTGGCGGGGACATGAACGCGTAATCCTCGCGGATCAGCGCGTTGAGGTCGTAGAGGACGATGCCGGTGTCGGCGCCGATCAGCGGGTAGATCGGGTTCGTCGTTTCGTAGCTGCCGGTGATGGTGCGCGGCCCAGCCGCCGCCGGCGGATCGCCGGGCTGGGCGTGGGCCGGGACGATCAGCCCGGCGAGCAGGACAATCAACATGCCGGTGACCAGCACGCGGCGCGTCAGGTGGATCATCGCGGTTCCCTTCGCTGTGCTCGTGGTGCGCTCGGTGACTACCTTATAGCCGAATTGAGAACAAATCGCAACGATTTGCGCATCTCGCCCGACGTATGGCATACTTGGCCCACGCCTTGGAGGAGAAGTGTGACGGACGATACTGGCCGCGAGCCACGATCGTCCGTCAATGATTCTGCGACACTGCCGGACTACATCGCCAGCGTCATCATGAGGATCGCGCCGGGCTGGTCCAGGGCCGCCGACGTCGCCATCCGCACCCGCGTGTGCACCACGCGCATCCCCGCATCGAGCGTATCGCGCAGCAGGTCGATCTGCGCCGCGTTGATCGGCATGACGATCCCCAACTTGACCCGGCGCTGGGCGAAGGTTTGCATCTCGTGAAGATAGCGCGGCCAGTGGCTCGCCGCCTGGGGCAGGCACGCTGCCGCCTCGACCGTCAGGTACGACTGCGCGCCATCCAGGCGGCGCGGCGCGCTGCGCAGGACGGCAAACGCCACCGGCGCGCCGTCTTCGCGCCAGACGAGCGTGTCACCCGCGCCTTCATGCTCCAGCCAGATCGCCGCCGGGGTCGGGTCCATGCCGGGGACGATCTGCGAGGCGATCCGCCGCAGCGAGTCGTCGCCTTCCCAAAGCTCGAAATGGGTGGTCGCCGCCGGGGTCGGGCTGCCCTGGCAGAGCAGCGTCAGGTGGCCGGGCCGCAGCCCCAGGCGCGTGTAGAGCGCGATGTTCTTGCCGTTTTCCGGCATGGTTTCCAGCGCCCGGATCTGGCACCCTGACTCGTGCAGCAGGTCCAGCCCGGCGGCGGTGACGGCGCGCCCCAGCCCGACGCCCTGTTTGCGCGGCGTCACGCCCAGGGTGCCCAGCCAGCCCACCGAGCCCCACACGTGGGTGAAGCAGTAGCCCGCCACCCGGCCCGGCGGCCATTCGACCACGACGCCGGAATGCGGGCGCTGAACCGCCGCCTGCATGTTTTCCAGCGTGCGCAGGCGCAGGACGCGCCCGCTCCCGCCGAACTGCCGGCGGGCCTGCTCGAACGCGTCACGGTCGATCTCGCGGACGGTGGGCAGATCGTCCAAACACATTGGCCGGATCGTATAGGGTGGCCCACCGGACGAAAACACAGACATATGCCTCTCTCGCCCGCTGCCTTCAGGCGCTCAGGATCGTCGCCCGGCCCGCCAGCCATGCGCGGCGCCGCTCGCGCTCGGCGGGCCGCACCGTCGACGGATCGAGCACGCCGGTAACCTCGATCGTGAATGAGGCCGACACCCCGCCGCAGCAGGCCGCGGCCAGCAGGTCACCGCCCGCCGCCAGCCAACCGGCCAGAAAACCGCCGCAGTACGCGTTCCCCGCCCCGGTCTGATCCACGAGCTGCGCGACCGGGATCGCGGGCAGGCGGATCAGGCCCGGCTGGTCCGCGCCGCCCAGCAGCGAGCCGTCGGCGCCCAGCCGCAGCGCCACGACGCGCGCGCCGTCGTCGAGCATGGCCCGCACCAGGTCCGCCGGGTCGTCCAGGCCGTAGACCAGCCCCGCTTCGAGGCTGTTCGGCGATACGACGTCCACCAGCGGCAGCGCGGCGCGAAACTGGGGCAGGCGGCCCTCGACCATGAACTGCTGGGTCGGCTCCCACAGGATCGCCGCATCTGGGAAACGCGCGCGCCAGCCCGCCACGTCGTCCGCCGGGCGCAGCAGGTGCAGCCCGCGCGCCGCCTCGTAAGCCGCCGGAATCTGCCCCGGCGGGGGATCGTCCAGGAACGGATCGAGCACGTCCACACGAAAAATCTCCGTCCGGCGCCCATCCCACTCGAAGACCTGCCACGCCCGCGCCTGGGGCGCGTCGAGCGCGATCACGCCCTGCACGTCGAAGTCGCGCGCCAGCCGCGTGCGGATCGAGCCGGGCAGGTCGCGGCCCACGTAGGCCACGATGCCCGGTCGCTCGCCCCAGACCGCCACCCCGGCGGCGGCGTGCGTGACGCCCCCGCCCAGCACGCCCATGTGCGTCACGCCGTCGGGCAGCACGATGTCGTCGATGATGATGCTGTCGACGCAGACAATCGCCGGACAATCCATCGCGCCCCCGCCCTACCGGCGCACGGTGTCGAGCAGGTGGCTGTCGCGGATGCGGCTGGCGCCGTCGGCCCAGTCCACCGTCCGCCCGCCGCCGAAGCCCTGGAAATACGTCGCGCCCATCGCGGCGGCGCGCTCGGCGGCCAGCAGCTCGCCGGGGATGCTGTACACCAGCGGGGCGAAACACTCGCGCACGTCGCCCTTCACCGGCAGGACGTGTTCCACGTACTGGCTGATCGCCGTCTCGCCGTCCGGCAGCACGCCGATCACCCGCCGCCCGATGCTCTGCGCCGCGCGGGCGACTTCGGCCATGCGGTCGGCGTCGTAATCCGCCGCGCTGATCAGGACGGTGGGCGTGTCGGCGCGGCGCCCGAAGTACTGCAAATGCGCCCATTCCTCGGTTTCCTGGGCCATCGCCGGGTCGCCGCTGGCCTCCAACATCTTGGCCGCGCTGAACATCGCCACGCCGTACAGCGGCCCGGCGCCGACGTACACGAATTCGGGGATGTCGTCCCAGCGCTGCATCAGGTCGTGCGCCACCGGCTCGCAGGCCCGGATGGTCGCGTCCAGCACGTCGGCCAGGCCGAGCAGCTCGCCGCGCAGGGCGTCGGCTTGCGCCGTGGTCAGGTGCCCGCGCACCTCGCCGATCCGGACCGCCGCGCTGTACAGCGCCATCTGCGACGCCAGATACGACCGCACGCCGGGCACCACCATGCCCGCCATCTCGTCCGGCAGCGGCGGGACCGTCGTCTGAAAGACCTTCCCGGCGGACTGGGCCAGCGGCGCGTCGGGCGCGCCGGTCAGGGCCACGCCCACCGCCCCGGCCTGGCGCGCCAGCCGCAGCGCCTCGATCGTCCGGCTGACCACGCCCGACACCGACACGGCGATCACGAGGTTGGTCTGCGGGCCGGTCGGCGGCAGGTGCCCCACCACGTAGCGGCTGAAGGTCAGCGCGCTGACCGCCTGGGTGGGCACGTTCGCCAGTTGGTGAAACGCCAGTTCTGCGCCCACCGGCGCGTGATAGCTGTCGCCGCAGCCGACGAGGTAGATCCGTTTGACGGACGTGCACAGCTCGAAGTCGAAGGTGGCGCGGGCCGACTCGTCGAAGGGCCGGGCAATCGCGCGGACCAGTTCGGGCAGGGTATCGATCTGTTGGTGCATGGGAGAACGCATTTTCGTCATTCCTGTTGGTACGCTGCCGACCACGCTTCGCGGTGGGCAAGGCTCAAGCACAATCACACAGCGGGCGGCGCAGCCAATTGGCAGGGCTTCACGGGTCGATCCTCACATCTCACTTTGTTTCCGCCCGGTGTACCGGTATCATACACGCGATATTTGGCGGATCAAAGAGTATGGGACGATGCCAGCGATTTCCGAACACCGCAACACCGTTATTCTCGTCACCAACGATGGCATGGGAAAATCCGATCCCGAACTCCAGCACATCCTGGCGGCGAAGTACTTCCAACTGCTGCTCGAAGACGGCAAACTGCCCGCCGCAATCTGCTTCTACGCCGACGGCGTCAGGCTGGTCTGCGACGGCTCGCCCGTCCTCGAACCGCTGCGCGCCCTGGGCGAGAAGGGCGTCTTTCTGGTCGTGTGCGGCACCTGCCTGAACCATCTCGGCCTGGCCGACCGGCAGCGCGTCGGGCTGGTGGGCGGCATGGCCGACATCATCGAGGCCCAGTGGCGCGCCGACAAGGTGATCACGATCTAGCCCAGCGACAGCGCGACCATCCCGCGCCGGGCTTCGTCCACGCGGCGCGCGTAATCGTCTCGATCCGGGAGCGCGGCGGGCAGCCCCACCTGCTCGATCAGGTACGACGCGGCAGCGCTCGCGTGGCAGGCGGCCTCTTCCAGCCCGGCATCCCACCGCGCGACGAGCGCCCCGCAGAACGCGTTCCCCGCGCCGACGGGATCGGCCACCGTCGCCTGCACCGCGGGCACGCGCACGCCCCGCCCCTCGGCCAGATTCCACACATCCGCCCCGCGCGAGCCGCGCCGCAGCGCCAACACCCGGCAGCCTAGCGCGCCGAACCGGGCCACCATCTCGCGCTCGTCCTCCGTGCGGACCAGCCGGGCCGCTTCGTACCAGTTGGGCGAGAAGATCTCGCACGCCTTCAAGATGGCGCGCAGCTCGCCGTCGCTCAGTGGCCGGTCCGGCGGCTTGAACGGCTCCAGGCTCACCCACCGCCCGCCCGCCAACAGGCTGGCGGCAAACGTCAGGCTCGGGCCGGGATCGTCGGGATGGATGCCCCAGTGGAAAGTCTGCGCGGCGTGATAGACGGGGGGCAGGGCGTCCCAATTGCGCGCCAACTGCACGCCGAGCGTCGGCAGCGGCACGCGCCAGACCTGCGTGCGCCGCCCGTCGAACTCGGTGATCTGCCAGGCGCGGGGCGTGGGGTGTTTGGTCTGGCGCACGCCGCCCAGGTCGATCCCCGCCGCGCGCAGCGGCGCGAGCGTTTCCGGTGGCAGATCGTCGCCGACGCCCGCCACCAGCCCGACGGACTCACCCCCGCCCAGCGCGGCAGCCATGCCCCAGGCCGTCTGGGGGCCGCCGCCGCCGAGCACCCCCATGCGCGTGGCGCCGTCCGGAAACACGATGTCATCGACGATGATGCCAAACGCCACATGCCGGATCACCGGATCACTCCCTTCAGGGCCGCGCCAGCCGCAGCTCGACCTCGTCGCGAGTCGGCAGACCGCCGCGCGCGCCCCGGTGTTCGACCTTGATCGCCGCCGCCGCGCTGGCGAACGCCATCGCTTCCGGCAGGTCAGCGCCGCCCAGCCGGGCCGCGATCAGGGCTGCGTGATAGCAGTCGCCCGCGCCGGTCGTGTCGACCGCTACCGCCGGGTGGGCCTTCTGGCTGACCGGCTTGCGCATCCCGCCGGCGATGCCGCTGGAGCCGCGCTTGCCGTCCGTCAGGATCACCCACTGCCGGGGCTGCACCAGCCGCTCGATCGACGAGACGCCGAGCATCGCCAGGCTGTCTTTCGTCACGAATACGACATCGGCCACCGCCACCGCCTCGCGGAGCTGGTCGCCGCGCAGGGGCACCGACGGCTCGACGTCCAGCGCCAGCTCCCCGCCGGACTCGATCGTGGCGCGGCGAAGCTGGGTGCACCACACCGGGTCGCGCGGGTACGTGTAGACCACGCGCGCCTGCCGCGCCAGCGCCACCTGCTCGTAGGTGAGCGGCGCGTCGTAGATCGGCCACTGCGGGATCACGATCGCCCGCCCCCCGCGCGCGTCGGTCATCACCAGCGTGAAGGGCGTCATCTCGCCGGGCAGGCGTATCACCCCCTCCGGCTCGACGCGCCAATCGATGAAATCCTCGATCAGCATCGCGCCGTCGGCATCGTCGCCCACCCAGCCGATGAAGCTCGCGCGCAGCCCCAGCCGGGCCGCGGCGCAGGTCGCGTTGGCGATGAAGCCGCCCGGCAGTTTTTCGACCGGCTGGGCCGGGTATTTGTCGTCGTTCAGCGGCAGGCGGTCCACCTGGAGCATCATGTCATACGCCAGGCCGCCCACCCCGATGAAATCGAACAGCGCCATGAGTCCGGTTACACCTGCATCGTCTTGTACAGCAGTTCTTTCCAGCGCCGCGCGTCGATCTCCCAGCAGACGGTGATGTGCGGCTCGCCGCGCGCCACCACCGGCGCCCACATCGCGACGTTGGCCGTGTCGTAGGGCGTCACGCCGCACTGATCGACGACCGTCATGCCGCGTGTGTAGGTCCCGTCGCACTCCACCTCGACGAAATGCTTGCTGTGGCGCGTGCAGATCGTGGGGTCGATCGCAATCGCCATCGCCACCGGGTCCGGCAGGCCAAGCCCCGGATCGCCCAGCCAGTTGCGGCTGGTCTCCAGCGCGGAGATGTTGCAGTCCACCGCGAAATGCGACAGCGGCGTATCGATCACCTCTTTGCAGTGGCGCATGTCGTCGTCGGTGAGATTCGCCTCGCCCCGGCACAGCTCCCAGCCGACCATCTCGATCGGCAGGCCGGAGCGGAAGCACACCCGCGCCGCTTCCGGGTCGCACCAGATATTATACTCGGCGGCGGGCGTGATGTTGCCGACCACGTTGGCGGCACCGCCCATCACCACGCAGCGCGACACGTTCTCGACGATCTCCGGCGCCTGGCTGACGGCCAGCGCGACGTTCGTCATCGGGCCGAGCGTGACCAGCATGATCCCCGGGTTGGCCTTGATCGTGTCGATCAGCACCTCCACGGCGTGGCCTTCGGCGGGCGGCGTCTTGGCCTGGTAGTTCATCCCGCCCATGCCGTCCGGCCCGTGGAAGAAATACGCGCGGTAGATCTCGCGGATCAGCGGCTTGTCCGCGCCGTGATAGACCGGCACGTCCTTGCCGCACAGCTCGACCGTGTAGCGGGCGTTGATGCTGCCCTGCTCGACCGGCATATTCCCGGCCACGATCGTGATCGCCTTGACCTCGATATCGGGCGTTTGCAGCGCCATCATGATCGCGACGGCGTCGTCCGAGGCGGTGTCGGTGTCGATAATCATCTTTCGAGTCATGCAGATCGTTCTCCTCGTAAGGACAAGGATACTGTCAAACCGGCGTCAGGTCAGCCGGTTGAGTTCCATCTCCAGCAGGCGGTCGGCATCCACGCCGACGCACACGCTCACCAACGGGCGGCCCTGCCAGGGCGGCAGCGGGCGCTCGCCGTTGTCGGGCCACGTCTTGCCGCGGCTGATGCCCTGCGTCTCGACGCGCACCGGCCAGCGCTGCGCGGTGAACAGCGACGGATCGATGGCGCAGGCCACCGCCGACGAATCGTGCACGTAGATGCCCTGGATGCCGTAGCTCTGCTCGAAATAGGCGCGGTAGTGCGGCACGATCCGGCTGATGTGCTGTGCCAGCGGGTCGTCCGATTGGTCATAGCGGTCCAGGTGGGCGGGCGTCATGTTGACGCGGTGCGTCACGTCGAGCCCGACCATCGTCACCGGCCATTCCGCGCCCAGCACGACGTCCGCCGCCTCCGGATCGTTGTGGATGTTCGCCTCGGCGGCGGGCGTGGCGTTGCCGGGACACAGGGCGTTGCCGCCCATCAGCACGACCTGCCGGACGTTGACGGCGATGCGCGGCTCCAGCCGCAGCGCCAGCGCCAGATTCGTCAGCGGGCCCAGCGGCACGAGTGTGATCTCGCCGGGCGCGGCCATCACCTGCTCGATGATGAACGCCGCCGCCGACTGGTCGACCGCGCGGCCCGCCGGGGGCGGCAGGTGGACGTTGCCCTGCCCATCGTCGCCGTGCACGAACGCGACGCCGCCCGCAAACGGCCCGGTCAGCGGGTGATCCGCGCCTTTGGCGACGGGGATGTCCATCCGCCCCGCGATCTCCAGCAGGCGCAGCGCGTTGGTCGTCGCCAGGTCGGTGTCGACGTTGCCGAAAATAGTGGTCAGACCGATCACGTCCAGCTCCGGCGAGCGGAGGGCGAAGAAGATCGCCATCGTGTCGTCCACACCGGGATCGGTGTCGATGATGATTTTTTGCGCCATCGAACCCCCTTATGCCTGCCCCATCGCTTTGGCGATGCGCGCCCCGATGCGAGCGTTGTTGACCAGCGCGGCGATGTTGGCCGTCTGCGAGCGCCCGCCGGTCAGCTCCAGCACTTTCGCCAGCACGAACGGCGTGACCGCCTTGCCGTGAATCCCGGCGGCATCGGCCTGGCGCGTCGCCTCGGCGATGGCCGCTTCCGCTTCCTCGACCGGCAGCGCATCGGCTTCCGGCACGGGCACCGCCACCAGCGTTCCGTGCGCCAGCCCCAACTGGTCGCGGGCCGCCACGATGGCCGCCACCTGCTGCGGCGTATCGACGCGCTGGTCGACCGGCAGCCCGCTCGAACGGCTGTAGAACGCGGGCAGCGTGTCGCTCTCGTAGCCGAGCACGGGCACGCCCTGCGTCTCCAATACCTCAAGCGTCAGCGGCAGGTCGAGGATCGACTTGGCCCCGGCACACACCACCGTGATCGGCGTGCGGCCCAGCTCGATCAGGTCCGCCGAGATGTCTTCGGGGTGGCCCCGGTGCACGCCGCCGATCCCGCCCGTGGCGAAGACCTTGATCCCGGCCATGTGCGCCACAATCATCGTCCCGGCGACGGTCGTCGCGCCGTGCTGGCGCAGCCCGACCACGATCGGCAGGTCGCGCCGCGAGCACTTGCGCACGCTGTCCTGGCCCAGCCCGGCCAGCATCTCGATCTCGTCCTGGCTCAGGCCGACCTTCACCTGCCCGCCGATCACGGCAATCGTCGCCGGGATGGCGCCTTCCTCGCGGATGGCGGCCTCCATCGCCAGCGCCGTCTCGACGTTGGCCGGGTAGGGGAAGCCGTGCGTGATCAGCGTCGACTCCAGCGCCACGACCGGCGACCCGGCCAGGATCGCGGCGCTCACTTCGTCCGAAAGCAGCAAACTCGTGTTCATCCGGCAATCACTTTCATCTGGACGTGCCGCTGGCGCGGCCCGTCGAACTCGTAGAATAAGATGCTCTGCGACCCGCCCAGCAGCAGGTCGCCGTTCTCCACGGCGAGCGTGATGCTGTGGCCGACGATCGCCGCCTTGATGTGCCCGGCAGCGTCGGCGGGCGTGTCGTACTGGTGCTTGAAATCCACGCGCGTCGGCACCAAGCGGCGCAGATCGTCGATGATGTCGTCCGGCGTGGTCGGGTCCAGCGACGAATTGATCGTCACGGCGGCGGTCGTGTGCGGCACAATCACCGCGCACAGCCCGGACCGGACCCCACTCGCGCGCACGGCGTCGCGCACCTGATCGGTGATGTTCACCAGCGCGTCGCCGGGCGGCGTCTGAATCGTTACCGTGCTCAACATGCGTAGTTTACCTCGTCTCCGGCCCCTTGCAGGATCGCCATCACGTCGGCGCAGGTAGGCGCGTTGCGCCCCGCCCCCGCGCGCCCGACCGCCGCCGCCCCCATCGCGTTCGCCAGCCGCCCGCAGTCCGCCAGCGGCAGCCCGCGCAGCAGGCCCGCCACGAACGCCGCGTCGAAGCAGTCGCCCGCCCCGGATGTATCGACCACCCGGGCCGGATAGCCCGGCAGCGCGAGCGCGCCGTCGTGGGTGACGATCGTGCAGCCCGCCGGGCCGCGCTTGACGACCAGCTTCGCCGGGCCGCTCGCCAGCAGGTAGGCATACGCCGCCTCGCCGGTCCGGCCCTCGCTCACCAGCGGGACCTCGTCCTCGGTCATAAGCAGCAGCGCCGATCCTGCCACCACGCGCCGGACGATCTCCGGCGGGACGTGCGCCAGGAATGGCCCCGCGTCGAGGAAGACGGGCGTGCCCGCCTCCGCCGCCCGGTCCAGCCCGCGCAGCGCCAGCGGCGTGATCCGCTCCTCGGCCAGCGTATAGCCTTGCAGGAACACCGCGTCCGCCCCGGCGATACAGGCGTCGAGCCCGGCGGGATAGGCCACCGGGGGACCGGCGCCGTAGTTGCCGACGAAGGTGTGCTCGCCGGATGCGCGGTCGGTCAGCGCGATCACCAGCGTGGACGACGACCCCGGCATGGCGACGACGAACGCCGTATCCACGCCCTCGGAGCGCAGCCCGTCGAGGATTAGCGCGCCGAACGCGTCCTCGCCAATGGCCCCCGCCGCCGACACGTCCAGGCCCATGTGGCGCGCCGCGATCATGAAGTTGGCCGCGCCGCCCGGCTCGACGTGCCGCTCCGGGCTCGTCTGGTGGTGCCCCGGTAGGACCGGCAGCGTCACCGGCAGGATGACGTCGAGCACCAGGTCGCCGATCGAAACGATATGCGGGGCCATCGTCAGCCTGCCCGTTCGATCAGCCCCAGCAGTCCATCCGCGATCTGGGGGACGTGGTACGCCGCGAAAACCTCGTCGGCATCCAACCGGCGCGTGATCGCCGGATCGATGGCGGCCATGCCCTTGAACGCGCCCGCCACCGCGCAGGCAATCGCGCCGACGGTGTCCGCGTCGCCGGACAGGTTGGCCGCGTAGATCGCGGTCTGGCGCGGATCGCCATCCGCCATCGCCAGCACGCCAAACGCCGCGCCGACCGTCTCCGGCACCGAGAGCGACGTGCCGATCTCGTCGTAGATCCGGCGCAGGCGGACCATGTCGTCGCCGCCACCCCGCGCGATGTCCACCGCCATCTGAATCCGGCGCGCCACGGACGGCCCGAGCCACGTCCGGCCCTTCGACCGGCCCAGCTCCGCGCCCATGATCCCCGCCGCGATCACGCTGTCGAGCGTGGCGCCGTCCACCACCGCCACCGCGATCGCCGCGGCGACCGCGCACGCGCCGGAGATGGCGACGTTGGTGTTGTGGGTGGGCATGGACGCGATCTCGGCGTCGGCGACCGCGCCCAGCGGGTCGCCGGGATGCAGCAGGCCCACCGGCGAGACGCGCATCGGCGCGCCGTTGGTGTCGCCCCAGGTGCCGGTCGTGCGCGGGTCTTCGCCGCGCTTCAGCGCCTGGACGCCGCGCCGCGTGCTCGGCCCCACGTAGGGCGAGGTTTCGCCGCCAACGCGGTCGTACCACGTGATGATCGCCTCGACGCTGGCCTCCAGCGTGACGCCGCCGTGCTCGATGAACGCCCGCGCCAGCGAGAACGCCTGCTCCGAATCGTCGGTGATGCGCCCCGCGGGCAGCCCGTGATGGACCGGGTGATCCGCCGGGCCGGGCAGAAAGTCCGTGATCCAGCCGCCGTAAGCCTCCCACGTCTGGTCCGGGTCGAAATAGGCGGGCATTCCCCAGGCATCGCCCAGCGCCTGGCCGTACAGTCCGCCGAGAATCTTATCTTTCAACAACGCGATCGCTCCCTTACAGGTAAGACAAACAGGCACCAGCCGGAGGGGCGCCCGTTGAGGCACCCCCTCCGCCACATCTCAATTTCCGGCACAACCACGCCACCAGCCGCTCAGCCGGACGCCTCGCGCCGCTGGTGGCGCATCAGGTACTGGCCGCCCAGCGCCAGCCACAGCGCGATCCCGGCCACCAGCCCCAGGATGATCCCCAGGACGATCGACTGGTCCTTGAGCGACGTCGTGCGCAGGTACAGGCCGAACAGCAGGCCCAGGTACAGCCACAGCGTCAGCGACGACGCGGCGGCGCTGGCGATCACCTGCCGCCCGATGCGCTCGACGTGAAGCATGAACGGCAGGTTGATGCCGATCAGCGCCAGCGAGAAAGCGCCCACCGCCGCCCCGACCGGGTACGCCGTTTCGGGGCCATCGAACCCGTTCGGCGCGGCGAACATGCTCAGGCTGATGATCACACCGAACACGGCCAGCATCGCCAGGAACATGTGCAGCACGCTCAGCCGCTGGATCGCCTTCCAGAACACGGCGTCGAAGCCTTCGCCCTCCGCCGAGCGCAGCGTCCGCACGCGCGAGGTGAGCTGCGCTTGCAGCGCGTAGATCACCAGCGCCAGCACGGTCGCCAAAAACGGCAGCATCTGCGGAAGCTGCGAAGGGATATTCAGCGAGCCGACCCGGTTCGAGAGCGCGTCGAAGAAGCCGAAGACGAGCGACGCGAACCCGGTCCCGACGGGATGCCCGCCGCCCAGGTACGGCGTCGCCAGGGCGATGAAGCCGCGCCCGGACGTCATATCGCGCTGGAAGAACGTGAGGTAGCCCATGCTCATGTGGATGCCGCCCAGTCCGGCGAAGACGCCGCTGATCACGAGCGCCAGGTACCGGATGCGCGTGACGCGGATGCCGACTGAGGCGGCGGCTTCGGGATTCTGGCCCACCGCGCGCAGGTGCGTGCCGGTCGGCGTGCGGTACATGAAGTACCACACCACCGCGATCGACAGGAACGCGATCCATGTCATCACGCTCTGGTTGTCGAAGATTCGGAAGAAGAACGAGATCACCGGAATGTCGCGCAGGAACTCCGGCAGTTGGATGAAGGGCATGCGCAGGCTCGCCAGGCTGCCTTTCGTGTTGCCGCGCTCGCCGGTCAGCTCGAACATGATCGCGATCGTCGCCGCCGAGCCGAGCACGTTGAGCGCGATGCCCGACAGGATCAGGTTGGCCTTCAGCTTGAGGTGGAAAAACGCCAGCAGCAGGGCCATCAGGATCGCCATCAATACGCCCATCACCATGCCCAGCCAGGGGCCGATGTCCGCGCCGGTCGACGCGCCGAACCAGTCCTGCGCGTAGGCGCTGAAGACCACGCCCGTGAAGGCCGACACCAGCATGGTGCCTTCCAGGCCGATGTTGATCACCCCGGCCCGATCAGAGATCAGCGCGCCCAGCGACGGCAGCAGAATCGGCGTCGTCACGCGGAGAATCGAGGCCAGAAAAGCCGAGCTGAAGATTCCCTGAAGGACGCTCTCGAACAGCGTGTTATCCATGTGCGACCTCCTGCGCGCTGGCCGTCAGGCCACCTGCTTCACCGCTGCCGTCGTCCAGTTCAATGGTCCCCCGGCGCGTGATGCGGCGCTGGCGGAAGAACGCGACCAGGGCATCCGCCGTGATCAGCAGGATGACGACCGCCTGGATAATACGAACCACTTCGGAGCTGACGTTGGCGTCGCGCTCCATCACCTGCGCGCCGGTGCGCAGATAGGCGTACAACAGGCCGGTGAACGGCACCACCAGCGGGTTGTTGCGCGCCAGCAGCGCCACGACGACGCCTTCGAAGCCCAGCCCCAACGAGATGTTGAGGATCAGGCGGCGGTGAATGCCCATCGCCAGGTGCGCCCCGGCCAGCCCGGCCACCGCCCCGCTGATCGCCATCGCCAGCATGATCGTGCGCTTGCTGTTGACGCCGCCGAAGTTGGCGAACTTGATGTTCGCGCCGATCATGCGAATCTCGTACCCCAGCGGCGTGCGCTGGATGAGCACCCAGGTGATCAACACCAGGATGATCAGCAGGTAGACGGCAATAGTCACCTGGTCGCCCGCCACGTCGATGATCGGCGTCAGCAGGCCGTTCGACGCGAACCAGTCCGACGTGGTAAACCCGGCGTCGGGCGGCTGGAGCTGCTCGGTGATGACCATCTCGTAAAACCGCGCCGCGACGGTGTTGAGCATCAGGGTCGAAACCAGCTCGTTCGCGCCCAGGTAAGCTTTCAGCACGCCGGGCACCAGCCCCCACAAGAACCCCGCCGTCGCCGCCGACAGCAGCGCCACCGGCACCAGCAGGATCTTGGGCAAATCGCCGAACGCCAGGACCAGCGCCCCCGCCGCCAGCGCGCCAAAGTAAAGCTGGCCGTCCGCGCCCAGGCTGAACTGCTCGGCGCGGAACACGATCGCAATCGCCAGCCCCAGCATGATGAGCGTCAGCGCGTCGCGCATCCAGATCACCCAGCGGTTCTGGCGGCTCAGCGGCCCCAGCAGGAACGTCTCGTAGGCGTCCGCCGTCTGCGAGACGGTCTCGCTGATGCGCATCGAGGTTGTCAGCGGCTCGGGCTGCGTCCGCACGGTGTAGATGCCGCTGGCGGGCAGGGTGAAGCCCTCGATGATCGCGTCGCGCTCGCTGTTGAGGTTGGGCCGGTACGCCGCGACCTGTTCGGCGGTCGAGCCGGTGCTCTCGGCCAGCACGGCGCCATCCGGCCCCACCAGCGCCACTTCAAGATCGACCGCGACGTTCGAGCGGGCCGCGTACGACAGCACGCTGATCACGTCGCCCCGGCTGCCCGCGAAGCGGTACGCGGCCTCGGTGATCGGATCGCTGGCGTTGGGCGCGTTGAACGTCGCGCCGACCGGGGCGTTATATGCCATGTCGACCGGCGACTCGCCGCCCTCCGACACGACGACGACCGTCGCCTCGCCGCGCGCGTCGGAGTCGGGATTCTCCATGCGCGCCACGACCGAGTACGTCCCATCGGCGGGCAGCACGAAGCTCTCGATCACCGCGTCGTTTTCCGTCTTCAGATAGCGCCGGAAGGTGCGAAGCTGTTCCTCGGTGGCGCCGGACGCTTCGGCCAGCACCTCGTCGTTGGCATCCAGCAGGGCCACCGCCATATCCAGGTCGGCGTTGCGGTCCTCGACGTAGGCCAGCACGGCGATCTCGTCGCCTTCGCGGCCCACGAACTGGTACGACACTTCCTTGACCGGCTCGTCGACGTTCGGATTGTTGAACAACTCGGTCATCCGGTCGCCATAGCCCATGTCGATCAACGGCTCGGCGTCGCTCACCACCTGGACCCGGAACTCGCCCTGAACGTATTTGTTCGCCGCGTCGAGGAAGAAGACCGCCGTCACGAGGCCGCCCAGCAGCAGGGCGAAGATCACGGTCAGGATCACGCGCAGCGCATCCCAGCGCAGCTCGACCACGAACAGCAGCACGCAGAAGCCGATCAGCGCGTTGACGATGATCAGGCTCACATAGTTGGGCGCGTTGGTCATGGTTTCCCACGAGCCGCCGAACACCCGGTAGGTGATGAAGAACATCACCCCCAGCCCAATCAACACGCTGAATGCGATCAGCGGGAGATGCCGGGAAAAGTGTCTCTGGTTCATTGGTAGCGCTCCATTTCCTCGGCAGGCTGGCGCTCGGCCCCCAGCATGTACAACCCTAACTGCTGCTCGGTGAGGTCCGGCGTGTTGGGGAAGATGGCGACGATCTCGCCGTTGTACATCACCATGATCCGGTCCGAGAGCTTCATCACCTCCTGGAGATCAGCCGAGATGAGCAAGATCGCCAGCCCGTTGGTGCGCTGGTCGACAAGTTGCTGGTGAATGTACTCGATCGCGCCGATGTCCACGCCGCGCGTGGGCTGGGCCGCGATCAGCAGGCGCGGGTCCGCCGACAGCTCGCGGGCCACGACCACCTTTTGCATGTTGCCGCCGGACAGCGATCCGACCGGCAGGTCGGCGCTGGGGGCGAGGATGTCGAACTGCTGGACCAGCGCCTGCCCGTTGTCGCGAATCGCCGCCAGGTCGAGCAGGCCCATGCGAGTGAAGGGCGGGCGATAATAGCGGTCGACGATCAGGTTGTCGCCGATGGTCGCCATGACGGCGACGCCGTTCGTCAGGCGGTCTTCGGGGATGTGCGCCACGCGCGCCTCGCGCACCTTGCGCGGCCCGTGGCCCAGTACCGACACGCCATCGACGTAGGCTTCGCCGCTGGTCGCCGCGCGCAGGCCGGTCAGCACTTCGGCCAGTTCGGTCTGCCCGTTGCCTTCCACCCCGGCGATGCCCAGGATTTCCGATTCGTAAGCCGTGAAGGTCGCGTCGTGCAGCAGCGTGCGGCCCGTCTCGTTGATGAACGTCAGGTTGCGCGCTTCGAGGACGGGCTTGCCGCGCCGGACCGGCGGCTTTTCGACCTGCATGAAGACCTCGCGCCCGACCATCATCCGCGCCAGTTCGGCCTCGTTGGTCTCGGACGTGTTGACCGTCCCCACCCGGCGGGCATCGCGCATGACGGTCACCCGGTCCGAGATCGCCATCACTTCGCGCAGCTTGTGCGTGATGAAGATCACGGTCTTGCCCTCGGACACCAGGTTGCGCACGGCTTTGAACAGGTCATCGGTTTCGCGCGGGGTGAGCACGGCGGTCGGCTCGTCCAGGATCAGGATCTCGGCGCCGCGATACAGCGCCTTGAGGATTTCGACCCGCTGGCGCATCCCGACCGGCACCGTGTCCACGCGCGCGTTCGGCTCGACGTACAGGCCGTACTGCTGCGAGAGCATTTCCGTGTCGCGAATGGCCGTCTGGCGGTTGATGGTGATGCCCTGGTGAATGGTCGGCTCGCGGCCCAGCACGATGTTCTCGGCCACGGTGAACGCGTCGACCAGCATGAAGTTCTGGTGCACCATGCCAATCCCCATGTCGATCGCCGCCTGCGGGCTGGCGATCGTCACGGGCTGGCCGCGCAGGTGAATTTCGCCGGACGTGGGATGCTCGAGTCCGTAGAGAATCTTCATGAGCGTGCTCTTGCCCGCCCCGTTCTCGCCGACCAGCGCGTGAATCTCGCCTGCCTCGACCGACAGGCTGACGTGATCGTTCGCCAGCACGCCGTTCGGATATATCTTAACAATATCGACTGCTTCGATAAGGGCCATAAAAAATCCCCCACACATGCCCGTAAAAATATGGGGCGAGCAGATGCTCACCCCAGTCGTGCTGCCGACGACGCTCGACTTACTCGAGGTACATCGACGGATCGAACTCAGTTTCCGGCATTTCGTTGCACGGCACGCCCACCGGGACCGCGCCTTCACCGTAGGCGGTGTTGACGGTGATCTCGCCGTTGAGGACGGCCTCTTCCGCCGCGTCAACCAGGTCGAGGATCGCTTCGGGGGTGTTGTCGTAGTAAATGTCGTTGCGGGCCAGGCCCACGCCGCCTTCGGCAATACCGATCGCTTCCACCTCACCATAGGGCAGCTCGCCCTGCAGGTGCAGGTCGACAGCGCGGTACAGCGAGTTGTCGACGTTCTTCATCATGCTGGTCAGGATACGAGCGGCCTGATCGGGATAGGTTTCCTGGATGATGGTCGCCTGGTCGGAATCGACGCCGATCGCATAGCGGCCCTGTTCCTCGGCAGCCTCGAACACACCGTTACCGGTCTGGCCGGCGATCTGGAACACGATATCGGCCTGCTGCTCGTACATCGCCAGGGCGATTTCCTTGCCCTTGGGCGCGTCGAACCAGCCGCCCGCGTACTGGACCAGCGTGCGCACGTCCGGGTTCACCAGGCAGGCGCCCTGCTCGTAGCCCACGATGAAGTCGTTGATCACGCCGATGTCCTGGCCGCCCAGCGCGCCGATCACAGCTTCGGGGTTCATGCCCTCGATGTCGGCGGTGGTCATCGCCCCGGCGTAAACGCCCGCCAGGAACGAGCCTTCGTTCTGCTTGTAGATCACGGAGTAGACGTTGGTGCAGCCCTCGACGCAGAACGCCTCATCGTCGTAGGGCACGCCCTGGTCGTACATCACATAGAACTTGTCCGGATACAGGTGCGAGCGCGCCGCCAGGAATTCGGCCATCTGCCAGGTGCCGGTGATCAACATGTCGTAGTTGTCCACGTCACCCATGGCATCGCCCAGGCCCGGCTCCCAGGCCGCCTCGTCGGTGCCCAGCTCGATCGTGTTGATCTCGACGTTGTAGCCTTCGTCCATCAGGCGGTCCATGCCCCGCTGGGCCGAGTCGAAGAACGATTGGTCACCCAGGTTCCCGTTGATCACCAGGGTGATCCGCAGCGGATCGTCCTGGGCAGTGGTTGAGGGGACACCCACGACCAGGGCAACCATTGCCAGAACCAGCATCAACCCAAACACTTTGGTACGCGACATTCTTTTTTCTCTCCTAACTACGGTGCTAAATTTGTTCCCCAAATGTATAGAGAACTATAACCTGAGAGCGATTCGGCGTCAACCTGATGCGCCGGGCCGCGCCAGGGTGACGTTCTTGCTCACCCTCCGCGAAAAATGGTACACTGCCCGGCGTGCAAATCGGCTGTAGGCTGTCCCCAGAAAGGTGAAACGACCGTGCGAATTCTGATTGACACCGACTGCGGCGTCGACGACGCCCAGGCGATCATGATGGCGCTGCGCCAGCCGGGCGCGACCGTGGAAGCCATCACCACCGTGACCGGCAACGCGCACGTGAAACACGTCAACCGCAACGTGCTGACCGTGCTGGACGTGATGGGCGCCGATGTCCCCGTCTTTCCCGGCGCGGACCAGCCGCTGGTGCCCGGCTATTGGGAAGCCGAGGCCCGCGTGCATGGCGAGGATGGCCTGGGCGGGTACAAAAATCGGCCCGCCACCGCGCGCCAGCTCGAAGCCGAGCCCGCCGCCGCCGCGCTGGTGCGGCTCGCCAGCGAAGCGCCCGGCCAATACACGCTGGTCGCGCTCGGCCCGCTGACGAACGTCGCGCTGGCCTGCCGGCTGGACTCGCTCTTCCCCGACAAGATCCGCCAACTGGTGTTCATGGGCGGCACCATCTCGGCGCTCGGCAACACCCGGAACGTCACCGCCGAGTTCAACGCCTACTGCGATCCCGAAGCCGCCGAGATCGTGCTGGACGCCTTCGCGCAGGCCACCATGCTCTCGTGGGAGACGACGCTCAAGCACCCGTTCACCTGGGAGCAGTACGACGCGCTGGCCGCCACCGACACACCCGCCGGGCGGTTCTTCCGCGACACGACGATCACCACCGTCGATTATTTGCGCCAGTTCCGGCAGGTGCCCGGCTACCTGCTGCCCGATCCACTGGCGATGGCGATCACGCTGCGGCCCGAGCTGGTCCGTGAGAGCGCCATGCATTACGCGCGCGTCGAGCTGCAGGGCCGGGCCACGCGCGGCCAGACCGTGATCGACTACATGGGCTTGCTGGAGCGCGAGCCGAACGTCAGCATCGTGACCGGCCTGGACACCGCCGGGGTCTACGCGCTGTACCAGCAGATGCTGGCCTGAGCCGTACCTCATGGACCACGCCACCGGTGACCTCCGCGCCTTGCTCGACGAGCTGGTGCCCGCGCCGGGCCTGTCCGGGCACGAGACGGCGGGCATCGCGGGCAGCATGACCGGCGCGCTGCGCCCCGGCGCGAGCCACGTCTGGGCCGACCCGCTCGGCAACGTGATCGCGCGGTTTGGCCGCGAGGACGCGCCGCGCCGCACCGCCGTGCTGGCCCACATGGACACCGTCGGGTTCCTGGTCAAAACCGTCGAGGAAGGCGGCATCCTGCGCGCCGTGCCGGTCGGCGGCGTGAACGTCAAGGCGCTGCCGGGCGCCGCCGTGCGCGTCTTCACCGCGCAGGGAGCCATCCCCGGCACGATCGGCGTCCGGTCGCAGCACCTCGCCGCGCCGGGCGACGCCGCCGCCAGCCTGGACGATCTGTATATCCAGGTCGATCCGGCGGATGCGCCCCGGATCGCCATCACGGCGCCCGTCCTGTACGCGCCGCAGATCGTGCCGCTGGGCGAGCGCCGGATCGCCGCGCCCTACCTGGACAACCGCGCCGGGTGCGCGGTGCTGGCCGCGTTGGCCCGCGCCCTGGACGACCTGCCGGACGACCGGGCCGTCTACCTCGTCGCCACGGTGCAGGAAGAGACGACCTGCCTGGGCGCGCTGAGCGCGCTGCGCGGCGTCGCGCCGGACCGGGCGCTGTTCATCGACGGCACGCTCGCCTACGACACGCCCGAAACGCGCGCGCAGGGCGCGGTGCGGCTGGGCGGCGGCCCGGTGCTGACGGCGTTTCTGTACACAAGCGGGCTCAACGGCTGGCATGCCCACCCCGGCTGGCGCGCCCACCTGGTACAGCAGTGCGCCGCCCACGGGATTCCCTGCCAGCAGGACGCGGTCCGCGGCCTGATGAGCGACGCCCGCGCCGCCGCGCAGTTGGGCATCCCCAGCGTCGTGGTTGGCCTGCCGATGCGCAGCAAGCACGCCCCGCTGGAAATGGTCGACCTGGCCGACATGGCGGGCGCGCTCAAGTTGATCGCCGCCGAACTGCGCGATCCGTATCCTCTGCTCTGAGGGAGAACACCATGCCGTACCATGCAATTGCGACCGCCGTCCCCGGCCTGGAAGACCGCCTGAAACGGCTCCCGGCGCTGGCCGATCCCGACCGGCTGTGGGACGTGCTCCGGCGGCTGTTGGCGGCCCACGCGCCATCCGGCGGGGCGAACCTGCCCGGCGCCATCGGCGACGAGATCGCCGCGCTGGCCGGCGAGCTGGGCCTGGGCGACCGCGTGATCCCCGCGCTCGGCGCGACCGGCAACACCGCGCTCTGGCTCGGCGCGGAGCGGCCCCAGCCGGACGTGGTCGTCGCGGCGCACATGGATCGCCCTTCGTTCCGCGTGCAGGATCCAGACGACGGGACGCTGTTCGCCATCTGCGCCAACCGCTTCCCGCCGGGCGACTACCGCACCCCGGCCAAAGCGGTCCGGTTCGTGGACGGGCGGCTGGTCGTCGGCGCGCAGGGGACGCTCGTCTCGCGCAAAGCGGGCGGGGAAGCGGCGCTCCGTTTCGAAGTGGGGCGGGGGACGCTGGCCTGGGAGGACACCGTGCTGATCGATGCGCCGCCCGCGCGCGACGGCGACCGCGTGACCGGCACCGGGTTGGACAACAGCCTGGGCGTGCTGGCCGCGCTGCTGGCGGCGAGCGCCCTGGGCGCGGACGAAGACGCGCTGCGCCGCGCGGACCGGCGCCTGCTGGTCGCCTTCACCGACCAGGAAGAAGGCCCGCCCGATGGGTTCTTCGGGCACGGGGCGGCGCGGCTGGCCCACGCGCTGCCGCCGCCGACCGTGGGCTGCGTCGTGGTGGACGCCCAGACCGCCGGGCCCGGCCTGGGCGTCGAGTTGGGGCGCGGCGCAGGGCACGGCACCGCGTCCGGCTGGGGGCGCGGCTCGATCGTGCCGCCCCACGTTCACGCGCTGGCGCGCGACCTGGCCGGCCAGATCAACGAGGCGCGGCCCGGCACCGTCCAGATGAACGCCGGCTACCTCTCGCGCAGCGACGACGTGATCCTGGGCCGCTGGAGCCGCGTGCTGGCATTGACCGGCCCGCCGATGACCGATCCGCACACCGGCCACGAAGCCGCCCGCCTGGGCGACATCCAGGCGAGCGCGTGGTGGCTGGCGCATTTCCTGGCCGCGGCCCTCAACCTGTCGCCGGAGATCGGGCAGCGCTACGCCCTGGGGCGCTAGGGCGGCATCACCGCGCGTCGATCAGCACGGCATCCGCCCACCAGTAGGGATACAGGGCCCGCGTCCGAACATCGCCGAACCCGGCGGCGCGCAGGCCGTCCACCCAATCCTCGACCGGCCCTTCCCAGTTGGTGCGGTCCGCCGACCGGTCGAAGTAGCCGAACATGACCGGCATCAGGAATCCCTGCGCGACCAGCCCGCCATCGTCCGCGTATTCGGCCAGCCCCTGCTCGTAACGCGCCATCACGTGCCGCACGCGGTCCGGGTGGTACAGCTCGTCGAACAGCGGCACGTCGAACTCCGCGATCACCACGCGCCGCCCGTGATCGCGCAGCCAGCCGAAGATCGCCGGGCGCTCGGCGGGTGGGATGGATTGCAGGCTCCAGGTCGCCTGGATCACGTCCCAGGTGGAGTCGCTGCCGGTCTGCATGAACGCCTGCAGCGTGGTGGGATACGCCTCGTAGCGAACGCCCCACCGGGCAAGCTCGGCGGTCGTGTGGGCGAGCATGGCCTCGGAGGGCTCGATCAGGCTCAGGCGGTGGATGTTCCCGGTCATCGCCGGGAGCAGGGCCAACCCGTCGCCCACGCCGATATCGAGCAGCGACAGCGTTTCGTACTGCTGGTATACCGTGTTGAGCGCCTCGCTGGCCGCCATGTACAGGCCGATGTTCCCGCCGCCGCGAATGAACGCCGCGAACGCTTCGCCGTCCACGTACACCCCGGCTTTGCCCTGTTCCACCACGCGCGCCAGATAGATCGCCGCCTGGAGGAGCACCGCGCTGCCCGGCTCCTGTTCGGCGGCGGCCCGCGCCGCCTCCGCCGCCCGTTCGAAATCGTCGTGGCCGAAGGCCAGCACCGCCCGGTAGAAGTGCGCGATCCCGGTCGTGGCCGGGCCGGTTCGCGCGGCGTCGTATCCCCCGTCGCAGAACAGTTCCCACAGTGTTTCGAGCGCCATAGTCACCTCGCTGAATCCCGTTACGAGCCGGCAGCGGGCGCGCCACCGCCTATCAGAACAAAGGCCCGCGATCCGGACTGCGACCGCGGGCCCTGTGGACTCATCCGATCGTCCGCGCTATTTTACATCGCTCCAGGTCGCCGTCACCTCGCGCGCGCCGGACTTGATCGCGCGCAGCAGGGCATCCTGATCGACCGGGATGCGGAAGACGCGCAAGCCGGTGGCGTTGTAGATCGCGTTGGCGATGGCCGGCGTCGTGTTGATCGACGTGATCTCGCCGACGCCTTTCGCGCCGAACGGGCCATCCGCGGTGGGATGCTCCACCAGATGCGAGATCACTTCCGGCGTGTGCTTGATGCTGGGGATCTTGTAGCGGGCGAACAGGCCGCTCCACGGCACGCCGTCCTCGATGATGTACTGCTCGGTCAGGCAGTTGCCCAGCCCCATCGAGATGCCGCCCTCGACCTGGCCTTCGAGCGCGCGCGGGTTGATGGCCCGCCCCACGTCGTTGGCCGCGATCACCTTCAGAACGTGCACCGCGCCCGTGTCCAGGTCCACCTCGACCAGCGCCGCCTGGGTCGCGTACGAGAACGCGAAGTGCATGTCGCCGCCGGTGCCCAGCGGCTGGGTGGCGGGCGCGTCGTAGGTGTAGCGCGACCTGGCTTCCATGCCCTGTTCGCGCATCCAGCCGACGACCTCGCCGATCTCGATCGACGAGCCGTTGTAGCGCAGCTTGCCGCCCTCGAACCGGATCTCGTCCGGCGGGACGCTCATGTGCTCGGCGGCGACGGAGGCCAGCGCCTCGCGCATCACCACCGCCGCATGCCGCGCCGCGTTGCCGCTCACGTAGGTCTGGCGCGAGGCGGTCGTCGGGCCGCCATCCGGCGTCAGGTCCGTGTCGGAGAGCAGCACGCGCACCTGGTTCACCGGCAGGCCCAGCTCCTCGGCGGTGACCTGGGCCAGCACAGCGCTCAGCCCCTGCCCCATGTCCGCCGACGACGTCCGCACCTCGGCGATGGAGTTCTCGAAGACTTCGACCTCGGCCACCGCGCGATCGGGCGCGCCGCCGCCCAGGCCGGTGTTCTTGTAGGCGCAGGCGATGCCCCAGCCATAGGCTTTGCTGCCTTCGCGCCAGCCCCAGCGGAATGGGGCATCACCGGCGCGCATGTCGCCGTCGACGCGCTCGATCGTCTCCAGCAGGCCGACGCTCTCGCGCAGGAGCTGGCCGGTGGCGGTCGTCGCGCCGACGCGCTGCGCATTCTTCAGCCGGAATTCCATCGGGTCCATGCCGATGGCCTCGGCCACCAGGTCCATGTTCTGCTCGACGGCGAACGCCGACTGCGTGACGCCGAACCCGCGGAACGCGCCCGACGGCGGGTTGTTGGTGTACATCACGTAGCAGTCGATCCTGGCGTTGGGCACCACGTAGGGCCCGGTCGCGTGCGTGGTGGCGCGGGTCATCACCTTGTCGGACAAACTGGCATACGCGCCGCCGTCGCCGTACAGTTCCGCCTGGACCGCCGTCAGGGTGCCGTCGCGCCTGGCGCCGGTCTTGATGCGGATGATCGTCGCGTGGCGTTTGGGGTGGAACAGCATCGATTCCTGGCGGGTGTAGAGCATCTTGACCGGCTTGCCGGTCGTCTGGGCCAGCATCGCGACGTGAATCTGCCCGGCGATGTCTTCCTTGCCGCCGAACCCACCGCCGATCAGCGTGCCCCGGACGCGAAGCTGGTCTTCGGGGATGCCCAGCACCCGCGCCGCCTGCCGCCGGTCCTCGTAGGGGATCTGCGAGCCGACGTAGACGGTCAGCTTGGGGTGCTCGTCGTCGAACCCCGCCGGGACGCCGATCGCGCATTCCGGCTCCATGAACATGTGCTCGATCGTCGGCGTGCGGTATTCGCGCTCGATCACCACGTCCGCCTCGGCAAAGCCCTGGTCGATGTCGCCATGCCGCACCTTGATGTGCTTGAGCAGGTTGCCGTCTTCGCGCTCCTCGTGGACTCGCGCGGCCTCGGGCGAGCGCGCGAATTCGGGATCGCCCACCACCGGCAGCGGCTCGTACTCGACCTCGATCAGCCCCAGCGCCTCGGCGGCGATGTCGGCTGTCTCGGCGGCGACGATGGCGACCGGGTCGCCCATGTAGCGCACTTTGTCGGCGGCCAGCGCGGGCCAGTCGGCATACACCAGGCCGTGAATGTTCTCGCCGGGCACGTCCTCGTGAGTCAGCACGGCTTTGACGCCGGGCAGCGCTTCGGCCCGGCTGGTGTCGATCGACACGATCCGCGCGTGGGGATAGGCTGCGCGCAGTGTGCGCCCGAACAGCATGCCGGGGAAGACGTAGTCGTCGGCGAAGCGGGCGTGCCCGGTCACCTTGTCGACCGCCTCCTGCGCCGCGACTGGCTGGCCGACCGCCTTGAGCGGCTCGACCGTCTTGACGGCCTTCCACGCCAGCGGTCCCTGGCCGCGCAGGTCGCTGGCTGCCGAGTGAATCGCGTTGAAAACGCTGGTATAGCCCGTGCAGCGGCAGTAGGTGTCCTTCAGGGCGACTTTGATCTCGTGATCGCTCGGGTCCGGGTTGTTGTCGAGCAGGGCCTTGGCCGTCATGATCAGGCCGGGCGTGCAAAAGCCGCACTGCACCGCGCCGTGATCGATGAACGCTTTTTGCAGGGCGTGCAGATCGCCGTTGTTCGCCAGCCCTTCGATCGTCGTGATCGACGCGCCCTGCGCTTTGAACGCCGGGTAGATACACGAATCGACCGGCACGCCGTTCACCAGCACCGTGCAGATGCCGCATTCCGCTTCTTCGCAGCCGATTTTGGTCCCCGTCAGGCCCAGGTCGTAGCGCAGAAGCTGGGCCAGCGTGCGCGATTCGGGGATGTCCAGATCATAAGGTTGGTCGTTGACGGTAATGTTCAGTTTGCTCATGATCGTATCCTCGCCTATTCCATTCCAACGCCTTCAGGGACCGCCTGCCCGGTGCGGGCACGTTCTGCGGCCAGCGGCAGCACGCGCCGCAACAATACGTCTGCCATTTCCTGGCGATATTCCGCCGTGGCCCGGTATTTGCTGGTTCGCGGGCTGAGCGACTCGTGGGCCGCACCGACCGCCCGCTCGATCGCGGCCTCATCGACCGGCGCGCCGCGCAGCGCCTCCTCGACCGCCGTGGCGCGCGCCGGGACTTTCGCCACCGGCCCGATGCACACCCGCGCGTCCTCGCAGCGCTCGCCCGCCTCGTCGAGCCGCAGCCAGGCGGCGCAGCCCAGGATCGGCAGCGCGACGCCCTGCGGGCGCATGATGCGCTTGAACGCCGTCGCTTCGCGCGGGCCGCACAGCCGCACGCGGAACTGGACCAGGATGTCGCGCGTGGGGTCGAGCAGCGACACGCCGGGGCCGAGGAACAGCTCGCCGATGGGCAGCCAGCGGCGCTCGCCCTGGTGGACGACCTCGACCTCGGCGTCGAGCGCCACCAGCGAGGTCGTGCCGTCGCCGGCGGGCAGCGCGTGGGCCACGTTGCCGCCCAGGGTGCCGACGTTGCGCACCTGGGGCCCGCCCACCACGCCGCAGCTCTCCACCAGGCAGGTGGCGCGGCTGGCGAGGGTGTCCGACCCGACGATCTGCGAGTGCGTGACGCCCGCCCCGATCAGCAGCGTGTCACCGTCGAGCCGCATGGTGTTCAGCCCGTCGATGCACGTCACGTCGATCAGCGCCTCCTGCGGCGGGACATGTCCGTGACGGATGTCCAGCAGCAGGTCGGTGCCACCGGCCACGATGCGCGCCCGCCCATCGTAAGACGCCAACAGGGCGAGCGCCTCATCAAGTGTGGATGGAGTATGGTAGTGTTTCCAAAGTGTCATGGAGAAAAGGTCCGTTTTTCGTTAACTGGTCCGGTATATGACGGCTGCAAGCACTTTTCGGTGGGCGAGGGTGCCCAACGCCGCTGTGCCCCAGGACACATACGACCCACAGCCGGAGGAATGTTCACTATTAAAATTACCATAACATGCACCGCCGGGCAAGATGCCGGGGCGCCCAGAACGAACATCCCCGCGCGGGAAGACCCGTCGCGGGGATGCCAGCTTGAGCCGGGTAGCGGCAGGGATCAGGCGGATGACCCATCCGGCGCGGCCTGGGTGTCAGCCTCAGGCGCGGTGTCGCCCCATCCCCAGTGGAACGGCAGTTCGTCGAAGGGGAAATTCTCGAAGAACTTCTCGAAGTCGAAGTCCCCCATGTGAGGCCCCATCCGGAACCGCATGCCGGGCATGTTCGGCCCGCCGTACCTGCCGCCAAACATGCCGCCGTGGGGCATCATCTCGCGGAAGCGCCAGCCGCGCCCGCTCCAGCCCGGCATGTTGCCGAAGCCGTACGGCGCCCAGCCGCGCGGCCCCAGCGTCACGTCCAGCGATAGTTCCTCGCCGTCGCGGATCACGGTCAGCGTCACCTGCTCGCCTTCGTCATAGGCGTACAGGCGCTCGGCCAGCGTATGCTGGGCATCGACCGGGTCCCCGTCGACCGCCGTCACCACGTCGCCCGCTTGCAGGCCGGCTTCCTCGGCGGGCGTGTTCGCGTACACTTCCTCGATCAGCGCGCCCTCGTCGACCGCCAGATCGCGCTCGGCGGCCAGGTCAGCGTCGAGCATGAGGTAGCTCACGCCAAGCTGCGTCGGCGGCGTCACGGGGATCATCCCCATGCCGAACTGCACCGGCAGATCGGAGAGGTCCAGCTCGATGGTGATCTCCTCGCCGTCGCGCAGCACGGTCAGCGTCACCCGCCCCTCGCTCTCGCCCAGCGCCTGCATCATCTCCCACATATCCAGATCGGCGAGTTCGACGCCGTTGATCGCGGTGATCAGGTCGCCTTCCTGCAGGCCGGCCTCAGCCGCCGGCGATCCATCCTCCACGGCGCCGACCGACAGGCCCTCGCCCGTCAGGCTGAGGTCCACGCCGAGCAGCGACAGGAGCATGTTGCCCATGCCCATCATCGGGCCGTAGCCGGGCATCTGGTCCCAGTCGGGCATCATCTCGCCCCAGTCCGGCATCATGCCTTCCCAATCGGGCATCATATCTTCCCAGTCGGGCAGGGCCGCGAGCAGGTTCGCGTCGATGAAGACCTCGATCGCCTCGCCGTCGCGCAGGACGGTGAACACCAGCGGGTCATCGCGGAACAGGTCGAGCAGCACGCCGGGCCGCACGGCATCGAGCACCGGCTGGCCGTTGATCGCGGTGATCACGTCACCGGCCTGGAGATCGGTTTCCGCCAGGGGGGAGTCGGAGTCGATCGAATCGATCTGCAGCCCCTCATCCGTGATGCTGGCCTGCAAGCCGAGGAAGTCCAGGCGGCCCTGGAGCCGGGGCCGGGTGGTATCCGGCACGGCGGGCTCGACGATGATTCCCTCCTCCGGCCACGTCCCCAGCGTCACCTCGATGTCGCGCTCGGTGCCGCGCCGCTCGACCGTCAGCGTGATCGCGTCACCGGGCGCATGCGCGCCGACCCGATCGACCACGTCCTCAGCCGACTCGACCGGCGTCCCGTCGATGGCGGTGACGATGTCGCCGATGAACAACTGCGCCTCATCCGCCGGGGAGCCGGGCTCCACCGAGGTGATGGTCACGCCGTTGGGGCTGTCGGTGATGCCCACGCCCAGCCAGGCGCGGCCCTCATCCTGCTGGCGGGCGCTCCGGTCCGGCGCAATCTCCGACGCGCCGGCTGTCACGATGCCCAGACCGCCGAGCACCAGCACAATCACCATACTGACGACAAGTACACGTTTCATAGGTTTTTCCTCCACCAATCAACACAGTTCAACTGCGTCGTATCTGAATCGACTGTGGCACCAAATTGTAAAATTTGCGTAATCCGATGCTTAGAGAACCCTAAGAATCGGCCCGCCAACACCCAGCAAACCGGGCGTGGCTAGCGCGAGCCGGGCAGCCGGATGGCGGGCAGGTTGGGAACGGTGGCGCGAACTGAGTCTTTGGGGACATAGTCGGGCACGACGGGCAGGCTGATGGTGAAGGTCGAGCCCTGGCCCACCCGGCTGGTGACGGACAGGCTCCCGCCGTGCGCGTCGGCGATCCACTTGGCGATGGACAGGCCGAGGCCGGTGCCGCCCTGCGCCCGCGAGCGCGCCTTGTCGACCCGGTAGAAGCGGTCGAAGATGTGCGGCAGGTCTTCTTCGGGGATGCCGACCCCGGTATCGCTGACGGCGATCTCGACGGTGCAGTCGTCGCGCGTCATGCTGATCGTCACACTGCCGCCGGCAGGCGTGTACTTGAGCCCGTTCGATACCAGGTTCAACAAGAGCTGCTTCAGCCGGTCCGGGTCGCCCTGGACCTGCGCCCGGTCGAGGGTGCCCAGGTGGATATCGACCCCCTCGCTGAGCAGGTGCGCCTGGTTATAGACCTCCAGCACCAGCGTATCGAGATCGACGGTCGTCTTCTCCAGCGAGAGCCGCCCGGCGTCCGCCTTCGCCAGCAGCAGCAGGTCGCCCACCAGCCGCGACATGCGCCCGGCCTCGCTCTCGATGGCCTCCAACGCCTCTTCGTCATAGCCGATGCGGCGGATCAGGTCCAGGTTGCCCTGAATGGTCGTCAGCGGCGTGCGCATCTCGTGCGACACGTCCGCCACGAAGCGGCGCTGCGCGTTGAACAGGCGCTCCAACCGCCCCATCGTTTCGTTGAACGTGTTGGTGAGCTGGGCCAGCTCGTCGGGCGGGCCGTCGTAGGTGATACGGCGGCTGAGGTCGTCGGCGGCGGTGATCTGGGCCGCAGCCTGCGCGATGGTGTCGATCGGCTGCAGCGCGCGCCGAGTCAGGAAATCGCCCAGCAGCAGCGAGGCCAGCAGGATCACCGCGCCGCCGATCAGCATGATCTTGAGCAGGCGGTCGATCGCCGCGTCGACGGTGCGCAGCGACGACGCCGTTTGAATGTGCCCGACCAACTGCCCGTTGACCACCAGCGGCGAGGTCGCCACGCGCAGGTGGTTGTCGTCCACCACCACGTCGCGCCGCACCTCGCGCGTCTGGTCGAGCGCCGCCGGGTCCAGCGCCTCGGTGTAACCGAAGCCGAGCAGGTTCCACGACGAGTCGTACAGGTACGAGCGGTGCGTCTGCGGATCGTTCAACCAGACCTGGACGAACAGGCCCGGCGTGCTGAGGTTGTTGACCTCCAGCATCGACAGATCGCCAAACTGGGGCGCTCCCCCGGATGAGCCAGCGATGCTGAAGGCGACTTCGCGCCGCACCGCTTCGATGGCTTCGATCAGGGTGTTGTCCACCTGGTTGCGCAGCGTCCAGTTGAGCACAGCGGACGTAGCCGCGCTGAACATCAGGATGACGATCGCCAGCAGGCTGGCGTACAGGAATGTCAGGCGGGTGCGAATAGTCATGACCGGCGATCAATACAAGAACTAAACTGCTGAAAGCAGCACTTCGGACCGGTTGTATTGTATCAACTGAAAGTTAGCGCCCGATGAGAACCAGTTACGAATCTCGTGATTCATTCCTCGCGCAGCACGTACCCGACGCCGCGCACGGTATGAATCAGCCGCGACTCGCCGGTTTCCTCGGTTTTCTGGCGCAGGTAGCGGACGTACACCTCGATGATATTGCTCTCGCCCCCGAAGTCGTAGCCCCACACCCGGTCGAAGATTAGCTCGCGGGTCAGCACGCGGCGCGGGTTCCGCATGAACATCTCCAACAGCTCGTACTCTTTGGCCGTCAGGTCGATGAACCGGTCGCCGCGCTGGGCGCGATGCGTGCCCGTGTCGAGGGTGAGATCGGCGAAGCGCAGGACTTCGGGCCGCGACGAGGGCGTCGCCCGCCGGAACAGCGCGCGGATTCGGGCCATCAGCTCGTCGAACGAGAACGGCTTGACCAGGTAATCATCCGCCCCGGCGTCCAGCCCGGTGACGCGATCCTGCACTTCTTCCTTGGCGGTCAGCATCAGGATCGGCAAGTCGCTGGCCGCGCGCAGCCGCTTGCACACTTCCAGCCCGTCCAGGCCGGGCAGCATCCAGTCCAGGATGACCAGATCGGGCGGCTGGTCGCGGGCCATGTCCAGCCCGCTCTGCCCGTCGTAGGCCACATCTACCCGAAAACCCTCGTAAATCAGGCCGCGCTTCAAAAACTGCGCGATGCGCGCCTCATCTTCGATGACCAGAATTCGTTCCGCCATCCAGCACCGTCCTCTCTAGAGCCGCCTGTCACCCGCACAACACCTACTGCCCGGCCCAGCGAACCATCCAAACTGGGCCAGCCGTCCGGATGCGCGCCGTCGCGCCGCCGGTCATATCCACGATCACCAGCTCGCCGGATGCCCGGCCCATCTGGTCATAGGACAGGTTCCGCAGCCCGGCAGCGTACACCGGGGCCCCGTCCGCCGCCGGCATGCCCTCGCCGGACAGCGCCAGACGCGGCACCTCGACGAAACCGCCGCCATCGTCGCCGACCGGCTCGAACGGCTCGGACAGCGCCGCGCCAACCAGGACGCGCGCGTAGGCCGGCCCGCGCAGCCCGGTCGCGTTGTACAGCACGATCCACCGGCCACCGGCGGCCTGCGCCGCGTCCATCACCGGGTAGCGCTCGTCCAACAGCGTGACCGGTTCAGCGTCCGGTGCCGCCGGGTCGAGCAGGTACAGGCCCGGCATCTCGTAGCCGAACGACCAGGACCACGTCAGCACGTGGCCGTCGCCGGTCCACAGCCCGCGCGCGCCCGCCGGGCTGGCGAGCGGCGTCACCGCCCCGGTCCCCACATCGGCCACGGCCAGCCCGGCCCCTTCGTAAAAGCCAACGCCCACCAGCAGGCGCGCGCCGTCGGCGCTCCAACGCGGGTCGAAATAGGTGCGGATGCGGGCAATGTCGCCCTGGTCGAGCACGTTCTGCAGCAGCAGGCGCGGCGGCTCGCTGCCATCCGCCGGGACGGTCCACAGCCCGCGCCGGTCGTGATACGCGATCAGGCTCCCGTCCGGGCTCCACGCCAGGCTCGCCCCGCCGTTCTCGGTCACCAGCGCGGCCAGCTCGCGGCGATCCGCGCCCGGCGCGTCCGGGCCGGTCACGGCCAGCGAATTCGCCGTGGCGATGGCGATCTGGCCGGTCGCGGCGCTCACGCCATAGGCGATCACCGGCGCGGCTTCCGCCGTCACCGCGCGGGCCGGGCTGCCATCCGGCGGCAGGCGCCACACCTGGGCCACGCCCGCCTCGTCCGCCGCCAGGTAATACAGCGCCTCCGGCAGCAGCGTCCCCTCGACCAGCGGCGGCGGCACCGGCCCCCAGTCGAACGCGAGCGCGCCCGCCGTACCGGGGATCACCGTCCCGCTCGCCAGCACCACGCCGTCCGGCTCCAGGCGGGATGGGACGGCCTGCTGCGCGATTGGCGGGTCGCCGGCCAGCGTCTCGACCTGCCAGCGCCCATCCGCCGCCTGCGCGATCCGCGTCTGCCGGCCCGCTTCGTCGCGCACGATCAGCGCGGTGGTCGAGCGAAATTCCCAGGCCACATCGACCCACGGCCCGCCGGCGATGGTCCGGAAGGCGTCGTCGCCCATCTCCTCGCGGCCCAGTTGCGCGATCCGCACGCCGTCCGGCACAATATAAGCCAGTCTGGCCGCGTCATACGTCCAGGCAATCGTCCGTCCCTGGCCGGTCACCGGCGGGGGCAGCACGTCGAATTCGAGCACGAAGCCGCCGATCCCGTCGATGCGGCTCACGACGAGCGCGTTGTTGGCCTCGGTGCGGTAAGCGTACCACGCGCCATCGGGCGCAATCGCGAAGTCGGACACCGTCTGCTGGTCCGACGAGATCTGCGTCTGGCCGCCCGTGTCCGGATCGACCGCCAGCACGACGCCTTCGCTGGTCAGGATGTACAGCGGCGCGGGCAGCGGATACGGCGCGTCCTGGGCAAAAACGGCGAGCGTTGGCGCGACGAACGCGAGATAGAGCGCGAGTGATATGATCAGTCGTTTCATAGTGGGGTCCTTTCTAGCCTCAGTATAGCAGCAATCCGAGCGCCATGCCTACAGAAAAAACACCCTCCATTGACATCCGCCCTGGCGCCGCGCCGTTCCTGCTGGACGGCGGCGAGGCCGGGGTCGTCTGCGTGCACGGCTTCACCGCCTCGCCCGAAGAAATGCGCTGGTTAGGCGAATACCTGAACGCGCGCGGCCTGACCGTCTACGCGCCGCGCCTGGCCGGGCACGGCACCGACCCGGACCTGATGCGCCGTCAGGTCTGGCAGACGTGGTACGAGGACGTGCTGGACGGCGTCGCGCTGCTGCGCGCCCGGTGCCGGACCGTGTACGCTGCCGGGCTGTCGATGGGCGGCCTGCTGACGCTGCGCGCGGCCTCGGCAGGCGCGGTCGATGGCGCGGTGGTCATGGCCTCGCCGCTGGTTACGTTTGCGCGCGGGCTGCGTTTCGCCCGGTGGCTGAAGTACGTCCGCCCCTTCATCCCCGACGCCCCCCAGCCCAACGATCTCGACGCGCGCGTGCGCGCCATCCAGCGCGAGATGGGCCGCCCCGACTATGGCCGGGCCGCCTACGCGGGCAAGCCCACGGCCTCCGTCGCGCAGCTCTACGCGCTGATGCGCGACGTCGAGCGCCGCCTGGGCGCGGTCACCGTCCCGCTGCTGCTGATCTACTCCAAAGGCGACCGCACCGTGCCCTTCGGCAACATGGCCCGCGTCGCCCGGCAGGTGCGCAGCGCCGATCTCGTCCAGCGCACGCTCGAACACAGCGACCACTGCCTGACGCAGGAGACGGAGCGCGAGACAGTCTACGCGATGGTGTGGGACTTCCTCGTCGCGCGGATGGCGCCGTAGCCGCCCCGCGCAGGTTCCCCCAAACCCGGCCTCACGACCCGCCCGCGCCGGGGTATAATAGGCCGCTCGCGGGACGCAGACTCCGCGCTGGACCAGCCGCTTGGGGGTGAGGAACGCTTTTCGATGCTGACCTTGTGGCACGATATCGGGCGCGACACGCGCTGGGTGATGTGGTCTTACATGCTGTGGGGCATCGGCGAGGGGCTGTGGATGTTCATCCAGCCCCTGTACGTCAAGTCGCTGGGCGCCACGCCGTCGCAGACCGGCTTCGTGATCGGCATGTGGGGGCTGGCCCGCCTGCTGTTCATCCTGCCGGCGGGCATCCTGGCGGACCGGCTGGGCGCGCGCCGCCTGATGCTGCCGGGCTGGTACCTGGGGCTGGCCGGGGTGGTGATCATCGCGCTCGCGCCGGACTGGCGCTGGGCCGCGCCGGGCTTCCTGGTGTACGGCATCTCGTCCACCGCCATCCCCGTCACCAACCTGTACCTGACGCAGAGTATCCGCCACGACCCGACCCGCAACCCGCTGCTGCCCATTCAGGCGTCGCTCACGCTGCTGTGGGCGGCCTATTCGCTGGGGCTGGTCATCTCACCGGGCGCGGGCGGCCTGATCGGCGACCTGGTGAGCCTGCGCGCCGTGTTCCTGTTCAGCGTGTTCTGGTTCCTGCTCAGCGTGTGGGCCATCTCCCACACCGCGCACTATCCCGTCCCCCCGCGCCCGGATCGCGGCTACGACTATCGCGGCGTGCTGCGCCGCCCGCCGGTGATCGCAGCGCTGACCGTGCTGACCTTCGGCTTCATCGCCGTGCTGACCGGGCAGACGCTCTCCGCGCAGTTCCTCGAAGAGGCGCGCGGCTTCTCGCACTCGGCCATCGGCGCGTTCGGATCGCTGAACGCCCTGGGAACCGCCGTGTTCAGCATCGCGCTGGCGCGGCTGCCGGCGTGGCGCGGATTCTTCGCGACTCTGCTGCTGGTCCTGGTCGCGTTCGGGCTGCTGCTGGCCGGGGGAGCGTGGCCGGTCGTGGTGGCCGCCTACTTCCTGCTGGGCGCGTACTATACCACGCGCCCGTTCGCCGTCAGCGTGATCAGCCACTACGTCCAGGAACACCAGCGCGGCATGGCCTATGCCCTGGTTGACACGCTGGCCGGGCTGGCGACTGTGCTCGGCACCAACCTGGCTGGCGTCCTCTATGCCCAGGACACAGCCTGGCCGTTCCAGGCGGGCATCGGCGGCCTGATAGCGGTCGTCGTGGCGGGGCTCGCCCTGCTGCGCAGCCCGGCCCACCGCCATCCGGATACCGTCCCGGCGCAACCTGGGGTAGAATCTGGGTGATGAAAGGAGATGACATGACCAAGCAACGAAAACAGGCCGATCCCGATCTGCTGGCGCGGCTGTGGCAAAACCTGGTGTTGTCGTGGCGGCTGATGTTCGACCGGCGCGTGAGCGGCACGGCCAAGCTGATCCCGATGGCGATGCTCGCCTACATCCTCTCGCCGATCGATTTGCTGCCGGACGTGCTGCTGCCGTTTGGTGTAGTCGACGATATCGGCGTGCTGCTGCTGGGCTTGCAGTGGTTCATCCGCAGCGCGCCGCCGGGCGTGGTCGACGAGTATCGCGGCGGTCGCCGCGCGCCCGCCCAGGTGCAGGACCCCGACGCGCCGCAGATCATCGACGGCGAGTATCACGTCTACGGCGACGACAACGACGACTATTGATGTCCTCGCACCTGATCCTGATTCGCCATCCCCGGACCCAACCGGACCCGGCCCTTCCGGCCTCGCGGTGGCGGCTGGCTCCCGAAGGCGAGGCCCAGGTCCGCGCGCTCGTTGCCGCGCCGTTCTGGCGTGGCGTGACCACCGTCTACACCAGCCGGGAATACAAGGCCGCCGTCGTTGGCGAAGCGATCAGCGCCGCGCACGGCATCCCGCACCGGGCCGTGCCGGATCTGCGCGAAGCCCGGCGCGACGTGTGGCTCGGGCCGGATGCCTTTCTGGCGGCGCAGCGGGCATTTTTCGCCCGCCCGGATGCGCCCCCGGTCCCTGAGTGGGAGTCCGGCGCCGCCGCCCAAGCGCGTTTCGTCCGCGCCATGGACGGTATTCTGGCGAGCCATCCCGCGGACGAATCGCTGGCCGTGGTCAGCCATGCCAGCGTGCTCACGCTGTACCTGGCGCACCTGCGCGGCCAGCCGCCGGACATCGACGACTGGAACGCGATCGGGTTCGCCGCCGTGATGCTCGTCGAGCGCGAGACGCGTCGCCCGGTCAGCTCATTCGTCCTCGCGCCGTACACCGGCCTGGAAAGCCCCCGGCCATGAAAATCGGCATCCTCTCCGACACGCACAACCACGCGGACAACACGCGCGCCGCCCTGGCCGAGCTGCGCCGGCGCGAGATCACCCGGCTGGTGCACTGCGGCGACATCACCACGCCGGAGATCGTGCACCTGTTCGCGGGCTGGAACGTCACGTTCGTCTGGGGCAACATGGACCGCGACTGGGCCGAGCTGAGCGACGCGGCGCGGCGGATCGGCGTGTCGATCCCGCAGATGAGCCGCGAGATCGAGATCGACGGCAAGCTGATCGGCGTCACCCACGGCGCGGATCAGAAGATCCTCTACAACATGATGATGAGCGGGAAATACGTGTACGTCTGCCACGGCCACACGCACGAGCGCCGCGACGAGGTGCGCAGCGCCTACGGCGTCCGGCTGATCAACCCCGGCGCGCTGGGCGGTAGCCGTCCTCAAGCGCGGTCGGTGTGCATCCTCGACCCGGCCAGCGGCGATCTGGAGTTCATCGAGTTTCCGGAGATGGCGTGACCGCGCGCCCCTTTTCCATCACCAGCCCGGTTTCGCCGTCGCGGTAGTAGCCCGGCCTGCGTTCCACCACCACGTACCCGGTTTCCCGGTAGAGCGTGATGGCCGGACCATTCCCCTCGCGCACGGTCAGCCGCACGTACGGGACCTTCATCCGCCGTTCGACCACGGCCAGCAGGTACTTCGCCAGGCCGCGCCGCCGGTGCGCCGGATGCACCCCGATGGTCACGATCCAGGCGCGGTTGCGGTCGAACAGCGCGCGCGTGGCCGACACGAAGGCCGCGATCGACCGGTCCGACGCGGTGAGCTTCAGGTTGAGCACGCCGGGCAACACGAACAACAGGAACAGGTCGGCATACGGATAGGCATCGCGCGGGAAGATGTGGCGCTCCAGGCGGTACACGGCGCGCAGATCGAACACGGTCGCGCGCCGCAGCGCGTAACCCGGCGCCAGCGGGACGGGGTCCGGCACGCTCACGGTTTACCTGCTCGCGGCGTAACGCTGGTAATTCTGCACCTCGTCGATCGCGGAAATCGTGTCTTGCAGCGACATCACCTCGTCGTGAATCTCCTGTTGGAGCCGCTGGGCGCGGGCGCTGTCCAGGTCTTTGGAGTCGATGAGCTGCATCTGCGTGTACACCGTGCCCAGCGCCGACAGGGTGTGATCGAGCTGGATGTCCGCGCGCTTGATGTTGTTCTCCAGGCTGCGCAGGTTAGCGAGCTGCGTCTCTTTGGTCTGGATCGCCTCTTCCAACTCGGCGCGCACGTCCGGCGACTGTTCGGCTTCCAGCCGGCGGCGCAGTGTCTTGAGGTCGTGCGGGACCATGCGGCGGTCGCGGCCAATGATGTCGTTTTCCTCGAATGCGTCCATTCGCCGGGCCAGCAGGTAAATCTGCTCGATCCAGTCGTTGATTTCGACGGCGGTGTTCTCGATGCTGCGGCGCATGGCGCCGGTGTGGTTGGCGGCGGACTCGCCGATCAGGCGACGATATTCGAGCGCGCGCTTCAGGCGCTCGCGCGTCAGCGGGTTGCGAATGCTGCCGGGATCGTAGCGCTGGGTGAGCATCCGGTCGACGGCGCGCTGGGCGGCTTTGGGATCGGTGATGCTGACGCCCAGGTAAACCGCCTCGGCCAGGGCGCCGAACACCAGCCAGTACCACGACTGCCACCAGTCGAAAGGCGCGTATCCCAGGCCGTACAGGACGATCGACAGCGCGATGATCACGGCGCTCTCGATGCTGAAAAACGCCATACCGAGGATCGCATTCCAGGCGCGGCTGCGCATCTCATCCTTCATAATGGGCGTCACCCTTCCTTGTCCGTGCAAACCTCGTCCTATCATCTTGTACGTAATTGTACAGCGGTCCGGTGCCAAAAGCAGAAAAGGGCGCTCATCTCCACGCCCTTCCCCAGTTCACAGATGATGCCGCCCTAACCGCGCGGGCAGCGGGTCGCCCGTCATGCGCCGCCGCTTTCGCCGCCCAAACCGAGGCGCTGGCGGCGTTCTTCGAGCTGCAGCTCGATCTCCGAGATGCCGATCGCCTCGTCGATCTGGTCGCGCATGCTGCCGCTGGCGATCTCCAGCCGGGCCTCTTCGCGGTCCAGCCGGGCGCGGATCTGGTCGCCCAGGCGCTGCACGTCTTCGTCGCCCACGCCCGCCAGGTCGTCCAGGCTCTTGACCGTGCGCGTGGTCAGCTCCTTGGCCTCGACCAGCTCCATGAGGGCCTTGAGGTGCTCGCGCTCCTGCTTGATGGTGGTCAGCTTGGCTTCCAGCTTGAGCTTGGCGTCGAGCATCCGGCGGTATTCCTGCTCCTGCGACTGCCACTGCTCGTAATACTCCTGGGCGAGCTGCTGCTTCTGGTTCAGCTCTGCCTGGGCTGCGGACGCGAGGTCGGTCTTGCCGCGCATCAGCAGCGTATCGATGTCGCGGTCGAGCTTTTCAGCCGCGGCAGCGAACTCCTCGTATTTGCGCTTCAGCGTCTTGACGGTGCCGCCAATCGTCGCCGCCGAGTCCTCGACCGCGTCCAGGTTTCGCTCGGCCTGGCGGATGTACTCGTCCATCACTTTGACCGAATTCGCTTCCAAAGCCGAATCGACCAGCGCGTGCATGTTGGCCGAGATCAGCGTATTGACCTTCTGCAATAGTGATGCCATCTACGAACGTCCTCCTGTTAAGCTTTGCTCTCTGATCATAGCACAACTTTGACACAGGTCCTCTGACGACCGGCTGACCGGGGCCTGACGCGTCCTGCTAGTCGTCCAGGTCCTCATCGGCGATAGGCAGGTAGAGCACGAACGTGCTGCCCTGGCCGAAGGTGCTGTCGATAGCGATGGTGCCGCCGTGCAGGCGCACGATGCCTTCCACAATCGCCAGGCCGGCCCCCGCGCCCTGATCCTCGTACCGCTCGCGGTTGATCTGGTAGAAGCTCTCGAAGATGTGCTGCAATTCGTGCTCCGGGATTCCCCGCCCCTGGTCAGCCACGGACAGGCAAACGTTCCCGTTCTCGGTATAAGCGCGCATGATCACCACGCCGCCCGGCTCTTCGGTGAACTTGATCGCGTTGTCCACCAGGCACTCCAGGGCGGCGCTCAAATACTCGTTGTCGGCCTTCACCGGCGGCAGGTCTTCTTCGATCTCGACCTCCACCGTGACGTCGCGCTCCTGGGCAAATTCCAGGTATTTGTCGCGCACGACCCACAGCAGCGACGTGAAATCGTTGATCAGGTGGCACCGCCACGCGAAGGTGGCCTGCGCTTCGCCGGTTTCCAGCTCGACGAGCAGGATGAAGTTCTCGACCATGCGGCGCAGGCGAGTCGCGCCCGTGTTCATCCCGCGCAGGAAGGTGCGCATATCGTCGACGCTCAGGTCATCGGCGTCGCGGTGCAGCATGTCGGCATACGCCACGACGTAGGTCAGCGGGGTGCGCAGCTCGTGGTTGAGGATGGTCAGGATGTTGTGCTTGATCCCCGACACCTCGCTCTGCCAGACCTTGTCCAGCTCTTTCTTGCGGTTGAGCTTGGCCGACACCGCGACCAGCAGATCGTCCGCGTCGAACGGCTTGACGACGTAATCTTCGGCGCCCATCCGCTTGCCGCGCTTGATGTCTTCGCGCTCGCCTTTGGCGGTGAGGAAGATGAACGGAATCGCCACCCAGCTTTCGACCGAGCGCACGGCGTGGAAGAAATCGTACCCGTCCATACGAGGCATCATGATGTCGGACACAATCAGATCGGGGGGAACCGGCTGGGCCTTGAGCACATCCAGCCCCGCGATCCCATTCGTAGCGGTCAACACTTCATATCCATTGATCTGCAGGATGTCGCGAATGCCTTCCATCAGGTGCAGATCATCTTCGACGACTAAAATGGTTGTCTTGCCCATCCTATCCTCTCCGACAGACGCCTCAGTGCCTGGGTCTCATCGCTGGCAGCGCCACGCGAAAGGCGCTCCCGTGTCCCTCCTGGCTCTCAACCACAATCGTGCCGCCATGCAGTTCGACGATCTCTTTGATGATAGCCAGCCCCAACCCGGTGCCGGGGATGTTCGGCTCGACATTCGACCCCCGGTAGAAGCGGTCGAATATCATGGGAAGCTCGTCATCACGGATTCCGATCCCCGTGTCAATAACCTCAATGATAACCGATTCTGATTCTCCCTGCCGAGCAGCCTCGACCAGGCTCCGCACGGTGATCGTGCCCCCGGCGGGCGTGTAGTTGATCGCGTTGGCGATCAGGTTGGTCAGGGCGCGCACGAGTTGGTCCGGATCGCCGTTGACTTCGGGCAGCGATGGGGCCAGCCGCTCGTGAACCAGGGTTTTCTTTTCGCTGTCGGCCCAGGCCGCGTTGTTGTGGATCACAGTGGCGATCAGCTCGTCCATATCGACCAACCGGCGCACCTGGGGCCGCTCGGCCCGGTGCTCGCTTTGCAGCCGCGACAGGTGCAGCAGATCGCTGATCAGACGCTCCAACCGGTTGACTTCGCGCTCCATCACTTCCATGTAGCTCGCCCGGCGCTCGGGGCGGCCCTGCTGCAGCAGCGACAGGTACAGCTTCAGGTTCGCCAGCGGCGTGCGCAGCTCGTGCGAGACGTTGGACACGAACTGGTCTTTCATGCGGTCCAGCTCTTTGAGCACCGAGATATCGCGCATGACGACCACCGAGCCCAGCACTTCGTCGCCCTCGACCACGCGCGCCGCCTTGGCTTGCAGCGTCACCGCGCCCAGCTCGATGATCTCCGTCGAGTACGGCGTGTCCTCCTCGGTGTGCAGCGTCTGCGAGACCAGCGCCCCTACCCGGCCCGCCAGGTCGAAATTGAGATCGTGCTGGTCGAACAGGTCTTTGGCAACCGGGTTGGTCATCACCACCTGCCCGGCCAGGTCGAACATGATCACGGCATCCGCCACCGAGCCCAGGATCGCCTCGGTGCGCTCTTTCTGCTGGCGGATCTCGTGCGTGCGCTCGATCACGCGCGCCTCAAGCTCGATGGCCTGCTGGCGGATCTTCTCGAACAGCCCGGCGTTCCACACCGAGATCGCCAACTGTGCTCCCAGCGGCTCGAGCACGTCCAGGTCATCTTTGGTGATGCTGTGGTGCCCCTCGCGCTCCACGATCAGCACGCCGATCACCTCGTCGGCGATGATCAGCGGGACCGCCAGCGAGCAGCAGTCGAATGACGACGCCAGCCCGAGGATGCGCTTGCCGATCTCGCAGTGCCGGTTCTCGAGAATGGGCTCGGCCTGCTGGACGGACTTGTCGGCCACGCTGCGCATCATCGCGAATCCGTCCGGTATGTCCGCGAGTTGCACCGGCTGGCCGCGCACGTACACCGAATGGACCGAAACCCGACCGGCGTCGATTTGCAGCAGGCTGATGATGTCGTAATGCAGCGTGCTGTACAGTTTTTTGGCGACCCCCTCCACCAGGCTCTGCAGGCTGAGAATCGCGGTCGCGTAGCGGCTGACCTCGTTGACCAGCCGGAGCTGGTCCAGCCGGCGGCGAATCTCGTCGAACAGGCTCGCGTTCTGGATCGCCAGGGCCGCCTGCACGCCCAGCAGCCCGACCTGCTCCAGCATCCAGTCGGCGAAGGCGTACGGGTTGGTCGTGTCCACCATCAGCAGCGTGCCGATGGGGATATCGGCCTTCAGCAGCGGGATGGCGATCACCGACTGCGCCTCGGAGAACGCCAGGAAGTCCGCCGGCAGGACGGACGCCGCAGCGACCTGGTTGACGTACCGGGGCCGCCATTCGTTGATGACCTGCACCGGCAGCAGGTCGCTCCGGCTGAGATCGATCGTATGGCCGGCGAACCGGTCGGCGCCGGCCCCGCGCCCTTTGGCGCCGACGAGCTTGTCGTCGTCGATCAGCCAGACGTAGACCCCCTGCACGCCGAAGATGCCGGTGCTCTCGTGGCAGATCAGGTCGAGCACGTTGTCCCGGTCGAGCTGCGCGCTGATCGCCAGGCTGAGGCGGCCCAGGTCCGTCGAGAGCATCCCGCGCCGCGCGGTGTCTTCGAACAGGTTGGCATTTTCGAGCACGACGCCCAACTGCTGGCCGATGTTCGCCAACACCTGCTGCAGATCCTTCTCCAGCGGCTCTTTGCCGCAGGTGCTGATGCTCAACAGGCCGATCTCCGAGCCGCGCGCGACCAGGGGGACGCTGAAGAACTCGTGGCGCTGCCCGTCCGCCAGCGTGACCGGCGGCAGCGTGGCCCCCGGCGGCAGGCGGTCCAGCCGGCGGGTCACCTCGTCGGGCAGCCCTGCCGCGGCCCGCAGGCGCAGCTCCTGCGAGGCAGTATCGTGCTGGTGGATCATGCCCCCTTCGAGATCGAGCGTTTCCAGCACGCGCCCCAGCGACGCGCTCAGCAGGTTGTCGTGAACTAGCGCCTCGTTGCTGGCGGCCAGCACGTTGTTGAGCGCGCGCAGCGCCCGGTTCTGGCGGCTGGCTTCTTCGAGCAGGCGGAAGTTCTCGACCGCGGACGCGATGTGGTTGGCGAAAACCTGCGCGATCTGGAAATCGTCCTCGGTGAAACTGCCCGGCGTGTAGCTGTCCACGTTCAACAGGCCGATCGCCCGGTCGCGCACGATCAGCGGCGCGCCGATCCAACTGGCCGGGTCGTCTGTCTCCGCCTCGACCGGGGCGCGCAGCTTGGCGCGCCACAACTCGTGATCCCGCGTGCGGCGCACCAGCATCGGGCGCCTGGTCCTGATCATCCGATCGATGAGCGGGAAATGCGCGATGGGGATCAGCTCGCTGGACGGCACGTCGGACATATCCGGGTACCCGACGCGCGGCGTCCAGGTCCGGTCGTCCACGTTGATCAGGCCGATGTGCGCGCGGTCGAACGTCATCAATTCGGCCAGATGGCGCAGCGAGGCCGACAGCGCGCTGTCGAGATCGGGGCTGGAGGTCAGGTCGATCGATGCCTGTTGGAGCACCTCGGCCTGGACGCGCCGCCGCTGCTCGGCCTCGAACAGGCGCGCGTTCTGGACCGCGATCACGGCCTGGTCGGCGAAGGTTGCGGCCAGCTTGAGGTGGGCTTCGGTGAAATAGCCCGGCTGGTTGTGCGCGAGGCTGATGCAGCCCAGCACTTGATCGCGCGTGACCAGCGGCACCCCCATCCAGGAATAGTAGCTGAAACTGCCGGGTTTCCACACGGAATCGACGGCGGTGTTCGCCACAAGTTGGGGCTTGCGCTCGTCGAACAGGCGCCTGAGATACGGAAACGACTCGATCGGGATGCGGACGTCTTCCAGCGAGCCATCCTGCGGCGCGCGGGTGAACCCGGCGTGCGCCCGGATCGCCAGCAGGCCGGGCTCGGCCATCAACAGCACGGTCGCGCGATCGTAGTTCAGCAGGGTGGCAAGCTGTTTCAGCATGGCCTCCAGCGCTTCGCCCAGGTTCTGGCTGTTGAGAATGCTGGCAACCTCGCGCATGGCTTCGGCGATCTGGCGCTGCTGGCGTTCGCGCGCGTGCAGGCGCGCGTTGTCCAGCGCCACCGCAAGCTGGCGGCCCACGCTGTCCAGCATCGCGATCTCGACCGCGTCGAATTTGCGCGGCGTGGGGAACACCACGCGCAGCAAGCCGATCACCCGGTCCCGCGCGATCAACGGGACGGCGGCGCCGGTATTCAGCGCGCCGTCACGACCGTCCAGGGCGGTGCTCGTGTCGGTCGGGCCATTCGCCGACAGCACGACCTGCCGGGAGTGCATGATCTGCTCGACCAGGGTATCGCCGACCGCCAGCACCCCGGCGGGCGCGCCGAACGAGGGCACGTCGCCGCGGCTGCCCATCAGGTCCAGGTGAGTCTTGTCGGCCTCGTTGACCAGGTAGACCATGCTCTGCCCGGCCCCGGTGAGGGCGATGACCTGTTCGAGCGCGCGTTCCACCACCTGGTCGATCTCGAGCGACGAGGCGATCTCCGTGCTGATGGCCGTCATCGCCAGCAGCTCGCGGCTGCGCTCTTCGAGGCTGCGCCGGATGCGCGACGCGGTGATGTCGCGCAGGACGAGAAGCTGCCCGCCCGACAAATGGCGCACGTTGACCAGCGGCTCGCGGACAATGTGCAGCACGTATTCCTCGCCGTCGAGCAGCAGATCGACCTCGCCCTCGGTTTCGTCCGTGCTCAGCAAACGCTCGATGGGGCGCGCGAACGCCGTCCCGCGCACCAGGTCGAACAGGTGCGGCGGCGCAAAGGGGTTGGGGCGCTTTTCGCCCAGCCAGCGCGCGATCTGCGGGCTGAACCACACCACCCGGTGCCCCACATCCAGCACGATCACGTTCTCGCCCGACACGGCCTGGGTGAGGAAGTCCAGCGGAATCTCGCGCCCGAGGCGGAAGATCACGAAGGCGAGCAGGCCCAGCGGCGGGACCAGTCCCAGCGCCGTGGCCACCACCGACCAACCCGCCCCCACGGACAGGGCCGCCCCCGCCACGGCCATCCCCACCAGCGACGCCCCGGCAAACGGGATCACCTCGCGCCAGCGGATCAGCCGGCGGTACTGCATCGCCGCCGCGAGCACCACGCCCACCAGCCCCAGACAGATCAGCGCCAGCGCGGCGACGAACGCCCTCACCGGTTCTGCATCGAAAACGAAATGGACGTAATATGCATTCTCGACCGGCTGCACCAGATCGGTCCGGATGGGAAAGGCCTGCCACAGAAACGGCACGTTCAACCCGGCAACGATCAGCAGGCCCAGCGCCAGGAGGCGCGGCCAGTGCGCCTGGAGCCAGGTCTCGAAATAGAGGCCCACCAGGGCAATCGGGAAGAACAGGCAGGCGTTGAAGCTGGCGCTGACGAAAATACCGAGGGCGGCGGCCCCGGCCAGATCGCGATCGGAAGTCGTGCCCACCACCACGAACAGCGCCGTCACCAGGACGGCACTCCACGCATATACGGCCAGCGCAGCATTCGAAACGCTGCGCGGCTGGCGGAGCATCACCGCCACCGCCAGCATCCCGTATAAACCCATGGGCACGAACAGGAGATAAGCCATAGAGAGGCACCTAGCCGGTATTCAACTGGCAACCCGCCTGATAGTATACCATTTTACAGCCTATCAGCCTGGTGCCGTAACCGGCTGTACCGAAATTGTGACGCGCACCCACCCTCATTCTACAGGCTCGTGACACCGGCGGCCTCGGTGTTCGCCCGGTTGAGCCGGTATCCCCGCCCGCGAACGGTACTGATGAATCGGGGATTGGATGGATCGACTTCCAGCTTGGACCGCAGGCGGCTGACCAGCTTCTCGATCCGGGCGTCGTCCACGTCTCCCAGGTAGTCCTGTCCCCACACAGCCTCGACGATCTGGGCCTTGTCGCAGATTTTGTCCAGCCGCCCATACAGCAACAACAGCAGCCGGTATTCAAGCTCGGTCAGCGATTCGATTTCCCTGCCGTGGACCCACACCGTCCCCGCGTCGATGTCCACCCACACGCCGTCCGGCACCGACTGCTGCACCAGCCCCTGCCGCCGGGCGTAGTTCTCGAACAGGCGCGCGAACAGGCGAAGCCCGCCCGCGTCCTCCACCAACAGCCCCCGCAGCAGCAGCTCGCGCCGCTCGGCTTCGGTGAGCGCGGAGGCGCCGCCCGCGACAAACCGGGTCACCGCGTCGCGCTCGGAAGGCAGCAGGTGCTTCCAGAGCTTGCCCAGTTCGTTGCGCACCAGCCGGTGATTCTCCAGCACATCCCCGGCCATGCTCAGCGCTTTCTCGGTGTAATTCGGCGGCGCGCCGGATTCGACCTCCATCACGACGTACGCCACCGCCTGGATCAGCCCCGGGTGGCCGCCGGCCTGCTCCAGAATGTAATCGCGCTCCGGCGGGTCGAGGTGATCGTTGGCCTGCTCGAAGACTTCAACCGCCAGCTCGGTCGCTTTGTCCGGGCTGAGGGGGACCAGGTAATGCTTGTACGCCGCGAACAGCTCGAAGAATTCGGCCAGGTCGTCGCCGCCGCCCACCGCCGACGGCGGCTTGAGCGTGGCGGTGACGTACGACAGCCGCTCGACGTATTTGTCTTTGAGCGCCCGCAGGTTCAAAAACACGCGCTCGTCCAGGCCGGTGAGCACGGCGTCGAACTCGTCCAGCAGCAGGACCACGTCTTGCTCGGGCTGGTCGCGCAGCAGGGCAATGATCGCATCGTTGAACGCCAGCGGAACCGCGAACGTGCCCGGCGATTCGATGACGGTCTGGTAGTGGGCGGCCACGGCGTGCTTGAGCGCCACGCGCGGCACCGGCGCGCGATCGAGCGCCTCCAGGGCCGCGCGCAGGATCACCTCGTACAGGCCCTGGGCGCTCATCTCCAGCATGCGGTTGCAGTCCACGTAGACCAGCATCACGGCGCGGCCCGTCAGCGCTTCGTAGCGGCGGGCGACCTCCGGCTCGACCATCTGGCGCAGCAGCATCGACTTTCCGAGGTTGCTCAGGCCGACAACCGAAACGGACTGCCCGGTCGCCAGCCGGTCGAGAACAGCGCTCACATCGTGCGATCGATAAGGCGTCAGGTGAAAATCAGAGTTCATAGGAAGCTAACTCACAGAGGGGCGATTGAAGTCAATCGCCCCCTGATTATGTGACCAACTGGTCGTTGTATGGTGACGGTTATCAGGCCGACGCGCGCAGCTTGCGCGCGATGAACACCACCGCCACCAGACCGATCGCCGCAATGGCGAGCACCGTCAGGCCGTTGGAGCCATCCAGGCCGCCGTCGCCATCCGACGAGAATAACCCGCTCTGCGGCATTTCCGGCTCGACCGTATCGGTCGGCGTGACCAGGCCGGGCGTCCCTTCGGTGGGCGTGATGTTTTGCTCGGCGAAAGCCGTCGCCGTCAGGTCGATCGGCGCCAGCCCCGGTGTCGCCGTCGGCAGCGCCCCGATGGTGAAGGTGATCTCGCCGCTGACGGGCACGTCGACCATGACGTACACCAGCTCGACAGTCGGATCGGGCACCAGCGCCTTGAGATCGTCGGGCAGCGAGTCGTAGTCGAGCTCCAGCCAGTAGATGCCCGGCTCCAGCGCGCCGAAGTCGAAGCTGCCGTCCGGGCCGGTGATCACGCTCGTGATGAACTCGTCCGGCTCAGGTGTGGGCGTGCCTTCGCCCTCTTGCGGCAGCGGGCCGAGTGCCTCGATGGGCACCACCCGCGCGAACGGCGGGATGGTGTAGCCGCTGGCGTCGTCCGGCGCAGGCGCGGACTCGCTCTCCGCCGCGTCTTCCTCGAACGCCTCGCCGCTGCTCAGTTCCAGCGTCAGCGAGTACGGCCCCGGCGCGGCCACGCTGTCCACGTTGATCGTGTACCGGCCATCGGCGGGCAGGGCGTAATCGAAGATCGCCGCGTTGAAGTCGCCGCCGCTGTCGTCGTCGTCGATCAAGAACTCGTCGTCCGGCCCCAACAGCTCAAGGAACAGGTCCATCTGCTCCGGCTCGCCGGCCTCGGTCGTGATCGTGATCAGGTCGCCTTCCGACCCGGTGAAGAACCACGGATCGGGCGCGTTGCCGGTCAGCGTGCCCTGGACGGTCTGGCCGTAGCTGATCGGGCGCACGTCGGGCACGTCACCGGTCCCGGCCTCGCCGCCGGTCGCGCCGTCACCGATGCCCGGCGCGGGAGTTGTCTCCGGCGGGGCGACCTGGCCCTCGACGACTTCCGCCGTTTCTTCAGGCCCGGCAGGCGGGGCGGCAGGTGTGACCGATGCGGCGGGCGTCGGCACGATGGCGACCGGCGCCGGGTTGAACACGCCATCGCCATCATCGCGATAGAGGCGAATCCCCACGTTGCCGAAGACCGTGCCGTCTTCGTTGACCAGCCGCCCGCGAATCGTGCGCGCCGCGCTCTCGGTGGCCGTCATGGCCGCGTTCAGCGCTTCCTGCGTGGCGGCTTCGGAGGTGGCCGTCTGCCCGGCGAGGAATTCGGCGGTGGCCGTCTGTTCGGCTTCGAGCGTGGCCTGGGCGGACTGCGTCTGGAAGCTGATCTCGGTCTGCGTGGCGTTGAACTCGAACGTCATGATCGCTTCGCGCGTCGCCTGCTCGGCCAGCGCGACAGCCGTCACAGTATTGTCAAGCGCTATCGCCACCGCGGTATTGGTCTGGATGACCGCCGTGCTGGTCATCTCGTTGGGCGACAGCTCATCGTCGCCGGTGACGGCCAGCGCGATCAACACGCCAACGATGACCAGGACCAACACCAGCAAGATCGCGCCAACGATCTTGAAGGTCCGACTGACCCCGCCGCGCGGCTCTTCTTCCTCGGCAAACGGATCTTCCTCAAAGTCGAACGTTGGCGACTCGTCTAGGGCGCTGTAATCTTCGAGGTCTTGGAAAAGTTCGTCATCTTGGCTCATGCTGTTTCCTCCGCGATAGCGGCATGACTAAGTACGCTGATCGGCGTGCGATGTCCCAACCATCTAGCCCAACAGCTCCAGGTTCGCCAGCGGGACCACCACCACGCGCTCGCTGGGCAGTTTCACCCGAGCGCAGGGCAGCCGCAGCCCGCTGCCAACGACCTGAGGTCCATCGGGCAGAGCCACCACCTCGCCAATCCGACCATAGCCCGGCGCGCGCACAATTCGCACCCTGGCCCCCACGGCCACCGGCTGATCCAGCGCCGGCGCGGGCGGCAGAGTCCCCCCTGAGGGTAATGGGATCACGATCTCCGGGCGATCCTTCGACCAGGGATCGGGCACGGCAGCATCGAAAGCGGCCTGCCGTCCCATGTTACTCTGCAATAGGGTATAAATCAATTCGGTCGAGCGGCGCTGTCCAAACCCTTCTGTAAGCAATACTGGGAATGTAAGCTGCATCGCAAATTCGCGCAAGTTGGACGGCATGCTCGGCGCGACCACGCCGGCGACCTCCTGCTGTTGGGCGACCAGTAAGTCGCCCTTGTTGATCGGCGCCGGGCTGATGATCACCACGTGGCGGTATTCCGAGATGCGCACGTCGAGCTTGCTCAGCCCGACGAAGCCTTCCTCCGGCAGAAACCGGTAGGGGCTGAAGCGGTACTGCCCGTTGCCCCAGGCGCACTGGATGAGCGCGCCGTTGCCCACCACCTGGACGGCGTTCGGCTCCACCGACACCAGCTCGCCGGGGATCCTGGCCTGGATCTCGACTGCGCGCTCGCTGGCCTGGATGATGATCCGGCTGTCCTCGACCCGCACCACCTGCCCCTCCACCGGGGAGAGCATCGACCTGGCCCGGCGGCCTTTGCCGCGCCGCGCCAGCTCCTGGCCGAACTGGACGCGCTGCCCCTCGCTGACCTCGATCAGCTCGGCGGCTTTTTGCGCCTGGCGGATGTTGAAGAACGCGGCCACATCCAGAATGCGGTACTGCTTGAGGATGTCGCCTTCGAGCACCACGGTCACGGCGTCGACCGACTGGCCGGCCACGATGTGCACCGGGCGCGGGATGGCCTGGGGCGGCAGGCGGCGCTCGCGCTGGATGCGGGTCAACCCCTGGATGATCGTCGTCTCAGGATAGGTTGCCATCGGCGGCCTCCTCCGGCGCGGTGGGGTACAGGTCCTCGATGCTGGGCAGCAGGGCATCGGCATCCGGCTGGGCGCGCTGGCCCATCATGGCGAGCTGCCACTGCATGAATCGCGCGGCGCGATCGCGCGGGCGGGGCATCACCAGCGGGCGGCCCCGGCCATCGAAGATCACGCCCGCCGCGCCCGCCGTCACCCGCAGCTTGAATCGCCGCCGCCCGCTGATCGTCAGCCCGCCGCGCAGCCTGACCGCCACCTCGACCGGGTCGCCGGGCAGCGCCGGAACCATCCAGATCTCGCCGCCGCGCACGGTGTGATTCAGGACCTGCCCGTCAGCCAGCCGGGCCTGCACGTACATCACGTCCTGCCCGTACCGGACGCGTCCCTGGGGGCTGAACGCCGTCCCCAGGCTGACCAGGCCGGGCGCTTCGAGCGCCTGCACGGTGATGAGCGGCTTGAGGTAGGCCACCACGCCCAGCGACGACAGCAGGTTGTACGGGTCGATCTGAAGCTCGGTGATGCCGACCGGCTGCAGCGCGTCCAGCAGCAGCAGCGCCGCGATGCCCGGATGCTGGGCTTGGGTCAGGATCGACCCGGCGGCAATGATCGGGCGGAAGGCGGGCAGCAGGTCGCCGTGCCCCAGGCCCCAATCGGCGCGCGCTTCGGCCACCAACAGGCGCAAAATCTCGCGCGCGAATGCCTGTTCGAGCATCAATTCCTCGGCAGTGCCGGGCACCGTGGACGGGCGAAGCTGCTTGTTGTGCGCGTAGTCCCACAGGTCGTCGATCTCGACGTCGAACGGCACCCAGCGCAGTACGTTCTGCGGCGTGATGGCTTCCTGCGCGCTGACCATGCTGTGTCCCATGCCCAGATCGGTGCGGATGGTGAAGCGCGGCTCGCGGTCGACGCCCGCCACCAGCGCGCTGTTCGCGCTGCCGATGTCCGCCACCAGCGGCCCGATCCCCTTTTGCGGCAGGTGGCTGAGGTACCGCACGGCGCTGATCAGGCCCTGGACGGTCGGGACGACGCCCACCTGGCTGTGACGCCCGATCTCGACGAAGCCGCCGGGCGACTTGGTGCGGTAATCGTCGTACACCAGCGACAGCTCGATCTGCGCGGGGAATACCTGCTCGTCGGCCAGCGTGGGCCGCACGTTGCGCGCCATATATACCTCGGTGACCGGCGAGAGCAGCTCGTCCACCTCGCGCTTGAGGGCGCGATTCCCGGCGAACAGGACGACCGGCATCTTGCCGCGCGTGAGCAGCAGCAGCGCCTGCTGGATCGTCTTGACCAGGTCGATCAGGATGTCGTCGGCCCCCTCGTCCGTCCCGCCGACGATCAGGATCAGGTCCGGCTCGTCGCGCAGGATCGCGTTGATCTTCTGCTCCTCGCTGCGCAGGTCATCGGTGCTGAGCGTGTCGGTGACCGTGACGTAGGTCCCGGCCAGGGCGCGGCGGCCACTGGCGATGCTGATCTCCGGTGTGAGGCCGACCAGAAAGACCTTCATGGGGCGCCCGGCGCTGCTCGTCGCCAGGAACTCGTCCACGCCGTGGCCGCCCGCTTCGGGCATGATGAACATCTGATCGGCTTCCAGGCTCAGCAGGCCGCGCCCGATCTGGTGCGCCATCGCATCCGCGGCGTGCTCGACGCCCAGGCTCACGTTGCTGAGCGGCGGCGCGGCGGTCGTGCGGGCGCGCGAGGTGGCGATCAGCCGGTACTGGCCCTCGACCAGATCGAGCAGCACCAGCCGGGTGTGCACGTTGCCGATGTCGGCGATCAGGAGCGAGTTGACGTGTTCGAATGCCATGCTGATCAGCCCCCCACTCTGTCGAGGATGAACCGGATCTGCGCGTCGATCACGTCGCCGAAAATCGTGATGCTGGTGACAATCGCCCCAGCGTACAGGGCCCCTAACGCCACCATCACGAACAGGCGCCCGACCGCGCCCAGCGGGCGAAACAGGCGCGGCGCGCGGATCTCGCCGCCCCGCTCGACCGCCCAATACTGGAAATAGGCCAGGGTGGTCACGGTGCCCACCACGATCACGATGCCGTCCAGGGCGCTATCGCCCACCGCCTCCCCGGCCTCGCGCGCCAGCGGGATCACCGTCCCGGCGACGGCGCCGACCACGGCGACCGCGGTCCCGATGCCGATCACGGCGGCCAGCCCCAGGTTGCCCACCGGCGCCAGCCGCGGCGACAGCTTGAACAGCAGCAGCGCGCCGAACAGGAGCGGGACCGCGCCTATCACGCGCAAGGCGACCATCGTCGCGTCGCTGCGCGCGCCCTGATCGGCCAGCAGCGTGTCGTTCAGCCACGGGACGAGCACGCTCTCCAGCGCCACCACGGCAATGTAGCCCGCCGCCACGCCGACCAGCACGTGCACGGCGATGCGGTAGAGCACGTTGTCGCCGAGCAGATAGCTGAACACCAGCAGCGTCAGCACCAGCGAGGCCCACCCGGCTATCAGGTCAAGGGTATCAGGAGTCACCGCCGTCGCCTCCGTCCTAGCGCCCGGATACTGTTCACCACCATCCCCAGCGCGATCACGCCCGCCGCCAGCGCCAGCCCCAGCGCCATGCTGTGCCAGCGCGCGTCTTCCGGATTCGGCAGGTCGAGCGGCAGGTCGCCGGGCATGACGTAGGCCGCCCGCGAGGCCGCGTTGCGCGCCTGGTTGTAGCTGGCCGCGTCGCGATATCCTGCCAGATAGCCGGCGTACGCGTCCTCGTGGATGTACGGCGCGACGAGCGGCTCCAGCGCCGCCGTGACCAGCGCCACTTTCGGCACATCCACGCTTTCGAGCTGTTCGGCCCAGGTGCGCACCGCCTCGGACTCGCCGCCGATGACCGCGATCAGGCTGATGTCCGCCTCCACGCGGCTGATCGGCAGGTCGGTCGCCTCGCCGCGCAGGGTCGTGTCGAATGCCGGGTGGCGCTTGGGGGTGCCGTCGCTGTCCGAATAGGCATAGCGCAGCGAGCGCACGCCGACCGCCTCGCCCGGCAGGTAGGCCAGCGCGGCGTAATCTTCGCCGGGGACGAGCGCCGTCTCTTGCTGGCCGCGCACCGCGAGCAGCGCCGCGTCATCCGCCAGCGGCTCGATCACCGCCCCGGCGTGGAACGCGCCCAGCGGGTCCGTGCTGAGCGCCAGCGGCACCGCCCCACGCGCCAGCACGTCGCGCAGCAGGGCTTCGACCAGCCCGTCCAATTCGCCCGCCGACGGCGGCCCGTACTCGAACGCGAACAGCACGTAGTCGCCCGGCTCCAGCGCGTCGACCTCACCGGCAACGGCCAGCCGGTCACCGGCCAGCGCGGGCGGATCCGCGGCCAGGTGCAGCGCGTCGGTCGCGAAGGGCACCAGCAGCCCCACCAGCAGGATCAGCGCCACCAGCACGCGGTCGGGCTTCAGGCGGCTTTTCCGGCGGCGCGCGGGGGCGGCCTCGCCGGCTTCGGCGTCCTCCGCCTCGTCATCCGCCGATATCGCGTCCATCAGCGCCTGCAGCCGCCGGGCGCGGGCCTGCTGCTCCGGCGTCACGACCAGCCCTTCGACCGATGGCGCGCGCGTCGCGGGGGGGAACACCGCGTCGATCAGCGGCAGCGCCCCGGCCACCCCGGCCAGCGGGCCGCTTTCCGGCGCCGGCGCGAGGTCTGCGTCGCCCAGGTCGTGCAGCGCCGCCTCGCGGAAGGCGCGCACGCGGTCGGGCAGTTCGTCGAGCTGCTTCTGGCGCATGCTCTTTTCCGCGCCGCCGGCCTTCACCGTCACCGGCAGGTCCGAGGGCCGCAGCTCGGCCACCCATTCGGGCTGCGCGCCGGGCACCGCCGGTTCTTCGGGCAGTTCCGGCTCGGCTTCCGGCTCTGGCTCCACGGCGAGCGGTTGGGGCGGCGGGGTCGGCGGGCGAGCGCTCTCGTCGCCTGCCGCCGCGAATTGATCGTCGATCTCCGGCAGCGCCTCGCCCGGCTCGCCGCCCGCGAACAACGCCTCGAAATCGGGCATATCGGCGGCCTGGGGTTCTGCCGGTTGGGCGGGCAGGCCCAGGTCATCGTCCCACACCATACCGGCCCCCAGGTCCTCATCGATCAGGGCCGGCCACGCTTCCTCGCCGGTTGGCTCCAGGTCCAGTTCCGCTCCCGGTTCCGGCTCACCGGCGGACTCGTCCACATCGTCGTACAGCCCCAGCAGTTGATCGAGCGCCTGGCTGTCCAGCGGCGCCGTGCCGAGCGCGTCCCCGGCGGCTTCTTCCGCCGGTTCCTCCGGAGCGACGACCTCCTCAGCGCCCATCCCGGCGCCTTCATCCGCCTCCACCTCCGACAGGTCGGCCAGCCAATCCATGTCGTCTTCGGACACGCTCACCGGGGCCGGTTTTTCCGCCTCGGCTTCGGGGGCCGCCTCGAAGGGCGATTCATCGAATTCAGCGCTGCCTTCTCCGGCCATATCGCGCAGCCACGCCGGGGCTTCCTCGTCGACCGGGGCAGGCGTGAACTCGTCCGGCGTCAGCGGCTCGAAGCGCTCGACGAAATCTTCCGGCTCCGTCGCGGCCTCCTCCGGCGCGGCGGCGGGCGGCATCTCGGCCAGCCACGCGTCCACATCGCGCGCGGCAGGCTCGTCGGGCGGCGGTTGGTCCAGGTCCAGGTCGGGGAAGGGGATGTCTTCCGGCCCGGCGATCGCGTTATCCTGAGCGCCCGCATCACCGAGATCGTCCAGGTCCGGCAGGGGCAGTTCCTCGCCGGAATCGGCCTCGCCGGGCAGCGGGAGATCCATCCCCGCGAACCAGTCCGGCAGGTCGTCGCCGGACGGCTCGTCGCCGGGCGCGCCGGGTTCGGGCATATCCACAGGCCGTGTGACGGCTTCCGCCGACAGGTCCAGGTCCTGGAACCAGTCGGGCGCCTGTTCGGTGTCCTGGTCCTCCAGGCCCAACGCCCAGCCGGGCATGAACTCCGCCTCGCCGGGCGATTCCGGCGGCTCGCCTTCGGGCGGCCCGCCCGCCGCTTCGACCTCGTCGAACCAGTCGGGGACCTCTTCGAGCAGGCGTTCTTCGGGGGTTTTCTGTTCTTCGCGCAGGCGTTCCTGCTCGCGCTGCTCCCATTCCTCGAAGGTCAGATCCTCGTCGTCGGGCGCGGGTGCTTCCGCCTCGGGCGGGCGCGCCTCGTTGAGCCAGTCGGGGATCATGCCCGGCTCGGCGGGCGGCGCCTCGTCGGTGGGCATGTCTTCCGGCTGGTCGTCCACCGCGCTCAGCCAATCCGGGACTATCTCCGGCTCGGCGAGCGGCGCCTCGTCGGCGAACGGTTGCTCCTCCGGCTGGTCGTCCGCCGCGCTCAGCCAGTCGAGGTCCTCGTCGCTGGACTCGTCGGGGAGATCGGCCTCGGGCGCCTGTCCGAATGCGCTCAACCAGTCGTCATCCGCGGCGGGCGCGCCCGGCTCGGCCCCGGCTGCATCGGGCTGATCAGGCTCCAGCCACGGCAGCGCATCCCCGTCAGGCTGGCCGGGCTGCGACTCGCCGGACGGCTCGCCCTCGGACGCGTCATCATCGTCCATGTCGCGCATCCAGTCCGGCAGCAGGCTGTCATCAAAAAAGTTCGGATCGTCCGGCATAGCAGTCCTGTCCCTCGCGCGGCGTCAGTCGCGGAATGACCGGTCCTGGCCGATCAACACGCGGACCCCGACGGTCAGCGTGCCCAGGCCCACCCCGATCAACAGGCCGCGCATCCCGGCGCTGGCCGGTACGCGCACGACCCAATCGCGCACATCGCGCAGCACATCCATATCCTCAAACGGAACCCATCCCACCAGCACGACGATCACCGTCAGGCTGAAGAGCGCATTCCACACCGTGACGCGGTCGCGCATCAGGCGGTAGGCCGCGAACACCAGGAAGAACACCAGCAGCGCCGCCAGCGCCGACTCCAGGCTGACCTGCACCGACTCGAAGACGCGCACGCTGATCTGCTCGCCCTCCAGATCGCCCGACCAGACCTCGGCCCGGTCGAGGATCCGCAGCACGCCCACCACCAGCGCCACCACCAGCACGAGCACACTGTACGGCCAGCCGCGCTCGGCCCGCACGAAGCGCCCCAGGTGGACCGCCACCAGGTTGACCAGCCCGGCCAGCACGGCCACGGCGGCGATCACGGTGACGAGCTGGATCAAAAACCGCGCCGTATCGGCAGCGGTCGAGCCGTCGTCGCTCAGCAGGCCGATCAGGGTGACCAGCCCGGAGCTGATCACGATGACGGTCGCCAGGAAGTTGAGTAAGCGATGGCGCTGCGCGCCGCTGTTCGTCGCCATAGTCGCCTCAGACCGCCGCCTGCACCGCGGCCACGATGATGCCCAGGATCACCAGCCAGCGCAGCACGTCCAGCGCGACCACGCCGCCCCGTTCCAACGGGCTGCCGTTCAAATACGCCGCCGCCACGTACAATTCTTCGCCCAGCAGGGCCTCGTCCGCCTGGACGAACGCGACGGCCTGCCCCTCCGGCAGATCGCTGTGCGCGATCAGGCCCTGGTCGTGGCGGAGCGCGCTCTCGCCCAGCAGCGCCATTTCCACGCCGAACCGCCCCAGCAGCACGCTGCTGTGCACGTCCGCATCCGCGGCCAGGCTGGCGGCCCCGGCGGCAAACGACAGCGAGCGCGCGCCTTGCGGATACCACGCGGCGGCGCTGCTGCGATAGTGCGCCATGTTCTGGCGGAACTCGTAGGCCCGGCGCAGCGTGTCCTGCGCCAGCGGGAGCGTCAGCGGCTGGCTCAGCGTGACCAGCGGCGTCTGGCGGCTGACGGCTAACCGCTCCGAGAGCCGGTAGACGACCTCCGCCGCGGCCAGGGCGCTGAGGCTGCTGCTCGCGCCCAGGGCGCTGCTGCCCAGCGAGAAGTGAATCCGGTTGCTGCTCTCGACGGCGTCGGCGGCCTGTTCGGGCAGCACCCGGTACGCGGCGATCGGCCTGTGGTACAGCCGGGCCCGCCGCCAGAGAATCCGGGCTGCCAGGGTCTGCGCCAGGGCAACCGCCAGAAGAACCCAGGTAAGCTCAGTGTTATTCATGAGATGTCAACCCGCCATCCGGCTCAACCAGCCTGTCCCGCAGCCAGGCCATCCCGCCCGGCTGATCCAGCACGCGCGCCAGCGCGCCGATCTCGTCGCGCGGGACGAACAGCCCCAGCGCCGGCTGCGCGATCCATAACACGTGCGCCCCCAACGGCCCCAACGGCTCCGCCGCATCGAGCAGCGCGCCGGCCAGCCCGTCCAGGCGGGCGGCGTGCAGGCGTCGGGACCAGCGGGCGAGCCGCTGCGCCCAGCGTTCGGCGTCAGGGGGAGCCATCATCGGTAACATAGCGCCAGTATAGCACAGCGCAGTTTGTGGAGGAAATCGTACCAGCGACCTAGAAACGGCGCCCGCGGGCCGGGTCATTCGTAAGAAAACCTTGACACTCCGGTCCTTTTTGCGTATCCTCAATGGCATATTACAAATTGGCACAAAGCGTTGACCGGGACGAGTATTGGCCCCGGCCATTCCCAGGGAAAGCGGGTCGTGGACTGGAAACCCGCTCGATTGGCCCGCCAGGAAAACCCCCCGCGAGCGCGTCGCCGAACCGCCCCGGCGCAGTAGGTGATGCCGGCTGGCCCCGTTACCGGCCCCAAGAGGACAACCGCGCCCCGGCGCGCGCGTCGAAATTGGGTGGAACCGCGTGGATCATGAGGACCCTCGCCCCAAGTCTGTTGGGCGGGGGTCTACTATTTGGAGTCAGTTTGGGTGTAAGATGGGAACAACTGGCTCACTGAGTAAGAAGGCGAACGACCGTGTTGATCAAGCGCGTTTGGATTGAACCCGAGTCGATCCTGGGATTTGATCCCAAGACCGACAGCGCCGATGTGTTGGTGGAGATGGAAGACAACAAGCTGTGGCAGGCGCACTTCGTGACGCTGGCCCATCTCCAGCAGGAAATGCAGCTCAGCCTGGATGTTGCCCGCGAGCACAACCAGTCGCTGGCGCCGACCCCGTTCCTCGCGCTGGAAACGCCGCACGTCATCGTCGAGATGCTGACGGCGGACATCATCGAGGACGTGATCGACAACCTGATGGCTCTCGGCGTGTTCGAGAGCGTGTTTGCCGAATTCGAGGCCGAAGCCCGCGATACCGACATCGTCGGGACGTAACGACAAAGGAGCGCGCCATGACCGATCCAACCGGCAGCACTACCGGGCGGCCCTGGTAGGGACATCCTGCGCTGGTCCCTACCGCACGCGCCGCATCGCCGGCGGTGGGGCATAGCGCAGGGTGTCCCTGCTGCGTAGATCATCATCCACACTCACGGGTTGCTACCCGGCTCAGAGGAGAAGGTTTTCACCATCATGCAACGGTACCAGGACAGTCAGCTCTACCGTATCCGTCACTCGACGGCGCACGTCATGGCCCAGGCCGTGCTCGAGAAATTCCCGGAGGCCAAGATCGCCATCGGCCCGCCCATCGAGGACGGGTTCTACTACGACTTCGACCTGCCCCGCCCGCTGACGGAGGAAGACCAGGTCGAGATCGAGAAGCGGATGCGCGAGATCATCCGCGAGGGGCACGAGTTCATCCGCCGCGAAGTGAGCGCCAAAGAGGCTCGCGCCCTGTTCAAAGGCCAGCCGTACAAGCTCGAGCTGATCGACGGGCTGGAGCGCGGCGGCGTGGACGAATACGGCGAGAAAACGGACGAACCGGTCGTGATCAGCACGTACCGGCAGGACACATTCGAGGATCTGTGCCGCGGGCCGCACGTCGCCAACACCCGCGAGATCAACCCGGACGCGATCAACATCACGTTCAAGGCCCCGGCGGGCGCGTACTGGCGCGGCGACGAAAACCGCGAGATGCTCACCCGCATCTACGGCACGGCGTGGCAGACGCCCGAACAGCTTGCGGAATACCTGGAACTGCTCGAAGAAGCCAAAAAGCGCGATCACCGGCGCATCGGCCAGGAGATCGGCCTGTTCACGTTCAGCCAGTTGGTCGGCAAGGGCCTGCCGCTGTGGAAGCCGAAAGGCGCCGTGCTGCGCGACCTGCTCGAGCGCTTCCTGCGCGACGTGCAGCTCAGCCGCGGCTACGAGCCGATCCTCACGCCGCACATCGCGCGCGTCAGGCTGTTCGAGACGTCGGGCCACTACCCGTACTATAAGGACAGCCAGTATTCGCCGTTCGAGGTCGAGGGCGAGCTGTTCATGCTCAAGCCGATGAACTGCCCGCACCACATCCAGATCTATAAAGACGAGCTGCGCTCGTACCGCGACCTGCCGGTTCGCTATGCGGAGTTCGGCACGGTCTACCGCTACGAGAAATCGGGCGAGCTGCACGGCCTGACGCGGGTGCGCGGCTTCACGCAGGACGACGCGCACATCTTCTGCACGCCGGAGCAGCTCGAGGAGGAATTCCTCAAGGTCGCGGACCTGGTCGAGTTCATCCTCAACAGCGTCGGCCTGACGGACTTCCGCGCGCGGGTGGGCATTCGCGACCCGGAGAGCGACAAGTACGTCGGCGAAGACGAGGGCTGGGAACACGCGACGCAGGCGATCATCGCGTGTGCCGACAAGCGCGGGCTGGATTACACGGTGGAAGAGGGCGAGGCCGCGTTCTATGGCCCCAAGCTCGACTACATCATCCGCGACGCGCTCAAGCGCGAATGGCAGATCAGCACGATCCAGGTGGACTACAACCTGCCCGCCCGCTTCGAGCTGGAATACGTGGGCGAGGACAACGAGCGCCACCGCCCGATCATGATCCACCGCGCGCTGTACGGCAGCATGGAGCGTTTCGTCGCGGTGATGATCGAGCACTTCGCCGGCGCGTTCCCGGCGTGGCTGTCGCCGGTGCAGGTCGTGATGATCCCCGTGGCCGACCGCCACCTGGACTACGCGCGCGAGGTCGCCGCCCAGCTCCGCGATGCCGGGCTGCGCGTGGAAGTCGACGACTCGGCGGGGCGCATGGGCGGCAAGATCCGCAGCGCGACGACGCAGAAAATCCCGTGGATGCTGATCGTCGGCGACCGCGACATCGAAAAGAGCGCGGTCAGCGTGCGCCTGCGCTCCGGCGAGGACCTGGGCGCGATGCACGTGGCGGACTTCATCACCCAGGCGAGCCACATCGTCGAGACGAAGGCGCTGCAACTGGCCTGAGCCAGCCGGCGGCCTATCGCCCGCACACTCTGCCCGTCAGCGCCGGCTGGCGGGCTTGTTTTTCTGACAAACTGCGCTACGCTTGGGGCCTTCTGACCCCATCCAGATGGAGAACCTCACCGTGCCCCTTCCCGTAGGCGAACTGGCAGGGCTAGCGACCTCGTTGTGCTGGAGCTTCACCTCGATCTTCTTCACGCTGTCGGGGCGGCTGGTCGGCTCGCCCGTCGTCAACCGGACCCGGCTGGTGCTGGCGTTCGTCATGGTCAGCAGCCTGCACCTCGTCACCCAGGGCGAGCTGCTGCCGGTCTATGCCGACCCGGAGCGCTGGGGCTGGATGGCGGCCTCCGGCGTGATCGGGTTCGTGATCGGCGACGCGTGCCTGTTCCAGGCGTTCGTGATGATCGGCCCGCGCCTGTCGATGCTGCTGATGGCGCTCAACCCGGTGATGGGCGCCGTGCTGGCCCGGATGCTGCTGTCCGAATCGCTGACCGCGGGCCAACTGGCGGGCATCGCGCTGGCGATCAGCGGCGTGGCGTGGGTGGTCACCGACCGGCGCAACGGGCGCGACGACCTGCCGGATGCCTCGCTGCGCTTCTACGTCATCGGCGTGCTGTTCGGCCTGGGCGGGGCGTTGGGGCAGGCCGTTGGCCTGATCGCCTCGAAGAAGGGGCTGGAGGGCGATTACTCGGCGCTGTCGGGCAACCTGATGCGCCTGACCGTCGCCACGATCGTGATCTGGGCGCTGGCGGCGGCGAACGGCCAGATGCGCCCCACCGCGCAAAAACTGCGCGACCATCCGCGCGCGATCCGGTTCATCGTGGGCGGCGCGATCGCCGGGCCGTTCCTGGGCGTGTGGCTGTCGCTCATCGCCGTGCAGAACGCGCCGGTCGGCGTCGCCTCCACCCTGACGAGCCTGACGCCGGTCTTCCTGCTGCCGCTGGGCTGGCTGTTCTTCAAGGAGCGCATCACCCAGCGCGCCGTGGTCGGCACCGCGCTGGCCGTCGCCGGGACCGCGATCCTGTTCCTGACGTGAGCGCCGTTCGCCCGCCGCGCCCGCGCGCGGTAGACTTGGGCGCACTATTCGCCTGGTCATCCTGAAGACAGCCGGTATGGTTCCGTCATCCACTCGTGCAACGCGTCTGCCCTTCCGATCCCGGCGGCTGTGGCTGGGGCTGGGATTGCTGGCGCTGGCCTGCATCCTCTTCGCGCCGGCCTATGCCCCCCAGACGCGCGTCATCCACCGCTACGGCGGCATCGCCCACCGGGCCGCGTGGGTCTGGCTGGACGCGATCACCATCACCACGGAATCCGCCCAGGAAGGGCAGTTCGAAGGGGCGCTGATGGCCCCTGGCGAGCTGTGGGTCGATAACACCCTGGGCGCCGATCTCACGCTGACGCTGGGCGGCGAAACCGTCTACGAGGGCGATGCCTCGCCCCGCGTGACGCTGCCCGACACCGGCGAGGACGCCATCCCGTTCGCGCTGCGCTACACGGTCCCCGACTCCTATCCCCCGGATGGGCACCTGGCGTTCGAGCAGGCGAACGCGCTGGGCCTTCGCAGGCCCGTCCCGGCCTGGGACTACGCCCCGCCGGGCGGGGGCTACTCGCTGAGCGACGCCGCCCGCGCGCTGTTCAGGCCGCTGTCGCTGGTGATGGGGCTGGGCGGCGTCATCGTCCTGGTCTCGGCGCTGCGCATCTCGCGGCGCATGTGGATCGCCCTGGCCCTGATCCTCGCCCTGGCGTTGGGCGCGCGGCTGGTCACGCTGGCGCAGAAATTCGACAACGACCCGACCCTGTGGACGATGGACAAAATCTGGGACAACTACGTCATGCTGGGGCGCGGCTGGATCGCCGGGGAGGTGCCGGTCGGCGGTCAAATCTTCCAACAGGGCATGTTCGTGTATCTCGGCCTGCTGCAAATGGTCCTGGGGCCGGACCTGCAACTGCTGTACCTGTTCAACACGACCGTCGCCAGCCTGAGCGCGGTGATGCTGGCGCTGGCCGGGTGGGCGCTGTTCGACCGGCCCACCGGCGTCATCGCCGGGCTGCTGGCGGCCCTGTTCCCGCCGCTGATCCACTACCAGCACACGCTCCAGATCGTCGGCCCGGCCACCTGGCTGATGTTCGCCCTGGCCGCCGCGCTGGCGGCGGTGGTGCGCTGGCGCCACCCGGCGTTCATCCTGCTGTGCGGGATCGCGATCGGCCTCGGCGCGGTGTTCCGCAATACGATCCTGGTCATGCTCTTCCTGCCGCTGGTCGTGCTGGCGATCCAACCCGGCGCGAGCTGGCGCCGCCGGGCGCTGAACAGCAGCCTGCTCATCCTCGCGACGGCGCTCTGCATCATGCCGATCACGGTGGCGAACCTGCGCGCCGGGGTCGTCGCGCTCACCGCGGACCTGGGCGACTACCAGTTGTTCCGGTCCAACAACCTGAACTCGACCGGCATGAACACGTACAAGACGCAGAGCGAACGGCTCGCGCTGGCGCGGGGCGACCGCTGGCTGGAGGCGCTCGCCCGCGACGTGGAGCGCGATCCGGCCCACCCAATCGAGCTGACGCTGCGCCGCGTGGCCCTGTTCTGGGAGCCGGTCGAGCACAGCGACTCCGAGATGATCGATTACCGGGCGACCGGGCTGGACGTCTCGCCGCTGCTGGCCGCGCTGGCGGCGAACGAGCAGGTCAACTTCCGCCTGCTGATGGTCCTGGCGCTGGCCGGGTTCGGCCTGAGCGTGGCCGCGCGCGAACGCCGTTTCGCCGCGCTGCTCGTCGGGGCGGCACTGGTGCTCTACATCCTGTCGCTGGCGGCCTTCTACGTCATCGGGCGCGTGCGGATGCCGGCGGCCCCGCTTGCGCTGCTGCTGGCGGCGAGTGCGCTCACCGGCCTGTGGGGGCTTCGCCGGGCGCCGCGCCGCCTGATCACGCTGGCGCTGCCCGTGCTGGCCGCCGCGCTGATCGTCACCGCCGGGGCGAACGCGCTGGCCGGGTATCTGCCGCGCCCCAACATCATCGACTCCGGCGATCTCCCGTCCGATCTGGTCCGGGTCGAAGCGACGTATGCCGGCGAGATCCGCCTGTTGGGGTATGCCTATTACGACAGCAACTTTCTGCCCGGCGGCTACCTCACCTTCGAGTTGTTCTGGGAAGCGCTCCGCCAGCCGAGCAAAGATTACGTCGTGTCGATCCGCCTGGTGGATCACATGAGCCAGCAGGTGCAGCAGGTCGACAACGCGGTCCTGGGGCGGCTCGGCACGCCCGAACACCCGGCCAGCCGCTGGCAGCCCGGCGACGTGTTTTACGAGCGCTACCTGATCACGCTGCCCGCCGCCGGGGACGAGCCAATGAGCAGTTACGATATCCTGGTGAGCCTGTACGACTGGGACGCCGGGCAGGCGCTCCCGGTCGCTGAGGCGACGGCGGGCGTGCTGGACGATCACGTCCGCCTGACGGCGGTCAGCGCCGTCACGACGCCGCTGGACGCGCCCCCGGATGGCGCGCTGGTCGCGTGGGAAGACGCCGTGAGCCTGACCGCCGTCGACTGCCGCACCACGCCGGCGGGCGAGCTGCGCGTCGATCTCGCTTGGTCCGCGCGGCGGCGCCCGCCCCAGCCGGCCCACCTGTTCATTCACGTCTGGGATGGCGACACGCTGATCGATCAGGCCGACCTCCCGCCCCACGCAATCCCGCTGGACGCGTGGCTGCCGGGGATGGCCTTCCACACGAGCTGGCGCGCGCCGGTTGCCACGGAGACGCCAACGGTCAAAATCGGCCTGTACGACGTCTTCTCGATGCGCCGCTGGGCGATTACCGGCTCGCCGAGTCTCCCGGTGGTGGATGACATCGTAGAATTGCCCTGCACACAGGAGACGCCGGCCCCAACTCAACACTAAGTCTTGAATTCGGCGCTGTCGCTGTTACAATTGCTTATCCTGATCAATTACACCTAAAGTCTCATGCAGATAATCCGCGCATCAAATCATCTCACCATCGAACTCAGCCCTACGACGTGGCGGCTGATGAACGGCTCGCAGTCGCCCGGCCTGTCCGAAACGCGCCCCATGCTGGTCGAAGCCCGCGAAGACGGCGTCTACTTCTCCGGCGATTTTTGCCGGGCGCGCCACCTGCCGGAAGATGGCCCGCTGGCGCCGGCGGACATCAAGCGCGTGGTGGTCGGTTGGGCGCCCGAAACGCAGAACTGGCACCTGGGGCTGCTGCTGGCCGCCCCGCCCGGCTCCGGCGAAAAAATGCGCTGGTGCGGGCTGGCAAACTGGCCGAGCGGCCCGGTCGACGAATATGCCGGCGAAGCCGCCACCGCCGGGCGGGCGCTGGCGGAGGTGATCGCGCGGCCCTTCCACCTCGTGCCCCCACCCGCCGAAGCGGGGCACGCGCCGCCCGCCGAGCCGGTATCGGCCACGCAGCCGATCGAGATCACCGCGCCGATGGCCGCGGTCGAGCCGCTCGTCCCCAGCGTCACGCCCCAGGAGCCGCCCTTCGAGTTCGAGGATTGGGCCCTGGCAGCCACGCCCGGCGGGCTGGTGTGGCAGCGGCGCGGCGGCTGGGTCGTGGGGATGGCGTTCCGCGCTGCCGGGTTCTTCGCGCTGGCGCTGCTGTTCGTCATTCTGAGCGTCGGCACGCAGGTCAGCGGGCTGGCGACCGTCAACCCGGAATGGCTGCCCTGGGTCGGGCTGGGAGTGGCCGTCGTGCTGGCGATCAGCGCCGTGCGCACCTTCGCCGCCCTGCTGGGCAATACCAACGTCATCATCGACACCACGCGGCGCGAAATCCGCAGCCAGGGGCGCTTTTCGACGCGCGTCAAATGGAGCCTGGCCTTCGATTCGGTGGATTACGTCCTGCTCTCGCAGACGCCCCCGCGCCAGCAGGGGGGCGCCAAAGACGGCGACGCGGTGCGCATCGCCCAGGAAGTCTGGCTGCACCTCTACGACGGCGACCGGTTCTGGCCGGTGGTCGATCTAGGGCGCGTCGAGGGCAAATCGCACACCTGGGAGGCCATCCGCCCCTTGCAGAAAAAACCGGGCCGCCGCGCGCTGCGCCTGGCCGATTACGACACGCCCGCCCACCACGCGGCCCACGTCATGGCCCGGACCATCGAAACCGGCCTGTGGCTCGATATCCGTTGATGGCGCCGGCTTTGACATCGCCCCGGCGCCATGCTACGATCCGCCCCAGGTTGTGGGGGGCCTGGCGAGAGATAACAACACTATGGGCTTCGATCCCTTTTCGCGAATGACGGACAGCCGGCAGACGACGCGCATGGTCTTGCTGGCGATCATCCTGGTGACGCTGCCGTGCTACTGTCTGGGGGCGGTCATGCTCGCCTACGCGCCAGAAAGCGCCCCCCGCCGCACGAGCATCCCGACGAATGCCACGCTGGGCGGCGCGACGGCGTCCCCGCGCACGACCGCGACGTTCACGCCGTTTTTCACCGGCACGTTCACGCCGTTCGGCAACCAGTTGGGCGCCACGCCCACCCAGATCTACCTGATCCCGACGGTGCGGCTGCCCACCCTCACGCCGACCCCATTCCCCACGCTGACACCCTTCCCCACCGCCACGACGGCGCCGACGCTCACCGTGCCGCCGACGGCGACGCTGGCCCCATCGGCCACGCCGACGAACACGGAGCCGCCGCCAACCGACGCGCCACCACCTACCGACGCACCACCGCCGACGGATCCGCCGCCGCCCACGGACGCGCCGCCGCCGACCGACGCGCCGGTCGAGACTCCAACGCAAGAAACGTTGTGATCGATTTTGCCGTGTCAGGACGACGAACATGCCGCTGGACCTGAAAGCACATATCAAACATCTGAGCGGGCTGGCCGCCCCGTCAGGTTATGAGGAGGCCGCCCGCGACGCGATCCGCGAAGCGTGGGCCGGCCTCGCGGACACCTTCGAGGTGGACGGTCTGGGCAACCTGATCGCCACCAAGACTGGCAGCGGGCCGGAACCGCGCCGCAAAGTCATGCTGTGCGCCCACATGGACGAGATCGGCCTGATCGTCGCCGAGATCCGCGACGGGTTCATCCGCGCCGCGATGCTCGGCGGCATCGACTCGCGCGTGCTGCTCAGCCAGCCGGTGCTGGTCCATGGCCGGCGGGTGCTGCCCGGCGTCTTCGGGGCCGCGCCGCCGCACATGTCCCGCCGCCGCACCGAGTACCCGACGCTCGATGACCTGTGGATCGACGTGGGGCTGCCGGGCGAGGACGTGGCCGCGCTGGTCCGCGTCGGCGACGTGATCACCTTCGACGCGCCCGCCATCGAGTTGAAAGGCGACCGCCTGGCCGGGAAGTCGTTCGACAACCGCGTGTCGGTGGCGGCGATCACCGTCTGCCTGGAGGAACTCGCGGCGCGCCAGCACGCCTGGGACGTGGTGGCGGTAGCGTCGGTGCAGGAGGAGGTTGGCAGCCACGGCGCGATCACGGCGGCGTACAAGGTCCAGCCGGACATCGCCATCGCCATCGACGGCAACTTCGCGGCCCAGGCCGGGGCCAACGACGACGAGACGTTCAAGCTGGGCGACGGCCCGGTGCTCGGGCGCGGGCCGAACTTCCACCCGCAGTTGTTCAAGCACGCGCGCGAGGTCGCCAAATTTGAGGAATTCAAGCACCAGATCGAGGCCCTGCCCGGCAGCAGCGGCACCGACGCCTGGCTGATCCAGGTCAGCCGCGAGGGCGTGCCCAGCCTGTTGATCAGCATCCCCATGCGCAACATGCACACGCCGGTCGAGGTGATCGACGTGCGGGACGTGCGCCGGACCGGGCGCTGGATGGCGGCGCTGATCGCGGGGATGGGGCCGGATTTCCTGGACACGATCGCGTGGCCCGAAACCCTCTCTGAGAAAGGCGAATCATGATCCTGCGCGAATTGAGCAACGCGATCGGCGTGTCCAGCGACGAGGGCGCCGTGCGCCAGCTCATCCTGGACGCCATCCGCGACACCGTCGACGACATCCGCATCGACGCCCTGGGCAACGTGTTGGGCGTCCGGCGCGGGACCGGGCAGGTGGACCTGCGCGTGATGGCCGCCGCTCACATGGACGAGGTGGGCATGATGGTCTTCGGCTACGACGGCGACGGCGGCATCCGTTTTCGCGCGGTGGGCGGCCTGGACGCGCGCATCCTGCCCGGCACGCGCGTGCTCGTCGGCCCGGACCGCATCCCCGGCGTTATTCAGTGGGTGCCCATCCATCAGAACACAGACACCAAGACCGTGCCCATCGAGCGGCTGCGGATCGACATCGGCGCGGCCAACCGCGAGGCAGCCCAGAGCGCCGCCGAGCCCGGCGACCTGATCGCGTTCGACTCGCCGTTCACCGAGCTGGGGCCGACCGTGCGCGGCAAGGCACTCGACGACCGGGCGGGCTGCGCCTCGCTGATCGCGCTGGTGCAGGGCGAGCCGTTCCCATTCGACCTGCACGTCGCCTTCACCGTGCAGGAAGAAGTCGGGCTGCGCGGGGCGCGGGTGGCGGCCAACGCCATCCGGCCCGACGTGGCTTTCGTGCTCGAAACGACCGCCTGCCACGACCTGCCCGAAGACCCCGACGAGCCGGACCAGACGACGATCACGCAGTTGGGCGGCGGTCCGGCGATCACCGTGGCCGACCACAGCATGATCAGCGATCCGCGCCTGGTGCGCCACCTGGTTCGCGTGGGCGAGGCCGAGGGCATCCCGCACCAGTTCCGCTCGCCGCAGCACGCCGGCGGCACCGACGCCGGGGTCATTCACCGCGCGCGGGCGGGCGTGCCGAGCGTCGTGGTCGCCAACCCCTGCCGCTACATTCACGGGCCGCACTCGATCATGAGCCTGTCCGATTTCGAGAATCAGAGCCGGCTGCTGCGCGCCGCGTGGATGGCGCTCACGCCGTCCGTGTTGGAAAGGTGACTGCTGTGGAAACACTGATCAAGAAACTGGCCGAAGCCTGGGGGCCGTCCGGGTTCGAGCACCAGGTGCGCGACCTGATCCGCGAGGAAGTCGCGCCGCTGGCCGACGCGATCACCGTCGATCCGCTCGGCAACCTGATCTGCCGGGTCGGGGACGGGGACGCGCGCGTGATGGTCGCCGCGCATATGGACGAGCTGGGCGTCATCGTCAGCCACATCGACCGCCAGGGCTACGCCCGCTTTGCCAGCCTGGGCACGCTGCTGCCCGGCACGCTGCTCGGCGCGCGGGTGCGCTTCGAAAACGGCGTGATCGCCAACATCGGCGTCGAAAACCAGTACACCCGGCGGCGCGATCTGCCAACCTTCGACGGGTTCTTCATCGACATCAGCCAGGACGCGGACGGCAGCGCCCCGGTCCAGGTGGGCGATCCGGGCGCGTTCGTGCGCGAGGTGGTGTGGCGCGGCGAGCGCGTGGTGGGCAAGGCCCTCGACGACCGGCTGGGCTGCGCCGTCCAGATCGAGGCCATGCGCCGCCTGAAAGACCAGGGCACGCCGCATACCGTCTATTTCGTGTTCACCGTGCAGGAAGAGGTCGGCTCGCGCGGGGCGCGCCCGGCAGGCTACGGGGTGGAGCCGCACCTCGCCATCGCGGTGGACGTGTCGCCCGCCGGTGACGTCCCCAAGCCGAAGGATGCCGGGATCAGCCTGGGCGGCGGCGCCGTGATCAAGGTGCGCGATACCCGTCATATCGTCCCGGCGCCGGTCAAAAACCTGATGATCCGGCGGGCCGAGGAGCGCGGCATTCCCTATCAACTTGAAGTGATGACGCTGGGATCAACGGATGGCGCGGAGATTCAGCTTGCGCGGTCGGGGGTGCCCACGGGCGCGGTCGGGATTCCGGCGCGCTACGTCCACACTCAGAGCGAAACGGCGGACCGGCGCGACATTCAGGCCGCGATCGATCTGCTGGTCGCCATCCTGAGCGAGCCTGTCGAGCTGTAGGACCGGGCGCAGAGGGGCGCAGCCCGGCGGGTTTGCGCCCTCATTCCACCCACACCTCGACGCGCTCGCCGCTCTCCAAGTCCTCGATATCGACCAGCTTGCCGCTGGCGCCCCCCTTGATGGCATCCATGATCACGTCGTAGTTCACGTCAGCGTTGGCCGGGGTGAACCGCGCGCCGAGCTTCACGCCCACGTTCACCAGGCTCATCGGGATGTTGACGTTGACTTTCGTCTTGCCGCTGCGCAGGTCCGTGATCCGGACGCGCAGCAGGCGCGGATCGTGGGCCGGCGGTGGCGGCGGGGTAGGCCGCCCGCCCCGGCTGAGCGCCTGGAGCAGGTTGGCGCCTTCCTCGGCGCTGACTTTGCCTTCCTGGATCATCTGCAGGATCCGCATTCGCTCTTCAGAAGTGGTCATACTTGTCGTTTCCTTTCCAGCCGGGCCGCAGGCGCGCCGGGCTTATGGCTGCCAGATCATGTGCACCAGGGTGCGCTCTGGCCTGAAATGAAATCCGCGCAGCGCCTCGCTCGCCGCGACGTCGTCGTCAGGATGCTCGGTGACCAGCGGCTGCGCCCAGCCGCCCGCCCGCCGGATCAGGCTCGCCAGCAGCGGAGTTTCCAGCTCGCCCGCCCGTTCGGGACGCACCAGCAAATCGAACAGGGCCGTCGAGCAGCCCAGTCGCGTCTCGAACCGCAGCGCTGCGTCGAATGCCCCATCCGCGCCGGGCAGAATCCACGTCGTCACGCTCCGCCCGCTGAGCAACCGCCCCAGGGCGGGCCAGCGTCCCGGACGCAGCCCAGGCAGGTCGTTGGGGCGCAGCCAGCCCATGCCGCCGCGCTCGTTGGGCCGGACGCGCTCGGCCAGCGCCAGCAGGTCTCGTGACTCAACGCGCCGCACGGGCCGGACCGGCAGCGGCGGCGCGTCGCCCTCCGGCAGGCGCAGGCGTGTCGCGCGGCGCCAGCGGGTGAACGTGCGCTGCTCCGTGAAGCCCAACTGCGCGTATAGCGTCCGCGCGCCGTCATTGTCGGCGTCGACTTGTAGGACGGCGAACGTCCCCCGCTGCGCGACCAGGTCGAGCGCCGCGTGCATCAACTGGCGGGCGATTCCCCGCCGCCGGTAGTCCGGATGTACGGCAACGTTGGCGATAATCCAGCCGCTGCCATAGCCTGCCGGGGTCACCGAGACGTTGCCGATCAGGCGGCCATGCTCGATCCAGACGAAACCGGTCATGACGCCCGGCACGGCAGTGCTCAGCCGGCCCAGCGCCCACACGACAGGGCCCGACCGGCTGAGCAGGCGCATCTCGTTGATGGCGGACCGCCCCGCAGCGTCCAGCGTGGGCGCGAAACAGAACTCGATCAGGTCCGCGATGTCGGCCAGATCGCGCCGCAACTGGACCGGGCGCAGCCCGCTGGACGGGCGGTGTGCCGAAGCCAATCCCGCGGCTGACATACCCCTCCCTTACGATTCGAGCGCCGCCAGCAGCCGCTCGGCCTCCTCGATGGTGATCTTTCCCTCTTGCACCATTTTCAAGATCATCAGCCGCTCCTGCTCCGTGACCGGGTCCAGAGGCGGGCGAGGTGGCAGCGGCGCTCCCCAATGGACGTGCCCGCTGGCGGGCCGCCCCTTGCGCTTTTCCTTCTTCGTTTCCATCTTGCGCCGCAGCCGCTCGGCGGTGCGCTGCGCCTGGCGCTGGGCGCGTTCCGAGAGCCGTTCGGCCTGAGAGGCCCACTGCTCGGTCTTCGAGCGGATGCGCTCGTCCAGCCCTTCGAGCTGCTGGCTGAGCTTCTCTTCGAGCATCGACATGCGGGCTTCCAGCTCTTCCTCGATCTGCACGCCGAGGTTGAGCATGTAGTCCTCGCCTTCGCCGACCAGACGCAGCTCGACGGCCTCGTCAATGTAGATGGTAGCACTCCCTTCGCCCAGCGTCACGATCTGCTGGTCGTTGTCGTCGTCCTCGGTCACCTCGGCTTCGACATCCAGCCCCAGCGCGACGTGCGACGGCAGGATGAACCGGGCGTTGGCGTCCGGCCCGACACGACAGAGTATATCGCTGCCTACCCGGAAGCGATACTCGTTCCCCGGCGCGAAGTCGATGCTGAGCAGCAGATCGGCCCCTACCTGGTCGACCACGCAGTTCCCCTCGATGTTGCGCAGGAACAGGTCCGCCCCGATCCGGCCCACGCGGACCGATCCCTCGACCTCGCGGATGGTGGCATCGGCGCCCACCGCGACGACCTGGACGTCTCCCTCGGCCCATTTCACGCGCAGGTCCGCGCCCACGCTGCGAATCCGGACCGGCCCGACGTTCCGCACGGTGAGGTCCGCGCCCACCTGGTTGATGTCCAGCGCGCCGTCCAGGTCGGTGATTTTGGCGTCGCCGCCGACCTGCTGAACGCTGACCGAGACATCCCCCGGGACCAGGATCCGGCAGTCGCCGTCACAGGTGACGACGTACGGCTGGTCCTCGCCAAGCTGTTCGATCGAGCCGCTGTCGCCGTCCAGGATGAGCAGACTGTCCTCGCGCCCGCGCAGGCGCAGGTCGCCGCCCACCGTCTTGATGATCACCGTTCCCGATACATTTTCCCGAACTTCGCGTCCCATCACAATACCTCCACTCCCACCACGTCAATCGACGAAAATGTGCACGTGCTCGTTATCGTCCAGGTCCTCGACTTCGACCAGGGTGCCGGAAAACTCCTGTCCATCCAGGGCGCGCAACACGTCGTTCATCATGTCCGAGTCGACCTCGTCGGTGAAGCGCGCGCCCACTCGCAGCCCAAAGTTGACCAGCCCCAGCGGCACGTTGACGCGCACGCGGCTGCGGCCTGTGTCCAGCTCGCTGACGTGAATGTGCAGCCAGCGCGGCCCGGACCAGGAGTCCGAACGCGGCTCCGGCGCGACCGGCGGCGCGGGTTCGACGGCGGGCGCAGGGGCAGCCGGCTCGGCGGCGGGCTCCGGGGCGGGCGGCGGGGGCGGCGGGGTCGCGCTCGCCTCGTTCAACATCTCGGTTGCGCGAGTCACGTCTATCTGACCCTGCGCCAGCATCTCAAGGATTTCTTTCCGCGTTGGCATGGTGATCACTCCTCGCCAATCAGGGCATCTCGCCGCGCAGCAGCTCGACCGCCTCTTCAGATGTAATGCGCCCGGCGGCCAGGTCGTCCAGCACCCGGCGCCGCACTTCGGGCGTCAGATCTTCCCCAACCTCCGAGCCGGGCAATTCGTACCCCATCGCCAGGATGATCTCATTCAGGCGGCTGCGGACCGTGGGATAGCTGATGCCCAGTTCTTTTTCGACGTGCTTGATCTTGCCGTCACAGCGCAAGAACACTTCGACAAACTCCAGTTGTTCGGGCGAAAGCAGCCCCAGGCGTCCGATCGAGAACCGGCCCTCGATGGTCACGTCGCAGTCGGGGCAGTACAGCCGGGTGATCGTCATCTCGTTGTTACAAACCGGGCACTGCCCGGGCATGGGATATACGGGATACATGGTTTCTGCCTCACAGTGCACGAATTTACCCTATCATAACGAAATACGTTCAATTCGTCAATATCTCTATCAACATTTCTAAACAATCACTTTGATATTATTGATGCGTACTGCAAATTATACGATAAATGGCGCTGCGGGTTTCGATCTGCCGGGCGAGATGCCGCATTCGCGTACATCTAAACCGTTAACTTAACACTACGGATCTGAACAAGTCATGAACAATTATAGTATCGGGGTACTATCGAGCCGGTGACAAAAAATGCGATAAGCTGAAAATGACGCGGTGCGTGTGCAAAGGAGGAGATGCCGTCGCGTAATCGTGTATAATGGCTATAACGTCAAGAAAGGAGGGCGCTTATGATCTGGCAGTGGATGCGGTGTCATCCTCGCCTGCCCACCTCAGCGCGCGGGCAAGGTCTCGTCGAATACGCCTTGTTGCTCATCTTTGTCGCCGTGGTCCTCATCGCGCTGCTGACCATTTTGGGGCCAGGCTTGCAGAACATCTACCAGAACATCATCGACAACCTGTAACCCCTGCATCGTCCGGAGCTTAGTCTCACATTTATCGCACCCCACAACTTCATCTGTCTTGATCGAGACCTCGCGAATGCGGGGTCTTCATTTTGGGGGAAGCGGCTTGTCCGGCGGCGAGTCGTCTTCGGGCGGCGTCCCGCGCCGGGCACGCTCGCGGTCGATGCGCATGGTCTGGCCCATGCCCGGCTCCCATTCGTCGCTCAATGCGCCCACCGCCCGCGTGAGCTCCAGCCCGCCCAGGTTGCGGGCGATGACTTCCAGCATGTGCGGCTGCGTCCAGGTGACCGAATCGACCTGCACGGCGATCGCACCCGCCTCGATGAAATCGCGCGCGTCGTCCGGGGAGTGAATCCCGCCGCTGCCAATGACGGGGATGCCGGCGATCTGCGCCACCTGCCCCGTCGCGCGCAGGGCCTGCGCCTTGAGCCACGGGCCATAGATGCGCCCGCCGACCAACTGCCCCGTTTCGGGATCGCGCGTTGTGCCGCGCGGCGGCGCGGCGATCACCAGGGCGCCCGCCCCGGCAGCCTCGGCAGCGCGCGCCAGCGGCACCGCCTGGTACAGCGGCACGCGCACCAGCAGCGGCAGCAGCGTGTTGGCCTCAGCCGCCGCCAGAATCTGCGCGACGTCGTCGGGCGTGGCCTGGTCGTGCAGCCCGATCTCCAGCGCGGCGACGCCCTCGCAGCGGTCGAGCGCGTTCGCGCACCGGGCGACGTCGGCGGGCGAGGTGGCGACCACGTGCACGATCACCGGCACCTCGCTGCGCGCCCAACGCGCCCCGTACTGCTTGATCGCCCGGTTCGTGCCGGGGTTGGGCAACCCGGTGTGAATCAGCACGCCGGACGGCAGCGGCACCACGCGCGGCCCGCGCGCCACGCGGCGCGGTCGCCAGGTGAGCGGGTTGGTCACCACCGCCCCCAGCTTGCCCACGTCGATCAGGGCGCGGTAGGGCGCGTGGTCGAACCCGAAGGTGCCCGCGGCGGGCATCACGGGATTGTCGATCACCAGGGACGTCTTGCCGGGACGCGTCAGCTCGATCATTCGCCCGCCTCGTGGAACCGGGGCTGCCACGCGCCAGCCGATCGCAGCCGCGCGGCGAACGGATCATCGGGCGCGGCGCGACCGTCGACCGGCGGCCACTGGCGGCGAAACGACTCGACCGTCCGGATCGCCTCGCGCACCGTCGCCAGCTTGCGCCGCCGTTTGAACAGCGCGTGCTGCGTGCGATGGCAGAGCATGGCCGCGTGCTTGGCCTCGACCCAGGGCGTGATGTCCAGCGCCAGGTGCGCCGGATCGCTGGCGTTCCACAGGCGATCCTCGATCTCCGGCACCAGGGCCCCCACGCTGTAAAACAGCACGTCCGGGGCCTGCTCGCGCACGGCGCGCGCCACGGCGCGGTGGACCTGCACGTGGGCCGGGTGGCCGTACTCGCCATCGGTGCCGTGACTGATCACCACCGAAACGCCCTTGTCCAGGATGTGCCCGGCCACCTGCGCGATCAGCGCCGCCTCATCCGCCGCGAACCCGAACAGCTCCTCGTCCGGCCCCATGACCGGGTCTTCGTATCCCAGCCACGTCAGCCCGTCGATGCCCAGCGCGCCCGCGGCACAGCGCAGCTCCTCCTGGCGGACCGCGGCCAGCGCCTCCGGCGTGGACGCTTCCGCGACGCCGCCGGACTCGCCGCCGCGCCCGTCCGTCGCGCAGAGCACAGTTACCGGCACGCCCTGGGCGCCCAGCATCGCCAGCGTGCCGCCGGCCATCACCGTCTCGTCGTCAGGGTGCGCGCCCACGAACAGGACGCCGCGCAAATCGCTCATCGAAAGGCCACCTTTTTGAGATCGACCGCCGGGCCATCGGTGCAGGCCAGCAGATCGTATTTCTGGCCCGGAATCTGGCAGGCGAGACAGGCGCCGGTCCCGCAGGCCAGCCGGTAATAGTACAGCCCGAACACGTAGCCATCCGGCACGTTCTGCACGCGAAGCTGGCTGATCGTGTCGTACAGCCCGGCGTAGACCTCGGCGCAGGCATACGGCGGCGCCAGGGCGATCACCTGATCGGCCCAGGTGAGCGTCTCGACCTGATCGGGCCAGCGCCAATCGGTATCAGCCCGCAGGATCTCGACTTCGGCGGGCAGCAGCTCCAGCGGGTAGGCCAGCGCCCGCCCGCCCAGGACCAGCGTGACCGCCGCGCCACGGGCACAGAGATCCCCGGCCAGCCACACGAACGGCGTCGGCAGCGCGTCGTTGGCGATCAGCAGCATGTGCTGGAGGTGGGGGCGCAGCGGGATCGCCCGGCCCAGCGGGGCAAGCAGGCTCACCACCTGGCCGGGCGTGTAGGGGTGCGCCGACGGAATCTCGACCACCATCTGGCCTTCGCGCAGCCCCACCGGGATCCACTGCTCGCGCAAATAGGACTCGCCGCCATTCAGCGGCGCGGCAAACAGCGACTGGCCGGCCTGTGCCTGGGCCAGCGACGGATCGACGGACAGGTGAAGCTGTTGGAGGGTATCCGACACGCGCCGGACACGTTCGATGATGGCTTGTGTTTCGCGCATGGGCCAGAGCGTACAACGGGCCGGATAGAATTGCAAGTTTGCCCACGTGTCTTGATGCCCGCGCCGTACTCCCGAGGACCACACCGTCCACACTAATATTATTCTCATCAATACCTCGGCTGTTTCTCATCTTGACAGACTAAGATCGGGGCATACGTTGGGGCAACAAGCAATCCAAATCTGCATGACCGATCAGACCGATCTAAAAACACAAGGAGAAAAACACCATGCGTAAACTAACAGTTTTCGGAGTCCTGCTCGCACTTCTCGTCGCGGTGGCGCTCCCGGCGGGCTCGGTAGCGCGCGCCCAGGATGATGACACCGGCACCGACCAGGTTGGCGCCAGCCCGAATATCGTCGAAGTCGCCCAGAACGCGGGCAACTTCACCACCCTGCTGGCCGCGGCAGAAGCGGCTGGCCTGGCCGACACCCTGGCGACCGGCGGCCCCTTCACCGTCTTCGCGCCTACGGATGCCGCCTTTGCGGATGCGCTGAACGTGCTCGGCATATCGGCGGAAGACCTGCTCGCCAATGAGGCGTTCCTGACCGAGATCCTGACCTACCACGTCGTTTCCGGCGAAGTGACCGCGGCTGAGGTAGTGGAACTGGACAAGGCCACGACCCTGCAGGGCAGCGACATCAACATCGCGGTTGGCGCCAGCGGCGTGAAGCTCAACGGCACGGCGAACGTCATCCTGACCGACATCTTCGCGAGCAACGGCGTCGTGCACGTGATCGACAGCGTGCTGTTCCCGCCCGACAACATCATGGGCACGATCAGCAAGAACTACTATATGAGCACGCTCAAGGCCGCGTTGGAAGCCGCCAACCTGGACAGCGCGCTGCTGGGGAAAGGCCCCTACACGGTGTTCGTCCCGAGCGATGACGCCTTCGCCGCCCTGCTGGACGAGCTCGACGTGACCGCGGACGAACTGCTGGCCGATACCGCCCTGCTGACCGACGTCCTGCGCTATCACGTCGTGTCCGGTAAGTTGACTGCGGCGGATGTGGCAGAGCTCACCTCGGCCCGCACGCTCAACGGCGCGTCGATCAGCATCGAGGCGCGGGATGGCGCCGTCTTCCTGAACGGTGACGTCATGGTCACCCAGCCGGACCTGATCGCGTCCAACGGCGTGATCCACGTCATCGACGGCGTGCTGCTGCCGCCCCAGTAAGGCCAACCAGCACCACCCACGTCAACGAACGAGGCCGGGAAACGCTCCCGGCCTCGTGCTTTTCATGCCCCAATCCGCCCCTGCGCGGTCACAGGATCGCCGTCACCAGGGCCAGCAGCACGCCGCCCGCCATCACGCTCCCCAACTGCCCGGCAGTGTTGGCGCCCATGGCGTGCATCAGGATGAAGTTCTCGAAGTCCTCGTCCTGCGCGACCTGCGCGGCCAGCCGCCCCGCCATCGGGAAGGCGCTGATGCCCGCCGCGCCGATCAGCGGGTTGATCCTGCCGCCGGTGAGGCGCGCCATGAACTTCCCGAAGACCAGCCCCGCCGCCGTGTCGAGCACGAAGGCCAGCAGGCCCAGGATCAAAATCTGGACCGTGTCGAGGTTCAAGAAATCGCCCGCCGTCATCGTGGCGCCAACGGCCAGCCCCAGGAACAGCGTCGCCACGTTGATGATCTCGTTCTCCGCCGCCAGCCGCAGCCGGTCCACCACGCCGCTTTCGCGCAGCAGGTTGCCAAGCATCAGCATGCTGATCAGCGGCGTCGCCTCCGGCACCAGCAGCCCCACCGTCAGCGTGACCACCACCGGGAACAGCACGCGCGCGCGGCGCGACACCGGGCGCGGCGCGTATTCCATGCGGATGCGGCGCTCCTCGCGGGTGGTGAGCAACCGCATGATCGGCGGCTGGATGATCGGCACCAGCGACATGTACGAATAGGCCGCCACCGCGATCGGCGCGAGCAGCTCCGGCGCCAGTTTTTGCGCCACGTAGATCGAGGTCGGACCGTCGATGGCGCCGATCACGCCGATGGACGCGGCCTCGTTCAGCGGAAAGCCGAGCAGCGTCGCCAGGATCAGCGTGCCGAAAATGCCAAACTGCCCCGCCGCGCCCAGCAGCACCATGCGCGGCATCGCCAGCAGCGGGCTGAAGTCGATCATCGCGCCCACGCCAATGAAGATCAGCAGCGGGAACAGTTCGTTGCCGATCCCGGCATTGTACAGCACGTCGAACAGGCCGCCGTCCTCCGTCATGCCGGTCAGCGGGATGTTCGCCACGATGCAGCCAAACCCGATCGGCAGCAGCAGCACCGGCTCGTACTGTTTGAGCACGGCCAGCGCGATCAGCACCAGCCCGGCGACGATCATCACGCCGTTGCCCAGGGTGAAATTCGACAGGCCCTTGGTCAGTTCGGGCCACAGTTCGGAAAACTCCATAGTCGTGTCCGCCTCTCGCGCGCTCAGCCCGCGTATTCGACCAACACCTGGTGATGTTGGACGTGCTGGCCGACCGCCATCGCCACCGTGGCGATCTCACCGTCGCGCGGCGCGCGGATCGTGTTCTTCATCTTCATCGCCTCCAGCACGCACAGCTCCTGGCCGGTGCTCACCTGGTCGCCCGGCTGGACCGACACCGACACGATCACGCCGGGGATCGGCGCGTGGACGGCGCTGGCGTCCGAATTAGACGGCGCGGCCCTGGCCGCGGGAGCGCTCGCCGGCGCGGGAGGCTCCGGCGCGGCGGGTGCGGGCGCGCTGGCGGCGAGAGCCGTCCCGCTGCCGATCGCTTCCGGCCAGATCTCGAACGTTTCGCCCTCGACGACCGCCACGATGGGCCGGGCGTTCAGATCGCCGATCTCGACCTCGTACAGTTTCTCGTCTACCCGGACAATCACTTTCATCGCGTTGGACCCTTCCGCGTAAGCTGCTGGCTGCGCTGGACGGCCTGCCAGGCGGTGACGATCGCCGTCGGCGGCAGCGGAAATTCGTGGGGTTCGTTCTGGTCGGCCTGGCGTGCCAGCGCCACGGCCACCGCCGCCAGGGCCGCGCGGCGCCGGCGACCGGTCTCGATCACCGCGTCGCTTCCGGCGGGCTCGCCTTCGTCGGCGGCGAGGCGCATCAGGACGGTCATCACCGCCCACAGCAGCAGGATCGCGCCGAAGACCAGCGACATGCCGACCACCGTGATGGTCAGCGCGTTCGTCAAATTCTCACCCATCGTCGCCGCTCCTCTCAGACCGGGATGTTGCCGTGCTTGCGCGGCGGGGCGGGCGAATACTTGTCGCGCAGCGCGGCCAGCGAGGCGATGATCTTGGCGCGGGTTTCGCGCGGCTCGATGATGTCGTCCACGTACCCGGCGCTGGCCGCGTGGTACGGGTTGTTGAAGCGCAGCCGGTAGTTTTCGGCCAGCCGCCTTTGCTCGGCTTCCGGATCGGCGGCCTGGTTGATCTCGCGCCGGAACATGATGTTGACCGCGCCCTCCGCGCCCATGACCGCGATCTCGGCGCTGGGCCACGCGTAGTTCACGTCCGTGCCCAGGTACTTGCTGCTCATCACGACGTACGCGCCGCCGTAAGCCTTGCGCGTGATCACGCTGATCTTGGGCACCGTCGCCTCGGAATAGGCGTACAACACCTTCGCGCCGTGGCGAATGATGCCGCGGTGTTCCTGGTCGACGCCGGGCAGGAACCCCGGCGAATCGACGAACGTGACCAGCGGCACGTTGAAACAGTCGCACATGCGCACGAAGCGCGTGATCTTGTCGGCGGCGTCGATGTCGATCACTCCAGCCATCACGCTCGGCTCCTGGGCCACGATCCCGACGCTGTGGCCGCCGATGCGCGCCAGCCCGACAATCGCGTTCAGCGCCCAGGTGGGCTGAAGCTCGAAGAACTCGCCGTGATCGACCACGTGGCCGATCACCTCGTGCATGCTGTACGGCTCCGACGGATCGAGCGGCACGATCGCGTTGAGCGCCTCGTCCATGCGCAGCGGGTCGTCGGTGGGCGGGATGTAGGGCGGGTTCTCGACGTTGTTCGAGGGCAGGTAGCTCAGCGCCCGGCGGCACAGGGCCAGCGCCTCCTGCTCGGAATCGGCCATCAGGTGCGCCGTCCCGCTGATGCTGGCGTGGACCTCGGCGCCGCCCAACTGCTCGGTATCCACGTCCTCGCCGGTCACCGTCTTGATGACCTGCGGCCCGGTGAGGAACATGAACGAGTGCTCGCGCACCATGATGATCAGGTCGGTGAGGGCCGGCGAATAGGCCGCGCCGCCCGCGCACGGGCCGAGCATCACGCTGATCTGCGGGACCACGCCCGAATACAGCGCGTTGCGGCGGAAGATCTCGGCATAGCCGCCCAGGCTGCGCACGCCCTCTTGAATGCGCGCGCCGCCCGAATCGATCAGGCCGATGATCGGCGTGCCGTTGCGCACGGCCAGGTCCATCACGCGGCAGATTTTATGGCTCTGCATCTCGCTGAGCGTGCCGCCGTACACGGTGAAGTCCTGGGCGTAGACGTACACAGTGCGCCCGTCGACCTGCCCGTAGCCGGTCACGACGCCCTCGCCCATATACTGGTCGGTCGCCAGCCCCATCTCGTCGTCGGCCTGGTGCGTGATGTACGGTTCCAGCTCGTTGAACGTGCCCGGATCGAGCAGCAGGTTCAGCCGCTCGCGGGCGGTCAGCTTGCCTTTGGCGTGCTGCGTGGCGATGCGATCTTCGCCGCCGCCCTGCCGCGCGCGGTCGCGCATGGCGCGCAGCTCCAGAATACGGGGATCTTCTTGCGGCATTGGGATGTCCTCGGTTCAATAATCATTAAGCGATTGTGAACTAATGAGCGGTTTTAGTGTCATTTCATTCAGGATAACTCAATTTTAAGTATACCGGGACCGAAGCGCGCCGGCACCGACGATTGTCACCTTTCGCAGCAGCGGATAGCACAGGCCCAGGGGCAGCGGGCGCGGGCATCATTTGGAGCGCGCGTCGCCCGCCACCGGCGAGGCGGGCAGCGAGGCCGGCGACTCGCTCACCTGCCCATCGCCCAGCTCGGCGACCAGCATCCCGGCCAGGATCAGGCCGCAGCCCACCAGCTCCTTCGCACCCAGCACTTCGCTCGCCAGCGCCCAGCCGAACAGCGCGGCGAAGACCGGCTCCAGGCTGAACAGCAGCGCGGTGTGCGTCGGCGTGGTGAAGCGCTGGACGTAGACTTGCAGGCCGAAGGCCAGCGCCGTCGCCGCCACGCCGGTGAACGCGATGGCGAACCACGTATCGGCGGGCAGGCTGGCGCGCGGCGTCTCGAAGGCGAGCGCGGCCCCGGTCGCCAGGACGGCCACCGTCGCGATCTGGACGACCGCCAGCCGGACGGCGTCGTAGTGGGGCGAAAAGCGCGAGACGGTCACGATGTGCAGCGCGAAGGCGAACGCGCAGCCCAGCACCCACAGGTCGCCGGACTGCACGCGCAGGTTGCGGTCGAGCGACAGGAAGCCCAGCCCGACCGTCGCCGCGACGATCCCGGCAGAGGCGCCGCGCCCCGGCGGGCGGCGCAGCAGCGCGGTCGCCAGGACGGGCACGATGACCACGCTCAGCCCGGTGATGAACCCGGCTTTGGCGCTCGTCGTAGTTTGCAGGCCGATCGTCTGGAAGATGTAGCCCAGCGCCAGCCAGACGCCGATCAGGCCCCCGGCGAGCACTTCGCCCCGCACCAGCCCGCGCATTCGGCGGCGGAACAGGATCACGAGAAAGAGCGACGCCAGCCAGAAGCGCCAGCCGACGAACGTCATCGGCTCGACGGCGTCCAGCGCGTTCTTGACCATCACGAACGTCGAGCCCCAGATCAGCGCGATCAGGGCCAGCGTCGCGTCCGCCTGCCAGCGTTTCATCTAGCGCGCCCGCTCCACGATCTGCCGCATCTCGTCCTCGGTGAGCGCGATCGGGTTGCCCTTCATCGAGCTGGCGACCGCCGACTTTTCGACCAGCGGCGCGATGTCGCCACCGGTCAGCCCGTAGTGATCCAGGCCCGGCACGCCCAGCGCGGCGACCAGGTCCGCCACCCAGGCCGCGCCGTCGGCGGGAGTCGCGTCGTCGCGCCCGGTCAGGATGCGCGCGATCTCGGCGTAGCGGGCCAGGGCCGCGCCCTGAGGCTCGCGGGCTTGCAGGGCGCGGACGTTGACCGCCATCGCGCCCGGCAGCAGCGCGGCGCAAACCGCCCCGTGCGGCGCTTCGAACATGCCGCCGAACGGCCCGGCGAAACCGTGCACCGCGCCCAGCCCGGCATTCGCCAGCGCCAGCCCGCCGAACAGGCTCGCCAGCGCCATATCCTCGCGAGCCGCTGCGTCGTCGCCGCGCTCGAACGCCCGCCGCAGCGAGCGCGCCACCCGGCCCAGCCCGTCGCGGCAGATGGCGTCCGTCATCGGGTTGGCACGCACCGAGACGAACGGCTCGATCAGTTGGGTGAGCGCGTCCAGGCCGGTCGCCGCCGTCACGTCGGGCGGCAGGGTGAGGGTCAGCTCCGGATCGACCAGCGCCAGCCGGGGCAGCATCAGCGGGCTGCGCAGGCTGACCTTGACGCGATGCTCCGGCGAGGCCAGCACGGCGTTGCGCGTCACCTCGGCGCCGGTGCCTGCCGTGGTCGGGATGGCGATGGCCGCCAGCGGCGCTTTGGCCAGCGCTTTGCCGCGCCCGATCACTTCCAGGTAATCCAGCGGTTCGCCGGGGTTGGTCGCCAGGGCGGCGATCGCTTTGGCCGCGTCGATGGCGCTGCCGCCGCCGAAGCCGATCACCACGTCGCAGCCGGCCCGGCGCGCCTGCTGCACGCCGTGCTCGGCCAGGTCGACCGTCGGCTCCTGGTAGATCGGGAAGGTGACCGTCTTGACGTTGTGCCGGTCCAGGTGTTCGACGAGCGGGGCGGCGCGGTCGGCGCTCTTGCCAATCACGACCAGCGCCCGGCTGCCCATCTCGGCGGCCAGCGGGCCGATCTCGGCCAGCGTGCCCGGCCCGAAGATGATGCGCGCTGCGGTGGCGAATTCGAAACGCATCGCTGCCTACCCCCAGCCGTCTTCGCCGGGGAAGACGTTGTCGTAGATCACCTTGCTGCGCGGCTCGGCCATCATCGGGTTGGCGATCTCGGCCCAGCGCTTGTAATGAGCGGTCTCGCGGTGGTGGGCCGGATCGTCGCGGGTGTAGTAGACTTCGACCAGGGTGAAGCGCGTGGGATCGTCGGCCTGCTGCAGCACGTCGAAGCGGGCGACGCCCGGCTCCTGGACGCTGTGGCTGGCGTTGTCGATGCACGCCTCGCGGAACGCATCGACGTCTTCGGGTTTCACACGACAGTGCACATGGACGATATACATGGCGGAGCGCTCCTTGACTCAGTGGTGCGAGTATCGAGGCGAGTATAGTGACAGGCGCGGCAGTTGCCAAGCAACTCCCCACCCGTGACGCGCCACAGGGCGCGGGCGCGCCCGGATTTTCGTAATCCGGCCCGGGTGTAATATACTAAGTTACACACAGCATATCAGGGAAAGTCCAAAACACCGCATGAATACCGCTTTAGGTCTTGTGGCCGTCTTCGCGCTCGTCTTCATGAACGGCTTCTTCGTCGCCGCCGAGTTCTCGCTGGTGGGATCGCGGCGCACCCGCATCGCCCAGCTCGCCGCCGAGGGCAGCGCCGGGGCCCGCGCCGCCGAAGAGGCCATCGCCCACCTGGACAGCTTCATCGCCGCGACCCAGCTCGGCATCACGCTCGCCAGCCTGGGCCTGGGCTGGATCGGCGAGCCGGCGGTCGCGCACCTGTTCGAGCCGCTGCTGGAACTGATCCTGCCGGAACACGTGCTGGCGACCTTCGGCAAGACGATCATGGTCGCCATCGGCTTCTCGATCGTGACCATGCTGCACATCGTCCTCGGCGAGCTGGCCCCCAAGTCGATCGCGCTCCAGCGCCCGGAGAGCACGTCGATCATCGTCGCGCGCCCGATCACGCTGTTCCTCAAGATCTTCCGCCCGGTAATCTGGCTGATGAACGGCGTGGGGAACGCCGTCGTGCGGCTGCTCGGCTTCGAGCCGGCGGCGGGGCATGCCACCGTCCACTCGCCGGAAGAGCTGGAAATGCTGGTCCATTCCAGCCGCGAGGCGGGCCTGCTGCAAGAGCGCGAAGAACGCCTGCTGCGGCGCGTCTTCGATTTCAGGGACATCAGCGTGCAGGAAGTGATGCAGCCGCGCGTCGACGTGGACGGCATCCCGGTCGACCTGTCGCTGCCGCTGCTGCTGCACCGCATCGCCACGCAGCACCACTCGCGCTACCCGGTTTACGAAGGCTCGATGGACCACATCACCGGCATCCTGCACACCAAAGACCTGTTGGACGCGATCATCCACCAGCCGGAAGTGCTGACCGCGGAGGAGGGCTTCGACCTGCGCGCGATTCTGCGCGAGCCGCTGTTCGTCCCGGCCACGATCAGCGTCGACAAGGTGCTGGAAAACATGCAGCGCACCCAGACTCACCTGGCCGTGGTGATGGACGAATACGGCGGTGTGGCGGGCATCGCCACCATGGAAGACATCATCGAGGAGCTGGTCGGCGAGGTCGAGGACGAGTTCGACAGCGAGAGCGCGGCGTACGACTCCGCCGACAGCGCCAACGTCGTCGAAGGGCTGGTCAGCCTCAACGAGACGATCGAACGGTTCGGCGATCCCGGCGGCGAGCCGCGCTCGACGACGATCGGCGGGTACGTGGCCGAGCGCCTGGGGCGCATCCCCACCGCCGGCGACCGGGTCCCCTTTGGCGACTACGACATCGTCGTCGAAGAGATGGACGGGCTGCGGGTGGCGCGCGTCCGGTTCGCCCGGCGGGCCAACAAGCCGGACAATCCCCCGCCCGCCTCCCTGGGCGCCACGGTCACCGAGTCGTGATCTGGCGGCGCGCGGCCCGGCGGGAATACTCACACCGTTCTTATGGTCACCCGTCGCGCGTTCCCCTAAAATCGAGACTGTAACGACGATCGAGAGGACGATGGAACGCGATGTTTGAGATACCCCTTTTCCCGTTGAACACGGTCCTGTTTCCGGGGATGCCGATCAACCTGCACATCTTCGAGCCGCGCTACAAGCTGATGATCGAGCAGTGCCTCCAGAACGATGAGCCGTTCGGCGTCGTCCTGATTCACAAAGGGACCGAGGCCCAGGGCCCGCTGGCCGAGCCGTATCCCATCGGCTGCACGGCCCAAATCACACAGGTCGAGCGGCTCGACGGTGGCCGCATGAACATCCTGGCGGTGGGACTCGAGCGCTTTCAGATCCGCTCGCTGAACCACGACGAGCCGTACCTCGTCGGCACAGTCGAGCTGATGCCGCTGGACGAACACAACGAGCCGGTCATCGAGCGGGCCGGGCACCGGCTGCGCCCGTGGGTCGAGCGCTACCTCGCGGTGCTGTCGCAGGTGGCCGACGACGTCAATTTTGACCCCGACCGCCTGCCGGACGACCCGCTGGCACTGGCTTACCTGGCCGCGGCGCTGCTCCAGATTCCGTCCGACCAGAAACAGACGCTGCTGGCCGCCGAAGGCGCCGCCGACTTCGTGACCACCGTGCGGACTGTCTACCGGCGCGAGGTGGCGCTGCTGAGCGCGATCGTCGCGCGCGACACGATCGACATGCAGGGGCTGTTCTCGCTGAACTAGGGCCCGCCCCTGCCGCCTGGCGCGCGGCGCTCACTCCAGCCGGATGCGCGGATTCAGGACCGCGTACAACAGGTCCGCGACGAAATTGGCGACCAGGATGATCATCACCGTGACCATCACCGTCGCCTGGATCAGCGGCAGATCGCGCTTGTTGATCGCGTTGTTGATCAACAGCCGCCCCAGCCCCGGATAGCTGAACACCGATTCGATCACGACCAGCCCGCTGATCAACCAGCCGGTGCTGGTCGCGATCACGGTCACGGTGGGAATCAGCGCGTTGCGCAGCACGTGCTTGACCACCACCACGCGGTACGGCAGCCCCTTGAGCACCGCCGTCCGCACGTAGTCCCGCTTCAACTCCTCGATTACCCCAGCGCGCACCAGCCGCACGATGTAGGCCATCAGCACCAGGGTGGCGGCGATGGCGGGCAGCCACAGGCTGGGCAGCGCCTCCGAAAACGGCGCGTCCGCCGGGATCGCCGAGCTGGCCGGGAACCAGCCGAACCGCTCGGCGATCGGGTTGTCCTGCCAGTTGAGCGCCACCACGTTGATCAGAAACAGGCCGGTCACGAACTCCGGCAGGCTGACCACCGACAGCGACAGGATCGAGATCGCGCTGTCCGTCAGGCGGCCCTCGGTCAGCCCGGCGATCACGCCCAGCGTGATCGAGATCGGGAGCGCGATCAACAGCGTGAGCGCCGCCAGCCGGCCCGAGTTCACCATGCGCTCGCCCACCACCGCGCGGATGTCCCGGCGCGGGTTGGCGAACGTCTCGCCCCAGTCCCCGGTGACGAAGTCCTCCGCCCAGGCCCCATATTGCACGATCAACGGCTCGTCCAGGCCCAACTCCTCGCGCTTGGCGGCGACCGCTTCCGGGCTGGCATCGCGCCCCAACAGCACGCGGGCCACGTCGCCGGGCAGGACGCGCGTCAGGATGAACACGAACACCGAGGTGAGGAACAACGTGAAGACGAAGAACGCCATCCGCCGTGCAAAGAAGCGCCACATCTCACCCGCCCTCCCGTTCCATCAGGTCCAGATCGCTTTGCAGGTCGCGCAGTTCGTCCAGCGGAATGTGGCAGCGGATGAAGTGCCCGTCGCCATCGTCGCGCCAGGGGGGCGCCTCGTTCTCGCAGATCGCGCCGATCTTGTGCGGGCAGCGCGTGTGAAAACGGCAGCCGGTGGGCATGTTGCGCGGGCTGGGGATGTCGTCGGTCAGGCGGACCCGCCGTACCCGCCGCGACGGATCGGCCACCGGGATGGCCGACACCAGCGCCTCGGTGTAGGGATGCAGCGGCGGGCTGAACAGGTCGCGCCCGTAGCCCACCTCGAACAACTGGCCCAGGTACATCACCGCGATGTAGTCGGCCAGGTAGCTCACCACCGCCAGGTCGTGCGAGATGAACAGGTATGCGGTGTCGCGATCCTCCTGGAGCTGGGCCAACAGGTTGAGCACGGCGGACTGGACCGACACATCCAGCGACGACACCGGCTCGTCACAGATGATCAGCGACGGGTTCGACGCGAAGGCGCGCGCGATGGCGACGCGCTGTTTCTCGCCGCCGCTCAATTCGCCGGGGTAGCGCAGCGCGTATTCGTCGCGCAGGTTGACGGCGCGCAGCAGGCGGCACACCTCGCGGTCGGCCTCGGCGCGGTTCATCCCCGCCAGCGTGATCAGCGGGCGCCGGATCGCCTGCCCGACCGTCAGATACGGATTCAGCGAGTTCTGCGGGTTCTGGAAGACCATCTGCAATTCGGCCAGCGCCTGCTTGTCGCGGTCGTGCACGTCGCCGCGCAGGTCCATCCCCAGCAGGTCGATCGTCCCGGCGGTGCGGTCTTCCAGCCCGATGATCAGGCGCGAGAGCGTGGTCTTGCCGCTGCCGCTCTCGCCCACCAGGCCCAGCGTGCGCCCGCGCTGCACGTTGAGATTCACGCCGTCCACCGCGCGGACCGGGGCGGGCTTCACGCCGCGAATCATCTCGGCCAGGCTGCGCCGGATCGGGAAATGTTTGACCAGGTTCTCGACGCGCAGCAGTTTCTCGCGCTCCAGGTCGGCAGTGTCGATCGCCTCGACGCCCGCCTTTTCCTTCGCGCTCACGCTCACCTCGCCCGCGTCGATCTCGCGCCAGCGGTGGCAGCGCACCAGCCGGCCCTCGGCGGGTACTTCGAGCGGCGGGCGCGTGTGGCAGATCGGGATCGCCAGCGGGCAGCGCGGCGCGTAGACGCAGCCCTCCGGCAGATCGGTCAGCGACGGCGGGCGGCCCGGAATCGTCTGCAGGCCGACGTCGCGCTTGGTCTGGCCCAGGCGCGGCACGCTGTTCAGCAAGCCGATCGTGTACGGGTGCAGCGGGCGCTCGAACAGCGCCGCCACGCTGGCCTCTTCCATGATCTCCCCGGCGTACATCACCACCACGCGCTCGCACAACTGCGCCACCACGCCCAGGTTGTGGGTGACGTAGAGCGCCCCGGCGGCCTCGTCGCGGATCAGGTTCTTCACCAGGTCGAGGATCACGGCTTCGGTCGTGACGTCGATGCTGGTGGTCGGCTCGTCCAGCACGAGAAGCTGCGGCGAGGTGATCAGCGCCATGGCGATCACCACGCGCTGCTGCATCCCGCCGCTCAGCTCGTGCGGGTAGCGCTTGAGGATACCCTCCGGGTCGGGCAGGTTCACGCGGCGGAACTCCTCGACCACCTGGGCCAGCGCCGCCGACCGGTCGGCGCCCATGTGCCGCCGCACGATCTCGGCCACCTGCTCGCCCACGCGGATCGACGGGTTCAACGCGGCGGCGGGATTCTGGGGAACCATGCTCATCCGCGCGCCCCAGATGTGCTGCATGGCGCGGCGCGGGCTGGCCGAGATGTCCTCGCCCATGAACGCGATTTTGCTGTCCGGCTCGGTGCGCCCGTTGGGCGGCAGGAACTGCATGATGCCGGTGGCGACGGTCGATTTGCCGGACCCGGACTCGCCGACCACGCCGACGATCTGGCCGCGCGCGACCTCGACGCGGAACTCGCGCACGGCGCGAATCCACCGGCGCCCCACCTTGTAACTGACGCTCAGGTTGTCGACACTCAGGACGGTGTCGCCCATTTCAACGGCCATGATCACCCACTTTTCTGCACGGCGCGCCGGATGCCGTCCGACATGAGATTGACGCCGACGACCAGCAGGGCGATGGCGGCGGCGGGATATTCGAGCGCCCAGGGCGTCAGATCGAACAGGCCGCCCCGATTCTCGTTGACCATCAGGCCCCAGTCCGGCGAGGGGGGCCGGGCCGCCACGCCCAGGAAGCCCAACGACGCCACCAGGAAGATCGCGTACGAGAAGCGCAGCGACGCCTCGACCACCAGCGCCGGGATCACCGACGGGAAGATTTCGCGAAAGATGATGTAAAACCGGGATTCGCCGCGAATCTGCGCCGCCTGCACGAACTCGCGCGTTTTGATCTCCAGGGTGCTGCTGCGAACCACGCGCGCGACGATGGGCACGTACACCAGCGCGATCACCAGCAGCACGCTGTTGTCGGCCAGCAGCGCCTGAAAGCTGCCCTCTTCAAACTCCAGGTTGCGAAGGATGCCCAGGATGACGAGCGCGATCAGCAGGGCCGGCATCGCCAGCAGCGCGTCGATGAACCGGCTCACCACCTCGTCGACCAGCCCGCCCTGGTAGCCGACGAACAGGCCGATCACCGTCCCGACGATCACCGCGATCAGCGTGCCGAAGCCCGCGATCCGGAAGATGCTCGCCGTGCCGAGGATCACCCGGCTGAAGACGTCGCGCCCCAGGTAGTCGGTGCCAAACGGGTAGTCACCGAGATCGTAGGTGCCGGGATCGACCAGGTTGGCCGGATCGTCGCGCACGGACCGGAAGACCTGGGCGGGCGAGATGGTGGGCGCGAGGCGCACGGGCGACGACTGGTTGTTGGCGGAATACGGCGCCAGGCGCGCGCCAAACAGCGCCAGCACCAGGAAGAACAGCACGATCACCGTGCCCAGCGCCGACTGCGGGCTGCGCAGCAGCTCGCCCACGAACCGGGCCACTGCCGCCATACTGCGCCGCGCGGGCACGGCCGCGCCCGCCCAGCGCCGGAGTGGGTCTGCTTGCTCGGACATGAGATACCCAGCCTCGGAGTAAGGCGGGGACACAGTGGTCCCCGCGCTCTGGTAACTGGTATGAGATTGTGAAAGCGACCTAGACGGTGGCGGCGTGGAAGTTGGTACGCCCAACGAACGGGTGCACCTCGATCCCGCTCACGTAGTCTGCCAGGACACCGAACGACGCGAAGAAGTAGGGGATGATGATTGGGCCGCGTTCGATCATGATGCGCTGGATGTCGTGATAGGCACGGGTGCGCTCCTCGTCATCGAGCGTCGAGCCGGCCAGCGCGATCAACTCGTCGATCTCGTCGTCGCTCCAATGCGCTTCGTTCCATACCGCGTCGGATTTGAGATACAGGTCCAGGAAGACCTGCGGGACCGGGCGCGGTCCCCAGGGGGTGATCGCCAGATCGACTTCGAGCCAGCCGCTTTCGGCATAGTAGACGGCTTCCTCTTGCGGCTCGATGGTGATCCGGATGCCGGCCTCTTCCCACTGCGCGGCCAGCGCCTGCGCCAGCGCCACGCGGTCGGCCAGGTTGGGCACGTAGAGCGTCATCTCCAGGCCGTCGGGATACCCGGCCTCGGCCAGCAGCGCGCGCGCCGCTTCGGGATCGCGCCCCGGCAGCGGGGTGTCTTCGCTGTAGTAGCGGGCGAAGACGGGGCTGAACGGCGAGTCGCGCCCCACCGCGCCAAACCCGAACTGCGTGCGCTCGAAGATCGCCTGGCGGTCGGTTGCCAGCCGGAACGCCTGCCGCACGCGTTCGTCATCGCCCGGCGCGCGGTCGGCGCGCAGCCGGACCAGGTCGTGACCGCTGGTCAGGATTTCCATCGCGTTGAACGCATCGTCGCCGGTCAGGCCGAGGAACGTCGCGTTGTCGACGCGCAGCACGACATCGACCACGCCGCCGCGCAGCGCGTTCACCGCGCCATCGACGCTGTCGAAGTAGATGAATTCCAGCGTTTCGACGCCCGGCGCGCCGCCCCAGTAATCCGGGTTGGCGGCCAGCAGCGCGCGGTCGGACTCGTATTCCTGGAGCACGAACGGCCCGGTGCCGTTGAACTCGTCGCCGATGTTCTCGGCGCCCGCCTTGAGGATCACGGCGTGGTTGTCCGTCAGGTTGTAGAGAAAGTCGGGATTGGTCGTTTTGAGCGTGAACACGACGCTGAGACCCTCGCCCGCGGCCACGCTCTCGACGTTGGCGTACAGGTCGGCGGTGGGGCCATCGCTGCGCAGGCGGTCGAACGTCCAGATGACGTCATCGACGGTGAGATCGCTGCCATCGTGGAACTTGACACCTTCGGCCAGTTGGAGGGTGTACGTCAGGCCGTCGTCGCTGACCGTCCAACCGGTCGCCAGGCGCGGCACCAGCTCGGACTGCGTGTCCGTGTCGATCAGATAGTCGTAGACGGCATTCAGAAACGAGATCTCCGTATCCGCTGACGCATACAACGGATCGAGGGTCGCTGGCGCGCCCCCCCAGGCTACGCGCAGCACGCCGGACTGGCGGCGCGCCGCCACGGCGGCCACCTGATCCGCGCCAAGCTCGATGCCCAGAGTCGCGGCGACGACCCCGGCGGTGCCGAATTTCAGAAAACTCCGGCGGGACATCCGAGGCGGATTCGAGTTCTCTTGGGTATTCATAGGATGCTCCTCAATCTAAAAGGCCATCTGGGATAGCACCTCACCACGTTGAGCCGGGTGAGCGGGTGAAGAAGCGCGGTGGGCGCTTCACTGGCATCAGCGGGCAGGGGACGCACCGCCGATCACGTTCAACAGCCTTTATACGATTCCATACACTAATTATGGCAATAAATGAGCCAGTATTACAAACCGCATGCGGCGGAGGATGAACGCTGCCGCCCGCGCCCCCACTGCCCGCACGAGATTAGTTGCGCGATCGCCGCCCGACGAGTATGATTTTTCCGAAGGTTGGTCGGTTTGCTGTTTGCACTTCATGGTAAGATTAGCGAAACTCTAACCACCGCACGCGCGAGATCGACCTGGGGGCAATCCATCCACTCGAACAGGCCAGCGGCCCGTCAGCTCCACGTCGCCGAACACCTGCCACACATCCAGTTGAGGGGCATTTGCTCGATAGCGTAGCGCGCCGTTGTGTGATGGTTCGAATTCCGCTGCAACTTTTTCTTCCTCATCCGCGTACAGGTTAACGCCATCTCGCATTGCCCAAGGAGACACACCCCATGGCAGAAGCTTTCATCCAGATCAAGGACCTCGTCAAGACGTTCGACACACCTGCCGGGCCGCTCAATGTTTTGCGCGGCATCAATCTCGAGATTCAGAAAGGCGACTTCATCGCCCTGCTCGGCCCATCGGGCAGCGGCAAGACCACGTTCCTGAATATGCTCACCGCCGTAGACTCCCCGACGAGCGGCGAGATCGTGGTCGGCGGCGTGCCGATCACCCAGGTGCCGCAGCGCCACCTGACCAAATGGCGCGCGCGCAACGTGGGCATCGTCTTCCAGTTCTTCCAACTGCTGCCCACCCTGACCGTTGCCGAGAATGTCATCGCGCCCATGGACTTCGCCAACGTGTGGAAGCCCCGCGAGCGCCGCGAGGTCGCGACCAAACTGCTCGACCGGTTCGGCATCGCCGACCAGGCGTACAAAACGCCCGACATGCTCTCCGGCGGCCAGCAGCAGCGCGTGGCCCTGGCCCGCGCCCTGGCGAACAACCCGCCGCTGGTGGTGGGCGACGAGCCGACCGGTAACCTGGACCGCATGAGCGCGAACAACGTCTTCGACCTTTTCCGGAGCCTGGCCGAGCGCGGCACCACCGTGATCATGGTCACCCACGACCGCGAGCTGGTGAAGAACGTGCCCAAGGTGTTGGAACTGGTCGACGGCACCATCGGCGAAACCACCCTGGCCGCCGCCGCCGCACGCCGTACGCAGGAACTACGCGCCACTCGCACGCGCCTCGCCACACGAGGATAGCCCTTCGGAGATTTCATCATGCTCAAAACGCGTGGTCGCAAAATCATTCGCGACGTGTTGTCCCGCAAAGGGCGCACGTTGCTGGTCGCGCTCAGCATCATGATCGGCGTGTTCGGGGCAGTCACCCTGATCTCGGTGAACGACCTGATCATCAGCCAGCTCAAAAGCGATATCAATCCCGACGAAATCGCCATGACGCGCGTCTATCTGACCGTGCCTTCGGCGGGCACTAACGTCCTCACCGAGGAAGGCGAAGATCAACTCCTGGCGCTGGTACGCGAGAGCCGCGGGCAGAGCGTCCCGCCGCCCGGCATCGCCGGCATCGCCGACGTCGAGGGCAAGGTTCTCCAGCCGGTCTACTGGCAGCTTCCCGGCGACGAACGCTTCCGCGAGGGCGAGCTGTTGGCGTCGTCCGAGCCGTTCGACGCCCTGAAACTCGAGCCAATGCGGCTGGTCAGCGGCGATTGGCCCCAGCCAGGGCAGAACCAGCTCGCCATCGAACGCCGCATGGCCGATGAATACGATTTGAGCGTGGGCGACACCCTCGTTTTCCGCGCCACAGGCACGGGCGGCGATGAGATCCAGGAATGGACCATCACCGGGATCGTGTTCCATCCCTATTGGGTGGGGCAGACCAACGAAAACGCCGACCGCCGGGTTTATACCTGGCTGGAAGATGCCCGGCAGCTCACCCGGTTCTCCGGCTATTCGGAGTTTTTCCTGCGCTACGTGGACGTCAACACGTCCGAGGCCCAGTCGGATGACCTGATGCGCACCATCGCGCGCGAAACCAACTACATCCCAACGGCTGCCTGGCAGGACGATCCCGACGACTACACGCTGATCCGCGAAGTGCAGAATGTGACTAACATCCTGACGCTGCTGGCGATTGTGGCCCTGGTGGTGTCCGGTTTCCTGGTCACCAATGTAATCAACACCATCGTCGTCGAGCAAAAAGGGCAGATCGGTGTGCTCAAATCGGTCGGCGCCACCCGCTGGGACACGTTCGTCATATTCGCCGGGATCGCCGCGATGTACGGCATCCTGGGCACCATTCCGGGCGTGATCCTGGGTGTTATCGCCGGATCGTTCATGGCGGAGCAAGTCGCGCCGTTTGCCTTCACCCTCATCGAAGGCTTCAACGTGTCGGTGACCGGGATCATCGTCGGCGCCGCGATGGGCATCCTGGTGCCGGTGCTGGCCTCGCTGGTGCCCGTCTTCAACGCCACGCGCGTCTCCATCCGCGAAGCGATGACCGATCTCGGCATTTCGTCCCGTTGGGGCACCGGCCTGCTGGCGCGCCTGATCAACGCCCTGCCCCTGCCGATCAATCTGCGCCAGGCGCTCAGCAACGTCAGCCAGAAGAAAAGCCGGCTGCTGCTGACCGTGATCACGCTCACGCTGGCGGCGGCGGCATTCATGGGCGTGTTCGCCATGTTCACCGTCATCAATGACGAGATCGACAAGATGTTCGACACGTTCAACTACGACCTGGTGATCGTCCCCACCGAGGCGCAGGACTACGAGCAGGTGAGCGCGCTGATCGGCGAGGTCGAGGGCATCGGCACGGTGTATCCGGGCGTGGGCTTCAACGTCAGGGTGCTGGACCTGTCCGGCACGTCCCTGTTCATCGGCGCGCAAGGCCAGGAAGAGCTGGAAGCCATCGGGTTCGAACCGGCGGACAACATCGTGAGCTTCACCTACGAAGCGGGCTCGGGCCTGGGGGACAACCCCGACCGGCGCGGAATCGTGCTCACCAAACCGGCGGCGGACATCGTGGGCAAGACGGTTGGCGACGAGGTGGTAATTGTCGCCGGGGGACGCTCCGCCGAATATGAGATTCTCGGCATTGCATCGTACCCGATGGATATCGCCGTCATGCGCTGGCAGGAGCTGGCCCGGCTGGCCGGTTTCGTGGACGACAACGGCACGCCCGACGATGAGAGCGACGACATCCCGCTGCCAGTGCTTTACCTCGCCTCTGTGAACGAAGGCGATGCGAGCGCTGCCCAGGTGGACGACATCATCACCGCCGTGTCCGATCGCCTGCTGGACAACGGCATCGCGACCAACGCCACGAACATGGTGGCCCAGCAGGAAGAGATCGGCGAAACCATGCAGGTGTTCAACCTGATCTTCCAGATCACGTCGGCGGTGATGGCCGCCGTGGGCGCGATCGGGCTGCTGGCGACGCTGTCGATGGCCGTCTACGAGCGCCAGAAGGAGATCGGCGTCATGCGCTCGATCGGCGCCCGGTCGTCGACGATCATCACGCAGTTCCTGGCCGAGGGCATCCTGATCGGGGTGCTGGCGTGGGTGCTGGCCGTCCCGCTGAGTTACCTGCTCGCCCTGTCACTGCTCGATGGGATGGGGTTCTCGGACTTCATCGACTTCAGCTATCCATTGTGGGTGCTGGGTCTTGGCCTGGCCGGTATGATTGTGATAGCCTCTATTGCAAGCCTGTGGCCTTCGTTGTCAGCCGCACGGCGGACCGTCTCGGATATTCTACGCTACCAATAGGCGTATGGGAGAATACAGAACCATGAACAACGGAAACAATCGATCCCTCATCTCGCTGGAGAAGGTGGAGAAGATCTACAAAACCAAAGCCGGTCCGCTGCGCGTGCTGAAGGGCGTCGACCTGGAGATCGACGAGGGCGAGTTCGTCGCCATCGTCGGCCCGTCGGGCAGCGGCAAGAGCACGCTGATCAACATGATCACCGGCATCGACCGCCCCACCTCGGGCGAGGTCTTCGTGGCCGGGCAGCGCCTGACCAAGCTCAGCGAGAACCAGGTCGCCAAGTGGCGCGGCAAGAACGTCGGCGTGGTGTTCCAGTTCTTCCAACTGCTGCCCACGCTGACCGTCATCGAGAACGTGATGATGCCGATGCACTACGTCGGCACCTACAGCGGCCAGCGCCGCGAGCGCGCCATGGAGCTGTTGGAGCTGGTCGACCTGCCCGACGTCGCCAACAAGTATCCCAGCCAGATCTCCGGCGGCCAGCAGCAGCGCGCCGCCATCGCGCGCGCGCTCGCCAACGACCCGCCGCTGATCGTCGGCGACGAGCCGACCGGTAACCTCGACGCGGTGTCGGCGGGCCTGATGTTCGCCATGTTCGAGGACCTCGTCGCCCAGGGCAAGACGATCGTCATGGTGACGCACGACCGCGACCTGGCGGGCCAGATTCCGCGCGTCGAAGAAGTGCGCGACGGCCAGTTGATGTCGCCCGACGAGATCGACCAGCGGCTGGTCGCGTCGGCGGGCCAAGAGTCGTGAGCGCGGACAAGGAGAGGAACAGGCGATGAACATCACCCGGCACGACACAAACGGGATCGCGACCTTCGTCCTGGAAGGCCGCGTCGACAGCACCGGCGCCACCGAGCTGGACACGGCGCTGCACGCCGCCGCCACCGAGGGCATTCACAAAATGGTGCTGGACATGGCCGAGGTCACCTACATGAACAGCGCCGGCCTGCGCACCCTGGCCGACGTCCTCACCCGCAACCGGGCGAACAAGGGCGACCTGCTGCTGGTGGCGACCAATCCGAAGGTCGAGCGTGTCTTCAAGATCATCGGGTTCGACAAGTTCTTCGACACCTACGACAGCATCGACGCGGCGCTGGCCCAGTTCTGACCTGGGCGGGCATTTTTCGCCCCATACACGCGTAACCGAACAGGCCTGCGGACCCGGTCCGTGGGCCTGTTTTTTTGCGCCAGAGAGCGGATCGCGCGGCGTTGGTGACTAATATATTCAAAGAACTTTGAAATTATCCTGCTTTGTGTATAATGAACCCTATATCCCGATGCACGATCCGCGCAGCGCGCAGCCCGGCGCCGCGCGCCCGGGTGCGCAGAGGCCGGCGTGCCATGCGAGCCGCTGTCAGCCGAATTGCTGCCGGTTGTTTTACAAGCCCGCTACCACATGAATTAAGGAAAGGTCGAGGCTCTATAAAGGAATTGTATCAAATTATAAAAATTTCCGAAGACTTTATAAAATCCCCCTTTCCTTTAACCAAGATCGCTTAAAATGGGGGTAAGGGTGGGACCTGTTGCAGCCGGTGAATGGCGACAACGGGTGTGTTGTTTTCCCAAAATCGAATCACTGACAGGGAGCATCCGTCTATGAAGCGCCGGATCAGCCGCCGCGAAATCGCCTATCTCGTCTCAGGCCTGTGCATCGGCCTGCTGGTGGGCGCGGCGTTGGTCGGCAGCAACGACGATCTGCGAGCGTCGCTTTTTGGGTCGGCAGTCAGCGACGACACCCGGCGGGCGGATGACTTCAGAGACTATGCCTATTTTCTGGTGGACTTACCCACAGCAGAAAACTGGCTCGTCGAGCAATATCCTGACAGCGGCGACGAGCTGGCTGCTACGCTGGAGACCATCACGAGGCTGCCGTCTTCGCCCAACTTTCGCCAGGATTTCCGCGCTGTGCAGCCGGATGTGGGCCGCCTGCTGCCACAGGTCGCGCAGGCGCTGGACCCGTCCGCGCCACCAGACGCCAGCCCCGCCGGAGAAGCGGCGCTGGCGACCTGCCTGGGATTGGACGATGATCCGTACCGGTCCCAGCCAACCCTGTATTTGTACGTGACGATTCCGGCCAGCCGGGTAGACCAGATCGACGTGCCTGATACCTGGGAGCGCCTTGAAAAGCCGAAGGCCAACGCGCTCTTCTGGCAGTTGCTCGCCTGCTATCCCGCGCCGGAGTTGGAGCTTGTGTCGTAACCTGAGACGCCGGTCCAGCCTGCCGGACTCGTCCGGTGTTGGAAAGGCTGGCTCACATCCTTCAGAGAGGATTGCGCTTCCATCACCAAACACTTTCATCCCAGACAAGGAGGTCACGGCGTCTTTGAGACGGCAGCCACTATCGATTTCGATCATCTCACGTCGGCAACCCGACTGAAGTAATCATTACCAGGAGCGAATTTGATGCAAGGTAGAAGGTTCAACCGCCAGACTCTGACCATTGGGGCCGTCGCCCTGATCGTGCTGATCGCAGGCGCGCTCGTCTTGGGCGGCACCGATCTCTTCGGCACGGCGGGCGAGCAGCCCACGGAGGAGCCGCCGGAAGTCGCTCAGCAGCCGCCGACCGAGCAGCCGAGCGACGACGCCGGGCCAGCCCCTGCTGCAACCGAAGAACCGCCGGGCGACCAGCCACCGGTTGAAGAACCACCGCCGCCGCCCGCCCAGCCGCCCGAAGACCAACCACCGCCAACCGAGCAGCCGCCGGTTGTCGAGCCACCACCACCGGCAACTGAGCCGCCGACCGTAGTCGAGCCACCGCCGCCGGCGACTGAGGAGCCTCCGGTGGGCGATCAACCGCCCGCCGACGAGAAACCACCGGCGACCGAAGACGTGCCGCTTGCTTCGACTCAAGAGGCCACCGAGGAACCAACCGCGGAGCCGACTGAGGCGCCCACCGAGGAACCGGCAGAGGAACCCACTGCCGAGCCGACCGAGGTTCCTACCGAAGCGCCCACCGAGGAAGTGACTGCCGAGCCCACCGCGGAGCCGACTGAGGTACCAACCGAAGAGCCCACCGAGGAACCGGCAGCACTCCAGGCAGAAGCTGACGTGATGGAGCCGTTCGCGCTGGTCGATCCCGAACCGGTGGGCGGCAACCCCACCTGTGGCAGCCTGGGCTTGCCCGATGGCGTCACATTCGACCCGCCCAACCCGGTGTCGGGTTACGATGCCGGCCCCGGAACGATCTCGTGGAGCTTCAGCGCGGGCGCATACCAGATCGACTGGAGCGCGACGTTTGGCATCAGCGCGGTGATCATGAAAGGCGGCCAGGTCGGCGCCAATGTATACCACTACGATCCGCCGGCGCTCGGCGATTCAGGGCTGATAACCGCCAACAACCCCAGCGGCCAACCCGCTGGCCTGAGCCATCTCGTCTTCTGCTACGACGAGGCGCGTGTCCCACTGGCAGCCGGTGGGCTCGACGTGACCAAGGTCGCCGATTGGAACGGCGTGCCGGTCGATGGCACCCAGACCTTCGAGATCTGCATCACCGGCCCGTCCTATCCGGATGGCGACTGCCAGAGCGTGGGCGCCAACGGGGGCACCGTCTCCTGGCCCGGCCTGGACGCGGGCGACTACACCGTAACCGAGACCGATCCGGGCGCAGTCTGGACCGTGTCCGGCAGCGGCGTTTCGGTCGCTGTAGCGGACGACCAGACCGCCAGCGCGACTATCACCAACACGCACGATCCGCTGCCACCGCCGCTCGACGCTTACCAGATCTTCATCAGTAAGGCGTGGCTTGATGCCAGCATGAACTCCACCGACGCCCCGGCGCTGTCCGGCGATTTCGCCATCACCGCGACCAGCTCGATCGGGCAGGCAACGTGCACCTGGTCGGGCGGCAGCCTGGGGTGCAGCTACACCAACCAGATCCCACCGGCGCTAAACAACGACGGCCTGTGGGTGCCTGCCGGCGAATCGTACACCGTGTCTGAGGCCGGGCTGCCCGCCGGGTGGTACGGCATTTCAGGCGTCGGCACGTTCCCGGCCACCTGGGGCTCGTGCGACGGCACAACGTGCCTGCACACGGTCCAGAACCAATCCTCGGCGGGCGGGCGCGTCGTCGTGACGAAGACCGTCGACTGGAACGGCACAACGCCGGACCCGAGCCAGACGTTCGAGTTCTGCATCTTCGGCCCGTCGTTCGTCAGTCCGCCGTACAACTGCCAGACGGTCGGTCCCAACGGCGGTACGGTGTCGTGGGCGGACCTGATGCCCGGCCAGTATGACGTCGTCGAATCGACTCTAGACCCGATCTGGGTCGTGGGCCCCACCCGCATCCAGAAGGCGACCATCATCGACGTCAACACGGTCGAGCTGACGTACACCAACACTTACGGTACTCCGAGCGGCCCCAGCCTGTCGGTTGAGGGTACGTGCGACATGACCACCGGGCAGGTGACCTTCACGCTCACCAACAACGGCTCGGCCATGTCCGCGGGCGTCCCGTACACCATCAGCAACGCCGGTGGCACAATCGCGTCCGGCACCACCGACGCGCTCGGCGCGGGCGCGAGCCAGACCTTCCTGCCGCCCATCCAGACCGGCGGCGGCACCATGACCTTCGAGACGACCGGTACCGACGGCCTGTACGCCTACGCTGAAGTCGCGGACTGCTTCGCGCCGAGCGGCCCCAGCCTGTCGGCTGAGGGCACGTGCGACATCGCCACCGGGCAGGTGAGCTTCACGCTCACCAACAACGGCTCGGCCATGTCCGCGGGCGTCCCGTACACCATCAGCAACGCCGGTGGCACGATCGCGTCCGGCACCACCGACGCGCTCGGCGCGGGCGCGAGCCAGACCTTCCTGCCGCCCATCCAGACCGGCGGCGGCACCATGACCTTTGAGACGACCGGCACCGGCGGCCTGTACGCCTACGCTGAAGTCGAGGACTGCTTCGCGCCGAGCGACCCGCGCGGGCGCGTCGAAGTGACCAAGGTCGTCGACTGGAACGGCTTCACGCCGGACCCGAGCCAGACGTTCGAGTTCTGCATCTTCGGCCCGTCGTTCGTCGATCCGCCGTACAACTGCCAGACCGTCGGCTCCAACGGCGGCACGGTGGCATGGGACAACCTGCTGCCCGGCGAGTACGATATCGTCGAATCGACGCTGGGCACGGTCTGGGTCGTGAGCCCCGACCGCATCCAGAAGGCGTTCGTCGTCGGTGGCGACGTGATCCAGCTTGAGTACACCAACCGCTACAACCCGCCGAACCTGGTCGCCGAGGGCACGTGCGACACGGCCACCGGGCAGGTGACCTTCACGCTCACCAACAACGGCTCCGCCATGTCGGACGGCGTCCCGTACACGATCACCAATGACAACGGCACGATCGCATCCGGCACGACCGACGCGCTCGGCGCGGGCGGCACCCAGACCTTCACCGTCCCGGTTCAGGTCGATGGCGGCACCATCGTCTTCCAGACGACCGGCGCCGAGGGCCTGAGCACCTCCGCCGAAGTCGACGACTGCCTCGCGCCGGTCAACTTGGTCGCTGAGGGCACGTGCGACACCGCCACCGGGCAGGTGACCTTCACGCTCACCAACACCGGGCAGGCGATGTCCGCGGGTGTGCCGTACACGATCAGCAACGACAACGGCACCATCACCTCCGGCACGACCGACGCGCTCGGTCCCAACCAGAGCCAGACGTTCACGGTCCCGGTCCAGGTCGATGGCGGCACCATCGTCTTCGAGACGACCGGCAGCGGCGGCCTGTACGCCTATGCTGAAATCGACGACTGCCTCGCGCCGGTCAACCTGGACGTCAGCGGCACGTGCGACACGGCCACCGGGCAGGTGACCTTCACGCTCACCAACACCGGGCAGGCGATGTCCGCGGGCGTGCCGTACACCATCAGCAACGACAACGGCACGATCATGTCCGGCACGACCGACGCGCTGGCCCCGAACGGAAGCCAGATCTTCCTGGTCCCGCTCCAGGTTGACGGCGGCACGGTCGTCTTCGAGACGACCGGCACCGGCGGCCTGTACGCCTACGCTGAAGTCGACGACTGCCTCGCGCCGGTCAACCTGGTGGCCGAGGGCGAGTGCGACGTCGCCACCGGGCAGGTGATCTTCACGCTCACCAACCTCGGCCAGGCGATGTCGTCCGGCGTCCAGTACACCATCTACACCGACAACCGTGACCTGCAGAGCGGCATCACCGACGCGCTGGGCCCCAACGAAACCCAGCAGTTCGTCGTCGATGCACGCCCGAATGGGGCCACGATCTACTTCATGGCGAACGGCATGCTGGTGCCCGCCGAAACCACCGACTGCTTCGCGCTCGACAAAGTCATCTTCGACGCGCAGTGCACGGTCGATGCCGTGGCGACGTTCACCATCACCAACAACGGCGGCCCGATGAGCCAGACCGCCACCTACGAGATCGTCAATGAGGACGGCGACGTCGTCGGCAGCGGCAGCTACCAGCTTGGCGCGGGCCAGTCCACGTCCGCCACCGTCTCGGGGTACTACGGCGAGATCCGCTTCAACCAGCCCGGCGCCAAGACGGTGACGACGTACTGCGCGCCGCCTCCGCCGCCGCCCACACCGCCGCCGCCCACTCAGACGGAAGAACCGGAAGAGCCGGAAGCGACCGAAGAGCCGCCGGGGCCACAAGGACCGGTCGCGGTCGCACAGGCGGTCTGCGGTGAAACGACCGAGACGGGCCTGAACGGCTTCCCGGTGATCGGCATGAATCCGGAAGACTGCGTCGACGAGCCGCTGCCGGCGCCCGAATGGGAGCCGCTGGCGGTGGGCGAGGCGGTCTGCCCCGACTGGTTCGTGTATCACACCAACATGACCGGCGACTGGGAAGTGTTCCGCCTGGGCGAGCTGCTCAACGATCCGGGCGCCGAACCGAACCTGACCCAGGGCGTTGGCCCGCGCGTGTACGATGTGGCGCCCAGCCGCTCGCCCGATGCTGAGTGGATCACCTTCGCCAGCAACCGCGACGGCAACTGGGAAATCTACATTGGCCGGGCCGACGGCTCCGAACAGCGCCGCGTGACGTACAACACCACTGCGATCGACATCGATCCGATGTGGTCGCCGGATGGTAACTGGATCGTCTACGACTCGGCGCGTGACGGCAACTGGGAGCTGTACATGATCAACGTGGGCACGGGCGTCGAGGTCCGCCTGACCGACGATCCCGGCAACGATCTGAACGCCTTCTGGGCGCCCGATGGGACCAGGCTGGTCTTCCAGAGCGACCGTGACGGCCTGTGGCAGGTCTACGAGCTGGAGATCGCGACCCTGGAGGTCACGCGGCTGAGTGATGGCGAGGGCGACGATCACGATCCGCAGTACTCGTTCGACGGCGAGCAGGTGGCTTTCCGCTCGTACCGCAACGGCGAGAACAGCGTGATCTACAAGATGGACGCCGACGGCGCCAACGGCGAGGCCGTGTCGGACCTGACGGCAGACGCGACCAACCACGCCTGGTCCGACGACGACAGCCTGATCGCGTACCAGTCCGACCTCGACGGCGACCTGGACATCTACGTGTTCGAGGTCGAAACCGGCGAGACGCGGCTGGTCACCGACAACGACATTCCGGACTACGCGCCGACCTGGTGGTGCCAGTCGCCGGTGCTGATCTTCACGTCGGACATCACGGGCGACGCGAACATCTTCGATGTGCCGGCGCTGCCGATGGACGCCGATCCGATCGACGTCCTGCGTGAAGCGAGCCAACTGACCACCGACGAGGAGTCGGATCAGTTCCCGGAAAACACCCCGTCCGAGGAAAACGCGAGCCGCCAGCGGTCGCTGCCGTCTCCGGCCAAGAACCGGTAACCGGCCTCGCCCGAAGAGGCTTGTGGAGCCGCCCTCCGCCCTGGAGAGCGGCTCCGTGTTTTTGTTGCCCCAGACGGCAACTTGTGCTAGGATGATGCGTCAGATTGGATGTGGTAAGCATATCATTACCAAGATAATATTTATGGTCTTCTTTTTTATCCATCGCACCTTTGCATCGAGGGTCCTATGAATGTAAGCTCATGGCGCAATCCCCGGCTGGACCGCGTGCTCGATGCCCTCATGCCCGTTTTTGCCACCCTGGCCGCTCTGATGATCGGCGCCGTGATGCTCGTGCTCATGGACGCCAACCCGGTAGACGCCTATAAGGCATTATATGAGGGCGCCTTCGGCACCAAGAACTCTGTTGCGGACACGCTCATCAAAGCCACCCCCCTGCTGCTGGTCGGCATCGGAATCTGCATCAGCTTCCGGGGGGGCGTGATCAACATCGGTGGCGAGGGACAGATGATTGTTGGAGGGCTGGCCGCGACGTGGCTGGCCCTCGAATTTCAGGACGCAAGCCCCGAAGTCATGATCCCGGCGTGTCTCGTCGCCAGCTTCGTCGCGGGGGCCATCTGGGGCGGCATCGCGGGCGTGCTCAAGGCGTACTTCAACGTCAACGAGATCCTCAGCACGATCATGCTCAACCAGATCGCCTCGCTGGGCATGGGGTATCTCGTGCGCCAGGTGTTGATCGACCCGCGCCACAAAAACTCGGCCTCGCCCATCCCCGAAACACAGCGGCTGCCGCGCGAATTCGATCTGCCGCGCATCGGCGAAGCGCTGGACAAAGTCTACGATTTCCTGGGCATTTCGGGCGAGAAGGTCTGGTCGACCACCCTGCTGCACAACGGAGTGATCATCGCCGCGATCCTGTCCATCCTGGTGTATATCTTCCTGTGGCGCACGACCATCGGCTATCGCATCCGCGCGGTGGGCAAGAACCAGCGCGCCTCGCGCTATGCCGGCATCCAGGTCAAGCATTACGTGGTGCTATCGCTCGTGCTCAGCGGCGGATTTGCCGGGCTGGCGGGCGGCATCCAGGTGTTAGGGGTGCGCCACCGCATGAATGCCGAAGGCGGCGCGATCGCGTTCACCGGCAACGCCGGCTTCAACGGCATCGTCGCGGCCCTGTTCGGCAAGCTGCACCCGCTGGGGACGATCCCGGCGTCGGTGTTGTTCGGCGCCCTGCTGGTCGGCGGCAACAAGCTCCAGCGGGCGGTGCAGGTGCCGTCCGCGCTCATCACCGTGCTGATCGGCCTGGTGATCGTGTTCGTGGTGGGCAGCGACCTGTGGAGCCGCCGGCGCGCACAGCGACGCGTCGCGGAGACCGTATCGGAGAAGCAACCGGCACAAGCGGGTGGGACAACATGATCGAGGACCTCTTCACTGTCAGCGTGTTGGCGTCGGGCATCCGGCTGGCAACCCCGTACCTGTACGCGTCGATCGGCGAGATGTTCGGGCAGCGCAGCGGCGTGCTCAACCTGGGCGTCGAGGGCGTGATGCTGATGGGCGCGTTCACGTCGTTCTACGCGGTGCACCGGACCGAGAGCCTGATCCTGGGCGTGTTGACCGCGATCGTCGTGGGCCTGTTGATGGGGCTGGCGACGGCCTTCATCAACGTCACGCTCAAGGCGGAGCAAGGCATCAGCGGCATCGGCATTTACCTGTTCGGGCTGGGCCTGAGCGAACTGCTGTTCAACGTCAGCTTCGACACGGTCGTGACCGTCAACGGCTTCCCGAAGATCGCGATCCCGCTCCTGGCCGATCTGCCGGTCCTGGGCGAGATCCTCTTCAACCAGAACCTGCTGGTCTACGTTGCGTTTGCGCTCGTGCCGCTGTCGTGGTTCGTGCTCAACAAGACCACGCTGGGACTCAACATCCGCGCCGTCGGCCAGAACCCCGAGGCGGCGGACGCGATGGGCATCAGCGTCACCCGCATCCGCTATTTCACCGTGACGCTGGGCGGCGTCCTGGCCGCAATGGCCGGCGCCTCGCTCTCGATCGCGCTGTTGAACGTCTTCCAGCAAAACATGACGGCGGGGCAGGGCTTCATCGCCGTGGCGCTGGTCTATTTCGGCGCGTGGCGGCCCACCCGCGTGATGGCGGGCGCGCTGTTGTTCAGCCTGGTCAATGCGCTGCAGATCCAGGTGCGGACCATCGGCGTGGACATTCCCGACGAGTACGCCTCGATGGCGCCCTACGTGCTGACCATCATCGCCCTGATCTTCGCGTCGCGGCGCATCGACCAGCCGGCGGCGCTCACCAAGCCGTTCGAGCGGGGGGAGTAGGCCCTTTTGGTGAAGATCGCCAAGCCAGCGAGTGGCCCAGCGCGGCGCAGATCGTTAGATTCTTTGCAGAGTGGTGTAACACAGTCCCGTACCAGCGGGCTGTAGGAAAGTATCGTTCTCACAAGTTTAAGGAGAAAAAAGCGGTATGAAGAAAGCAGGATTACTTCTCACCCTGGTCATGATCGCAGCCCTGGCTATTCCCGTCTTGTCACCTGGAGCCAAAGCCCAGGATGATCCGTTCCGCGTTGCCGTCGTGACGCCGAGCACGGTCAACGACCTCGCCTTCAGCCAGAGCATCGCCGATGCGCTGGCCGCCATCCAGGAAGAGCGCGGCGAGGAGAACTTCCAGTTCGATCTCTCCGAGAATCAGTTCGTGGTCGAGGATGCCGCGACCGCCCTGCGCGACTACGCGAACGAAGGCTATGACCTGATCATCGCGCACGGCTCGCAGTACGGCTCGTCGCTGGCCGAAATCGCCCCGGACTTCCCCGATACGGCGTTCGCGCACGGCACCACGGTCGATACGTTCTCCGAAGAGGGCATCACCAACGTCTACGCCTATGAAGCGCGCTCCGAAGAAGGCGCGTTCGTGATGGGCGTGATGGCGGCCATGCTCAGCGAGACCGGCATCATTGGCATCATCGGCCCGATCGAGACCGGCGATGCCAAGCTCTACGTCGATGGCTTCAAGGCCGGCGTCATCTATGAAAACGAAGACGCCGAAGTGCTCGTGAACTACATCCAGTCCTTCAGCGACCTCGCCCTGGCCGCCGCTGCGGCTGAGTCGATGCTGGCCGAGGACGCCGACATCCTGACCGGCACGGCCCAGATGGTCCCCGGCGCGGTCAACAAGGCCAAGGAAGCCGGCGCGCTGTGGTTCGGCACCCAGGCCAACCAGACGACCCTGGCCCCCGAGACCGTGGTCGCCAGCCAGGTCTACGACTGGACCGTCGTGCTAAACCCGATCATCGAAGACGTGCTCTCGGGCGAGATTGAGGGCGAGGCGTTCGCCATCACGCTCGAAAACGAGGGCCTGGTGATCGAGTTCAACGAAGACTTCGAGCTGCCCGAGGACGTCATGGCCGCTGGTGAAGAGCTGATCCAGGCCATCGTCGATGGCGACATCAGCTTCGAGGTTGAGGAAGACGGCACGCTGGTGGTCGTCGAGACCGAAGCCGAAGAATAACGCTCGACCAATCAGGGGGCGTTGCTCGGATAGAGCGACGTCCCCCGTTTTTTTCTGGAATTAATCCTTAGCACACAGCCGGGGAACCGACTATGACAGCTTCTTCCAACCAACTCCTACCCACCGGTCAACCGCGCATCGATCACATCGAGATGCGCGGCATCGTCAAGCGGTTTCCCGGCGTGCTGGCCGCGGACCACATCGATTTCGACGTGCGGGCCGGCGAAGTTCACGCCCTGCTCGGCGAAAACGGCGCGGGCAAGAGCACGCTGATGAAGATCCTCTACGGGCTGTATTCGCCCAACGAGGGCGAGATCCTGATCGACGGCCAGCCGGTGTCGATCCATTCGCCCTCGGACGCGATCGCGCTCGGCATCGGCATGATCCACCAGCACTTCATGCTGGTCCCCTCGCTGACGGTGGCCGAAAACGTGGCGCTCGGCCTGCCGTCGTCCCGCAAGCCGCTGTTGGACCTGGACGTCGTGTCCGAGCGGATCGTCCAGCTCAGCAAGACCTACGGCCTGTATGTCGAGCCGGAAATGCCGGTCTGGCAGCTTGCCGTTGGCGAGCGGCAGCGCGTGGAGATCCTCAAGGCGCTGTATCGCGGCGCGGCGCTGCTAATCTTGGACGAGCCGACCGCCGTGCTGACACCCCAGGAAGTCGATGAGTTTTTCGCCACGCTGAACCAGATGGTCGAGGACGGTCACGCGCTGATCTTCATCTCGCACAAGCTGCACGAGGTCCTCGCGATCAGCCACCGCGTCACCGTGCTGCGCGACGGCAGGCACGTCGGCTCGGTGCCGACGCGCGAGGCCACCAAACAGAGCCTGGCGCGCATGATGGTGGGCCGCGAAGTCCTGATGCAGTACAAGGTGCGCGAGGCGGAGATCGGGCAGTCGCGCCTGCGGATCGAGGGCCTGCGCGCGCAGAGCGATCGCGGCACCGAGGCGCTGCGCGGCGTCACCCTGGAGGTGCGCTCCGGCGAAATCCTGGGGCTGGCAGGCGTGTCGGGGAACGGTCAGCGCGAGCTGGCCGAGGCGATCTTCGGCCTGCGCCCGATCACCGGCGGCAAGATCTTCATCGAGGGCCAGGACGTGACGGGCAAAGCGCCGTCCGTGCTCAACAAGCTTGGCATGTCGTACATCCCCGAAGAGCGCATGGTCGATGGCGTGATCAAAGATTTCACCGTGGCCGAGAACCTGATCCTGCAAACGCACGGCGACGCGCCGATCGCGCGGAATATCTTCCTCAACCGGGGCGCGATTGCCCGGCAGTGCGGCGAGTTGATCAGGAACTTCAACATTCGCACGCCCAACCAGGAGACGCCCATCAAGAGCCTGTCCGGCGGGAACATTCAGAAGTTGGTGCTGGCCCGCGAGCTGGGCCGCGCGCCGCAGGTGCTGATCGCCGCCCAGCCGACGCGCGGCGTGGACATTGGCGCCACCGAGTACATCCACCAGCGCCTGCTCGACCAGCGCACCAAGGGCACCGCCACCCTGCTCATTTCGGAGGACCTCGACGAGATCCTGGCGCTGGCCGACCGCATCGCCGTGATCTACGAAGGGCAGATCGTGGGCGTCGTCGACCGCGAGGACGCCGACATCGAGCACCTGGGCCTGATGATGGCGGGGATCGAGGGCGAAGCGGCTGCCCACTGACCCGGCAGCCGTCCGCTCGACGCAGCGCGCCTAGGAGTCCATCGGCGCGAGGAAATCGGCGACGATCGTCTTTTGCCCGACGCCGCCGGGAAACAGCACGTCTACTTCTTCCATGTCGCCGCGTATGTTGGTGCTGACGACCACCCCTTCGCCGAATTTGTTGTGCCAGACACACGTCCCCGCTTTGAAGCGCGGCGCCCGCTCGGGACGCTCGGCGCGCTGGCGGCGGGCGCGGCCCGCTGTGGCGGCGCGGTCCCAACTGGTCATCTGGCTGTAGAGGTCCGTGTCGCGGGCGGCCTGGCCCTGCTTGCGCAGCAGGGCGCCTTCGCGCACCGCCTCGGGGATGTCGTACAGGAAACGCGACGGCATATTCGCCTGGCTGGAGCCGTACAGCGACCGGCGGAACGCGTAGATCAGGTACAGCCGCTCTTTGGCGCGGGTCAGCGCCACGTACATCAGCCGCCGTTCCTCCTGCATCTGGTTGGGATCGTCCAGCGAGCGCTGGTGCGGCATGATGCCCTCCTCCAGCCCGACGATGAACACCACCGGGAACTCCAGCCCTTTGGCCGAGTGCAGCGTCAGCAGGCTGGGGGCCGGGTTCTCGTCGCCGAGCGTGTCCACGTCGGACACCAGCGACACCTCCTCAAGAAACGTCGTCAGGCTCAGCCCTTCGTAGCCCTGCGCCACGGTGATCAGTTCCAGCACGTTCTCCGCCCGGCTGCGGCCCTCGTCGCTGCCGTCGTCCAGGTAGGCGAGGTAGCCGGTATCCTTCAGCACCGCCGTCAGCAGGTCGGCGGGCGAGAGGTCGTCTTTCACGTCCTGCCAGCTTTTGAGCTGTTCGGCGAACCCGAGCAGCGCGTTGCGCGCCCGCGCGTTGAACGGCGCTTCCTCGCCCACGTCGGCCAGCAGTTGGAGCGCCTGCGGCGGCGTCAGGTCCACGTGGCGCGCCCAGCCTTCCAGGTCCTCCAGCGTCTTCTGGCCGATGCCTCGCGGCGGCACGTTGATGATCCGCGCCAGGCTGACGTTGTCGTCCGGGTTGTGGATCAGGCGCAGGTAGGCGAGCGCGTCCTTGACCTCGCGCCGGGCATAGAACCGCGTGGCGCCCACCAGCCGGTAGGGCAGCCCGGCCCGCAGGAAGGCATCTTCCAGCGCGCGGGACTGGGCGTTGGTGCGGTACATCACCGCAAAATCGCCGGGGTTGAACTCGTCGAGCGCGACGAGTTCCGCGATGGTATCGATCACGAACTGCGCCTCGTCGTCCTCGCTGTAGGCTTCCTTGATATGCAGCAGCGGGCCTTCCTTGCGCTCGCTGAACAGGTTCTTCTGCACGCGGCCCGGATTCTGGTTGATCACGCCCGTCGCCGCGTCCAGGATCGCCTGGTGCGAGCGGTAGTTCTGCTCCAGCAGGATCATCTGCGTGTCGGGATAATCGCTGCGGAAGCGCTGCACGTTGCGGTAGTCCGCGCCGCGAAAGGCGTAGATGCTCTGGTCCGGGTCGCCGACGGCGAACAGGTTGCGCCGCTCGCCGGCCAGCAGCCGCACCAGCTTGTACTGCGCCATGTTCGTGTCCTGGAACTCGTCGACCAGGATGTGATGGTAGCGGTGCTGGTAGCGGGCCAGCACGTCCGGGTGCTCCAGGAAAAGCTGGACGGTGTGCACCAGCAGATCGTCGAAGTCGCGCGCGTTGCTGGCCTTCAGCAGCTCGTCGTAACGGATATACACCCGGCGGACGATCTCGGCGCGGTAGTCGCTGGCCGGATAGTCGGCGGGCCCGATCAACTCGTTCTTGGCGCCGGAGATGTAGTTGAGCATGGTGCGCGGATCGTAGCGTTTCGGATCGATGTTCAGCTCGGCCAGCGCCTGCTTGACGACGGCTTGCTGGTCGCTGGTGTCGAAGATCAGGTAGTCGCGCGTGCGGGTGGTGAACTCGGCCTCGACGCGCAGGATGCGCGCGCAGATCGCGTGAAACGTCCCGATCGACAGGCCATCGAGCTTGCCGGTGCCGCCCAGCAGGTGCACGACGCGCTTTTCCATCTCGCGGGCCGCCTTGTTAGTGAAGGTCACCGCCATGATGTGCCACGCGCGGACGTCCATATCCTCGACCAGGTAGGCGATGCGGTGGGTCAGCACGCGGGTCTTGCCGCTGCCCGGCCCGGCCAGGACGAGTACCGGCCCTTCGCCCGCCGACACGGCGGCCTGCTGCTGCTTGTTCAGCCCTTCCAGAATTTTCGATACCGTCACGCCGATTCGCTCCTTTGTTCTGTCTGATTGCTATTGTAACGGGGGATGGGGCGGGCTGCCACCGATCGCCAACAAAAACCGCCCGGCAGCGCGGGCGGTGGGCATTTTGGGGCGAGTTCGATCAGTCGCCGGGGCTGGAATCCGGCTCTTTGCGCTTGAGCACCTCGCGCGGTTTGCTGCCGCTCTCCGCCGGGCCGACGATGCCCTCGGCTTCCATCATGTCGATCAGCCGCGCCGCGCGCGTGTAGCCGATGCGCAGCCGCCGCTGCAGCAGCGAGATCGACGCCTTGCCGAGCCGCTGCACCAGCTCGAGCGCTTCCTCGTACATATCGTCGCCGTCCGAGCCGCCGTTGTCCCCCGACGAGCCGGACACCTGCTCATCATCCCACAGGGCGCGCTGGGCCGGCTGGCTGGATTTGCGGCGCGACGATCCCGCCCCCGCCGGCGCGGACTTGAACAGGTCGCGGGCTTCCGGCGCGTTCGCATCGTCGACCGGCAGGCTCTTCCAGTAGCGCGTGATGCGGTTGATCTCGTCGTCCGACACGAACACGCCCTGCATGCGAAGCGGCGCCGCGGCGTCCGGCGACTGGTAGAGCATGTCGCCGCGCCCCAGCAGTTTTTCCGCGCCGGGCTGGTCGAGAATCACGCGCGAGTCGACCGACGAGGCCACCGCGAAGGCGATCCGCGCCGGGAAGTTGGCCTTGATCAGGCCGGTGATGATGTCCACGCTGGGCCGCTGCGTGCTGATGATCAGGTGGATGCCGGTGGCGCGGGCCATCTGAGCGAGACGCGCCAGCAGGCGCTCGGTTTCGTCCGGCGCCAGCATCATCAGGTCGGCCAGCTCGTCGACAACCACGACGTAATACGGCATCTTGCGCTCGCCGGGGCCGATCTTGTTGTTGTAGTCCACGATGTTACGCGCGGTGATGGCGGCGAATTTGCGATAGCGCTCGTCCATCTCGCGCTGGACCCACTGCAGCACGCCCACGATGCGCTCCAGATCGACCACGACCGGCGCCACCAGGTGCGGGATGCCGTTGTAGCCGGTCAGCTCGACGCGCTTGGGATCGACCATGATGAACTGGAGATCGTCGGGGGTGTTGCTCAGCAGCAGGCACGCGATGATCGCGTTGACGCACACCGACTTACCGGAGCCGGTCGTCCCGGCGATGAGCAGGTGCGGCATGGCGGTCAGGTCGGCAGCGACCGGCGTACCGTCCACGGCCAGCCCCAGCGCGATCCGCAGCTTGGAGTCGATCCGCTTGAATTCCGGTGAGTCCATGATGTCGTACAGGCTGACGAGCGACACATCGTCGTTGGGCACTTCGATGCCGACGAAGCCCCTGCCGGGCACCGGCGCCTCGATGCGGATCGAGCGCGCGGCCAGCGCCAGCGCCAGGTCCGCGTCCAGCCGGGCAATCGACCCCACCTTGACGCGCGTCTTCTTGCCGGAGCGGTTGACCAGGTAATCCGGCTCGACGCCGAACTGGGTGATCACCGGGCCGGGGTTGACCTCGACGACCTTGCCCGGCGCGCCGAAGCTGGTCAGCGTGTCCTCGATCACGCGCGCCTTGTCGAGCAGGATCTCGTCGTTGACTTCCTGCTCGGCGCCCTTGCGCAGAATGCGCCGGAAGTCCGGCAGCTCGTACTCGACCTGCTTGGCCGAGGTGGTCTGTCGCGGCGGCGCGGGCGCGCGGCTCGCCTCTTCGCGGGCCGGGGCGGGCGCTTGCTGCGCGCGCGGACCGGGGCGCGGGCGGGCGGGCGCGGGAGCCGTGTCCTCGTCGGGCGCGGGCTGTTCCGCGGTCTGAGCCGGGCGCGGGGCGGGTCGTTCCCGTTCCACGGGCGGAGTCGCCGGCTGGGTCTTTTCGTCGCCGGGCCGCTCCTGCGGGACCGTCGCCGCCTGATCGGCGCGCACCGTGCCGATCTCCTCGTCCTCGCCCTCGTCTTCACTGTCGGGCGCGGCGGCAGTTTCAGCCGGGGTCGTCGCGTCTGCGGCGGGGTCCGGCGCGGGGCGCGATGGCCTGACGCCGGGCGGGGGCACGCGCCGCTCGCCCAATGCGCCGGGACGCGGCACGCCAATCAAGGGCCGCCGGACGGGTTCCTCGTCTTCGCCGTCGTCTTCATCGGGAAGGTCCGCGGCGGCGTCCCGTTCCACGCGGGGATCGTCCTCGCGCTCATCGTCCTGGTCACGGCCAGCGCCCGCCGCGATCGCTCCGGCAGCCGCGGCGGCCCCGGCCAGCCCCATCCGCAGCGGCGACACCACCGGTGACGCGGGCCGCCCACCGGTTGGGGCATCTTCGTCATCCGCGTCATTTGCGTCATTCGCGTCGCGCGGCTTGATCGCGTCCAGCGGGGCCAGCCCGGATCGCACCAGCGGCCTCACCGGCGCGCGCGAGGGCACGGCTGGCGCGCGCTCATCCCGATCCTCCGGCGGCTCGCCGGCCTCGTCGTCAGGCTCATCGTCGGGCTCGTCTTCCCGCGCCGTGGTTGAGGCCAAGCCGCGCCGCGCCTCGGGGGTCATGCGCCGCAGCGGCGAGCCAAACGGCCCAGGCCGCTCGCGGGCAGGAGCGCCCTCCTCGCCGGAGTCGTCCGCCTCGGCGGTGGGAGTCTCCGGCGCGTCCGACCCGGCGGCGTCAGGGGTGGCGTCCGTCTCTTCCGGCGCGGCGGCCTGTTCGGCACGGGCACGCGCCCCCGGCAGAAAACGTCCCCGGCGCGACGGCCCCGCATCCGGCTCGGATTCCCCAGCAGCGTCCGGCTTGACGTCGCCGGCAGCGGCAGAATCCGCAGACGCAGGCGTTTCGCCGCTCTCATCACGCGGACGGTCGGGGAAACCAAAAGCGCGCTCGCGCCGGGCGAGATCGTGTCCGGGGCCGGAGCGCGATGGCGCGTCTCCCTCGCGGGCCGGCGGCACCGGGATGCCCGGCAGATCGCCGTCGCCGGACTCGCCTGCCGGGGCAGGCTCGGCCTCGCCCGAATCCCGGCCCGGTCCGCCGGCGCGACCGGCAGGCACCGCCTCGGCCCCGGCGGCCTCGGGCTGGTCGCCTTCGGCATCTTTGCCCCGGCGGCGCAGGAAGCCAAACCGCTTCTTCTCGCCGTCCATCTCGCCTTCAGCGTCCGGCGAAGGCTCGCCCTCAGCGGCGGATTTGCCCCGGCGCAGGTGAGGCAGACGGCGGCGCGCCGGCTGGCGCGACTCGGCATCCGTGCCGCTGTCGCCGCTCTCCGTCCCGGCGGCGGCCAATCCCGCAGCGGCCATCCCGGCCACAGCCTCGGCGGCGTCACCGGATTCGCCGTCCTCCGCGCCCGCTCGCCGGTTGATGCGCGGGCCGCGGCGCGGCGCGGACTCGTCCGTGCTGGCGCTGGCTGGCGTGCCGGGCGTCCCCGCACTCGCTGCCGCCGCCAGCGGAATCTGGCGCGGGGCGCTGGCCCCTTCGGCGGGCGTTTCGCCGGGACGCGTCGCGGCCATTTTCTCGGCCTTCGCCGCCTCACGCGCGGCGCGTTTCTCGGCGCGCTCCTCGCGGCCCACACTCACACCCACCAGCGTGAACGCCGTCACCAGGTAGCGCCCCAACTCGACCACCGACACGTCGAATGTCAGCATCAGGCCGACCACCAGCCACGCCACCAGCACGGACAGCGTCCCATAATCGCCGAGCTGGCTCAGCAGAAAGACGTAGAAGGTATGCCCGAACCAGCCGCCCCCGTGCCCCTCGTCGATCGCCGCCGCATACGAGATCGGGCGGAATGCCTCGACGGTGGGCGCGGGATCGTCCACCAGCTCGATCATGTGAACCCAGGTGAGGCCGCACGCGAACAGCGCGAGCATCCCGATGATGCGAAAATAGTCCAGCTCGATGCCGGTCGCCTCGAAGCTCTGCACCATCAGCCACACGCCGACGCCGAATCCCGCGATGGGCAGCACGATCTTGCCCCAGCCGAACAACTGCGACAGCAGGTTGTCGATGGTGCCGGTCAGGCCGCCTTCGGGCGGCGGCAGCACGCCCAGCGACATCGACGGGATCACGGCGAAGAAGGTCACCAGCGAGAACGCCACCAGCGCCACGCCGATCATGTCGATCTTGCGGTCGAAATCGAGGCCCTGCTCGACGCTCAGCGCGCTTTTCTTCTGGGTTTCGGGCAGCGGACGGGCGCGGCTCTGCGCGCGGGGGGTCGCGCTGGGCTTGCGCCCTCGGGCGGACGCCTCCTGGGGACGGGCGGCGCTGCGCGACTGCCTGCGGCCTGCGTCCTTCCCTTTGTCCTTATCCTTGCCGCCGCGCTTCAAGAAGCCGAGCGGCGACTTGCCGCCTTCCTTCTTCTTGTCCTTGCCTTTTTTGCCACCGGCATCGGCGCCAGACAGACCAGGCCGCGCGGGTGCCCCCGGCACCCCAGGGCGCGAGCCCGTGCGCGACGGCGCGCCGGTTCGATCCGGGCCGCCGGACAGGCCAGGCCGCGCAGGTGCGCCCGGCGTCCGATCGCGATCGCCCAGGCCGCCCGGTCGCGCGCCGACCGGCGAGCGATCGCCCACGTCCCCGGTGCGCGTACTGCCGAATGGACGGTCGCGGTCACCCAGGGCGCTGGGCCGCGAGCCGGTGCCGGGCCGGTCCCGATCGCTCAGGCTGCCGGGTCGCGAGCCAGTGCCGGGCCGGTCTCGATCGCTCAGGCTGCCGGGCCGCGAGCCGCCAAACGAAGACGGGCGCGAGCCGCCAAGCGAGCGATCCCGATCGCCATATCCGCCCGGGCGGATATCGTCGTCGTCATCGTCGCTTGCGCTGCCGAACGGCGAGCGCCGCAGGCCGGGCGATTCACTGGGCGAGCTGCCGCTCCGCATCAGGCGCTCGCGGTTGGGCGAGACAGGGCTTCCCAACCGGTCGCCGGGCGCATCGGACCGGCCCCCGCCAATGAAGGGGCTGCGCGACGAAGGCTCGTCTTTCTTGCCGCCGGGTTTGGGCAGAAAACGTCCCAGCCCGCCTTTTTTCTCGTTGTCGGCGGGGCGCTGGCTGCCGCCTGACGGGCGGCGAGTCGGGCCGGTGTTGGGTGCTTTGCTGTCTTTGTCCTTGTTGCGGCGAAACAGCCCGCCCCCGCCCTCCTTCTTGGGCTTGTCGTCTTTATCGCCACCTTTGCGCAAGGAGAAACGCCCGCCGCCTTTGTCCTGCTCGGCGCGGGGCTGGGGGCGCCCCGTCGCGGGGCGGCCAAACGGGCCGCCGCCCGTGCTGCGACTCCCCGATGAGGCAGGCGAACGCGCCCCACGGTCCAGCGAAGACAGCCAGTCATCGCTCTCCGCGTCATCGCGATCGCGGAAAGAACGGTAAGGGCTGCTTCCGGAACCCTGGGGTTTGTCGTTGCTATCATCCTTACGCCATGGGCGCAGTTTAGCCATGAGTGTCACCTGTTTGTAAAACGTTACCGTACAGGGCGATGGGATGATGTGACCCAGATTATAACACAATAGAACGTTTGTGCTAATCCATCCTGACAGTTCGCCGCCATTCGCCACACGTTGTTTCGCTATACTTCCAGCATAGTACAATTGTGGGGAGATCACCAATCCCCCGTCGGTAACCTCCCCACCTGGATCGCCTATCTCTCTGTACGGCTAGCCGGCAAGCCGTTGCGCGCGATGACCTGCTGGTAGAAATCGGCGCTGTCCTTGACGGTCCGCTCGCCGGTCGGGTAGTCCACGTAGACGATGCCGAAGCGCTTGTCGAAGCCGTGCGCCCACTCGAAGTTGTCCATCAGGCTCCACACGAAATACCCGCGCAGCGGCACGCCATCCTGGATCGCCTGCCACGCCATGCGGAAATGATCGCGCAGGTAGGCCACGCGCCGCTCGTCGTGCACCCGGCCATCGGGCGCGATCGCGTCGTCGAAGGCCGCGCCGTTTTCGGTGACGTAGATCGCCGGCGGGTGGTAGCGATCGTGCAGCCGCTTGAGCGTGTTGTACAGGCCCTGGGGATAGATCTCCCAGCCCATCGCGGTGTATTCCGCCGCTTCGACCTCGCTGTCTTCGAGATCGGGCAGCGCGCTCTGCGCCTGGGGGTTGCCGACGATGATCCGCGAATAGTAATTCGCGCCGACGAAATCCACCGGGGTGCGGATCAGGTCCATATCGCCCGGCTCGACGACCAGCGCCGAGAAGCCCGGCGCGTCGGCCAGCTCGTCGGGATAGCTGCCCAGCAGCACCGGCTCGACGAACCACCGGTTCACCTGGGCATCCAGCACCCGCTGGCGGGCCATCACTTCGGGGTTGTCGCTCGCCGCCTCGACCGGGTTGAGCGCGTACACGATACCCACCTGGGCATCCGGCCCGGCGTTCTGGCGCAGGACGGGCACGGCCATGCCGTGCGCCACCAGGACGTGATGCGCCGCCTGCGGGCCGCTGGCCTCGTCCGTCAGGCCGGGCGCGTGCTGGCCGTTCATGTAGCCGTGCGTGACGAAGATGCGCGGCTCGTTGAAGGTGGTCCAATAGCGCACGCGGTCGCCCAGGCGGCGCGAGACGACGTCTGCGTAGTGGACGAACTGCTCGACGATGGCCCGCGACACCCAGCCGCCCTGGCGGTCTTGCAGGGCCTGCGGCAGGTCCCAATGGTAGAGCGTGACGTAAGGCGCGATGTCCGCTTCAAGCAGCGCATCGACCAGCCGGTCGTAAAAGGCCAGCCCGGCCTCGTTGATCGGCCCCACGCCGTCCGGCAGGATGCGCGGCCAGGCGATCGAGAAGCGATACGCCTGGAGGCCAAGCGACTTCATCAGGGCGACGTCTTCCTGGTAGCGGTGGTAGTGGTCGGCGGCCACGTCGCCCGTATCGCCGTTCGCCACCTTGCCCGGCGTGTGAGAAAAGCGATCCCAGATCGATTCGCCGCGGCCATCTTCGCGCGCGGCCCCTTCGATCTGATAGCTGGCCGTTGCCGAACCCCATACAAAACCGGCGGGAAACTGGTAATCCGTCATGAAGTCCAATCCTTTATTGTCAGCGATTGCGTCCACACTCCGGACAAGTATAGCGCACCCGCTCCGCAACGGCAGCGCGCCGGGCAAACCCTCAAGTTGACAATTAAACTCTTCAGTTTTATTCTAGACCGTACAGTTTTTTAGTTGAAGGACGGACAGCTTGCCACGCGGACGCTACCAACAAAAACAATGGGATGCCCGTCACGCCGCGATCCTCGAAGCGCTGGAGCAGCTCTCCGGCGAGCGCGGCTTCTCCAACGTGACGATGGACGACCTGGCCGATCGAGTCGGCATCTCCAAGGCCACGCTGTACCAGCATTTCGAGAGCAAAGACGCCATGCTGGTCGAGCTGATGGCGCGTCACGAGGACGCCTTCATTGCCACGCTCGACGCCATCGCGGACCAGCCGCCGGTCGAGCAGCTCAAGCACATCATGCGCACCATCTACGAGGGGCACATCACGCCGCTGCGCGGCCTGGTGAGCCTGGGCGAAGATGAAGCGCTGCCCGTCTTCCGCAGCAATCCGCACCTGGTCGCCCGCCACGACCAGATCATCGCCGGGCTGGCGCGCATCATACGCCAGGGGCAGGCGGATGGCAGCATCGCGCCCGATCTCGACGCGCACACGATCATCCTGGCAATGCTGGCGCTCAGCCGGGTGGCACCGGATCGCTACCAGACGCCCGCCCTCGGGGAACACCGGCTGTCCCACGAGACGCAGATCGACCAGATGGTACTGCTTTTCGAGCGCGCCATCCGGCCCGCCGGGCCGGACTGATACGCCCATCACCAGGAGAGAGCATTTCGATGCCAACGGATACCGCCTTCCCCGAAAACCTGCCCCGGCACGGCTCCGCGTATCACCGGCGGCGCTGGTATGCCCTGCTGATCCTGAGCCTGAGCCTGATGCTGGTCATCATGGACGGCACGATCGTCAACGTCGCCATCCCGTCCATCGTGCGCAACTTCGACGCCAGCTTCCGCGACGCGGAATGGGTCAACACGATTTACTCGCTGGTGTACGCCGCCACGCTCATCCTGTGGGGCAAGATCGGCGACCAGTATGGGCGGCGCCTGCTGTTCCTGATCGGCGTGGTGCTGTTCGGCCTGGGGTCGGCCCTGGTCGGCGCGTCATCGTCGATCACCATGCTGATCGCCATGCGGGCGCTGCAAGGCATCGGCGCGGGCATCCTCAGCCCCAGCACGCTCTCGATCGTGACCACGACGTTCCGGGGCAAAGAGCGCGGGATCGCGTTCGGCATTTGGGGCGCGACGGCGGGCGTCGCTGCGGCGCTGGGGCCGCTGCTGGGCGGCTGGGTGATCGACAATGCGACCTGGCTGGTCGATGAGTTCGGCTCGTGGCGCTGGGCGTTCTACATCAACATTCCGGTCGTGGTCCTGGCATTTTTCGGCAGCCTGTGGGCCATCCGTGAATCGCGCGACGAGCACACGAAGCACTACTTCGACGTCCTGGGCACCGTGGTCGGCGGGCTGGGATTGGCCGCGGTGGTGTTCGGCATCATCGAGGGGCAGACCTACGGCTGGTGGAAGCCGGATGACGTATTCGCCGTTTTCGGCTGGGAGTGGCCCTCGCAGAGCATTTCGATCGTGCCGGTGTCGATCCTGGTGGGCGCGATTCTGCTCGCGATCTTCACCTGGTACGAGCGGCGGCTGGAGCGCCGGGGCAGCGAGCCGCTGTTCGAGTTCGGCCTGCTGCGGTTCCGCAGCTTCCGCTATGGCATGATCACGGGCCTGATCGTCAACCTGGGCGAGATCGGTATCCTGTTCGCCATCACCCTGTTCTTGCAGGGTACCAAGGGCCTCACCGCGTTCGATACCGGCGTCGCGCTGCTGCCGCTGGCCGCGCTGGCCTTCGTAGCCGCGCCGCTGGCCGGGGCCTTTTCGCAGCGGCTCGGCCCGAAATGGATCGTCACGACCGGCATGGTGGTCGAGGTGATCGCCCTGCTCATCCTGAGCATCATCATCACGCCGGACGTACGGGTCCGGAGCGTGGCGCTCATGCTCGGCGTGTACGGGCTGGGGCTGGGGCTGGCAATCGCCCAACTGACCAACCTCGTCCTGTACGACATCCCGCCGGACAAGTCGGGGATCGCGTCCGGGGGCAACAGCACGATCCGACAGGTCGGCGCGGCGCTCGGCATCGCGATCATCGGGACGGTGCTCACCACGTCAATCGAGCACAACCTCGACGACGAATTCCAGGCGAGCGACCTGTCGCCCCAGGTACTCGCCATGCAGAACGTCTTCCTGGAAATGGCGAAGCAGCCGGTCAATTTCGACTTCGAGGCGATGATGGTCGAAAGTATGCCGCCGGGCATGGGCGGGATGCCCGCGGGCGCGGCTGGCAGCGAGATGCCCGCCCACCCCGGCGCGGGCGACACGCCGCCCCAGGCGGGCGAGGGCAATCCGGCAGCGGGCGCGCCGCCCGGCATGCCATCCGCCGACGCGCTGCGCGCCGAGGGCCGGGAGTTGGGCGCGATCGTGGAAGCCGCGCGGTCCGAGGGCATGTCCACCGCCGCGTTGGCCGCCGCGATCTTCGTGGGGCTGGGCGCGCTCAGCTCGCTGCTGCTGCCGAACCCGAAGGAGTCCCCGGAGGAAAGAGCCGCGGCGCATTGATCACGCCGGCACTCAGGCGATCCTCACGCGGGCGATCTCGAACGGTCGCCCGCGTTTTTCGCATTAATCAAATCCTTATCTGACTCCCCACGCGGGACCCGCTATAATCGCCGCGATCGCACACCATCGAGGGACACGGTTTGGAATTCGCCGACACGCTCACCGTCTTCAGCACGCGGTTCCTGGGGATATTCATCGAGGCCGCGCCGTTTTTGCTGCTGGGCACGGTCACATCCGGGCTGATCGAAGCGTTCATCAGCCACGACGACCTGATGCGCGTGCTGCCGCGCCACCCGGTGCTGGCGACTCTCGCCGGGGGCATGATGGGCTTCGCCTTCCCGGTCTGCGAGTGCGGCGTGGTGCCGGTCACGCGGCGGCTGTATCGCAAGGGGCTGCCGCTGCCGGTCGGGATCGCGTTCCTGCTGGCGTCGCCGGTCGTCAACCCGATCGTGATTGCCAGCACGTATGCCGCGTTTCACGCGCGGGCGGTCGAAATCGTGTACCTGCGCGTGGCCGTGGCGCTGGTCGTCGCCGTGCTGATCGGGCTGCTGTTCGGCCTGCAAACCCGCGCGGATCGCCTGCTGCGCGATCCGGGGCGCGCCCCCGCCCGGAATCGTCCGGCGGCACCGCCCGCGCCCGCTGCCCTGGCCGTCGCCGCCGGGCCGGAGCCGGCGTTGAGCGCGCTGCCGGGCGGGCTGGTGCTGGCCCCGGCGAGCGCGGCCCCTGCCCTCGCGCCAGCCCACAACGCCGAAGCGCGGTCGGGCCGGATGGCGCTGATCCCCGGCCTGCGCCATGCGCTGTCGCTGGCCGCCGAGGAATTCTTCGAGATGGGTCGCTACCTGATCCTCGGCTCGATGCTGGCGGCGGGGCTGCGCGTCGTAATCACGCAGGGGCAGCTCGAAGCGCTGGCGACCAACCCGGTCAACTCGGTGTTCGTCATGCAGGCGCTGGCCTTCATCCTGTCGATCTGCAGCACGGCGGACGCCTTCGTCGCGCTCGACTTCGCCAACACGTTCACCCTCGGCTCGATCCTCGGCTTCCTGACCTTCGGCCCGATGGTGGACGTCAAGAGCACGCTGATGTTCCTGGGCGTGTTCCGGCGCCGCGTGGTGCTCTACCTGATCCTGCTGCCCTTCCTGATGACGACCCTGATCGCGATCTGGGTCAACTTGAACGTGAGGTTTTGACGGAGGCCGCCATGTCGAACCGGCAGAGCTGGGCCCAGGTGATCATCCTGGCGGGGACCGGGCTGTACTTCACCGCCAACCTGGTCAGCGGCAACATCACCAACTATATCGCGGCCAAGTTCATCTGGCTGTCGTGGATCGCGGCGGGCCTGCTGCTGATCCTGGCCGCCATGCGCGCCTTCGCGCTGCTGCGTGGGCGGCAGGGCGCGCACGATCACGACCACGATCACGCCCATCACGATCACGAACACCGGGGCGGCGCGCGCGCCTGGATCGGCCTGGGGATCGTGGCGCTGCCGGTCGCCTTCGGCGTGCTGGTCCCGTCCGCGCCGCTGGACAGCCGCGCCATCGAGGGCGCCATCGCCAGCGATCTGGGGAACATCAGCGCCGCGCCCAGCCAGCGCGTCGGGACCGATCCGCTGGATCGCAACGTGCTGGAATGGCTGCGGGCGTTTAGCCTGGAGGCCGATCGCGCCGCGTTCGACGGGCAGGCAGCCGACGTGACCGGCTTCGTCTACCGCGATCCGGCGCTCGACGACTCGACCCATTTCCTGGTGGCGCGCTTCGTGATGAGCTGCTGCGTGGCCGACGCGCAGGCCATCGGCCTGACGGTGGAATGGCCGGGCGCGGCGGACTTGAAAGCCGATGAATGGGTCCGCGTGCGGGGCACGTTCGCGCTGCGGCCCATCGACGGCGAGCCGGTCCCGGTCCTGGTGGCCTACGCGGGCGCGGACGGCGTCCGGCCCGTCGAGCGCCCCGCCCACCCGTACCTGTACCCGTGAGCGGCGAGGCTGGCCCCATGCCTGAGATTTCATCCCGTCTGCGGGGCTGGCTCCGCGCGCTGGACCTGGACCGCTTCGACCTGATCGTGGTCGCGGTCGTCGCCGCGTTGATCCTCGCCATCGCGGGCGTTGTGCTGGCGGGCGACCAGATCGGCGTGTACGTGGCCGAGAACGGCTACGGGCCAACCGGCTCCGTGAACGGGTCGCAGCCGGTGCGCGTCCGCTTCTCGGACGACATGGCGGCGGACTCGGTCGAGGCGCGGTTTCGCATCGCGCCGGACATCGCGGGCGATTTTTCGTGGACCGGGCAACACACGCTGATCTTCACGCCGCGCCAGCCGTTCGCCGCCGGGCAGAGCTATACCGTCACCATCGAGGCAGGCGCCCGGGCCGCCCGGCGCGACGCCGCGCTCAAGGACGATCTGACGTGGACCTTCGACGTGCAGCTCCCCCGCGCGGCCTTTCTCGCCCCGTCCGACGCCTACCAGCGCAACGTGCTCATGACCGATCTGCCAACGGGCGACACGTTCCAGCTCACCACCGCCGAGCACGGCGTCGAGGATTTCGCCGTCAGCCCCAACGGGAACCAGATCGCCTATTCGCGCTACAACCCGGACGGCACCGCCGATCTCTGGCTGCGCGACCTGCTGAACAACACCGACCGCCAGCTTACGCAGTGCATCGACGCGCTGTGTCACGCCCCGGCCTGGAAGCCGGACGGCACGCAGATCGCCTACCAGCGCGAGGAGTTCAACACCGGCCTGGATATGGGCCTCAGCCCCAGCCGCGTGTGGATCGTGGACGTGGCGACGCTCGACACGCGCCTGTTGTTCGCCGACTCGCAGATTCTCGGCACCGAGCCGACCTGGTCGCCGGATGGCCGCCGCATCGCCGTCTTCGATGCGACCGTGTCCGGCATTCGCATCCACGATTACGAGGCCAACACCGACGCCGTGATCGAAACCGCGCAGGGCGTGGTCGGCCAGTTCTCGCCGGACGGGAACCGGTTGGTCTACCCGGTGCTGGCCCGCGGCCTGATCGGCCAGCAGTTCTACACGCACCTCGAAATGGCGGACCTGGATACGCTCTCGCGCCGGTCGATCAGCGGCGGCGACGACACGCCGGTCGAGGACAGCGGCGCGGTTTGGTCGCCGGACGGAACGCGGCTGGCCGTCGCGCGGCGCTACCTGGACGGGCGCTACACCAACGGCAAGCAGATCTACCTGCTCGATCCGGACACGGGCGAGGCCGAGCCGCTGGTCGTCGACCCGGCGTACAACCACAGCGCCATACGCTGGGACGCATCCGGGCGGCGGATCGTCTTCCAGCGGTTTTCGCTGGGCGGGGCGGGCGCGCGGCCCGAAATCTGGACGGTGGACGTGGAGACGGGCGCGCTGGAGCAGGTCGCGGACAACGCCTTCCTGCCGGCGTGGGTGCCCTAACCGCCCGCGACGACTGTCTCGAAGGCCGCGTCATACTGCGGGGCGAGCGCCCGCCAGTCGAAGCCGGCGACGTGCTCGCGCAGCGCGGGCGGCGCGGGTTGGGGATCGGTCAGATGGGCGCGCAGGCAGTCCGTCAGCCCTGCCTGCCCCTTGTAGATCGTCCGGGGATGCAGCGCCGGGGGCACCAGCGCCGGATAGTTCAGGCGACCGGGCAGCACCGGCCAGCAGCCGCAGTAGATCGCTTCCACCACGCTGATCCCGAAAAAGTCCTGGTTGGCCGTGCTGACAATGATATCCGCTTCCCACAGCAGGCGCGCATACGCCGCGAACGACTCGACGTAACCGAACCGGATCACGCGCGCGTCCAGCCGCCGCCGCGCTTCCTCGAACTCGACCGGGTCCTGGCGCACGTTCTCGCCCACCAGCGCCACCTCGAACGGGATGTCCTGCTCCGCCAGCCGGTAGAGCGCGCCGAAAAACGCCGCCGGGTTCTTGTCGTATTCCCAGCGGTGATTCCAGACGATCAGCGGCGGGTGGGCCGGGTCGCGCGGGGCCGTGGGGCGGTGTGCGTCGTAGCGCTGCAAGTCGAGCCCCACCGGCAGCACGTGGCTGCGCGCCCGCAGCGGCGCGACGGTGTGCAGGCCGGTGTGATCGGGATAGTGCTTGAGCAGGCGCGGCAGTTCCTCGAAAAAAACGTCGCGGTGAAAGGCGCTGTTGAAAAACACGGCGTCCGCTGCCAGCGCGCTCGCGTAGTTGATGAACGCGTAATGCTCCTGCAGCTTCTGGCGCGGGCCGGTCGGGTAGGTGAGCTGGTTCTCGTGGAAGTAGATCGCGGCGGGGATGCGCGCCGTCAGCGGGCGGGTGAGCGCCAGGAACGTCGTCAGGTCGAGCATGTCCGACGCGACGATCAGGTCCGGCAGGCGGTCCAGCGCGCGGAACCGCTCCGCCAGCGCCACCGCGCCGCCCTGCATGCGCCACTGCCAGAACTGGCCCTCCAGGCTCAGGATGCGGACGTCGTGGACGCTGTGCGCCTGGTAGCCGCGCATCCATACGCCGTGCGATCCGGTGTCGTAAGGCTCGACCAGCAGGATCTGCATGTCCCCCCCGGCAAGCGCGCTCAGCGCCCGATCATGGGCAGGCTGTCCGACAGCAGCGCCGTCATCACCGGGTCGCTGCGCGGATCGCACAGGTCCGGCACGACACCGATGTCGGTCGCGTCGACCGGCGCGGACGGGTTGAGCGCGTTCCACGCCATCCGCGACAGCTCGGCCATCACCGGCGAGGAGAACTCGAACTCGAGCCAGTCTTCGCCGTACAGCGCGGCGACGAACACGTAGGCCGTATCCGGGCCGAGCACGATCGCGGCGTCGCCGTGCGAGTCCTCGATCCAGCCGTGTTTGTGCAGCACGGGCGTCCCCGGCGGCACGCCGGCCTCGGTGAAGACGTTGATCACGTTGGCGTCCATCGCGTAGAGCATCTGGCGGCACTCGTGCGCGTCGAAATCGTTGGGATAGCGCTCCATCAGCAGGCCGGTTTCGTTGGCGGCGCACTGGTAAATCCCCGCCAGCAGCCAGCCCAGGTCCCGCGGGAGCATCTGGTTGTAACGATCGGGGCGGGCGCTGCTCTGGTCCGCGCCGGTGGTGATCGTGCCCACGTCGATCGTAGGCTCGCCCTCGCGGATCACGTAAGGCCGCAGGATGAACGTGCCGCGCAGGTCCAGGCTCTGCATGAGGGCCGTCACGCGCTGCGCGCCGCGATACGGGTCGCCGTCTCCGATGCGGTCGAGGAGCTGGTTGGTGGTGATATTCTCACTGCACATCATGGTATCCGCCACCAGGAACGCCTCGTCCGCGGTCAGCGGCCCGTCGTGGCGCTGGAAGTAAGTGACCAGGATCGGGATTTTGGTCAGGCTCATGCCACTGAACGCCACGCCATCATTGAGCGTGAACGTGTCGCCGGTCGTCAGGTCGAGCACGAACACCGATCCGAACTGGTCGGTATAGGGCGCGTACCCCTCCTGCAGCAGGTACTCGTGCATGGCCTTGCCGAGCGTTTCGGCCAGCTCGCCCGGAGCCGCCGCCGCGTCACGCCACGGCGCGCCGTTGACGATGACGGTCTGCGGCGTGGGCGTGAGGGTGGGGTAGCCGAACTGGATCGCATTGGTCATCGGCACCTGGCTGGTGTCCCCCTCGATCTCCACGATCTCGCGGAAGATCCAGCCGGTTTCGACCACGGCATCCGCAGCATCTGCCAGGGCCACGCGCACCCAGGGCACCAGCGTGTGCAGCTCCACCACCCGGAAGCGCGTCCCGGCGGGCACCTCGACGATAGCCGGGTACTCGGTGCCGGGGCCGAAGCGCACGTTCGCATCACCGAGAGTGGTCGCCACCGGCCCGGCAGCGGTCGGCGTGGCGGTGGGCGGCGGCGCGGTCGCGGTGGGGCCGGGCGAGACGTCCTGAACAGGCGTGACCATGGCGTGGGGCGTTTCCACCGGGGGGAGCTCGTTGGACGTGGGCACCTGGGCCAGGTCGCCGATGATGGTAACCAGGTCCGCGTAGACCCACACCGCACCCGCGATGGCGGGGACATCGAGCTGCAGCCAGGGCACCTGGCTGTGCCGGGCCAGCACGCGGTAGCGCGTCCCGGCGCTGATCTCGCCCACCAGCGGGTACTCGATGCCGGGGCCCTGGCGCAAGTTGGCCTGCCCTATCGCCTCGGCGAACACCTCCGGGAACGGGTCCTGGCCGTGACCGGCGGGCGCCGCCGCCAGCCAGCCCACTACCGCCGCCAGGATGATCGTGCTCAGCGTGATGGCGCGTCGCTGCATACCAGACTCTCCAAACAAAAAGAGCGACCCGCCCGCAGTCGTGGATCGCCCCCCGTGATTGTCACCCGATTGAGCGTGGAGGGACTCGAACCCCCAACCAATGGCTTAAAAGGCCACTGCTCTACCATTGAGCTACACGCCCTGACGCCGCTAGTATATCACAAAGCCGGCGCATTTCAACGGCGGTTTTGCCGGGTGCGCGCAAAACATTATACAGATTGCACATAGAATGAATTTTACAAGAAATCGGCAGTCCGGTGTATTATATAAACCATACCAGCGTATCTGGCCTGTCACCGATCCAATAAAGAACCTGTTGCGTCCGCTTCAAAGAACCATAGTGAGGAGAATAGAATCCATGTTTAAGAAGAGACGTCTGATCGGGCTACTCCTGGTACTAGCCCTGATCGCCGTGTTAGCTCTATCTGCCTGTGGCGATGACGACGACGACGAAGAACCCACGCCACCTCCGACCGTCGCCGCAACCGAGGAACCAACCGAAGAGCCCACGCCTGAGCCAACTCCGGAGCCAACCGAAGAGGCTGCTGCCGAGCCGACTGAAGAGGCCGTAGCCGAGGAAACCGAAGAGCCGGCTGAAGAGGCCGAGCCGACCGAGGAAGCTGCTGCCGAGCCAACTGAAGAGGCCGTAGCCGAGGAGACCGAAGAACCGGCTGAGGTCGCCATGGCCGAGCCGACCGAGGAAGCTGCCGCCGAGGAACCAACCGAAGAGCCGGTAGCTGAGGAGACCGAGGAACCGGCTGAGGTCGCCATGGCCGAGGAGCCGGCTGAAGAGGCCGCCGAA